>NZ_JAEKFF010000004.1:0-3104 GCF_016650715.1 Pseudomonas sp. TH39(2020) | reverse complement strand
CTGAAACTGATAGGGCGCATCAATATTCGTTAATAGAAAACCCGTTGCGGGGCTCTTAGGGTGAGATCGGCTGCACTGAAATCCGTCCAATAAATATAAAAATCGGAGTTCCACTTATGGCTTCTAGCTGGCTGGTATTAACCATCGTGGCCGCCTACATGGTGGTCTTGGCGTTGATCAGTTTCTGGGTTCGACGCTCTACACAAAGCGCGAAAAACTTCACCACTGGAGGCAAGGATTTCCCGGCGGTGCTGATCGGTTTTCTGATGATGTCCGAGTTCATCGGCACTACCGCGAGCATTGGTACGGCTCAGGCGGGTTACACCTATGGCATTTCCGCTGCCTGGAACATCGCCGCCCTGGGCGTCGGCTTCGTGATCTTCTCCATGCTGTTGGCGAAGAAGTACAAGGACCTCGGCGAGAACACCATTTCCGGGGCGCTGGCCCGCACTTACGGCGAGCCGGTACGCTTCGCCACGTCAGTGATCATGATCTGCGCGCTATCGATTGTTGCGGTCTCGATCTATGCCAGCGGCGGGGCAGTGCTCGCGACCTTGCTGGGCATCGAGCGGACTTCGGCGATCATCATCGTCGGTATTGTTTCGGTGCTGTACGTCGGCATCGGCGGCATGCGTTCGGTGATCTATACCAACGTCTTGCACGCGATAATGATGTACGCCGGGATCATCCTCGCCCTGGGTTTTGCCTTGAGCAAGGTTGGCGGCATGGGCGAGTTGGTGGCGCGACTGCCAGCGCCGATGTTCGAAGTCGGCAACGTCGGTTGGCCGAAGATTTTCGCCTGGCTGGTGGCCGGTATCGGCGCGACGTTCGCCACCCAGTACGTGGTCCAGGCGGTGAATACCGTCAGCGACGGGCGCAAGGCCCAACACGCGAGTTTCTACTGCGCGTTGATGTTGATTCCCTACGGCTTGATCGCTGCGATGGTGGGGATGTGCAGCGCGGTGCTGTTTCCGCAGATTCCTTCGTTGCAGGCCTTTCCGCAAATCCTCGGGCACATGCACGAATGGATGGCCGGGATCGTCGTCGCAGGACTGGCCGGGGCGCTGTTCGGCACCATGGCCGCGCTAACCATGGGCATCGCCACGTTGTTGCTCAAGGACTTCTATCAGCCGTTCTTCAACCCACAAGGTGATGATCGCAAGAACCTCAATTTTGCCCGGACCGCGACCATCGTCGCCGGCCTGCTGCCCATCACGCTGGCGCTGTACGCCTCCGACGTGCTGGTGGTGACCTTCCTCGCCAAAGCCTTGCGCGCCTCACTCGCGGTGCTGGTGCTGATGGTGTTTTACGCGCCAACATTCGGCACGCGGCAGGGTGCGTTCATCAGCATCATCGCGTCACTGATCATCACCATCGGCTGGTTCCTGATGGGCAATCCCTACGGCATCGACAACGCCTACATCGCGCTGGCCACGCCACTCGTGATCATGACCCTGAGCCATTTACTGCGCGGTGGCAAACCTGAACACACCGACAGCGCCAAACCCATCATTGCGAGCGCTACCGGACGCTGAACCCCAACGATTTAAACGGGCATGCCGCCGGGTGACCGGGCATGCCACCAAAACAATAATGACGAGGTAAGGCCATGCAGCCTGTGACCCTTTCCACCCCCGAAGCCGACATGGCGGGGGACTTGCCAGCAGGCGCCAGCCTGCGTGGCTGGCTCGACCACATGCAGCGCCAGCAGCGTTTGGCAATGATCCGTCCCGGCGTGGACCTGCGTTTCGGCGTTGCAGCGATTGCTAATCGTCTGGACGGCAAGAGCGCTTCACTGTTTCCCCAGCCTGGCGGTCACTCGATTGCGGTGGTTTCCGGCCTGCTGTCCGACCGGCAGTGGATGGCCGAGGCCATGGGCGTGGAGTCCGCTGAAGTGTTGGCGCGTTTCGAAACGGCCAGCCTCAATCCGCTGCCGTGGCGCGAAGTCAGCGATGCAGCTTGTCAGCAAGTGGTGCATCGCGAGATCGACCTGAACAAACTGTTGCCAATTCCCACCCACAACGAGCACGACAGCGGCCCTTACATCACCGCTGGCCTGCTGATTACCCGCAACCCACGCACCGGGGTGCAGAACGTTTCGATTCACCGCTTGCAGGTGAGCAGCCCTAATCGCCTGGGCGCATTGCTGCTGCCACGCCATGCGCTGGCCTTCTTTCAGGAAGTCGAGGCGCTGGGTGAGGATCTGGACGTGGCGGTGGTAATTGGTGCTGATCCGCTGACCTTGCTGGCGTCCCAGGCCATCGTGCCGATCGATCACGACGAACTGGAAATCGCCGGCGCTCTGCATGGCCGTCCGCTGGCGGTAACGCGCTGCGTGACCCATCAGATTCGCGTGCCTGCCGACGCCGAGATCGTCATCGAGGGCCGGTTGCTGGCCAAGGCGCGGGAGATGGAAGGGCCGTTCGGCGAGTTTCCGCAGTACTACGGCGAGCGCGCCGAACGCCATGTGATCGAAGTAGACGCCGTAACCCATCGTCACAACCCGATTTTTCACACCATCGTCGGCGGCGGCCTGGAGCACTTGCTGCTCGGCGGCATCCCGCGCGAAGCGACCATGCTCGCGCACTTGCGCCGCAGCTTTCCGTGCGTGCGTGACGTGCACCTGAGCAAGGGTGGAGTGTGTCGTTATCACCTGTATGTGCAGATCGACAAACGCTCCGAAGGCGAGGGCAAGAACGTCATCCTCGGCGCGCTGGGCGGTCACTACGACATCAAGCATGTCACCGTGGTGGATCTGGATGTGGACATTCATGACCCTACCGAAGTCGAGTGGGCGATTGCCACCCGTTTCCAGGCCGACCGCGACCTGGTGCTGATCCACGAATCCCAGGGCTCGAAACTCGACCCGTCCACCCGTGACGGTGTCGGTTCGAAGATGGGCTACGACGCCACGGTTCCGTTGTCGGCACCGACCATGCGCTTCAAACGAATCCAGGTGCCGGGCCAACAGGAAGTCGAGCTCGACAAGGTGGCGCACGCGTCGCCGCAGGACTGGCAACGTGAGCTCCAGACGCGCGATTGAACCCGGCGGCCGCTGGTTTTCAGCGGCCTGTTCCCGATAGCTCCAACCAGCTCAAGACACG
>NZ_JAEKFF010000003.1:0-605146 GCF_016650715.1 Pseudomonas sp. TH39(2020) | reverse complement strand
CGCTGGTTGGAATGCTTCAAGGCTTCGGCAATTGCCACCGATAGCATGTTGCACAGGTTGGCCAGCAAGTCGTTATGGGTCGCATCGGCAATCCGGCTATGGAAATCCAGGTCCGGTTGCAGCAGCGCTTCTGGCGTCGGCGCCGCTTCCATGCGTTGGTAGGCTTCACCGATGGAGGCGATGTCAGCGTCCGTGGCGAACTGCGCGGCGAGGGCGGCTGCAGCGGGTTCAATGATGCTGCGCACGCTGGTCAGCAAATCGAAGAATTCATTTTGCGGGCTGCTTTGCATCAGCCAATGCAGCACATCGGGATCGAGCATGTGCCATTCCTTGCGCTGCTTGACCACCGTGCCCACTCGCGGACGGGAATACACCAGGCCCTTGGCGACCAAAACCCGGGTGGCTTCGCGCAGGACTGGCCGGCTGACCGCGTACTCTTCGCATAACAAGGCTTCGGCGGGCAGCTTGTCACACGGCTTGAAGCGTCCGGAAACGATCTGCATGCCCAGTTCCTGGACGATGCGCGAGTGCATGCTTTTGCGGTCGGAAGGTTTGCGGTAATCCATGGGGAACGGCGCGATCCTGGGTGATGGGGTGCCGTGCATGATAACAGGCGCGGCACGATCTTGAGGCAGGTGCAAATAAAAGTGGGAGCGAGCCTGCTCGCGAAGGCGGGGTGTCAGACAACGAAGATGTCGAATGATAAACCGCCTTCGCGAGCAGGCTCGCTCCCACAACGGGCGGGGGTGTTAGTGGGAGTGACGCGGTACTTCAGAACCGCGGCAGCCGACCAGGAAGTCGAAATCGCAACCCTGATCCGCCTGCAGCACATGATCAATGTACAGCTGACGATAGCCACCCACGATCAATTGCTGCGGTGGCTGCAGATCAGCCATGCGCGCCGCCAGTTCAGCGTCCGGAATGTCCAGGTGCAGACGACCGTTGGCGCAGTCGAGTTCGATCCAGTCGCCTTCCTTCACCGTCGCCAAAGGTCCGCCAGCGGCCGCTTCCGGGGCCACGTGCAGAACGACAGTGCCGTACGCCGTGCCGCTCATGCGCGCATCGGAAATACGCACCATGTCCGTCACGCCCTGGGCCAGCAACTTGGCCGGCAAGCCCATGTTGCCAACTTCGGCCATGCCCGGATAACCCTTCGGACCGCAGTTCTTCATCACCAGAATGGAGTTGGCATCCACCTCCAGCTCCGGGTCGTTGATCCGCGCCTTATACATGTCGAAGTTCTCGAACACCACCGCACGCCCGCGATGTTGCATCAGTTCGGCGCTGGCGGCTGAAGGCTTGAGCACCGCACCCAGTGGTGCGAGGTTGCCGCGCAACACACAGATGCCGCCGTCGGCGCGGATCGGGTTGTCGAGGGTACGGATCACTTCGTCCTGGCCATAGATCGGTGCGTCTTTGGTGTTCTCGCCCAGGGTCTTGCCATTGACGGTCAAAGCATTCGGATGTGGAATCAGGTTGGCTTCACCCAGACGGCGCAGCACCGCTGGCAGGCCGCCGGCGTAGTAGAACTCTTCCATCAGGAAGCGCCCGGACGGTTGCAGGTCGACGATGGTCGGCATGCCGCGACCGATGCGGGTCCAGTCATCCAGGTCGAGCTCGACACCGATGCGCCCGGCAATGGCTTTCAAATGGATCACGGCGTTGGTCGAACCACCGATGGCAGCGTTCACGCGAATGGCGTTTTCGAAGGCTTCTTTGGTGAGGATTTTCGACAGCTTCAAATCTTCGCGAACCATCTCCACCGCGCGCATGCCGGACATGTGCGCCAGCACATAACGACGCGCATCGACCGCTGGAATCGCCGCGTTGTGGGGCAGGGAAGTGCCCAGTGCTTCAGCCATGCAGGCCATGGTCGACGCGGTGCCCATGGTGTTGCACGTACCGGCCGAGCGGGACATGCCACCTTCGGCCGCAAGGAAATCGTCGATGGTGATCGTGCCGGCTTTCACCTGCTCACTGAGCTGCCAGACCACGGTGCCCGAGCCGATGTCCTGGCCCTTGTGTTTGCCGTTGAGCATCGGCCCGCCGGTGACGACGATCGCCGGCACGTCGCAACTGGCCGCGCCCATCAACAACGCCGGGGTGGTTTTGTCGCAGCCGGTCAGCAGCACCACGCCGTCAATCGGGTTGCCGCGAATCGCTTCTTCGACGTCCATGCTCGCCAGATTGCGGGTGAGCATGGCGGTCGGACGCAGGTTCGACTCGCCGTTGGAGAACACCGGGAATTCCACGGGAAAGCCCCCAGCCTCGATCACCCCACGTTTGACGTGCTCGGCAATCTGGCGGAAATGCGCGTTGCACGGGGTCAATTCCGACCAGGTGTTGCAAATGCCGATGATCGGTTTGCCGTGGAACTGGTGGTCGGCGATACCCTGATTCTTCATCCAGCTGCGGTACATGAAGCCGTTCTTGTCGGCGGTGCCAAACCATTGGGCGGAGCGCAGGGTGGGTTTTTTATCAGACATGATAGGCCTCTTATTGTATGACTATATAGTTCATAATGAGGCGTAACATAAACGAAAATTCGCCTGTTTGGAAGTATTGTTGATCAATTAGTATTACTATATAGTCGTTTTCGACGGGAGGATGGCCCTAGCGGTTTCGTGCGAGAGGCGTCCCCCGAGGTTCTATAAAAACAATCGGAGACCGATCTCATGAGCCAGGAATTGCGGCTTATTCGTCGCATCACGCTGAAACTGATTCCCTTCCTAATCCTGCTGTACCTGATCGCCTATGTGGATCGCTCCGCCGTGGGCTTCGCCAAGCTGCACATGGGCGCCGATATCGGCATCGGTGACGCGGCCTACGGTCTGGGTGCCGGGCTGTTTTTCATTGGCTACTTCCTGCTGGAAATCCCCAGCAACCTGATGCTCGATCGCTTTGGCGCGCGACGCTGGTTTGCGCGGATCATGATCACCTGGGGCGCCATCACCATCGGTATGGCCTTCGTCCAAGGGCCGCACAGTTTCTATGTGATGCGCTTTCTGCTCGGTGCGGCAGAAGCCGGGTTCTTCCCGGGCGTTCTGTACTACATCACCCAATGGTTTCCGATTCGCCATCGCGGCAAGATCCTCGGGTTGTTCATCCTCTCCCAACCCATCGCGATGATGATCACAGGTCCGGTGTCCGGCGGCTTGCTCGGCATGGACGGCACCCTTGGTCTGCACGGTTGGCAGTGGCTGTTCATTGTCATCGGCACCCCGGCGATCCTGTTGACCTGGCCGGTGCTGCGTTGGCTGCCTGATGGTCCACAACAAGTGAAATGGATGGACCAGGCCGAGAAAGACTGGCTGACCGGTGAGCTGAAAAAGGACTTGGAGGCGTACGGCCAAACCCGCCACGGCAACCCGTTGCACGCGCTCAAAGACAAACGCGTGTTGCTGCTGGCGCTGTTTTACCTGCCGGTGACCCTGAGCATTTATGGCCTGGGCCTGTGGCTGCCGACGCTGATCAAACAGTTTGGCGGCACGGATCTGGTGACCGGTTTCGTTTCGTCGGTGCCGTACATCTTCGGGATCATCGGTTTGCTGATCATTCCGCGCAGTTCCGACCGTTTGAATGATCGCTATGGCCACTTGGCGGTGCTTTACGTGCTGGGTGCCATCGGCCTGTTCCTCAGTGCCTGGCTGACGGTGCCGGTGCTGCAACTGACGGCACTGTGCCTGGTGGCCTTCGCGCTGTTTTCCTGCACCGCGGTGTTCTGGACCTTGCCGGGCCGTTTCTTTGCCGGTGCCAGCGCGGCGGCCGGGATCGCGTTGATCAACTCGGTGGGCAACCTCGGTGGCTACATTGGCCCGTTCGTGATCGGCGCGCTGAAGGAATACACCGGCAGCCTGGCGTCGGGGCTGTACTTCCTCTCCGGCGTGATGCTGTTCGGCCTGGTGCTGACGGGCGTGGTCCATCGCCTGTTGGAGCGCAAACATGTGTTGCCGGCTGACCAATTCGCTGCCAGTGCGCGTGGCGCGACCCGCACCTGATCCCCATTTTCTGATCCGCTCCCACAGGGATCTGCGTTTGTTTTCGAATTTTGTACACGGGAGAAAATTCATGCGTTTGGTTCAGTTCGAATTGAGTAATGGTGAGCGCCGCGTCGGCGTGGTCGAGGACGGTCTGGTGCGCGAAGTCGAGGACGCGCGCACCGTGCGTGACCTGGCACTGGCGGCGATCGAGGCGGGCGTCAACCTTGAGCAGCAGGTGCAAACCCTGGGTCTGGGCATCAGCCACGACTATGCCGAGTTGCTGGAGAAGCTGCGAATTCTGCCGCCGCTGGATCACCCGGACCCGGCGCACATGTTGGTCAGCGGTACCGGCCTGACCCATCTGGGCAGCGCCTCGGCCCGGGACAAGATGCATCAGCAGGCCGGCGACGAAGCCGCGATGACCGACTCAATGCGTATTTTCAAGTGGGGCGTGGAGGGCGGGCAACCGGCAGCGGGAAAGGCTGGCGCGCAACCTGAGTGGTTCTACAAGGGCGACGGCAGCATCGTCGTTCGACCGGGCCAACCCTTCCCGCTGCCGCCATTCGCCGAAGATGCCGGTGAAGAGCCCGAGATAAGCGGTCTCTATGTCATCGGTCAGGACGGTAAACCGTATCGCCTCGGTTTCGCGGTGGGCAACGAGTTTTCCGACCACGTGATGGAGCGCAAAAATTACCTGTACCTGGCCCATTCGAAATTGCGCAGCTGCAGTTATGGTCCGGAGCTGCGGGTCGGTGAACTGCCGCAGCACCTGGCCGGCACCAGTCGCATTCTGCGTGACGGTAAGGTGCTGTGGCAGAACGAGTTTCTCAGTGGCGAAGCGAACATGTGCCACAGTCTGGCGAACCTCGAGTACCACCATTTCAAGTACAGCCAGTTCCTGCGTCCGGGCGATGTGCACATTCACTTTTTCGGCACCGCGACCCTGTCTTTTGCCGATGGTATCCGCACCCAGCCGGGTGACGTGTTCGAGATCAGCCAGGCCGAGTTCGGCGCACCGTTGATCAACGGCATCGCGCCGGTTGAAGCGGCGTTCGAGCCGGGCACCGTCGGCACCCTTTAAGGAGACACGCATGCCCCAGATTCTTGGTCACAACTACATCGGCGGTCAGCGCAGTGCGGCCGGCACTATCATCTTCAAAAGCGTTGATGCCAGCACTGGCGATAACCTGCCTTACAGTTTTCACCAGGCTACTTTTGAAGAGGTCGACCGTGCAGCATTGGCGGCGGCTTGCGCCTATCCGGTCTACCGCAGCCTGAGCGCCGAACGTCGGGCGCAATTTCTCGATGCGATCGCCGATGAACTGGACGCGCTGGGCGATGACTTTGTGGCGCTGGTCTGCCGCGAAACCGCGCTGCCCGCTGCACGCATTCAAGGCGAACGCGGTCGCACCAGCGGCCAGATGCGTCTGTTCGCCAAGGTGCTGCGTCGCGGTGATTTCTACGGTGCACGGATCGATCAGGCGCTGCCTGAGCGCCAACCGTTGCCGCGTCCGGACTTGCGTCAGTACCGCATCGGCCTCGGGCCGGTCGCCGTGTTTGGCGCCAGTAACTTTCCGCTGGCGTTCTCTACGGCTGGCGGCGACACCGCGTCGGCGTTGGCCGCCGGTTGCCCGGTGGTGTTCAAGGCCCACAGCGGTCACATGGCCACAGCCGAACAGGTGGCCGATGCGATCATTCGCGCCGCTGAGAAAACCGGCATGCCGGCCGGCGTGTTCAACATGATCTACGGCGGTGGGGTTGGCGAAGCGCTGGTCAAGCATCCGGCAATTCGGGCGGTTGGCTTTACCGGCTCGCTCAAGGGCGGCCGTGCGTTGTGTGACATGGCTGCAGCACGTGCGCAGCCCATTCCGGTGTTCGCCGAGATGTCGAGCATCAACCCGGTGATCGTGTTGCCGCAGGCGCTGCAAGCGCGCGCCGAATCGGTCGCCCGCGACCTGACCGCTTCGGTGGTGCAGGGCTGCGGTCAGTTCTGCACCAATCCCGGTGTGGTGATCGGTATTCGTTCGCCGCAGTTCACCACCTTCATGCAACAGGTGGCAGGCCTGATCGGCGATCAGCCGGCGCAAACGATGCTTAATGCCGGAACCTTGAGCAGCTATGGCAAAGGCCTGCAAAAACTCCTCGCTCATCCGGGCATCGAGCACATGGCCGGCCAGGCACAGCAGGGCAATCAGGCTCAGCCGCAACTGTTCAAGGCCGATGCCAGCCTGTTGATCAAGGGCGATGACGTGCTGCAGGAGGAAGTGTTCGGCCCGACCACGGTGTTTGTCGAAGTCGCCGATCAGGCGCAACTAAGCGCCGCGTTGAACGGCCTGCACGGGCAACTGACGGCGACGATCATTGGCGAGCCGGCGGACTTCGAACAGTTCGCTGAGCTGACGCCGTTGCTGGAACAGAAGGTCGGACGGATCCTGCTCAACGGCTATCCGACCGGCGTGGAAGTCTGCGATTCGATGGTCCACGGCGGTCCGTATCCGGCAACTTCCGATGTGCGCGGCACGTCGGTGGGCACTTTGGCCATCGACCGTTTTCTGCGCCCGGTGTGTTTCCAGAACTACCCCGACAGCCTGCTGCCGGATGCTTTGAAGAATGGCAATCCGCTGCGTATTCAGCGGTTGGTGGACGGGCAGCCGTCCCGCGACGCGCTGTAACCGCCGAGCACAATCCCCTGTGGGAGCGAGCCTGCTCACGAAGGCGGAGTGTCAGTCGATATCAACCTTGGCTGATACACCGCTTTCGCGAGCAGGCTCGCTCCCACATTTGTTCGGGGTTGTGTGTGAGTTTAGTGACCGACACGGAGTTGCTCCTGCATTGAGCTATCATTGCGTCTTTCCCATTCAAAGATTGACTGCCATGACCGCCGCAACCGACACCTTGCTCGCCACCCTCGAACACTGCGATATGGTGGAAATCGACGGGCTGCACGCCTTCGAATTCTCTCTTGATGAAGACGATAACCTGCACATCGAATGCCTGGACGGTCGTGTGTCCAAGCACTGGGAATTCACCCCGGCCGAAGTCGAGGCCGCGACCTTCGATCCAGACCTGCAAAGCTGGCTGATCACCGGCAGTTCCGGTGAGCACAGGTTGGTGTGCATGACCGCGTTCCGCGGTGATGACGACGAGGAAGAAGCGAATGAGGATGCATAAGCTTTGGCCATTGTTGATGGCCGGCAGCGTCGGCGCGATGGGTTTTCAGGTTGCGTCGGCTGACGACTATCAGTTGCTGGTTGGTTCCTACACGGCCGGTCAGAGCCAGGGGATTTATCGCCTGAACTTCGACAGCGCTACCGGGCAGATCGATGCCAAGCCGCTGCAAGTGGTCAAGAGCGAAAACCCATCCTGGCTGACCCTGTCCAAGGATCAACGTCACCTGTTCGTGGTCAACGAAAACGGCCCGGGACAGACCGATCCGGTAGGGCGCGTCAGCAGTTATGCGATCGATCCCAAAACCCATGCGCTGAGCCTGATCAATCAGGTGCAAAGCCTGGGCAACGAGCCGACGCATTCGGGCCTCAACGTTGAAGCCAGTCACCTGTTTGTCAGCAACTATTCGGTGGCTGAAGATCCGGGCGGCACGCTGGCGGTATTGCCGGTGGACGCCGACGGCAAGCTCAAACCCGTGGTACAGATGAGCAGCCATCCATCAAGCCGGGTCAATCCCGAGCGGCAGATGTCGGCACACGTGCATTCCACGGTTTCCTCGCCGGACGGCCAGTATGTGTTCTCCAACGACCTGGGCGCCGACAAGATCTTTGCTTACCGCTTCGACCCCAAGGCTAACCCGGAACTGCCTTTGACCGCTGCTACACCGGCGTCTGTCCAGTTGCCACCCGGCAGCGGGCCGCGTCATCTACTGTTCAGCGCCGATGGCAAGCACGCGTGGCTGACCATGGAAATGAGTGCGCAGGTTGCGGTGTTCGATTACAAGGATGGCCAACTCAAGCAAACGCAAATGGTCGAGTTGGCGGCGGGGCAACCCGTTTCGGACAAGGCAGCCGCTGCGCTTCACGCGTCGACCGATGGTAAGTTCCTCTACGTCAGCAACCGTGGCACCGCCAATCAGCTGCTGGTGTTCGCCATTGATCCTGCGACCGGGCACCTCAAGGAACTGCAACGCCGTTCCGTTGAAGGTGATCATCCGCGCGAGTTCAGCCTCGATCCGAGTGGCAAGTTCTTGCTGATCGCCAATCAGAAAAGCAACCAGATTGTCGTCGTCGAGCGCGATTCAAAGACAGGTCTGCTGGGTAAAACCGTGCAAAAACTGCCGATGGATGCCCCGAGCGACCTTAAGTTCATGGTGCGTCAATAGGCCGCAGGCCCCGGTTGATTGGGCCTGCACCCTTCTATTAATGACGCTGATATCTGCTAATGCTACAAAAGATTTCAAGGCGCCAACCTCGAAGGTTAAGTTTGCTTCACGGCCCCACCGGGCAAGCAAGCCAACTGAATCCGAGGAATACCGTCATGAACTTCAATCTCTTCTCCGTAATCGCCGCTTCCGCTATCTCTGCCACCGTTGCGTTGCCAGCCAGCGCCAACGTTGAAATCAGCGACAAAAAATCCCACGCCCAAAGCTACACCCAGAAATACCTGCAACAGAGCGCCAACTTTTACGCGGCTCTGGATCACAAGACCCAAGCCTGAAATTTGAACCCTGCACCCTTTATGCAGGAGCGAAGTCACTTGCGCCGATCGAGCTGAAACGCTTCGAGAGACCTGAGTGATGTCGCTCCTGCATAACGCGTTTACGACAGCATCATATTGCTATCAATGTATTCCTTGATATCACATGGCCATAAGTTTAAATTTGACGCTGATTTTTTGACTCCTTCCCATGATAAGGATCGACAGCATGGCAATGCGTCTGGCCGTGGTTCTTCTGTTTCTCTATTCCACCCCCATTCTCTCGGCTGCCCAGCCCGTTTCAGACGAGCCGGATGCGGCCCGCGAGCGCTTGATGAGTTTTATTGAAGACTGAGATAGTTTGGTTTAATGATTAACGAAGCTGATGGTTACTATGGATAACCCTGAGTGGTTATCACCGGTTTTTTGATCGATTCTGTGGGCATCGAAACATGCCTGCGGAGAACATCATGGCCAGCGCAATCATCACTTCTGCCAAACACGGCGCCTACCTGGCTATCGCCCTTTATGGGGTCCTGGTGCTGGTTGTCAGCCTCTCGCCTCAATCGCGCCAACCTCTTGAAGCGCCGATTCAAGTCGCTCATCCCGGCATCCAGTTTGAACACCGTTCGCAAAGCGCGATGGTCGATCAGGCTGGACTCGCAGGAGTCGCCGGGGAATGAAAGGGCACAGACTTTGGGTCATCGCCTTCCTGGCATTCATGACCAATGGATCTTCCTTGCTGGGAATCGGACAGGGCTCGGCGGGGTCGGTGGCACGGACTATCGAAGCCAATCACAACCTTGCTCGTAACATTGAAACCGCAAAAGCCCTGGGGCTGTTGGCCGGCAATCCGCCGATCAAACGCCAGGGCAGTTTTTTCGGGCCGTTCCACGTGGATTGCTCGGCGTTGCAGATGTGTGAAGTGTTTGCCTGAGTCACCTCGGCGCGCCCCATAGCAGCTGGCGAAGCCTGCGTTCGGCTGCGCAGCAGTCGCCAACCCGGTCACCTCGGTCTAACTGAACCACCGTGGTGGATGGTTTTACGACTGCTGCGCAGCCGAACGCAGGCTTCGCCAGCTGCTACAGGGATTGTGACACTCATGATCGGGCGTACAGGACCACTGCCGCCCGCAACTTGCCTCGTCCGAAGCTGCTCATCTTGTCGAACTCCCCATGGCTGACCGGCAAATGCTGGCAGTCCATGGGTTGGCGATGCTGGCTGTGATCGACATCCGGGTCATGCAGGTAGACGAACTCTTCATCGCAGTCGGTGACGATCACCCAATGCGGCGATTTGGAACGGGTCAGTCGATAGCTGCTGATGAGCACAAGCGGTTGTCCGCCATCATCCAGTAACCGTGGAAGGTTCAGTGGTCCGCCGATCACTCGCTCCACATCAGTCTCTTGTAGCTGCGTGGTGAACTCTTCGTGCACTAACCGCATTACATCTTTTTTATGCGCATCGCGTACGCCATCGAGAAACAGTGGCCCGGCCATGCTCAGTTGTAGACGCACTCCAAAACCCCGCCGCCATGCCGCCAGCGCCAGGCCTTGAGGGCTGCAACCGCCGTGGCCCGAAGTCATGAACACTGTGGTCGCCTCGCGCCAGATTTGCAGTTCTTCACGCCGCTCCAGTAACCGACCCTGTTGCAACGCGCCCATGGCCATCAACAAGCAGGCCGGGCCGCAGGTGAAGTCAGTGGTCTGTCGGTACCACGGCACCTGGATATTGCGCGAGTCGCGGTGCTGGAGGATGCGCTTCTCCAGGCGTAGCGCGTCGGCATGGTCCTGGTAATAGTCATGAATCAGCGCAAAACGCCGGTAACCGTTGCGCTCATACAAAGCAATCGCTGCCGGGTTGTCGATGCGCACCTCCAACCGCAGGTAGGCGCAGTCGTGCTCAAGGGCGCAGGCCTCGACGCGTTCCAGCAACTGTTTGCCCAAACCATTGCCACGGGCCTCGGCGGCGATGGCAATCGAATACAGCCGCGCCAGGGACGTACCTCGATGGAACAACACGACCGCGTAACCGAGCAGCACGTCGCCGACTTCGGCTACCAACAGTTGTCCATGGGCGCGAGTGATCATCCACTGAAAACTGCGACTGTTGAGTCGATCCGTGGTGAAGCATTGCTCTTCAAGTTTCAGCAGCGCCGGTAAGTCTTCAACGACCGCCAGGCGAAAGACAGGATGCATATGACCACCGTAAAAGTTGCGTAACGAAACGGGACTTTCGAAAAAGTTCGTGCTTAATAGGAAAGGTCTTGTTCTCCAACGGATCAATCACTATGTCAGCGGTACAAGGTCATTGGCGCGAAGTATCCGAGCAAACTTTGCCGGCAGCAACTTTTTTAAATGATGCGGTTAGAACTTCAAGCCAGTTGATTATCATCGTCGAACGCAAGGAAGACTGGGCGTCCTACTTCCCCAGTGAAGACATCGTGACGGCCCAGGAATACCTGGAACAAACCCGCGACAACGAGCAGGGCAAGCGGGTCCAGGTGATCAACCTGTGCCGCAGCTACAAGTACCTGGGGCACGGGTATTACTGCTCGCTGCTGGCCGAAGCCCGGGGGCACAAGGTCATTCCATCGGTGCGGACCATCAGCGAACTGACGCGTAAATCGCTGTACGGCCTGGCCCTGGATGATCTGGATAAACCCCTGGAAAAGGCCCTCAGCAATCATCTGTACAGCGATACCGAGGGCTTTACGCTAACCCTGTATTTCGGCAAGACCAATATCGAGCCCTTGCAGGATTTGGCGCGACAATTGTTTGAAGTATTCCCGTGTCCGATATTACTAGTTGAATTTCGTCGAACTAACGGCTGGCACATTGAAGGGATAAAGTCCGGCGCCTTACATAAGTTGCGCGAAGATCAGGAAGATCAGTTCGCCAACTCCCTGGACAGTTTCAGTCGCAAGATCTGGCGCGTGCCGCGTTCCCGGCGTTTGGCCCGTTATGACCTGGCCATCCTGCACGATCCCCAGGAAGCGTTGCCGCCGTCCAATGCCAAAGCGCTGGACAACTTCGTCAGGGTTGGCAAGACGTTGGGCATCGACGTAGAACTGATCGAGCGCAAAGACTACGCACGTATCGCCGAATACGACGGGTTGCTGATCCGCGAGACCACAAGCGTCGACAACCACACCTACCGCTTCGCCAAGAAAGCCGAGAGCGAAGGGTTGGTGGTGATGGACGATCCGGCGTCGATTCTGCGTTGCACCAACAAGGTGTACCTGACCGATCTGCTCAAGAGCCACCAACTGGGTATGCCCGCCACCGAAATTCTCTACAAAGAACGACCGGAAGACTTCGAGCGGGTTGGCGAGCGCCTCGGTTTCCCGTTGGTGTTGAAGATCCCCGATGGCTGTTTCTCCCGGGGTGTGATCAAGGTCGAAAGCCAGCAAGCCTTGCTCGAAGCCACCGCCGAACTGTTCGAACACTCGGTGCTGTTGCTCGCTCAGGAGTTTTTCTACACCGAATACGACTGGCGCATCGGCGTGCTCAACCGCAAACCCATCTTTGCCTGCCAGTACTTCATGTCCAAGGGCCATTGGCAGATCTACAACCACAAGGCCAAGGGTCAGGACATCAATGGCGAATGCCGCACCCTGGCAGTTCACGAAGCACCGCGGGCGGTGGTGGAATTGGCGGTGAAGACCGCGAACCTGATCGGCGATGGCCTCTATGGTGTCGACCTCAAGCAGTCCGGCGACAAAGTGGTGGTGATCGAGGTCAACGACAACCCCAACATGGACGCCGGCATCGAAGACGCTTACTTGCAGGACGATCTGTATTCACTGGTGCTGGAAGAGTTCGTCCGTCGCCTGGAACTCAAGCGTCGCGGCCAGGCCTGGTGAATGGCCGATGATTAAGAGCTTTCAACTGATTCACGGCGCCCTGCACAAAGTCGAACGGCTGGACGCCGAAGTGATGCTCTTCAGCAACCCCGACGCCGCCGAGCGGGACCTGCTGCACAGCCATTTCAAGCTCGATGAACACGCCCTGGCCTCGGCCCTGGACCCCGACGAGGTGTCACGCATCGAGTTTCACCCCGACAACCTGTTCCTGATCTGGAAACGCCCGGAAAACTATTCCGGTGCCGGCAGCCTGGCTTTTGAAGTGTCGTCCTGCGGTTTGCTGTTTTCCGAGCATCGTTTGCTGGTGATCGCCACCGATGACTCGCCGCTGCAAGGGCTCGGCACCCGGCAGCGGCTGAACACACCGCTGGATGTGTTGCTGGATTTGTTGTTCAACAACATCCATCACTACTTGGGCCATTTGAAGGTGATCAAACTGGTTGCCCGTGAGTTGCAGCAAAAATTCAATGCTTCGATGGAAAACCAGCACCTGATCCAGATGTTCAACCTCAGCGAGAGCCTGATCTATTACATCAACGCCATCCACAGCAACGGCGCGGTCCTGACCCGGCTGCGCAACCACGCGGAAAAGGAACACTTCAGCGCCCAGGCCATCGGCCTGATCGACGACCTGATCATCGAAAACAATCAGTGCTACAAACAGGCGGAAATCTACTCCACGGTGTTCTCCGGGCTGATCGACGCCCGGGGCAACCTGATGAACAACAGCATGAACAACCTGCTGCGCAAACTGACGTTGATCAATGTTGTGTTTCTGCCGCTGAACCTGATTGCAAGTATCGGCGGCATGTCCGAGTTCAGCATGATGACGGCCGGCACCCCGTGGTGGGTTTCGTATCCGTTGTTTCTGACCGCGATGATGCTGGGGGCGGGAGTGATGGTGCTCGGGCTCAGGCGCTTGGCGAAATAACTTCGGTGGCTGTGAGATTGCCATCGCGAGCAGGCTCGCTCCCACCTTTAATCTCTGGCATTCACAAATTATGTGTTCACAGAAGATCTAAGGTGGGAGCGAGCCTGCTCGCGATGGCGATCTCAACGGCACAACAACTCCTGAATCAAACCTGTTGAGTCGCAGCATCAGATTTCCTGCGGCGTTGAAATCCCCGCGCGACCAAATACAACAATGGCCCGATGGATACAAAAAACGCCGTCATCAGCAGATAAGGAATCACCGCCAACCGTGACCGCCCACGCTTGCGCGCATCCTTGTACATCCAGATGCCCGCCAGCGTCGCCAACAGATAAAGATCAATCACCACTTGCGCGGTGTCGGGGCGCGACATCAGGCTGATGCCGAAGTCGATCAATGACTGTTCGGCCTGAAGCATCACCGAAACGGTGTAGCCGGCGAACGCGATCAGGGCAATGAGGGGCAGGGCGACAGACTTCATGGTTTCCTTCCTTGGGACAATGAGCAGAGTCGTCAGCCTACAGAGACCGAGGAAAATTGGCCATTGACTTGCCATCAGCGCCCGGCTATTTTCCGGGCATGACTTCCACTGTATTGCGCTGCCAGCCAAGCATTATTACCGCCATTCCTTATTTGGCGGGCTAGCTCACGACTGCAGCACCCAACCCGCCCTAGAGGCGGGTTTTTACTTTCTGTCTCTTGGGCTCCGATCAACGTCAGGAGACAACCATGAGCATCCCCGCCCAGCAGACCTTGCTTGAGCACTACGTGAAAAAGATCCTCGCCGCGCCCGTGTATGAGCTCGCGGTGCGTACGCCGTTGCAATCGGCGCCAGCGTTGTCCGAGGCGCTCGGCAATCAGATCCTGCTCAAGCGAGAAGACCTGCAGCCGACCTTTTCCTTCAAGATCCGCGGTGCCTACAACAAACTGGTGCAGTTGAGCGGTGAACAAAAGGCACGCGGTGTGATCACCGCTTCGGCGGGCAATCATGCGCAGGGCGTAGCGCTGGCAGCGCGTGAACTGGGAATTGCAGCGACCATCGTCATGCCGCGTACGACGCCGGAACTGAAGGTGCTCGGTGTACGCAGTCGGGGCGCCGACGCCGTGCTGCACGGTGAGAGTTTTCCGTTTGCCCTGGACTATGCGCTGAACCTGGCACGGCAAACCGGTCGCACCTTTGTCTCGCCCTTTGACGACCCGGACGTGATCGCGGGGCAGGGCACTGTCGCCATGGAAATTCTGCGTCAGCATCAAGGTTCACTGGACGCGATCTTCGTCCCGGTGGGTGGCGGCGGCCTGATCGCCGGCATCGCGGCGTACGTCAAATACTTGCGACCTGACGTCCGCATCATCGGCGTCGAGTCGGAGCATTCCGCCTGTTTACATGCGGCATTAGAGGCCGGCGAGCGAGTTGTCCTGCCAACCGTAGGTACTTTCGCCGACGGCGTTGCCGTCGCCCAGATCGGCGCTTATGGTTTCGAAGTCTGCCGGTTTTGTGTCGATGAGGTGTTGACGGTCAGCAATGACGAACTCTGCGCCGCCATCAAGAATATCTACGACGATACCCGCTCAATCACCGAACCTTCCGGTGCCTTGGCCGTGGCCGGAATCAAGAAGTACGTGGCGCAGACCGGTGCCCGTGGTCAGACACTGGTAGCGATCGACTCAGGCGCCAATATCAATTTCGACAGTTTGCGCCATGTGGCCGAGCGCGCCGCGTTGAGCGGCGCCCCGGCGTGAGCGGTGTCAGGCCAGCAGCGGGCGCAGGAAGGTCCGCTCGTAACTGACGATAAATTTCTTTTCGACCAGCGAAGCTACGAGCGCGGTGCTTTCGGCGTCAGTCATCGCGATATGCCGGTAGCTTTCGTAGTCCGCCAGCGAAGGAAAACTGAACAGGCAGTAGGCGATATTGCTCGCGCCCTCGGAAGGCAGGAAGTACCCGTGGTGCGTACCGCCCAAACGCTCGACGATGCCGAGCCAGGCTTTGGCGTAGGCTTCGAATTCGCTGAGTTGATACGGATCGATCACATATTTGACGTGGCAGGTAATCAAAATGGCGCTCCTGTAACGGGATAGAACGATTATTCCTGAACGGCTTTCTCGACCTTGCTCGACGCCGACCAGATCCGGTAGCGGACTTCGACGTCTTTGGGCACGTAGAGCACGATCGGCAGTTTGCTGTTGTAGCGCAGCATGAAACCGTCACCGACCACCGGCACAAAGTCCTTTTTGCTTTTGCCGTCCGGGCAGGCCATCAGCGTACTCATTGGGCCGATGACTTTTTCCAGTCGGTAGAACGGGTAGCCCCAGCCTTCGAGGTTTTTCTCCTCGAGAATGCCGCCCAGGCGTTGGCGATTGCAGTCAACGGTCAGGGTTTTGCCGGCGAGGATTTCGACCTGGTAGCCGTCTTCCTGCGTCTGTGGGGCAAGGTGAATGACCTGGCGGGTGAAACCGCTCTCAGCTTTGGGGAACGGCGCAACTTCTTCTAGTTTCGCGGCGTGAGCGATGGTCGATAGCCCGGCAACAATCAGCCCGACGGTAGTGATATAGGTCAAAGAACCCATGATGCCTCCTTGCGTGTGTGTGCGGTCAGCGGATACTGAGCTAATTGGCCGCATTCTTACTGGCGGCGTCGGCCAATGCAAACTTGCCGCTGGATGTATGCAAATTGCAGGGGCACTACATCGCCTTTCTTGCATATTGCATGGGCTATTTACGCGCAGTTTCGCTAAATCGTTGATTTACCGATGAGCTGCAGGGCGAAATCCTAGGCATGTTTTATGCTGTAGCTGGTCTTAAGCTGACCGGGGATTTCATTGCGTCAGTATCGATAGTTGATTGGCAGTCTCACATTAAGGAGAGGGTCGCCATGTTTCTTTCTGCCTTGGAACTTCGCAACATCATTGAAAGCAGTTTTTTGCCGAAACGTTGTCAATGCACGCTGTCGCCGGACCTGTCGATGACCGTTAAGGTGTATTCCGATCGGGAAACCGATCATCTCGATCTTATGGTGACCGGAATAAATGCCAAGCACTTAAATGGTTGCCGTGAAATCAACGACTTGATCGCTGGGCTGCGCTCTGACATGCAGCACCAAACCATTGCCCAGACTCTGCATCCAGACCGGAAAGCGCTTTAACCTACGGTTTCGAGCTCCACCGACACGCGCTTGGTCTGGAAAAACGCCAGACCCAGCGCCAGCTCAACTACCACCGCAAGCAATATGCCCGGACCGGCATGGCCATTGAGCCATTCGCCGAAGCCCAATGCTGCCAACCCCCAGCAGCCGACCATGAAGCCGTTGCTCAGTGCATGGCGGGTGGTCGAAGGCGACTCGTTTCGAACCAGATAAAACATCACGCCCAATGCCGCGAACAGCATTGCACTACGCCGCGCGACAACGCCCACCGCCAACGAGTATTCGAGACCCCAGATTGACAGCAACCAGTCGGGCATCAAACCCCAGACCAAGGCCAGCAGAAAACACAGCGCGGCGGTAAAAGTCGACAAGGCACGAAACGATAACTGCATGGCGAATCCTTGCGGCAGTGGGGGGAGGCGCTGAGCATAGCGCCAGAACCCCTCACCGGAATACCGCAAAGTATTGAATCAGACCTTTCCGTCAGTTTTGATAACTGCAAGCGTCAGAAAGTTTACGGTAGGAGATTTCCGCAGGCTTGCCCGAGGCGCTATCGATGTACTTCATATCGGCTGTGACCACTTTGCAGTCCAGCGTCGACGGTTCGGTCAAGGTAATGACCTTGCCCACGTGCAGCGGCATACCGTAGTGGTACGGCACCGCCTGGGAGCTCGAAGTGTCATTGGCCTGGGCCAGACCGGCAAACGCGGTGCAGGCGAGGGCGGTGGTAATCAGCAAGGTGCGCATGTTCATGAACGATCTCCGGTGCGGGAGGGAAGTCAGCTCGACGTAATGGCGTCGAACCTGCCGCACTGGGCGTCAGAGAACTCTGAGGGCGTGCGGTCCAGTAAAGTTTTGGACCGCGGGGTTAAGCGATGGTTAACCCGATTGAATGCCGCCTGTCGCGAGGAGGTTTCTGACAGAGGTTTCATGTAGGTAAAAAAACTGAGGGAGGTTCGGCCCGTTCCTACACGGTCGGACTCTTTGTCGTCTTTCGCCGGCAAGGTACCAGCGTTTACTGTTTGACCTCGCTGCAAAATCAGCGAGCAGGTTTGGTCACCTGATTAACACTGCACATATATGTGCCATCATTCGCGCTGCGGACTTCTACGTCTCGTAGTGCGTTGCAATGGTGGCTGTGTGCAGGACGCTTTCGGGCGAGCCGTTTTGAGTGTTAGCGGTTGACCAAGCCTGTACACAGCCGCCTCCATCGTTTGGTCACGGTGCTGGCGATTACTAATTAATGCTCGAGTAATTACTATGCCAACGCTAAATCCATTCCCAGATCGCTATCGCTCAATCAAAAGCAGCGTTACCGAGACAAGCCCAATGGTCATCGACACCGAGGCCAATCCCCAAGACATACTCGAAGCCGCTTTACAGCGTGTCCGAGCCGCCAGCCAGTTGCTTGAAACGCTCCATTGCCAATGCTTCAAGTACGGTGATGTTCAAGATATTCCGCACATTACGCATGCGCTTTATCTTCTGACGCAGGATGGGTCCGATTTGCTGCTGGTTGCGCAGCAGCAGATGATGGGGTGGAAGGCGCCGGTCTGACGCTGCTGGAACAAGCCTGCCTCCTGTGGGGCAGGTTTTAAAGCTAAATGCCCGAGGGCGATAAATTCGAGGCTTTTTGGTTTCGGGCATATTCAACCAGGTCTTTGGGGTAAACCATGTGATCGATTTTGCTATCGTCGATGTCGTATAAAAAGGCGATCGCGCCTGCTTCCAAGGCCCAGTAGCCGATGTAGTTGCCATCGTCGCCTTGTATGTCCAAATGACTGTCATGCCAGTTGGTTTGTAGCGTGGCGAAAGCGGGATACCACGCTTCGCAATATTGCTTTAACAGGTTGCTGGATTCTTCAGGCTCGGTGGCGTACATCGCCCTGATCAGCGGTGTGTAGAGGTCGTGGAACCACTCATCCAGATCAGTACGATCAGGTAAATGCTTTCGCAGAAGGTCTTCGTAGAGAGTGTCTTCGTCGGCGTATCCTGCGCGATCTATCAAGGCGACGAAGCGAATCAGCAGGTCGGTGCGATGCAACAAAATGCAAAGACTGATGACTTGAACACACTCTTCATAATGGCCAGGCGAATCGTCGATGGTCAGGGGTGAAATGTCAGGTTCGCTTTCCTCGGCAGCCAGTGCTTGTTGGTAAATTTCGTAGCTATTTATCAGCTTTTCTAGCCGGGGAATGAGGCGCTCAATCGATTCGCCTGCCGTATAACTGATCAGCAAGGCGCTGAACGCCGCATCCTTGAAATAACCCGTCCGTAATGCCTTCTCCTGGCCTGGAGAATCTGCCTGCATCGTCCTGCCAGTCCAGCGCGACTCGGTTGTGTCGTACAGATGGATGGACTTTTGATAGTAGGAGTCGAAGATGAAACACTGGCGTTTGTTCATGGCGATCCTTCGCGGTAGGGTGTTTTGTGGTTC
The DNA here is from genome assembly GCF_016650715.1 of Pseudomonas sp. TH39(2020). Classification (NCBI taxonomy): domain Bacteria; kingdom Pseudomonadati; phylum Pseudomonadota; class Gammaproteobacteria; order Pseudomonadales; family Pseudomonadaceae; genus Pseudomonas; species Pseudomonas sp. TH39(2020). The sequence goes on along the minus strand of NZ_JAEKFF010000003.1, from coordinate 586,147 downwards.
CTGGCGTATTCAACCAAAGCTTTCGGATACACCATATGGTCGATCTTGCTGTCGTCGATGTCGTATAAGAACGCGATTGCCCCGGCTTCTATCCCCCAATATCCAACATAGCTGCCACCTTCTCCCTGTAAATGGGTGCCATGCCACGGCGCCTGTGTAAATGCGTCGTACCATTCGCTGCAATACTGCTCAAGAAAGTTGGTGGCATCTTCTTTCGTCTTTGCATAGATGGCCTGCACTAACGGCGAATAGACGTCGTGATACCATTGATCTACATCATGTCGATCAGGTAGTACTTTGCAAAGTAAATCTTCATACACCGTGTCATTACCCGCATAGCCGGCATTATCTATCAGCTGTACAAATCGGCCAAGAAGATCTGTGCGATGTAGCAGGATACAAAATCCTATGACTTGAATGCATTCTTCATACTGATACGGGTAGGCATCTATCGCGAGTGGGGAGATATCAGGGCATTGTTCGTATTCTGCTAGTTTGGCTTGTCTGATCTGATATTTATCAATTAGGTCTTCAAGCAGAGGGAGGAGGGCGCTGATCTCTTCTCCGACGGTGTATGCCGCCAGAAGTTTATGGAGCGCCAAGCGTTGAAAAAATCTTGAGCGAAGCGCCGCTTCCTCTTCGGTAGAGTCGGATTTTAATGTGCGTGCTTTAAAAAACTCTATGGTTTCGTCGTGTTCTGTCAGGAAGATTTTATAGTGGATTTCACTGTAAAACTCTTGTCTTTTAATCAACGTTTTATGCCTCTAGCGTATTTGACTAGATCTTTTGGGTAGACCATGTGGTCAATGTTGCTGTCGTCAATATCGTACAGAAATGCAATGGCTCCCGCCTCCAGCGCCCAGTATCCAACGTAACTGCCTTCGTCGCCATCCTTGTGCGAATCATGCCAAGGGGCTTGATCAAAGTGCGAATACCAATTCGTACAGTGTTTTTCCAATAATTCGGACGCATTGTTTTTATCTTCGGTGTAAATGGCTTGAATCAGCAGGGTGTAAACATCGTGATACCACTGATCTACATCTTCACGTTCGGGAAGAACCTTTATGAGCAGATCTTCATATAGCGTATCCGTGCCCGCATAGCCTGCATTATCTATCAGGAAAACGAATCGTTTTAGCAGGTCACGCCGATGCAGAAGGATACACAGACTGATCACCTGCAAACATTCCTGGTATTCGTCGACCCAGTCATCAATTATCAGGGGAGTTATGTTTTCAATCTGTTCAAATTGCGCCAGCTTTTTTTGCAGGTTTTCATAGCTCTCTACTAAAGTCTCCAGAAGTATCGCCAGATTGTGAACTTCCTCCCCCGCGGTATAGCGAATCAGGATGTTCTTCAAATGGAGCGTTTGAAAATGCCTAGCCCTTATAGACTTCTCTTGCTCGGGAGAATCGGCTTGGAATAGTTTGTCCTCCCAGAATATAAACGATTTTTTATAATTGATTATAAAGTTTTCGTGTCTCTTCACGGTAAGATATTTTTGTCTTTTGATCATTTGTCTATGCTTCGATCAATAGCGGGAACGTTATTTCTGGCGTATTCGACCAAATCTTTCGAATACACCATATGATCGACTTTACTGTCGTCTATGCCGTACAAGTAAGCAATTGCTCCTGCCTCGATAGCCCAATAACCAACGTAGTTTCCGTCCTCTCCTTGAAGATGAGTGTCGTACCAAGGAGCTTGTTTGAAAGCTGGATACCATTGCTGGCAATATTTTTTGAGTAGCTTTGAAGCCTCTTCTTTACTATCGATGTAGACAGATTGGATGAGCGGCGTATATACGTCGTGATACCACCGGTCAACATCGTGCCGATGAGGAAGGACTTTCTTCAGTAAGTCTTCATAAAGAGTATCGTCACCGGCATAGCCGGCTTCATCTATGAGCTTGACGAAGCGCGGTAGCAGGTCAGTACGGTGCAATAGGATGCACAGGCCGTGAACGGCTTCTTCGTATTGATCTGGCCAGTCATCCAATGCCAATGGCGACATCTTTAGTGAGTTCTCATGCACCTCCAAGGTTTTCTGGCGGATATCGTACTTTTCAATCAAGCCTTCAAGGAGCGGAATAAGAGACTCTATGTTCTCTCCTGCGGTATAAATGGCAAGAAGTCTGTCAAGCGCCAAAGTCTGGAAAAATGCAGACCGAAGAGACGCTTTTTCTTCGGCAGAGTCAGATTTGAATTTATTGGTTTTGAAGAACTCTATGACGTCATCATGTTCTCTAAGGAAATTTTCGTAGTGTTTTTCATTAGAGAATTTTTGTCGTTTTTTCATAGATATCAGCAAAGGAGGGAGGTTGTTCTGTAGAGTAGCGACTTTCACCATGATTCAATGGGCGGTTGTCCGCCCATCTGACTATTGATTGGCTGAAGTCAAGTCAATCTGTCGCCGTTATCATTATTCTCCCGACCAATACCAAATAGTATCGCCCCAATGGGAGTCACTGAACCCTGGCATTATATCGCCTTGATTAAAGTGACGACGAGACTCTGCTTTTGCCGGCGTAAACCAATAGCCAGTTTTGCTACACGGTTGTCCTGCATCTACACGAGCAACCTGGGACCCATTGGTCGGTTGGTAATTTCTCGCGTATTCAACCAAGTCCTTTGGATAAACCATATGATTGATTTTTCTGTCATCAATCCCATAAAGGAAAGCGATAGCGCCCGCCTCGAACGCCCAGTATCCTACATAACTTCCTTCGTCGCCTTGCAAGTGTGAATCGTGCCAAGGGGCTTGCTTGAATGCGGCATACCATTGCTTGCAATAATTAGCTAATAACTGTGATGCTTCCTCTTTGTCGTCGGCATATATAGCTTCAAGCAAAGGGGTGTATACATCATGGAACCATTCATCTATGTTTTCACGATCAGGCAGGTGTTTGCGGAGCAAATCTTCATAAAGAGCATCTTCACCTCTGTAGTTCGCGTTATCTAACAGTTTGACAAATCTTGCTAGTAGGTCCTTTCTATGAAGTAATATGCACAAGCTAAAAACTTGCACGCACTCTTCAAATTCATCGGGCCAGTCATCGATGGCAAGTGGTGAAATGTTTTCAAGTGCTTCAGAGACTGAAAGTTTGCTTTGGCTCTCTTCGTATTTTGATATTAGATCTTCAAGTAGTGGTACTAGTGAAGCGATTTCCGCACCGGCTGTATAAGATATAAATAACTTTTTAAGTGCCAGATCCTTAAAGTGGCTTGCCCTTAGCGACGCCTCCTGTTCAGGAGAATCTGACTCAAATTTGTTGACTTTCCAGAACTCTTTCGTTTCCTCGCTATAAGCCAGGAAATTTTTGTATCTGGTCTCGCTAAGAAATTTTTGTCTTTTGTTCATGATGAATATTACTCAATGGTAAGTGAAGGTAATGCCCCGTGTCTTGAAGCAAGAGATTTTTTTCGCTTGTTCACAAAGGACTTAATTTCACTCTCGGCATAATGGAAAGCAGAATGGCTTGTATGGGTCTTTTCATCGCCATTGTTCAATCGAGCTACAGCGTGCTCTCTTGGGCTTTGTTCAGGATGGTATAAGGGGGCATAAAATAAATGCCGGCTATAAGAGCCCAAAACCTGATCAGTCAAACGTTCAGATACAGCATCGGGAATATTTTTCCTGATCCACTCTTTGCTCATTTGTACAAGTATAGGTCTTGCACTTTTAGCAGAGGTTTTGTTTTTTTTGTCGCTCGGAACTGATGGGTTTTTATACTTTGCAGATTTAGCTTTTTTCTTTCCAGTAGAGGCGTTCTGTTCGGGCTCTAGTGGTTCCAGCAGGTCATTAGGATCGGTAACCCCCGAAACTCCCAATTTTGAAGTAACACCAGGTTTACGGGTGTTATTGGGCTTGCGAAGGAACTTTGGACCGTCCTCGTCACGGCTTGCTTTAGCCTCGACAATCGCAAATTTTTTCCCGTTGTTTGTAGCAGGATTGGCGCGCCAGACAGCATCAATGCCGGTTCCATTAGCACCATCTGTCAACTTGTACAGAACATGATGAGCCTTGGGGCTTCCCCCTTGATAATTTCCCCATTTTATTCGCACTCGGCACCCCCTCAAGCCACTTCCCATCCGCCCCCTTATCATGCCCATCCCAATCCTTGCCCCAACCAAACTCCTCCGCACAAATGTAATCGGCAATGTGCTCCCCACTAACCCCCAACCCTTCATTCAAAATGCCGGACGGGGCCTGAAGGCCTACTTTGGAGGCCTCAACCTGGTTGGAATGGGTGCCGCTCGCACCATCGGTTCCCTTTGCCGCAACAGTCGAATCTTTGCTTGCAGGCTTTTCCACTCTTTTCGGGTGGCTCGACCCGGAGGAGGCCGCCGAACTATTGCGTTGCATCCCTTTCCATTTAACCAACCGCTTCTCAACAATCCCCACCATGGCGGGCATGTTGTCGCGGGAGGCGGCGAGGACGGTGACGACGGATGTTTTTGCCCAGTTTGGAAGGCTCTGGAAAGTCGACGAGCCTTTTACGCCGGTGATGATTTCGTCGAGTTCACCGCGCAGCTTTCCTGCATCGAATATTTGCTTGAGCAGTTCTTCGGGGCTGGTTTTGATCCCGCACTCTTGCAGTACGAAGCGAAGCAGGTCGAACAGGACCGGGGCGTAGCGTTGCGGGTCTTTGTTGACGATGCGCAGGCTCTTCTTCAGCCCGTCGCCCGGTCCTGGAACCCAGCCGATGACGGCCATCAGCAGGTCAAATTGCGCGTCTTCCTTTCCGTCCGTCGACTCTGCGTTGTAGAGGACGATTGAGGATTCGATGGTGTCGTAGGCGTCGATGGCCTGGCCAAGAAACGGCACTGCGCCGAGCGCGATGCCTTTTGCCAGTTCTACCGCGGCCTCTTGGTAAGCGGCGCTGCGGTCTTCGTCACCTTTGTTTGCGCTCTCAACTACTTCGTCACTCATGACAGCCTCCCTGCGGCTTTCTCCACTAATGCTTGTAAATCAACCTGGTCCGGGTCCAGGCCGAGCTTGCGTAAATCTGCGTTAACCTTTTCGTCTGAGTTCTGCACAATCGCTACGCTTTCACGGTTGTACGGCCTCGGATCCTCGCCGTAATACACCTTGGCCGGTCCTTTCGGAACGTCCTCCAACCGGGCGAAGCCGTCATCGTCGAGCACACCTTCACGGGTCGAGCCGTCCGCAAAGTCAACGCGGTAGGACGCGCCCGGCACGGGCTCAAGGTTGTCGTAGTGCAGGTTCAGTTCCAGCCAGGTCGGATTGGACTTGGCTTCTTTCATCAGGCGACCGGCGATGTCGGCAGCGGCGAGGCCTGGAATCAACGGGGCGAGGATACCGATGCCGGTGCCGGAACCTGGCCCGCCGCCGGAGTTGACCTTGACGTTGGCGCCACTGATCGTCACGCCCCCCGCATCCACTTTCACAAAGCTCCCGCCAGCCTTGGCCGTTAGCTCCATACCACCCTCAACCACAACCTTTTCCCCGGCGTTGTAGTGAATCTCCTGCCCAGCCTCAACAAACTGCGCCGTCCCCACCTTCACATGCTGAGTCACGCCAACGGTGAGGTGATCATCCGCCCGGGTTTCAGTCTTGCGGTCGAGGTGGGTGATGCGATGTTCTTCAACCTTGAATTCGCTTAAAACATTCGCCTCAACGGTGTCATGCCGCTCGTTGCCGACGCGAATCTTCTGGTCATGCTCAATGTTTTCATCCCAATCGCGCTGGGCGTGCAGATAAATCTGTTCCGCACCTTTCTTGTCTTCAATCCGAAACTCGTTGTAACCGTTGCCGCCCGGCGAGCTCAGGGTCTTGAACGTGCTGCGGGTTTTGTTCGCCGGCAGGTCGTAGGGGACGACGTTTTCCTTGTGGTACAGGCAGCCGGTGATCAGCGGCTGGTCGGGGTCGCCTTCCATAAACGACACCAGCACTTCCATGCCGATGCGCGGGATGGCGATGCCGCCGTAGGCGCTGCCGGCCCAGCCGGTGGCGACGCGCAGCCAGCAACTGGTTTTGTCGTCGGCTTGGCCTTCGCGGTCCCAGTGGAACTGGACTTTGACGCGTCCGTACTCGTCGCAGTGGATTTCTTCACCCGCAGGGCCGGTGACGATGGCGGTCTGGCTGCCCAGGACTTTGGGTTTCGTGTGTTCGAGGGCAGGGCGGAAGTGTGCGTCCCACGGGGTGGCGAGGAAGCGGTTGCGGTAGCCCTGGTGGAAATCGTCTTTGTTCTGGGTGACGTCGCTGGTGACGTTTGCGCCGAGCACTTGCGGCTGTTTGCCTTCGTGCACCACTTCCAGCAGCAGCCAGAGGTCGTTCCACTCGGCGCGCGGGTGTTCGCTCAGGGCCATGAAGTGGCCGCTGACCAGGGTGGGCTCGTCGCTTTTGCCTTCAGCAAGTTTGTAGTCGCTGCGGTGGCGTTCCAGGGCGCGGGTTGCCAGTTGCTTGCCGCGTTCGCGGTCGGTGAAGCGGCCGGGGTAGTCGTAGTCTTCCAGGTCCGGGGCGTACGTGCTTTTGGCGGAGCCCTCGGGCAGGATGCGCGGTTTCTCGAAGTCGTAATCGCGGCGGCTGACGCGGGTGGTACGGGTTTCCAGGCGCAGGTTGAAGCGCTTGATCACCGTTTTCTCGGCGGCCATGCCGGAGTCTTGCTGATAGGCGACGGGCGCGAGTTTGCGGAACACGGTCTGGTCATCGCCGAACACCAGTTTGTGGCCGCTGGCACTGTGCTGGAAGTGGAAGTGAATGCCTTCTTCTTCGCACAGGCGCTGGATGAAATGCAGGTCGGACTCGTCGTACTGCACGCAGTAATCGCGCTCGGGGTAGATCGCGCCGAGCTGGAAGCTGTAGGCGTCGGCCAGGATGCCGCGCGCTTCGAGGACCTGAGCGATGATCTTCGGCACACTTAAATGCTGGAAAATCTGCTGGTCATGGTTGTGCCGCAGGTAGGCGAGTTGCGGCGCCAGGCTGATGCTGTAGCGGGTCAGGCTTTTGCCGGAGTCGCCTTGCTCGATGCGGTACACAAGGCCGTGGATGATGCCTTTGCCGGTGGCGCCGAAGGTCAGGCAGCCGGGCTTGTGCAGCAACTCTTCGAGTTTCAGGTCGGGGCGCGCGCTGACCAGTTCGATGTCGAAGCAGAACGGCTGGTTGAGGGTTTCGCGACCGACGAAGCTGAGTACCTGAAGGTCAACGGAAACGCCTTCCAGCGTCAGGGAAATATGGGTTGCGTTCGCGTCCAGCATGCCTTTAATTCCGTCCTTTGAATAAGCTGGTGCGGATGGTGCAGGATTAAAGCGCCTCGTTCAAGGAAACGAACCGTCATTTACCGACTAAAGTCGTCTGTAGCCCGTAACAGCCCTTCGGTGTTGTGACCGGAACAATCAGTTAGGTGAGTTGCTGCCGATACGGCAAATCCGGCCCGGTCTTGCTGCAGGTCAGCGCCGCTGCCTGCACCGCGAACTTGAGCATCGCATCAATCTGCTCACGACTGAGCTGCTGCACGCCCTCAACCGAATCCAGCTGCTGCTCCGTCAGCCAGGTAATCAGCGCTGCCTGGAACGTATCGCCAGCGCCCACGGTGTCGGCGATTTTCACTGAACTCGCCGGTACCGACCAGGAGCCATGCTTACGGCTGAACACCGTCGCCCCCTCGCCCCCACGGGTCAGAAACACCAACTGACAGCGATGCTGCAGCCAGCCATCAATGACCCGTTGCGGATCCTGCTCGGGGTACAACAGGCTCAAATCCTCATCGCTGACTTTGATCAGGTCGGCCAGTTCAACCAAGGTGGCAACACGCGAACGCCACAGGTCGATATTCGGCTCAGGATTGAGCCGCACGTTGGGATCAAGGCTGATCAAGCGTTTACCGCTTTCCCGTTGCACCAATGCCAAGAGCGTGTCGGCAATCGGTTGCACCACCAGCGAAAACGAACCGACGTGCAGGCCGCGTACCTCAGGGCCCAGTTCCGGCAGATGCTCGGTTTTCAGCTGACGATCCGCGCAGCCTTCACCCCGGAAGCTGTAATGCGGCGACCCATTGGCACCGACGGCCACCATCGCCAGGGTCGTAGGCGCAGCGAAATCCACCAGGTAATCCGCGCGCACGCCTTCATCCTGCAGGACCTGCTGCAAGCGTCGACCGAGATAGTCGGTCGACAACCCGGCAAACAGCGCCGCGTCCACGCCTAAACGGCGCAAACCCACCGCCACGTTGAACGGCGAGCCGCCGGCAATCGCCTTGAAACTCACTTTTGAAGCCAGGCCGCTGGCGTCCTCTTCACTGAAGAAATCGAACAGCGCTTCGCCACACACCAGGTACATAGTTATTCACTCTTTAAAGGGTTGCGACATGCTTTTGATAGCGTTCGTAGACTTGCTGACAGGCCGCCACATTGTCTGCGATCGGCAAGGTTTCGCTGGTTGGGTCGAGCTTCACGCAGCGCTCGCAAATGTCCACCAGGCTGTCTTCATGCCCGTTTTCCCAGGACTTACACCACGCCGCCTGAATCGCGGCGCCAAGGGCTGCGGCTTCGCTTTGTTCGGTGCAGATGACTGGGGTGTTCATGATGTCGGCGACGATCTGCTGCCACACCGGGCTTTTTGAGCCGCCGCCGATCAGGCAAATGCTGCGGCTTTGTAAGCCATTCTGGCGCAGCAGGTCCAGTCCATAACGCAAACCGAAGGTCGCGCCTTCGACCACCGCGCGGCACAGGTTGGCCTGGGTCAGGTTGGTCATGGTCAAGCCCAGCAGGCTGCCGGTGGCATGGGGCAGGGCGGGGACGCGCTCGCCGTTGAGGAACGGCAGCATGCACACGCCTTCGGCACCGATCGGTGCTTGTGCGACGAGGTCGTTGAACTGCTCGATATCCAGCTCGAACAGCTCGCGAATTACCCCGGTCGCGTTGGTCAGGTTCATGGTGCAGATCAGCGGCAGCCAGCCACCGCTGGAGGAGCAGAACGTTGCGACGCAAGCGTCCGGACTGACTTTCGGCTGGTCCGCATAGGCGTACACCGTCCCCGAAGAACCGAGGCTCATGGTGATTGCACCGGGCTTGATATTGCCGGTGCCGATGGCGCCCATCATGTTGTCGCCACCGCCGCTGGAGACCAGCGCCTGCGGGTTGATTCCCAGGTGTTCGGCGATGCTCGGCAGGATCGTGCCGACGGCTTGATGAGCGTCGATCAGCTCCGGCAGCGCGGCTTGCAGTCGCCCGGTGGGATCGATGTCACGCAGTAGCTGCAAGTCCCATTGGCGGGTGCGCACGTTGAAATACCCGGTGCCCGAGGCGTCGCCGTACTCACTGCAACTGCGGCCGGTGAGCCAATAGTTGAGGTAGTCATGGGGCAGCAGGATGCGTGCGATGCGAGCGAAAATCTGCGGATGTTGTTCTTTGGTCCAGAGCAGTTTGGAGACGGTGTAGCCCGGCGCGATCACAACGCCGAGGCGTTCCAGGGAGCCTTTTTCGCCACCCAGATGGGCAAGCAGTCGGTCGTTTTCCGGGGTGGATTCGGTGTCACACCAGAGCTTGGCCGGACGCAGCACCTGGCCCTGATCGTCGAGCAGCACCAGCCCGTGTTGCTGGCCGGAAACGCCGATGCCGAGGATGTCCTGGCCGTCGACCTTCGCCGCCTGCAATGCACGGTGGGTGGCAAGCGCGAAGGCTTCCAGCCATTGCGAGGTGTCTTGCTCGCGGCGGCCATTGGCGCCACTGATCAGGCTGTGCGCGGCGGCACCCTGGCCCAGCACCTGACCGCTGACGGCGTCGAGGATGATGGCTTTGGTGCCTTGGGTGCCGCAGTCGATGCCGAGGAATAATTGTTGATTTGCCATGGAAGATCCTTGGTGTGTCAGGTCGATCTCGGTGAGGCCATTCGCGAGCAGGCTCGCTCCCACAGGAGGCCACGGATTTTTTGTCTCCAGCACCGATCCCATGTGGGAGCGAGCCTGCTCGCGAAGACGGAGGCAGACTCACCGCCGTGCTTAAGCCAACACCCGCTCCAACGTCCGCGACACGCCGACGTCACGCAAGCTGTTACAGCACCACTCAAACGCCGCCACAAATTCGGGCGAATGCGGGATCGCCGTACCAAAAATCTCCTCAACCGCCAGCAACCGCTGCGTGATCAACGCATCATCCGCCACCAACGCCTGACAGAACGCCGCCCGCGGATCAGGAATGCTGTAGGTATCGCCATTCTCGTCCACGCCCTTCAAATACAACGCCCAAGCCGCTACTACTAATGCCGCCCGTTTGGTCTCCTGCCCATCAGCAATCAATCGATTGATCGTCGGCACCGTGAACTTCGGAAACTTCGACGAACCGTCCGAACACACGCGCTCCAGCTGATCGGCAATCGCCTGGTTGGAGAAGCGCGCTTCCAGCGTGTTTTTGTACTCGGTCAGGTCAATCCCCGGCACGGGTGACAGTTGCGGCGTGACGTCCAGGTCCATGTAGGCACGCATGTAGCGCACGAACAGCGGGTCGTTCATGGTTTCGTGAACGAAGCGGTAACCTTTCAAAAAACCCAGATAAGTGAGTGCCAGGTGACTGCCGTTGAGCAGTTTGATCTTCATCTCTTCATAAGGCGTGACGTCGTCGGTGAACTGCACGCCGACCTTTTCCCAGGCCGGCCGACCATTGACGAACTTGTCTTCCAGCACCCATTGCACAAAGGGTTCGCAGACCACCGGCCAGGCGTCGTCGATAGCGTGTTTATCGTGCAGTTGCAGCTTGTGTTCGGTGCTGGTCATCGGCGTGATGCGGTCGACCATCGCGTTCGGAAAACTGACATGACTGGCGATCCAGTCCCGCAGATCGGCATCGCGCAGGGCGGCGAAAGCCAGTAACGCTTTGCGAGTGACCGCGCCGTTGTGCGGCAGGTTATCGCAGGACATCAAGGTGAACGCGGGCGTGCCGGCTGCACGGCGTTTGGCCAGCGCGGCGCAGAGAAAACCGAACACGGTTTTCGGTGCGCTCGGGTGTGCCAGGTCGTGCTGGATTTGCGGCAGTTGGGCCATGAACTCGCCGGTACTGTCGTCGATGCAGTAGCCGCCTTCGGTAATGGTCAGCGAAACGATACGGATTTCGGGGCTGGCGAGTTTGTCGATCAGCGCTTGTGCGCCGTCTTCGGCCAGCAGCATGTCGCGAATCGCGCCGATGACCCGAACTTCGGTGTCGTCGGTATCGCCCAGCTCGAACAGGGTGAAGAGGTAATCCTGCTCTTTGAGATCGTCCCGGGCGCGACGATCCTCGGCGCGCAGGCCGACGCCGCAAATCGCCCAGTCCAGGTCTTCGCCGGTATTCATCAACGCATCGGTGTAATACGCCTGATGTGCCCGGTGGAAACCGCCGACGCCGATGTGCGCGATGCCTTGGCGGGTGTCGCTCAGGGTGTAGGCGGGCAGGACCACCTCGGGGGCGAGGCGGTTGAGGTTCTGTTTATTGAGTTTCATCACGTGCTCTCTAAAATCAGGCCGCAGCGCGCAACGGGCGGGTCAGCGCCACGCCGTCGGCATCGAATAAATGGCAGTGCTCGGCGTCCAGGTGCAGGCTCAGCGATTCGCCATAGCGGCTGGCCAGGTCGCCGCGAACGCGCATGGTCAGCGCTTCGCCGGACGAGGTCACCACGTGGCAGAAGGTGTCGCTGCCCAGGCGTTCGCTAACGTCCGCCGTGACCTGCAAGGTGCAGTCGCCGGTTTGCGCGAGATTCAGATGCTCCGGGCGAATGCCCAGGGTCACCGCACCACCGACGCTCAGGTTGGCGCCGCTCAGCGGCAACGTGATGCGGGTGCCGGCGTCCAGCAGCACTTCGCAGCTCTGGCTCTCGACGCGGGTGACTTTGCCCTTGAGGAAACCCATTTTCGGCGTGCCAAGGAACCCGGCAACAAACAGGTTGGCCGGCTGGTGATACAGGTCCAGTGGCGAGCCGACTTGTTCGACTTTGCCACCATTGAGTACCACGACTTTGTCGGCCATGGTCATGGCTTCGACCTGGTCGTGGGTTACGTAGATCATCGTGGCTTTGAGTTCTTTGTGCAGTCGCAACAGTTCCAGGCGCATCTGCACCCGCAGGGCGGCGTCGAGGTTGGACAGTGGCTCGTCGAACAGGAAGATCTTCGGATTGCGTACGATGGCGCGGCCGATGGCCACGCGCTGACGCTGGCCGCCGGACAACTGTTTTGGTTTACGTTCGAGCATCGGCCCAAGTTCGAGGATGCGCGCCGCTTCGCCGACTTTCTTCTCGACTTCGGCTTTCGGTACGCCAGCCAGATCGAGGGCAAACGACATGTTTTTGCGCACGCTCATGTGTGGGTACAGGGCGTACGTCTGGAACACCATCGCCAGGTCACGCTTGGCCGGGCTGACTTCGGTGATGTCGCGGCCATCGAGTTCGATGGTGCCGCCGCTGACTTCTTCCAGGCCGGCGATCAGTCGCAGCAAGGTGGATTTGCCGCAGCCCGACGGGCCGACGAACACCACGAACTCGCGGTCGTTCACTTCCAGGTCGATGCCTTTGATGATGGAAAAGCCTTCGAAGCCTTTTTGCAGATTCTTGATTTTCAGGTTGGCCATGATGATGGGCCTCCACTTGTTGTTATTCAGTTGAGCCGTGCGGGCTTTTTTGTGGGAGTGAGCCTGCTCGCGATGAGGCCGTGTCAGTCAACATCACTGTTGAATGACACTCCGCCATCGCGAGCAGGCTCGCTCCCACAGTGGATCGCGTTGAGTCGGCGATCTTCATTTCACGGCGCCGAACGACAGGCCGCGGACCAACTGTTTCTGGCTGATCCAGCCGAAGATCAGGATGGGCGCGCAGGCCAGCGTCGACACCGCCGATAACTTGGCCCAGAACAGACCTTCGGGACTGGAGTAGGAGGCGATCAACGCGGTCAACGGCGCGGCTTTCGACGAAGTCAGGTTCAAAGACCAGAACGCCTCGTTCCAGCACAGGATCAGCGACAACAGCACCGTGGACGCCAGGCCGCCCTTGGCGATCGGCAGCAGCACCCGGACCATTTCCTGCCACAGCGTGGCACCGTCGAGGCGCGCGGCTTCGAGGATGTCCTTGGGGATGTCTTTGAAGTAGGTGTAAATCATCCAGACCACGATCGGCAGGTTGATCAGCGTGTAGATCACGATCAGCGCGATGCGCGTGTCCAGCAGGCCGAAACTCTTGGCCAGCAGGTAGATCGGCATCAGTACGCCCACCGGCGGCAGCATCTTGGTCGAGAGCATCCACAGCAGCGTGCCTTTGGTGCGCTTGGTTTCGTAGAACGCCATCGAGTAGGCCGCCGGCACCGCGATGAGCAGGCACAGGGCCGTGGCGCTGAACGAAATCACCACCGAGTTCCAGGCGAAACTGAAGTAATCGCTGCGCTCGTTGATGTGCAGGTAGTTCTCCAGCGTCGGCGTGAAGAGGAACTGTGGCGGCGTGGCGAAGGCGTCGATTTCGGTTTTGAAACTGGTCATCACCATCCAGAAGATCGGGAAGAAGATCAGGATTGCGATGGCCCAGGCCAGGGTGCCGAGCAGCAGGCTTTGCAGACGGCGGGATTGTTGAAGGGTCATGGCGCAGGCCTCAGGCTTTGTCTGTCAGGTTTTTGCCGATCATGCGCACCAGCACGATGGCCGCGATGTTGGCGATCACCACCGCGATCAAACCACCGGCGGACGCCATGCCGACGTCGAACTGCACCAGCGCCTGGTTGTAGATCAGGTAGGCAAGGTTGGTCGAGGCGTAGCCGGGGCCGCCGTTGGTGGTGGTGAAGATTTCGGCGAACACCGAAAGCAGGAAGATGGTTTCGATCATCACCACGACGGCAATCGGCCGTGCCAGGTGCGGCAAGGTCAGGTGCCAGAAAATCGCGATCGGCCCGGCACCGTCGAGGCGCGCGGCTTCTTTCTGTTCCTGGTCGAGGGACTGCATGGCGGTCATCAGGATCAGGATGGCGAACGGCAGCCATTGCCAGGACACAATGATGATGATCGACAGCAGCGGGTAGTGCGCCAGCCAGTCCACCGGCTGCGCGCCGAACAGCTTCCAGACGTAGGCGAGAATCCCCGACACCGGGTGGAAAATCAGGTTCTTCCAGATCAGCGCACCGACGGTAGGCATGATGAAAAACGGCGAGATCAGCATCACCCGCACGATACCGCGACCGAGAAACTCACTGGCCTCCAGCAGCGCACTGATCAACACGCCGAACACCACGCTGATCAGCAGCACGCTGCCAACCAGCAACAAGGTGTTGGTGGCGCCGGGCAGGAAACCCGAGTCGCTGAGGAAGTAGCTGAAGTTCTCCAGCCCCACGAACGCGTTCTCGCCGGGGTAGAGCAGGTTGTAGCGGATCAGCGAGAAGTACACGGTCATGCCCAGCGGTACGATCATCCACAGCAGCAACAACGCCACCGAGGGGCTGACCAGAAACCAGCCGGGGTTGGCCAACCGGCTTTTACGCACCGGTTGGGGAATGTCCATGTGAGCTTTGGCAGTTGAAATATTCATGGCGATAGAACCGATTCATGCAGACCAATGAAGATCTAATGTGGGAGCGAGCCTGCTCGCGATGGCGGTGTATCAGTCACCCGCAATGTCGAATGGGAGGTCGTCATCGCGAGCAGGCTCGCTCCCACAGAAGGCGGGAGCAGGTTGCGGGGTTACTTGGGGTAACCGGCGCGCTTCATTTCACGTTCGGTGGTTGACTGAGCAGCGGTCAGGGCCTGGTCGACCGTGGTCTGGCCGATCAGTGCTGCCGAGAACAGCTTGCCGACCTGGGTACCCACGGCCTGGAACTCAGGAATGGTCACCAGCTGGATGCCGATATAGGGCACGGGTTTGAGGGTCGGCTTGCTCGGGTCCGCGGCTTTCAGCGACTCGAGGGTCACCTTGGCGAACGGCGCAGCTTTCATGTACTCATCGCTGTACGTCGAGGCGCGGGTACCTGGCGGCACGTTGGCAATGCCGTCTTTCTCTGCAACCAAAGCACCGTATTCCTTGGAAGTAGCCCAGGCGCTGAAGGTTTTCGCGGCGTCCTTGGCCTTGGAACTGGTCGGAATCGCCAGCGCCCAGGAATACAACCAGGCCGAGCCCTTGTCGGTGGTCTCGTGCGGTGCGTAGGTGAAGCCGACGTGGTCGCTGACCTTGCTTTGGGTCTTGTCGGTGACGAACGAGCCGGCAACACTGGCATCGACCCAGATCGCGCATTTGCCGCTGTTGAACAGCGCGAGGTTTTCGTTGAAACCGTTACTCGACGCGCCAGGCGGGCCGGATTTCTTCATGGTATCAACGTAGAAGTTGAGCGCGTTTTTCCACTCGGGGCCGGTGAATTCCGGCTTCCACTGCTCATCGAACCAGCGCGCACCGTAGGCGTTGGCGACGGTGGTGATCAGCGCCATGTTCTCGCCCCAGCCGGCCTTGCCGCGCAGGCAGATGCCGTACTGTTCTTTATCCTTATTCGTGAGTTTGCTGGCGAATTCGCTGATCTGGGTCCAGGTCGGGCGCTCGGGCATGGTCAGCCCGGCTTCCTTGAACAGATCGGTGCGGTAATAGGTGATGGAGCTTTCGGCATAGAACGGCAGGGCATACAGCGAACCCTTGACCGACAAGCCTTCACGCACCGATGGGAACACGTCGTCGAGGGCGTAACTGGCCGGCAAGTCCTTCATCGGCTCCAGCCAACCTTTGGCGCCCCAGAGTGCGGCTTCGTACATGCCGATGGTCAACACATCGAACTGCCCGCCCTGAGTAGCGATGTCGGTGGTCAGGCGTTGGCGCAGCACATTTTCTTCCAGCACCACCCAATTGAGCTTGATGTCCGGATGCTCGGCCTCGAAGGTTTTCGAGAGTTTTTGCATGCGGATCATGTCGCTGTTGTTGACGGTGGCGATGGTCAGGGTCTGGGCGCCGAGGCTGACGCAGCTGAGGGTCATGCAGGTGAGGGCAAGCAGAGCTTTTACAGAAGGTTGCATCGTGCACTCCTTTTCTGCACCCGGCGGGTTACAGAAGGACAGTTATTGTTTTTGTGTCTTCCGACGGCAGGAAGAATGTGCACTGATTACAGCCTTCTATTGATGACGTGACAAATCATCCATCGCACTTAGATCGATACTATTTTGCACTGGTGTTTGGAGGGAGAGGTGCAGGGAACGGCTTTTTAGCGGTTAGACCCTATAGATTCTGTACAGGTTTTCAGGCGTTTAACCGGGATTTTGCTCAGTTAACCGTTGCACGGCCAACCGACGGTAATGCGACGGCGTCATGCCCTTGAGTTGCTGAAAGCGCCGATTGAAATTGGAAATATTGTTGAAACCCGATTCGAAACACACATCGGTTACCGGTTTGTCACCGTCGGCCAACAGCTCACAGGATTTGCTGATGCGCAGCCGATTGACGAACTCGATGAAGCACCGGCCGGTGGCTTGCTTGAACACTCGGCTGAAATAGGTCGGCTTCATGCCCAAGTGCTCGGCGACTTCTTCCAGCGGCAGTTCCCGAGCGTAATGCGCGAAGATGTAATCCACCGCCCGGTTAGTGCGATCGATATTGTGCTCGTCGGCCAATTGCGGCGTCGTGGCCCCAGACAGCAACTGAAAGTCGTCAGAGGCGGCCAGCAACTCCAGCAGAATGAAAAAGTGCCCGAGGCGTGTCACACCTTTGGTGTCGGCGATGCGCTGCATCAAGGTCATGGCCTGGCGGATGGTGCGCTTGCAGCGAAACTCGATGCCGTACTGGGCGCGCTCCAACAGCGGTGCCAGCGTTTTGAGCTCGGCAAACACCAAGTGGCCGCTGTCGAATAACTCATCCGTGAAGTTGACCAGCATGTCGCGCTTGGGCACCACTTCGTCTTCGGCCACCTGGCTGATCCAGTTGTGGGGCAGGTTGGGGCCGGTGAGGAACAGCGATTCCGGATAGAAGTTACCGATGTAGTCGCCGATGAACACTTTGCCGGAGCTGGCGACGATCAGGTGCAGTTCGTATTCCTTGTGAAAATGCCAACGCACCAAAGGGCAGGGAAATCCGTGCTGGCGATAGATGATGGACAACCCGTTATGGTCGTCCATCAGTTCGTAGGAGGGGTCTGTCACGCGGGCTGTTCGGGTCATGTCAGGGTGCTTTTCTTGTTATCGCTATTCGATCATGCCTCTTTTGGCGCCTGCTGTGCCAGCCTGCCACGACTTTCGCTTAGGCCTGCTCGTGCAGCCTGTCTCCGTAAACGGGCGCGAAAATTGTTAATTTCGCTTGCTCGCTTTCGTCAGGTTTACAGTTCGGCAATAAGAGACAATGTTGGACTCTTCAATAAAATCGACGTTGATGATGTTGCACTTTGACGCCCAGTCGCTTTTCTTCGGATCGAACCAGGAATTAAGCTTGTCATGAATATCCACGGGGCCACCGAGAGCGCTGTAACTGGTGGCGGAAAGCGACCACGGCGTCCATGTGCCCGGCGGGTATTTCAGCACATTAATAATGTGCTTTTCCAAGTTCGCGGTACTGGTAATACCGCTGCCAGACCATTTGTGCCCGATCTGCTCGTGAAATACATTTCGATCAAGCGCACTGTGCCATGGGGCCGCGACCAAAATTCTTTGTTCAGAGCTAATTTGTTTGAGTTGACGAAGACTCAGAGACCGGTTTTGGGTAGGGATTATGCGATGGCCGAGAAAGTGCATCATCATTCTGTTGAAGTAAGCGAAATCAAACTGATCCCCCTTCAGGTCATGAAAGTCCAGGATGATGAATTCGTTGGGGTTCTCCTGAAGAAAGTCTTCCACGTCGGTTACAAGGTGCCCCAAGGTACGACCATTGCGGTAACTGTTGTGATGAATGCAGAATTTCCCGAGTCCCGGCGCGCCAGCGTCATACATTAAACGGATATCGAGTGCTCGAGAGCCGTGCTTCAGCTGGGCATAAAACGATTGGTGCTGACAGGCGAGCCAGTGGGCGCCTGGAATCAGCGGCCAGGATGCTTTCCAGTCGCTGCCCGCGTTATGGGTGCCTGGCAGCGTCAATTCGCTGAGCGACAATGTATCAATTGCCGGAGTAGCGGCCATCCAGTTGTTAAGTGTGTGGTTGTTCTGAACAAAGTTGTCCATTTGATGCGTCCTTGCATTGATTTATTATAGTAGGTCGTTGTGCCGAACTTAACTAAACAAGTTAAAGTTCGGTCGGGTATTTATAGGAGGGGTATTAAGCTTGGTCAATAATAGTGGTAATGCAAAATGTTTGTTGTTGGAGTAAGAGCTATGACGGATTTCGATTCTTTGCCTCAATCCATTGCGCCATGTATTGCGTACTTTTGTGATGGTGATGACGCAACATGCTACCCGTAAAATTATCACTTCTAAGTTGCGTCAGGTGTTGTTGGCAGTACACCAGCTTTTCGATCAATGCCGGGCCATGTTCGGACTGCCGATAACGATCGGCCAGCAATGTCTTCCCTTGGGATTGGGCGTTCGTCCACAGAGCCTCGTCCTTGTACAGCTGAACCGCGCAATCGGCGAACGCCTGTGCTGTTCGGGTCACAGCCCCCGGCCAGAGATGTTCGCCATGCATCGCTTCTGCGCCGATTGGTGTTGTGATCGTGGGCGTGCCACACAACATGGCGTCGACAATCTTGCCTTTGATGCCGGCACCGAAGCGTAAAGGTGCCAGGCAAATCCGTGCACCAGACATGACTTCTAACGCGTCTTCCGCCCAGTTCATCACATGAAAACCCTGGCTGGCGTTGTGCAGCGCAGTCGCCTTGGGCGGCGTGTAAGCACCGTAAATGTGCAATTGAGCCTTTGGCAGTTGTTGGCGGATCAGCGGCCAGATCGTGGTTTTCATCCAGAGCACCGCATCCCAGTTGGGCGCATGACGGAAGTTGCCGATGCTGAGAAAGTGCGCGCGGTCTTCAAAAGAAACCGGTGGCACGCTCGGTAGATCGACCATCAGCGGGCACCAGTGCAGCAAGTGGCGCGGCATCTTGAATTGCTCGACCAGCAACTCGATCTCTATTTCGGAAATCATCAGATTCAAGTCGCAACGATAAATCGCTGCGATTTCCCGTTTGGCCAGATCGGTCTCGGCCATGAGCTCAAACTCTTCACGTAACGCCGGCGCGAACAGTTCATTGAAGTCATTGGCGTCGTCACTAGCCTTCAAACGCTCCTTGAGGCGTTGATGGCGGGCATCTCGCAGGCTTTGCAGGTCGGAGGTCTCAAGCACGCGCAAGGCATCGGGGCAGTGTTTCTCGACGCGCCAGCCGAACTGTTCTTCCATCATGAACCGATCGAACAGAACGATATCCGGGTCCAGTTCGCTGATGAACGTGTCGAAACTGCTGTTGTTCAATTCGATCGGGACTTCGCGAATGCCCAAGACCGTCAGGTCTGCCCGGTGTTCGCCGGTGCCGGCCGGGCTACTGAACGTAATGTCCCAGCCTTGCTGCAAGAAGGTCTCGAGAATTTGCATCATGTGCCCACCGGCCGCTGAAGAGCGGGGCTCGGGCCAGACATAACCAATGACCAGGACTTTGGTTGCGTGGGGCTGGGTCATGAACAGTGATCCTTTGCAGCAAGCGAGGGGGCAAAAAAGGGCGCAATTAAACCACAGTACAGTAGTGGTCGCATGCGCCTGGTTTCAGTAACTCGGTATGTCTGGAACTCAGAGAATGTTGATTTTTACCAGTGTCTGCCCACTGATGTATCCATGGTTGGCATTTTTGAGTGCCGCTTTCATGGTCGCTATATTCTGCTGATACGCTTGCTTGTTGGTCTTTAATTGGCTTAGCAGCGATGTCGTCAATGCAAACGAGTCGGCATTTTTAAACGCCGTGCCGCGGTTGTAGTTAGTATTTGGAAAACTCGGCAGGCCCATGGATGTCTTGCCGTTGGCGAGATTCAGGAGTGGACTTACGTCCAATTGCTGAGAACCACGCTGAAATATTCCGCTGTCTTCAGCGTAGGCGAAATCTTTGGTTTTCGGCGTGCCGTGGAAAATTTCATGAACGAAAGTATCGGCAGTGACGCCCGGGTTGAAATGATCCCTGCGATAAGCCTCGTTGAAGTTGTTGCTGTGGACCCGGAAGAATTCGTTATTGGCATTTTGCGCCTTGTTGCCGGTCTTCCAATCGTTGTAGAGCCCCCAATGCAGCTCGGCTACTGCGTCGCTTTCTTTACCGCTGTCGAAGATGAAGTTGCCGGGTTTGATAGTTGAAAGATCCTCTTTGACTGCAATCAGGTAGTCGCGGTAAGTACTTCGGGCAGCAGAAGAGTCATTCGCAAGCAGAAGGTCAAGAGCCGCATTCGATTCCTGAACCAGCGTTGGGTCATTCAATACGTTGATGGCATCGTCTACTTTTCTGCTGGCGAGTGGTAAACCTTCTTTGATCACTGTACGAGCGTAGCTATTAGGCATGACTTTATGCCAGCGTGGGGTGGGCAGTTTAAGTTTGAAATCAAAACCCTTCAGTTTGGCACCCCAAGGTTCGCCAAATCGGTTCAGAGCGTACCATTCGTCATTGTGGCGTATACCCCATACCTGGAAGGTATCCAGGGAAGTTTGCGCGGGGCGCCAGGTTCCCAGACGAATGATGTCTGGATCGACGGCTTTGGCCAATTGCTTGAATGGAGGCTGACCCGTCAACTGGCGAAGATCGGAAATGGCGTTTTCCAAGGCCGCAACACTCCCGTTAAAACCTTTGCGCAACAGTTTTGCGCCACCTATAAGCAAATCCGTGACGCCATCCAGCGGATTTAGCAAGCTGCTCACCAGGCCCAGGCCAGTCTTGGCCATGGCGCTGGCTTTCGTTGCAAGGGTCATGCTCCTGACGGCAAGACTGGCTACCTTAGCGATGACCCCGACCACCAACAGAAGTGTCATCGCCGCTTCCAGGGTGCAGGCAGCTACTCCTTGGAACTGTCGATCCGGATCGTCTGAACTGATGTCTTCAATGCATGATTTGAACGGTACGATAATATTGAGAAACGTGTTCAACCCTTGTTCGCGTTCTGCGCGCAATGCTTCCAGCCGGGTTTGTCCCCAACATTCTTTTACCAACTCATCGTAGATTGCGATTGGCCGGTGCTTGAGCACGAAGTTCACGAGCGGGTCGAATTCACTTGAATAGAAACTTTGGTAATAGCCTTTGCTTTCAATGTTCGAAGGCAGGGGTGTCGCTGATAGCTCACCGATTTTTTCAATAACGCCACGACTGGTATTGACGAGGCCAGGTGTAACTCCATGGGTGTAGCACTCGATGTCCGTGGGCAGTTGATGCACCGGTGCCGGGTGGAAGTGGTTTTCTTTAATGGTGCGGGGGCTTGTATGTAACAGGTTCTCCCTTTCGATCAGCTCAGTCAGTTTCGTGTTTTCACGGCAGACTCCGTGCAAGGTGAACAGCTCATAACAACTCAGTCGTCCTTCGAATAAGGTACACATCACCACACCGTAACGACCGGTGGCCTGCTCTTTGTCTTTCTGACTCTCCATGGGAACCCGATTCGGCACTTTCAGTATGACATCAAGGGTTGACGATATTGGATTCATGGGGGGGCGGGTGATTGGATGAAGAGTGGCGACTGAAGGCCTTATAGAGAATATCGTCACCTGTCCGTGCAGCAGCCGAGCCCGATCAGGAAGTGGCAAGGATGTAAGGGCCAGTTTCAAATGCGTGCTCATGGCCTGTGTATGCGGCACATAGTTTCGATTGAATTGGCGGTAAAACTCTCCATCCGGAGAAATCAGATTGGGGAGCATCTTTGGAAACGCTTTATAAATACTCTCTCCATGCTTCAAGTCCCAATCACCTGTCTGCAGGTCGTTGGACATGAGCAGGTCTACAGGGGATATGAGGAACGGTTTGGCATAGGCGTCTTCCAGCGTTCGATTGCGCTTTTGGTGAAGGACGTCATCTTCAAGATAGGTGCATCCCTTGGCGACTTGCTGGAGGATGTCCAGGGCGACGCTCTTGCGGGTCGGCAAGGGGCGAGACAACGTTTCAGCCGTTTCAGCAAAGGTTTTCGCATGGCGGGCGTAAGCGGCCACTGCCACTTCAAGCGAATCCTTGACCGACCGGTTCACTTCATCATGGGTGACGATACCGTTGAGCAACGCCCAGTCGATCACTGGATCTACAGCAGCCAAGGCATTGAGTGCCTGTTGCGACTCGGTGACTGGGTCGGACTTCATCAGGTGTTGTATTTGCGCATGGGTCATTGAGCGCGACGATCCCGGTGAAATGATTTCCTGCACCGCGATGGTCCGGCAGTAATCAACCCATTGCGGGGTGCCTAATAGCAGAGTAGGCGGCAAGTCCTCGACCAGGAACTCCGGCGCGGTGCCGGCCAGCAATAAATGCGAGGCCAGTGCCGCGTTATGTTCAGTGATCCCGTGGTTATCGATCAGGTGTCTTTCGAATTCCGTTTGAACACTGGCGAAAGACTTCTCTATGTGTTGGGCTGCATAGAGATCGAAACCGGCCACTTGATTGCGCGGCTCTTGCTCCCCGACCATCGGATGGAGGTCCAACAGTAGCGCGGTCAAAAGTATTTGCTGGAGAGACTCATCCGATAAGGACTGATGATCTTGCGCACCATACCAATCCAGGTCCCGTACAAAACTTTTTGCCCAGATTAGAGCAATGGAGCTGGAAACAAGTGTTTTCAGATAATACTCCGCACCCGCTCGTTTGAAGGGAGTGGATCGTCCACCCAGAATAGTGTCTGACAGATGCTCCAGTAATGACTTGCCTTTGGTGTGTTCCTTGATAAGTGCTCGAAGTCGGCTGCACTGTGCTGATGACATAGTGAGCGAATTGTTTTCCCCGACCTGTATCATTTCCCAATAGTTACCGAATGGCGGACTGACGGGATGTTGCTGTTCCAGGAATGCAATCAGGTTCTGGGCATCGATGAGCGTCCGAGGGAGGAGGTAACGATGGAATCTCAACCATTGTGTCATGCTGACTTGATCATCAAGGGTGACGACGCCACCGGTCAATTGCGCCATTTCAACCAATACAACAAAGTCATCGTTCAGATCCGGAGCCAGTTTGAATGCACTCTCGAAACTCAGGGTTCTGCCTGCGTAGTGTGCCTGAACCTGACCATTAGCGGTGACTTCAATCAGTGAATGTTCAGACAGCTGGAGTTTCATCAAAAGATTTTTGAAAGAGGATTTTTCGACCATGTTTCGCAACATGACTCTTGCGGGCTGGAGAGCTTCTTCTAGCGATGAACCAGACTCCAGGGAGATGGAAGCACCCTCCAGACTGACTTCCTTGGAATCACTGTAGTCTTGCGCGCGACGCTTTAATTTGCTGAGAAGCTCCAGGCGTTCGATATTGTCTTTTTGACTGTTGTGATCTTGTGGCGGGATATAAGATGAAGGTCGTGATAAGTGTCGTTGAAAGGTATTGGTTGTGTTTCTATTGGTCATGGTAAATCCATTTATCTCTGGGTGGTATGTTTGAGGCATCCTCTTTTAATGTTTGAGTGATGGCAAGTTGGCGTATGTAAGTGTGTGTTGCATTTGTCTGAAAATAATTATGGCTTTAGTTGGTTTTCATGTTGTCAGTGTGCAAAATTTTTCGCTGTAACTGGCAATAGCTCAGGTGATTTTAAATAATGCTTTCCACTTTATTCCGCAGTGATCAATGGAAAACGGCTTGCCGATCACGTGCATGCCGTCAGGCGCAAGAAAATGGATGACCGAGAACAGTCTAGGAAACACGACAACCCCACAGAGCAAAAGGGTTGAGATTGTCGTGTCTTGATTTACTGACCCGGGGTGGCAGGTAGCGTTCTGCAAAACGCCTCATCGGCGGGTGGTGCCTGATTCGGATACGTATCCGGAAGAACCTTGACCATCGTCGTTTCGACAACGCCGTCCGCGTACTCAGCTTCGAAGAACTCTGCGCTCCAACCCACCTTCGGAGCACGGAGAGTCGTCTGGACGTCCGTTGAGGCCGGCAATTGTGCTGCGGTGTAGCGCACGCCGCAGTTGTACCGGAAGTCCCGAGCCTTCGGGTTGTGGGCTGTCCACCGGGTCATCCTGATCGGTATTTCGGACAAGGTCAGGTGCAACTGGGTCGATGCGGCGTCCAGGCGCTGTTCCTGTGTCTTTAACCTTGGTGCGGTATTGCCGGTCTGCCGCCGCTTGATATAAGGAATCAGGTTCGCTTCAACAAACGCCCGCACATCGTGGGCGGAATTGGGAATGACCCGAAGTGTATTGTCACCCGGCAGGTCCACAAGATACTGGCGTGAAGCATCCGGGATGAAGAAGTCATCGCCACTGGCGTTGACGATGTATTTCGGGATCTTCAAGCGGTCGGTGTAGCCGGACAGATTCCGATAGGTCATCGGATCTTCGACCTGCATCAGCTTCTTGAACGGCTCGGTCTCGCGTTGGGCGATCACACCTTGCATGTAGTAGTCGATGTACGCCAGTGGCCAGTTACGGCCGTAGGCCAGAAACGTCTGCTCGAACACTTTTTCCGTGTTCAAGACGTCGATGACAAACGGCACGATGCTATCGACGCGTGAGTCCGCAAGGGCGGACAGCCATACCGCCCAACCGCGTTTCGACGCGCCGGTGGCCAGAAAACTCACCACCTGGCCTGGCTGCGTTTCCTTTTGCGTCAGGTCCATGGCCTTGACCAGCGCTTCCATCATCGGCACATGCAGCGACATAAAGGGCTGTTGTTCCGGGGCCTGCATGAACAGTTTCCAGCTGTGGGCAACACTGCCATCTTCTGTGCGCGGCACGCCGTCATCGCTGTAGGTCAAATACTGGTTAGGGACATTGCTGACAGCCACGACGATCAAACCGGTTTGCCGGGCAATGTTGAGCAGTGTTTGCTGTGAAAAGTTGTTGGGTGCTCCTGGAGACTCTCCGGGCAAAGGATTGTTGACGCCGTCGTTGGCGACCAGCACAGCGCGCGTCCCCTTGACGTTGTCGGGAATGTACAGGTCGACGCCATGAATCCAGTCTGCGGGGGCGACTTGACCGCCCTGGCCCCAGGACTGTGACGTCAGCTCGAAGCGTCGGATGTTGACGCCGGGCTGTTGCTCTTGTCCTTTACTGATGTAGCGCAGCGGTTGCGTCGCTTCGGCTTTGCGATAGCAGCTCAATACCTCGCTGAACGCCTGTCCGCTCTGTTCAAAGCAGTGCTGGGGATTGTCGGAAGAGGCTGACTGGCAACCATATCCGGCGACGAGCATCAGCAATAATCCGCTGATTTTCAAATAACGTGCGTAGCGTTCGGTTCGATTCGGCATGGACTCGGTTCCTTATGAGTGGGATCACCGGTCCAATCAAACGCGAGGCGGGCGGCCTTTTCTACTGTCAGAGTTGACAGGTCAGCGCCCAAAAACGCCGAAAAATGCAGCCTTACGTCGGTTTATGCAGAAACGTGGAGGGGCCAGGAGCCCCAGCAAGCTGCCTCAGGTCAGCATGCCTTTGACCTTGTCGCGCAACTGATCAATGGAAAACGGTTTACCAATCACGTGCATACCTTCGGGCACATCAATACTTTCGGCATAACCGCTAGCAAACAGGATGGGCAGCTCGGGGCGCAGCATCCGGGCCTGGGTGGCCAGTTCACGGCCGTCCATCACCGGCAGCCCCACATCGGTCATCATCAAGTCGATGTACTGATCTTCATCGTTGAGAAACTCCAGCGCCTGTTCGCTGCCATCAGCCTCGAGCACCTTGAACTCGAGTTCCTCCAGCACATCGACAATCAGCATGCGCACGATGGCGTCGTCTTCGACGACAAGGATGATGGACGCGGTGGCGGACATAGTGGGGTTCTCAGAGGTTGAGTTCGCGGTTGTCGGTCGATCGAAATCGCCGGGCTCTTGCTTGAGTAAGTGACGGAACGCGACAAGTTCCCACGCGGTAGAAAAAAGAATAGCCGCACAAGTGCTGGCAAGGATAACCGCTCCTTTGCGGTGGAGCAGTGGAATGTAGGATTTTGCGCGAAAAGGTTTCAGAAAAATGGATCAAACCGGCGCTTTTGGGGCAAACTCCTTGGTTTTCAACAGTTCGACAAGGTTTCCCCCATGACCTCCGCGTCTTCGGTTGATGAGCAACGATTTCGTAAACTCCTGAGCCGCAACGTTAGCCTGCCGTTGGGTGTCGGCATACTCAGTGCAGTGTTCTTTGTCTTGCTGATCACTTACCTGCTGTCGGTGATCCAGTGGGTCGAGCACACCGACCGGGTGATCAATAACGCCAATGAATCGATCAAGCTGACTATCGATCTGGAAACCGGTATGCGCGGCTTCCTGCTCACTGGCGACGAGCACTTCCTTGAACCCTACGAAACGGCCAAGCCGCGAATCGCTGTCGCCCTCAATACCTTGCTCGAACTGACTGCGGACAACCCGGTGCAGACCGACCGCCTGCACCGGCTCCAGGCCTTGCAGAATGAGTGGACCACTTACGCGCAGACAATGATCGATTTGCAGCGCGCCAGCGGCGATTACCGCAGCGCGGTCAAGGCCGGGCGCGGCAAGCGGCTGACCGATGAGATCCGCAAGCAATTCGAAGACGTGATCGACATGGAGCAACAGTTGCGCACCACGCGCAACGAGCAAGTGCGCCGCACCACGATCTGGAGCATCAGCCTTTATCTGTTGTTCATCGCCGGGATCAGCGCCTTGCTGGCCTACATTGGCCGTCGGGACTTGCTCAACCTTTCACAAAGTTACAGCGCCAACCTCGCCAAGCAACAGGCCAGCGCCCAGCGTCTGGAACAGCAGGCCTGGCTGCGCAATGGCCAGACCGAACTGGCCGAGCAAGTGCTGGGGCAACTGTCGCTTAACCTGCTGGGGCGCAACATTCTGCAGTTCTGTGCGCAGTACCTGGGCACCGCCGTAGCAGCCATTTATGTCCGTGAAGAGCACGGTGGACTCAAGCGCATTGCCACTTATGGTTTCTCCCGCGAGCAGGAAGCGCGCGAACAACAGATTTACAGCGATGAAGGTATCGTCGGCCAGGTGGCGAACCAGGCTCGCTTGATTCGTCTCGATGACGTACCGAGCGATTACTTCAAAGTCAGCTCCGGCCTGGGCGAAGGCCTGCCGCATAGCGTGCTGGTCGTGCCGACCAGTGACGATGATAGGGTCAACGGTGTGATCGAACTGGGCTTCCTGCGCCCGCTGACGGACCGCGATGTCGAATTGCTTGAACTGATTGCCGGCAACATTGGCACGTCCATCGAGGCTGCTCGCTATCGCCACCGTCTGCAGGAAGTGCTGGCCGAAACCCAGCAGCTCAATGAAGAGCTGCAAGTCCAGCAGGAAGAACTCAAGACCGCCAACGAAGAGCTGGAAGAGCAGTCGCGGATTCTCAAGGAATCTCAGGCGCATCTGGAGACCCAGCAGGTCGAGCTTGAACAAACCAATGAGCAGCTCGCCGAACAGGCGCAGATCCTGGCCGAGCAGCGCGACGCCTTGGACCTGAAGAACACCGAGCTCAATCAGGCCCAGACCCAGCTCGAAGAACGCGCCGAAGAGTTGCAGCGCTCGAGCAAGTACAAGTCTGAATTCCTTGCCAACATGTCCCACGAGTTGCGCACGCCGCTGAACAGCTCGCTGATCCTGGCCAAGTTGCTGGCGGAAAACCCTCAGGAAAACCTCAGCGCCGAGCAGGTCAAGTTTGCCGAGTCAATCTACTCTGCCGGCAATGATTTGCTTAACTTGATCAACGACATTCTCGACATTTCCAAGGTCGAGGCCGGCAAGCTTGAGATGCGACCGGAGAACACCAGCGTCGCGCGTCTGGTGGATGGCTTGCGCGGGATCTTCCAGCCCTTGGCGACTGACAAGAAACTGGATTTCCAGGTCGAGGTGCAGGCCGGTGCGCCGATGATGATCTTCACCGACCGCCAGCGTCTGGAGCAGGTGATCAAGAACCTGCTGTCCAATGCGGTGAAATTCACCGAGAAAGGCACGGTCAGCCTGACGGTCGCCAGCCAGCCAGGCGACGGTATCGCCTTTATCATTCGCGATTCGGGGATTGGCATTGCCGCGGATCAGCAGGAAAGCATTTTCGAAGCCTT
This sequence comes from Pseudomonas sp. TH39(2020), assembly GCF_016650715.1. Lineage (NCBI taxonomy): Bacteria > Pseudomonadati > Pseudomonadota > Gammaproteobacteria > Pseudomonadales > Pseudomonadaceae > Pseudomonas > Pseudomonas sp. TH39(2020). The sequence goes on along the minus strand of NZ_JAEKFF010000003.1, from coordinate 558,114 downwards.
CCGCCAGGCCGATGGCACCACCAATCGCCGTTACGGCGGAACCGGCCTGGGCTTGTCGATTTCCCGTGATCTGGCGGCCTTGCTCGGCGGTTCCATCAGTGTCACCAGCGAGCCGGGGCAGGGCAGTGTGTTCACCCTGGTTTTACCGCAGCAATACGTTGAACCAGGCGAAGAGCCTGTCGAACCGATGAGAGCCACGCCAGTCGCCATTACACCGAGAGTGACGACCGCCCCGCTGGTGCCGTTGATTGCCGAAGTCGATATTCCGCGTTTCGACGACGATCGCACCAAGGTGCCATTCGCCACTCGCTGCATTCTGGTGGTAGAAGACGAACCCAACTTCGCCAATATCCTTTACGACCTGGCGCATGAACTGGGTTATCAGTGCCTGGTGGCGCACGGGGCGGACGAGGGTTACGACCTGGCCAGGGAGTTCATCCCGGACGCCATTCTGCTGGACATGCGTCTGCCGGATCATTCCGGGCTGACCGTGTTGCAACGTCTGAAAGAGCACGCTGGAACCCGGCACATTCCGGTTCATGTGATCTCCGTCGAAGACCGGGTAGAAGCCGCGATGCACATGGGCGCGATTGGTTACGCGGTCAAACCGACCACCCGCGAAGAGCTGAAGGACGTGTTTGCCCGACTTGAAGCCAAGCTGACCCAGAAGGTCAAACGCGTGCTTCTGGTCGAAGACGACGATGTGCAGCGCGACAGCATTGCCCGATTGATCGGCGATGATGACATTGAAATCACTGCCGTTGGCCTGGCGCAGGATGCGCTGGATCTGCTGCGCACGACGATTTTCGACTGCATGATCATCGACCTGAAGCTGCCGGACATGCTCGGCAACGACCTGCTCAAGCGCATGTCCACGGAAGATATCTGCTCGTTCCCGCCAGTGATCGTCTACACCGGGCGCAACCTGACCCGGGACGAAGAGGCCGAGCTGCGCAAGTATTCGCGCTCGATCATCATCAAGGGCGCGCGCTCGCCAGAGCGTTTGCTGGATGAGGTGACACTCTTTTTGCACAAAGTCGAATCCAGGTTGTCCCATGAACGCCAGAGGATGCTCAAGACCGCGCGCAGTCGCGACAAGGTTTTCGAGGGTCGCAAAGTGCTGCTGGTGGACGACGATGTACGCAATATCTTCGCCCTCACCAGTGCCCTGGAGCAAAAGGGGGCAGTCGTGGTCATCGGCCGGAACGGCCGTGAAGCGATTGAAAGACTGAATGAAGTCGAGGACATCGATCTGGTGTTGATGGACGTGATGATGCCGGAGATGGACGGTTACGAAGCCACTATCGAGATCCGCAAGGACCCGCGCTGGCGCAAGCTGCCGATCATTGCGGTGACGGCCAAGGCCATGAAGGACGATCAGGAGCGCTGCTTGCAAGCCGGTTCCAATGATTACCTGGCCAAGCCCATCGACCTGGATCGCCTGTTCTCGTTGATTCGCGTGTGGTTACCGAAAATGGAACGCATTTAGTGGAACGCAATTTTTCAGTGGAGCGAAATAGCGAAATCGAAATTCGCTTGTTGATCGAAGCGATCTACCTCAAATACAGCTATGACTTTCGCGACTACTCCGGCGCTTCGATCAAGCGCCGGGTCAATCACGCGTTGAGCCAGTTCGAGTGCACGACCATTTCAGCGTTGCAGGAAAAGGTCCTGCACGACCCGACGGCGTTCATGCAGTTGCTGCAACTGCTGACGATCCCGGTCAGCGAAATGTTCCGCGACCCTTCGCATTTCCTGGCGATCCGCAAGGAAGTGGTGCCGCTGCTCAAGACTTACCCCTCGATCAAGATCTGGATCGCCGGTTGCAGCACCGGTGAAGAGGTCTATTCGATGGCCATTCTGCTGCGCGAAGAAGGCTTGCTCGATCGCACCATCATCTACGCCACCGACATCAATCCGCGCTCGCTGGACAAGGCCAAGCAAGGGATTTTCTCCATGGAGAATGTCCGCGCCTACACTCATAACTACCAGCAGGCAGGTGGCCAGCGTTCGTTCGCCGACTACTACACGGCGGCCTACGGTTACGCCATTTTCGACAAAACGCTGTGTGAGAACGTGACCTTCGCCGATCACAGTCTGGCGACTGACAGTGTCTTTTCAGAAACTCAATTAATTTCGTGTCGTAATGTTTTGATTTACTTCAATAAAAAGCTTCAGGATCGTGCTTTCGGTTTGTTCCATGAATCCCTTTGTCATCGAGGATTTCTGGTGCTGGGCAGCAAGGAAACCCTGGATTTTTCGGCGTACGGCAACCAGTTCGAACCGTTGGTCAAACAAGAACGGATTTACCGCAAATCATGAACAGTGCAGCGGATTTGCCTTCTATAGAGGCTATCGTGATCGGCGCCTCGGCCGGCGGTGTGGAGGCGTTGCTGAATATCCTCAGCCCATTGCGAGAAGGCTTCAAACTGCCGATCATCGTGGTTTTGCATTTGCCGGACGAACGTCGCAGTCTTCTGGCCGAGGTGTTCGCACGGCGAGTAGCCATGCCTGTACTGGAAGCACGCGACAAGACGCTGGTTCAAGCGGGAACGCTGTATTTCGCGACTCCGGGTTATCACTTGTCGGTGGAGCAGGACCGCAGTTTTTCCTTGAGCCTGGAAGCCCGCGTGAATTATTCGCGACCGGCCATCGACTACCTGTTCGAGTCGGCCGCCGATGCCTACGGTTGCGCCCTGGCCGCGGTGTTGTTGACCGGCGCCAACCGTGATGGCGCCCGCGGCCTGGCCCAGGTCAAGCGCCGTGGTGGCATGACCATCGTTCAGGACCCGGACGAAGCCCAGGTCGCGACCATGCCTCAGGCGGCGCTTGATATACACCAGCCGGACCATATTCTCCCTATTCGCGGCATCGGCCGTCTGCTTGTCGAGCTGGAACGAATCGCATGCTAAGTACTATCCAGGCCAAATTGCTGATCGTCGACGATCTACCGGAGAACTTGTTGGCGCTCGAAGCGTTGATCAGGCGCGAAGACCGTATCGTCTACAAAGCCTTGTCCGCCGACGAAGCCTTGTCGCTGTTGCTGCAACACGAGTTCGCCATGGCCATTCTCGACGTGCAGATGCCCGGCATGAACGGCTTCGAACTGGCCGAGCTGATGCGCGGCACGGAAAAGACCAAGAACATTCCGATCGTGTTCGTCAGTGCGGCCGGTCGTGAGCTGAACTACGCGTTCAAGGGCTATGAAAGCGGCGCGGTGGACTTCCTCTACAAGCCGCTGGATATCCACGCGGTCAAGAGCAAGGTCAACGTGTTTGTCGAACTGTATCGCCAACGCAAGGCGATGAAACAGCAGGTCGAAGAGCTGGAGCAGAGTCGCCGTGAGCAGGAAGCGCTACTCAAGCAGTTACAGAGTACCCAGCTGGAACTGGAGCAAGCGGTGCGCATGCGCGATGACTTCATGTCCATCGTTGCCCATGAAGTCCGCACGCCGCTCAATGGCCTGATCCTCGAAACACAGTTGCGCAAGATGCACCTGGCCCGGGACAACGCTGCGGCGTTCACCCTGGACAAAATGCACGCGATGGTCGATCGCGACGAGCGGCAGATCAAAAGCCTGATCCGACTGATCGAAGACATGCTGGATGTGTCGCGCATTCGCACCGGCAAGTTGTCGATCCGAACAACGCGCTTTGATCTGTCGGCGCTGGTTCGCGGTTTGTTGCAGAACTTTGCACCGCAGATCGATGCTGCCGAGTCCTCGGTCACCCTGGAGGCCGAGCAACCGGTGGTGGGCAGCTGGGACGAATTTCGTATTGAGCAGGTGATTTCCAATCTGCTGACCAATGCTTTGCGCTACGGCGCCAAGAGTCCGATCACCGTTAAGGTGTACAGTGAGAGCGGTCAGGCTCGGGTGGAAGTGCGCGATCTAGGGATTGGCATCAGCGAGGAGAACCAGAGGCGTATTTTTCAGCAGTTCGAACGCGTCACGGCCAAACACGCTGTCGCGGGGTTGGGCCTGGGATTGTTTATTTCCGAGCAGATTGTGGCCGCCCATGGCGGTTCCATTACCGTCGAAAGCCGGATTGGCGAAGGCGCCTTGTTTCGCGTTTGTCTGCCGCTGTAGGAAAATAGCCAGATAAACGCAACCTCTGATCGACCCCACGGTCGTATCAGCAGCTATTGACCGAACAAAGGCTTCCCATGAGTGAAGATGCACAAGACGTCGTATTGATCGTCGAAGATGACCCCTCGATTTTGATGGTGCTGTCGGCCTATCTGTCGGGTGAGGGCTACCGGGTGCTGCAGGCCGAAAACGGCGAGCAGGCCTTCGAAATTCTGTCGAGCAAGCCTCACCTAGATATGATGATCACCGATTTCCGTCTGCCGGGCGGGATCTCTGGTGTCCAGATCGCCGAACCTGCGGTGAAGCTGCGACCGGAACTCAAAGTGATCTTTATCAGCGGTTATCCGCAGGAGATCCGCGAGACGGACAGCCCGATCACCCGTAAAGCACCGATTCTGGCCAAGCCGTTTGATCTGGATGTACTGCAAGAGCTTATGCAGGAAATGCTCTCCTGAAAGCCACAAGTTCTGTGTAGCAGCTGCCGAAGGCTCGGGCCGCGTTCGGACGTTCGAGGACGAAGTCCTCGCCAAGGGATTGTGTTGCCCCCATAAGCGGCCGCTGCGCGCCCGAACGCAGCCTTCGGCAGCTGCTACAGGGGACGTCAGATCCTGATCATCTCCCGCACCTTCGCCGTCAACAGGTCGAAGGTAAACGGTTTGGTGATCATCTGCATGCCAGGATCAAGGAAGCCACCGCGCACCGCCGCGTGTTCGGCATAGCCGGTGATGAACAACACCTTCAGATCAGGCCGGTATTGCCGGCCGATTTCCGCCAGTTGCCGGCCATTCATGCCGGGCAATCCCACGTCGCTGATCAATAGATCGATACGCTGCCCGGAATCGAGAATCGGCACTGCGCTGTCCGCATCGCCAGCCTCGACGTAGGCATAACCCAGATCACTCAACACCGTACTGACCAACACCCGTACCGCCGGATCGTCCTCGACGATCAGTACCGTTTCGCCATTTTGCGCGAACGGAGCGTGCTGGACGTCCACCGGACTGTCCTGAGGCACGTCACCGGCGAATCGCGGGAGAAACAGACTCACCGTGGTGCCTTTGCCCACTTCACTGTGAATGGCGACGTGGCCGTGTGATTGTTTGCTGAAACCATAAATCATTGACAGTCCAAGGCCTGTGCCTTGGCCGATGGGTTTGGTGGTAAAGAACGGATCAAAGGCCCGGTTGATGATGCTTTGCGGCATCCCACACCCGGTGTCGGTGACGCTCAGCACCACGTAATCACCCGGTTGAAGGTTGCTTTGGGCTTCGGTTAAGCCAATGTCCAGATGCTGATTGCTGGTTTTCACCACCAGTCTGCCGCCATCGGGCATCGCATCCCGAGCATTGATCACCAGATTGAGCAGGGCGCTTTCCAGTTGATTGGGATCGGCCTCGGCCACCCAGAGTTGCTCGTTCAGCTGCATGTCCAGCTGAATGGTTTCGTTGATGCTGCGCTGAAGCAATTCGCCCATGGAGACCACCAGGGTATTCATCTCCACGGGTTTGGAGTCCAGCGACTGACGCCGGGAGAACGCCAGCAGGCGGTGGGTCAGGCCTGCCGCGCGGTTGGCTGAGGTCACGCCCAGGTCGATAAGGCTGTCCAGGTCGTCGGTGCGTCCACGGGCCAGACGTCGGCGCAGCAGCTCCAGGCTGCCGATGATGCCGGTCAGCATGTTGTTGAAGTCGTGGGCAATACCGCCGGTGAGCTGGCCGACCGCTTCCATCTTCTGCGATTGGCGCAGGGCTTCTTCATTGTGTCGCAGCTGGGCGGTGCGTTCCTCGACCTGTTGTTCGAGGGTTTCGAGGGTGTTTTGCAACCGCAGTTCGCTTTGACTCAGATCGATCAGCCGGTCCCTGGCTTCGTACTGTCGTCGACGGCCGCGCAACGCGGTGGTCACCAGGCTGATCAACGTGACAGGGTGAAAAGGACGCTCAAGGAAGGTCACGTTCCCCAGCTGTGGACCGTAGCGCGACGCCGGGTTTTGTTCCGGGCCGCCATGGTAGGTCATCAATACAATCGGAAGGTCCGACCAGGCCGGTTGTTGCTCGATCAGATCGAGCAGCGGTTCAAGATCACCGCCCAACAAAGCCTCGGAAGAGATCAGCAGCAATCCTGCCCCTTGCTGCAGTTCGCTGCACAACGCCACCAGGTCCCGCGTAATCACCCCGTCGTAACCCGCTTCATTGAGCATCATCAACGCAATCTGGCTGTCGCGACCCAGCGGCGCGAGAATGATCGCGCGCTCGGACATCGCTTCCTGGGCAATCACGGGCTTTCTTCCTCAAGCAAGGGGGTGCTGGCACCCAGATAGGTCGGGACGCCGCGCAATACACCTTGAAATGCATCCAGCGGTTCACCAATGGTCATGCCCTGAGCGCTGATGCGGTACTCACGAATGGTTGACTCATGGCTGCCCGTGCGTTTCTTGATGATCGAGATTGCCCGGCGCACCTTGCCCACTGCCTCGAAGTAGCGCAGCAGAATGACTGTATCGGCCAGATAAGTGATGTCCACGGGGGCCTGCATGTCACCGACCAGTCCATGCTGGGCGACGGTCATGAAGGTCGCAGCCCCCTGGCGATTGAGGTACAGCAGCAACTCGTGCATGTGCAGTACCAGCGCGTTCTCCTCGGGCATCGCCGCTTGATAGCCGTTGATGCTGTCGATCACCACGGTCTTGATATTGCCCTCATCGACACAGCGACGAACCCGGTAGGAAAACTCTCCGGGAGACAACTCGGCCGCGTCCACTTGCTCGATCAGCAGGTTGCCGGTGTCTTGCAGCGCCTTGAGGTCGATGCCGATGTTCTTCATGCGCTCGAACAGCAACCCGAGCTCTTCATCGAAAATGAACAGCGCGGCTTTTTCGCCACGGGCCACGGCGGCAGCGGCGAAGATCATCGAGATCAGCGATTTGCCGGTACCGGCCGGGCCGAGGATCAACGTGCTGGACCCGGTCTCGATCCCGCCACCGAGCAAGGCGTCCATAGCCTTGATGCCGCTGGACAGTTGCTGACGGATATAGCGACCGCGATGCTCGGCGGCCACCAGGCGCGGAAACACATGAACGCCATCGCCCATGATGGTGAAGTCGTGAAAACCGCCTCGGTACTTCTGGCCACGGTATTTCACCACACGGATCCGCCGACGCTCTGCGCCATAGTTGGGGGTCAGCTCCTCAAGGCGAATGACGCCGTGGGCCACACTGTGCACGGTTTTGTCGAGGGATTCGGTGGTCAGGTCGTCCAGCAACACTACCGTGGCGTCATAGCGCACGAAGTAATGTTTGATCGCGAGGATCTGGCGACGGTAGCGCAATGAGCTTTGGGCCAGCAGACGGATCTCGGAAAGACTGTCGAGCACCACGCGGGTCGGCTTTACCCGTTCGACCACTTCGAAAATCTGCTTGGTGGCTTCGCCCAGTTCAAGGTCCGAGGAATATAACAAGCTCTGCTGATGCTCGGCATTGAGCAGGCTTTCCGGGGGCGTCAGCTCGAAGATGTGGATGTTCTCATCCAGTTCCCAGCCGTGGGACAACGCTCCCTGTCGCAACTCTCGCTCGGTTTCCGACAGCGTGATGTACAACGAGCGCTCGCCGGCTCGGGCGCCGGCCAACAGGAAATGCAAAGCGACGGTGGTTTTGCCAGTACCGGGTTCACCCTCCAGTAAAAACACATGCCCGCGGGACAATCCACCGGCCAGGATGTCATCCAGACCTTCGATGCCGGTGGCGGCTTTTGCACTGATCAACTCGTTAGATGTAGACAAAAAATGCCCTCTCTTGACTAGGGGAACGAGGCAGCAGGCCGTAAGTGCCTGAATGGACTGCCTGTTCTCTTGACCCTTGGCCGAGACGACGAGTTCAACGAAATTTTTACTGTTGTTAAAGCCCTTGCTGCAAGGCAGGGTCGTCGGGATTGAGTTGTTCAAGTTGCGCCAACAGAATCTGTACGTTCTGCAACTGGCCGCTTTCTTTCCAGTAGTTGATCAACAATACCCGGGCTCTTCGGTCAGCCGGGTGGCGCTGGACGATCTCCTGCAACTGTTTCTGCGCCGCTTCCAGCTCCTGCTCATCGTGAAGTGTGGTGGCCAGGTCGTAGCGGTAATCCTTGTTGTCCGGCTCCAGCTCCACGGCTTTGGAAAGGCCGAGCAGGGCGAACTCACTTTGCCCGTGATGCAGCAGCCAGAGTCCCAGGGCATGTTGCAGGTAGGCCGAGTCGGGCTGAGCCTTCAGCTGCTTGGCCAACAGTTGCCGGGCAGCATCGTTTTGGCCCAGGCGATCCAGCACGTCGATTTGCATCACCAGCGCGGGCAGGTTGCCGGGCGCAAGACGCAAAGTGTTCTCCAACGCCTGCTGCGCCTGTTTCAATTCGGCGTTGTGCAGATGCAGTCGAGCGAGTTGATATTGGTTGTCGGCGCTTTCCGGTTGACTCTTCAGGTCCTGTTCCCAGGCATCGATGGCTTGCTCCAGAGGCCCAAAGTACAAACCGAGATCGTCCGGCGATAGCCCCAGCAAGGCGTTCACGGCGGTATAGCGAACGCGCTGTTCGCTGTCATCGAGCAACGGGCCCAGCAGCAGGCTGCGCTGACCGTTGGGCACCAGACCGCTGATGCTTTTGATCGCCGCGATGCGCACGTCTGGCGATTCATGCTGCAAGTCCGCATCCGCCAGTTTCAGGGCCACGGAGCTGGGGTAGTTGGGCAGTTCGGCATGCAGCCAGACGCGGCGTTTGGCCGATATATCAGAGCGGCCCAGTTGCTGGTAGAGGACCCGCGCCGCGCCCGGTTGGCCTGCGCGAGCCTGGTTCAGCGCTTCGCTGTAGCCGCGCTTGATCGCCTCCGGCACGGCAGGGGTTGTACTGCGCAGGAAAAGCCAGGCAACGCCGATGGCAAACAGGACGCAGAGGCTGATGAGCAGGAAGCGGCGGGACTGGGGCATGCAGGAATCCGGGAGCTGGCAAGCTGTTGCAAAGCTGCCAGCTTCGGTCAGGCAAGGCTGTGAGTCAAACCCAGAGTCAGTTCAATTCGTTAGTCAGTCAATTCGAGGCAGGCTGGCCTTTCAATGATTTTGCCTACAGGTTGCGTCGACATTGAAACCCATCGAGGCGCCGTAGCAGTGACTACGCTTGCTGGAGATGACTCGATGAGCGCTCCCATGCAACCGCTGCTTCAGTACTTCAAAGCGATACTCAACCCCGGGCCCGGAGTGGCGTTGTTCGCCCTGCGGACTATCACGGCCGGGCTGCTGACGTTGTATCTGGCGTTCCTGTTCGACCTTGAGCAGCCCAAGTGGTCGATCATGGCGGTGGTCATCGTCAGCCAGCCATTGGGCGGCATGGCCCTGGCCCGGAGTTTCGGCCAGGTCATCGGCACCACGCTCGGGGCGGTCGTGGCAGTGTTGATCATGGCGATATTTCCCCAGGCGCCCCTGCCTTTCATCCTCACCCTGGCCTTGTGGCTGGCGCTGTGTACCGCCGGCGGCACCTTGTTGCGCTACACCAGTTCCCAGGCGTTTGTTTTGAGCGGGTACACGGCGGTGGTCGTGGCACTGCTGGCGGTGCCCGATCAGGACGGCACGTTCCTTCTCGCCGTCACCCGCGTGACCGAGACGCTATTGGCGGTGGCTTGCGTGTGCGTGGTCAGCCTGCTCACCGCGCGACCGGAAGCTGTGGCCCGGGATTACTTCACCAAGATCGATCAGGTCATCAAGCTGCTCGCGACCCACGCTGCTGCCGTCATTCGAACCGAGGAAAGCGAGGCCGATTTCCATCGGCGGCAGATGCAACTGCTCGGCGCGATCAGCGCCCTGGAAGGCGTAAGGCGGCATTTGTATTTCGATGCACCCCGGTTGCGCAGCGCCAATGGTTTGGTGCAATTGCTGGGCAATCAGCTGGTGCTGCTGACCTCGCGGCTGACGGCGCTACGCCACCAGCGGCAACTGCTGGCCGAGCGCTGGAAAGGAGCGTTGCCTGAAGAGATACAACGTTTGCGTGGCGAAGAACTGGCGTTTCTCGATGAATTGGCCCTGCAAGGGCGCTCACTGTCGACCGAAGCGCGGCACCATTTTGTGGCGCTGCAACAGCGTTTCGATGATCAAGCCTATAAGGCAGAACAACTGACGGAGACGATGCCTGCCACGCTGCGTTCACTGGCCTGGGCACTGCGCTGGGAGCAGGCTCGGATGCTGGAGCAACTGGGGCAGATTCTGGAACTGAGCGATGCGATCCAGGAAGGCCGTGAAGCCAGTTGCGTGTTCCGCGGCCAGGACAATCCGCTCCATCTGGATTTCACGTTGGCGGCAATGAACGCGATCCGCGCATTTACCGCGTTGCTGGTGGCCGGTCTGATCTGGATCGAGACCGGTTGGGACGGGGCGCGTGGCGGGATGATCGTGGCGGGGATTCTCTGTTCGCTGATGGCGACTTTTCCCCGACCGTTGCTGGCCAGCCAAAGCTTTGCCAGGGGGCTGGGTCTGGCTTTGGTGGTATCGGCGCTGTATCTGTTCCTGCTGATTCCGATGATCAGTGACTTCGAGTTGCTCGCCTTGTTGTTAACCCCATTGCTATATGCCGTCGCGGTGGGGTTGTCCAGTCCGCCAACCACGGGCACAGGCATTGGTCTTGGACTAACGACAATGCTGTTGTTGGGCCCGCAAAACACGGAAATCGGCCAAAACAGTGCCATTCAGTGGTTCGAGTTTGCCGGTTCCTATATCTGCGCAGCCGCGCTGGCGCTCAGTGTCTACGCCTTGATCTTCCCATTCAGGCCCGTTTTGCGAATACGCCGGCTGTTCAATGAAAACTGTGAGCAGGTCTACGCTTTGCTGAAGACACCGGCCACCGATGAGCAGCAATTTGCGTTTGAAAGCCGCATGGTCGATCGCCTGACCATGATGTTGGGATTGTTGCCGGCTACCAACGACAAGCAATCCAGCGAGCTGTTCGAAGTCAGTCTCGGGTGCATGGCACTGGGTGTGGCGTTGAACCAGCTCAGGCAACAGGGGCAAAGCAACACGCTGCTCAGTACTGAACAGCAAAACCGTTTGCTCGCTGCTGTCCGTCAGACAGGACGATTGATCGCAGGGCGGCCCGGAATTGACCTTGAGCAGCTACTAGGAGACTTGCGTGTCTTGGGCGATGAAATGGACGACCTCCATCTAGACGTTCATGAACACCTGTGGTCGGTCTTCAGGATGCGCGTGGCGCTGTTGATCGTGGTGTCGTTTCTGGAGCGACATCGCAAACACTTTCAACCCGCAGAAACGGAAGGAGTGCAGGCCCTTGCCCATTGATTTTGAATTGGGTGGCGTCTACTTGCCGCCGATTGCCCAGGCGTTACTGTTGGCGCTACCGATTTACCTGTTGCTGGACTGGGTCTTGCGCCGCGTTGGCGTGCTGCGGTTCGTCTGGCATGAAGCCTTGTTCGAAGGTGCGCTGTACGCCTGCGTTTGCGCAACGCTGATTCTGGTGATGGGAGCTTGATGCTTTGAAGAAGATCCTTGCCCGACTTGCGACGGTGGCGGTGGTGTTGCTGGCCTTTGTTCTCGGCTGGTTTGCCTGGGAACATTACACTCGCGCTCCCTGGACCCGCGATGCACGGGTGCGTGCCGACGTGGTGACTTTGTCCGCCGATGTCTCGGGGCGCATCGTTGGGCTGGGCGTGCAGGACAACCAGCATGTGGAGAAAGGCCAGTTGCTGCTGGAGATCGACCCGGCGCGCTATGTCCTGGCAGTTGAGCATGCCAAGCGCTCGGTGGAAGTGGCGAAAGCCACCCTTGGTCAGTCCGAGGCAACGATTGTCGCCAGTGAAGCGCTGCTTCATCAGCGTCAGAGTGAAGAGCGCCGACGGCGCACGCTCAAGCAGCGGCTCGCCATTTCTGGCGAAGAATGGGAAAAGTCCAGTACGGAAGTGGCGGTGGCGCAGGCCGAGTTGCTGCGCAACCAGGCCAACCTCGGTTTGGCCCAGGCCAACGTGCAATTGGCCATCGCCGCATTGACCCAGGCCGAACTGGACTTGCAACGCACGCGGGTCGAAGCGCCCGTCAGTGGTTACGTCACCAACCTGTTGACCCGTCAGGGTGACTATGCCGCGGCCGGTGGCGCGCTGTTGGCGCTGGTGGACAGCGACTCGTTTTATGTCAGCGGCTACTTTGAAGAAACCAAGCTGCCGCGAATCGAGGAGGGCGACCGGGTCAGGATCGAATTGATGAGCGGCGAAACCTTCGGCGGCACGGTGCAAAGCATTGCCTTCGCCATTTCCGACCGGGAGAACCTGCCCGGCGGTCGCCTGCTGGCCAACATCAACCCCAGTTACACCTGGGTCAAACTGGCGCAGCGGGTGCCGGTGCGGATACAGATCGACGCCGATTACGCGGCCAAAAACCGACTGCGTGCCGGGACTACAGCCACCGTAACCATCATGGAAACCCGCGAGACTCAAGAACACCGCTAACCCCTTGTGGGAGCGGCGGTGCGGCGATCCCACAAGGGGATATGCGTTGAACTCGGGATCGGCAAAAAAAAGCCCCGCGACCGAATGAGGCGCAGGGCAAAGGAATTGGTTGGTTGCGGCCAACCAAAGGAGCTCGTTAAAACTTTACTTGCTGGCGACCGTCTCTGGTTGCCAGCCACCGCCCAGGGCTTTGTAAATCGCGACAATGCCGCGATACAGATCGACTTCGGCCTGGGCCTGAGTGTCTTCGGCCGCCAGGCGCTCACGTTGGGCGTCGAGCAGGACGAGGAAGTCCGCAGTGCCTTCTCGGTAGCGAATTTGGGCGAGGTCGGCCGCGGCGCGGCTGGATTCGCTCTGACGGATCAGCGAGATCAAGCGTTGTTGACGTTTGCCGTAGTCGCTAAAGGCGTTTTCCGATTCTTCCAACGCCAACAGTACTTGCTGCTCGTAGGTCGCCAGGGCGCCTTCGGCATCAGCATCGGCACCACGTAGACGGGCGCGCACGCTGCCAAGGTCGAACGCCGCCCAGGTAATGCTTGGACCCAGTGCCCAGGCGTTGGCCGCCGAGGAACCGATTTGCGAACCGCGCCCGGCGGTGAAGCCAAGGAACCCGCTGAGGCTGACCCGTGGGAACAAATCAGCCTTGGCCACGCCGATACGGGCGGTGGCGGAGGCCAGTTTGCGCTCCGCGCTGAGAATGTCCGGGCGACGTTGCAGCAGTTCACCCGGATCGCCGATCGGCAGGGCCTTGGCGATCGCCGGCAAGTCTTTTGGACTCAGGTCGACGGTCAGCTTATCCGGCCGCTCACCCAACAGGGTGGCGATGCGGTTTTTCTGCCGAACCTGTTCGGCCTGCAATTGCGGCACGCTGGCTTCGACAGATGCCAGGCGCGCATCGGCACGGACCACATCGAGCTGATCGCCGACGCCGGCATCACGCAGGCTGACGGTGATCTTGCTCGATTCCTGCTGGTTGTTCAGGTTGGCCAGGGCGATCTTTTCCCGCAGCTGCGCACCGCGCAGTTGACCGTAGGCATCTACCAGTTCAGCAATCATCGAGACTTGCAGTTGGTACAGATCGGCTTCAAGCGCTTGCTGTTCGGCGTCGGCGGACTCCAGGTTGCGCTGGATACGGCCAAACAGGTCGATCTCCCACGCCATGTCCAGGCCCAGGTCGTAGCGTTCGCTATTGACTCGCTTGGTGGTCTGGCCCGGGATCTGACCCTTGGCCAGGTCACTGCTGACCCGGCTGGTGATGGTTGGCATGGCGTCATTGCTGACGTCATCGCGAATTGCCCGGGCTGCTTTCCAGCGAGCGAAAGCTACGCGCAAATCACGGTTGCCTTGCAGCGATTGAGTCACCAACTGGTTGAGGGTCGGGTCTTCGAACTGCTGCCACCAGATGCCTTCGAAACGCGAGCGGTCGTAGTTTTTCTGACCGGCGCTGCCATCGGTGGCGGTGGTGATGTTGGCCGGCTCAGTGGCTGGGGTCTTGTAGTCCGGGCCGACGGCACAGGCACTCAGGGCCAGTACCAGAAGGCTCGGCAGGAAGGCTTTCAGGCTCATTGTTGCGCCTCCAGTTTCAGGGCCTTGGCCGCTTTGCGCTTTTCACCGCGCTCCACAAAGTTACGAATCAATACGTAGAACACTGGTGTTAGCAACAGACCGAAGAAGGTCACCCCGAGCATCCCCGAGAACACCGCCACACCCATGGCATGACGCATTTCGGCACCAGCACCGCTGGAGAAGACCAGAGGCACAACACCCATGATGAACGCGAAGGAGGTCATCAGGATCGGCCGCAGACGCAGGCGGCAGGCTTCCAGTACCGCGGCGAGCGGGCTGAGGCCTTCGTCCTGCTGTTTGTCCTTGGCGAACTCGACGATCAGGATCGCGTTCTTACACGCAAGCCCCACCAGTACGATCAGACCGATCTGGGTGAAGATGTTGTTGTCGCCGCCCGAAGCAATCACACCGGTAATAGCCGACAGCAAGGTCATCGGTACGATCAGGATCACCGCCAGTGGCAGGCTCCAGCTTTCGTATTGAGCCGCGAGTACCAGGAACGCCAGCAGTACGCAGAGCGGGAACACGAACAGTGCGGTGTTACCGGACAGAATCTGCTGGTAGGTCAGGTCGGTCCACTCGTAGGTCATGCCGTTCGGAAGTTCTTCCTTGAGCAGTTTCTCGATGGCTTTTTCGGCCTGGCCGGAGCTGTAGCCGGGGGCTGCTGCACCGTTGATTTCCGCAGTGATGAAGCCGTTGTAGTGCATCACGCGGTCCGGGCCCGAGGTGTCGCTGACCTTGATGAAGGTCGCCAGCGGGATCATCTCGCCTTTGTTGTTACGCACTTTCAGCTGACCGATCTGGTCCGGTTCAAGACGGAACTGCTGCTCAGCCTGAACGTTGACCTGATAGGTACGACCGAAGCGGTTGAAGTCGTTGGCATACAGCGAACCCAGGTAGATCTGCAGGGTGTCGAAGATGTCGCTGACGGCCACGCCGTGAGTCTTGGCTTTTTCCCGGTCGATAGCCGCATCGACCTGTGGCACGTTCACGGTGTAGCTGGTGAACAGGGCGGCCAGTTCCGGCACGTTGTGGCTTTTGTTGATGATGTTCATGGTTTCTTTGTACAGCTCGTCGTAGCCCAGGTTGCCCCGGTCTTCGATCTGCAGGCGGAAACCACCAATGGTGCCCAGGCCTTGTACCGGCGGCGGCGGGAAGATCGCCATGTAGGCTTCTTGAATCCCGGCGAACTGGCCGTTCAACGCCCCGGCAATCGCACCGGCGGACATGCTTGGGTCTTTACGTTCGTCGAACGGTTTCAGGGTCACGAACACGATGCCGGCGTTGGGGCTGTTGGTGAAACCGTTGATCGACAGGCCCGGGAAGGCCACGGCACTTTCCACGCCTGGCTGTTTCAGGGCCAGGTCGGACATGCGTTTGATTACGTCTTCGGTACGGTCCAGGCTCGAGGCATCCGGCAGTTGCGCGAAGGCCACCAGGTATTGCTTGTCCTGGCCGGGTACGAAACCGGTCGGGGTGTTGGCGAAACCGAAGAAGGTCAGCACCATCAGGCCTGCGTACAGCAGCAGGGCGATGCCGCTGCTGCGGATAACCCGGCCTACCGTGCCGACATAACCATGACTGGCCTTGTCGAAGAAGCGGTTGAACGGACGGAACAGCCAGCCACCAAAGATCTTGTCGAGGACCTTGGAGAAACGGTCCTTCGGTGCGTCATGGCTTTTGAGCAACACCGCAGCCAGGGCGGGCGACAGCGTCAGCGAGTTGAACGCCGAGATCACGGTCGAGATCGCAATGGTCAGGGCGAATTGCTTGTAGAACTGTCCGGTCAAGCCGGAGATGAAGGCCGCCGGGATAAACACCGCACACAGCACCAGCGCTGTCGCGATGATCGGACCGGTCACTTCACGCATCGCACGTTTGGTTGCTTCGACCGGTGTGAGCCCCAGTCCGATATTTCGTTCGACGTTCTCCACCACCACAATGGCGTCGTCCACCACGATACCGATGGCCAATACCAGGCCGAACAGTGACAGGGCGTTCAGCGAGAAGCCGAACAGGTGCATCACGGCAAACGTACCGATCAGCGAAACCGGCACCGCCACCAATGGAATGATCGAGGCGCGCCAGGTTTGCAGGAACAGGATCACCACCAGAACAACGAGGATCAGCGCTTCAAAGAGGGTGTGAACCACCGCCTCGATGGAGCCGCGCACGAAGATCGTCGGGTCATAGACGATGCTGAAGTCCATGCCTTCCGGGAAGCTCTTTTTCAGCTCCGCCATCTTGTCGCGCACTTCGTTGGAGATTTCGATTGCGTTGGAACCAGGGCGCTGGAAGATCGGGATCGCCACTGCCGGCTGGTTGTTCAGCAGCGAACGCAAAGCATATTGGCTGGAACCCAACTCAATGCGAGCGATGTCTTTCAGGCGAGTGATTTCACCGTTTTCGCCGGAGCGAATGATGATGTTCTCGAACTCTTCTTCAGAAACCAGACGACCTTGGGTGTTGACCGACAGCTGGAACGCGGTGGCATTCGGCGCGGGTGGCGCACCCAGTGCACCGGCAGCCACCTGACGGTTCTGTTCACGGATTGCAGTCACGACGTCAGTGGCGGTCAGGTTACGCGAAGCGGTCTTGTTCGGATCGAGCCAGACCCGCAGCGAGTAGTCGCCCATACCGAACAGTTGCACGTCACCGACACCGCCCAGACGCGCCAGCTCATCCTTGATGTTGAGCAAGGCGTAGTTGGACAGGTAGAGCATGTCGTAGCGTTTGTCCGGCGAGGTCAAGTGCACAACCATGGTCAGGTCGGGCGAAGCCTTGTCCACGGTGATACCGATGCGCGTCACTTCCTCGGGAAGTTTTGGCTCGGTCCGGGTCACGCGGTTCTGCACCTGTACCTGTGCGTTGTCCAGGTCAGTGCCCAGCGCGAAGGTGATGGTCAGGGTGATCTTGCCGTCAGCGGTGGACTGCGAGGACATGTACAGCATGTTCTCGACGCCGGTGATGGCTTGCTCCAATGGAGCGGCCACGGTTTCACCGATGACTTTAGGGTTGGCACCCGGGAAGTTGGCGCGGACCACAACAGTCGGCGGAACCACTTCCGGGTATTCGCTGATCGGCAACTGGAACAGCGAGATGGCGCCGGCGATCAGGATCAGCAGCGAAAGTACCGCTGCAAAGATCGGCCGTGAAATGAAGAATTGGGAAAAATTCATTGTAGAGATCCCTTAACCGCGTGGTGTCGCAGCAGCCAGTTTCACAACCGAACCCGGCGCGACCTTGGCAGGTGCGACTTGGGGCAGGTTGCTGGCTTCCAGCGCTTGTCGTTGTTGTGCGAGTGCCGCGAGGGTTTGTTCACTGGCCATCGGGATCACTTCAGGGGTGACCGGCGAGCCAGGGCGAACCCGTTGCAGCCCCTTGACGATGACGGTGTCGTCCTTGCTCAGGCCGCTGCGCACGATGCGCAGACCTTCGATCTTCGGACCCAGCTCGACCGAGCGGTAAACCGTTTTGTTGTCGGCATCCATCACCAGCACAAACTTTTTACCCAGATCGGTACCGACCGCTTCGTCGTTGATCAGCACGGCGGAATAGGTGCCGCTGCCGACCAGTTTCAGACGGGCATACAAGCCTGGGGTGTAGGCGCCGTCGCTGTTGTCGAACACGGCACGACCGCGGATGGTGCCGGTTTTCGGGTTGACCTGGTTGTCGACGAAGTTCATCACGCCCTGGTGTGGGTTGCCGTCTTCGTTGGAGAGGCCGAGGTAAACCGGCGTGGTAGCACCGCGTTTGCCCTGGCGAGCGAGCTGGGTGTATTTGAGGAACACACGCTCGTCAGCGTCGAAGTAGGCGTAGACCTTGTCGGTGGACACCACACTGGTCAGCGCGGTGGTATCGGCGGTCACCAGGTTGCCGGCGGTGATTTCTGCGCGGCTGACGCGACCACTGATTGGGGCGGTGACGCGGGTGAAGCTCAGGTTCAGTTTGGCCAGGTCCAGTTGCGCCTGGAGGGCACCGACGGCGGCGCGGGCTTCTTGAGCAGCGCTGGTACGCGAATCGGCCAGCTCGGCGGAAATCGCGTTGCTGGTGCGCAGACGCTCACCGCGTTGGGATTCGTTTTCGCTGCGGGTGGCGTTGGCGCGGGACTGGGCAACCAGGGCTTCGAGGCGGCGGACCTCGGCCTGGAATGGACGCGGATCGATCTGGAACAACAGGTCGCCTTTCTTGACCAAAGCGCCTTCAGTGAAGGCCACTTCATCGATCTGACCAGAGACCCGTGGACGAATTTCTACAGTTTCCGGCGCTTCGAGGCGCCCGGTGAATTCGTCCCACTCGTTAACCGGTTGTTCCAGCACCTTGGCCACGCTGACCTTGGCTGCGGGCATAGTGGCGGCCGTGTCCGGAGTCTTGCCACAGGCGCTCATCACCAGTACGGCCAACAGAGCCAACGGGAAGCGTAAATGTTTGAGTGATTGTTCCATGGATGCATCCGCCAATGTATTGAGAATGGACGGATGATGCTCGGCGAGGTTGTATCGCACGAATCGAATGAGGCAAAGGTAACTATCATTCGGAATGATATAAGCGCCAGCCAAGCTCTCTAGCATGCACCTTTCGTTAGGCGGCTATCAATTGGATTGATGACAATTCTGTGTTGCGGGGAATGCAAAAGTAAACCGAGTCACGGCCTTCGCGAGCAGGCTCGCTCCCACAGGATTTGTGAATCCCGCAAACCAATGTGGGAGCGAGCCTGCTCGCGAAGAGGCCATCAGTGCCGATACAACAATCAGGGTCAAGCGAGACTATCCGGATCCCCAAAGAACATCTGGATCCTGGACCGCAACCAACGTTCGCCCGGATCATTATCCTGCGACCCGCGCCAGGCCATGTGCAATTCAAAACTGCGCACCGGCAACGGCGGGTCTTCAGCCCGCACACCACCGGCCGCCGTCAACGCTTCAGCCGTGTAATCGGGCACGGTCGCGACAATATCGGTCCCGCTGATGAGTGTGCTGAGTCCGTTGAACTGCGGCACCGCGAGCACCACATGTCGTTTGCGCCCGAGCTTTTCCAGTTCTTCATCTATAAAGCCGCTCAGGTCACCGGCGAACGACACCAGCGCATGAGGCCGTGCGCAGAAATCATCCAGGCTCAACGGCCCCGGCACCGTGTCGGCCCGCAACAGCTTCGGCATGCTGCGGCGCAGTACTTTGCGCTTGGCGTTGGCCGGCAGGTCGGCGGTGTAGCTGACGCCGATGGAAATTTCGCCCGAGGCCAGCAGGCTCGGCATCAGGATGTAGTTGGCCCGACGCACCACCAGCACGATCCCCGGTGATTCGGCGCGCAGGCGCTTGAGCAGCATCGGCAGCAGCGCGAACTCGACATCGTCCGATAGACCGATGCGAAACACCGCGGTGCTGGTCGCCGGGTCGAATTCCGCCGCACGGCTGACTGCGGTGGAAATCGAATCAAGTGCAGGCGAGAGCAGGGCGAAAATCTCCACCGCCCGGGCGGACGGTTCCATGCTGCGGCCGGTACGCACGAACAACGGATCATCGAACAGCCCACGCAGGCGCGAGAGCGCCGCACTGATGGCCGGCTGGCCGAGGAACAGTTTCTCTGCAGCGCGGGTCACGCTGCGTTCGTGCATCAATGTTTCGAAAACGATCAACAGGTTCAGGTCGACACGACGCAGGTCATTACGATTCATCTGGAGTCCTGGCAGAGTCATCAAGCTTGACGAGAGCGACCATATGAGAACAATGGCCGGCATGAATATTAAGGGGAAAGGCTGCTACTCTGCACCGAGTAATTCAGTTTTCCTGAAATGGCTGCTTCGGTTTTACGGCATTTGATGATGTCACCGGCGCTGCGGAATCAATGACAGGCATGTCGACTATTAATAGCCACTGATAGTCTTGGGTAGAAAGCCCAGATAGAGTTCAGGGCATTAGAGGTTTCTTTGACGAGGTTTGCGATGTCCCGCACGATCCGTTTTCACAAGTTTGGTCCAGCCGAGGTGCTCAAATGCGAAGAGCATGCGGCCGCTCTCCCTGCTCCGGGCGAAGTGCAGGTGCGCGTCGAGGCGATTGGCATCAGCTGGTACGACATTCTCTGGCGCCAGAACCTGGCCTCGTCCCACGCTCGTCTGCCTTCAGGCCTTGGCCATGAAATGTCCGGCGTCGTGACGGCTGTTGGCGAGGGCGTCGATGATCTGGCAGTCGGCGACAAGGTCGCCAGCTTCCCGGCTGAAAGCCCCAACGATTATCCGGTCTACGGCGAGCAGATCGTTCTGCCGCGTACGGCACTCACCCGTTACCCGGACGTGCTCAGCCCGATCGAAGCCAGCGTGCATTACACTCCGCTGCTGATCGCTTACTTCGCTTATGTCGATCTGGCACGGGTCAAACCCGGGCAATTCGCCCTGGTGACCGACGCCAGTCACTGTGCCGGTCCGTCCTTTGTACAGCTGGGCAAGGCTCTGGGTATCCGGGTCATTGCCGCAACCAAGACCGCGGAAGAGCGTGAGAATCTGCTGTCCCTGGGTGCCGAGAAAGTCATCGTCACCGAAGAACAGGATCTGCTGATGCAGATCAACAAGATCACCGACAACCGTGGCGTGGACGTTGTGTTCGACGGTCTCGGCGGTCCACAGATGTCGTTGCTTGGCGATGTGCTTGCACCTCGCGGCAGCCTGGTGCTGTACGGTCTGCAAGGTGGCAACCAGACGCCATTCCCGGCCTGCGCAGCGTTCCAGAAGAACATCCAGTTCTTTGTGCACTGCATCGGAAACTTCACCGGCAAGCCTGAACTGGGCATCATCCAGGACCAGGTCGCACTGCAACGCGCCTTGCGCGACATCAACCAGATGACCGCCGACCGCGTGCTGCTGCCGCTCAAGACTCGGGTCTTCCCGTTTGCCGAGTTTGTAGAAGCACACCGCTACATGGACGAATGCCCATGCCGCGAACGGGTCGCCCTCCAGGTCGAGCCTGCATAAGCCCTTCAAATAAGCCCCCTCTGCAAGAGTCCGTGCCCACGGACTCTTCTGTTTTCAGCACCTGCCAAAATGAGACGTCCCATTGCCCCGTCAATGGGTCAGTTCAGCAACTGAACTGGTTTTTGCTCTCAATCTGTATCTTCTAATCATCATATAAGCCTTGATAATTGAATGATTACTTTCATCTCAAGGAATGAGTCATGGCTGGGTATCGGCTTGATACTTTTCAATACACACTGTTAATACATATCCGACCAATAGTTCGTCGTTGCGCAGTTGCCAAAAAAACATGGGTGACTTCTTTCTCTATTTCTTGTGCTAATTGTCTGTGGGACGCTGTCGGACGTTTCCTAGGATGTCGCTCGCAGCCGCAAGAGGCCAGCTCTACAGGGGTTCGCAGCCACCTGTCTCTGACGGGGGCAGGGGAGACTTCTAGTTATTTCAAATAATTACTAAAAGCTTAAGTGCTAGCATTTGGCAATAACGTCCAGTACTTCAATCGTGGCAAGCAACCCATTGCGCAATGCATGTCGTTGTTGGCGCGATATCGAACTTACAAGCATCAGGTAAATGAAGATGACCAATATCCATGACCAAGCGATGAACTATGTCTATCAGCAAGTGCTGCAGCGATTGCTGAGTTTCTTCTCGCGCGCCGAACGCACGGCATTGCAGCTGATGATTCAGCGACTGGTGGTGGCCGCCGGGGGCATGGAGCGTATTGGCGAATACAAGGTACTGGCGATTCAGTCCGGGTCCCGCGACAGTTGTTACACCCTGGCGCTGCTGCGCGCTGCACAGCTGAGTATCGCCGGCCGGGCGCCAGCGACATTCCAGTTGCGAGTGGCATCCTTGCGCTTGAACGGCGCAAGCCCGACGGCCCTGGAAAACATCCATCGCAGCTACAGCGCCTTGTTCCTCTACGACGATCCTCGGGTCGAATTGTTGATGGTTGATAACCGGGAAGTCCTGCCGTTCAACCACCTGGCGCCGATTTCCGAAGGCGGCCGTGAGTCGAGTCGGCTCAATCTTTTGATGGTTGGCCATTGTCGCGCCTGGAACGGGCCGCTTGATCTATGGGACGACGGGTATCTGGCCACCGGTGAGTTCTATGGGCAAATAGCTCGTTGGGACAGCGGTGTCGATGCATTGATCAGCAGCGACTCACCTCGTCAGCAGAAGCAGTTTCTCGACGGGTTGAAACGTGCTGCCGCCAAGGCCGGGCTCAAGACCTCGAATCACCACGAAACCGGCTACGAGGCGCTTTTCGCGCTGCTCGATGAACTGGGCAGCGACTGCTACCGCGCTTTTTATGCTGAGCATAGGCAGGTTGCGTGGCGTCCGGCCGAACGATTTGAGGCCTGTCGTCGCGCCACGTACATCGACATTCACGACTTGCTGGTCAGCAATCTGGAAGAGCGCTGGCCGCTGCTCACACAGTTTCTCGGTTTTCAACCTGACGAACTGGCGGCACAGCTCAGCGACAACGAGTACGTCAGCCTTTCTATCTCTGCACACATGCGGGGTTTGCAATCGTGCTTCATGCACGGCCGCGGCTACGAGACGGGTGTCGCCGAATACCTGCAACGGGCATTGGTGATGATGCGGCGCAAACAACTGGCGGAACGGTTGTGCGAGCAAGCGGTAGAGGCGTTCGGCAATCCGGCGACATTGGCCGAGCAGCGCGTGCTGGCAACGGCCGAGGCTCAAAAAAACCTTGGCCTGAGCGAGGCTCAACTGGTGTGCCTGCTCTTTTCACCTTTCGTCGAAAATGGCGCGGCGCTTGAGCGCTTTCTGCGCGAGTGCCACCCCGGCATGCTCGTGGCGATGCCTGATTTGCACCGGGCAATGCAAGGCAATCCGGTGTCGGAGCAGGTTCTGCAATGGATGACCGACGTCAGCGGGTTGCCTGTCAGTTTGATCGGCAAGCTTTACCGCATGGGCCCGGTGTCTGCGGATGAGGGTAGGGCAGGCGCCCCGGAACTCGGCGGCGCAGGTTTGCAAGCCGAAGCAGCCGACTATGACGACGACACGGCGGTGGCGGATGAATGGTCAGCGGGGCGCTGAAAGTGCGCGGCTTGACAGATTCCTTGACGATGCATGATGACGTTCACACGGCATTCGGCCCTCACCCATGAAAGGGCCACGAGAAACTGACTTCGCGTATCAGGCGGTGTACCGATATCTGACTAACCTGATCAACGAACCGGTCAGTGACACGCGAGTCCGTCTGCCTTCGTTGCGACAGTTGGCGGAGCGTCTGAGCGTGTCGATCTCGACCATTCAGTACGCTTATTCGCTGCTGGAGAAGGAAGGGCGCGTTTATTCGGTGGCCAAGTCCGGATATTACGCGTTACCGGTGTCCTCCATCAGCACGCTCAGCAGCGGCAACGACCTGCTCGAAACCGTTTATGTCAACGCCAGACGCCCCGGAATGCTGGTCTTGAGCGCCGATGAACCGGCGTTGTTGCAACCCCTCGACAGTCCGTTGTTACTGCTGGAACGAGAACTGCTGCGCCAGTATCCGCGTCAGCCGCAACCGTCATCGCAACCTTGCGGCGAGCTGGAGTTGCGCATTGCCCTGGCAGCGCGCTACACCACCTCGCCGCTGCGCTGCTGGCATGCCGACGATGTCTATATTGGCGCCGACCTGCGTGGCGTGCTGGAAATGCTGATCGCTGTGTTGAATCTCAAGGACGCCACGGTGTTGGTCGAGTCGCCGTGCGACTGGGCGATTCTGCGATTGCTCCAGGCTGCGCAGGTGCGAGTGATCGAGTTGGCGGTGCAATCCAGCGGTGGCCTGGACGTCGAATGGCTCAAGGAGCTGCTGGAGACCGAGCCGGTGCGGCTGGTGATGGTTTCATCCGGGCTGAACATGCCGCGAGGCAGCCTGGCACCCGACGACAACCGACAAGTCGTCGCGCAGTTGCTGGAGCGACATGGCAGTTGGGTGTTGGAAAACGACTGCTACGGCGAACTCGGATTCGAACCGGACGGCCAGCGGTTTCGCGACTTGCTGGACCCCGATCGGCTGATCGTGTTTTCCACCTTCGAGAAAGTCATCGGACCGGAGGCGCCATACGGCTATCTGCTGACGCGGCATTTCAGTGCTGAACTGCAACGGTACTTTCTGCTGCGTTCGTTCCGCTTGTCACCGATTCGCCAGAAAGCCATCGCTCGCTTGTATGGCAATGGACGTGTCGATCAGCACCTTCAGGTATTACGGCGGATGCTCAAGGACCGCAAGGTGCAGATGACGCAGCTGTTGCAGGAGCGTCTGGGAGATGCCTTGCACTTTGTCGAACCCCAGGGCGGTGCAACCATCTGGGTTCGTTCGCTGCGCCAGGTCGATGTACGTCGGGTGTTCCAGCGCCTGCTCAAGCACCAGGTGGTGATCGCACCGGGAGAGCTGTTCAGTCTCCAGGGCTTGCATGCGCAACACTTGCGCCTGAGTCACACCTTCGGCGGTGATCACGATCTTGCCGCGGCAATGGGCTTGTTAGGGGACGCCTTGCGTCTGGAGTCGATCGATTGAACGGGGTCACACACCCTGTGTGACACTCATGGATCGATCCCATCGCACTGCGGTCAAACTGCCAGTAAACTGCGTTCCTATTCCTGAACCACTAGACTTCAGAGGTTTTGCATGACACTCAGTCCTTTTGCGGGCAAACCGGCACCGGTAGAACTGTTGGTCGACATCCCGCGACTGGTAACGGCCTATTACACCGGTCAGCCCGATGCCGCCATCTCGACCCAGCGCGTCGCTTTTGGTACGTCCGGGCATCGAGGGTGCTCGTTCGATTTGAGTTTCAACGAATGGCACGTTCTGGCGATCAGCCAGGCAATCTGCCTGTACCGCGAAGCCCAAGGCATTGACGGCCCGCTGTTCGTCGGCATCGATACCCATGCGTTGTCCACCCCGGCCGGTGCCAGTGCCCTTGAAGTGCTGGCCGCCAACGGCGTGACGGTAATGATCGCCGAAGGTGACGAATACACCCCGACACCGGCCATTTCCCACGCCATTCTTTGTTACAACCGCGGGCGCACGTCGGGCCTGGCGGACGGCATCGTCATCACGCCGTCGCACAATCCGCCGCAAAGCGGTGGCTACAAATACAACCCTACCAACGGTGGCCCGGCCGATACCCACATCACCAAGTGGATCGAAGCCAAGGCCAACGAACTGCTGAGCAACAAGCTCGCCGGCGTCAAGCGCATCAGCTACGAGCAGGCGCTGAAGGCCAGCACGACCCATCGTCACGATTACCTCAATACCTACGTCGCCGACCTGATCAACGTGATCGACTTCGACGCCATCCGTGATGCCAAGCTGCGTCTGGGTGTCGATCCGCTGGGTGGAGCAGGGGTGCGCTACTGGTCGGCGATTGCCGAGCATTACCGTCTGGATCTGGAAGTGGTCAACAAACAGGTCGATCCGACCTTCCGCTTCATGACGGTCGACTGGGATGGCCAGATCCGCATGGACCCATCGTCCACCCACGCCATGCAGGGCCTTATCGGTCTGAAAGAGCGTTTCGACGTAGCATTCGCGTGCGACCCGGACCACGATCGCCATGGCATCGTGACCCCGTCCGGTGGTTTGCTTGCGCCGAACAACTACCTCGCCGTATCGATCGATTACCTGTTCCAGAACCGTCCGCAATGGCGCGCCGATGCGGCCGTGGGTAAAACCGTGGTCAGCAGCGGCTTGATCGATCGCGTGGCAAAACGTTTGGGTCGTCGCCTGTACGAAGTGCCGGTCGGCTTCAAGTGGTTTGCTGACGGCCTGTTCGACGGCTCTCTGGGCTTTGGCGGCGAAGAAAGTGCCGGTGCTTCGTTCCTGCGCAAGGACGGCAGCGTCTGGTGCACCGACAAGGACGGCTTGATCCCGGCACTGCTGGCCGCAGAAATGACCGCCCGCACCGGCCGCGACCCAAGTCAGGCCTATCGCGCCTTGACCGATGAACTGGGCGAACCGTTCTCGGTGCGCGTCGATGCCAAGGCCAACCCTGAACAGAAGGCACTACTGAGCAAACTGTCGCCGGACCAGGTCACCTCGACCCAACTGGCGGGCGAAGCAATCCAGAGCATCCTCAGTCACGCACCGGGTAACGACCAGGCGATCGGTGGTCTGAAAGTCATGACCGAGAATGGCTGGTTCGCGGCGCGTCCGTCGGGCACCGAAGACATCTACAAGATCTACGCTGAAAGCTTCGTCAGTGACGAACACCTCAAGCAATTGGTGGCAGAAGCGCAAACACTGGTGGACGGCGCGATCTCTGCGAAGTAATCCAGAATGTAAAAAGGGGCGGCCATGACGGTCGCCCCTTTTTTTGTCCCGCTGTTTACAAGATCAAGCCAGGTCCACCAGGACGATTTCACTGTCTTCGATTGCGGTCACCCGCAACACCTGCTCATCGGCAACCGCAATGCCGTCTCGAGCTTGTGCACGCAAGCCATTGACTTCAATGATGCCGGTGGCCGGTACCAGATAGGCGCGACGGCCATTGTCCAGGCGATACTCGGCGGATTCACCGGCCTTCAGGTTCGCGGCCACCAATCGTGCATCGGCTCGAATCCGCAGGCTTTGATCGTCGCCGGCCTTACCGCTCGCCAGCGTTACGAAACCTTCGCGCTGACCTTTTGGAAAAGGCTTGGCGCCCCAGGACGGTGCCAAACCGGTTTCGTTCGGGATGATCCAGATCTGGAAGATTCTGGTCTCGGTCGCCTCCAGGTTGTATTCACTGTGGGCGATCCCGGTGCCGGCGCTCATGACCTGAACGTCGCCCGCTTCGGTACGACCCTTGTTGCCCAGATTGTCTTCGTGAGTGATTGCGCCTTCACGGACATAAGTGATGATTTCCATGTCCCGGTGCGGGTGTTTCGGGAACCCGGTGCCAGAGGCAATCACGTCGTCGTTCCACACCCGCAGGTTGCCCCAGTTCATGCGTTTTGGGTCATGGTATTCGGCGAACGAAAAGTGGTGATGAGCATCCAACCAGCCATGGTTAGCGCCGCCCAGGGATTTGAAAGGTCTGAGTTCAAGCATGATCGTCTCCTGAAAAGGTTCGTCATGGGGCAGAGCGCCTGAGCCACGAAACGCGAACCGGTGGTTGATGGCGAGCATCATCTATCAGGTACTGATCGATAAAAAGCGTAAAAAATGCCTCAATACAATCGAATAATTTGATATCAAATAACCTCGAAAGACTCTCACCCAACCTTCACTTCATCGCATAAGCCAATGACCTGTAAGCATTTCACTAGAACTGAACGGCAAATGCAGACACCATAGCCCTCAACAGCCTCACACCCTGGAGTCAGCCCGCGTGCCGCAACACACCCCCGATCTTCCTCCTGAACTTCGTCCCCTGGCCGAGATGCCGCTGCTCAAGCGTCTGGCCGCCCGGTTCTTTGGTCACGGCCTGACGCGTCTGCGCGCACAACACAGGGCATCCTGGCTGCACGGCCAGGCCGACGGCTTTCGCAGCGGGCACAGCGCCGGGGTGGATTACGGCTATAAGGAAGGCAAACTTGAAGGGTTGGAGGAAGGCCGGCAGGTATTGTTGATCCGCGACTCGCGCTCGACCGAACACCGGCCGCCCAACGTTGACGAGAATCTGTTCGACGATTGGCGTCTGCCGTTGAGCGCTGAGTTGAAGAAGCGCATGAAGACGGATGTCGCTCGACTGCTGCCAGCACACGCCCAGCCCAGTGCCGCGCAGTGGAAAATGATCTTCAGCGATACACCCTCGACCTCGGTGATTGCTGGCGCGGGCGCGGGCAAGTCGACCACGTTGGTGTTGCGAATTTTGCTGTTGACCCACTATCTGGGATTCGAGCTGAGTTCGATGACGGTGGTGACCTTTACCCGTGAGTCGCGCAAAGACTTCATCAACAAACTGATCGAGCTGTTTGCACTCTGGGGCCGGTCGCTCAGTTTCAAAGAGGCGCGTGAACTGGTGCGCACCTTCCATTCGCGAATCCTGCCGATGGTTCGCAGTCTGCCGGGCTTCGAGCGGCTGCAAGCCTTCGAAAACCTCAGTCACCGTGCGCAAAACGGCGATGAGGAGGTCGACAGCAATCCTTTCGACCTGCGCATCAACGACGCCCAGCGCCAGCAACTCAACGCTTGTTATCACAGCCTGCACACTCGCAATGAGCGCTTTCGCGAATTGATCAAGCCGTTGTCCCGTCACGCGCTGCAACTCAAGGAGCTGGAGCGCGATCACCCGGACGTGCAGAAACGCATGGCCGTGACCGAACTGGCCGCCAAGCGTGACGAAGAGCTCTGCGACGCTATTGAAGATTTGTGGTTTCGCGCGGGTGCCTGGCCAATCAAAGGCATCGAGCCGAAGCGCCACACGTTCGATATCAACGGCTCAACATTTCATTGTCATGGCTATATTCCGAGCCTGGATGCTTGGGTGGTGCTGGGATTCGATCCCCGGGAAAACCCGCAGGTCAGCCGCCCTAATGCCAAATTGAGCGTGCGCGCGGAATGGGCGGTAAAACGCACCCTGTTTCAAGCTTTCTGTCGTAAACCATTGATATGGCTGGATAGTTACGAGTCATCAAAGCGTGTATTGGCGTCCCTTGGAGGCGATGCCAGTGCCGGGCCGGGCTTCGATTACAAGGTCAAGGGCGAGCTCAGCTCTGCGCCGTTACTGGACTGTTTTGTCGCTGCCGCCGGATTTATCGAGAATCTTGGCCTGGATGTACCCAATGCCGTGGGCCAGATGAGTTTTGCCAAGGACGACCCCGACCGGTTTTTCTTCGAGGCCTTGAGCCTGTACTGGCGAGCGCTGGAAGATCATCTGCTTGATCAGAAGCCTCCGGTGATGACCTACAACCGGATGTTCGCCTTGTTCAGCGAACATTCGCCGGAAAACCTGAAACTGCTGAGCGATGAGCTGCTCAGGCCGATGTCGCACTTGATGATCGACGAATTTCAGGACGTATCGCCGCAGATCGTTTCCTGGATTCGCGCGAGTCTCACGGAAATCCGTAGTCGTGGCCCGGCCATGCACGTGGGGCGCGGCGCACAACGTTCGTCGTTGCTCTGTGTCGGCGATGACTGGCAGTCCATCTACGGCTGGCGGGGCAGTTCGCCGACGTACTTCATGGAATTCAACAAGGAGTTCCCTTCGCCCAGCACGACCAAAGTCATGCTGAGCGACAACTACCGCAGTCACCAGCACATCATCGATGCCGCCGAACATATCGTTCGTGCGGCGCCGGCGATCGCTGGCAAGAAGGCCAAGGCCAGTGGCGAGCCGAAGGCATTGCTGCCGGTTAACGTTCTCGATCGTGACGATCAAGGCATGGCCCAGCGCCTGATGGAGCACTACAGAAAGGGCGATTCCATCTTGATGCTTTATCGAAAAAGCAGCGATAAGTTATTGATAGAAGAGCATATTCAGTCTGTAGTTAATGTGGATTCTAGCTTGCCGTACGAAGCGCGAAGGCTCAAGCAGCTGACTTATCACAGCGCGAAGGGACTTCAGGCTGACGCCGTGTTCCTGCTGGGTGATTGTCAGCACCTGACCAGTTCTCCGTACAAGAACCAGGTCTACCGCATGGCGGGTCTTGGCAAGACAGGCGACAGCGAAGCGTATGACAGCGCACAGAAAGACGAGATCCTGCGGCTGGCTTACGTCGGCATCACTCGGGCGGTGAGTCATTGCTATTGGTATGTCGATGGGCAAGACACCCAGGCAGCCAATATGCCTAAAGCTTCCGATCGGATCGGCAAAGGCAAAGTGTTCTTTGCCGATCACCGACTGGGCAAGACATCGGCGTGAATCGTCGCGCACAAAAAAGCCCACTTAACGTGGGCTTGTTGTTGAGTGTTCGGCCTTCAGGCATAGCTCCTGAGGGCGGCGGACGGAATGAAAGCCTCAAGCTCGTCTTCCACCGCTTCGATTATTCGTTCTACATCCGCAGCATTCATTACCGTCGCGCAAGGAATGCCGGCGATGGCGATCATGGTCTCGCCACTGGCACGGTCAAATAGACGGGCGATCATACTGCCCGGCGCATCCATGTTCGCCTCGAAACCCATGGGATGAAAATGCCAGCGCATCAGCTGGCAGGCGTTTGGAAAGGTGACTTTACTGAACCCTCTATTCATATGTAGCCCGCCTTATTCATCGAGCGCTTCCTTTAGCTCATGTTAGGAGGGAAGAACCTTCAATGGCTCAACCGGTGACTGCCTTTAAAAGTAGCAGCCAAATGTGAAAACAATGTGGTTTTTTCAGGCCGTTTAGCGATTGGTTCAGTTTTTTTGATGCAGGTCATGGGAATGGTCGGTGTTCGGCCGTTGGCCACCACTGGTTGGTCATTGAAGCTGAGACGGAATTTCGGCAAGCTCGGCTTTTTCTCGCCGAGTCCTTTATGCACGCCGATGATGATGGTCCGCTGCAAACCCAGGCCACGGGTGACACGGTGATGCGTTATCACTTGCGTTGGAAACACCGGGACCTGGACGGGGTGATGGCGCTCTATCACCCAGAGATTCAGTACAGCGATTTTTTCCAGAACCGTGTGATGGGGCTGTCCGAATTACGTAAATACGTGCGCAGCAGCATGCCCCGCGATCCCGATGAGGCCCTGGAGCACTCGGACCGCATTCGCCTGGACGGCAACACGGCGTTTATTCAGTACCGTATAACCCTTCGCGGCGGTGAAGGTCTGGTGTCATTCCGGGCCAGCGAGGCGATTACCGTACGTGACGGACTGATCTGGCGGGTCAACGAATACGCCTCGCTGGTGCATGAACAGCCCGTCAGCAAAGCCGCCAGCAGCCAACGCCCGGCGGTCAGTCGACTCGGGCTGTCTGCACGCCAGCTGAGTTTCATGGCTGAAGACTTGCAGCAATATTTTCAGCGCCAACAACCTTATCTCGATCCCGAACTCGACCTGCAACGGGTGGCGAAGGAGTGCGGGTACAGCCGCAATCAAATTTCCTACTTGCTGAATCAGGTGCTTGGCCAGAGCTTCTATCGATACGTCAACCAGGCGCGCCTGCAGCATTTGCTCGCGGCACTGGATAACGCCACACCGCCACTGCGTATCGACGAACTGGCGTTTGCCGCCGGGTTCAATTCGCTGTCGGCGTTTTACAGCTGCTTCCGTCAGCACACCGGCCAGTCGCCGAAGGCCTACGTAAAACAAATTTCTTTGCGTGCACGCGCGCAAGACAGCCTCTAAGTCCACGCACTAGGATCGACGCCATCGAAGTTTGAGTGGCGGAGTCTTGCATGTCGGCGTGGCGCACTATCAGTTTGTGGATGGATCAACTCGACGAGCCATTATTGGCGCGTCCGGCGCTGGAACAGGATCTGGACGTCGACGTCGCCATCATTGGCGCGGGATATACCGGGCTCTGGACTGCGTACTACCTCAAGCGCCAGGCGCCCGACCTGAGCATTGCCATCGTTGAAGCGCAAACTGCCGGTTTTGGCGCCTCGGGGCGTAACGGCGGCTGGTTGATGGGCAATGTGCTGGGCGAAGACCGCTTGCTCGCCGACTTGCCGCCCGAACAGCGCCGGGCTTCTTTCGATTTGCTGCACGGCATTCCGGATGAAGTCGGTAGGGTCCTCGCGCGTGAAGACATCGACTGCGATTACCGCAAAGGCGGGGCGCTGTATTGCGCTGCCCGCTATCCGGAACAGGAAGCCAGCCTTCGGCACTATCTCGACACGCTCTATAGCCAGGGATTGACCGAAAGCGACTACTGCTGGCTTAGCCCCGAGCAGTTGGCGCAACAGATCAGAGTCGCCAAACCTTATGGCGGTATCTATGCACCGCACGTCGCGACCATTCACCCGGCAAAGTTGGTGCGAGGTCTGGCTCGGGCGGTGGAGAAAATGGGCGTCAGGATTTACGAGAACAGCCCGGTCACCCAATGGCGGTCCGGTGGCCTGCGTACTGCGAAAGCCTTGGTTCGCAGCCGCTGGATCGTGCCGGCGGTCGAAGGTTACTCGGTCACCTTGCCACCGTTGGGGCGTTATCAGCTGCCGGTGCAAAGCTTGATAGTGGCCACCGAGCCGCTATCCGCTGCCACGTGGGACGAAATCGGCCTGAGTCGCGGCCAGGCCTTCAGCGAAAGCAGCCGCCAGGTCACTTATGGTCAGCGCACGGCTGACAACCGGTTGGTATTCGGCGCACGGGGCGGTTATCAGTTTGCTGCCAAGTTGCGCCATGACTTCGACTTGACCACCAGCGAAGTGGAGCTGCGGCGATATCTGTTTGGCGAACTCTTCCCGCAGCTCAAGAACGTGCGGATTACCCATGCCTGGGGCGGCAATTTGGGGATGTCCCGGCGTTTCAAGCCGCACATGTTGTGCGATCAGGCCAGCGGCATCGCCTTGTCGGGTGGCTATGGCGGGGAGGGCGTCGGTGCCAGCAACCTGGGTGGCCGGACTCTGGCCGACCTGATTCTACAGCGCGACACCGAGCTGATTCGCCAACCGTGGGTCATCCAGGGAGGGCTCGACGCGCTCCGGGCCTGGGAGCCGGAGCCCTGCCGCTGGCTTGGCTACAACGCGATCATCCGCAGCTTCGCCCATGAAGACCAGACGCTGGCCAACCCGGCCACCGCACCATGGCGTCGCAAACTGGCCACCGGTATTGCCGGCTTCATGGAAGGTTTCATGCAGTAAACGGCGCGCTCTTCATCTATAGGCTCAATCGACAGGTACTCCCATGAGCATCACGCAATTCAAGAACACCGCAACCCTGAAGCTGGAAGGGTCGAAACCGGTCGCCGTACCACTGGGCATGCCCGTGGCAGTGGCTTCGACCACCAGCGTCGAACGCGACGATGGGGTCGAAACCGGCGTCTGGGAATGCACGCCCGGCCGCTGGCGGCGGCAGATCGTCGCCCAGGAGTTCTGTCACTTCATCCAGGGGCGCTGCACGTTTACCCCGGATGACGGTGAAACCCTGCACATAGAAGCCGGCGATGCACTGATGTTGCCAGCCAACAGCCTCGGTATCTGGGATATCCAGGAAACCGTGCGCAAGACCTACGTTTTGATTTTTTGATCCTCTGATTGCCTGCCAACAACAATAAACCCATCAGGAATCGACTCATGATCCGAAAGACACTGACTCTGGCTCCCCTTGCGCTTTTCGCGACCCTCGGCCACGCGGCCGAGACCGTTAAGATCTACAACTGGTCGGAATACATCGCCCCGGACACCACCAAAAACTTCCAGAAAGAAACCGGCATCGCGTTCAGTTACGACGTCTTCGACAGCAATGAAACCCTCGACGGCAAATTGATGACCGGCAAATCCGGCTACGACGTGGTGTTTCCGTCCAACCACTTCATGGCGCGGCAGATTCAAGGCGTGGCGCTGAAGAAACTCGACAAGAGCCAACTGCCGAACTGGAAAAACCTCAACCCGGCGCTGCTCAAGGCCTTGCAAACCAACGATCCGGGCAACGAACACGGCTTCCCGTACCTCTGGGGCAGCACCGGCATCGGTTACAACATCGCCAAGGTCAAGGCCGTGTTGGGTGATAACGCGCCCGTGGACTCCTGGGACCTGATTTTCAAACCCGAAAACATGCAAAAGCTGCAGAAGTGCGGCGTAGCAATCCTCGATAACGGCCCCGAGCTGCTGCCGGCGGCACTGAATTATCTGGGGTTGCCACATCACAGCAAAAACCCTGAAGACTACAAGAAAGCCGAAGCTCTGCTGATGAAAGTCCGCCCGTATGTCAGGTATTTCCACTCGTCCAAGTACACCAGCGACCTGGCCAACGGCGACATCTGCGTGGCCGTCGGCTTCTCCGGTGACATTCTGCAAGCCGAAAACCGCGCGAAAGAAGCCAAGAACGGCGTCGACATCGGCTATGCGATTCCCAAGGAAGGCGCCGCGATCTGGTTCGACATGGTTGCCATGCCGGTAGACGCCCCGGACGAAAAGGCCGGCTACGCCTTCATGAACTACCTGCTGCGCCCGGACGTCATGGCCAGCATCAGCAACTACGTGCACTACGCCAACGGTAACGAGCAGGCCGACAGTCTGATCGACCCGGCGATCAAGAACGACACCAAGGTCTACCCGAGCCCGGACATGATGGGGAAATTGTTTGCGCTGGAGGCGATGCCGCTGAACATTGACCGGGTTCGTACGCGGGTGTGGAACAAGATTCGGACCGGGAGTTAAGGCTTCATATCTTGTAGTCATTGCGGCCAGTCGGGCTGGCAGGTAACGCTGTAGATTCTTGGCCTCCTTTCAATGGTTAAGAGGCAATGGAATGCCTGTCTGCTTGAATGCTGGTCATCTGCGTATTGGTCGCTTCTCTGAGCCAGGGCGTATTTATTTGATAACGGCTGTCGTTGACCAACGGCAGCCGTTTTTTGTTGATTGGCGACTGGGGAGGTTGGTTGTTCAGGAGTTGCGTCAGGCGCAGGAGGAGGGTTGGGCCGACTTTTTGGCATGGGTTGTGATGCCGGATCACATGCACTGCCTGGTGCAGCTGCACGACAAGACACTGGCGGAGCTGATGTGCCGTATCAAATCCCGGAGCGGTTTGGCTGTTAATCAAGCGCTGGGGCGGCGAGGGCGGCTGTGGCAGAAGGGGTACCACGATCGTGCGGTTCGGCGGGAGGAAGATGTGAAGGCGCTTGCCCGGTATGTCGTGGCCAACCCAATACGAGCAGGACTAGTGACGCGCGCTCATGATTATCCGCTTTGGGATGCGTGTTGGTTGTGAGTGTCTGACGACTGCTGCGCAGCCGAACGCAGGCTGCGCCAGCTGCTACAGGTTTCGCGTACACCGCAATCCTTGTAGCAGCTGCCGAAGGCTGCGTTCGGCTGCGCAGCAGTCGCCAAAATCTCTAATCCAATGAAGATCCAACTGATATCAATGCGCTGGCACTCATATTAATAACTCACGCAAAGTGAGACCCCATCGACAAAAAGCAACTTACCTCTATTTAATAATTAAATAACAAATCGTCAGACAATTTGCGCAAACCGCCATCTAACAAACAATATTTCGACAGCACAGGCATTGTTTCCGGGTACTTGCTGGAACAACTCAATTTGACGTCAAAAAAAATGTAGACGTTTGATTTCGAATTGTGTCAGTTTTCTTTCGCCTTCATTGGGCGAGTGATAGGACGATCTCGCCAGAGATTGTTGCTGTCTGACAAAAAACTGTTCCATAGCTAAACAAGGAAGTGTGTTTATGTCGAAAGTAAAAGACAACGCTATTGATACCGCCGAACAGGCGTTCCAGCCACTGCACGCATTGGCTGCATCCAGTTCTGCGTTCAACCAGATCAATAGCTTCAGCCATCAGTATGATCGGGGCGGTAACCTCACGGTCAATGGCAAACCCTCCTTCTCCGTCGACCAGGCAGCTACCCAGTTGCTGCGCGATGGCGCTGCCTACCAGGACAAGGACGGCAGCGGCAAAATCGAACTCACCTACACGTTCCTGACCTCGGCGTCGTCGAGCACCATGAACAAGCACGGGATCACCGGGTTCAGCCAGTTCAGCGCTCAGCAGAAAGGCCAGGCCGTGCTGGCCATGCAATCCTGGGCCGACGTGGCCAATGTCACGTTCACCGATAAGGCCGCGGGCGGCGACGGTCACATGACCTTCGGTAACTACAGCGGCGGTCAGGATGGTGCGGCGGCTTTTGCCTATCTGCCTGGCACGGGCGCGGGTTACGACGGTACTTCCTGGTACCTGACCAACAGCAGCTACACGCCAAACAAGACGCCGGACCTGAACAATTACGGCCGGCAAACCCTGACCCACGAAATCGGTCACACCTTGGGCCTGGCCCATCCTGGCGACTACAACGCCGGCGAGGGCGCTCCGACCTACAACGACGCGTCCTACGGGCAGGACACCCGCGGTTACAGCGTCATGAGCTACTGGAGTGAAAGCAATACCAGCCAGAACTTCAGCAAGGGCGGCGTCGAAGCCTATTCGTCCGGTCCGCTGATGGACGATATCGCGGCCATCCAAAAGCTCTACGGCGCCAACACCACCACCCGTACTGGCGACACCACTTACGGCTTCAACTCCAACGCCGGGCGCGACTTCCTGAGCGCGACTTCGTCGTCGGACAAGGTTGTGTTTTCGGTTTGGGATGCGGGCGGCAAGGACACCCTGGACTTCTCCGGCTTTACCCAAAACCAGAAGATCAACCTCAATGAGGCCTCGTTCTCCGACGTTGGCGGCCTGGTGGGTAACGTGTCCATCGCCAAGGGCGTCACCGTCGAGAACGCTATCGGCGGTTCGGGCAACGACCTGCTGATCGGTAACAGTGTGTCCAACGAACTGAAGGGCGGTGCCGGCAACGACATCCTCTTCGGCGCGGGCGGCGCGGACAAACTGTGGGGGGGTGCCGGTTCGGATACCTTCGTGTTCGCCGCCAGCAGCGATTCCAAACCCGGTGCAGTCGACCAGATCCTCGATTTTGTCAGCGGCCTGGACAAGATCGACCTGACCGGTATCACCAACGGCGCGGGCCTGCATTTCGTGAACTCGTTCACCGGTGCGGCAGGCGATGCGGTGTTGACCTCTTCGGGCGGCAACAGCCTGTTGTCGGTGGACTTCTCCGGGCATGGCGTGGCTGATTTCCTGGTCAGCACTGTGGGCCAGGCGGCTTACTCCGACATCGCTGCATGATGTGAGGTGAAAAGGAGGGCGGCGCAGACGCGCTGCTCTCTGCCCCTTGAAATGAGTAAAGCGCCTTATGATCCATAACGGCTTCACTGACAGAGCAACCGCGTGGCTATTGGCGACGTTCATGATGATTTTTGGAGATGTAGCCATGGCGAGCAGCCTGAAATTAGCAGACCCCTCGGAACTGGCTGGCAAGTGGCAGGCGACCCTGATCGCCAAAGATGACTCGCCAGAGTCTCAGGCGTTGCAGGACAAACCGTCCAACGTCTGCGTCATCGACTTTCAACCGAAACAGACGCTGGGTGAGGGCGCCGATTGTCTCAGCGCCTGGCTGGACGGCGAATCTGCGATTGGCTGGTTCCCTGAGCCGGATGGCCTGGCGATCACCGGTAAAGAAGGTTCGAAGATTCTATTTCTCAGCCGCCAACGCGACGGATCGTATAAAGCCACATTGAAATCCGATCTGGTCATAACACTTGTGCGCCAGGTGCAATAACACGACTCGAATATAACGCTCGTCATTGCCGACATAAGCACTACGCAACTAATCGAAGCGCCCTGTTGTCCACGAAAAGTTGTTATTAGTTTGTAAACGTTCCCGCAAAGCCTATATCCGCCCCTGCGCGGACAGTTAATGGAAACTTCGCCCGACAGGGCGAGGAATAACACCTCAGGAATAATCCATGAAGATGGCAAAGAGCCCGGCCACCGCACCCTTATTCAAAGCGCTGGGCGACTACAAGAGCATCCTGATCAGCGTCGGTTGTTTTACCGCGTTAATTAACGTGCTGATGCTGGTTCCGTCGATTTACATGCTCCAGGTCTACGACCGCGTGCTGTCTTCGCAAAATGAAACCACCCTGGCGATGCTGTCGTTGATGGTGGTCGGGTTCTTTGCCTTCATCGGTTTGCTTGAGATCGTGCGTAGCTTCATCGTTATCCGCATCGGCAGCCAACTGGAGCGCCGCTTCAACCTGCGGGTTTATCAGGCCGCATTCGAGCGCAACCTGTTTCGGGGCGAGGGCAACGCCGGGCAAGCCTTGGGGGACCTGACGCAAATTCGCCAATTCGTCACCGGTCCTGCGCTGTTTGCCTTCTTCGATGCGCCGTGGTTTCCGGTCTATCTGTTCGTGATCTACCTGTTCAATGTCTGGCTCGGCGTGTTTGCGACGGTGGGCACGGTGCTGTTGATCGGCCTTGCTTGCCTCAACGAGTCAATGACCAAAAAGCCCTTGGGCGAAGCCGCAGGGTTTTCCCAGAAGTCCAGCCAACTGGCCACCAGTCATCTGCACAACGCCGAAACCATTCAGGCCATGGGCATGCTCGGGGCGTTGCGTACACGTTGGTTCCAGGTCCATTCACGTTTCCTCGGCTTGCAGAACCAGGCCAGCGACACCGGTTCCGTCATCAGCTCCCTGAGCAAAACCCTGCGCCTGTGCCTGCAATCGTTGGTGCTGGGGCTGGGTGCACTGCTGGTGATCAAGGGTGATATGACGGCCGGGATGATGATCGCCGGTTCCATCCTGATGGGGCGGGTCCTGAGCCCCATCGACCAATTGATCGCCGTGTGGAAACAGTGGAGCGGCGCCAAGCTCGCTTACCGTCGTCTTGATTCGTTGCTGCAAGCCTTTCCACCGAGTGACGAGGCCATGGCGCTGCCGGCGCCGAAAGGCCAGATCGCGTTCGAACAGGTCAGCGCCGCGCCGCCGGGGCAACGGGCAGCCACGTTGCACCTGGTCAATTTCAGCCTCGGTGCCGGGGAAGTGCTGGGCGTGCTCGGGGCTTCCGGTTCCGGCAAATCGACATTGGCCCGGGTGCTCGTTGGCGTCTGGCCGACGCTGGGCGGCACGGTGCGGCTCGACGGCGCGGACATTCATCGCTGGAACCGCGACGATCTCGGTCCCTACATCGGTTACCTGCCTCAGGATATCGAATTGTTCAGCGGCAGCATCGCCGAAAACATTGCCCGGTTCAGCGAGGCGGACCCGCAAAAAGTCGTTGAAGCCGCGCAGCAGGCCGGCGTTCATGAACTGATTCTGCGCATGCCGCAAGGCTACGACACCGTGCTCGGCGAGGACGGCAGCGGTTTGTCCGGGGGCCAGAAGCAGCGTGTGGCACTGGCGCGCGCGTTGTATGGCAACCCGCGCCTGGTGGTGCTGGATGAACCGAATTCCAACCTCGACACCGTGGGCGAAGCGGCACTGGCCAGCGCCATCGCGCAAATGAAAGCCCAAGGCACCAGCGTGATTCTGGTGACCCATCGCTCCTCGGCACTGGCCCAGGCCGACAAGCTGCTGGTGCTCAGCGAAGGGCGCTTGCAAGCCTTCGGTGCAAGCCAGGACGTGCTCAAGGCACTTTCCGGTGCCCACGAACAGCAGCGGGAAAAAACCGCGCAAGCGCCGGGTGGGCTCAGCATGAGCCGTCAGTATCAGCCCTCGACAAGGAATTCGGGCGTATGAGCAACATCAGCGAAGCCACCATGGAACACGACTACATCGCAGAACGCCCTGAGCGCGACGCGCGTTTCTTCGTCCGCATGGGCTGGATTCTGGCGATCGTCGGCGCCGGCAGTTTCTTCACCTGGGCCAGCCTCGCGCCGCTTGACCAAGGCATTCCCGTGCAAGGCACGGTCGTGGTGTCGGGCAAGCGCAAAGCCGTGCAATCGATGAGCAGTGGGGTGGTCAGCCAGATTCTGGTGCGTGAGGGTCAAGTGGTGAAGCAGGGCCAGCCATTGTTCCAGCTCGACCAGACACAAGTCGCCGCTGACGTGCAATCGCTGCAAGCGCAATACCGCATGGCCTGGGCCAGTCTGGCGCGGTGGCAGAGTGAACGGGACAACCTCAAGCAAGTGAGTTTCCCCACTGAACTGAGCAACAATCCTGACCCGCGTCTGGCCTTGGTGCTGGAAGGTCAACGGCAGTTGTTCAGCAGCCGCCGTGAAGCGTTTTCCCGCGAGCAGGCTGCCTTGCGCGCCAGCATCGAAGGCGCGAGCGCGCAACTGGCCGGCATGCGCCGCGCCCGCACGGACTTGACTGCTCAGGCCAGCTCTCTGCAACAACAGCTGAGCAACCTTCAGCCCTTGGCGGATAACGGCTACATCCCGCGCAATCGGTTGATGGAGTACCAGCGTCAACTGTCGCAAGTTCAGCAGCAATTGGCAGAAAACACCGGCGACAGCGGCCGTGTGGAGCAGGGCATCCTCGAATCGCGGCTGAAACTGCAACAGCACATCGAGGAATACCAGAAAGAGGTCCGCACCCAACTGGCCGATGCGCAATTGAAGAGCGTGACGCTGGAAGAGCAACTGACGTCCGCCGGGTTCGATCTGCAACACAGCGAGATCATCGCCACCGCCGATGGCATTGCGGTCAACCTCGGGGTTCACACCGTGGGCGCGGTGGTGCGTCAGGGCGAAACCTTGCTGGAGATCGTGCCTCAAGGGACGAGTCTGGAGGTGGAAGGGCACCTGCCGGTCAACCTCGTCGACAAAGTCGGCACGCACTTGCCGGTGGACATTTTGTTCACGGCGTTCAACCAGAGCCGCACGCCGCGCGTGCCCGGCGAAGTCAGCCTGATCTCCGCCGACCAGATGATCGACGAGAAAACCGGTGCGCCGTATTACGTACTGCGCAGCAGCGTCAGCGATCAGGCCATGGAAAAACTCAACGGTCTGGTGATCAAGCCTGGCATGCCGGCGGAAATGTTCGTGCGCACCGGTGAACGTTCACTCCTCAACTATTTGTTCAAACCGCTGCTCGACCGGGCAGGTTCCGCGTTGACCGAGGAATAAGGATGTTCCGCTGTATGAATAAGCTTTCCATGCTCGCAGCGACCCTGGCGTTGCTGACCTGCAACAGTGTGCTGGCGATGGGACCGTTCGACATCTACGAACAGGCATTGCGCAATGATCCGGTGTTTCTCGGCGCCATCAAGGAACGCGATGCTGGCCTTGAAAACCGCGCCATTGGCCGCGCCGGGCTGTTGCCCAGGATCGGTTACAACTACAACAAGGGGCGCAACTCCTCCAAGGTCACCTATCTCAATGAGCGCGGGCAAAACCAGAGCGATGACCGCAACTACAGCAGTTACGGCTCGACCCTGACCCTGCAACAACCGCTGCTCGACTACGAGGCTTACGCGTCGTACCGCAAAGGCGTGGCGCAATCGTTGTTTGCCGACGAAGCCTTTCGCGGCAAGAGCCAGGAATTACTCGTTCGGGTGCTGGAGAATTACACCCAGGCGCTGTTCGCTCAGGATCAGATCGACATCGCGCAGGCCAAGAAAAAGGCTTTCGAGCAACAGTTCCAGCAGAACGAACACATGTTCCGACAGGGCGAGGGCACGCGTACCGACATCCTTGAGGCCGAGTCCCGCTATGAACTGGCCACGGCCGAGGAAATCGAAGCCCGTGATGAGCAGGACGCGTCGTTACGAGAGCTGGGCGCGCTGATTGGCGTGCCGGCGATCAACATCGGGGATTTGGCGCCGCTGGATCAGAGTTTCCAGACGTTCACCCTGCAGCCGGCCAATTACGACACCTGGCACGAGATGGCCGTGGCCAACAACCCGAATCTGGCTTCGCAGCGCCATGCCGTGGAAGTCGCGCGTTATGAAGTCGAACGCAACCGCGCCGGACACCTGCCCAAAGTCAGTGCCTACGCCTCGGTGCGCCAGAACGAGTCGGAAAGCGGCAACACCTACAACCAGCGTTACGACACCAACACCATCGGCATCGAAGTCAACGTGCCGCTGTATGCGGGCGGCGGGGTCTCGGCCTCGACTCGCCAGGCCAGCCGCACCATGGAGCAGGCTGAGTACGAACTGGACGGCAAGACTCGGGAAACGTTGATTGAACTGCGTCGCCAGTTCAGCGCCTGCCTGTCGGGCGTGAACAAGTTGCGGGCTTATCAGAAAGCCCTGAAGTCTGCCGAAGCGCTGGTGGTTTCGACCAAGCAAAGCATTTTGGGCGGTGAGCGCGTCAACCTCGACGCATTGAACGCAGAACAACAACTATTTACCACCCGCCGCGATCTGGCACAGGCACGCTACGACTACTTGATGGCCTGGACCAAGTTGCATTACTACGCCGGGACGTTGAATGAGCAGGATTTGGCCAAGGTTGACGAGGCGTTCGGCCAAGGCCCAAGAACGCAATAAATGCCCTCTGTAGGAGCTGTCGAGTGAAACGAGGCTGCGATCTTTTGATCTTCAACGCTCTTAAGAACACTAAAAGATCGCAGCCTCGTTTCACTCGACAGCTCCACAAAAAACAAAAAAAGCGAGAAGTGAACATGGACGTACAGATCAAGCCGATGTCGGTCGGCACGCTATTACTCCTGGTGTCAGCAATGCCCGGCTCGGTGCAAGCCGCTTACCTGGAAACCGGCACACCCGGTGATGCCGCCAGCTGGCGTTCGACCGAGTTCCAGCGCGACTGGGGACTCGCCCGTATGCAAGCCGATCAAGCCTATGCCGCCGGGATCACCGGCAAAGGCGTGAAAATCGGCGAGCTCGATTCAGGCTTCGATGCTGCCCATCCCGAATTCGCCACCGACCGTTACCACGCGGTGACAGCCAGCGGCAGTTACGTTGACGGCTCCCAGTTCAATGTCGACGGCACGCTCAACGCCAACAACGACTCCCATGGCACGCACGTCGCCGGCACCATCGGCGCTTCCCGCGATGGCTCGGGCATGCACGGCGTGGCCTACAACGCGCAGGTCTACGTCGGCAACACCAACAAGAACGACAGCTTCCTGTTCGGCCCCAATCCTGATCCACGCTACTTCAAAGCGGTCTATAACGCGTTGGCGGATGCCGGTGTGCGAGCGATCAACAACAGCTGGGGCAGCCAGCCGCCGGATGTCAGCTATCGGACCCTCGACGATCTGCATGCCGCCTACGCCCAGCACTGGAACAAAGGCACCTGGCTCGATGAGGCAGCAGACGTTTCCCGGCGCGGTGTGATCAACGTGTTCAGTGCCGGTAACAGCGGTTACCCCAACGCCAGCGTGCGCTCAGCCTTGCCGTATTTTGAACCGGACCTGGAAGGCCACTGGCTGGCGGTGTCGGGGCTGGATCAAGGCAATCAACAGAAATACAACCAGTGCGGGATCGCCAAGTATTGGTGCATCACCACCCCCGGCGCGAAGATCGACAGCACCATTCCCGGCGCAGGCTATGCGATCAA
Source organism: Pseudomonas sp. TH39(2020) (assembly GCF_016650715.1). Taxonomy (NCBI): domain Bacteria; kingdom Pseudomonadati; phylum Pseudomonadota; class Gammaproteobacteria; order Pseudomonadales; family Pseudomonadaceae; genus Pseudomonas; species Pseudomonas sp. TH39(2020). The sequence goes on along the minus strand of NZ_JAEKFF010000003.1, from coordinate 515,184 downwards.
GTCCGGCACCTCCATGTCCGCGCCGCATGCCACCGGTGCCTTGGCGTTGGTGATGGAGCGCTACCCGTATATGACCAACCAGCAGGCGCTGGAAACCCTGCTGACCACCGCCACCCAACTCGACGGTTCGATCACCGAGGCGCCCAATACCCGCGTTGGCTGGGGCGTGGCCAACCTCGAACGGGCGATGCGCGGGCCGGGGCAATTACTCGGGCGTTTCGACGCCAATCTGGGGGCAGGGCAGAGCGATGTCTGGAGCAACAACATCACCGACAAGGCGCTGATTCAGCGTCAGAGCGAAGACGCGGCGGAACACAGTGCCTGGCAACAGACACTGAAGACCAAAGGTTGGGAGAACGGTGTGCCGGTCGGTGCCAGCCAGCAGGATCAGACCGACTATGCGGTGGGCATGGCACGCAATCTCGCCGCCTCCACTCGGGTCTACGAAGGCAGCCTGATCAAGTCTGGTGCCGGACGCCTGATGCTGACCGGCGACAATACCTGGCGCGGGGCGACCACGGTGAATGGCGGTCTGCTGTCGGTCAACGGGTCGTTGGCATCAACTGTGACCGTCAATGACAGCGGCACGCTGGGTGGGTCGGGACGCATCGGCGCACTGACCGCCAACCGCGGCGCTACGGTTGCACCCGGCAATTCCATTGGCACCTTGCAGGTCAGCGGCGACGTCACGTTTGCGCCGGGTTCGACCTACGCGGTGGAGCTATCGCCGACCGAGAGTGACCGGATCGTCGCGGGCGGCACGGCCACGGTCAGCGGCGCGACTGTCAGCCTGTCACTGGAAAACAGCCCGACCTTGCTCAGCACTCAACAAGTGCAAAGCCTGCTCGGTCATCAGTACAACATCCTGCAAGCGGCCGGCGGCGTTCAAGGTCAGTTCGGCGCGGTGCTGCCCAACTACCTGTTCATCGGCGGCAGCCTCGATTACGCCGCCACCGGTATTCAATTGAGTGTCGAGCGCAACGACACGACCTTCGCCAGCGTCGGCCAAACGGCGAACCAGCGCGCCGTAGCTTCCGTCGTTGAAGGGCAGGGGGCGGGCAATCCGGTTTACGAAAGCCTGCTGCTGTCACCCTCCGCGACGACCGCCCAACAGGCGTTTCAGCAGTTGTCGGGGGAAATCTATCCGGCGCTGGGTTCGGTACTGATCAACGACAGCCGCTACCTGCGTGATGCGGTTGGCGAGCGACTGATTGACGCCCAAGGCACTCAAAGCAATGGCTGGGTCAAGGCGCTGGGCGCCTGGGGCAAGACCGATGAGCGCCATGACACTGCCGGTTACACCACCTCGATTGGCGGCTTGCTCGCCGGTGTCGACGGGGCGCTCGATGAGCAAACCCGGATCGGCCTGGTCACCGGCTATAGCGACAGCTCGGTGAGCATGGGCTCCGGCACTCACTCATCGGCCAAGGTCGACAGCTATCACCTGGGTGCATATGCCGGCCGCGAGCTGGGTGCCTGGCGTCTGAGTGCCGGCGGTGCCTACAGCTGGCATCGGGCCGACGTCAAACGTGACCTGCAATACGGCGACGTCAGCGCCAAACAGAAAGCCAAGGTCGATGCCGGGACCACCCAAGTGTTCGGTGAAGCGGCATATCGCCTGAACCTGCAACCTGTGGCGCTCGAACCCTTCGCGAACCTGGCCTACGTGCACCTCGACACCGAAGGTTTCACCGAGAAAGGTGACGCCGCCGCACTGAAAAGCAGTGGCGACACGCGTGACGCGGTGCTCAGCACGTTGGGCGTGCGCGCATTGAAAACCGTGAACCTGTCTGGCCAGCAGAAACTGGACCTGAGCGGCAGCCTCGGTTGGCAGCACAACCTGAGCCCTACCGATTCCGAAGAGCACCTGGCGTTTGCCGGCGGCAGCACTGCATTTTCCGTGGAGAGTTCGCCAATGGTGCGTGATGCGGCGCTGGTGGGCGCGCATGCCAGCCTGGCCCTGAGCCGGGACATCCGCTTGAACCTCGATTACACCGGCCAACTGGCCAGCCGCGAGAAAAGCCATGGCGTAGGGCTGAGCCTTAACTGGCAGTTTTAACCCGAACCCTTGTAGCAGCTGGCGCAGCCTGCGTCCGGCTGCGAAGCAGTCGCAAAATCAGACTCTGCGGTCCGTCAGATACACCGTGCATGCAGGGTTTACGACTGCTTCGCAGCCGGACGCAGGCTGCGCCAGCTGCTACAGGGGGCGTGCTTCACAAATAGAAATAGGTGCTTTTCAAGGCACCAGGATTTTGGCAACACAACTAAGGACGGTAGCTGGATGAATAACAAGCACAACAACCTTGCCTTGCTCTGCGCATTGGCCACCCTCGGTACCGCGCAAGCGGCGCCTTACGTGGAAAACGGTAGAGCGGGCGATCCCAACAGTTGGCGCAGCACTGAATTCAATGCCGATTGGGGGCTGGGAGCGGTCAACGCACAAGAGGCCTACGCCGCCGGTTACACCGGCAAAGGCGTGAAACTGGGGATCTTCGACCAACCGGTCTACGCCGCGCATCCGGAGTTTTCCGGACCCGACAAAGTGATCACTCTGGTCACCAGCGGCATCCGCGAATACACCGACCCGTACATCCCGGTCAAAGCGGGAGATGCCTTTCGCTACGACGGTTCGCCCTCGATCGGTTCCAACGGCAAGCTGGGTGCCCACGGCACCCACGTTGGCGGGATCGCTGCCGGCACTCGTGATGGCGGCCCGATGCATGGCGTGGCGTTTGGCGCGCAGATCATCAGTGCGGACAACGGCGATCCGGGCCCGGAGGACGGCATCATTCGCGGCAACGACGGCGCGGTCTACAAGGCCGGTTGGGATGCCTTGATCGCCAGCGGCGCGCGGATCATCAACAACAGTTGGGGCATCGGCATCACCGATCGCTTCGACCTCGGCGGACGCAACCCCGACTACCCGCATTTCACCGTGCAAGACGCGCAATTGCAGTTCAACGAGATCCGTCCGTTGCTCGGGACCAAACCGGGCGGAGCCTACGACGGCGCCATCGCGGCGGCCCGCAGCGGTATCGTGACGATCTTCGCGGCCGGCAACGACTACAACCTCAACAACCCGGACGCCATCGCGGGCCTGGGCTATTTCGTCCCGGACATCGCGCCGAACTGGGTGACCGTGGCGGCGTTGCAGAAAAACCCGGACCTCAACAGCCCGGACCTCTACAACATCAGCACCTTCTCATCACGCTGCGGTTACACCGCTAGCTTTTGCGTGTCCGCACCGGGCAGCAAGATCTACAGCTCGATCATCAGCGGTACCAACGCCGACAACCTGACCACCGGTTACGCCAACTACAATGGCACCTCGATGGCGGCGCCGCATGTCGCCGGTTCCATGGCTGTGTTGATGGAACGCTTCCCGTACATGACCGGCGCCCAGGTCGCCAGCGTGTTGCGCACCACGGCCACCGACCTCGGTGCGCCGGGTGTCGATTCGCTGTACGGCTGGGGCATGATCAACCTGCGCAAAGGCATCGATGGCCCGGCGATGTTGGTCACCGAGCAAGACATTCCCGAGGAGTTCCGCATCCAGGGTGCCTACGGTTCGAGCCAGTTTGTCGCGGACTTGCCGGGGATCGGCGCGATTATCGACGCGGGCAAACCGACCGAACGCGTGTGCAATGACGTGCACTGCGGCCTCGACACGTGGCGCAATGACATTTCCGGCCATGGTGGCCTGACCAAGCAGGGCATCGGCACGCTGGTGCTGACCGGCGCCAACACCTACGCCGGCCCGACGCTGGTTAATCAGGGCCGCTTGGCAATTAACGGCTCGCTGCTCTCGGCGGTCACGGTCAACGACAGCGGGATCCTCGGTGGTAATGGCCGCATCGGCGCATTGACCGCGAAAAGCGGTGGCACCGTAGCGCCAGGCAACTCCATTGGCACCTTGCAAGTGGCGGGCGACGTGATCTTTGAGCCTGGCTCGACCTACGCCGTTGAGTTGTCGCCGACCAGCAGCGACCAGATCGTGGCGGGCGGTAAAGCCGTGATCGACGGCGCTACCGTCAGCCTGTCCCTGGAAAACAGTCCGACTTTGCTGACCACCAGCGAAGTGAAATCCTTGCTCGGCAACCAATACAACATTCTGCAAGCGGCCGGCGGGATCGAAGGGCGTTTCGGCGCCGTGCTACCGGATTACCTGTTCATCGGAGGCACACTCGGCTACTCGGCCAATGGCATCCAACTGGCGGTAGAGCGCAACGCAACGTCCTTCGCCAGCGTCGGCCAAACCCCGAATCAACGCGCCGTCGCCGCGGCCGCCGAGCAACTGGGCGCCGGCAATCCGCTCTATGAAACCTTGCTGCTTTCGCCGACCGCCGCCGTCGCGCAACAAGCCTTCCAGCAACTGTCGGGTGAGATTCACCCGGCGATCGGCACGCTGCTGATCAACGACAGCCGTTACCTGCGCGATGCCGTCGGCGAACGCCTGCGCGAGCGTGATCTGTTCAACGCTGCGGCACCCACCGATGACCGTAGCAACGCCTGGGTCAAAGTCCTTGGCGCCTGGGGCAAGAGCGATGGCGGGCATGACAACGCCAGTTCCAATAGCTCCATCGGCGGCTTGCTGGCCGGTGTCGACGGTCTGATCACTGAAGATACGCGGCTGGGTTTCGTGACCGGTTACAGCGACAGTTCGTTGAGCATGGGCGATGGCACGCATTCGTCAGCCTCCGTCGATAGCTACCACTTGGGCGCCTATGTGGGCCATGAAATTGATGCGCTTCGTCTGAGCGTCGGTGGCGCTTACAGCTGGCATCGCATTGACGTGAAGCGTGACCTGCAATTCGGCGACGTCAGCGGCAAACAGAAATCCAAACGCGATGCGACAACTGCACAACTGTTTACCGAAGCGGCGTATCGCCTGGACCTGCAACCGCTGGCGCTGGAACCGTTCGCCAACCTGGCTTACGTGCACCTCAACAGCGACAGCTTTACCGAGAAAGGTGATGCCGCGGCGCTCAAGGGTGGCGAAGACAACCGCGACGCCGTGCTCTCGACCCTCGGCCTGCGGGCGAGCAAAGCGATTGCCCTGTCGGACAAACAGCAGCTGGAACTGTCCGGCACGCTGGGCTGGCAGCACAACCTGAGCAACACCCGTTCCGAAGACCATCTTGCCTTCGCCAACGGCAATACCGCGTTCAGCGTACAGAGCGTTTCCCTGGATCGTAACGCCGCCGTTGTGGGGGCGCGGGCCGGTTTGGCGGTGGCGCAGGACGTTCGTTTGAGCCTGGATTACAACGGACTGCTCGGCTCGCGCGAGAAAGACCACGGTGTGGGTCTGACGCTTGACTGGCAGTTCTGATTTAACGCAAAGGAAACAAGTCACTGCCGACGCCCGGTTGGGCGCCGGACTGGATAACCTGTCGGCTTCAGGCATTACGTTTGCCTAAAGGCTGCATGCACTAAATGCTCCGGGGCGCCTCGTGATCGGGCGTCCTGGTTGTGAGCTATCTCTGACAATTCCAACAAAGAGAGAGGCAATACCAATGGGTGTGTACGACTACAAAAACTTCGGTACAGCCGATTCCAAAGCGTTATTTACCGACGCGATGGCGATCACGCTGTATTCCTACCACAACCTGGATAACGGCTTTGCCACCGGCTATCAGCACAACGGCTTCGGCCTTGGCTTGCCGGCGACACTGGTGAGCGCACTGATCGGTGGCACCGACTCCCAGGGCGTCATTCCCGGAATCCCATGGAACCCCGATTCGGAAAAAGCCGCACTGGACGCGGTGCAGAAAGCCGGCTGGACGCCGATCACCGCCACGCAACTGGGCTATGACGGCAAGGTCGATGCACGCGGAACGTTCTTCGGCGAGAAAGCCGGGTACACCAGCGCTCAGGTGGAAATCCTCGGCAAGTACGACGCGCAGGGTCATCTCAGCGAAATCGGTATCGCCTTTCGCGGCACCAGCGGCCCACGAGAAAGCCAGATCAGCGACTCCATCGGCGATGTGATCAATGATCTGCTGGCGGCGTTGGGGCCCAAGGATTATGCGAAAAACTACGTCGGCGAAGCTTTCGGTAATCTGCTCAACGACGTTGCGGCCTTTGCCCGGGCCAATGGCCTGTCGGGCAAGGACGTGCTGGTCAGCGGTCATAGCCTCGGCGGGCTGGCGGTCAACAGCCTGGCGGATTTGAGCAACGACAAGTGGGCCGGGTTCTACCAGGATTCCAACTACATCGCCTACGCCTCGCCGACCCAAAGCAGCACCGATAAAGTGCTGAACGTCGGTTACGAGAACGACCCGGTGTTCCGCGCCCTCGACGGCTCGTCGTTCAACCTGTCGTCGGTGGGCGTGCACGATGCCGCCAAGGTGTCGGCGACCGATAACATCGTCAGCTTCAACGACCACTACGCTTCGACAGCGTGGAATGTGCTGCCGTTTTCCATCCTTAACATTCCGACCTGGATCTCGCACTTGCCCACCGCCTATGGCGACGGCATGAACCGGGTGATCGAGTCGACGTTCTACGACCTCACCAGCAAAGACTCAACGATCATCGTCGCCAATCTGTCGGACCCGGCGCGCGCCAACACGTGGGTTCAGGATCTGAATCGCAACGCTGAAACCCATAAGGGCAGCACCTTCATCATTGGCAGTGACGGCAACGATCTGATCCAGGGTGGCCGGGGCAACGACTATCTGGAAGGCCGCGATGGCAACGATACCTTCCGCGACAGTGGGGGTTACAACATCCTGTTGGGCGGCAAGGGCAACAACGTGCTGGACATGCAGCAGTCGGTGAAAAACTTCGACTTCGCCAATGACGGCGCGGGTAACCTGTACATCCGCGACGCCAATGGCGGCATCAGCATGACCCGCGACATCGGCAGCCTTGTGACCAAGGAGTCGGGGTTTCTGTGGGGGCTGTTCAAGGATGACGTGACCCACAACGTCACCGCCGACGGCCTTAAGGCGGGCAACAACCTGACCCAGTACGCGTCAACAATGAAGGGCGGGACCGGTGCCGATACGCTCACGGCTCACGCGGGTGGCGATTGGTTGTTTGGACTGGACGGCAACGATCATTTGATCGGCAGCAACGGTAACGACGTGTTTGTTGGCGGGGCGGGCAATGACGTGTTGGAGTCGGGGGCGGGATCGATACGTTCCTGTTTAGCGGCGCGTTTGGTCAGGACCGGGTGGTTGGCTACCAGGCCAGCGACAAACTGGTGTTTCTCGGGGTTCAGGGTGTGACGCCGAACGACGACTATCGGGCGCATGCCACGACGGTAGGGCACGACACTGTACTGACGTTTGGGGGGGATTCGGTGACGTTGGTCGGGGTTGGGCTGGATAGCCTGTCGGGCTCAGGGATTGTTATTGCCTAGTTGATGCAGCGTTTGTAAGGGCCTCATCGCGAGCAGGCTCGCTCCCACAGGGGATTTGTGAACGCCACAGATCCAATGTGGGAGCGAGCAGGCTCCGGGCGGCGTTCCGACGAAGAACGATAACTCGGTACTCAGTCTTCCCGCCGAATCGTGGTTACTTCATCGGCCCTGACCTTCACTTTCGCCCCGGAAATATCTTCGAACTCGAAGAAGCCGTCCTTGGTCTTGGTTTTCGGCATGTCCTTGGTCAAATACTGGGTGCCGTTCTGCAGCGTCACAACCGTTGGCGTCGAGCAACCGGCCAGGGCCAGGAAGGCCGCTAACGCCAGGGGTAAGCCCAGAGTCTTGATATTCATAACCACCTCTCATCCTTCAAAAAAACAGCGCGACTGCCACGAACGAAATCAATCGTCACTGCACCTCTAACGCGGTTAGGTGCGGTGGATCGGCAGAAAGTTCATAAACGCCCGAAAAATTACCGAATAACGCCGCCGCTTATCCTTTTCCGTTTGCCCGGGCAGGGCGTAGCTGGTATCTGTACGCATAACCAGTACTCGCTTGCCATGGCCTTTTTTCCTGTGACTGCAAATCCGCTCGACGATCCTTTCTACTACTTGAACAACTTCATGCAAGTGCTTGATTGGCTTGAGCTTCGCTATGCCGATGTGCTGAGTGTCGAAGAGCAACACTTCATCCGCGAGTTCAAGCGGTTGCCCCGTGAGCCCAGGGCGTTGCTGGTCAGGATGGTGATGCGCAAGGGAATTCACTTCCGGGCGAGCAAGCTGCATTACCTCGAGATCGGCGACATCGCCATTGCCGCCAGCCCGTTACTGGCGCTGGGCTGGATCAATGAGCAATCGCCGCTGTCGATCGAAACGCTGTTCGAGGTGCTGCTCAAGGCGGAAATTCTCCAGTGTTTTGGCGCCACCATCGATCAACCCAAAGGAAAAAAGACCGATTGGCTGCCCGCGCTGAGCGAACAGTTTCCTCAGGCTCATAGCTTCGGCCAATGGTGCCCGTCGCTGGATGATCGATTGTTCAGCCTGACCATCATGGGCCTGTGCGATCGGCTGCGCTTGATGTTTTTCGGCAATCTTTACCAGGACTGGTCCGAGTTCGTACTGGCTGACCTGGGCATCTTTACCTATGAAAAAGTCGAGTTCTGCGCCGATTCCCGAGGCCTGCGCAGCCGCGACGACGTGGACGCCTGCCTCTTTCTCCATGAGTGTCAGCAGCATTTCGAGGCCGGCGAAGCAGTGGAAGACATTGTCGTGCAGATCAAAGGGCTGGCGCTGAGCAATCCCTGGCTGCAAAGACGTCGCGGCAAACTGTTGTTCCAGATTGGTCAGCACTGCGAGCGCATAGCGGATTTCTCTACCGCACTGACGATCTACCGCGAGTGTGCCTATCCCGGCGCGCGCCTGCGGTTGATTCGCGTGTTGGAGCGCTGCGGTGAATACCAGCTGGCCATGGACCTCGCCGTTGCGGTGGAGCAATCGCCGGAAAATGCCGCCGAGCAGCAACAATTGCTGCGTGTACTGCCCAGGCTGCGGCGCAAGCTGGGCGGTCCGGTGATAAAGCGCTCGTCCCCACGGGAGATGCTGCGCCTGGACCTGCAACTGCCCAGAACCGACCCGGCATTGTCCGTGGAGTCTTACGTTCAGGCGCATTTGGCGGAAGATTCGGCGCCGGTGCATTACGTCGAAAACAGCCTGATCAACTCACTGTTCGGTCTGCTGTGCTGGCCGGCGATTTTCGCGCCGTTGCCGGGGGCGTTTTTCCACCCGTTCCAGCGAGGGCCGGTGGATCTGCTCAATGAGGACTTTCACGCACGCCGCGCGGAGCTGTTCCAGGGTTGCCTGTCTGAACTCGATGACGGGCGTTACCGCCAGACGATTCTTGAACGCTATGCCAGCAAGTGGGGTGTGCAGTCGCCCTTCGTGTTCTGGGGTGTGCTGAGCGAAGAATTGCTGGATCAGGCACTTGATTGCCTGCCGGCCGAACACCTCAAGCACTGGTTCAATCGACTGCTGTTGGACATCAAGGCCAATCGCGCCGGCATGCCGGACCTGATCCAGTTTTGGCCGCAGGACAAAACCTACCGGATGATCGAAGTCAAAGGTCCCGGTGATCGCCTGCAAGACAATCAATTGCGCTGGCTCGAGTTCTGCCATGAGCACCAGATGCCGATTGCCGTCTGCTATGTGCAATGGGCGGAGCAAAGCGCTTGAGTTACAGCATCGCGGTGCGGGCGCTGTGTGAATTCACCGCCAAGGTCGGTGACCTCGACCTGCGCTTTACACCTTCGCCGACGGCGCTGGAAGGGATTGTCGGGCACCGTACGGTGGCGTCCCGGCGCAGCGAGGGCTACCAGAGTGAAGTCGCGCTTGAAGGCTTGTATCAAACGTTGAAGGTAAAGGGCCGGGCCGACGGCTATGACCCCGCGCAAAATTGCCTGGAAGAAGTCAAAACCTATCGCGGCGACTTGAGCAAGCAACCGGCCAACCACCGTCAGTTGCACTGGGCGCAGGCGAAGATTTACGGCTGGTTGATGTGCCAGAAACTGGAGTTGGCGCAGATCAATCTGGCCCTGGTGTACTTCAACATCGTCAATGAAAAGGAAACCTGCCTGGTCGAGGCTTTCAGCGCCGCGCAACTTCGGCTGTTCTTCGAAGAACATTGCGCCTTGTTCCTGCATTGGGCCGAACAGGAAATGGCTCATCGCGAAGGGCGTAATCGGGCGGCGCAACAACTGGCGTTTCCCCATGCTGACTTTCGACCCGGGCAACGCCATCTGGCGGAATCGGTGTTCAAGGCGGTCAGCACCGGTCGTTGCTTGATGGCCCAAGCACCCACGGGGATCGGCAAGACCGTCGGCACGCTGTTCCCGATGCTCAAGGCACTGGCGCCGCAGCAACTGGACAAGGTGTTCTTCCTCACGGCGAAAACCCCGGGGCGCAAACTGGCGCTGGACGCCGCGCAAGTGATCCTCGACAGCGCCGACGCGCCACCCTTGCGGGTGCTCGAAATGATCGCCCGGGACAAGGCTTGCGAGCATCCGGACAAAGCCTGTCACGGTGAATCCTGCCCGCTGGCCCAGGGGTTTTATGATCGTTTGCCCGCCGCTCGCCAGGCAGCCAGCAAATTGTCCCTGCTGAACCAGAACGCTTTGCGCGAGGTTGCCCTGCAACACGACGTCTGTCCCTACTACCTGAGCCAGGAAATGGCCCGCTGGGCAGACGTGGTGGTCGCCGATTACAACTACTATTTCGATTTCAGCGCGCTGCTGTTCGGGCTGGCCCAGGCCAATAACTGGAAAGTCGCGGTGCTGGTGGACGAAGCGCACAACCTGGTGGAGCGTGGCCGGCAGATGTACAGCGCCAGCCTCGACCAATCGACCCTCAACGGTGTACGAAAAACCGCGCCAGAGGCGTTGAAAAAATCCTTGCAACGGGTCAACCGTGAGTGGAATGCCTTGCATAACCTGCAACTCGGCGCCTATCAGGCCTATGACAAGGCGCCGGAAAAACTGCTCCAGGCGTTGTCATCGTGCAGCGCGAGCATCGGCGATTACCTGAACGATCATCCGCAAGGCCTGGACGGGGCGTTACAGAACTTCTATTTCGACATGCTGCAATTTTGCCGGGTGGCCGAGCTCTTTGATGAACAGTTCCTGTTCGACATCAGCAAGCGCGACCTCGACCGCCAACGCAACCTGTCGCAGCTGTGCCTGCGCAATGTGGTGCCCGCCGGCTTCATCCGCCCACGCTTGACGGCTGCACGCAGCACCGTGCTGTTTTCCGCGACCCTGAGCCCTCGCCACTACTATGCCGATCTGTTGGGCACGCCGGCGAACACGGTGTGGATAGACGTTGAATCGCCATTTCACGCCGATCAGCTGCAAGTGCACATCGTCAGCCAGATCTCCACGCGGTTCGTCCATCGCCAGTCATCCCTCGCTCCAATCGTCGAGCTGATCGCCCAGCAGTTCAGCCAACGTCCCGGCAACTACCTGGCGTTTTTCAGCAGCTTTGATTATTTGCAGCAAGTGGCGCAGTTGCTGGCCCAGAGGCATCCCGACATCAATCTGTGGTCGCAGTCCCGGGGCATGGGGGAAGGGCAGCGACAGGACTTTCTCGATCAGTTCACCGCCGAGAGTCAGGGCGTCGGTTTTGCGGTGTTGGGCGGGGCTTTTGGCGAAGGCATCGACTTGCCGGGCGCGCGGCTGATCGGAGCGTTTATCGCCACCCTCGGACTGGCGCAACTCAACCCGGTCAACGAGCAGTTGAAACAGCGCATGGCAGCAATATTCGGCGCCGGTTATGACTACACCTACCTGTTTCCCGGTGTGCAGAAAGTGGTGCAGGCAGCGGGGAGGGTGATCCGCACCCAGCAGGATCAAGGGGTGGTGATGTTGATTGATGACCGGTTTGGCGACAGCAAGGTCAAGCAGTTGCTGCCGCGCTGGTGGTCAATTGCTCCGAGGATTTTGCACGCTATCGAGTAGGATTTGCGGACCTTGATTGCCCAGAGCACCTACTCCAAAGGTGCCACCTGGCACTGCTCAAGACGGCGACTCATGCCTCGCCTGTTCCGAAATTCGTCTACAACGATCTGTACGCCTACATCGTCAAACACGTGAATCGATAACACGTACGACGAGAGTCGTTTATCTGGCTTTCCAATTTTGTGGTTTGCCGCATACTCCAGAAAAACTACAGTGCCGTGAGGAATCAATGAGCGAGGGTCGAGGCAAAGCCAGCGCCATCGACGACAGCCGTTTTCGACTATTGATCGATGCTGTCGTGGATTACGCGATCTACATGATTGATCCCGATGGAATCATCACCAGCTGGAACGCTGGCGCCAGGCGTTTCAAGGGCTATGAAGAAGCGGAAATACTCGGCCAGCACTTTTCGCGTTTCTATACCGAAGCAGATCGCCTTGCCGGGTTGCCCCAGCGAGCGCTGGACACGGCGATTCGGGAAGGGCGTTTCGAGGGCGAAGGCTGGCGGGTTCGCAAGGACGGTACGCATTTCTGGTCCCACGTAGTGATCGATCCTATTCTCGACCCGTCGGGCAAGTTGCTCGGGTTTGCCAAGATTACCCGCGACCTGACCGACCGGAAGATGGCCGAAGAAGTCCTCAAGCAAAGCGAACAACAGTTCCGCTTGCTGGTTCAAAGCGTCACTGACTACGCCATCTACATGCTCGCCTCGGATGGCCGCGTGACCAACTGGAATCCCGGGGCTCAGCGCATCAAGGGCTATTTGCCCGAAGAAGTCATCGGCAAGCACTTTTCGATGTTTTACACCCCGGAAGACCGCGAGGCCGGCGAACCGCAACGGACCCTGGACATTGCGGTACGTGAAGGGCGATTCGAAAACAAAGGCTGGCGCGTGCGCAAGGACGGTACGCGGTTCCTTGCCAATGTCGTGGTCGATCCGATTTGGGGCGAAACCGGCACCTTGCTCGGTTTCGCCAAGATCACCCGTGATATCACCGAAGCCACACGAGCCCAGCAAACGCTGGAGCAAACCCGCGAAGCGCTGTTTCAGGCGCAGAAGATGCAGGCCATCGGCCAACTCAGCGGTGGCATTGCTCACGACTTCAACAATTTGCTGACTGTCATCCTCGGCAATCTGGAAATCGTCCGCAAACGCGTGGGGGACGATCCGAAAATTACCCGATTGGTGGACAACGCCACTCAGGGCGCCTTGCGGGGCGTCTCTCTGACCCAGCGCATGCTGGCTTTTGCCAGACGTCAGGAACTCAAAGCCGAACCCGTCGAGATCCCGACGCTGGTGCAAGGCATCATCGGGCTGTTGCGCAGCTCGCTCGGGCCTTCTGTGGTACTCGAAACCCGCTTTTCACCAGAGCTCGAGCCGGTCATGGCGGATGTCAATCAGCTTGAGCTGGCGGTGTTGAACCTGGTGACCAACGCCCGTGATGCAATGCCCCATGGCGGGAAAATTGTCATCAGTGCCAAGACCGAAGAAACCTGGGATCAACCGCAGTTATCCCTGCTGTCAGGCCGGTATGTCTGCCTGAGTGTCAGCGATACGGGGGAGGGTATGGATGAAACCACGCTCGGTTCGGCAATGGACCCGTTCTTCACCACAAAAGGCGTTGGCAAAGGCACGGGGCTGGGACTTTCGATGGTGCATGGTTACATCGAGCAGTTGGGCGGACGATTCGTCCTCAAGAGCCAGAAGGACATAGGCACCATCGCCGAACTGTGGATACCCATCGCCACGACCGGTTTGGTTACCAAGCCCGTTACCGAGGAGGCCGCACCGCCGGTGCACCGTCTATGCGTGTTGGTGGTGGACGACGACAGCCTGGTATTGACCAGTACCTGCCTGTTACTCGAGGACCTGGGGCATCGGGTGATCAGTGCGACGTCCGGGGCGCAAGCGCTGGAGGTATTCGACACTGAATCAGCGATTGACCTGGTCATCACTGACATGGCCATGCCACAGATGAATGGCGCGCAACTGGCGCAGGCTATCCGAACCATGAAGCCGGACCTGCCTATCATCCTTGCCACCGGTTACGCCGAGCGCCTGGAAGGTTTCGCAACCAGACTTCCGCGCCTGTCCAAACCCTTTACCCAACTCAATCTGGTGGAAATCATCGCCTCGACCATGAAATGAGAAAGCGAGCTCAATGTTCGGCCGCTGCTCCCGCGTTCTTCTTGAAACCACGCACGTTCATGGCGCACAGGCAAAACTGCAACACGATCAGTGCATAGGCCTGGGTGTGGTAACCCCACGTCACCCATAAAACATTGCTGACGATAAAACAGACAAAGCCCGAGACCCTGCGCCTGGGGCTTTGCGAACCGATCAACCACGCCGCCAGCACCGTAACCAGCATCGCTGGCCATTGCACCCAATCGAGATAGTCCATCGCAGACCCTCCCTTGTATTGTCATTCCAGCTTTACGAGTGGCGTGAACCGAACAACCAAAAAGGCCCGGCATATGCCGTAATACTGTTCACTTTAGCTCCGTGTTTCCAGGCACACACATGCGTAGCGAGGGGGCGGTGGATCAAGAGCGTGGCGGCCGACCTGTGTTTTGTTTTTTGTGTACATATCCGTTTCTGCGGTGATGGCTGCTGGCGGTTTCGCTCTTACAGCGAGTCACTTGGAAGAGCCCCAAGTAACCAAGGGCTTTTGCCCCGTTCGTTCGGTGCCTCGCCCAGGCTCGGCATGCCCTCGCTCCGGTCCTGCTCCGTGGGCCCGCCGCCATCGGCCATCCATGGCCGGGGGCGGCTAACCCGGCATCCATGCCGGGTTGCCCACTGCGCAGAACCTCCACTCGGCCTCTCGAGGGGGCGTACACCGCAAAAGCAACAGCGAGGCGGCCTACCGGCCGGCCTGTTTCCTCAACGCCTGCGCGTATTGATCGTTCCCACACGCAGCAAAGGAATGCTTCCCGTGACGCTCCGCGTCACCCCTGCGCAGGGCTTGAGCCTTGTGTCGACAGCGGAACGCGGAGCGTCCCCGGCGGCATTCCTTTGCTGCGTGTGGGAACGATCAGTGGGTACCGGGAGCTGTTGATCTTGCTTTGGCTTTTGATTTTGATCTGCCTGCCCCTTTCCCAGAGGCCGAACGCAGGTATTGCGCAGGGGGCACCGCGGCAAGGATGCCGCGGTAGCCGCCCCCGGCCATGGATGGCCGATGGCGGCGGGCCCCCGGAGCAATGCCGGAGTGAGGGCATGCCGAGCCTGGGCGAGGCACCGAATGGCGGGGTAAGAGCCCTTGGTTACTTGGGGCTTTTCCAAGTGACTCGCTGTAAAAGCGAAACCGCCAGCAGCCATCACCGCAGAAACGGATATGTACCCCCGACCTTACATCAAGCCGCCAGATTGGCTGCACTCATTTCTTTCTTGTACTGGGCTTTCAAGCTTTCCATTTGCGCCCCCAGCTCTTCCAGCGTGGCTTTGCCCAACAGCTTCTTGGCCTGAGGGAACATCTCGGTTTCCTCTTCTTCAATGTGATGTTCCAGCAGTTCCTTGACCACTTTCACCCGACCGGCAAATTCCGGGGTGGACGGGTCGGTGACTTTCAGGTCCGGCAGCACTAGCGAATCAACGGTGCGATGTTCTTCCTTGGCTTCGTAATACATGACGTCCTGCTCCTTGCCCCCGGCTTTCTTGTACGCCGGGTACAAGACTTCCTCTTCGAGACGGGTGTGGATGGCGATCTCCATTTCCAGTTTGGCCAGCAACTCGCCGCGTTTTTTAATCCCACGCTCGGTGGATTCGCTTAGCTGGGTCAGGATACCTTTTACGCGTCCATGGTCGGCTTTCAACAGGTCTATGGCGTTCATGGTTGAGTCTCTCCAACGAGTCAGGGGTGAGCGCGAACGGTCTCAAGGCCGAAAGTCGCTCATTGTCCTTGAGCATTTGTCGTGCCGGATTGCCGGTGCGATAACGTGCTTATAAAACAATAAGTTGAAGAGATTGATGGCGAACTGAGGTCATGCAGCCTGCATGAGTCCGGAAATGGACTCATGCAGTTCGCAGTGGAGCATTGATGTTCCAGAAATAAAAAGCCCGGCGACTGTGCCGGGCTTCAGGTTCAGGTTCAGGCTCTGGGTTCGGTCTGCTGGAGCAAACGATGGGCGTTTTGCGTGGATGTCGAGACAGGTGGGAAATCTTCGTTGAGCAGCCGCAAGTGCTCGATCGCTTCCTCGAACTTCAAATCGGCCTTCCTGCGCATGGCTTGATAGCGATCAAACAGTTCCACATCCATGTCGGTAACCTCGAGTAACGCCCAAGCGCTACGGCTAAGCGCCTGGGCCTCTTCAAACATCTGATGATTACGTTCCAGGGCGAATGCCCGGCAGGCTTTGATTTCATCGGAGGTGGAATAGTGAATCATGACCAGCACCTGATTTTCTCGAGGTTCTTTGATAGGTATCGACGCCGCAGGGGAACCGAACCCGGCATGTCCCACCGTGCAAAAGCCGGGCGGGGTTAGAGTTGTGACTGATCGGATCGCAAAAGAATTTCAAATTTATGAATGTGAAAATTCGATAATTCCGACCCTGAACGCGCAGACCTCAAATCAAATATCCTGTTTTTTATGCTGTTCATATCGCGCCAGGATCGGTTGAGTACTGATCCCGTGGATAAGGATGCTGAGCGCGACCACGGACAGGGTCAAATCCATACAGAGTGTTGTGATCGACTCGCCCAACCCATGGTTCAGGGCATAAAACAGGTAATACAGACTGCCGATGCCGCGTATGCCGAACCAGCCGATCAACATTCGCTGGCGCCCGTTGAGCAAACCACCCCAAGGCATGGCGACGACGCTCAGGGGGCGTATCAGGCAAAACAACACGCCGGCGATCGGCAACGCACGCCAGTCCCAGTGCGCCATCAGCACCACGCCGAGCAGCGTCACCAGAAAGACTTCCATGGCCCGTTCCACCAGACTGCCGAAGGCGAGCATGTCACCCATCATGATGCCTGCGGCGACCTGAGTGTCTTCAAGGCTTGCGGTATCACCGTGAACCGCATGTTCCGGCTCGACGTTCTGATGTCCCACGACAGGCTGAACCAGATGCTCGGCGGGAAGTTCGTCGTCGCCCGTAGATTTGACTTCTTCGTGGCGCAAACCCAGGCCGGCAGCGAACACCGACAGAAAGCCGTAACCGTGAATCGACTCGGCCCCGACGTACGCCAGGGCAATCAAGGCGAGAGCGAGGTAATCATTTGGGGAAAGGGTGCTGTCGTCATTTTTGATGCGCATTAACAAGGTCAGGCGACCAATGCCGCGTCCCATCCAGTAGCCGGTGAGCAAACCGGCCGGGACTGCCCACAACAAGCTGCGCAGCACCCAGTCGCTCAGCCAACCGGGGTTGCCATCGTGTTGCACCAGCAACAGGCCCAGGATGACAAACGGGAAGGCGACCCCGTCATTGAGCCCGGCTTCACCCGACAGCCCGAAGCGCACGCTGTCGTCATCCCGGGCGTCGTTGACTTGCACCAGGGCGGCGAGCACCGGGTCGGTGGGCGCCAGAATCGAGCCGATCAACACGGACGCGCCCCAGGACAATTCGAAGCCGTAATGCAGCAACAGGCTGACACCGGCAATGGTCAACACCATGACCGGACCGGCCAGGCCGAACGCGATCCGCCAGTTTTTATCCTTGAGTGGCAAGCGCAACTTCAAACCACAGACAAACAACGAAAACAGCACCGCGACTTCCGTCAGATGCTCCATCCAGATAGACGCATCTTCGGTGTCCAGTTTCAACAGCCCGAACCCCGCCGGCCCGATGGCTACACCCAGCACCAGGCACACCGCCGACGTGGTCACCGGCATCCAGCGCAGGTACGACGACGTCAGTGCCAGCGTCAGCAGCACGGCACCCAGCACCGCCACCCATAAAATGAAACTCATGCTCGGTACTCGTCGGGTGCGTGCCGCGATGTAGAGCCTTTGGCAATCAACCGACGGTGGCGCGCAGGTATTCAGGTGTCAGTACGTTGAACCATAGCAGGATGCTCTGGAAATGGCGGCGGGTTCAACTTAAAGCATCGGCTTGCCGCCAGTAATTCCATAGCGCTGCCCTGTGATGTAACTGGCCTCATCCGACGCCAGCAACACATAAATCGGCGCCACTTCCACCGGTTGACCCGGCCGGCCGAGGGGCGTCTGCCCACCAAAGTTCTGCACTTCTTCATCGGGCATGGTCGAGACAATCAGCGGCGTCCAGATCGGCCCCGGTGCCACGCAGTTCACCCGAATGTTTTTGGGTCCCAGCATCTGCCCCAGGCCAGCGGTGAAGTTGGCAATCGCGCCTTTGGTCGTGGCGTAAGGCAGGAGGGTAGGTTTGGGCATGTCCGAATTGACCGAGCTGGTGTTGATGATCGAACTGCCGGGTTTCATGTGCTTCAACGCGGCCTGACAGAGCCTGAAAATGGCGGTGATGTTGACGTCGAAGGTCATCACCCATTCTTCGTCCGGGATGTCCTCGAAGTGTTCGTGGGTCATCTGGAACGCCGCGTTGTTGACCAGCACATCGATCCGGCCGAAGCGTTCGACGGTCTTGTCCACCAGGGCCTGGCAGTGTGCTTTCTGTGCGAGGTCACCGGGCAGCAACAGGCACTGCCGGCCGGCCTGTTCGACCCAGCGTGCGGTTTCCTGTGCGTCTTCATCTTCATTGAGGTAGGCGACGGCGACATCCGCGCCTTCACGGGCGAAGGCGATCGCTACGGCGCGACCGATGCCACTGTCGGCGCCGGTGATCAGGGCGATCTTGCCGTCCAGTCGGCCTGAACCCTTGTAGCTTTGTTCGCCACAGTCGGGATACGGGTCCATTTTCTTTTGGGAACCGGGGACGGGCTGGGCCTGTTTCGGGAAGGGTGGTTTGGGATAGGCAGTCATTGGGAAATCTCCGTTCGCAAGGCAGAAGAGTCAAAGGGTTGACCCTGGTGTTTTGCCTTGAGTTCGGTTGGATTTCAGTGATCGTCACCCTGATCGTTCCCACGCTCCGCGTGGGAATGCCTCAATGGACGCTCTGCGTCCGCTCTTGGGACGCGGAGCGTCCCGGGCTGCATTCCCACGCGGAGCGTGGGAACGATCATCATCACAGGGGATATGTCAGGCCTTGCGATTGAGCAAACTGCGCTCCATCCGCGCAATGCCTTCTTCCAGCAACGACCGTGGGCAGCCGAAATTCAGGCGCACGAATTGTTTGCTGTCATCGCCGAAATCCAGGCCAGGGCTCAGCCCGACCTTGGCCTGCTCAAGGAAAAACTGCTGAGGGTTATCCAGTCCCAGCGCCGAGCAATCGAGCCACGCCAGATAGGTGCCTTGCGGGATATTCATGGTCACACCCGGCAGTCGCGTATTGACTGCCTCCACCAGATAATCCCGATTGCTTTGCAGGTAAGCCTTCAACCCGGCCAGCCAAGGGCCGCCTTCACTGTAGGCAATGCGCGTCGCTTCCATGCCCAACGGGTTGACGCTGTCGACCATGCCGCAGCGGGCGTGGTTGACCCGCGCACGCAACGCCGAGTCCTGAATAATCATGAACGATGTTTTCAGCCCGGCAATGTTGTAGGCCTTGCTCGCCGACATCAGCGTAATGGTGCGCTTGGCGATTTCCGGGCTCAGGGAAGCCGTCGGAATGTGCACGCGCCCGTCGAAACACAGCTCGGCATGAATCTCGTCAGAGATGATCCAGGCATCCTGCTCCAGGCAGATGTCGGCGACCGCTTGCAGTTCTTCTCGCGGGAAGACTTTGCCCACCGGGTTATGCGGGTTGCTCAGCAGCAGCGCACCGCCACCGGTCAGCGCCCGATTCAAGGCATCGAGTGGCGTGGCGTATGTGCCGTCCGCCAACGCGTCGAATTCGAGTTCAACCTTGTTCAAACCCCAGTGACCCGGCGCATGACGCAGTGGCGGGTAGTTCGGAACCTGGACCACAACGTTCTGCTGCGGCTGGACCAGCGCATTCAGCGCCATGTTGAACCCCGACTCCACGCCGGGCAGGAAGATCAGTTCCTCAGGCAATACGCGCCAGGCGTACTTGTTCCAGAGGTCGGCGACGATGGCATCGCGCAAGTCATCCTGGGCCACGCTGTAGCCGAGCATCGGGTGTTCCAGACGTTTTTGCAGGGCCTGGAGGATCACCGGCGGTGCGGAGAAGTCCATGTCGGCCACCCACATCGGCAACACGTCGGCCGGGTAACGGCTCCATTTGGTACTGCCAGTGTTGTGGCGGTCGAACACCTGATCAAAATCGAAAGTCATGCTCATCTCATAAAGGCCGGGATTAATTCGGTAGCCATAATAAGCGCCAAGCCCTGTGGGAGCGAGCCTGCTCGCGAAGGCAGCCTTTCAGTCGATATTAATGTCGTCTGATACACCGCATTCGCGAGCCGGCTCGCTCCCACAAATTCTGTGCCTGATTGGCCTCAGGGGATTGCCCGATGGTCGGTTTTCATGCAGTCAGTTCTAACATTGTCTACAGTTTTAAGTGTCGGCAGCCAGACTGCCACAACCGTGATCGTCCAGAAAAACCCGGCAAAAATACCGGGTCTTCACCTGACAGGAGTGCACGATGGACCTCAACCGTCGTCAGTTCTTCAAGGTCGCTGGTATCGGCCTTGCAGGCTCGAGCCTCGGCGCGCTGGGCATGGCCCCCGCGACTGCCTTCGCCGAGCAGGTGCGCCACTTCAAGCTTGCCCACACCCATGAAACCCGCAACACCTGCCCGTACTGCTCGGTCGGCTGCGGCGTGATCATGTACAGCCAGGGCGATGCCGCCAAGAACGTCGCGCAAAACATCATCCACATCGAAGGCGATGCCGACCACCCGGTCAACCGCGGCACCCTGTGCCCCAAAGGTGCCGGCCTGCTGGACTTCATTCACAGCCCCGGTCGCCTGCAATATCCACAGGTGCGCAAACCCGGCACCACCGAGTGGACGCGCATCTCCTGGGATGAAGCGCTCGATCGCGTCGCCGACCTGATGAAGGCCGACCGCGACGCCAACTTCATCGAGAAGAACGCTCAAGGCCAAATGGTGAACCGCTGGCTGACCACCGGTTTCCTCGCGGCCTCGGCGGCTTCCAACGAAGCGGGTTACATCACCCACAAGGTCATTCGCAGTCTCGGCATGCTGGGGTTCGATAACCAGGCGCGTGTCTGACACGGCCCGACGGTGGCAAGTCTTGCCCCGACGTACGGCCGTGGTGCCATGACCAATACCTGGACCGATATCGGTAACGCGAATCTGATCCTGGTAATGGGCGGCAACGCAGCAGAAGCGCACCCGTGCGGCTTCAAATGGGTGACCGAAGCCAAGGCGCACAACAAGGCCCGCTTGATCGTGGTCGATCCGCGTTTTACCCGGACCGCCTCGGTGGCCGACTATTACGCGCCGATTCGCACCGGCACCGACATCGCTTTCATGGGCGGGCTGATCAATTACCTGCTGACTGAGGACAAAATCCAGCACGAGTACGTGCGCGCCTATACCGACGTGTCCTTCATCGTTAAAGCCGGTTATGGCTTCGAGGACGGGATCTTTAGCGGTTATGACGCGGCCAAACGCAGCTACACGGACAAGTCCGGCTGGGGTTATGAACTCGGTGAAGACGGCTTCGTCAAGGTCGACCCGACCCTGCAAGACCCGCACTGCGTCTATCAATTGATGAAAACGCATTACAGCCGCTACAACATCGAACTGGCGAGCCAGATTTGCGGCATGCCGGTGGATGCCATGCAGAAGATCTGGGAAGAAATCGCCACGTGCTCGCAACCGGGCAAGACCATGACGATTCTCTACGCGCTGGGCTGGACGCAGCACTCGATCGGTTCACAGATCATTCGCAGCGCGGCCATGGTGCAATTGCTGCTGGGCAACGTCGGCATGCCGGGCGGGGGCGTCAATGCCTTGCGCGGACACTCCAACATCCAGGGGCTGACCGACCTCGGCCTGCTGTCCAACTCGCTGCCGGGCTACCTGACCCTGCCGGGCGACGCCGAGCAGGATTACACCGCCTACATCACCAAGCGCACGCAAATGCCGTTGCGTCCGGGGCAGCTGTCCTACTGGCAGAACTACGGCAAGTTCCACGTCAGCCTGATGAAAGCCTGGTACGGCGCGAATGCCACGCTCGAAAACCGCTGGGCGTATGACTATTTGCCGAAACTGGACATCCCGAACTACGACATCCTCAAAGTGTTCGACCTGATGGGCCAGGGCAAGGTCAACGGCTACATGTGCCAGGGCTTCAACCCCATCGCCGCGTTGCCTGACAAAAACCGGGTGATGGCGGCGCTGGCCAAGCTCAAGTGGCTGGTGGTGATGGACCCGCTGTCCACCGAGACCTCGGAGTTCTGGCGCAATGTCGGGCCGTACAACGATGTCGAAACTGCCGGCATCCAGACCGAAGTGATTCGCCTGCCCACCACCTGTTTCGCCGAAGAAGACGGCTCGCTGGTCAACAGCAGCCGCTGGCTGCAATGGCATTGGAAAGGCGCCGATGGCCCTGGCGAAGCGCGCACCGATGTGCGGATCATGAGCGAGCTGTTTATCCGTCTGCGTCAGCGTTACCAGGCCAACGGCGGCGCTTATGCCGAGCCGATCCTCAAACTGTCCTGGCCGTACAAAATTGCGGAGGAGCCTTCGCCGGAAGAACTGGCCAAGGAAATCAACGGCTATGCCACCACCGACTTCACCGACGCTACCGGCTCGGCAATCAAGGGCAACGCGCAACTGGCCGGTTTCGGCCAGCTCAAGGACGACGGCAGTACGGCTTCCGGTTGCTGGATTTTCTGTGGCAGCTGGACTGAGGCGGGCAACCAGATGGCCCGGCGCGACAACAGCGATCCGTATGGCATGAAGCAACACCAGGGCTGGGCCTGGGCCTGGCCGGCGAACCGGCGGATTCTCTACAACCGCGCTTCGTGCGACCCACAAGGCAAGCCGTGGGACGAGAAAAAACGTCTGGTGTGGTGGAACGGCAAAGTCTGGGCTGGCACCGATGTGCCGGACTTCAAGGCCGACTCGCCACCGGAAGCCGGGATGAATCCGTTCATCATGAACCCCGAAGGCGTGGCGCGGTTCTTTGCCGTCGACAAGATGAACGAAGGACCTTTCCCCGAGCACTATGAACCGTTCGAAACGCCGATCGGCATCAACCCGCTGCACCCGCAAAACAAGAAAGCCACCAGCAACCCGGCGGCGCGGATCTTCGATTCGGTATGGGATTCCTTAGGCGTGGCCAAGGACTATCCGTATGCCGCGACCAGCTACCGGCTGACCGAGCATTTCCACTTCTGGAGCAAGCATTGCAAGCTCAACGCGATTACCCAACCCGAGCAGTTCGTCGAGATCGGTGAAGTGCTGGCCAAGGAAAAAGGCATCGTGGCCGGCGACCGGGTCCGTGTCAGTTCCAAGCGCGGACATATAGAAGCGGTGGCGGTAGTGACCAAGCGGATTCGTCCGCTGCAGGTCAACAATCAGGTGGTGCACCAGATCGGTATCCCGCTGCACTGGGGCTTTACCGGGCTCACGCGCCACGGTTACCTGACCAACACCCTGGTGCCGTTCCTCGGCGATGGCAACACTCAGACCCCGGAATCCAAGTCATTCCTGGTCAACGTGGAGAAAGTCTAAATGGCCAGCCAAGACATCATTGCCCGTTCGGCCACCACGACCGTCCCGTCCTCGGTACGCAATCAAGAGGAAGTGGCCAAGCTGATCGACACCACCAAGTGCATCGGCTGCAAGGCTTGTCAGGTCGCCTGCTCGGAATGGAACGAGCTGCGCGACGATGTCGGCCACAACCTCGGCACCTACGACAACCCACAGGACCTGACCGCAGAAACCTGGACCTTGATGCGCTTCACCGAGCATGAAACCGACGCCGGCAATCTGGAGTGGCTGATTCGCAAGGACGGCTGCATGCACTGCGCCGAGCCCGGTTGCCTGGCAGCGTGCCCGAGTCCGGGAGCGATCATCAAGCATGCCAATGGCATCGTCGATTTCGACCAGGACCATTGCATCGGCTGCGGGTATTGCATCACCGGATGCCCGTTCAATATCCCGCGAATCTCGCAGAAGGATCACAAGGCCTACAAATGCACACTGTGTTCGGACCGAGTGGCGGTGGGGCTGGAGCCGGCCTGCGTCAAAACCTGCCCGACCGGCGCCATCGTGTTCGGCACCAAGGAAGACATGAAGGAACATGCAGCGGAGCGCATCGTCGACCTCAAGAGTCGTGGCTTCGACAACGCTGGCCTGTATGACCCCGAAGGTGTCGGCGGCACCCACGTGATGTACGTGCTGCACCACGCCGACACGCCGAAGTTGTATGCCGGCCTGCCGAACGCTCCGACCATCAGCCCGCTGGTGGAGTTGTGGAAAGGCGTGAGTAAACCGTTGGGCTTGCTGGCCATGGGCTTGGCCGTGCTGGCCGGGTTCTTCCACTATGTGCGGGTCGGGCCGCAACTGGTCGAGGAGGATGAACTCCCGTCCACTGTCGATCCTGCAGTGCATGAAGTCGATCCGTCGGTACACACCTTTGATCCGCGCGGGGAGGACAGACCATGATCCGCAGACAGATCCTGCGCTACACCTCGAACCAGCGCACCAATCACTGGCTGGTGGCGATCTTTTTCTTCATGGCGGCACTGTCGGGGCTGGCGTTGTTCCACCCGGCACTGTTCTGGCTCAGCAACCTGTTCGGCGGCGGCCCGTGGACGCGCATCCTGCATCCGTTCATGGGCGTGGTGATGTTCGTCCTGTTTCTGGGATTGGTGATTCAGTTCTTCCGGGCGAACTTCTTCATCACCAACGACCGGCTGTGGCTGCGGCGAGTCGGGCGGGTGATCAAGAATGAGGAGGAGGGCGTGCCGCCCATCGGCAAATACAACCCGGGGCAGAAGCTGCTGTTCTGGACATTGCTGCTGTGCATGCTGGTATTGCTGTTCAGCGGGTTGGTGATCTGGCGTGCGTACTTCAGCGATTACTTCGGCATCACCAGCATCCGCTGGGCCATGCTGCTGCATGCGTTGGCCGGTTTTGTGCTGGTGCTGAGCATCATCGTGCACATCTACGCCGGCATCTGGATCAAGGGTTCGGTCAGCGCCATGACGCATGGCTGGGTCAGCCGCGCCTGGGCGAAAAAACACCATGAACTCTGGTACCGCGAAGTGACCCGCGACGAGCACCCCGAACGGCCGATCAGCAAAAAAGGATAACCCCTTGGCGACGATTCTTGAGCCTGGCGAGATCGAAGCGGCGGCGAGTTCTCCGCCGTTTCTGCACCTGCCACCGAAAAACCTGTTCACCTTGCGCGCCTTGCGCCTGGAGCGTCTGGTCGACGGCCATCCACTGGCCGATTACCTGCGGCTGATGACCGGGCTTTGCCACGTGCAGCAGGGTCTGATGGACGATCCCCCCGTGGCCGCCATGCCCGATCCCGAACACCTGCGAGTGTGCCAGCAACACGGCTTGCCGCCGTTCGCCGCTGACAGTCTGGTGCGCGAAGGCCATTGGCTGCCGTACCTCGAAGCCCTGTTGCAGCGTTACCAGCCACCGCCGCAACCTGCCGTGGAAAAAGCCGTGGCGACCTTGCGCAGCGCCAACGTCGGGCAACTCAAAGCCTGGGCGATTGCGCTGGTCAGCGGCCAGTTCACTTTGCTGCCCGCCGCCGTGGTGCCGTTTCTCGGCGCGGCGTTACAGGTGGCCTGGAGTCATTGGTTGCTGAGTACAGCGGACCTTGCGCTGAAACCCGGCGACAGTCTCAGCCAGTGCCCGGCCTGCGGTTCGCCGGCCATGGCCGGTGTGATTCGCCATCGCGGCAAGTACAACGGCTTGCGGTATCTGGTGTGCTCGCTGTGTGCCTGCGAATGGCATGTGGTGCGGGTCAAATGCGTGTATTGCGAACAAAGCAAAGGCCTTGAATACGTCAGCCTCGATGACGACCGCCACGCCGCCAATCAGGCCCCCATACGCGCGGAGGTCTGCCTTGGCTGCCGCAGCTACCTGAAACTGCTTTACCTGGAAAACGACGCCGAGGCCGAAGCACTTTCGACGGACCTGACCAGCCTGCTGCTGGACATGCGTCTGGAGCAGGAAGGCTACCAGCGTCCGGCGCCTAATCTGTTGCTGGCACCGGGAGGTGACTGAGCTCCCCCATTGAGCTCAGCGGCTACACTCAGGCGCGACGGTCAACGTTTGCGGGAGCGCCTGATGTCTTCCAGATCCGCCAGCCCAACCCTGCGGCTGCCCTCCATCGACAGTCTGTTGCGCCATCCCGCCTGCCAACCACTGGCCGAGCGTTATGGGCGTGACGCATTGTTGGCCAATCTGCGCCAATTGCTCGATGACTTGCGTGAACCGGTGCTTTCAGGGCAACTCGACGCCATTGAAATCGCGCCTGAAGCGTTAGCGGGCAGGGCGGGTGAACGCTTGGCCACTCAGCATCGCAGTCACGTGCGCCGGGTGTTCAATCTCACTGGCACGGTGCTGCACACCAATCTGGGGCGAGCGTTGTTGCCGGAGGAAGCGATCGAAGCGGTGCAGAGGGCGGCCCGTTATCCGCTGAATCTGGAATTCGACCTGCACAGCGGCAAGCGCGGCGACCGTGATGACCTGATCGAAGGCCTGATCCGCGAGTTGACCGGCGCCGAGGCGGTGACGGTGGTCAACAACAACGCCGCTGCGGTGTTGCTGACGCTCAACAGTCTGGGCGCGCGCAAGGAAGGCATCATTTCCCGGGGCGAATTGATCGAGATTGGCGGCGCCTTCCGCATTCCCGACATCATGGCCAGAGCCGGGGTCAGGCTCCACGAAGTCGGCACCACCAATCGCACCCATGCCCGCGATTACGAGGCGGCCATCGGCCCCCGTAGCGGCTTGGTGATGCGCGTACATGCGAGCAACTACAACATCGAAGGCTTCACCGCGCGGGTGCCGACCGCCGAGTTGGCGCAACTTGCACATAAACACGGTTTGCCATTGCTTGAAGACCTCGGCAGCGGCAGCCTGCTGGACCTGACGCGCTGGGGCTTGCCCGCCGAACCGACGGTGCGCCAGGCGCTGAGCGATGGCGCGGACATCGTCACCTTCAGTGGCGACAAACTACTGGGTGGCCCCCAGGCCGGGTTGATTGTCGGCCGCAAAGACCTGATCGCGAAGATCAAGAAGAATCCACTCAAACGCGCCTTGCGGGTCGACAAACTGACCCTGGCCGCCCTCGAAGCGGTGTTGGGTCTGTACCGCGATCCTGATCGACTGGCCGAGCGGCTGCCGAGTTTGCGCCTGCTGACCCGACCCCAGGCGGATATCCTCGCCCAGGCTGAGCGCCTGCAACCCTCGCTGGCCAAAGTCCTGGGCGATGGCTGGAGCGTCAGCGCAGTACCGGCGCTGGGCATGATCGGCAGCGGCAGCCAACCGGTGGCGCGCTTGCCGAGTGCGGCTTTGTGCCTGCGACCGCACGCGTCCAAACGTCTTCGCGGACGGCAGCTGCACGATCTGGAAGCGGCCCTGCGTGCATTGCCGATACCGGTGCTCGGGCGCATTGATGACGATGCGTTGTGGCTGGATCTGCGGCAACTGGACGATGAGCCAGCGTGGCTGGCGCAACTCGATCAAATTGCAGGAGCCATAGAGTGATCGTCGGCACCGCAGGGCACATCGACCACGGCAAGACTTCCTTGCTCCAGGCACTGACCGGCCAGGCCGGCGACCGTCGCCGGGAAGAACGTGAACGCGGCATGACCATCGACCTCGGCTACCTTTACGCGGCGCTGGAACCGCAAGCGCCCCTGACCGGTTTTATCGACGTGCCCGGTCATGAGCGCTTCACCCACAACATGCTGGCGGGCGCTCAGGGCATTGATCTGGTGTTGCTGGTGGTCGCGGCCGACGATGGCGTCATGCCCCAGACCCGCGAACACCTGGCCATCGTTGAACTGCTGGGCATCCCTCGGGCGCTGGTGGCGATCACCAAATGCGACCGCGTCGAACCGTCCAGAGTGCAAGTCGTTCGCGAACAGATCCAGACATTGCTGGCCCCGGGGCCTTATGCAACCGCGCCGCAGATCGCGCTGTCGAGTGTGACCGGGGAAGGCATCGAGACGCTGCGACAGGCCTTGCTCACGGCGCAACGTGAAGTCCTTCAACGCAACACCACCGGCGGTTTTCGCCTGGCGATTGATCGTGCCTTCAGCGTGGCCGGCGTCGGCATCGTGGTGACCGGCACTGCGTTGTCCGGTCTGGTGGCGGTGGGCGATACGCTGGCACTCGGCCCGCAGGGCAAACCCGTGCGTGTGCGCGGCCTGCATGCGCAGAATCAGGTTGCCGAGATTGCAATGGCCGGACAGCGAGTCGCATTGAACCTGAGCGCCGAACGCTTGGCCCTGGAGCAGATTCATCGCGGCCATTGGTTGCTGGCCGAGTGGCTGTACGCGCCGACCCAGCGAGTGGATGTCGACCTGCAATTGTTAGCCAGCGAAGCCAAAGCCTTCGAGCACTTTCAACCCGTGCACGTTCACGTGGGTACTCAGGACGTGACCGGGCGGGTGGCATTGCTGGAAGGCTCCAGCCTGGCGCCGGGTGAACGGATGTTCGCGCAACTGTTGTTGAATGCGCCGGTGCAGGCCGTTAAGGGCGATCCGATGATCCTGCGTGATCAGAGCGCCCAACGCACCCTCGGCGGTGCGCGGGTGCTCGACCCGTTTGCACCGACCCGACAACGCCGAAGCCCCCAGCGCCTGGCGCAGCTCCACGCCCTCGCCACATGCAATCAGTTGGAAGACAGCCTGCCGGCATTATTGGCCAGCAGCGACACCGGGCTCGACCCACAGCGTCTGGAACGTCAGTTCAACCGCCCCCGCAACACGTGGGTTTTGCCCGATGACGTGCGTCTGATCGACACCCGCCAAGGCCCATTGCTGTTCAGTGCCGCCCGCTGGGAAGCACTGAAAGTACCGTTGCTGGAACACCTCGCACATTTTCACCAGCTGGAACCGGATCAAATGGGCCCGGACCGGGATCGCCTGCGGCGGTTCACCGGCACAGCGCTGGATCGTGCGACGTTCATCAGTCTGCTCGACGAATTACTCGCCAGCGGTGCCATTGCCGCGAGCGGGCCATGGCTGCATTTGCCCGATCATCAAGTGCGTTTGAGCGAAGACGACGAAGCCCTGTGGCAACACTTGCAACCGTTGTTCGAACAGGCTGGTTTTGATCCGCCGTGGGTGCGCGACCTGGGCCATGACGAGGCGGCCGTGCGCTTGCTGCTGTGCAAAATGGCGAGGTTGGGACTGGTGCATCAAGTCGTCCGTGACCTGTTCTACACCGACACGATGATCCGCCGATTGGCGGCTATGCTTGTGCAACTGGCCGCGCAAAACCCGGTGATTCAGGTCACGGCGTTTCGTGATGCAGTGGGCCTGGGGCGCAAGCGCAGCATCCAGATTCTCGAATACTTCGACCGGATCGGCCTGACGCGACGGTTTGGCGACAAGCGCCATATCCGCCTCGACAATGCCTTGGCCCAACGCACCGATCACTGATTTCAAGGAAGGCAATCGCGCCCGGTGGCGCGGCCGGGCTTCAAACCCGGTTGGGGACGGCATCCGTTCCCGGGCAGGTTCGACTCCGGCTGCCTTCCGCCATTTTTGTCAAAAGTGCCCGAAGGTCAACGGGTACTGGATAACGACGTAAATCCTGTCGATATCATCGCCGGCCTGTGCGCTGTTGGCGCGATGCGACACATGGGACAGTTGCAGGGACAAGCCCTTCGCCGATCCTGATTGCACGATGTAGCGCAGGTCTATGTCCCGCTCCCAATGCCGTCCGCCGTCCCCTTGTTGAGGGACGTACTCACCGAGCGTCTCGTCGAACGGGTTGTAGGCTCCACCCTTGGGCGCATGGGTGCCGTCGATCTGGCTGCCTTTCACATAACGGGTCATGAAGTTCAGCCCGGGAATCCCGTAGGGGCCCAGGTCAAGGTCATAGCGTGCTTGCCAGGAACGTTCATGGGCGCCGTTGAAGTCCGCGTACTTGATCGAGTTGGCGAGGTAGATGGAGTCGCCACCGACGAAATCGAAGGGCGTGTCGCCATTGATTTTTTGATAAGCCAGCGTAAACGCGTGGGCGTCGTGAGTGTATTTGCCCGACAGGCTGAATGCCGTGTTGTCGATGGCGCCGGCCAACGCCTGGCCGGTGTCCTGCGTGTGATAGACATTGGCATCGAGGAACATGCCGGATTGTTTCAGGTGCAGGTTGCCGTAGTACTGATGCCAGGTGTCGGTCAGCTCGGAAGCGTAGAGCGCTCCGCCAACGGGACTCTGGGTGAACAGGTCAGCGCCGAGAAACGAGATACCACCCGCCTCGGTGTTGGCGCCGTAGCCGTAAAAGTCGTCCTTGCCCGAAGAACTGTCCTGGTTCTTGAACGCGGTGAAGTGACCGGCCACCAGATTCATACCGTCGATTTCACGGCTGTTGAGCAAAAAACCTGTGGCGTACTCCGGTTGCAGGCGTTTGTCTGCGGTGTCGAACACCGGGGTTTCCACCATCATTTCACCGAAGGCCACTGTGGTTCGGGAGGCCTTGATCTTCAACGCCGCGCCGCCGCTGGAGTAGTCGTCTTCACTGCGGCCATCAGCATCCACGGGCAGCAGTCCTGTCCCGGAATGGCCCTTGCCGCCATCGAGCTTGAGCCCCAGAAACCCATGGGCATCCAGGCCAAATCCAAATGTACCGGGTGTGAATCCGGATTCAAAAGCACCGATAAAGCCTTGAGCCCACTCCTGTTTATAGTTTTTTCCCGCAGGCGAGGGTGACCGATAGTCACTGTTGAGGTAGAAATTTCGACTGAGCACCGACAACGATGCACCGTCCAGAAAGCCCTGGGGGGGGTGCGTCGATTCGTCAGCCAGAGCTGCCCCGGCCGAGCTCGCGAACAGCACCGACACCCAGAACGGCAGCGCGAGTTTCAGGTCTTGCGCGCAAAGCTTCATGGCTTATTCATCACGTGGACAGCGACTCCAGAATGTCTGGAGTCGCTTGTTTTTAGACGGCGCTTAATGGCCTTCCGAGGCACCGAACATGGTCTTGGCATAGATCAGGCCCAGACCGTAGGCACCGCCATTGGCAATCGAGGTTTTCACGGTTTCTTCGTAAGTCTCGCTGCGAGCCCAGTCACGCTGCAGCTCAAGCAGGTATTGCAGGGATGTCATGGGGCGGGCACCGAGCTGGATCATGCGCTGCATCGCCATTTCATGGGCTTCGGTGGTGACGTCGCCGCAGGCATCGGCAATCACGTAAACCTCGAAACCCTGGTCGATGGCCGACAGTGCCGGACCCACGATGCACACAGAGGTCCACAGACCGGCCAGGACGATTTTCTGTTTGCCGGCAGCGTTGACTTCGACGGCAATGCGCTCGTCTTCCCAGGTGTTCATGCTGGTACGGTCGATGACGTTGTGTTCCGGGAACACTGACTTGATTTCGTCGAAGATCGGCCCGGAAAAGCTCTTCTCGGCGACGGTAGTCAGGATGGTCGAAACCTTGAAGCCCCGCGCGGCCTTGGCCACCAGTGCAGCGTTGTTGCGCAGGGTAACGGCGTCAATTGACTTGGTCGCAAAGGACATCTGCGACTGGTGATCGATCATGATCAGGGTGTGGTCGGACGGGGTCAGCAGGGTTTTGCCGGGAACAGCTTTTGCGAGGGCCATGGCGATGTCCTTACGGGTGAGTGAGGAGGCCATGGTTGCGTAGATTCGGGCGGGAATATTGAGCCGATGTGCTGTGTTTGGGTTTTTCGCGAGGACCCTGAAGGGCGGCCCCGCGCGCTGTCGGTCAAGGCGCGGGGCTGTTTGTCACTGCATCACATAACGGCCAGGCGCCGACTCAATGGCCGGATATTGCGCGTTACCGGTATGCAGCACCGAGGGCTGGCGTTCGCCGGACTGTTCAGCCAGCCAGACGAACCAGTCATTCCACCAGCTACCGGAATGTTGCTGGGCGTTCTTGAACCAGGTTTCCGGGTTCTTGGTGACCCGATTGTTGGTCCAGTAGTGGCGTTTTTCCTTGGCCGGCGGGTTGATCACCCCGGCGATATGCCCCGAAGCGCCCAAGACAAAACGCTTGGTCCCGGAGAGCAACTCGGTGCTGGCGTAAGCGCTTCTCCACGGCACGATGTGATCGTCATGGGTGGCGAGGATGTACGCCGGAGCATCGATGGCGCGCAGGTCAAGCTTGACCCCGCAACAATCCAGCTCACCGGATTTCAGGTCGTTCTGCAGATAGGTGTGGCGCAAATACCAGCAGTACATCGGGCCCGGGAGGTTGGTGCTGTCGTTATTCCAGAACAGCAGGTCAAGGGGGATCGGTTTCTGGCCCTTGAGGTATTTGTCGACGTTGTAGTTCCACCACAAATCGTTGGGGCGCAGCAGCGAGAAGGTATTGCCCATGTCCTCGCCCTTGAACAGGCCGATGGGGCCATCCAGGCCGCCGATGGTGCGCTCGCGGTAGGCCACCAATTGTTCGTCGACGAAGATATCGATGGGGCCGGTATCGAGGTAATCGAGGAAGGTGGTCAACAGGCTCACGCTGCCAATCTCGCGGTCGCCGCGCGCCGCGAGGACGGCCAGCGCCGAACTCAACAAGGTGCCGCCGATGCAGAAGCCGACGCAATTGGGCCGCTGCTCGCCGCTGATCTCGCGGGTCACTTGCAGGCCTTTGATGATGCCGGTTTCGATCAGGTCATCCCAGGTGGTGCCAGCGTGTTCCTGGTCGAAGTTGCGCCACGACATCAGAAACACCGGGTGCCCTTGTTTCAACAGATGGGCAACCATCGAGTTGTCCGGGCGCAGGTCGAGAATGTAGTACTTGTTGATGGACGGCGGCACGACAAACACCGGGCGCCGGTACTGGGTTTCGCTTTGCGGGTAATACTGAATCAGCTGGAAGAGTTCGTTCTCGAACACCACTTCGCCGGGGGTGTTGGCGAGGTCGACACCGACTTTGAAGGCACCGGCGTCGCACTGGCGCATCTTGCCTTCTTGCAGGTCGCTGGCCAGGTGCAACAGGCCGGTGAGGAGGCTGCTTCCCTGGGTATCGACGACACGTTGCAGTGCATCGGGATTACTCGCCAGAAAGTTGCTGGGCGCGCCAGCGGCGATGGCTTGTTCCACCAGATAGAGCAGGCGCTGGCGCGGTTTTTTGTCCGGGATCGCCAACTTGTCCAGCAGCTTCAGCAGAAACCCTGCGTTGAGCAGATAAAAGGCGGCGAGGGAGCCGAACAGGGGCTGGCTCCAGTTGCCGCTGGCAAAACGTCGATCGTCGAAGCTGAATGGCTGACCGGTCAGCAGTTGCTGGCCGAGTTCGCCCCATTGCTGTTGGTAGTCCGATTGAAGGCTGTCCAGGGTGCCGCGCGGCAGGTCAAACCACTCGTTGTATTCCTGGCCGGTAAACCATGGATTGCTACTGACCCACATACGTAGTTGTTGCACTGCAAAGGAGGCAATGAACGGAACCTGGCCTGACCAGAAGGTGTTGAAGGTATGCGCGTTATTGTCCATGGAACTCCTCGCCCACATCAGTAAACCGGGCAGAAAAAAAACCGCGGCGCCGGACTTCGGCGCCGCGTCAGCAACTTAAGCAAACACTCCTGTGTTTCTAGCGCTCGATGACCAGGCTGACGCCCTGGCCGCCACCGATGCACAACGTAGCCAAGCCTTTTTTGCCGTCGCGACGAATCAGTTCGTGCAACAGCGACACCAGAATCCGCGCGCCCGATGCACCGATCGGATGACCCAGGGCAATCGCGCCACCGTTAACGTTGACTTTGCTGGTGTCCCAACCCAGTTCCTTACCGACGGCCAGTGATTGCGCGGCGAACGCTTCATTGGCTTCGATCAGGTCAAGGTCGTCCAGGCTCCAGCCGGCTTTGGTCAATGCCAGACGGGTGGCTGGCACCGGGCCGATGCCCATGATCGACGGGTCCACGCCAGCACTGGCGTAAGCCTTGATGCGTGCCAGAACCGGCAAGCCGAGGGCCTGGGCCTTGGCGGCGCTGGCCAGCAACAGTACGGCGGCGCCGTCGTTGAGGGTCGACGAGTTACCGGCGGTCACGCTGCCGTTTTTCTGGAACGCGGGTTTGAGGTTGCCCAGCGCCTGTAGTGTGCTATCCGGACGTGGCTGTTCATCGGTGTCGAAGACCAGCGGCTCACCCTTGCGCTGAGGGATCAGGATCGGGGTGATTTCACGCTTGAAGTAACCGGCTTCGATGGCAGCAGCGGCTTTCTGTTGCGAGGCCGCGGCGAAAGCGTCCTGGTCTTCGCGACTCAGTTCGTACTTCTGAGCCAGGTTCTCTGCGGTGATGCCCATGTGGTAGTCGTTGAAGGCGTCCCACAAACCGTCCTGAATTACGCTGTCTTGCAGTTGCGCATGACCCAGACGCAAACCGGTGCGGGCCTTGGGCAGAACATACGGCGCCAGGCTCATGTTTTCCTGACCGCCGGCAATGATGAGTTCGGCGTCGCCGCAACGAATGGCCTGGACCGCCAGCTGGACAGCCTTGAGGCCCGAGCCGCAGACCTTGTTCAGGGTCAGGGCAGGGGTGGTATGGGGCAGGCCGGCCTTGATCGCCGTCTGGCGTGCCGGGTTTTGCCCCGAGCCTGCGGTGAGTACCTGGCCGAGGATCACTTCATCGATCTGCGAGCCGTCCAGACCGGTCTCTTCCAGCAGGCGGCGAATGACTGCGGCGCCCAGCTCGGTGGCTGGAATCGCGGACAAGGCACCTTGAAAACTGCCAATGGCGGTACGAGTAGCGGCAACGATTACGACTTCGTTCATGCGTGACCTCATTAAAATTTTGTCGAGCGAAAGCAGGGCATCCATGCCCTGACAGGTCTACTGCATGTTCATGCCGCCGTTGACCGAGAAGTCGGCCCCGGTGCTATAGGCCGATTCATCGGAAGCCAGCCAGGCCACGATGGAGGCGATTTCTTCAGGTTGGCCGAGACGCCCGACCGGTGTGGCCGCGATCATGGTGTCGAGAATGTCCGGGCGGATGGCCGCGGTCATGCTGGTCTGGATGTAGCCTGGGGAAACGGTGTTGACGGTCACGCCCTTGCCGGACACTTCCCGGGCCAGTGCCATGGTGAAACCATGGATGCCGGCTTTGGCCGCGCTGTAGTTGGTCTGGCCGAACTGGCCGCGCTGACCGTTGATCGAGGAGATGTTGATCACCCGTCCCCAACCCTTGGCCAGCATCCCTTCAATCACCTGTTTAGTGGTGTTGAACAGACCGCTCAGGTTGGTGCCGATGACCGCGTTCCAGTCTTCGGGCGTCAGTTTGCGAAAGGACGCATCACGCGTGATCCCGGCGTTGTTGACCAATACATCGATCGGGCCGAATTGCTCACGTGCCATCTCGAACGCTTTGCGCGTTGATTCCCAATCGGTGATGTCGCCGTAGATGCATTCGAATTGATAACCCGCCTCCAGTTGGCTCGCCATCCATTCTTTCTTGCGGGCGGAGTCTGAGCTGCAGCCCACGATGACCTTGAATCCTTCCTTGTACAGGCGTTGGCTTATCGCAGTGCCAATCCCACCCATACCACCCGTGACCAACGCAATACGACCAAGCGACTTCATATGCTTTCTTCCTTTTTGTATTTTGCGTTGCAAGATGGGGGATTGTTCGGCATTGACGGGGTGTGCGGAAGTGTTGAGAGGTGACGGTCTGGTGTCCAACGGTGCCATGCCTGAAATGAAACTGAACTTTCTGTCGTCGCCTCGACGCGTTCTTGTAGCAGCTGCCGAGCCTGCGAGGCTGCGTTCGGCTGCGAAGCAGTCGTAAAACCGGACACCGTGGTCTTTCAGCCAAACCGCGTATGCAGGATTGCGAGGACTCCGTCCTCGGACGCAGCCTCGCGGGCTCGGCAGCTGCTACAGGTGAGCGGCGAGGCGACGACTGGCCTGAAATAGTGGCTAAAAGTGAGGATTACCTATACTGGGATCAATATTGGCAACGAAACAACCCGTTAGAATTTTGATTTATCGCAGATCAGTCATGGCTCCGGACAGGATGTTCGGCTCCACAGGTAATTGAGGACGCCATGTATAGAATGAGTTCAGGCTATGCCAGCGTGCTGGTAAATACGCTCTCGGCTCAAGGACTGGATGTTGCCAGTCTGTGCCAGGAGGCTGAACTAGACATGAAACTCGCGAACAAACCAGGAGCGTTTTGCGAGCGAAGGGCTATCTATCGACTATGGGATCTGGCCGCTCAGGCCTCGGGGGATCTGGACATTGGCTTGAGGGCCTATGGAAGTTTCCACCCTGGCAGCTTTCAGATCGTCGGCTACACCATGATGTCCAGCCTGAATCTGAAAAAAGCCCTTGAACGACTGGTCCGTTTCAGTCCGTTGATTGGCACCGGATTCAGCCTTTTCTTTACATCGGAACAGCAGAATTACCGACTTTCCGGCTTCGATCATCAACAAAAAGGCTCGGTCAAACCTCGCCAATACACCGATGCAGCGCTGGCTTCATTGCTGGGTTTCTGCCGCAAGCTGGCGGGCGGCAACGCACCGCAACCCTTGAGCGTGGGATTCACCTATCCCGAACCTGAAGACACCTCCGAGCATCGTCGGCTGTTTGGCTGCGACCTGCATTTCGACGCGCCTTACGACAGCATTTTGTTTGACGGTCAGGAACTGATGCGTCCGTTGAGCATGGCCAATGAAGCGTTGGCCGTGCTGCATGACAGTTTTGCGGAGGCTCAACTGGACCTGCTGTTTGGTTTTTGCATCGTCAGCAGAATTCGCGCGCTGATTACCGAGCGTTTGAGTCAGGACCATGGACAGTGCGACATGGAGTCGATCGCGGCAGCATTGAACATCAGCAAGCGGACGCTGCAACGCGCGCTGGAAAAGGAAGGGACGCAATTCAAGGACGTGCAGAACGCGGTGCGCCGGCAATTGGCCGATTTCTACCTGCGCCATTCTCACTTCAACATGAAGCATGTCGCGTACCTCCTTGGTTTTCATGATCACAGCAGTTTCAACAAAGCCTGCAGCCGCTGGTTTGGCATGACGCCCGGCCAGTATCGGGCCGATGAATCGTTTGAAATCAAGGAGGCCGCGTCGTTCTGACGCGGTCCTCGTCGGCGTTCAACGTTATTTCACCGGAGGTTTTTTCACGCCTTTCTTGCCCTTGGCAGGTTTGCGCACCGGACTCGCAACCTTGGCGATGGGGTCTGGGGTCACTGCGGGTATTTTCTGCTTGATTGGCTCAGGGGGTACCGCTGGAGCTTGCTGTTTGATCGGTTCTGGGGTTACCACCGGGGCTTTTTGCTTGATTGGCTCTGGGGCTACCACCGGGGCTTTTTGCTTGATCGGCTCAGGGGTTACCACCGGGGCTTTTTGCTTGATTGGCTCTGGGGTTACCGCCGGGATTTTTTGCTTGATTGGCTCTGGGGCTACCGCCGGGACTTTCTCTTCGATGGCATCGGCTTCACCGGGTGGCTGGGTCAGGCTGAAACCTGGCAGCGGCACGTCAAGCAGCGTGTGCAGCTCACGCCAGAAGAGGTTGTCTGCGCCGCTGGTCAGCAATTCCGGCAGCAAATTGGCGACGGCCGCCAACACTTGCTGGCGTTCTTCGACCTCGACAAGCATCAAGGGCAGGCTGTGCAGGCTTTCTTGCGGATGGGTAGCGACCAGCAGTTTTTGCAGGCGCAGGGTTTCGCGCAAATCAAGCGGCTCGGCACTGTAGTCCTGAAGCAACACTTGCAGTTGCAGGATCAATTTTTCGACACTTTCCTTGCCCTGCTCGTCGCTGTCGCGGCCCAGCAGGAACAGGATCCGTATCAAGGCTTCCATCAGGCCGCCAAGGGGCAGGGCATCCTGCAAGCGCTCGATCAAAACCTTGTCGTGCTGCTCGGCATGTTCCTGCAGATTTCGCCCGGGTGCATTGCCGGTAAGGCTGTTGAGTACACCATACACGCCGTAGAAACACATTTCCTGAGCCGCATCGCGCAGATCCCGATAGCCGTTCAAAGTGTCCTGCACCTGGTTGGAAAACAGTTCCTGCCAGACCAGCAACGGGTTGTTCTGGCTGGCGGGGTGACGATCCTTGCTCACTTGGGCGGCACTGCCTGCCAGCCACCAGAGCGCCGGGTTCAAACTGCTCCAGGCCACTTGCTGCTGATGGAAAGGGTGCGCCCGGCGCAGCATTTCGGCGCTCGGTTCGTTGATCAGCTGACGCAACCACGGACGTATGAATTCGTCGTAAACACTGTTGTTGATATCGGACGCGCGCTGGACCAGCGCAAATTCGCGATCGTCATCACGGGGCGGCTGCACCTGGCCATGGATGTCGGCGATACGCCGGCGTTCGAAACGCACGGCATACGGCGTCGCCGAATGCTCCGGCAGGTCTTCGATCAGCATTTCATACAGCCCGGCTGACAGCGCATTGATCGCATCGACCGCACCGAGCAACTCACGGTGCTCGCGACGCGCCACGTCACCGGACACGAAGATGCCCAGGTGACCGATGCTCGCGTGTCGCAGGTAAACGATAGTG
This sequence comes from Pseudomonas sp. TH39(2020), assembly GCF_016650715.1. Taxonomy (NCBI): domain Bacteria; kingdom Pseudomonadati; phylum Pseudomonadota; class Gammaproteobacteria; order Pseudomonadales; family Pseudomonadaceae; genus Pseudomonas; species Pseudomonas sp. TH39(2020). The sequence goes on along the minus strand of NZ_JAEKFF010000003.1, from coordinate 476,725 downwards.
CGTCCGGCGTTTTGCAACGCGAGATCGCTGGGATAAACGTCGGAGATCCAGTCCAGTGCCTGTTGCGGGGGGGTGATGTTGTCACCGTACGAGCAGAACACCACCACCGGCACTTCGATCAGCTTGAGGTCAAGCCCGCTGCTCTTGCGGCCCAGGCCACCGGACAGCCGATTGCCGATGAACAGGTCGTCGACAATCATCTCGATCTCTTCGCCATTGAGCAGGGTCGGGCTGCCCCACCAGCGTTCGAAATCCAGAAAACGTGCGGCCTCGCTGTCGACTTCGCTGAACAGGTGGTAGTACTTGCCCCAATAGGTGTTGGCCGGGTCCAGGTTTTCGAAATTGCTGACCAGCCAGGTGCCGTCGAAACGGTCATTGCCCAGGTCGCTTCCCAGGCGTGCCATCCAGCCACCGCCCAGCAAACCGCCGGTGTAGCGCATCGGATTGCGACCATTGACGCCGGCCCAGTACGACAACGGCGCACCATTGACGATGATCAGCCCCGGCAGCTCCGGACGGGTGGCCGCGAGGCCCATTAACGCCCAGCCCGCCTGGCAGTTGCCGATGACCACGGGTTTGCTGCTGTTGGGATGTCGGGCGCTTACGACTTCGATGAACCGCGCCTGGGCTTCGGTGATATCGGCGAGGGTTTGCCCAGGGCGGGGCGAATGACTGAAGGAGATGAAGTAGGTGGGGTGGCCGGCTCTCAGGCTTTCACCGATAACAGAATCCTGTTTGAAACCGCCGATGCCCGAGCCGTGACCGCCGCGGGGATCGATGATGATCACCGGCTGTTTTTTGCTGTCGATCTGTTGACCGGGGCCGCCGAGGATTTGCAACAACGAATAGTTGACCGGGCGGGGCAGGTCTTCACCGGCGACCAGCGTTTCATGATTGAACTTGAGCAGCAGCGGATACCCGGCGCGTTCGTGGGCCAGGGTGTTGTCGCCGCGCTGACGCAAGGTGTCCCAGAACAACACGCTGCGTTGGCTGAGGTCCGTGAAGTATTCCTGCCAGTCAGCAGGCGTTGGCTGTCGGAGTTGCCCAAGGCTTAAAGGCGCGAAGGTTTTTGCCTGGCGCTTCTGCACGGCGTCGAGGACGTTGCGGGTATTGAGGCGTTGCAGATGATTCAGGTGTTCGAACAAGCCGGCGGGTTCGGAGAACTCTTCATCTTGCAGCGCAATATTTAATTCCTGACCCATCGTGATCTCCTGACGCTGTGCATGGGAACCGGCCCATCAGACCCCTTTAGTTAAAGAGGGCTAGCCTGGCCGTTCGACAGACTGGAGTTTATAGCGAATAGGGAGGGCATGAGCAAAGTTTATTTTGCACCGCACAAAAATAGACGTTGCCAAATAGTTTTGTGCACTGCAATATCAAGGCTAACGCGATGACTGGCCGGATCGCTATCGCGTCCTCAGCCCCATCAGGGCCTTCCAGTACCAGGAGATTCAAGCATGTCTTTTTTCAATTCGGAAAAACTGCAAGCCGCCCAGAAAGCCAACCTCGACCTTTTGCAGCAAATCAGCGGCAAAGTCTTCGCCAGCGTTGAACAGCTCAGCCAGCTGCAGTTTAAGGCCCTGCGTGACACCTCCGAAGAGCAGTTCGAAGGTGTTCGCAAACTGCTGGCCGTCCGTGATCCACAAGGTTTCGCCGAGCTGCAGGCTTCTTTCACCCAGCCGAGCGCGCAGACCGAACGTCTGGCCGAATTCAATCGTCAGGTTCAAGCACTGATCGTCGGTACCCAGTCGGACATCGCCAAATTGACCTCGAGCCAGGTCGAAGCGGGCACCCAACAGGTGCAAGAGTTCGTTGAAACCATCAGCAAGAATGCACCAGCCGGCTCCGAGCCTGTTGTGGCAGCGTTCAAGTCGGGTCTGGCAAATGTCGGTACAGCATTTGAAAGCGCACAGAAAGCCGTGAAACAGGCTTCCGAAGCCGCTCAAAGCAATTTCGAAGCAGCCACTGCCGCAGCCGCAAAAGCTGCGCCGCAAGCAAGCGCCAAGGCTACCAGCGGTAACAAGTAAGTCACATTAGATCAGCGGCACCAATGGCGATGGGTTCATTCCCCATCGCCATTTTTTTTCGGCCCGTTTTTGGTATCCGGCTTGCCGCCGAACATGCCAAACAGGTTCTGGGTGTTCAGGTACAGCGCTTTCGACTGGTCGACATACTGACGCATCAGGTCCTGCATCACCGGGGCCTGTTGATGCATGAAGTCGCTCCAGGCCTCGGACGACTGCGCGCCGGTCTGGGACTGAACGTCGATCACGGTCTGAATGCTCTTGTCCAGATAGCTGCCGAGTACGCCCTGATAAGGGCCATAGAACTGGATGATCCCCATCAGCATTTCGGTAGTGAAGATGGGCTCACCGCCGCTTTCGGCGTCCAGAATCACTTGCAGCAGGATGCTGCGCGTCAGATCCTCGCCGCTCTTGGCATCGACCACCTGAAAGGCAATTTTATCGACCACCAACTGGCGTATGTCCGCCAGCGTCAAATGACTGCTGGTATGGGTGTCATACAGTCGGCGGTTGGGGTATTTCTTGATCAGGCGGGGGGTGGTATCAGTCATGCGGGGCGTCTCGCGGCGGGCCTGGTTTGCAGGCATCTTAACCTACAATCATCATTGGTGTTTTTGAGGCCGCCTTCGCGAGCAGGCTCGCTCCCACACTTGACCGAGTCTCCCATGAGAATGCGGTTAAATGTGGGAGCGAGCCTGCTCGCGAAGAGGCCCGCCATCACAGCACAAATCCAGCAGCAAAAAGGAGACTGCGCCGTCAAGCGAGTCCCCCTTGTGCTGCCAGAACTGACTTACCAGATCGGCAAGGTGTAGCTGACGATCAGGCGGTTTTCATCCAGGTCGCTGCCGAAGTTGGTCGAGCGCACCGTCGCGTTACGCCATTTCACCCCGACATTCTTCAACGGCCCGCTCTGCACGACATAACCAATGTCGGTATCACGCTCCAATTCCTTGCCTTCCGGACGATTGCCGCCCAAATCGATATTGTCGCCGGTGAGGTAGCGGGTCATGAAGGTCAGGCCCGGAACGCCGATGGCCGCAAAGTTGTAGTCGTAGCGAGCCTGCCAGGATTTTTCGTCTTTGCTGGCGAAGTCGCCGATCTGTACGAAGTTCACCAGGAAGGCATCGGTGCCGTTGATGTAGGCGTAGCCCGTGTCGCCGCTCATGCCTTGATAACCCAGGCCCAACGCATGCCCGCCGAGGTTATAGGTGAACATCGCGCCAATGGCGTTGTTATCGACATTGCTGCCGCCATCATCCGTTGAACGGGCAAAGCGCAGATCCGTCTTCAGCGACTGCCCCGTCGTCACCGGCAACACGTAGGTCAGGTTGACCAGGTGCTGGCTGTAGAAATTGTCGAGGTGACCGTAGCTGTAGCCAGTGGCGAGGTTACTGGTCCATTTATAGTTCAGGCTGGCGAAATCAAAGCTGTCGCTAGTGAGATGACGTGTGGTGATGCCCTTGGCGCCAGTGCGGGTGATGCCCATGTCCTCGTAGTCCGAGGAGTCGCGCTGATTGACCTGCGTCAGTCGCCCGGCATCCAAGGTCAGGCCTTCGACTTCCAGCGACGTCAACTGACCGCCCTCGAAGGTTTGTGGCAACAGCCGTGAATCGTTGGCCAGTACCGTCGGTAGTTTCGGCAGCAGCGTGCCGAGTTTCAGTGTGCTTTTCGAGGCTCGCACTTTGGCGGTCAGGCCCAATTCGCCGTACTCGTCCTGCGCACCTTTGCTCGTGTCTCTGTGACGTTTGAGCAGGCCAGAGCCCGCGCGATCAGGGCTGGAATCGAGCTTGACGCCGACCAGGCCGATGGCATCGAAACCGACACCGATCAAACCTTCGGTGAATCCCGATTCATAGCGCAGCAGGAAACCCTGGGCCCATTCCTCTTGTTTGGATTGGGCGGCGTTGTCCTGGCGATAGTCACGGTTGAAATAGAAGTTGCGCAACTCAAGGCTGGCCTTGCTGTCTTTGACAAAGTCCGCAGCGGCGGGGGCCGAGAGGCTGATGACGCCGCCGGCCAGCAACAGTCGGGTAGCGAGGGTGCGGGTGTTGCGGTCCATGGTGAAGCCCCTTTGTTTTTATTATGGAAAGACAGGTCCCACGGCCCTCGCCAGGAGGGCGAGGGCTTATCAATAAAAAAACGCGGACGCCCAAAAGATAGGAGCGTGGCGCCGCGTGCGGTTCAATCGTTAGAACTGTTCGGCACTTAGGCCAAACAACGAGGCACTGCCCGCGCGGATGGATTGCTCCAGGCTCAAAATGCGCGGCAACAGGCGGTGGATATAGAAGTCGGCGGTGGCGATTTTCGCGCCATAAAACCCTTCGTCTTCGTGCAGCTTTTGCTTGGCAACCTGTGCCATGCGTGCCCAAAGCCAGGCGTAGGCGACGTAACCGAACAGGTGCAAATACTCCACCGACGCGGCGCCGACTTCGTTGCGATTGGTCGCGGCCTGGTCCTGCAGCCAGTCGCTCAGGTCTTCCAGACGCTGCACGGCATCGAACAGTTGAGCGGAGTAGGGTGCGTCAGGCTGATGGGCGAAATGGCGGATCTCGCCGGTGAACTGGCGCAGCGCGAAGCCCTTATCGGCGAGCACTTTGCGTCCGAGCAGGTCCAGGGCCTGAATGCCGTTGGTGCCTTCGTAGATCTGCGCGATGCGCACGTCACGGACCAATTGTTCCTGGCCCCATTCACGGATGTAGCCATGACCGCCGAACACTTGCTGGCCGTTGATGCAGCTTTCGAGGCCGGTGTCGGTGAAAAACGCCTTGGCCACCGGCGTCAGCAGCGCGACCAGGGTTTGCGCGCTGTCGCGTTCCTTGGCGTCATCGGAAAACTTCGCGAGGTCCAGTTGCTGCCCGACATAACTGGCGAACGCACGGCCACCCTCGGTCATGGCTTTCATGCTCAGCAGCATGCGACGCACGTCGGGGTGAACGATGATCGGGTCGGCCACTTTGTCTGGAGCAGTAGCGCCGGTCGGCGCGCGGCTCTGAACACGTTCACGTGCATAGGCGACGGCGCTCTGATAGGACGCCTCGGCGCAGCCAATGCCCTGAATGCCGATGGACAGGCGTTCGTAATTCATCATGGTGAACATCGCCGCCAAACCTTTGTTGGCTTCGCCGACCAGCCAGCCGCTGGCGCCGTCGAAGTTCATCACGCAGGTGGCCGAGGCCTTGATGCCCATCTTGTGTTCGATCGAACCGCAACTCACGGCGTTGGCATCGCCGAGGGAACCGTCGGCATTGACCAGCACTTTGGGCACGACGAACAGTGAGATGCCTTTCGGTCCCGCCGGTGCGTCCGGCAGTTTGGCCAGCACCAGATGGACAATGTTTTCGGTCAGGTCCTGATCGCCACCGGTGATGAAGATCTTGCTGCCGGTGATGCTGAAACTGCCGTCGGCCTGAGGTTCTGCGCGGGTGCGGATGATCCCCAGATCAGTCCCGGCGTGGGCTTCGGTCAGGCACATCGAACCGGCCCAGCGGCCTTCGTACATCGGCGGCAGGTAGAGGTTTTTCAGGGTGTCGCTGGCGTGGGCATCCAGCGCCAGACAGGCACCGGAACTCAACGCCGAATACAGCGCGAAGCTGGAGTTGGCGCCGTAGAGCATTTCTTCGAACTGCACGGCGAGCATCTTCGGCATGCCCATGCCGCCGAAATCGGCGTTACCGGAAAGGCCCACCCAGCCGCCTTCGATGTAGGTGGCATAAGCCTGTTTGAAACCGATTGGCGTGCTGACCTGGCCATCGACCCACTGGGCGCCTTCCTCGTCACCGCTGCGATTCAATGGCGCAATCAGGTGCGAGGTGACTTTGGCCGCCTCCTCAAGAATGGCGTCAGCGGTGGCGGCGTCGACATTGTCGGCCAGGGCTGGCAGGCGTGCCCACAGGGCCGGGGCGTCGAACACTTCATGCAGCACAAAGCGCATGTCGCGCAGCGGGGCGTTGAATTCGGGCATAACGTAAACCTCAAAAGGTTGTGCGATGGGCACGGCGCCGCTGGAGCAGGCCGTGCCCTTTCTATCAATGGGCGGAAGCGCTGGCAGCACCGAGGCCGGTCTGGGCGCGAACGAACTGGTCGGCGTAAGCGTCACGCTCCTTGTCGGCCCGCACGCTGCGGTCGAGTTTCGACACCACGACGATCACCAGGAACGCCAGCGGCATGGAGAACAGCGCCGGGTGGTCGTACGGGAAGATCGCGTGAGCATGGCCGAGCACGGTGACCCAGACGGCTGGCGAGAGAATCACCAGCACCAGCGCACAGATCAGGCCGGCGAAACCGCCGATGATCGCGCCTTTGGTGGTCAGGCCTTTCCAGTACATGGCCATGATCAGCACCGGGAAGTTGGTCGATGCGGCGATGCCGAAGGTCAGGCCCACCAGGAACGCGACGTTCATCTTCTCGAACAGAATGCCCAGCAGAATCGCGATGATGCCCAGGCCGACAGTGGCCATGCGGGTCACGCGCATTTCCTGTTTCTGGCTGGCTTTGCCCTTCTTGAACACCGTGGCGTAGAGATCGTGGGATATCGCCGAGGCACCGGCCAGGGCCAGCCCGGAAACCACCGCAAGAATGGTGGCGAAGGCCACGGCCGAGAGGAAACCGAAGAACAGGTTGCCACCGACCGCTTTGGCCAGGTGCATGGCGACCATGTTGCCGCCGCCAATCAAGGCGCCGCCGACTTCACCATTGACGTAGTACTGCGGGTCGGTGCCGATGATGACCATTGCGGCAAAGCCCAGGGTGCAGACAACAAGGAAGAAGAAACCGATGAAACCCGTGGCGTAGAACACCGACTTACGCGCTTCCTTGGCGTTAGGCACGGTGAAGAAGCGCATCAGAATGTGCGGCAGACCGGCAATTCCGAACACCAGTCCCAGTGACATCGAAGCAGTGTTGATCGGGTCGGCGAGCATTGAACCGGGGCCCATGATGTTCCAGCCGCTGGCATGGGCTTCGACGGCTTTGGTGGCCAGGGTTTCGTAGCTGAAGCCGAACTGCGACATGGCCATGAACGCCAGGGTCGTGCCGCCAGCAAGCAGCAACACAGCCTTGATGATCTGCACCCAGGTGGTGGCGATCATCCCGCCGAAGATCACGTAAACCAGCATCAGTGCGCCGACGATTACTACCGCAACCGGGTAGTCGAGACCAAACAGCAATTTGATCAACTGACCGGCACCGACCATCTGCACGATCAGGTAGCAGCACACCACCGTCAACGAGCCAAACGCGGCGAATATCCGCACTTTGTTCTGGTCCAGACGATAGGACACGATGTCGGCAAACGTGTAGCGCCCCAGGTTGCGCAGACGCTCGGCCATCAGGAAGGTGATGATCGGCCAGCCGACGAAGAAGCCGATGGTATAGATGAAGCCGTCGTAGCCCTTGGCGAACACCAGGCTGGACAGCCCCAGCAGCGTGGCGGCGGACATGTAGTCACCGGCAATTGCCAAGCCGTTCTGGAACCCGGTGATGCCACCGCCCGCGGTGTAGAAGTCAGACGTGGATTTGGTTTGCCGAGCGGCCCACCAAGTGATGGCCAATGTGCCCAGCACAAAGACGAAGAACATGCCGATCGCATGCAGGTTGAGCGGCTGTTTTTCCACCACACCCAGCGCGGGCGCAGCCAGCACAACGGAGGCCGGCAATAGCCCGGCAGCGGCGAGGAGAAGTTTACGGAGGAGAGTCATCACTTGCTCTCCTCGAGAATGGCGGCGCCCAGTGCATCGAAGCGGGTGTTGGCGCTGTAGACGTACCAACCGGTCAGTAGCCAGGAAAAAATGATGATCGCCGCGCCAACCGGCATGCCCAGGGTCAACATCCGATGCTCGGCGAGCGGTGCATGCAACCATTGCGGCGCAAACGCCACCACCAGCATGAACGCGTAGTAAGTGCCCAGCACGGCAGCACTTAGCGACCAGGCCAGGCGCGAACGGCTGCTGACCAATTGAAGGAATTTCGGGTTGGACCGAATGCGTTCACAGCGTTGGGTATCGGTTGAATGGATGTCGATCATGGGTGGCTCCACATTGTTTTTGTTATCAGTGTGTGGGGGCAGGGCAGCGCCGAATCCGGCCTGCACGAGCCCGAAGCGGCCGGTAAAAACACCGGCCGCTTGACGGGTACAACGTTGGTTCGGGTTAGAGCGCCTTGGCCCTGTCGCGCAGAACGTACTTCTGGATCTTGCCGGTTGAAGTCTTCGGCAGCAGGGTGAAAACCACAGTGCGCGGGACTTTGAAACCGGCCAGATGCTCGCGGCAGAAACTGATGATGTCGGCCTCGCGAACGTCCTGGTGATCGGCCTTCAACGTGATAAAGGCGCAGGGCGTTTCGCCCCACTTCTCATCGGGACGGGCGACGACGGCCGCTTCCATCACACCCGGATGGCGATAGAGCACACCTTCCAGTTCGATGGTGGAAATGTTCTCGCCGCCGGAAATGATGATGTCCTTGAGTCGGTCCTTGATCTCGACATAACCGTTCGGATGACACACCGCCAGGTCGCCGGTGTGGAACCAGCCGCCTTCGAATGCTTCGGCCGTAGCGGTCGGGTTCTTCAGGTAGCCCTTCATCACGGTGTTGCCGCGCATGAAGATCTCACCGATGGTCTGACCATCTCGCGGGGTCGGCTCCAGCGTCTTCGAATCGCCGACCATCACGCCTTCGAGCGTCGGGTAGCGCACGCCCTGGCGGGATTTGATTTGCGCCCGTTCGTCCAGCGGCAACTCATCCCATTCGGCATGCCAGGCGCAGAGCGTCACCGGACCATAGGTTTCGGTCAGGCCATACACGTGGGTGACTTTGATGCCCATTTCTTCCACGGCACCGATCACTTTGGCCGGTGGCGCGGCACCGGCGACCATCGCGTTGACCGGGTGATCGATCGCCGCTTTCGCCGATTCCGGCATGTTGACCAAGGCATTGAGCACGATCGGCGCGGCGCACAGATGGGTGACCTGATGCTCGCGGATCAGCGTGAGGATTTTCTGCGGATCGACACGGCGCAGGAACACATGCACACCGGCCATGGCCGTGATAATCCACGGGTAGCACCAACCGTTGCAATGGAACATCGGCAGGGTCCAGAGGTACACCGGGTGGTTGCCCATGGCCCAGGTCATCTGGTTGCCCAACGAGTTCAGGTAAGCACCGCGATGGTGGTAAACCACGCCTTTGGGGTTGCCCGTGGTACCTGAGGTGTAATTCAGCGAGATGGCTTGCCACTCATCATCGGGCCACTGCCAGGCGAAGGCCGGGTCGCCTTCGGCCAACAGCGCTTCATAGTCCAGATCGCTGACAGCCTGGCCTTCGCCGTATTCCGGGTCATTGACGTCAATGACCAGCGGCGGGTGATCCAGCATGCCGATTGCCGCGTGAATCACATCATGGAACTCGCGGTCGGTAATCAGCACCTTGGCTTCGCCATGTTGCAGCATGAAGGCAATGGCTTCGGCATCCAGGCGCACGTTGAGCGGGTTGAGCACCGCGCCGATCATCGGCACGCCGAAGTGCACTTCAAGCATCTCGGGAATGTTGGGCAGCATCACCGCCACCGTGTCGTTCTTGCCGATGCCGCGACCGGCCAGCGCCGAAGCCAGACGGCGGCAGCGGGTGTAGGTCTGCGCCCAGGTGCGGCGGATAGAGCCATGGATGACGGCGGGGTAGTCTGGATAAACGCTGGCGGTGCGCTCGATGAAACTGAGCGGAGACAAGGCAATATGATTGACAGCCGCAGGGCCTAGCCCTTGTTCATAGATCGACATGTGCGGGTACTCGGTGGCTGATTGTTAGCTCTATAGATGACCTCGCAGCGTCGCCGCTGAGGGCACCTTTTATGTCCGGTTTGCTTTATATAACATTCAGCTACCGATATGGAAGTACAACCTACGTCATATAGGACATGTACTATATTTGATTCTGGCTGGTCTAAATCAATACAGTCACACCGCCAAGGCCGGTATATCCTTGGCTCCCCCAACGAAGCGGACCTGTGATGACCCTGACTCCCGTTCGATTGCACAGCTGGTTGCGCCTGCAGCGCGAGGGTGTGCCTCTGGCCGCCCGGGCCGATGCATTGTGCCGTGCGTTGCAGGATTGCCCCGAGGTGCGCCGCGCGGTTTATCTGAGTTGGCAGGCCAATGCGCGGATTTACAGCCACGAGGGCGCTGCCCAGCATTTTCCACCGGGGCTGGGCGACCCTTCGCTGGCCAGCGATCAGCTGCTGTTCAATCGGCTGGTCGAAGCGGGGCGGCTGGATCTGGCGCAAGTACGGCAACTCGATTGCTGGTTGGCCGGGCGACTGCGCCGGGCCGCTATCAGCCATGGCCAGGTGTTTGATCTGGCCTTGCAACCGGGGCAGCCGGGGTTGTTGCTGGTGGAAGTGTGCGAGGGCGTGAGTCTTGATTGGCTGGGTTGGGTGCAGGACTTGCTCACAACTTTGCTGAGCAGCGTCAACGGCATGCTACGCGGCTCGCCGCTGTTGGGCCACGACCCGCAACCGAGTCTGTTGCTCGATGCCCAGGGCCGACCACTGGAATTCAATGCCGCGCTGTTGGCATTGCTCGCCGAAAAACCGCTGACCGATGTGCTGGGCTTTTTGCCGGTGAATCACCGGGTGCTGGTACGCGCCTGCCTGGACCAGCAACGCGCCATCGAAGGGGTCGAAGCCCAGTTTGAAGCGCAGATCCTGATCTGGACGTTTATCCCCGATCCCCAGGACAACCGCGTGCTCGCCCGTTGCCGCGATGCCACGGCGCAAGTGCTGGCCGAGCGTGAAGCAGCCACGGCACGCCGGTTGTACCGGCTGATCATCGAGAACACCACCGACCTGATTTCCCGACACACACCGGACGGGCGCTTTCTCGATGCCTCGCCGGCGTCCTGGACATTGCTCGGCTACTGGCCGGAGGAGTTGCGCGGGCAAATGGCCCAGGGCCTGTTCCATGGTCAGGACCTGGCCAGCCTGGTGCAGCGCGCGCGGGATGCCCTGGAGCAGGACGGTTATCACACGATGACCTATCGCATTCGCCATCGCGACGGGCATTACCTGTGGTTTGAAACCGCGAGCCGGGCGATTCGTGAAACCTACACCGGGGCGGTGGTCGAAGTGGTCAGTGTCTCCCGGGACATTACCGCCCGCGTGCAGGCCGAGGAGAACAAGCGGCGCCTGGCGGAAGTCGTCGAGGCCAACACCGATCCCGTGTTGTTCATCGACCCCGAGGGGCAGGTCACTTACCTCAATCCAGCGGCGCGGCGCATCCTCGGGATCGACGAGCAACAACCGATGCCAGCCCTGGCGGCGTTGTTCGGCAGCGCCGACCTGGCACGTCTGCAGCGTGATGGCTGGAACAGCGCCGAACGCGACGGTGTCTGGAGCACCGATGCGCGATTGCAGCCACCAGGAGGCGGCACTTCAGTGCCGGTGTCGCTGGTGCTGCTGGCGCACCGTTCGGCCGGCGGTGAACGCTATTACTCCCTGGTTGCGCGGGACATGACCGAGCGTGAACTGCGTGAGGTGCAACAGCGTCGCCATCAGGACGAACTGGCGCACACCGCGCGGTTGGTCACCCTGGGTGAGTTGGCCTCGGGCATTGCACACGAAATCAACCAGCCGTTGGCGGCGGTGGTCAATTACGCCAATGCCAGCCAGCGCTATTTACAGACGCTGGATTCCAATCCCCAAGCCGCCGCCCGAGTGGCGCAAGGGCTGGAGCGCATTACCCATCACGCCACGCATGCTTCAGAAGTGATCAGACGTTTGCGCGCGTTTCTGCGCAAGGGACAACGCCGGATGCAAGCCCTGAATTTCACCGACGTCGCCCGCGAGGCTGTGCGTTTATGTGCCTGGGAAGCGAGCAATTGCCAAGTGACAATCGAGGATCGCCTGCCGGATAATCTGCCGCCGATTTATGCCGACCGGGTGCTGCTGGAGCAGGTCCTGCTCAATCTGTTACGCAATGCCATCGACGCCAACCGCGAACAACATCCGGGGCAACCTTCACTGATCGTGATGGCTGCGGGGCAGGGCGGTGGTGCAACCGTGGAAATCAGTGTGCAAGACCAGGGACCGGGCGTCAGCGAGCCCGAACTGGAGCAGATATTTACCCCGTTCTATACCAGCAAGGCCGATGGCCTGGGACTTGGCTTGTCCATGAGCCGCAGCATCATCGAAGGTTTCGGTGGCGAATTGCAGGCCCGACGCCAACCTGTCGGGCTGCTCATGTGCTGCCGCTTGCCGCTGGCCGGCCCAACAAAACAACAACAGGAATAACGTAATGGCAGGTGTGACGGAGCACGTGGTGTATGTGGTCGACGACGATCAAGGCATGCTCGACTCAACGGTCTGGTTATTGGAATCGGTAGGGCTCAAAGCCTTGCCGTTTACCAGTGGCGTGGAGTTTCTCAATGCTTGTGATGCCACGCTCGATGCCTGCGTGCTGCTCGATGTTCGCATGCCCGGCATGGGCGGTTTGAACGTGCAGGAAGAAATGCGCGCACGTGAACTGAACCTGCCGATCATTTTCGTCAGCGGGCATGCGGATGTGCCGATCGTGGTCCGCGCCTTCAAGGCGGGCGCCCATGACTTCATCGAGAAGCCCTATAACGAGCAATTGCTGCTGGACAGCGTGCAACAGGCGCTCAGTAACTGCGCAGCAAACCGTTCAGGCAATCAGGGGCACGATGCCTTGCAGGCACGCTTGCTGACACTGACCCCACGGGAGCGCGATGTCTTGCTGCCGCTGGTCCAGGGTTACACCACCCGTGAAATCGCTGAACAACTGGGCGTGAGCGCAAAAACCGTCGATCTGTATCGCTCTCGGGTGATGAAACGCATGCAGGCCAATACCTTGCCGGACCTGGTGGGCATGGCCATCGCCGCTGAACTGGTTGATCCGCTGAAGCTGCGGTGATTTCTCACGTTTTCCATTGAGCGTCTATGCTGGGCTAACCGATCTCATCCCTCTGCAGCGATCTGCAAGGAGGCAGCAATGGTGCCCACATCCAGCTCCGAGAAGGCGTTCACACGCAATCTGCTCGATGTTTTGATCCGTGCGGGGTTGATTACCGTACTGGTGCTGTTCTGCTTTCAGATCTTCAGCCCGTTCCGCGACCTCATGCTGTGGTCGCTGATTATGGCGATCACCCTTTACCCGCTGCAACAGCGGCTCCGGGGGCCGCTGGGCCACAAAGACGGGCTCATTGCGACGCTGATCGTGCTTTTCTCCATCGTTGTTCTCATGGTGCCGGTCTATCTGTTGGGCACCTCCCTGGTCGATTCGATCGATCAGGCCAGGACCATCGTCAAGGACGGCAACTTCCATATTCCGCCCCCCGTCGATTCAGTCGCTGCCTGGCCTTTAGTGGGCAAGCCTATCTCTGCCATATGGCTGCAGGCCTCAACCGATCTTCCCGAGTTGACAGCGAAGTACCTGCCGCAGATCAAGCAATTCAGCATCGGCTTTCTGGGCAAACTCGCCGGCGTCGGCATGGGGTTCCTCACCTTTATCTTTGCGTTGATCATCGCCGGCATTTTCATGGCTTATGGCGAGAGCGGCACGCGCAGTGCGATACAGATCGCGTCCCGCATCAGCGGTCCGGGCAAAGGACCGAAAATTGCCGAACTGTGTACCGCTACGATTCGTGCGGTGGCGCTGGGGGTCGTCGGCATCGCCTTCATCCAGATGCTGCTGGTCGGCCTCGGTTTCGTGGTCAAGGGCGTTCCCGGCGCCGGCCTGCTTGCCTTGGCGGTGCTGCTGCTCGGCATCATGCAATTACCGGCGACGCTGATTACAGTGCCCGTGATTGCGTATGTGTTCGCCACCGAAGGGGCCAGTACGGCGAGCATTGTTTTTGCCATCTATGTGTTCGTTGCCGGCCTGGTGGATAACGTACTCAAGCCTTTGCTGCTGGGGCGCGGTGTCGATGTGCCGATGCCGGTGGTGTTGATCGGTGCCCTGGGCGGCATGGTCACCAGCGGTATCCTCGGTCTGTTCATCGGCCCGGTGGTGCTTGCGGTCGGCTATCAGTTGTTCTGGCAATGGGTGGAGGATCAGCCGCAGAACAGACCGGACGTCCCGCCGACGTTATGACTGCCCGGGCTTGCGCTAGCATAAAAGGTGTTCAGGCCACTCGTCCTGACGAGCAGGGCTGCCGCCATGACTGCACAGAATCATCAACTGCTGGACCAGGTGCTGATCGCCCATGGTGGTCTGGAACGCTGGAACCACTTCGGTAAAGTTCGCGCCACGATCGTGACCGGCGGCTCGCTATGGGGCATGAAAGGGCTGACGCAGGACAACGCACCCCGGCAGATGACCGTTTGGCTGGATGAACAGCGCGCTTCGGTGATGCCATTCGGTGGGCCTGATCAACGGACGGCCTACACGCCAGACCGCATCGCCATCGAAACCACCGAGGGCAAGGTGATTGCCGAGCGATCAGCGCCCCGGGAATCCTTTCGCGGTCACGGGGAAACAACCCCTTGGGATCCACTTCAGCGAGCGTACTTCAACGGTTACGCGCTCTGGTCCTACCTGACCATGCCTTTCCTGTTCACCTTGCCGGGTGTCCTGACCGAGGAAGTCGAGCCCTGGCAAGAGGGAACACAGCGCTGGCGACGATTGCAGGTGACCTTTCCCGAGAACATCGCCACCCACTGCCCGGTGCAGGATTTCTATTTCGGCGAGGACTTCCTGCTTCGTCGACATGACTACAACGTGGACGTGAGTGGTGGCCTGCCTGCCGCGCAGTATGTTCATGACTACGTTGAAGCAGACGGGCTGCGCATGCCCGGCAAACGGCGTGCCTATCGACGCGGGGATGACGGCCAGGCCGACAGGAATGACGTGCTGGTGGCTATCGACCTCAGCGACATCAGCTACGCCTGAAGAGGGTTGAATCATGACCATCCATTCCTGGGAAAAGCTCTACCTCGATGACCTGAGCCTGGGTCAGCAGTTCGAAAGCGACAGCCTGCGTGTCCATCGAGCGTCGATGCTGGCCTTTGCTCAGGAGTTCGACCCGCAACCGTTTCACCTCGATCCTGAAGCCGCCGAGCTGAGCCTGTTCCGTGGTCTGGCAGCCAGTGGCTGGAACACCGCCGCCCTGACCATGAAGCTGTTGGTGGAAAGCGTGCCATTGGCTGACGGGATCATAGGCCTGGGCATCGAGTTGAGCTGGCCGACGCCGACCTACCCAGACGATCTGTTGCGTCTGCAATGCACCGTGCAGGCCATCGAGCCGTCCAGCTCCAAGCCGGAGCGGGGCGTGGTGACCTTGTTCATGGAAACACTCAATCAAAACGATAAGGTCGTGCAGCGAGCCACCGGCAAACTGCTGGTCTTCAGAAGACCGGCGCCTGATTGAGAAAGTAGTCATGGGTGTGTGGAACGTGCGTGATCGGCAAGGCGTCTTGCCGTTGCATTGAGCGCGTTCTTTGTCGATTGCAGGGGGCGGAGGAGGCGTTTTGAAAACATTCCTGCTCAGGCCTAGCGCCTCAACGCTGAACATGTTGCGTCAAGCGTGCCTGCAACGCCGTGATGCGGTGCCGCCAACGTTAACGGAAAAAGCGCTCATCCCTGGCATTCCAGATGCTCGCTACTGGCTGGACCAGGATCTGACGCCGTTCATTCGGGATGTGAGTCAGGCCAACCTTCGAGAAGCCGAGGCGCTCACCAGCGCAGGGCTGCCCAACGACACCCTGCCGCTGGCAAGCATGTTGGCCGTTTCGGGGGGCGGCGATGCAGGCACATTCGCGGGGGGCATCATTGCGGGATGGACCCTGCATGGGACTCGACCCGTGTTCAAAGTCGTCACCGGCATTAGCGCTGGCGCCCTGGTCGCCCCGTTTGCCTACCTGGGGCCTCAGTACGACGGTGTCATTCTGGGTATCTGCAATGCAGTCGGTCCAAAAGACATTTTCCATCCGCGCAACATGCTGACCCGTCTTGCCAGCGATGGTATGGCGCATAGCAAGCCACTGTCGCGGCTCATTGCACAGCACATCACTACCGAGGTCCTTGCGGCAATCGCGTCGGAATACGCCAAAGGACGTCTTCTGATGATCGGCACCACTGACCTTGATTCAGGACGCCCGGTCACCTGGAACATGGGCGCTATTGCCTCCAGCCAGGCATCCGGCGCGCTCGACCTGTTTCGCAACATCATGATCGCCTCGATGAGTATTCCCGGCGCCGTCTCACCCGTCATGATCGACGTGGAGGTTGACGGACAACAGTTTCAGGAAATGCACGTGGACGGAGGCGTCCTGACTCAGGTGTTCCTTTACCCTCCCGGCACTGTGATGGCGCTGAACCGCGTGACCGGGGCGCGTATGCGTGATGAACGGCATTTTTATGTCATTCGCAACGGCAAACTGGAGTTGCAGTGGTCGGGAACGAAGCGCCGCACCTTGAGCATCGGCGGTCGCGCCATCAGCGCATTGATCCAGACTCAGGGGATCAGCGATCTGGATCGCATTTACCGAATTGCACAGCAGGATGGCGCGGACTTCAATCTGGCGTACATCGGCTCCGACTTTGATATTTCTCGCAATCACAGATTCGATGGCGAGTACATGAAGCGCTTGTTCGATTACGCCTTTGAACTCAGTGCGAAAGGCTATCCGTGGCATAAATCGCCGAGTACGTGAAAGAGGGCCGGCCAGCCGCGACACTTTTGTAGCAGCTGCCGAGCCCGCGAGGCTGCGTTCGGCTGCGTAGCAGTCGTGAATCCGGCTGACGCGGTATGCCTGACGTACCGCAATGACTGATTTTACGACTGCTTCGCAGCCGAACGCAGCCTCGCAAGCTCGGCAGCTGCTACAGAAGTGTCGCGGCTGAAATATCGGAATAGCGACGCTTGATTTTCCGGACGTGCCCCAGAGAAATCAGCTCACCGGCTCAGCCGTACAACTCATTGCCCCTGAGCCTGGCTTCTGGAAAATCACCCCGTTGCCGTCTTGCCAGAAGCGGTAGTTTCCCTGGGAATCCTTGCCGGTGTATTGGGTGCCCGAATCACTCGGCACCTGGCTCAGGGTGATCGAGGTGCTCGCCCATTTCAGGTACACGACACCTGGCTGCGTGTTAAAGAAGGTGGCGGCAATCAGTGCGTTAAACCCAGTACAACGAAAAACCAATGGGCCTTCGGTGAGCCGGTCTGGATCCTTGGTTCTCACAATGGCCGAGCCTTGGCGTAGCTGGTGCGCGCGCTCGGCATAACTTCGGATCGTGCATGCCTTGGGCTCAGACGTGGACGCACACCGATTACGGGAGTCGATCCAGAACTGCTGGTCGATCACGATTTTGTCTGGCCGCGGTACTGAACGTTCATCGGTGAGCGCCAGGCGATAAAGACGCGTCAATTCGATATCCATCTGTGCCAGTTGCGAATCGCGGCAGATCAGCTTTTCGACGGATGCCCTTGCCGTGGCGCAGTCGAAGCTGGTCTTGAACGACGCAGCATTTGCGCAGGTGCTCGTCGCCGCGCAAACGCTGGCAGCGAGCAGACAGGTGAAAAGGGTCGTGACCGTTTTCATGTTGGCTTCACCCAGATCATTACGTGATCCCCGGATTGCCATGGAACCTATCGATCTGTTGAACATTGATTCGTTCGCATTGGGTGTATCGCAGTGTAAGTCAGTGCTCAAAACTTGCCACACCGCCGGGCGCAGAAACGCATGCCTTGTAGCAGCTGTCGAAGCCTGCGTCCGGCTCTGTAGCAGCTGTCGAGCTTGCGAGGCTGCGTCCGGCTGCGCAGCAGTCGTGAAATCAGGCAATGCGGTGTATCAGGAAAACCGCGCGCTCAGGGTTTACGACTGCTGCGCAGCCGGACGCAGCCTCGCAAGCTTGACAGCTGCTACAGATCACGTATGGGATTACCGAGGACCCGCAGGGCATGTTAAAAAATGTTATATCGAAAAAATACTTCACATAATCTGATCATTGGTAGATGATCTCCACCAGCCGGTATGACAACCTGATAACACGACAAAAACAGGATTGCCTTGATGTTCGATGAGATCCCGACTCATGTGCTGAATGACAGTGCCCTTCAGCGGGTTTATCCGCTCGGCGCTGATCCTGTCTACCGCAGCCCTCTCTACAACGCGGCCAATGTCTGCGCCTTGCAGGCGCGCAAGCAGTCGCTGCTTTCCTCTGGAGTACCCCATGAATAACAAGAATGTCGGTGTTGTCGGTCTGGGCGCGATGGGGTTGGGCATTGCCCGCTCGTTGTTGCGCAGCGGTTTCAATGTGCATGCCTGTGATGTGCGGGCTGCGGTGACTGAACAGTTTGCCGGGGAGGGTGGTGTGGCTTGCTCTTCGCCGTCGCACATGGCAGCTGAGTGCGACGTGATAGTGACCGTGGTGGTCAACGCCGAGCAGACCGAAACCGTACTGTTTGGTGAGGGTGGTGCCGTGGCCGCACTGCGGCCGGGCAGTCTGGTGATCGGCTGCGCCACCGTAGCCCCGACTTATGCGGTGGATCTGGGCCAGCGCCTGGCCGCGTTGGGCCTGCTTTATCTGGATGCACCGATTTCCGGTGGCGCCGCCAAGGCTGCCGCTGGCGAGATGACCATGATGACCTCGGGGCCGGCCGACGCCTATACCAAGGCTGAATCAATCCTGGCGGGTATGGCCGGCAAGGTTTATCGCCTGGGTGACGTTCATGGCCTGGGGTCGAAGGTCAAAATCATCAACCAGCTCCTCGCCGGTGTGCATATTGCCGCCTCTGCCGAAGCCATGGCGCTGGGCCTGCGTGAAGGGGTCGATGCCGATGCACTCTATGAGGTGATCACCCATAGCGCCGGTAACTCCTGGATGTTCGAAAACCGCGTACCGCACATTCTCAAGGCTGACTACACGCCGTTGTCCGCGGTGGATATTTTCGTCAAGGATCTGGGCCTGGTACTGGATACCGCCCGGGCCAGCAAATTCCCGTTGCCGCTGTCGGCCACCGCTCACCAGATGTTCATGCAGGCGTCCAGTGCCGGCTTCGGTCGTGAAGACGACTCGGCGGTGATCAAGATTTTCCCGGGCATCGAATTGCCGACTGCCAAGCCCCAGTCCGTTTGAAGCCCGAGCCCGTTTGAGGAACACCCCATGACTACCTCCACCGCACGCCCGCTGCTGGGCTGCATCGCCGACGATTTCACCGGTGCCACGGACCTTGCCAACATGCTGGTGCGCGGCGGAATGCGTACCGTGCAAAGCATCGGTATCCCGAGCGCAGACGTCGCTGCCGGGCTTGACGCCGATGCGATCGTCATTGCCCTGAAGTCGCGCACCATTCCTGTCGCCGACGCGGTCGAACAGTCCCTCGCCGCACTGGCCTGGCTGCGCGAGCAAGGCTGCGAACAGATCTTCTTCAAATACTGCTCGACGTTCGACTCCACCGCGGCCGGCAATATTGGCCAGGTCAGCGAAGCGCTGCTGGCGGCGCTGAGTAGCGACTTCACCCTGGCCTGCCCGGCGTTTCCGGAGAATGGCCGGACAATCTTTCGCGGCCACTTGTTTGTGCAGGATCATCTGCTCAGCGAGTCAGGCATGCAGCAGCATCCGCTGACGCCAATGACCGATGCCAATCTGGTTCGGGTGTTGCAATCGCAGACCCGTCTGAATGTCGGCCTGTTGCGCTACGACACCATTGCCCGCGGCGCTGAGTCGGTGCGCGCGCGAATCGCAGAGCTGAGGGCTGAAGGTGTCGGCATGGCCATCGCTGATGCCTTGTCGGACAGCGATTTGTACACCCTCGGCACCGCCTGTGCCGATCTGCCGTTGTTGACGGGTGGTTCGGGGCTGGCCTTGGGCTTGCCGGAAAATTTCCGTCGCGCGGGCAAGCTGCGCGACCTCGATGCCTCGAAGCTTCCGGCGGTGTTCGGCGGGGAAGTGGTGTTGGCCGGCAGTGCTTCGATCGCCACCAATGGACAAGTGGCGGCCTGGCTCGAAGCCGGTCGGCCGGCCTTGCGGATTGATCCGTTGGCCTTGGCTGCGGGTGAACCGGTGGTGGCGCAAGCCTTGACCTTCGCCCGTGATAACGAACAAACCGTATTGATCTACGCCACCAGCTCACCGGATGAGGTCAAGTCGGTGCAACAGCAACTGGGTGTCGAGCAGGCTGGAAGCCTGGTGGAAAACGCCTTTGGCGAAATTGCTCAAGGTCTGCGCCAGAGTGGCGTGCGCCGTTTCGTGATTGCCGGCGGAGAAACGTCGGGCGCGGTGGTTCAGGCGTTGGGCGTACAGCTGCTGCAGATCGGCGCGCAGATCGATCCGGGTGTGCCGGCGACTGTCAGCAGTACTGACGAACCGTTGGCGCTGGCACTTAAATCGGGCAACTTCGGTGGTCGCGACTTCTTCGGCAAAGCCTTGAGCCAACTCGCCGGAGGTGTGCAGTGAGTAACGAAAACGCCCTGCGCGAAGAGATCTGTGAAGTTGGCCGCAGCCTTTACCAGCGCGGTTACACCGTCGGCAGCGCCGGCAATATCAGCGCGCGCCTGGACGACGGCTGGTTGATCACACCGACCGATGTCTGCCTCGGGCGCCTCGATCCCGCGACCATCGCCAAGGTCAATCTGGCCGGCGAATGGGTGTCCGGTGACAAGCCTTCCAAGACCCTGGCGCTGCACCGCCAGGTCTACGACCGCAACCCGAGTGTCGGCGGCGTGGTGCATACCCACTCCACCCATCTGGTGGCGTTGACGCTGGCCGGTGTCTGGCAGGCAGACGACATTCTGCCGCCGCTGACGCCGTATCAGGTCATGAAAGTCGGGCATATCCCATTGATTGGCTACCAGCGACCCGGTTCGCCGAAGGTTGCCGAGCAAGTCGCGCAGCTGGCCAATAGTGTTCGCGGCGTGATGCTCGAACGGCTTGGCCCGGTGGTCTGGGAAAGTTCGGTATCCAGGGCCAGTTACGCCTTGGAGGAGCTTGAGGAAACTGCGCGGCTCTGGCTGATGAGCCATCCCAAACCGGAGCCTCTGGACCAGGCGGCTTTGGACGAGTTGCGAGAGACCTTCGGCGCGACCTGGTAAAGCGCTGGCTTAACACAACAAATCGATACAGCAGGCCCTGTACATGAGACGCGTAGCGACTCTAGACGGACCCGGCTTGCCTGAAAAAACAATAACAACAGGAAATCCAAGCATGACTCACCTTCACAGCGGCATTTTCAGATTCAGTGGCAGAACCGTTTCGTTTACCCGGCGTGGAGGGGTTCTGAAATGAGCCCGTTAGTCCTGATGATTACCGCAGGGGTGGGCATCGCGCTGTTGTTGTTCCTGGTGCTCAAGTACAAGTTCCAGCCCTTCGTGGCCTTGATGCTGGTGAGTATTCTGGTGGCGCTGGTGGCCGGGGTGAAACCGGCCGATCTGGTGGCGACCATCGAGGGCGGCATGGGTAAGACCCTGGGCCATATCGCGATCATCATTGCCCTGGGCGCGATGATCGGGCGAATCATCGAACTCTCCGGTGGCGCCGAGGCGCTGGCCAAGACCCTGATCACTCGTTTCGGCAACCGGCGTACACCGCTGGCGCTGACGATTGCCGGGTTCATGGTCGGGGTGCCGGTGTTCTTCGAGGTCGGCGTGATCATCTTGATGCCGCTGGCCTATGGCATTGCGCGCAGTGCGCGTAAGCCGCTGTTGGTCTTCGCATTGCCGATGTGCGCGGCCTTGTTGACCGTACACGCCTTCCTGCCGCCACACCCGGGCGCAGTGGCCGCTGCCAGTCAGTTGGGCGCGGACCTGGGCCGCGTGCTGATGTTCGGTCTGCCGATCACCGCGTTCCTTTGCTATGTCGGCTACCGCGTGGCCGGGCGCATGACCCGTCGGGTGTACCCGATGACCGACGATATTCGTGCCGAGGTGTATGGCCCGCATGTCACCAACGAGGATCTGGCCGCCTGGTCCAATGGCAACGACAAGAGCGCTGGGCGAGCGGCTGTGGCCGTGTCGCACATGGGTCTGGAAGAGTCCACCAGCAGCATCGTGTCCAAGTTGCCGCCGGCGCCACCACCGGGTTTCGGTATGATCGTCAGCCTGATCGCGCTACCGATCATTCTGATCCTGCTGGGGACGCTGTCCACCTCGTTGCTGCCTGCCGAATCGACCCTGCGCGGCATCATGACTGTGCTCGGCGCACCGCTGGTGGCGCTGCTGATCGACACGTTGCTGTGTGCCTGGTTGCTGGGTTCGCGTCGGGGCTGGAGCCGTACGCAGGTGTCTGATGTGATCGGCTCGGCCTTGCCCGGTGTGGCCATGGTGATCCTGATTGCCGGTGCCGGCGGGGTGTTTGGCAAGGTGCTGGTGGATACCGGAATCGGCGCTGTCGTCTCCGATATGCTGCGCACTACCGGTCTGCCGGTGCTGGCGCTGGGCTTTTTGCTGACCATGCTGTTGCGCGCGGTGCAGGGCTCGACGACGGTGGCGCTGGTGACCACTGCCGGCATCATCAGCCCGCTGATTGCGACCCTCGATCTCACTGCCAATCACATGGCGCTGCTGTGCCTGGCCATGGGCGGTGGCGGGTTGGCCATGTCCCATATCAATGACGCCGGTTACTGGATCTTCACCAAGTTGTCCGGACTGACCGTGGCCGACGGCTTGCGCACCTGGACGGTGTTGACCACCTTGCTCGGCACCTTGGGTTTCTGTATTACCCTGCTGATCTGGCCCTTTGTCTGATTCTTTATCTCAGGAGCTACCATGCCTCGTTTTGCTGCCAACCTCAGCATGCTCTACCCGGAACATGCGTTTCTGGATCGCTTCGCCGCCGCGGCCGCCGATGGTTTCGAAGCGGTGGAGTATCTGTTCCCCTACGACTACAGCGCTGAAGAACTCAAGCAACGCTTGAGCGACAACGGCCTGGTGCAGGCACTGTTCAACGCGCCGCCCGGTGATTGGGTGGCGGGTGAGCGGGGCACGGTGTCGTTGCCGGGCCGGGAGAGTGAATTTCGTCGCGGTTTCGATCGCGCCCTGGAGTACGCCGGCGTGCTGGGTAACTCGCGCATCCATGTCATGGCCGGCCTCCTGCCTTCCGAGAGTGATCGGGCACGGCATCACGCCATTTATCTGGAAAACCTGGCCTATGCCACCGCCCGGGCGGCCAAGGTCGGTATCACGGTGCTGCTGGAACCGATCAATACACGAGACATGCCGGGCTTTTTCCTCAACCGGCAGGACCAGGCCCAGGCCATCTGCAAGGAAGTAGGCGCCAGTAACCTGAAGGTTCAGTTCGACTGTTATCACTGCCAAATCGTTGAAGGCGACCTGGCCACCAAACTGCGTCGGGACTTCGATGGAATCGGCCATATCCAGATCGCTGGCGTGCCGGACCGGCATGAACCGGACCTGGGAGAAGTCAACTATCCCTATCTGTTCGAGTTGATCGACCAGTTGGGTTATGACGGCTGGGTAGGTTGCGAATATCGGCCGCGTGGCAACACGTCTGCCGGCTTGCAATGGTTGCGGGAGTGGAAGGCGCGCTAAGCGCAACAGAGAAGGGGCGGCGGGCTCTGCTGGAGGCAAGAGCCCGTTGTTTCAGACCGGGGTATTGTCAGACGGCAGCAACAGTTCGACTCCCTGTTTGCGAATGCCATCGGCCGCGGCCGGGGTCAATGCATCGTCGCTGAGGATAATGTCGAACTGCTCTAGCCCGGCAATCCTGTACATGCTGAAGGTGCCGTATTTCGAACTGCTGGCCACCAGTACCACTTGCGAGGCTGATTGCATCGCGGCTTGTTTCACCTCCACCTTCAGCGCCGAAGGCGTGGTAAGGCCGCGACGCAAATCCCATGAGCTGGTCGATATGAACGCGATGTCGGTGACGACCTGGCGCAAGGTGGCCACCGCCAGGCCGCCCACGCACGATTGATTGGAGTGATCCAGCTGCCCGCCGGTATGAATCACCGTGACATGGGGGGCTTCGATCAGCGCCTGGACAACGCCGAAGTCATTGGTCACCACGGTCATGCCGGGCAGCGCTTTGATATAGGGGACGATTTCCAGCGTGCTGGTTCCCGCATCCAGGTAAATCGTCATATCGGCATGCAGTAGCCGGGCGGCGAGCTTGGCCATGGCCTGCTTCTGTGGCAACTCGACCACCGCCTTGAGCTGATGGCTGGGCTCACTATGGAGCTGGCTGGCGATCCGCACGCCACCCGTTACCGAGTAAGCTCGACCTTCCTGCTCCAGCAACGCGATGTCGCGGCGTATTGTCATGTGCGAACAGTCGAACATTTCCATCAACTGATGAACGCTCAGCACCTGATGCTTGCGTAACTGTCGCAGCATCAATTCACGGCGCTGTTCAGGAATCATCGGTGCGCCGCTTTCGGCGGCGATGTCCTTTTGATTAGGCATTCGGGCTCCAGATTAAGGAAAGCTGGCGGTAAAGCTAACGGTCAAACATAGTAGCGAATCTGTGGCGGGATCAGTAGCGCGGCGAGTGACACGGCCTGGGGACAATGACCGTCATTCTGGGTTGCTGGGTGCCTGGGACTTAAATTGAACCGCGTTTCACCTGGAGAGGGCTTCCTGCTCTTTCGATATGTAGCCAGTGAAGGCACAATGCGCATCCTTTTTTGGCTGGCCTTGCCGGAGGCGCCTCGAAATGATCAAAACGCCGTACTACCTCATCGACAAACAAAAGCTGCTGGCGAACATGCAGAAGATCGCCTATGTGCGCGAACAGTCCGGGGCCAAGGCCCTGCTGGCACTCAAGTGCTTCGCCACCTGGTCGGTGTTCGACCTGATGCAGCAATACATGGACGGCACCACGTCGTCGTCGCTTTACGAGCTCAAGCTCGGTCGACAGAAGTTCGCGGGCGAGACTCACGCCTACAGCGTGGCCTGGGCCGATGACGAGATCGAGGAGATGCTCGAAAACTGCGACAAGATCATCTTCAACTCCATCGGTCAGTTGCAGCGCTACACCGAGGCTTCGGCCGGCAAGGTGCGCGGCCTGCGGGTCAA
Source organism: Pseudomonas sp. TH39(2020) (assembly GCF_016650715.1). NCBI lineage: Bacteria > Pseudomonadati > Pseudomonadota > Gammaproteobacteria > Pseudomonadales > Pseudomonadaceae > Pseudomonas > Pseudomonas sp. TH39(2020). The sequence goes on along the minus strand of NZ_JAEKFF010000003.1, from coordinate 451,729 downwards.
TCCGCAGGTGAGCAGCTCGGATTATCTGCTGGCCGACCCCGCGCGGCCGTTCAGCCGTCTGGGCGAATGGGACCCGGTGAAGATCGAGCAGGTCATCGAGCAGATCTCTGGCTTCATGTTCCACAACAACTGCGAGAACGGTGATTTCGGCCTGTTCGACCAGATGCTGTGCACCATCGAAGAACGCTTCGGCGACTTGCTGCACAAGGTCGAGTGGGTCAGCCTCGGTGGCGGTATCCATTTCACGGGCGAAGGCTACGCGCTGGACGAGTTCTGCGCGCGCCTCAAGTCCTTCTCGCAAAAATACGGCGTGCAGGTTTACCTGGAACCGGGCGAGGCGGCCATCACGCAGAGCGCTTCGCTGGAAGTCACCGTGCTCGACACCCTTTACAACGGCAAGCACCTGGCAGTCGTGGACAGCTCCATCGAAGCGCACATGCTCGATCTGCTGATCTATCGCCTGAATGCCAAGCTGGCGCTCAGCGAGGGTGAGCACACGTACATGGTGTGCGGCAAATCCTGCCTGGCCGGAGACATTTTCGGTGAGTATCAATTTGATCGTCCGCTGGCTATCGGGGATCGGCTGTCGTTCATCGATGCAGCGGGTTACACCATGGTCAAGAAGAACTGGTTCAACGGCCTGAAAATGCCGTCCATCGTAGTGAAACAACTCGACGGTACCGTCGAGGTGGTTCGTGAGTTTGGTTACAACGACTACATGTCCAGCCTTTCGTAAGCTGGCAGAGAAGGAGAGAGAGAAAAATTGAAGAAGAACGTGCTTATCATTGGTGCAGGAGGTGTCGCCAAGGTGGTGGCCCACAAGTGCGCGCAGCACAACGATGAACTCGGTCGTATTGCTATCGCGTCGCGCAACATCTCCAAGTGCCAGGCCATCATCGACAGCGTCAAGGCCAAGGGTAGCCTCAAAGTGCCCGCCGATATCCAGGCCTTCTCGCTGAACGCCCTGGATGTCGAAGCGACCAAGGCGCTGATCCGCGAAACCGGATCGCAGATCGTCATCAACGTCGGTTCCGCCTTCCTCAACATGTCGGTGCTGCGCGCCTGCATCGATACCGGCGTGGCCTATCTGGACACCGCCATTCACGAAGAACCGGGCAAAATCTGCGAGACTCCGCCCTGGTATGGCAACTACGAGTGGAACCACCTCGAAGAGTGCAAAGAGAAGAACATTACCGCCATTCTCGGCGTGGGCTTTGACCCGGGTGTGGTCAACGCCTATGCAGCGCTGGCGCAACAACAGTATTTCGACCGCATTGATTCGATCGACATTCTCGACGTCAACGCCGGTTCCCATGGCAAGTATTTCGCCACCAATTTCGACCCGGAAATCAACTTCCGCGAATTCACCGGACAAGTGTGGAGCTGGCAGAACAGTCAGTGGACCAGCAACACGATGTTCGAAGTCAAACGCACCGACGACCTGCCGGTCGTAGGCGCGCAGAACCTGTACCTGACCGGCCACGATGAAGTGCACTCGCTGTCGAAGAACCTCGACGTGCCCAACGTGCGTTTCTGGATGAGCTTCGGCGAGCACTACATCAATGTGTTCACCGTACTCAGGAACCTTGGCCTGCTCTCCGAGCAACCGGTCAAGACCGCCGAAGGCCTGGAAGTCGTGCCGCTGAAGGTGGTCAAGGCCGTGCTGCCTGATCCGAGCTCGCTGGCGCCTGGCTACACCGGCAAGACCTGCATCGGCGATCTGGTCAAGGGCACCAAGGATGGCCAGCCGCGCGAGGTGTTCATCTACAACGTGGCTGATCATGAAGACGCTTACGCGGAAACTGACAGCCAGGGCATTTCCTATACCGCAGGCGTGCCGCCCGTGGCCGCCGCCTTGCTGGTCGCCCGCGGCGAGTGGGACGTGCAGCGCATGGCCAACGTCGAGGAGCTTGCGGCTGAGCCGTTCCTCAAGGCGCTGGATGTGATGGGCCTGCCGACCCGCATCAAGGATGAGAATGGAGACCGTCCGTGGAGCTGCAACGCTTGAGGCTCGCAACATACAGTTGAACCGGGTTTCCCGCTCCATACGCAAAAACGCCGCTCTTTGAGCGGCGTTTTTGTTTGTGCGTATTGGCTCGTCACTTTGGACGGCAGTGGGGAATGCAACATTCCCGCCCGTCACCCACATGGAAACCCAGCCCGTCGAACCGGCACTAACCCGTGGTTGCGTGGTCAGTAATTGGCGCGCTGTAGCGCAACGAGGATCGTCGCTGATAGTGGCACATCAGGCTGCGTTTAGTGTTTTCTCCAATGCCTTAGGGCAAAAAACTCGCGATGGACTGCGTCTTGGACCGACTTTTCCTTTTGCGGGCGACACTCTATGGGTTTGCTTCTCGATCCGCGTCATGACATTGATGCCGCTTTATTAAGCTATCGCCGGGTGTTCTGGTCGCTGGCGCTGTTCAGTGGGGTGATCAACCTGCTGGTGCTGGTGCCGTCGCTCTACATGATGCAGGTGTACGACCGGGTCCTCACCAGCCGCAACGAAACCACCTTGTTCATGCTCACCTTGATCGCCTTGGGACTGTTCATGTTCAGCGCCCTGATCGAGTGGGTACGCGGCGAGGTGATGATTCGCATGAGCGCGGGGCTGGACGATGCCTTGGGCGAGCGGATTTTCGACGCTGCCTTCGCCCGCAGCCTGCGCGAGCACAACGCCAACCCGGCGCAGGTGCTCACCGATCTGGCGACGCTGCGGCAGTTGATCACGGGCCAGGGCCTGATCGCCTTGCTCGATGCGCCGTGGTTGCCAATCTTCCTGCTGGTGGCGTTCCTCTTTCATCCCTGGTTCGGCGTGCTGACGCTGGTTCTGGCCTTGGTGCTGATCGGCCTGGCGCTGTGGGGCGAGTTGGCGACTCGCACGCGCTTGGGCGAAGCCAATCGCCTGGGCGTGCAGTCGTCGATCTATGTAAACAGCACGTTGCACAACGCCGAAGTCATCCAGGCCCTGGGCATGCTCGGGCCTTTACGCCAGCGTTGGAGCCTGCTGCAGCAACGCATCATTGCCGCCCAGGCCCATGCCAGCGACCGTGGCGCGCGTATCACTTCGATGACCCGTTTCGTGCGCATCTCCGGACAGTCTCTGGCCCTGGGCCTGGGGGCGTTGCTGGTGCTTGAAGGCCAATTGTCGGCGGGCATGATGATTGCGATGTCGCTGCTGCTGGGGCGTGCTCTGGCACCCGTGGAAATCGCCATTGGCTCTTGGAAGCAATTCAACTCCGGCCGCCAGAGCTACCAGCGCCTGAGCCAACTGCTTGCCCAGCATCCGCGCGAGCGCCTGCGCATGCCTTTGCCACCCCCCACCGGCGCAGTTCGTCTGGAGCAGTTGTATGTCGGCCCTCCCGGTGCTTCGCAACCGATCCTGCGGGGCATCAATTTCAGCCTGGCCAAAGGTGAAGTGCTCGCCGTCGTCGGCCCCAGCGCCAGTGGTAAATCAACACTGGCCAGGGCGATGGTCGGGGTATGGCCGGCGATGGGCGGGTCGGTGCGCCTGGATGACGCCGAGATCAGTCAGTGGTCCCACGACGCCCTGGGCCCGCACCTTGGATACCTGCCGCAGGACATCGAGCTGTTCGACGGCAGTGTGGCCGACAACATTGCCCGTTTCGGCGCGCAGGACGCCGACAAGATCATCGCCGCCGGGCGTCACGCCGGCATTCACGAGATAATCCTGAGGTTCCCCAAGGGTTACGACACGCCGCTGGGCCCCGGCGGGCTTGGCTTGTCCGGCGGACAAAAGCAACGCCTCGGCCTGGCTCGCGCGCTCTATGGGCGCCCGTCGCTGATTGTGCTCGATGAGCCCAACTCCAACCTCGATGAAGCCGGAGAGCTGGCGCTGGTCCAGGCCATCAGTGCGCTCAAGGCTGCTGGCAGCACCGTGGTGCTGATTACCCACCGACCTAATGTGCTGGCGGTGGTCGATTACATCCTGGTGCTCAAGGACGGCACTCAACAAGCATTCGGTCCACGGGATCGGGTGCTCAAGGCATTGATGCCGGGGCCTAGACCGGCCGCGGTCAGGGGGGCTGGCGAAGATGCATGATCTGACCCCTGAGCAGCGGCTGAGCGTGCGCGGCGCCACAACGTTACCCTGCGCCAGTACCGACGCCGGGGGGGCGGCACGCTATGGTGTGGGTTTCCTGGTCCTGACGCTGGGCGGCTTCCTGCTCTGGGCCTGCCTGGCGCCGCTCGACCAGGGTGTCGTGGGCAGCGGCACCGTGGTGGTGGCGGGCGAACGCAAGGCTGTGCAGTCGTTGGTCGGTGGGGTGGTGGAAAAGCTGTTGGTCAGCGATGGCGACCGCGTCACTCAGGGGCAGTTGCTGGTGCAGCTCAATACGGTGCAGGCGCAGTCGCAACTGGACGTGACCCTGGGGAAGTTGCTCAACGATCGCAGCGTCGAAGCGCGATTGATTGCCGAGCGCCTGGGTTCAGCCGAGATCCAATGGCCTGCTGATCTGCTGGAACATGCCGACGAGCCGCGGGTAAAAGCGGCCATGGCCTTGCAGAGCCAGTTGTTTCTGACTCGCCGCGCAGAGCTGGGCAGCCGCTTGCAGATCATCGAACACGAAGCCGCGGCGTTGCAGCAGCAATTGCTTGGTTACCAAGGCGTCAAACGCAACTACGACGCGCAGATGCGTTTTCAGCAACAAGAACTCGAAGGCCTGCGTGATTTGGCCCGTGAAGGCTACGTTCCGCGCAACAAACTCTTCGAGGCCGAGCGCAACGCAGCCCAATTGGCCGGGCAGATTGCCTCCGGGGTGGGCGATGTCGGCAGGACCCGCCAGGCGATCAACGAAAGCCGGCTCAAGGCCTTGCAGGCGCAGCAGGAATTTCGCCGCGACGCCGAAACCCAGCTCAGCGAGGTCTCTGCCGAGGCGGCAGGTTATGCCGATCAGATTCGTGCCTTGCAGTTTGAAGTCGACAACGGTGCGATCCGTGCGCCGGTGTCCGGGCAGATCATGGACGTGAGCCTTCATACGGTCGGGGGCGTTGCGCAGGCCGGCCAAACCCTGATGCAGGTGGTGCCGCTGGATGCGCCGATGGCGATCACCGCGCGTTTCGAGCCGCTAATGGCCAATAAGTTGCGCCCGGGTCTGCCGGTGCATGTGCATTTCACCGCGCTGCAACGGGTAGATACGCCGACGGTCACCGGCACGGTGACTACGGTGTCGGCGGATCAGTTGATCAATGAACAGACGCACCAGCCGTACTTTTCCGCCAAGGTCGAAATTCCCGCCGACACCGTCGCTTCGCTGCAGGCTGCCGGCCTGCTGGTGCGCCCCGGCATGCTCGCCGATGTCACGGTGGTGACGGGGGAGCGCACCTTGATGAATTACCTGATGAAACCTTTGCGTGAGCGCTTGCTTGCGGCCTTCAAAGAGGAATGAGCATGATCGACCGTTGTCGCTACCGCTCCGGTGTACTGCTGGGTTTGTGTACCAGCTGGGCCGCGATCAATCCCGTGTGGGCTGCCGAAGAAGGCCTGAGCCTGACCGCTGCGTACGACGCCTCGCGCATCAATGACCCGACCGTGCAATCGGCGGCCCATGCCTTTGATGCTTCGAAACAGGAAGAGGCGATTGGCCGCGGTGGCCTCTATCCGCAAGTATCGCTGACGTCGCGCTACGGTTACGGTGGGCGTACCGATGGCGGCGACGACCGCAACTACGTCAACAGTAACGATTACCAGGCGAACAACGTCACCCTGGCGGCGCAACAACCGCTCTATGACAAGGGGCGCTGGGCGGCGTATCAGGAGGGCAAGGCGCGGGGGCAGTTGGGTACCCAGGTATTCGACGTTGCCGGCCAGACCCTGTACGACCGGGTCGCCAAAGGCTACTTCGACGTCGCCCGGGCCGAAAACGAGATCAAGTTGATCGCCCAACAAAAGACTGCCATCAATGGGTTGGTGACGCAGAGCAAAAAACTTTATCAAGGCGGCCAGGGCGCGATCACCGATATTGATGAGGCCCAGGCGCGGCTCGATCTCGTCGACGCCCAGCAGGCTGAAGTCCAGGCCCGGCGCGTGGCTGCGTTGCGGGCATTGTCCGGTCGCGCCAGTGTGCCCATCGATGACATCCAGCCGATGCGCGAAGAACTCGCCGCCGGTAGCCCGATCGCTCCGGAGCAGGATTTGCCGTACTGGACGGCGATTGCCCGTGAAGCGAGCCCCGAGCTGGCAGCCCGGTTGGCCGCGGTGAAAGTCGCCGAGGCGCAGGCCGACAGTCAGCGCGCCGGGCATTATCCGACCTTGTCGCTGACCACCCAGCTAACCCGCCGGGAAACCCGCCAGTACCAGGAACTCGATCCTCGCCAGGACACTTATTACGTGGGGGTGCAGCTGGATATTCCGTTGTATCGCGGCGGGGCGGTACGCGCCTCGGTGGCGAAGGCCGAAGCGCAACTGGCCGGTGCCCAGTCCGACTACGATGTGCAGCGTCAACAGTTGGCCGAGGACATCGAAGCCGATTATCTGGGCGTGGTGGCCGGGTTCACCAAGAGCAAGGCGATGCAGCGGGCGGTGGAGTCCAATCAGCGGGCCCTGACTTCGACGGAGAAAGGCTTTCAGGGTGGAGTGCGTTCCACGGTGGATATTCTTGATGCACAGCAGCGGGTGTTCCAGGCCCGCCGAGACCTGCTCAACACCAAACTCGACATGCTGCAAAGCTATGTGAGCCTGCACACCCACACCGGCCAAATGAACCGCGGCGTCCTGGAGCAGGTGCAAAGCCTGTTCTGAAAAGCCTTGGGTTCTAACCAAAGCTCAAGATCGCAGCCTATCCCCTGTGGAAGCGAACCTGCTCGCGAAAGCGGTGGGTCAGCCAGCCTCCATGTTGAATGTGCCGGCGCCTTCGCGAGCAGGCTCGCTCCCACATTTGATCTGTGGCTGTCCTCGATTTTTTGGGTACTGCAAATCCCTTGTGGGAGCGAGCCTGCTCGCGATAGCGGTGGGTCAGCCAGCCTCCATGTTGAATGTGCCGGCGCCTTCGCGAGCAGGCTCGCTCCCACATTTGATCTGTGGCTGTCCTCGATTTTTTGGGCACTGCAAATCCCTTGTGGGAGCGAGCTTGCTCGCGATAGCGGTGGCTCAGTCAGCCTCGATGTTGAATGTGCCGGCGCCTTCGCGGGCAGGCTCGCTCCCACATTTGATCTGTGGCTGTCCTCGATTTTTTGGGTACTGCAAATCCCTTGTGGGAGCGAGCCTGCTCGCGATAGCGGTGGGTCAGCCAGCCTCCATGTTGAATGTGCCGGCGCCTTCGCGAGCAGGCTCGCTCCCACATTTGATCTGTGGCTGTCCTCGATTTTTGGGCACTGCAAATCCCTTGTGGGAGCGAGCTTGCTCGCGATAGCGGTGGCTCAGTCAGCCTCGATGTTGAATGTGCCGGCGCCTTCGCGGGCAGGCTCGCTCCCACATTTGATCTGTGGCTGTCCTCGATTTTTTGGGCACTGCAAATCCCTTGTGGGAGCGAGCTTGCTCGCGATAGCGGTGGGTCAGCCAGCCTCCATGTTGAATGTGCCGGCGCCTTCGCGGGCAGGCTCGCTCCCACATTTGATCTGTGGCTGTCCTCGATTTTTTGGGCACTGCAAATCCCTTGTGGGAGCGAGCTTGCTCGCGATAGCGGTGGCTCAGTCAGCTTCCATGTTGAATGTGCCGGCGCCTTCGCGAGCAGGCTCGCTCCCACATTTGATCTGTGGCTGTCCCCGATTTTTTGGGCACTGCAAATCCCTTGTGGGAGCGAGCCTGCTCGCGATAGCGGTGGGTCAGTCAGCCTCCATGTTGAATGTGCCGGCGCCTTCGCGGGCAAGCCCGCTCCCACAGGATGTGAGCTTGACTCAGGCTGTAAAGTCGCTGGCGTGCAGCTCCTTGACGCCCACCAGTTCGAATTCGAACTCGGGGGTGGCGTCGGCGTTGACACTGCCGTAGAGAATGCCATCGGCAAAGCGCAGTTGGCCGGTGGCGTTGGCAGGGTCGAAGGCGTTGCTGCCGATGAAGGTGAAGGCGTCGACGGTGGCGGTCAGCGGGTTGGCGTCCAGGCCGGTAAGATCCAGATGATCACCCTCGGTGGTCTTGAAACCGCTGATCACATCGCGCAAAGCCCCGACGCCCATGTCCGACAGCGCGCCAAACGCGTAGGTATCCGCGCCAGTGCCACCGGTGAGGTTGTCGGTGCCTGCACCGCCGATCAGCCGGTCATCGCCCGAACCGCCCACCAGCGTATCGTTGCCCGCACCACCGTTCAGAACGTTCGCGGCGCTGTTGCCCGACAGACTGTCAGCGTAGGCGCTTCCCGTCAGGTTTTCGAAGAACTTCAAGGTGTCGAGCCCGGACCCCACGGTGTTTTGTTGCGCTGACGTCGAGAGGTTTACGGTAACCCCGGACAGGGCGCGTTCGTAGGACACCGTGTCAATGCCATCGCGCCCGTCCAGCACGTTGTTGCCGGCTCCGGCGAACAGCGTGTTGTCCAGCGCGTTGCCCGTGCCATTGGCGGCGCCAGTGCTATCGATATACAGACGCTCGACGTTGTTGCCGAGGGTATAGGCCCCCAGGCTGCTGTGCACACTGTCGACCCCTCCAGACACCGCATTGCTGTTGGTCTCGATCACGCTGTCGTCGGCGTTGTCGACATAGTAGGTGTCGTTGCCATCGCCACCGCTCATGCTGTCGTCCCCTGCGGCACCATCGAGCACGTTATTGGCGGCATTGCCGGTGATGAAGTTGTGCCGCTCATTGCCGGTGCCGTTGATGGCTGACACGCCGGTGAGCACCAGGTTTTCGAGGTTGGCGCCCAGGGTCCAGCTGACCGAGGCCTGCACCGTATCGATCTGCGAGGTCGAGGTGTTGGTTTCCACCACGCGGTCGGACGCGTTATCGACCACATAGATGTCGTTGCCATCGCCACCGGTCATGGTGTCCGCACCCAGATGACCATCCAGTGTGTCGTTGCCCAAAGTGCCCACCAGGGTATCGGCCTGGTCGGTACCGGAAATCATGTTCTGGGCGTTGTCGAAAATGTCCTGCACGCTGTTGTTGTCGTTAGGGTTGCCCTGGAAGCCAAGGTCACTGGCAATGTAGTCGGCCAGGCGCTGGCCGACGATCTCCGCCGACTCCTCGTGCAGGTGCCAGACGTCGTCGGGATACGCCTGCGGATCGACTTCGTGGCGCAAGGGAAGGTCGGTGTAGTCCACCGCCAGCTTGACGTCAGCGCGCTCGGTGGCGATGGCTTCCTGGGCGGCGCGGACATAGCCAACCCCCTCGACGATGGAGGCAATCTTTTCTTCCGAATAACCACGGGCACGCGCCGCGTCCTGCTCGTAGTGACCGGTTTCCATCATGTACACGCTGAAGTCGCCGAACTGGGCATGCAGGTAATCAAACACCTTCAGGGTCGCAGCCTTGTAGGCCGCTGCTGCCGCTACTTTGTCCGTGGCGCGGGCGATCTCCTGGGCGGCTTCCTCGCCCTGGCCCCAAATGATGCCCATGGTGACGTTATTGATGGATTGCAGTTCGGTGAGCTGGTCACGCAGCAGCGTCACGGCGCGCAACAGCGCAGCCCCGGGTTGGTTGGTGTCGGTCAGCCACCAGCACAACTTGAGTTCCTCCGCGCTGAGCGTCGAAAGGCCGGTGACCGTGCTGCCGCCCACCGCGATGTCGATGCCGTTGCCATCGGCGTCGGTGAACTGGCTGCGCACGTCATAGGTGGTGTAGCGGTCCAGGTCGTTGACCAGCATCGACGTGCCGGACTGATTGTCGTCCTCCGTCATGCGCAGCAGTCGCGCATTGGATTGGCCAAGGGTGGGCACGTAGAGGATGTCCTGCTGGGCGCGCTCGCCGAACACGAAATCACTGGCAGTCAGGGTGTTGAGGTAGTTGCCATTGAGGGCGATTTCAAAACGATTGCCATCGGCGTCGGCCTCGGCGGACTTGATGTAGGTCTTGTCGCCGGCCGCGTTGAGGGTGATGTACAACGTGCCATTGTTGCCATCGCCGAGCCCGACAATGCCCAGGCCCGAAACATCGATCTTGTCGACGCCCGCGGTGAAGTCATAAATCGTGTCGGTGGCCGTGACACCGCCGGTGTCGTAGTCGCGGTAGCTGTCGAGTACGTTGGTGTAGCGGAAGGTGTCGGCACCGTCACCGCCGTAAAGCGAATCACGTCCGGCACCGCCATCGACGATGTCCGCGCCGGTGCCGGCCTTGATTGTGTCGTTGCCACCGAGGCCGAGGATCAGGTCTGCACCCGCCGTACCGTTGAGGGTTTCGGCATTGTTGGTGCCGGTGATGGTGTTGGCGGGCGCATCGGCCACCGCCAGGGCGAAGCTATCGCTGACTGATGCACCGGCCGGGTCCGTGGCTTTGACCAGGACGTTGTAATTGCCGGACGCGGTGCTGGTCGGCGTGCCGGTGAAGGTCAGGTTGGTGGCATTGAAGCTCAGCCACGCGGGCAGGGCGCTGCCATCGGCCAGGGTCGCGGTGTAGCTGAGGCTGTCATTATCCGGATCGGTGAAGCTGGTGACCGGCACCGCGTAGTTGAACGGGGTGTTTTCGGTCGCGCTCTGATCCAGCAACGCCGTTGCCACCACCGGCGCATGGTTGACCGTTGGTGAAGTGGCAAAAACGAAGTTGGCACTGGTCAGCGTGTTGAGGTAGTTGCCGTCCAGTGCCACTTCGAAGCGGTTGCCATTGGCGTCGGCGGTCAGGGACTTGATGTAAGTCTTGGTGCCGGCACTGTTGAGCACCACGTACACGGTGTTGTTCTTGCCGTCCCCCAAGCCGGTGAAACCCACGGCCGAGAGGTCGATCTTGTCGGCGGTGATATCGAAATCGGTGATCAGGTCGCCAAGGTTGGCGCCGCCGGTGTTGTAGTTGCGGTAACTGTCCAGGCGATTGGAGAACACAAAGACGTCCGCTCCAGCGCCACCGGTGAGTGTGTCCATACCGGCACCGCCGTCGAGCTTGTCATCGCCCGCGCCGCCACTGAGGCTGTCGTTGCCCGCCAGGCCGAGCAGGGTGTCCGCCGAATCGCTACCCAGCAGCGAGTCGCTGCCGCTGGTGCCGGTGATCACACGATTGAAGATGAAATTGCTGGCGGTCAGGGTGCTGGCCAGGTTGCCCGAGAGAATCAATTCGAAGCGATTGCCGCTGGCGTCGGCATCGTAGTCCTTGATGTAGGTGCGGTCGTTGGTGGCGCTGTAGCTGACCTGCAAGGTGCCGCCACGGCCATTGCCCAGACCGGTGAAGCCGAGGCCGGCGAGGTCGATCTTGTCCTGGGTGACGTCGAAGTCGGTGATGGTGTCATCGAAGCTTGTGGTTGCGTTGCGGTAACTGTCGGACTGAGCGACGAAACGGAACGTATCGGCGCCGGTACCGCCGGTGAGTTTGTCGATGCCTGCACCACCCACCAGAATGTCGCCACCGGCTCCGCCATTGATGGTGTCGTTGCCGGCAACGCCATAGAAAATCTCGCTGGCGGCACTGCCCAGCAGGGTGTCGTTGCCAGCCGTACCTTGCACGGTGGTCATCGGCTCCGTGGCGCTGACGTAGCTGCCGTCACCATAGACCAGCGTGGCACCCTTGCTGGTGTGACTGATGGTGTTGCCAATAATGGCGTTGCGATCGGTGCCGTCTTCATTGCGCTCTGCAACACCGTAGGTCGACAGGTTGCTGCCGCTGATGATGTTGCCCTGAATTGTGTTGTCGCTGCCGTTGAAGTATTTGCCGGACACGCCGAGGGTGTCGTCGTAGGACTGGATGATGATCTCCGGCACGGGGTTGCCCAGGGAATTATTGTTAAGCGTGTTGTCAACGATCTCGACGTGGTTGCTGCCGTAGATGCGGATCCCGGCGCTGGTGTTGTCGTGGATATCGACGTCGCTGACGGTCACGTCGCTGGACAGTTTGATCAGCACCCCTTCGGCGCCGTTGCCGTACACCTCGCCACCGGTGATGGTGATGTTGCTGGGGGAGGGGATGTTCTCGCTGCCGCGCTGCACCACGATGCCATTGCTGCCGTTGTTGTAGGCGACGTTATTAGTCATGGTGAAATCGTGGGTGCTGGTAACGACGTTGAAACCGTGGCGGTCGTTGTCGTAGGCGACGTTGTTTTCGAAGGTGCTGTCGCTGAGGAAGTCAGCAACGAAGCCGTCCAGGCCATTGCCGTGGGACACGCTGTTCTTGATGACCATGTTGACGGTTTGCTCGTGGGGGTCGAAACCGTACCCGGAGCAATCCTTGATCTCGACGCTGTCGAGGGTGACGTTGGAGTCGTAGCCTGCTTCGCCGGGAATGTAGCCATTGAACCAACCGTCGATCTTGCCCGTGGTGTTGTCACGGTTGCCGTCGATGGTGAGGTTGCTGACGCCGAAGTCGTGGGTTTCCTCGCCATAAGCGGAGCGGATGACCCCCGTGATCTTGGTGTCGGAGCCGTCAGCAACCTTGACGGTGGTTGCGCCCATGCCGTCGCCGTACAGGTAGACGTTGCTCTTGAGCATCAGGCAGCCGTCGGAGGGTTCCTCGCCTCCCGAAACGATATAAGTTCCGGTCGGCATATACACCTGCCCCCCACCTGCGGCGGCCGCTGCATCAATCGCGCTTTGTATCGCCGCCGTGTCGTCTGTGATGCCATCACCTTTGGCGCCAAAATTCTGTACGTTGAAAATCATGAGTTTATCTCCGTATCAGGCTAAAACCTCGGTAGATGCCAATATTCCATCGGCGGCTACCGTGTTATGACCCAACGGAGCGCAAAAGTTGTGACCACATATCGGGGAAGTGTCAAAAAACCGAACCAACTGATCAGCGGTTGTGAGGTGTTTCGAGAAAATAACGTTCTGTTGACGCTCGCTCAGTTAGCGAGCAAGCCCGCTTGTAGGGTAGGACTTGTAGGGAGGAGGAGGGCGCAAGCTCTACCTCATCAAGCACGGGCAGGACATGCCCAAGGGGTTGAACTGGCAATGGACGCCAGTGGCGCCCATATCGTTGGCCATCCGAAATCGGCGCCTGCACCGGTCTCGCACAAGGAGCCAGAGATCCGCTGGATTGGCTGATCAGGACAACGCAGGACGAGTCCATTTGAAGGGATGATTACGGACGATCGCTAAACACCTGGACACCCTCTGGAAGCTTCGACTGCATCATTTCTCTTCTATCCAATTTGCGTCCGTCCACGACGAAGGAACCATCACCCACTGAATGAATGGTTCGTGTCTCTTTGCGTAAATCGTCGATGTAGGCCGCGAGGCCTTCGAGGACAACGATATTGTGTTTCTCGATGATATCGATAACGTTGCACTCGATATTTGCCAGGCATTCCTTAATCAAGGGTGACCTGACATGTTTGCCTTTCACGGGTGTTAATCCGAATGTTGCAAACTTGTCTGTGTCAGCACCGGAACAGGTTCCCACACCAATAACGCGATCTATCAAATCGACGGTGGGGATTGAAATGACACACTCCCTGGTTTTTAAAAGCGCGGCGTACGAATAGTTCCAGGGCCCGGTGGTCATGGCAAAAATCGGCGTGAAGCCCATCACCATGGTCCAGGAGATGGTCATGATGTTGTTCTTCTGGCCATCATTTGTGGTGACGAAGACAACCGGGCCTGGCTCCATCAGTGTGAATGCTGTGTTGATTTTCATCTTTTTCAACTTCAGGCACTCCCCATTGTCTTTGATCGGCATCAAAGACGCTCAGACGGTATCGAATGCTCCATTTTCAGCCAGCAAGGTGGCTATCAGGGCGGTGCTGTCGAGTACCTGCAAGTGCTGCGTCACACACTCGGGGGGCAGGCGAAATGGAGGCACGCTGTCAGAGATCGCAATGTGCTCGAAAAGCGGCTGGTCGAACAGATGGCTGCCAGCTGTGAACAAGCCATGGGTCGCTGCTGCGAACAATCGTGTGGCTCCAGCCTTTTGACAGGCAAGGCCCGCATGCTTCAGCGTTTCACCGGTACTGATCAGGTCGTCGAAAACAATGGCTGTCTTCCCCGATACGTCGCCAACCAGGAGGGTGCCCGTCAGCGTCGCGTGACCACGGTGCTTTTCCATCAGCGCACTGCCCACTGAACGTCCCAGTTGTCGTTCGAGGGCCTGACGAAACTGTTCGGCGCGCTTGGCACCACCGGAATCCGGGGACACCGCCACCACGTCGGCGTCGCCGACGAATCTTACGAAATGCACGGCGAATAATTCGGTGCACTGCACGTTCCACGTAGGAATGCGAAAGGCATTGTCGAATGCGGCCGGATTATGCACCTCCAGGGCAACCAGACGATCTACGTGGCAGGCTTCAAACATGGTCGCCAGGTAGCGAGTGATCGTTGGGTCTTGAGGTTGGCTGCGACGATCTTTGCGTCCGTAACAGAGGTAGGGTGTTACGACCTGCACATGGCGAGCGCCGGCATCCTTGAGTGCTCCGCAAAAGAACAACAGGCGACACAACTTATCGTTAGCGCTCTGCCGGTCATCCCCATACAAAGAATGGAACACCACGACCTCGCGACCGTTAACCGACGCCAGCGGTCGGCATTTATGTTCGCCATCTTCATAGTCGCGCTCTTCATGCAGGGCCAGTTGGCAGCCAAGCCGTTGCGCGACGCGGGTTGCATAGTGCTCACTGCCTTGCAGGGCAAAAAGAAGCGGGCGATCGGTGAGCATGCATTGGCTCCTTTGAGGCTTATCGAACAGTTGCGCCGTCATCGGGCAGCACCATGACGCAAAACTTCAATGCAGAATTCCATTTCGTAGGGCGAGACGTTGCATTCGACGATGTCATGGGCGGCAACTTGCAGATGCACGCCGATAATGTCGGCATGGATCGGTTGCTGGCAGACATGCCGGTCAACCAATACCGCAGTGTAGACCCGACGAGCCCCCAGTTGCGCCAAATAGGCACAGGTGCGCAGGAGTGAATGGCCCTCAAAAAGCACATCGTCGACAACAAGCAGGGTGGTATTGGCAAGGTCCAGTTCGCCCTGCCAACGTAATCCCGCTCGGCTCGGCCCTATTGATATTGATCAAGTGCTGTGAAATGAAATTTCAATCCATGAGAGGCGTTGGTTCATTGAACGGCGTTACGCAGGTATTTGATATAAATCAACGCCAGGGCGACATCAACAGAGGACTCTGAATCAACGCTGGTACCTGATCCGGCGCAGGCGTTACGGCTGGCCTCAGCAATGGGGCAGCGGTGGACGTCGAGTCCCATCTGTCTGGAGTCAGATCATGAGCCAATATCAACGCTCTCGGGCTCGAAGTAACGACGGAGGTGACGTGCGCCGATGACATGAAGCAAGACATTCTTGATCACGTCACGGAAATGCGGCCCGACCTGTTGATCAAGGAAGTGCAGCATGAATCAGCGCTCAAACGCGCGTTCTTCACCCCGCAGGGAAACAATCGTTCATCAAACTGGCCGGTCTGGGCAGAGTCCAGTACCACGGCCTGGAGAAGCTGCTGGGCAGCACGACCGAACATATTCTGTACCAGGTGCCTTGCAGTGTTCTGGCGGTCTAGAACGGACAAGGCCATGTTGTAACGAAACGACAGGCGTCATCGCCTGAGGAGGTTTTTCATGAGTCAAAGCCCCTCATTGCAAACCACATTGGAGGACCGGGCAGAAGCCGGTCGACGTCTGGTGGAACCGTTGCTCAAATACGCCCATCGACCCGATGTCATCGTCCTCGCCTTGCCCCGTGGCGGCGTTCCGGTCGCCTATGAAGTGGCTAAGGCCCTGGACGTGCGCCTGGACCTGATGCTAGTCCGAAAGCTGGGCGTTCCGTCCCACCCGGAGTTCGCCATGGGCGCCATTGCCAGTGGCGGTATACAGATCCTTAATGACGACGCCTTGCGGGCGCACCCCATTACCCCGGCCGCGTTCGATGCCGTGCTCGCGCGAGAAACACAGGAGCTGTTGCGTCGTGAGCAGGTGTACCGCGGAACCCGCCCACCCGTGCGACTGAAGGATCAGGTGGTGATCCTGATCGACGATGGTCTGGCAACCGGGGCCTCGATGATGGCGGCAATCCACGCAGTGCGAATACAAGCACCGTCTCGCATCGTCGTCGCAGTGCCGGTTGCGCCGCTGGAAACGGCGGAGGCACTGCGCAGTGAAGTCAATGAGGTGATCTGCCCACTGATTCCCGAGTGGATGATGTCGATCGGTTATTGGTACCTGAGGTTTCCCCAGACTTCAGATGAAGAGGTCATTGATTTGTTGATGCGGGCCTGGCGGCGAGAATCCGCTACCAGCGCCTCGGCTCAGGGGAACGTCGATGACTGAGTCGCAATATCGGCAATGCTGATTCAATAACAAAAAAAGCCCCCCGCCGGTTTCCCGGCAGGGGGCAGGGCAGTCTGGGGTTCACTCGCCTTTGATCGGCACGACCTTACATCCGTTTGGCGGTCCACCGCGACAGAACAAACACGCCACACTGGTCCCTACAAGGACAGTGTCCCGGACCACAACATCCAGCCGGCGAAGGCTGCCGCCGTCCAGATAATGATCAACAGCCCCGTCTCAGGGCCGCTGAGCGGTTGTCCCTGGCGAGTCTTGATGGTGGCCAGGTAAATCAACGAACCGGGGGCGTAGAGCAAAGCGCTGAGCAACATGTATTTAGGCCCGGCGGCATACAGCAGCCACAGGCAATACAGTGTGGCGACCGAGGCGATGGCCATGTCGCGCAGTTGCAGGGCGCGGTGACCGGCATAGGTCTGACCCTGCCAGGTCAGTTTCAGCGCATACGCACCGCTGAACAGGTACGGCAGCAGAATCATCGAGGTGGCCAGGGAAATCAGCGCGAGGTAAGTGGCGCTCGAGTACAGCGTCAGTAACAGGAACAGTTGAATGCAGCCGTTGGTGATCCACAGGGCATTGGCCGGTACACCTTGGGTGTTTTCCACGGCAAGGGATCCCGGCATGACCTTTTCCTTGGCCGGTGTGAACACCGATTCCGCCGCCAGCAGCGTCCAGGCGAGCAGGGCGCCACCCACCGAAATGATCAAGCCGATGCTGATCAGCACCGCGCCCCACGGCCCGGCGGCAGCCTGAAGCACGCCGGCCATCGAAGGGTTTTTCAGGGCGGCTAACTCCGGTTGTTTAAGTATGCCCAGCGACAGCAGCGACACCGCAATCAGCAGCAACAGGGTGATGACAAAACCGATGACCGTGGCGCGACCGACGTTGGCGCGTTCTGCGGCACGGGCGGAGAACACGTTGGCGCCTTCGATCCCGATGAACACCCAAACGGTGACCAGCATGGTGCTTTTGACCTGATCGAGGGTGCTGCCCAGCGCGGTCGAGCCCCAGAAATCGACAGTAAAGGTTTCACGCTGGAAGGCCGCGATCACCAGGCCGATAAACAGCAGCAACGGTACGATCTTGGCTACCGTGGTCAACGCGTTGGCCCGGGCCGCGGTGCGCATCCCTCTGAGGATCATCCAGTGCAACGACCACAGCACCACGGACGCGCCGGCAATCGCCGCTTTGTTATTGCCTTCACCGAACAGCGGGAAGAAATAACTCAGGGCCGCGAACAAAATCACCAGGTAGCTGACGTTGCCGATCCAGGCGCTGATCCAGTAGCCCCAGGCTGAGTTGAACCCGAGGAATTCGCCACCCAAGGCGCGTGCATAGGCAAACACCCCGTTATCCAGTGCTGGTTGGCGGTTGGACAAGGTCTGATAAACCAGCGCCAGCGACAACATGCCAACGCCGGTGATCAGCCAGCCAATCAGAATTGCCCCGGCGCCCGCACTGGCCGCCATGTTCTGCGGCAGGCTGAAAATGCCGCTGCCGATCATCGAACCGACCACCAGGGCAATCAGCAGGCTCAAGGACAAGCGTTTGGGTTCCACCTTTCGCAAGCTGCCTGCAAGTGGGTGGGCAGTAGGCGGGATAACCGGTTGAGTGCCTTGCAGGTGCGTAGCCATGGGAGCCTCCACGAAACGAAAGTTTCTGCACTCATCGAAGGCGATGGTGCGAATGCTGACTCTAATTTCTACGTGTACGTCCAACGCCTGTTTGATTTAGATCAGAAAGAGGGCAAACACCTGGTTTGTCCGGGCACAGCCATGACCTCCGTTGTGTCCAACGCCTCAATTGCGGCGCTCCGGCGAACACGAAAGACATTCGAGTCCTAAGCTCTACCTCGATGAACGACAGATGTTTTTACGGCGAGGCATGCAAATCGCTTTTGAGGAACTCACTTCGATGCTCAGTAAGTGGCTGGACCCCGTTCTATTGCTGCTCACCGCACTGACGCTGCTGGCCGGTGGCGTTGCGTATGTTGCGCAAGAACCTGATTGGGCCTCGATGTGCTGGGCCGCAGGAAGTCTGGTGATGGGCGCAGTACTGCTCGTTGAAATCGTCAGGCGCCTGGCCCGGCGCGAGGCCGGTGTCGACCTGATCGCGCTGCTGTCGATCACCGCCGCCCTGGTCTTTGAGCAGACACTGGTGGCGGCGGTGATTGCCTTGATGCTGGCGACCGGACGCACCCTGGAGTTTTTTACCAAGCAACGCGCTGACCGCGAGCTTCGTGCGCTCATTGACCGGGCGCCACGTTTTGCCTGGCTGCAGGAGGAGGGCGGCTTGCGCGAGATCCCTGTTGAGCAGGTCCAACTGAATCAGACATTGCTGGTGCGGCTGGGGGAGGTGATACCGGTCGACGGTCGGCTGCTAAGTCCTGCGGCCATTCTGGACGAATCGGCGCTCAGCGGTGAGTCGTTGCCCGTCACCCGTCGAGAAGGTGAGCAACTGCCCAGCGGCGTTTCCAATGTCGGTGCGCCCATCCTGCTAATCGCCACGCGAACGGCCGCGCAGAGTACCTATGCCGGCATAGTGCGGCTGGCCGAGGAGGCACGTCGTTCGCGCGCACCTTTCGTGCGCCTGGCCGACCGCTATGCATTGTTCTTCATCCCGCTGACGTTGCTGATTGCCGGATTGGCCTGGCAATTGAGTGGTGATCCTTTGCGAGCGCTGGCGGTCCTGGTGGTGGCCACACCTTGCCCTTTGATTCTGGCAGTACCGATTTCCTTCATGTCAGGTATTTCGAGGGCAGCGCGGCGCGGGATCCTGATCAAGGACGGCGTGACCCTGGAAGCGCTGGCCGGGGTCAAGCAGGTGTTTCTCGACAAGACCGGCACTTTGACCAGCGGCCATGCCCGTCTGCAGTCGATAGAGGTCAACGGACTGGCCGATCCGCAGCGTCTGCTTGGCCTGGCCGCTTCGCTGGCGCAGGCCTCGACGCATCCTATCTCCCAGGCAATTGTTGAAGCGGCGCATCAGCGCCAATTGCCGCTCAGCGTCCCGCAGGAAGTAGAAGAAAGCCCAGGCTCTGGACTTTGTGGGCGCGTCGATGGCGTGCAGGTGCGTTTCGGCACGTTGTCTTTTGCTCACAAAGAAGCCCCCGAAACCGACTGGGTCGCCGCCATGCTGCGCCACATGGATTACCTGGCGTGCAGTGGAAGCTTCATCGACGTGGATGGGGAACTCGCGGGCCTGCTGGTTTTCTCGGACAAGGTTCGCCGCGAAACCCCGCAGACTCTGCGTCGACTGCGCAATAGAGGCATCGAAAAGATCGTCATGCTCACCGGGGATCGCCTGGAAACTGCGGAGATGATTGCGCTGTCTGCCGGGATTGACGAGCTGCGTGCCGGGTTGACCCCTGAGGATAAAGTGCGTGCTGTACAGCAAGGTTGCCTGCGCACCAGCACACTGATGGTCGGCGACGGCATCAACGATGCTCCCGCGCTGGCGGCGGCCAACGTTGGCGTGGCCATGGGGGCGGGCGGTGCCACTGCTTCTGCGCAAGCCGCTGGTGTTGTGCTGCTGGTGGATCGTCTGGATCGCCTGGTCGAGGCGTTGGACATTGCCCGACGAACCCGCTACATCGCACGCCAAGGTGTGCTGGTCGGGATGGGAATGTCATTGCTGGCCATGGCGGCAGCCGCCCTTGGCTACCTGCCGCCGCTGATTGGCGCCGTGGTGCAGGAGGGCATCGACGTGGCGATCATCATTAACGCCTTGCGGGCATTGGGGCCGTTATGGGCGTTGAGGAAACGAAAGCTTACCGCTGAGCATATCGATCGCCTGCAAGACGAACACCAGCAACTCTCCAGCGTGTTGAGCGATCTGCACCAACTGGCCAGCGACTTTGCCCAGCGCCCACTTGCGCAAGCACAGACCGACTTGCAGGAACTGGTCGACAAGCTGCAAACATCTCTGGCGCAGCATGAACACGAAGATGAAAACATACTGTACCCGCTGCTGACGCGAAGCCTGCCGGGGGAGGACCCGATGTCGGCCATGAGCCACGTTCACCGGGAGATATTTCGCCTTATCCATTTGCTGGCGCGCATGAGCAGCGACTTCAATTCCAACCCTGCAATGGCACCTGCTGACGAGATTCAGCATCAGCTGATTCGACTGGATACCCTCGTGCGACTGCATTTTGACCAGGAGGAGGAACTGTTCCGTTTTCTAGATGGGCGCTAAAAGTTTGAGTCCGGCACGAAGCATTCGACACGTCATTATTGAACATATGGGCGATGACCGATGTTCATAAGCGGCTGTTGTAACCCAGGCTTTTGAGACCCGTTAACCAGAAACTAAGTTAGAGTGTTCATCAATGTCTGTTCACAAGGGCCCTCCACTCGATTCGCGTAGTCGCGCCAAGCGGTTCCAGCGAACGAACTGGGTAAAAAAACCGTATATCAATCGTTAGTTGAAGAATGAATCGTCCGCTGTTTGTTTCTCTAGATGGGCCCAAGGGAACCGGCAAAACCACACTGTTGGAGGCCGTTACGAAAGTGCTGAGGGCCGACAACAAAAAGGTGATCCGACTTTCCGAGAGTAAAAGCGATCCCTATAGGGGGGAAACAATGACCCTCGTGAACAAACTCGTCAGAAATCCCACCCGGGATTTGGAGTTCGAGGTTTGTGAGCGCCTTGCTGATAGCCGTACCTGGATTTCCCAGCACGTGCTGGCTAAACAGCCACCAGGCAGCATCATCTTGATCGATCGCTGGTACCCGTCTGATGCCGCGTTTCGCCGGCTAATCCCGTTTGCAGAGATTCTACAGTTAAACATTGATCGAAACGTGCGAGTGCCGGACCTGCATGTCGGGGTTGTCACCACCCCTGATATTTCATGGGCGAGGGCTGCGGCACGACGGCGTGGGCTGAGCAGTACTGTGATCCATAAGCTGGAAGAACATGTCGCTTGTACCAAGACGTTCGAGCGAGCGATTGCAGATCACGGCTGGGTTTTATGCCGTAATGAAGGAACGATCGAAGACGCAACGATGCAGGTGATTTCGGAGATCTATAGAGTCCTTCGATGCCCCATAGGCGAAGTTCACCGCGCCGGTCTTGATGCGGTTGAGATAACCGTAGATATGGATCGTTAGCTGGGTCGAAGGGGTGATTTTTCGCCGCAGCGGTAGCGGTAGCCGGCTGACGCTTTGATAGTTCATGAAGCTTCTTGCCCGCGACTCGGTAGCCTAACACGCGTGAAGAACCGGTCCGGCCCGGGCCAGCTTGCATAGATAACCAAGGCAGCGATGCGGTCCGGATAGACGGCCGCTATCGCCTGCGCTACTGCGCCGCCCAGTGAATGGCGCTGATCCGTAAAAGCCGGTTGCACCGAACCGCCCCAATGCGTTTCTCTCGATCCTGAATTGGTCGATACCGATGTCAATTTTGCTGCTTGCGTCCGGATGCATCGCAAGCAACAGGTGCATTTTTTTGACAGCGAGCTTGTTGGTTATCACGCCTACTGCGGCGAATCGAATCACGTTCAGCGGCCGGAAGCGGCCTGAAATTATGCACCCAAGTTGGTGCTTCAAGAAGCAAATGGGTCATCACTTTCTGCGAGCGAAAAGAAGTCTCCCATAGAACTGGCTGGTTTTTTGATGATCAAGCCAAATGGGCTAATGGAGCCTGACGGAAAATAAGTTTTCCTGGGTAGCCGGGCCTCAGGCTGCGATCAAGACTCAACTGTCGCGGTGAGCGCCATTCACCGGCAGGCGACTGCCCAGGCGATAGCGCGACGAGGGGTGAGTCAGCCGAACGTAGGTGACGATTTTATTCTGACTCCAGGTGCGGCGCACCAGGATCAGGCAGGGTTCATTGGTGTCGATCTGCATGTGCTTGCTTTCGTCGCTGCTCGGGTGACCGGCTTCGACGATATGTTCCATCTCATCGGGTCGGATCACCTGCAACAGATAACGCGCCGGTTGCAGTTGCTCGCCAAATTCTTGCAGCAGGAAGTCCGGCACCAGTTCGGGATTGACGTAGCGATCCTCGAACTGCACCGGCACGCCTTCTTCGCTGTGCACGCAGATCAGATGGAACACCGACGAACCGGTGGGCAACGCCAGGGCTGCGGCCACCGGCATCGAGGCCGCTTCGCGGCCCAAGTGCAGCACGCGGCAACTGTAGCTGTGCCCGCGCGCGATGATTTCGTCAGCGATATTGGTGATGCGCAGTAGGTTCGATTGCGGCTTGCTTTCGGCCACGAACGTCCCGACGCCGGAGATCCGCACCAAATGGCCTTCCTCGGTCAGCTCGCGCAAGGCCCGATTGACGGTCATGCGCGAAATGCCCAGCTCCTGCACCAGGCGATTTTCCGACGGGATCAGGTCTCCGGGCTTCCATTCACCGCTACGCAGCTTGTCTTGCACAAAGTCCTTCGCGCGCCGATAGAGGGCTTGCGGTGCATTTTTGATCATGGGTCAGTCCGCGTCTTTTTGAGCGGCAAGAACACTTGCCAGGGCTTTGAGAAAAAGGTCGTTATCCTCACAGCTACCGATGGACACACGCAAGTACTGTGTATACCCGTCTTCACGCCAGGGTTTGAGGATGACGCCCTCGCGCAGCAAGGCCTGATTGATGGTTTCGGCCGGATAGGGCGTGCTGAAGTACAGGAAGTTGGCCATCGACGGCGCCGGACTCAGCCCCATGTTTTGCAGGGCAATCACCATGTGCCGCCGCTCGTGGGCGACGTGGGCGAGGGTGGCCTGCAAGTGCTCTTCGTCCGCCAGTGCTGCAATGGCGGCGGCCTGGGCCACGCGATTGATGTTGAACGGGGTGCGCAGACGGTCGATCAGGTCGGCCAGCAAAGGATCGCTGACGATGCCATAGCCGATGCGCAATCCAGCCAGTGAATACGCCTTGGAGAAAGTCCGCAGCAGGATGAACGGCTTGCCACTGGCCTGGATCAATCCGAGGCAATCGGGGTAATCCGCCTCGAAATCCGCGTATTCGTAATAGGCCTCGTCGAATACCAGCAAACATTGCGCCGGCAGCGCCGTCAGTAGCTGTTGCAACTCGTCGGCGTCGAGGGTGCAGCCGACCGGGTTGGAGGGGCAGGAGAACATCAACAGTCGGGTTTTCGGTGTCAGCGCCGCAAGCATCGCCGGCACGTCAAAGCGCCCCTCATCCGTCATTGGCACCCCTGACACCCGGGCTCCGGCGGCGATGGGGTAAATGAAGTGCAGGCCGAACGACGGCACTACCGTGACCACTTCATCGCCGTGGTCCAGAAACACGCGACTGATGATGCTCAGCAAATCTTCCGAACCATTGCCGAACACCAGGTGATCGCCCGGTACGCCGAGCTTTGCCGATAGCTCCGCGCGCAACTCCAGGCAACTGGCATCCGGGTAGAGGGCGATGCTGGAACAGGCCGTGGCCATGGCGGCGGCCACTGCGGGCGCCGGGCCCAAGGGGTTTTCGTTGCTGCCCAGCTTGGCCACGCGGGTCAGGCCGAAACGCTGGCGTACTGCTTCGGTGCTGAGGCCGGCGTTGTAGCTGGCGAGGTCGCGCACTTGGGGGCGCGCAAGGAGTTGCAGTTCAGCAGCGTTCATACCAGAGAAGCCTCTTTGTTGTCCTGCCAGAAGGCATTGCGATCCAGATAGTTCTGCAGAAATTGCTGCAGGCGCGGGTGTTCGGAGTTGTGGAATATCTGCTGCGGCGTGCCTTGGGCGACCACTTGCCCTTGATCGAGGAACACCACCGAGTCAGCAACCTGCGCGGCGAAGCCCATTTCATGGGTGACCACCACCATGGTCATGCCTTCTTTGGCCAGGGTCTTCATGACCTGCAAAACTTCGCCCACCAGTTCCGGGTCGAGCGCCGAGGTCGGCTCATCGAACAACATGATGTGCGGTTCCATGGCCAGTGCCCGGGCGATGGCCACGCGCTGTTGCTGGCCGCCCGAGAGCTGGATCGGATAGACGTCGGCCTTGTGCGCCAGGCCGACTTTGTCGAGCATGGCCATGGCGCGCTGACGGGCTTCGGCCGTCGATAACTTGCGCACCCGCAGCAGGGCTTCGCTGACATTGCCCAGCGCCGTCATATGTGGCCACAGGTTGAATTGCTGGAAAACCATGCCGACATTGCGCCGAACCTGATTGATCTGCGCTTGCGGCGCGCGTTTGCGGCCCTTGCCGTTATCCGGCACAAAGCCGAGCAACTGGCCTTCGACGTAGATTTCCCCTTCGTCATACTCTTCGAGGAACGCCATGCTGCGCAGCAGGGTGCTTTTGCCTGAACCGGAGGGGCCGATCAGGCACACCACTTCGGAATGCCGGACCTGTAGATCGATGCCTTTGAGTACACGCAGGGTGCCGAAACTCTTGCCGACATTGTGAAGACGCAGCATGGGTTGCTGGTCGCCGGGGAGTTGCTCGGGAGTCTTCATGGGGTCACCTTGTTTCTGGGCAATGGGTTTCAAGTGGCGTTGGAGGTCGTTCATTGCGGTTGCCTGCTCATAAAGCGCCCGACCTTTGTTTCCAGGTACATGCCCAGCCGCGAACAGAGTTCGACCAGCAGCAGGTAGCCGATACACAGCACCAACAGGGTTTCGACAAAGGCGAAAGTTTGCGAGCCGATACCGGTCATGACCATGGTCAGTTCCGGGATGGTGATGATCGACAGGACGGCAGTTTCCTTGCACAAGATGGTCACCAGGTTGACCAACGCCGGCAGGATGATCACCAGCATCTGCGGCAACTGAATGCGCAGGATGCATTGCCAGCGTGTGATCCCCAGGCAGTCGGCTGCTTCAAGTTGGCCGCGGGCCACCGATTCGAAACCGGTACGGAAGATTTCCGCAAAGTAGACGCTGCCATAAATGCCCAACCCCAGAACCCCGGCCGGAATCGGCTCCAGGCTGAGGCCGAAGGACGGCCCGCCGTAGTACACCAGGAACAGTTGGACCAGAAACGGCGTGCTGCGGATCACTTCGATGAACACCCGCAACGGCGCCCGAATCAGGTTGTTGCCAAACAGCTGAGCCACGGCAATCAGCAAGCCGAGGAACAACCCCAGAACGACACCCGCGGACCAGGTGCCGAGGGTGACCATGAAGCCTTGGGCGATGTCATCGAGGTGCTCGGTGATGATCCGGTGATCGAAGATCATGAGCGTTGCTCCTTCATGCGTCGCTCCAGCAGGCCGCCGCAGAACGCCAGTGGAATGTTGATCAGGCAATAGAAGCCGGCGAGCATCAGGTAGTCCTGAACGAACAGGTAATCGCTGGCGGCCAGGTTTTGCGCGGTGCGGGTCAGGTCAGCGAGACCGACTACCGACACCAGCGACGACGCCTTGATCAGCAGGATCATTTCGTTGACCAGCGCCGGCAGGGTCAGGCGCACGGCTTGCGGTACACGGATGCGCACCAGCATTTGCCGAGTACTCAGGCCCAGCAATCCGGCGGCCTCCAGCTGACCACCGGGAATGGCGAGAAAACCACCGCGCAGAATTTCCGCGATGTAGGCCCCGGCGCACAACGACAGGCTGATGATGGCGGCCGTCAGCGGCGACACGTTCGGCAAGCCGACGCGAGGCAGGAAGTAATAGACGAAGAGCAATTGCACCAGCAGCGGAATGCCCCGGAACACGAAAATGTAACCACCACCCAAACGTCGGAACAACGGCACCGGTGACAGGCGCAGGCTGGCGACCAGAATGCCGATGAAAAATCCGATCACCAGAGCGGCGGTGGAGACTTCAAGGGTCACCAGCAGGCTTGTCAGCAACAGCGGCAGGTTCTGTAGAAATAAAGACCAATCAAACATCGTGGCGACTCCAACTCAGTTGACCGCCGGCCAGGGCCGGCCGGCGATCAGGAGCTCCAATGGGCGGACGGATTTACCAGGTTGGGGTGAAGTCGGCTTTCGGTACATCCATCTCGGCACCCAGCCATTTCTTCTGCAACGCGGCAAGGCGACCGTCTTCGTGCATTTTCAACAAGGCACTATCAAGGGCGGCGATCAGGCTGCTGGCGTCGTCATCCTTGCGGCCCAGGTAGGCGAAGTAGGATTTCTTACCGAACGGAGGCAAGATCACTTTAAACGCTTTGTTGCGTTCAGCGGCGACGTACGAGATGTTCGGCAGCGAGTTGGCAACCGCAACGATGCGCTTGGCCGCCAGGTCAGCGTAGGCCTGGTTGTTGTCGACGTATTCGCGGATCGTCACTTTCTCCGGCAGCGTGGCGGCGAAGGTCTTGAGTTCCTCCAGTTGCGCCGAGCCTTTGCCGGCACCTACGGCCTTGCCGGCAATGTCTTGCGGTTTGGTGATGGTGGTATCGCTGGCGCCGACCATCAAGGCAACGGTGGCTTCGGCAATCGGCAGCATGAAGTGATAACGCTCTTTGCGGGCCTGGGTCACGATGATGGGGCCTGCAACCATGTCGAATTTCTTCGCTTCAAGCCCTGGCAGTACGCTCGGCCATGGCAGGTCGATGAACTTCACCTTGACCCCCAACTCCTTGCCCAACTGATCGAACAACTCGGCGTTCAGGCCTTTCTGTTTACCGTTATCGGTGAAATCGAAAGGCGCAAATTGCAGCTCGGTACCCACCACCAGTTCACCGGCTTTCTTTACATCGGCCAGTTGATCGGCGTATGCAGCCAGGGACGCGACAGTCAGGGTCAGAGCGAGGCACAGGCCGTTGAATCGTTTACTGAAAAGAGAATCGAGTTGCATGGTGTCACTCCTTCTGGGGATACAGCGAGGTTGGGTGTGAGTCCTGCGGTGATTCAGGAGGGCAACAGCAGTTAACGTGCCACTCCGGTATATACAGGCCTTCAGCCGAGGATTTTTCCCGGGTTGAGAATGCCGTTGGGGTCGAAGCAATCCTTGAGCTGACGCATCACCGCGAGGGCTTCGGGGCCGACCGAGTGATGAAGAAACTCGCGCTTGAGCAGGCCGATGCCATGCTCGGCAGACACCGAACCGCCCAGTTCGCCGACGGCGCTGTAAACCAGCTCTTCGATGTCGAGGATCGGCGCCGGCTGCGGCAACGACACACAGTCCACGGTCAGGTGCAGGTTGCTGTCACCGATGTGTCCGAAATACACGCTGTGATTGCCAGGCCAGCGCTCGTCCAGGCGTGCGCGACAGCGTTCGACGAAGTCACCGATCAGGCCGATCGGCAGGCTGACGTCGAAATTCAACGGGGTCATGCGGGTCGGGAATTCACCGGTGGCCTCACGGATTTTCCAAAGCCCCCGGGCCTGGTTCTGGGAACTGGCGAGCACCGCGTCTAGCACTTCTCCGGCGCCAAACGCTTCTTCCAGCGAAGCTTCGAGCTGTTCCTGTGAACCGGCTGACTCAAGCAGTACATACAGGGGGTAGTCGAGTGACAGGGGGGCCGCCGCGTTTTCCAGCCAGCTCACCCCGAGGCGAAAGAAATCCTGCCACATCAGTTCATAGGCTTGTGGCGTGCCGACGCTGCGCTGAATCCGCCGCAGCAGGCTGACGGCACTGGCGTAGTCGGGCAGGGCGCAGAGCAGGGTGCTGGTCTGGCCGGGTTGCGGCGCGAGCTTCAAAACCGCGCGAGTAATCACGCCCAAGGTGCCCTCACTGCCGATGAAGCACTGTTTCAGGTCATAACCGCAGTTGTTCTTAATCATCTTGTTGCGCAAATCGAGCACCCGGCCATCGGCCAGGACCACTTCCAGCCCGAGCACCAGGTCACGGGTCATGCCATAGCGAATCACCGCATTGCCGCCGGCATTGGTGGCGATATTGCCGCCGATCTGGCACGAGCCGCGCGCCCCCAGATCCAGTGGAAAGACAAACCCGGCGTTGAGCGCAGCTTGTTGGATCTCCTCCAGCGTGGTGCCGGCCCACACGCTGATGGTGGCTGCCGCCGGATCGATCTCTTCAATGCCGCGCAGGCGTTCCAGCGACAAGGCGATGTCGGAGGCCCGAGGCACCGCACCGCCGGCCAACCCGGTCATGCCACCTTGGGGAACCACCGCTTGCCCGGCGACATTGCAGATGCGCAGAGCGCTGGCAACCTGGGCCGTGGTGCGCGGTAACAGCAACGCCGCGGGGCAGGCCGGGGCGTGGCCGGTCCAGTCGCTGTAGTGACGTTGACTGATATCGGCGCCAGTGATTACCCCGTCGTCCCCCAGGGCCTGACGCAATTGTTCGAGGGTGTGTTGTAGATCGTTCATCGGCTCAACTCGCGGTCAGAAAAAGTGGAGGACGTCGTGACCAGGGCACGACGATCAAGTTGCTCAAGGTCCGGAGTGCCCAGCAAGGACAAGGCCAGGCGCAGTTCTTGCGCGAGCAGATCGAGGGCGTGGCCTGCGCCAGCCTGTCCACCGACAGCGACTCCATAAAGCGTAGATCGCCCCAGCAACACCGCATCGGCGCCCAGCGCACAGGCTTTGAGAATGTCGCCGCCGCGACGGACTCCACTGTCGAGCAACAGGGCCAGTTTGCCTTTGGCCACCGCGGCAATCGCCGGCAGGCAGTCGATGCTGGCGGGAACCCCGTCCAGTTGCCGGCCACCATGGTTGCTCACCACTAAGCCATCGAGCCCCAGGGCTACGGCTTTCTCGGCATCCGCCGGGTGCAGCACGCCCTTGAGCAGCAGTCGATGGGGCCAACGTTCGCGTAATCGGGCCAGGGCGTCCCAGTCGAGCCCGGTGTCCATCTGGCTGCCGATAAACTGCGCGGCGCCTTCGATGGTGCGTTGTTCGGTCGGCAGATAGCACTCGATGTTGCCCAGGTTCGGCAGACCGTGCGGCCACAGCGCCTGGGCCATCCAGCGCGGATGACACAGCACGTCGAGCTTGTTGCGCAGGCTTAGTTGCCGGGGCCGGGCGAAGTTGCGCCGGTCCCATTCCCGATTGCCCAACAGCACCGCATCGCTGGTCAGCAGCAAGGTCTTGCAACCGACCGCATCGGCACGTTGCAGCAAGTCTTCTCCTACGGCGGGATCACGCAGGCAATACAGCTGAAACCAGAGATTCACCTCGGGCACCGACGCCACCACCTGTTCCAGGGAACTGGTGGAAACGGTACTCAAGGTGAAAGGCAGGCCACGCTCCGTTGCGGCCCGGGCCAAATGAATATCGGCATCGCGGTACAGCATCGCGTTGTAGCCGGTGGGACCGATGGCCATCGGCAGCGGCAGGTCTCGCCCGAACAGCGAACACTGGGTCTGCGTGGCCGAGCTAGGCACCAAGGTGCGCGGCAGCAGCGCGATGTCAGCGAAAGCCTGGCGGTTGCGCCGCAACGTCAGTTCTTCTTCGGCACCACCCTCCAGGTATTCCCAGGCGAAATGCGGCAAGCGCCGCCGAGCCATGACCGCCAGCTCGGCAATACTTTGTGCCCGGTGAACATCCGGCCCTGAATAATAGCGACGCATGGCGATCCCTTGATGTGAGGAAAGAGGCGCAGCAGGGCTGCGCCGATTCGATTGCGATCAGGCGTACAGGCGTTCGGCGGGCAGCCAGCGTTCGAACGCGGCAAACTCCACCCAGGCGCGGGCGGTAGCGATGTCGGGGGCGAAGTAACGGTCTTCATCGTAGTGCGCGACTTCGCTGCGAATCATGGCCAGGACCTCGCCGAGTTTTTTCGAGGTCTTGAGCGGAGCATGCAGGTCCACGCCTTGGGCCGCGCCGAGCAGTTCGATGGCCACCACGGCGCTGCTGTTACCGGCCATATCCAGTAAGCGGCGGGCCGCAAAGGTCGCCATCGACACGTGGTCTTCCTGGTTGGCCGAGGTTGGCAGGCTGTCGACGGAGGCCGGATGCGCCAGGGTCTTGTTTTCCGAGGCCAAGGCGGCGGCGGTCACTTGAGCGATCATGAAGCCCGAGTTCAGACCACCTTCGCGCACCAGAAAGGCCGGCAGGCCGGAGAGCGCCGGGTCAACCAGTTGGGCAATCCGCCGTTCCGAGAGCGCGCCGATTTCGGAAATCGCCAGGGCCAGTACATCGGCAGCCATCGCCACCGGTTCGGCGTGGAAGTTGCCGCCCGACAGCACCTCGCCGTCAACGCTGAACACCAGTGGGTTATCCGAAACCGCGTTGGATTCACGCAAGAACACGCCCGCAGCAAAGCGCAAATGGTCCAGGCAGGCGCCCATGACTTGCGGTTGGCAACGCAGCGAGTAAGGGTCCTGGACCCGAGCGCAATCGATATGCGATTGACGAATTTCGCTGTTGGCCAGCAGCTCGCGGTAGTACTGGGCCACATCGATTTGCCCGGGTTGACCACGCACGGCTTGAATGCGCGGATCGAAAGGTACGTCAGAGCCTTTCAAGGCTTCCACGCACAGGCTGCCGGCAATCACAGCGGCGGTGAACAGCTTCTCGGCGGCAAACAACCCGCGCAGCGCCAGCGCAGTGGAGACCTGGGTGCCATTGATCAGCGCCAGGCCTTCCTTCGGCCCCAACACAATCGGCTCCAGACCGGCAATCGCCAGACCTTCGACGGCGTCCATCTCACGGCCGTTATGACGGACGCGACCCACACCAATGAGCACCGCCGACATATGCGCCAACGGGGCCAAGTCACCCGAGGCGCCAACCGAGCCCTGGGAAGGAATGCACGGATAGACCTTGGCGACATACAGCTGAACCAGTGTTTGAATCACTTCCCAGCGAATGCCGGAAAAACCCCGGGCCAGGGACCCGACCTTCAACGCCATGATCAGGCCAACACTGGCGTCATCGAGCAATGGACCGGTGCCGGTGCAGTGCGAGAGCAACAGGTTGCGCTGCAACTTGGTCAGGGACTCGGTCGGAATCGACGTTCTGGCCAGCAGGCCGAAACCGGTATTGATGCCATACACCGTGCGTTCGTTGGCGATGATCTGGTTCACGGTGCGAGTACTGGCATCCACGGATTCGCGAGCAGCCGGGTCGAGTTCGATGGCGCATTGCTTCTGATAGATGACGCGCAATTGATCGAGAGTGAGTTGGCCGGGTTTGAGTAGCAAAGGTGCGTGCATTGCAATGTCCTAGGGTGGTGGGCGGAATAGGTAGCTATATCATCCTGTATATACAGGTTGAGCAATATGCGGGCCAAAATTCTTATCATCACCAAAGAACGGCGTTTCAGACACGTATATTGCGGGTTCTGGAAAATCCGTTCGACCGTCTTATCCGTGAATGTGTAACCAAAAGCTGCACCAAATGCGCGCTTTCCGCACACTGTTGGGGCGTATGGAAACCAATGAATTAAGGGCAACCCCCCTGCATGCCGATGAATGAACAACAAATAAGGGCCCTAGATTGCGGTGCGTGAGGAGGGCGCAAGGAGTACGGCACAGTAAATGCTTTTAGCTGTATATACAGGGTGATCGCCATAGGGCGTTCCTGAACCATGACCCAGCACCATGACCCCAGGAGTGAGCATGTCTTCTACTGTCCGTCTGCCTCTGATCGATATGTCCGGTGTCCGCGAAGGTGACAAGGCGAGTATTCATCGAGCCGCCGATGCCATTCGAACCGCCTGCTGCGACATCGGCTTCTTCTACATCATCAACCACGGGGTGCCGCAGCCAGTGATCGATAAAGCGATGGCCGCCGCCGGGGAGTTTTTCGCTTACCCGGCCGAGGTCAAGCGCCAGGTGGCCGTCAACAAACGGCATCGTGGTTGGCACGCGTTGGGCGGGGCGACCATGTATGAAGCCACCAAACCCGATCACAAAGAGTTTTTCAGCATCGGTCTCGAACTGGCCGAAGATGATCCCAGCGTGCTTGCCGGTGAAGCGTTGCGCGGGCCAAACCAGTGGCCGGAATTCATGCCGTCGTTGCGCGAAGCATTGGCTGACTATTATCAGGAGGTTGCCAAGGCCGGGGCCGACCTGTTGCGGGTGGTGGCGGTCGGGCTGGGCATTGACGAAGATTTTTTCACCGACAAATACACCAAGCCGTTGCAGCGCACCCAGATGGTGTATTACCCGCCACAACCGCCCCAGGCCGAAGCAGATCAATTCGGGGTGGCGCCGCACACTGATTACGGCTGCATCACATTGCTGTATCAGGACAACAGCGGCGGCTTGCAGGTCCGCGAACTGGGCTCCAATCGCTGGATCGACGCCACGCCGATTCCCGGTAGCCTGGTGGTGAACGTCGGCGACCTGTTGGCGCACTGGTCCAACGATCGTTTTCGTTCAACGTTGCATCGGGTGATCAACACCTCGGGCCATGAGCGTTACTCCATCGCGACGTTCTATGATCCGACTTATGGTGCGACAGTCGATCCTTGCGATCTCGGGATCGACCCGGCGCTGAGCCTGTATCCGCCGGTGGCAGCGGGAGACTACATCCTCAAGCGGATCGACGACTCGATGGCGTATCGTAAGAAGGCTTAATGAAACTCGGCTACATGGTGCCACGCCGATTGATGTAGTCGGTAGCCGGCAACAACCCGCAGACCTGGGCGCTAGTGCCCAGGCCATTGGGTCAGCCAGGTGCATCGCCTGGCGGTGTATGGTCAGGTGCGTCGGCCGACGATCAGCAAGGGCTGTTAAGGACTGAGACGCCACGTCCAGTGTTAAATCTGTCGTATAGAAAATGGCAGGGCGTTTCGGTTAATTAGCGACGCTGACAGTGAAAGAACCTTTGGTAGAAGTTCCGTTCTGGCACATCATTTAACTTATGGGCGATGTATACCGTTCATGAGCGATCCATTCTCAATCGTTACTGATTTTTACACGATCTATGGAGCCTAATGTTCACAGATTTATGTTCCTGAGGAGCCCTCAACCATCTATAGAAGGCTTCCTCGAATTAGCAACGCGTCTGCCTGGCGCAGACTGAGAAGTTACTGGAAATGAGGTGAGGGAATGCCTCAATCAGAAAACAGCTCAAACATCAGCTGGCGAAGCCAGCGATTGGCCGGTTCCTTGTTATAGCGTGCATGCCAGAACAGGTTTATTTCAATGTTGGGCAATTCCACGGGCGTCGGTAGCACCGTAAGCCCAAAGGGTTGTTCACAACTGCTGGCGAATCGTTCAGGCACTGTTGCCATCAAGTCGGTGCGTTGAAGGATGTGGCCGACTGCGACGAAGTGAGGGACCTCCAGGCGTATGTTGCGCTCGATGCCGGCCCGTGCCAGAAAGGTATCGACTTCGCCGTGCCCCGTGTTCGCCGCTACGACGCGAACGTGGTCATAACTGCAAAAACGCTCAAGCGTTAACGGTTCCCTGGTAGCGGGGTGGTCCTTGCGGCATATGCAGACATAGCGATGGTGAAACAGGCGCTGCTGAAAAAATCCGGCTTGCAGGTGCGGCAGTAATCCAACGGCGAGGTCGATCGCACCGTTCTGCAACCCTTCGGCCAAGGTATCGGAGGTGTTGCGCAGCGTGCTGATCGAACAGCCCGGAGCGCGTTCAGCCAGCGCGTCCATCAGCCGCGGCATGAAGTAGATTTCACCAATATCGGTCATCGCCATCGTAAACCTGCGATTGCAGTTGAGCGGGTCGAACGTGTCCTGTCGGCTCAGCGCATCGCGTAAGGTCTGAATGGCCAGTGCAATCGGTTCAGCCAACTGCCGGGCATAGGGCGTGGGCTCCATTCCTTGATAAGTGCGAACGAACAGCTCGTCGTTCAACGTGACACGCAATCGCTTCAGCGCATTGCTGACAGCGGGCTGGGTCAGGTCGAGATTATCCGCCGCCGTCGATACCCGGCGGTCAATCAGTAGCTGGTTAAATACCAGAAGCAGATTGAGATCAAGTTCACGTAATTCCATAACGCCTCGTGCAGATTTCGCGCTCATGCGGGCGATAGGTTGTTGCCCGTTGTTGGATCTGCACCGCTCTGAAATCGCCGCTGCAAGAGCCAAAGCCTAACAAGTGCCAGACCGCCGCGTCCATCGTGAGATCGAAGGGACTTTTGCCTCCCTTCGATCTTTATTCACCTTCGAAATACTGCCTATTCACCTGGCTGCATTTATCACGGTCGATCGTTTGCCCATGATCGAGTCCATGTCCAGTGCTGAACGCTCTGCGTAACACCATTGGGCACCGCGCAATTTCCGGAGGCGTCAGATCCTCCGGCTCTATAACAATGACAAGAAGAGCGATGCCATGCGTACGATTGATGTATCAGCCCTGATTGACGGGGCACGTTTCAATTCCTTCCATGCGCGCGTGCTGTTCTGGTGCGCGCTCATCATCATTTTCGACGGCTATGATCTGGTCATCTATGGGGTCGTGTTGCCTTCACTGATGTCCGAGTGGGGCCTCAGTTCGTTACAGGCGGGTGCGTTAGGTAGCTGTGCGCTGGTGGGCATGATGTTGGGTGCTCTGTTTTTCGGTTCACTGTCGGATCGTATAGGCCGACGAAAAACCATCATGATGTGTGTCGCCATCTTCAGCGCAGTCACAGCGATCAACGGCCTGGCACGGAGCCCCGAGGCTTTCGCCTTATGCCGATTCATCGCCGGTCTTGGGATCGGGGGTGTAATGCCCAACGTTGTGGCGTTGATGAACGAGTACGCGCCAAAGAAATCCCGCAGCACGTTGGTCGCGATCATGTTCAGTGGCTACTCGTTAGGGGGAATGCTATCGGCGAGCCTGGGCATGGTGCTGATCCCTCAATGGGGATGGCAAGCGGTGTTTTATGTAGCGTTGATTCCGCTGTTGGCCCTGCCATTTCTGATACGACAATTGCCAGAGTCGATGGATTTGCTTTTGCGTACCGGGCAGACCCTCAAGGCCCAAAATCTATTGGCACTAGCCGCGCCGACCTATGAGCCAAACGCAAATGACCAGTTGAACCAGATGGTCGCCAAAGGTACGACTGTGTCGATTGCGCAGCTGTTCGAGGACGGGCGCAAGTTGAACACCTTCATGCTGTGGCTGGCGTTTTTCTGTTGTTTGCTGATGGTTTATGCACTGAGCTCCTGGCTGCCAAAACTCATGACTGCCGCAGGCTATGGATTGAACTCCAGCCTGGCGTTTCTGCTGGCGCTAAACGTCGGCGCGATTATTGGCGCGGTGGCCGGAGGATGGCTGGGGGATCGAATTGGAATCGCAAAAGTCTTGTTCGGGTTTTTCAGTTGCGGAGCGTTAGCCCTGAGCCTGTTAGCGCTCAAGGCGCCGTTACCGGTTCTTTATCTGCTCATCGCCATCGCGGGGGCATGCACCATTGGCACCCAGATCCTGGCCAACGCCTGCACGGTGCAGTATTACCCCGCGCACATACGGTCCACAGGACTTGGTTGGGCGATGGGCGTCGGTCGCACCGGAGCCATCATCGGTCCTTTGCTGGGCGGCGCGCTGCACGCTTCATCACTGCCGCTGCAGGCGAGCTTTCTCATCTTCGCAGTGCCAGGACTGATAGGGGCCGTCGCTATTCTGGTGTTTCTCATTCAGAACGCTTCAAGCCGTCAGGCCGCTTCATCCAGGCAAACCGTGTCGCAATAACGATGGCCGAAACAGGCGAGGCCAAGGAAGGGTTCGCGTGGCCAATGACTGCTCGTTCCGCGGAGTAATATTCACACCCATGATGGGATGTATGGGAGTTGCGGTATTTATCAATAGCGCTCGGATGGCGATTATTGGGTTACTCCAATAACAATCAGCCTCATGGGTAACTTGCTATGCGTACTTCTCAATCCAAATTGCACATCGGTATTGTTGGCGGCGGTATTGCCGGCGTGGCTCTGGCCCTTGACCTGTGCCGTCAGTCCCACCTGAGTGTGCAGCTGTTCGAATCGGCTCCAGCCTTTGGCGAGGTCGGAGCAGGTGTCTCCTTCGGCGCCAATGCCGTTCGTGCCATCGCGGGTCTGGGTATTGCCGAACCCTACCGCAAGATTGCCGACCAGACGCAGGACCCCTGGCAGGACATCTGGTTCGAATGGCGTCGTGGTGAAGATGCCGGTTATCTGGGCGCAAGCCTGGCCGAAGGGGTAGGGCAGTCATCGGTACATCGTGCTGACTTCCTCGATGCCCTGGCCAGTCAGTTGCCCGAAGGGATCGCGCAGTTCGGCAAGCGTGCCGTCAGCGTGGAGCAGGATGCCGAACAGGCTCGCGTGCTGTTCACCGATGGCACTGAGCATCGCTGCGATCTGTTGATCGCCGCGGACGGTATCAAGTCATCGATTCGTGATCATGTTCTCAACGGCCTTGGCCAACCACTTGTGGCGCCGCGTTTCAGTGGTACCTGCGCCTACCGTGGAATGATCGACAGCGAACAACTGCGCGCGGCGTACAGAGCTCGGGGTGTCGATGAGCACTTGATCGATGTCCCGCAGATGTACCTGGGGCTTGATGCACATATCCTCACTTTCCCCGTCAAACAAGGCCGGCTTATCAACGTTGTGGCCTTCATTTCCGATCGCAGTCGCCCTGATCCAATCTGGCCAAGCGATGCTCCGTGGGTGCGCAATGCCAGCCAGGAAGAAATGCTCTCTGCCTTCAATCATTGGGGAGACGCTGCACGGGTACTGCTCGAATGCATTCCGGCCCCCACCCTTTGGGCTCTTCATGAACTCGAAGAGTTGCCAGGCTACGTACACGGTCGCGTGGGGCTGATCGGCGATGCTGCGCATGCAATGTTGCCGCACCAGGGCGCTGGCGCAGGTCAGGGGTTGGAAGATGCCTGGCTTCTGGCGCGATTGCTGGCCGATCCTCAGGTCCTGACCAGCCAGCCACAAGAGGTGCTCGCGGCTTACGACGCAATCCGTCGTCCACGTGCCTGTCGTGTACAGCGCACATCCTGGGAAGCCGGGGAGCTTTATGAATTGCGTGATCCAGCTGTAGCCGACGACGAACAGCTGCTGAGCAAAACCCTCGCCGAGCGTTTCGACTGGCTGTGGAATCACGATATGCAGTCCGACCTTCAAGAGGCTCGTGCCCAGTTGGGTTGGCGAGCATCTGCATAACGCGTTGAATCGACATGCACGGAGGGAGCATCCAGCGGCTCTCTTCGCAGCCAACGCCCGCGAGCGTTGCAGTCTGCCTGACAAGCCGACGTTTTCTCGACTTCGACGAGCTCCTTGCACCTCGGGAGCCCCATTAGAGATTGAAGATGTGGTGCTCGAGGCTCCATGGCCAACCGAGGTGCGCGTCCGTGTGGTCGCCACAGGCGTTTGCCTTACTGACATTGTGGTGCGAGATCAGCTAAGCGATCGCCAGCGAAGACAGGACTTGCCCGGCGATCGCTGGCAGCATTCGCTTACACGAACAGCAGAACGTCGTTAACGGCTTTACGCGGCTTTTGCGGCCAGTTGGCTGAACCGGGATAGCCCGAGATGCTTGAGCTGGGACTCACCGGGCAGATCTGGAACGCCGCCACGGCTTACTGGGTGTTTACAGCGAGTAACTGCGAGTCTAGGGGTGGCTTGTTGGTTTGGGCGAACTGTCTGTAATAGTTAATAAGTACGACGTATTTTATCCATATGGGGATAAAAACGTCGGATAACATTTTATTATCAGACCTAATATAGCGGAGGACAGGGCATGGCGGTAGGGGTGCCGGAGAACGACGTATTTGCCGCCGCGGACGCCGTGTTGGCTCGCGGTGAGCGCCCAACAGTGGAACGTGTGCGCCTGGAGTTGGGTCGCGGTAGCCCGGCGCGGGTCGGCGGTTTGCTCGACCAATGGTGGGCGCGGCTGGCCGAACGGCTGAAGGGTGAGACGCGTCTACCAGCGTTGCCCGCAGAGGTCTCGCAGGCCTTTGTCGCCGTGTGGCAACAGGCGATCCACCTGGCGCAGGGCATGGTCGAACAGGCTCTAACTGAGCAACGTCAGGTGCTGATCGCAGAACGCGAACGGGTAGCGGCGGTCGAGGACCAGGCGCGTCAGGATGCGGCGCAGTTTCGTCAGCAGGCGGCGGAAGCCTTGGCTGGGCGCCAGTCAGCCGAGTCGCGCCTGGCAGATTTGGAACTGCTACTGTCCCAGGGCCAGTTGCAGATCGAGGATCTGCAGCAGCAGCGCGAGAGCTTGCTGCGCGAGCGCCGTGAAGCTCAGCAGCACAACCAGACATTACAGCAGGATCTGCAGGCGCTGCGGCTCAAGGCCGAGCAGGAGCGCGTCGCGCAGGAGAGCTACGTCCGTGGAGTTGAGGATCGCGCGCACCGCGAGGTCGACCGCGCGCGGGAGGAGGGCAAGGCTTCGGCGACTCAGCTCAAGGAGGTTGGGCGGCACGTCGAGCAGTTGCAACGGCGGCTGGAATCGATCCAAATCGAGCTAAGTCAAACCCAACAACGTGCTGCGGCACAGCAGGCTCGTGCTGACACGCTGGAGCAGCAACTGACGCCGTTACGTCAGGCGCCCTCTGCGAAACGTAAGCCACGGACCAAAAAACTCGCGGTGTTGAAGACCGATCCCTGAAGGGGGGGCGGCACCCACGGCCGAAGTCGCCGTAACCAGTCGAGAGAATGCGTTTGGCCCCGCTGAGCATTGCGAGCAGGTAGAAAGCTGCTATCTGTCCTTCAAAATGAGCACCTTTTGGTCCGATAGCGGCGGTACTCGATTCCCGTCTATTGCGGGACTTTCCTGAAGATGTGCTTTCTGGCTCTGCCATACCATTTCATCCTCTTAAACATTGGAGGCTGTCGGCTGCTGGGTTTACTTAAAGCAACAAATGCTCCGTCTTTGATGGATCGCAAATCATTGGATCTGCCGAACGTCGGAGCCGCCGGACAGAGCTGTATTTGCGCCCTGAGGAGCGATCATATTTCCCCGTCATCGTGAAATTATCGTTCAGGAATAAAGGAAGCTTTTCTGCGTGCTACTCGTCGGGCAAGGTAATGTTGATAATGTGATTTCTATAGATGCTCGGCAGCTTTTCGAGTACGAGTTCTTTTCCAAGCATATCAGCGTCTCGAATTGCGTCCGCGAGCAGTTCGATCGTGACTAATTGCAGAGCAGGCATGGATAGCGGGGCATAGCTGAGATGCCACGGTTCTGGATACATTCCTCCCTTGAAATATTTGTATGGCCGGAAAAAACCAAATGCCGCAATGTTTGCATCGAGCCAGTTATGCAAATCAGAGAATATACCTCCCGGAGCAGTCTCCTCGGGCAAGAGCTTTGGCACGTAGTCGGGAGGCATTGCCAAGCCGTCAACCACATCGATTTCAGTGCCCCATTGATGCCGGCTTCCTCCAGGCAACGCGGACCAATTTAGGATGCAGCTGATGATCTCGGAGGGTGAAAGCGAGCTGTAGTCGCGCGCGTGACCTTCCAAATCGTAAAGCGGTTTCCCTCCACTAAACTTTCCATTCCAAATCCGCAGCTGCGTTCTGAAATCACGAAAGCTGCTGTAAGGCAGGAGATCAATACCTGAGCGCCGGGCATCTGCTCGCATGTCCAAGAATGCCGTAGCTGCTTCTTGTTGAGCTGCGAATCTGGGTTCGGAAAGCTGGACGATGTGCGTCCGTGCACGCCCCGTCAGTTCCAATTCATTGAGCATGATCTTCAACGCCTTCAATGGAAGCCCTGCTCCTCGGTTGAGGCTTGGGAACTATGGAGTCTATATCACCGGATCAAAGTGAGCCTATGTGCAGCAGGGATTAAGGCATCACCGTCGAAAATCCGATTGAGATCAGGCCCACTTGCCCACGTGCCAGGTTGTTGTCTCGATTAGCAGCTCCAAGCTCTCGAAGCACTAAAGGGTAATGCTGACGTAAAACGTGAAATCGAATTCGAATCGAAACTGCGTGACTTGCTTTCCAAGTACGGTTTCAGCTTGAAAGACGTGGTCAACTTGCTTGACCCACAAGCTGGTCGTCGCGCACTGTCAGTTCCTGGCTGACCAAGTGAGTTTGGTTTGAGTACAAAAGGGCCCTACGAGGGCCCTTTTTGTTCGCGAAGACTGGCGGACACAGTCATCAATCTAGGCTTCAGTCAAAGCCTTTGATGCCTAAGGTGATGGAATCAACGATTCACATCAACCACAACGCGTCCACGTACCTCGCCGGCGAGCAGGTGATTTGCCGTCTGTACAACCTCGCCCAAACCAATTTCTCGCGTTATCTCTTTCAAGATGGAGAGATCCAGATCTCGTGCAAGACGATCCCAGGCAGCGATTCGATCTCTACGAGGACGCATCACGCTGTCAATCCCAGCCAGGGTTACGCCACGCAAAATGAAGGGTGCGACGCTAGCAGGTAAGTCCATCCCTTGTGCAAGTCCGCAGGCGGCAACAGTGCCTCCATAACGGGTACTGGCACAGACGTTGGCCAGCGTATGGCTACCAACCGAGTCGATGGCGCCTGCCCAGCGTTCTTTTGCAAGTGGGCGACCTGGCCCGCTCAAAATTGAGCGATCGATGATCTCCGAGACGCCAAGCCTCTTTAGGTAATCCGCTTCTTCGAGGCGACCGGTTGAGGCCACCACGGTGTAGCCCAACCCAGCGAGGAGGGCGATCGCGAAACTGCCGACGCCGCCATTGGCGCCTGTCACCAAGACTTCGCCCTTGTCCGGCGTTACGCCATTGCGCTCCAGAGCGAGTACCGAAAGCATTGCTGTATAGCCCGCAGTACCAATCGCCATGGCTTGCTGGGCGGAGAATCCTCTGGGCATGGGAATCAGCCAGTCGCCATTTACCCGCGCCTTTTGAGCTAGACCACCCCAATGTGCTTCACCCACTCCCCAACCATTGAGTAGCACATTGTCGCCAACCTTGAAGTCAGGGTTGCTACTGTCCTCAACCGTACCTACCAGATCGATGCCTGGCACCATTGGGAATTTGCGTACAACTGGGCCCCTACCAGTTATGGCTAGCGCGTCTTTGTAGTTGAGGGTGCTGTAGGTAACACGGACAGTCACATCACCGGCAGGTAGTTGCGATTCGTCTAGATCGGCGATTTTTGCCAGGCTGCTGGTTTCATTTTTTTCAATCAAAATGCCACTGAACATTAGGGTTTTCCTCTATTAGACCGATCGTCTATAAATGGGTAAAAAAATCAGCGGGGCAGCCCAGCCATGAATCCGCTGATGAAGGTGCTCAAGGGGGCCGTACTTCTTACAAGCCGTGCTCTAAGAACTGCGCCTTCCCAGCCAATCCAGAAATAAGCAGCGAGCTCTGTGCAATCAGCATTTTTGGCGAGTTCCCCGGAGTCCTGGGCTAACGCCAAGCAATCGGCTAATCGTTGCTGCCAACTGAGAAGGGTCGAGTCCAAATGTTCGCGAAACCCGTCTGGAAGAATGGTGACTTCCTGGCCCAGGTTGCCCACGAGACAGCCACGTTTGAAATGGTATTTCTCCATACCTGCTTTCGCGTCTTCAACGAAAGCAAGCACGCGTTGCAGCGGAGTCAGTGATTCATCCAGAAACCAGCGCTTAAGCTTTTTGTCGAAATAAGCTGCGTAGTTATCCATCACCGCCCGGCCAAAATCTTCTTTGCTAGCAAAGAAGTGGTAGAAGGAGCCTTTGGGAACGCCGACCTTCTTCAACACACCGTCGATGCCGGTGGCCATGAAGCCCTGTTCGGTGAGAATTTCTGTGCCGCAACGGATGAGCGCGTCCCGGGTATCCAGATTGTCTCTAGGAACCTTAGGAGGGCGGCCGCGGCGAGGAAGTAGCTTCATGTCGGTCATAAGGATCGATATTAGACTGATCGTCTCTAAAGTCAATCCACATGACTCCACTGTGACTGCTCTAAGGCATCTTCACCGTTGGGTCGGCTTATCCGCTGATTCTAAATATCGTTGAGGCAAGCTTGCGAGGATGTCTTACACCTGACCAACGTCAACGGCTTCGACATCACGACCCCGGCTAGCGAGCACGAGTAACAAACTTGCTGCTGCCAGAACGGCACCGGCAACGGGCACTGCGGCATAACCAAGACCACCAGAGATAACCGCTCCTCCGGCTGCCGCACCTACGGCGTTGCCTAGGTTGAAGGCGCCCACGTTGACCGAAGCTGCCAAGCCAGGCGCATCGTGTGCGGCCTGCATGACACGAATCTGCACAGGGGGAACGATAGCGAAGGTGACAATACCCCAGACTAAAAGGCCGATGGCGGCAGCGATGTGGTTAGTCAGCATCAATGGTAAAACCAGCATCACAGCCGAAAGCAGAGCCAGGAACAGTTTCGTGCTGCCTTCCAAAGACCAGTCGGCCAGACGTCCGCCTACCGCGTTGCCAATGGTGAAGCCCACGCCAATCAATACCAATCCCAACGTGATGAATGTGGAAGATGCGCCGGTGAGGTTTTCGAGCACAGGTGCGACATAGGTATAAAGTGTGAACATAGCACCTGCCCCCATGACCGTTGTTGCCATGGCCATTAACACTGCGGGGCGAGTAAGGACTTTCAGTTCTGCGCGTACATTCGGCATTGGATTGGCCTTACCTTTGGGTAAGGTAATCGCCAATGCTCCAATTGCGACAAAGCCCAGTCCGGCGGTAATCGCGAACGCCATACGCCATCCAAGTTGCTGGCCAATCCAGGTTGCAGCAGGCACGCCGCCAATATTTGCAATGGTGAGGCCTAGAAACATGGTAGCTACGGCGCTGGCCTGCTTTTCCTTCGAGACCAAACTTGCAGCAAGCACCGATCCGAGACCAAAAAAAGCTCCGTGATTGAGGCTGGTGATCAGTCGCGAAATCAAAAGCGTCCAATACCCCGGCGCCATAACTGACAGAAGGTTTCCGAGCACGAAAATGCTCATCAACAAGATCAGCGCTTTCTTCGTAGGGAACCGTCCCAAAGCAAGCGTCATGATCGGGGCGCCAATCATGACGCCCAACGCGTAAGCCGTGATCAACATTCCTGCTGTAGGAATAGAAACATTAACGCCGTTCGCAATTACGGGTAGCAGCCCCATAGGGGTGAACTCCGTGGTGCCAATAGCAAATGCACCGACCGCCAGTGCAACGAGTGCCCAGGTTGATTTCATGGATGCGATCCTGCCTTAAGAAATTTAAGCGATAGTAGTGCCGCGTCGCGTTGACTTAAACGCAGCTTAGGTACATTCATAATTGTCTTTTCGGCAAGAATCCCAAAAGAGTTAACACTCGAGATGAGTGATAACCCGTTAAGCTCCACACTCCATCACAAGCCGGCAGCTGCTTTCTCGATAACTTTGGCAACCCGCGTTGGCTGGCTTAGAAATACGCCGTGACTGGCTTTGACTTCTGTAATCTTGTCGTTGCCTCGCGTGTACATATAGCGCTGCAGCTTCGGATCGATGAGTTGATCTTCAGTCGCCAGCACAGCGTAAGAAGGTTTGTCATGCCATGCGGCAACTGTCGTTTTTGCACTGGCAGCGGCTACAGCTAGCGGCATCTGCCCAGCAGCGAGAAAGTCCGCTTGAGCCTTAGGTATGTCAGCGGCGAAATCTGCATGGAAGACTTTAGGATCCAGTGAGAGAAAACCATGAGCATCAGGTAATAGGTGCGTTGAGATCGGTGGAATCTTGCTCGATAAATCGACCAGGCTTTCGCCAACATCGGGCTGCATTGCGGCCACGTAAACCAGGGACTTCACATTCGGATGGTCGCCTGCTTGAGTAATGATTGATCCGCCATAACTCGCCCCGACTAGAACCGCAGGGCCGTCCTGCTGATCAAGCACCCGCTTGGTGGCTGCAACATCTTCAGCAAGCGATGTTTGTGTATGAGCAACAATGCTGACCTTAAAACCGTCTTTTGTCAGTTGATCATAAACACCTTTCCAGCTAGACCCATCGACCAACGCGCTGTGCACCAACACGATGTTGTGAACTTTAGTCTGTGGAAGCGAAGAGGCCGCCGCTGGAAAAGCAGCGACCACGATAAGTGCGCCTACTATTTTTTTGGGTAGCTTGAACATGTGGAACTCCGGGACTAAATCAAAATGAGCAACCAATGCGCACCGACCCTAGAGGATGAGAAGAACCGTCGAGTCCAATGGCTGAAAAAGGCCGGTGGATACGATGTGGTTGCCAGTCTCAATCCTCACACTCGGCTTAGTAGGAGGCTGAATTGGTATCGTCAAAACCAGTACGCAGGCGCGATGGTGTTATCCTAGAGATTGCATAAATGGCAATAAACAACGAAAAAAGAACATCACCTATGAGCTTTTGTCATTAATGAATCATGAGCATCTGCGCGTTCTGGTTGAGATAGCGCGACTTGGCAGCTTTTCCCAAGTGGCCAAACAACGCGACCTCGACCCATCAGCCGTATCACGCATTGTTCAGTCAGTAGAGCGTGATCTGGGCGTTAGGCTTTTCCAGCGCTCGACGCGACAGGTATCGTTAACGGAAGCAGGGGGTACCTATTTAGCCAGGATTGCACATCTGCTGGAGGAGCTCGATGCGGCAAGCGACGAAGTAAAATCCGCGGAGCAACGGCCCAGCGGGATACTCAAGGTCACGGCTTCAGTCGCTTTTGGCCAAGCATGTCTGGTGCCGCTGGTGCCTGAATTCATCGAGATGTACCCCGACGTCCAGTTAGAGTTACTGCTGACAGATACCAATGTGGATTTGATCGCTGAACGAGTGGATTTGGCGTTACGGGTCAGCCCGCACATGGCTCAGGACATGGTTCGCTT
This sequence comes from Pseudomonas sp. TH39(2020), assembly GCF_016650715.1. Taxonomy (NCBI): domain Bacteria; kingdom Pseudomonadati; phylum Pseudomonadota; class Gammaproteobacteria; order Pseudomonadales; family Pseudomonadaceae; genus Pseudomonas; species Pseudomonas sp. TH39(2020). The sequence goes on along the minus strand of NZ_JAEKFF010000003.1, from coordinate 406,962 downwards.
GAAGTGGTTTGATGCTGCCTACACCGTCTGTGTGGCACCCAGTTATATTCGTAACCACCCAACTGTCTCGGTGGTCGAGGATTTGGCAAATCACCGGCACGTGCTTTTTGGCTATCCACAACCTCAGTCGCTCTGGATAGTTACTGATGAGGGTGGCGTTGAGCACCGAATATCAGCCCAAGCTGCCGTTGTTTCCTCCAGCGGTTTAGCCCAGCGGGAACTGGCAATTTCAGGGGTGGGCCCCGCGCTCATGCCAATTTGGCTCGCAGCTCCCGCGTTAAAATCAGGTGCCCTGGTCGAGCTGCTGCCACATTGCTCTATAACGCCGAGCAATTTTTCAGGTGCAGCCTGGTTGCTGTATCCAAATCGAAAATTTCTACCCTCTAGAACACGTGTCATGCTGGATTTTCTTTTGAAGCACACGATGCAATGTTGGTAAACAAGCCAGCTAAGGGGTTACATCGTTTGCTTGGCTGATCTTGGTCACGCTGGGCAGATTCAATTGCTGTGCAAGTAGGTTGTCAGTGTAGTGGTCTAATGAAACCGGACACCCATTTAGGCGAGAATACTCGCCAGATCGAGGTGTCAGATGACCAAACAACGCCGCTCCTTTACTGCTGAATTCAAACGCGAGGCTGCTGACCTCGTGCTCAAGCAAAACTACAGCTACATCGAAGCCAGCCGCTCACTCGGCATTGGTGAGTCAGCGCTGCGCCGCTGGGTTGACCAGGTTCAGAAAGAGCACCAAGGCGTCACTCCGCAGAGCAAGGCGCTGACCCCAGAGCAGCAGAAAATTCAGGAACTGGAAGCCCGGATCGCTCGGCTTGAGCGAGAAAAATCCATACTAAAAAAGGCTACCGCGCTCTTGATGTCGGAAGATCACGAGCGTTTGCGCTGATTGATCAGTTGAGTGCCCATGAGCCGGTTGATTGGCTGTGTAAGGTGTTTGAAGTCACCCGCTCGTGCTACTACGCCCAGCGCCTGCGGCGCCGCACTCCCGATGTTGAACGGCTTCGGTTGCGTAGCCGGGTCAGTGAGCTGTTCTCGCAAAGTCGCAGCGCTGCGGGCAGTCGCAGCATCCTGTCACTGATGCGTGAAGATGGTGAGCAACTCGGTCGATTCAAAGTGCGCAGTTTGATGCGTGAGCTTGATTTAGTCAGTAAACAACCCGGCTCACATGCCTATAAACGAGCGACAGTAGAAAGACTTGATATCCCGAATACCTTGAACCGTGAGTTTGATGTGCCAGCCCCCAATCAGGTCTGGTGCGGTGACATCACCTATATTTGGGCACAAGGAAAGTGGCATTACTTGGCTGTCGTTCTGGATCTCTGCACGCGCCGGATAGTGGGCTGGGCACTGTCGGAAAAACCGGACGCCGAACTCGTGATCCGAGCCCTGGATATGGCCTACGAGCAGCGTGGCAGGCCTTCGGATCTGCTGTTCCACTCGGATCAAGGGTCCCAATATGCAAGCCGGTTGTTTCGCCAGCGGTTGTGGCGATACCGCATACGCCAGAGCATGAGTCGCCGGGGAAATTGCTGGGACAATGCACCGATGGAGCGAGTGTTCCGGAGTTTGAAAACTGAATGGATACCGACCTTAGGCTACAGAACTGCGCAGGAAGCACAGCGCGACATCAGCCATTTTTTGATGCATCGGTACAACCGGATTCGGCCTCACCAATTCAACGGTGGGCTGGCGCCAGCTCGGGCCGAGGAAAAACTTAACGTCGTGTCCGGGATTAGTTGACCACTACAGACTTAATCGCGTTCATCGTGGGCAAGGATGCTCCAGCTCGTAAAGAGCTCGCCAAGCTAACGAAAAAAGTTTATGGCATGAGATCTGCCATTGTTCATGGTGGAGATAAAGAGATGTCGAGCGAGAATTTGGTTGTTAATCACTTCATGCGCGGTGCTCTGGGCGAGTTGCTCACAGCAGGGCGCTTCAAGGATACCAAGCGCCTCAATACAATTTGCGAAATGTTGTTGGATGCGCAGTATTCCTACTAGGGGCATTCAGGTTGGGGCGATCAGTTCGCACTTGAGCGCTAGGGTCAGAAGTGATGTTGGTCGGGTGCTTATCTACCAATACACATTCGCGCCTGCCTTGGATCAAGTGCGTTGCTGAGACTACAGTCGGAAGCGCTTAAGCCCCCGCAATGCAGCATCAGAGTCCTGTTCACTATCATCCCCGTTTTGGCAGTTTCCAATTTGGCCGAATGAAGTGACAGGTATATCCATTAGGGAATTGTTCGAGGTAATCCTGGTGTTCTCGCTCTGCTTCCCAGAAGGGGCCTGCAGGCGTGATCTCTGTGACGACCTTGTCAGGCCACAGGCCGGATGCGTTCGCGTCGGCCACAGTGTCTTCGGCCACGTACTTCTGCTCATTGTCGAGATAGAAGATCGCCGAGCGGTAGCTCATGCCAATATCGTTCCCTTGGCGATTGGTCGTTGTTGGGTCGTGTATCTGGAAGAAAAACTCCAGGATCTGGCGATAGCTGATCTGCTTCGGGTCGAATACGATCTCGATTGCTTCTGCGTGTGTGCCGTGATTGCGGTAGGTAGCGTTAGGCACATCACCGCCCGTGTAGCCCACCCGTGTAACAATCACACCAGGGTAACGTCTTAACAAATCCTGCATGCCCCAGAAGCAACCACCAGCCAGGAGGGCGGTTTCAGTTTGCGTTGTCATATCAAGCTCTCCCATCGAAAAAAAACCCTTTGAGTTCACACTCGCAGGGTATTTGGTAGTTCAGGAATCACGTGGGCTGTGCCTTTGCGGCGCGGGGCAGGGCTCCGCGCCGAAAAGCTTACGGCTTAGTTAATCGCGTCGCCCAATACTTCAACGATCCGCTGAGCAATGTGCTCGACGTGCGTCTCAAGTGCAAAGTGACCGGTGTCCAGAAGCTCAACGACCGCGTTCGGGTTATCACGCTTGAAAGCCTCGGCGCCTGGCGGAATGAAGAACGGATCGCCCTTGCCCCAGATGGCCAGGGTTGGCACCTTGGTGTCACGGAAAAACTTCTGGAACGCTGGGTACAGCGTCAGGTTGTTCTGATAGTCGTAGAACAGATCAAGCTGAATATCCTTGTTGCCCGGACGATCCAACAACAGTGCATCCAGGTAGTAAGCTTCTGGTGCGATATCTTCAGGGTTGCTCACGCCTTCCACATACTGCCAGCGAGTACCTTCCAAGTGCAGGATGGCATCGTTGATCACCTGGCGATTCTCGGCGGTCTTTTCTGCCCAATAATTGCGAATCGGTGCCCAAGCATCACCCAGACCTTCCAGGTAAGCATTGCCATTCTGGGAAATAATGGCGCTGACGCGCTCAGGGTGTGCCAACGCGAGGCGCAGACCGGTTGGAGCGCCATAGTCAAAGAAGTACATGGCGTAACGCTTGAGACCCAGCACATCGACAAAATCACCGATCGTCTTGCCGATGGCATCGAAGGTATAGACGTAATTGCGTTCAGCTGGAACGTCAGTGAAACCGAAACCTGGAAGATCCGGCGCGATGATGCGGTATTTGTCCGCAAGCAAAGGGATCAAGTCGCGGAACTGGTGCGACGAACTCGGGAACCCGTGCAACAGCAGCAACACTGGTGCATCGGCAGCGCCTGCTTCGCGATAGAAAACACGGACGCCGTCTGCTTCGGCAAATTTGTAAGCTACGTTGGTGTGCTTGGACGAGGTCATGGCTCGATCTCCTGTAACTGGTAAAATAGTTATTGATGGTTACTGGCTCCCATTGTGCACGATTTTTGTAACTGGTCAAACTGTTTTTATGGGTTACAATGGTCAATCGAATTTCGGGAGATCTCCATGACTGCCTCTAACCCGTCACTTAACCTTCCTGCTCCGCTTATACTGGCCGATCATCCGGCCCTCGATTTGTTGAACACAAAAATGATGGTCGAGGGCCAAACGCGCGATCTTCTGTCGGACGATGAAGACGCGGCTCGATGGCTTGAGCAAATCGGATTTGGTTCATCCACTGAGTTACCTGTCGCTGTAAACGGTCGGTTGGTGGGTGAGTTACGCGCGCTGCGTGACTGCGTTGAGAATTTGATCGCTGCCCGTTGCGAGAGCCGCTCGGCAGATCCGGCGGCACTGAATGCGTTTCTGCGACAGGCAGTTCCTCAACTTGTATGGGAGCAACCAGGGCAACCGCTTTTGGATCGATTTCGTGAGCCTGACGCGGCGAATCGAAGGATGAGTCAGCTCGCGTTTGCTGCCGCTGAATTACTGGCCGAGGGCGATTTCAATCTCGTGCGCAAATGCGAAAGCCCAGAGTGTTCGCTGATGTTTTATGACCGCACCAAGTCGCACAAACGACGGTGGTGCAGCATGGCACTGTGCGGGAACCGTCATAAGGTTGCCGAGTTCCGTAAGCGTCGTCAGGGCGTTGTGAACTGAAGCTTTCACTTGTATGAAGGAGCGCTGATTTACTAAGGATAGCCTGCATCAAGGGGAGGGCCGGACAAGCGTCAATAGCGTCGACTCGCGTCAAAACGTCTTATCTTGAATTTTTCGTTCGACAATTGCGCCAAGTTCTCGAATGGGATACTGGGCGTGTATGCGGAGAGCCTTGCAGCCTCGCTCATGGCTAAATGATGCAGAGTCGGTGAAGTGTTGGACAAACCCACAGCAACGGCAGCTAACCAGGGCGCCATCGAGTCGCCAGTGTTTATTCCAAATTTGGAGCGGAAGGTAAGTCATTGGCATTACATTGCCTGCCTATGGGTTAGGTGCGCACTCCATGTGCTGGACAGTTGTAGACAATGAACATAGGTTCCGGTTTCCGCTACCCACGAGATAATTCAATTTCGGTAAGGCTCCGAAGGCAATTTGAATGACTGCTTTTGGCCCAGAGTGTGTAAAAACGCTCATAACCTGATCGTCTTGGGTCATTGACGTTCGTTGGCTGAGCGATCACACGGTCAATGCTGCGAGTCGCATCGGTCGCGACCTAGAACACGTCAACGCCGTTTTTACAGCCTCTGGGATGGGCCAAAACTAGCCTTTTTTAGGCCGACAGCGCCTTCATTAAACCCTTAGCACCAATGATTTTCATGACCCGTTTCAGGTTGTAGGCAAGCACATTCAAACTCATCTCCGCACTCACCCCGGCCAGCTTTCGCGTCAGGAAGTGCGTCGCACCCATCCATTGCTTGAGCGTCCCGAAGGGATGCTCAACCGTCCGTTTTCGGACTCGCATCATCTCCGGGGCTTTGCTCAGCCGAAGGTGCATCTCCTCCAATACGGCTTCATGTTCCCAGCGTCGAACTCGTCGTTCCGTGCTCGGTGTGCACTGCGCTTTCAGCGCGCAGCCCTGGCATTTCGAACTCCAGTAACGATGCAGCTTCAGGCCTTTTTCAACGTAGGAGTAGTGCCAGATCAGCGCCTCTCCAGCCGGGCAAATGTATTCGTTTTTTGCCGCGTCATAGATGAAGGCATCGTTATTGAAACGCCCGTCAGCCTTGGCTCCAGAGGTCATCGGTTTGGGCACATAGGCGGTGATGCCGGCATCGTGACAAGCCAGGATTTGTTCGCTTTTGAAATAACCTCGGTCCGCCACCACCGACAACGTTTCTGACGCTATCGCCTCGCGGGCCTGCTTGGCCATTGAACTGAGTTGATCGCGGTCGGAACCGACGTTAGTCACCTCATGTGCAACGATCAAATGGTGCTGAGTATCGACCGCTGTCTGCACGTTGTAGCCGACGATTCCTGTGCCGCGCGTCATCATGGAACGGGCGTCTGGATCGGTCAGTGAGACCTGTTTATCCGGCGATTCTTTGAGCTGGATTTCGATCACTTGAAGCTCCTTCATTTGAGTTTTGAGCTTGGCGATTTTCTCTTCCAGCCGCACGGCACTGGGCTCGGAAGCTGTGGGTTCCTGCCGATCGGCAGCATCGAGTGCCGCCAGGTAACGGTTGATACTCGATTCAATTTCTTCCATGCGCCGCTTCAGTTTGGCGATGGTGAAATTGCGGTCGCGGTTGTTGACTGCTTTGAATTTACTGCCATCAATGGCGACCAGATTTTCTCCAAACAGTCCCAACTGCTGACACAGCACAACGAACTGGCGACAGACGCCTCGGATGGCCTTGCTGTTGTCTTTTCGGAAATTGGCGATGGTCTTGAAATCGGGCATTAAACGCCCGGTCAACCACATCAGTTCGACGTCGCGTTGAGCTTCTCGCTCCAAACGTCGGCTCGACTGAATGCGGTTGAGATAGCCGTAGATGTAGATCTTCAACAGGATCGCGGGGTGGTAAGCAGGCCGGCCAGTATCGGCTGGAATGGCACCTTCAAAACCCAGATTGACCAGGTCGAGTTCGTCGACAAAGACGTCGACTACACGCACAGGATTGGTATCGCTGACGTAGTCGTCGAGGCTCTCGGGAAGTAAGGTGCCTTGGCCTCGATGTTCACCTTGGATAAAGCGCTTCATGGGCGATCCCTGCGATGAAATCCTCAGAAATCATAGCAAGGGTTCGCGAAGGCGTTTTTACACACTCTGGGCCGGTTGTTGCCTGTAGCGAAGGGCCGCAGTCGGCCCAAAGCTGCCCTTCGTGAAGGACAGCTAATGAATGAAGTCAGCCATTGCCCCAATGCCTGCACCATCCTCGGGAACTCAGCACCATATGTAAGGAAAGTCACCCCACTTTTGGGGAATTCTCCGTGAAGCAATATGAATCTACCTTCCTGAAACGGCCATTTCATCGCAAAGTCGTTGGTGTCTATACCTGACCCTACCAACTGGCTTGGTAATTGCTCTCATGCTTGTATTCAATATTCGTTGAGTAATCGAAAACCGGAGATTAGAGCCTTGTGGAAACGTCCTCTGCTTATCGGAGTTTCGCTTGGAATCGGAATCCTTACACTTGGTTTGGCAGTGAGCATTATCCTTATGCTATGGCAACTGAGATAATCCAGCCACGCAACTGTGCAGGCGAAGCAATCCGTCTCGGCTGGATTGGCTTGAGTGATGCCTTGATCGTTTTTGAACCACTTGCAGATCTAGAAACGGAGTGTCAGAAGCTTTATTTCGCGTCGGTAATGTTGGCTTAACTCAGGATGTGTTTTATCGCCTTTGGCAGGCCTATTGGGTCGACCGCTTTCAATTGTAAGAGCCATTTGCAGCGACTACACTCCAGCCCATGAAACGCTATCTGCGGTTTTGCATCATCTTCATGATTAGCCTGGCGCTTCCCCTCAGCGGGATGGCGGGCGTTCAGGCACCGACAGAACCTTGCCCAATGAAGACGATGGGCATGGCGATGATGGACGATATGGGGATGGACTGCTGCAACGATATGAAGAGTCCTACCGAGCACGGAAAGCCCTGTAAACCCGGCCAGGAATGCAAGACGGGCGGCATGCTGCAAGTCTCAATCTTCAAGCCTCCTGTAACTGTATTCAGCCCAGTAGTGCTTTCCTTCTTCATCGATTCCCTGCCAGTACAGCCCCCGTCCGGGGTATGGCGACCGCCTCGCGTTTGATTCCTGTCCCACATTGAGCCTCATTCTGCGTTAGCGGGATGGACTAGCTGCGCGCATGTCTTTTGACGCGTGCAGTGGATGATCACAGGAATCGTAAACATGAACTCCAAGTGCTATTGCACAGGCTGGTCCCTCGTGGCCGGTCTGGCGGCAAGCGTACTGGCATTGCCGAGCTTCGCTGCCGCATTGACACTCGATGAAGCGTTGCGGCTGGCCGAAAACAATGCACCGTCGCTGACTGCACAAGACGCAAAAATTCAGGCTGCCAGTAGCGCGGCTATTCCAGCCGGTGAGCTACCTGACCCCAAACTGTTGTTGGGTGTGCAGAACTACCCCATTGGCGGTCCGGATCGCTGGAGCATCGACCAAGACTTCATGACCATGCAAATGGTCGGGGTCAGGCAAGAAATGCCCAGCAGCGACAAACGCAAAGCGCGCATTGAAGTTGCCGATGCAGCTGTTGATCGCGCCGCTGCGGAGCGTCGAGTCGAACGTCTGAAGGTACGCCAGTCCACGGCGTTGGCCTGGATCAGCAGCTACTCCGTTGAGCGCAAAGATGTGCTGTTCCAGGACTTCTACAAAGAAAACCGCCTGCTGAGCGATACCGTCCGGGCCCAGATTGCCGGTGGCCGCGCTCAACCCGCCGATGCGGTGACACCCAAGCAGGAAGCAGCTCAACTGGCGGAGCAACAGGACAATCTGATTCTCCAGAGAACACAGGCCCGAGCAGCCCTCAAACGCTGGATTGGCTCCGCCGCCAACGACAAGCCTGTGGGCAACTTGCCGGACTGGCCCGTCGATACCTCAAGCTACTCCCATAAACTGCAACACCATCCCGAGTTGGCAGCGTTTGCGCCGATGACCCGCGAGGCGCAAGCCAAGGTTCGTGAAGCCGTGTCGGAGAAGCAATCGGACTGGAGCTGGGAACTGGATTACCAGCGCCGTGGCCGTGAGTTCGGCGATATGGTCAGCGTGCAATTTTCCTGGGACCTACCGCTGTTTCCTGAGTCGCGTCAAAACCCCAAGATTGCGGCCAAGCAAGCTGAACTCGACCAGCTAGAGGCTGAGCGCGAGGCTCTGTCACGCGAGCATACCCAGCAACTAGAGAACGAACTGGCTGACTATGAGCGCCTGAATCGTGCCGTGCGCCGAAACCAGGAAAGCCTGTTACCACTAGCCAAGGAAAAGGTCGAACTCAGCATGGCCAGTTATCGTTCCGGCAAAGGCGATTTAAACGCCGTTGTTGCCGCCCGACGTGAACTCATCGAAGCCCGCCTCAAACAGATCGACGTGGAAGAGCAGCGAGCGTTGACCAGTGCGCGTTTGTATTTTGCATATGGGGAGTCCAGCCAATGATCCTTAGAAAATGGAACGGGGCATGGCTGGTAGGCATCTCGCTGGCATTGGGTGTTGCCGGTGGCTACTGGTTCGCTCACCAGCGCATGAGCGGAGAGCCAGGTACCGCCCCGGAACAGAGCCTCAATTCACCGGGCGAACGCAAAGCACTGTATTGGTACGACCCCATGTACCCGCAACAAAAGTTCGATAAGCCGGGTAAGTCCCCCTTCATGGACATGCAACTGGTCCCCCAATACGCCAGCGGCGCAGGGGACCGTGCGAGCGTCAGCATCGATCCGAGTCTGACACAGAATCTCGGACTGCGTTTTGCGACTGTCACCCGTGGGATCTTTGATTCCAGCCTCGACGTGACAGGTGTCTTGGTGTTCAACGAACGTGATGTCGCTGTGATTCAGGCACGCACCACTGGCTTTGTGGAGCGGGTCTATGCCCATGCTCCCGGTGATGTGCTCAAAGCCAACGCGGCGTTGGCGGATATCCTGGTGCCGGAATGGGCCGCTGCTCAGACAGAGTTCCTTGCCCTGAAACGCAACGGGGATGCTGCCCTGTTGGATGCGGCCCGCCAGCGTCTACGGCTCACAGGGATGCCGGCAGCACTGATTACTCAGGTAGAGCGTGGCGGTAAGGTTCAGCCGTACCTGACTCTGACCAGTCCCATTGCCGGTGTGCTGCAAGAGTTGAACGTACGCGCGGGTATGACCGTGGCGACCGGCGACACCCTGGCACGCGTTAATGGCTTGAGTAGTGTCTGGCTAGCGGTGGCCGTACCAGAATCGGATGCCGGATCGATCACCGTGGGACAGGCAGTCGAAGCGCGTCTGCCAGCTTTCCCAGGGACAATACTCAACGGCAAGGTCAGCGCGATTTTGCCCGAGACCAATCCGGACAGCCGCACCCTTCGGGTACGTGTCGAGTTACCCAATACGGACGGACGCCTCAGGCCAGGTTTGACGGCACAGGTACGCCTGAATCGTTCGAACGGGCAAAGTGTGTTGTGGGTGCCGAGCGAAGCCGTCATTCGCACTGGCCGACGTGCCTTGGTGATGCTCGCCGAAGACGCGGGCCGCTACCGTCCCGTGGAGGTGCAACTCGGGCAGGAAAGCGATGGCAAGACGGCGATAGTGAAAGGTCTGGAAGAAGGCCAGAAGGTGGTTACCTCTGGCCAGTTCCTGCTCGACTCGGAGGCTAGTCTAAAGGGCATTGTTGCCCGCTCAGAGGAAGAGTCACCACCCCGCGTAGCAGCCTCCAGCTTTCATGAAGCGGATGGGCAGATCGTTGAGATCAACGATAAAGAAGTCACGCTTGCCCATGGTCCCTTCAAGACGCTGGGAATGCCTGGTATGACGATGACGTTCCCACTCGCTAGTCCGGCGCTGATGCAGGGCCTCAAAACGGGCGACAAGGTTCGGATTGCGGTTAGCCAGACCGATGATGGCTTGCGTGTAGAGCGGCTGGACAAATCGGGGAGCCAGCCATGATTGCCGCCCTGATTCGTTGGTCAGTGGCCAACCGATTCCTGGTGCTACTGGCTACGCTGTTCGTCACGGCTTGGGGCGTCTGGTCGGTGCAGAGCACGCCCATCGATGCGCTGCCGGATCTCTCCGATGTGCAAGTGATCATCCGCACACCTTATGCAGGCCAGGCGCCGCAGATTGTCGAGAACCAGGTGACCTACCCACTGGCAACCACGATGTTGTCGGTGCCAGGCGCGAAAACGGTTCGCGGCTATTCCTTTTTCGGTGACAGCTTTGTGTACGTTCTGTTCGAGGATGGAACCGACCTGTACTGGGCGCGCTCGCGGGTGTTGGAGTACCTGAGCCAAATACAAAGTCGGTTGCCGGCCAGCGCCAAGCCGGCGTTGGGACCGGATGCGACGGGCGTAGGTTGGATCTATCAGTACGCACTGGTGGATCGCAGTGGCGGACACGATTTGGCACAGCTTCGCGCACTTCAGGATTGGTTCCTCAAGTTTGAACTCAAGACCCTGCCCAACGTTGCGGAAGTGGCCACCGTGGGTGGCATGGTCAAGCAGTACCAGGTTCAGCTTGATCCGCTCAAACTGGCCAGCCTAGGTATCACTCAAGCTGAGGTAACCGAGGCTATCGGCAAGGCCAATCAGGAAACTGGTGGTGCCGTGCTGGAGATGGCAGAGACCGAGTTCATCGTGCGGGCTTCCGGCTATCTGAAGACGCTCAATGACTTTCGGGCGATCCCTCTCAAGCTGGGTTCGGGAGGTGTGCCGGTGACCCTCGGCGATGTCGCCACGATCCAGTTGGGACCGGAAATGCGGCGTGGTATCACTGAACTCGACGGCGAAGGCGAGACCGTCGGCGGCGTGGTGATTTTGCGTAGTGGCAAGAACGCTCGCGAGACCATTGCGGCGGTCAAGACAAAACTCGACGAACTGAAAAGCAGTTTGCCGGCCGGAGTGGAAATCGTCACCACCTACGACCGCAGCAAGCTGATCGACCGGGCTGTGGAAAATCTTAGCCACAAGCTAATCGAAGAATTCATCGTTGTCGCGTTGGTGTGTGGGATCTTCCTCTGGCACTTGCGCTCATCGCTGGTGGCGATCATCTCCCTGCCTGTTGGTGTGTTGATTGCCTTTATCGTCATGCGTTACCAAGGAATCAACGCCAATATCATGTCCTTGGGCGGGATTGCCATCGCCATCGGCGCCATGGTCGATGCCGCTGTGGTGATGATTGAGAACGCCCACAAAAAGGTTGAAGCCTGGCACGCGGCAAATCCGGGGGAAGAACTGAAGGGTGAGCGTCATTGGCATGTAATGACCGAAGCGGCGGCAGAGGTAGGCCCGGCGCTGTTCTTCTGTTTGTTGATCATCACTCTGTCGTTCATTCCGGTGTTCACGCTGGAAGCTCAGGAAGGACGGCTGTTCGGCCCTTTGGCTTTCACCAAGACCTACGCCATGGCCGCAGCGGCGGGATTGTCAGTGACCTTGGTGCCGGTGCTGATGGGTTACTGGATTCGAGGAAGAATTCCCAGTGAACATCAGAACCCGTTGAACCGGTGGTTGATCCGGATCTATCAGCCAGCCCTGGACGCAGTCTTGCGTCGACCAAAGATCACGCTGCTGGTGGCGCTATTGGTTTTTGTCAGTGCGCTATGGCCAATGTCTCGCTTGGGTGGCGAATTTCTCCCCCCGTTGGACGAGGGCGACCTGCTCTATATGCCTTCAGCTTTGCCGGGACTGTCGGCGCAGAAAGCCGCGCAGTTGCTGCAACAGACTGATCGTCTGATCAAGACCGTGCCCGAGGTCGAACATGTCTTCGGTAAAGCGGGGCGCGCCGAAACTGCCACCGACCCGGCACCGCTGGAAATGTTCGAAACCACGATCCAGTTCAAGCCACATGAGCAATGGCGTCCTGGCATGACCCAGGAAAAGTTGGTGGAAGAACTGGATCGAGTGGTACGAGTCCCTGGGCTGACGAATATCTGGATACCACCGATTCGCAACCGTATCGACATGCTGGCTACGGGGATCAAGAGTCCCATCGGAGTGAAAGTTGCCGGCACCAACCTGACGGAGATCGATGCCGCTACTCAGGCGGTCGAGCGTGTGGCCAAGGGCGTACCCGGTGTCAGTTCGGCTCTGGCCGAGCGACTAACTGGTGGTCGCTATATCGATGTGGATATCGACCGCAAAGTCGCCGCCCGTTACGGACTGAATATCGCCGATGTGCAGTCCATCGTGGCCGGCGCTATCGGCGGTGAAAACGTCGGCGAGACCATTGAAGGACTCGCACGCTTCCCGATCAACGTGCGTTACCCACGTGAGTGGCGTGACTCGCTCGGCGCCCTGGAGCAATTGCCGATCTACACCCCTCTGGGGGGCCAGATCACCCTCGGCACAGTGGCGAAGGTCAAAGTCACGGACGGTCCACCGATGCTCAAGAGCGAGAACGCACGACCTTCAGGTTGGGTGTACATCGATGTGCGTGGCAGGGACATTGCGTCTGTGGTCGCTGATCTACGATGGGTCGTCAATGAGCAGGTCAAGTTGCGGCCCGGCATGAGCCTGAGTTACTCAGGGCAGTTCGAATTTCTGGAACGGGCCAACGCACGACTCAAGCTGGTGGTGCCTGCCACGCTGTTGATCATCTTCGTGCTGCTCTACCTGACTTTTGCCCGCTTCGATGAGGCCTTGCTGATCATGGCCACTCTGCCATTCGCCCTGACTGGCGGGGCATGGTTCCTCTATCTGTTGGGGTTCAACCTGTCAGTCGCCACCGGGGTCGGTTTTATCGCCTTGGCCGGTGTTTCCGCCGAGTTTGGCGTGATCATGCTGCTCTACCTGAAGAACGCCTGGGCCGAACGTGAAGACCTCGGCGACAGCACGGAGCGCGGTCTGGTTGCGGCGATTCGTGAAGGCGCCGTGCAGCGTGTTCGACCCAAGGCCATGACTGTGGCGGTCATCATTGCCGGTCTGTTACCCATCCTGTTGGGCAGCGGTACTGGCAGCGAAGTGATGAGCCGCATCGCCGCGCCGATGGTCGGGGGTATGGTCACCGCGCCCTTGCTTTCCCTGTTTGTCATTCCGGCAGCCTACCGCTTGATGCGCCGCCGGCGCCTCCCAGTTGAAACCACCACCACTCAAGGAAAAGTCATATGAAACTGACCCTGATCGCCGTTGCAAGCACCGTAGTTACACTGTCTTTTTCTGCCCTGGCAGAGGACATGCCGGGCATGAAAATGGACGGCATGGAGGGCATGCAGATGAAGCAGGAAACAAAGCAGGCCCCGGTAGCCACCGCCGACGGAACGATCAAGGCTATCGATACTACGAAGCACACGGTGACTATCTCCCACGGCGCTGTTCCTGCCGTGCAATGGCCGCCGATGACCATGGCCTTTTCCGTAGCGGAAGATCAACTGACAGGGCTGACGGCCGGAGACCGCGTGACGTTTTCCTTTCGGCTAGAGGGCAGTAAAGCCACCATTGTGTCCATCAGAAAATAAAATAATGGAAGTGACCGGCATGCTTGCTAACGCCGGTCACTACCGGTTAATCCACTGGGCGGGAAAAGAGGTAGGCCCGAAGAGTGCTCAATGACTGCTTCTGGCCGATTTCTGCCTGTCCCGGCTGACCGAAATCGACCCCAAGCGGTCATTCACCACCAGAAACAACTGCGTCGCTAATTTCTGCTGGCGGTCAATTCACTGCGAATGACGAAGCGGAGGCTGGGTCCACTTGCCATCCACGATTTCCTCTTTCGGTCAGTAAAGACGCATGGCCATCATGAACTGACCTTTCGGCGCAGGCAGCCAGTTGCTTACCTTGTCCTTGCCGGGGGGTTCGTTCTGGATCAGCAAATTCAGCCCGCTGTCAGCATCGCGCTTGGACTGCGGCAACATGGGTGAGTTGAGCAAGTAGCGATTGATTGGATTGGCCACGAAAAGGCTCGACGGCAATCCATACATCGTCAGCGACCAGAAGGTCGTTGATGGGCGGCAGTTGGTCCGGCGCAAAGCGCAGGGTTGCGCCCTTCTAGTTGGGTCAGGTACTTGCCGGCCTCACTGCCGGTGGCGCGGCTGCTGATGTAACCGTAGCTGAAGGTGTTGCCGTCACAAAGCATCACCGAGTAGTAGCGCGATTTTTCCGCCGCCGAAACCGACTGCACCATCGGTTCGGCGCGCAGGTCCGCCCACACGACGGAATACAGCGTGTCGCTGTTTGGCGTGACAATGGCCGTGTCCGTTGCCCAGCGGAACCAGCTGTCGTCGATGACGCCGAGAGACAAAGGTGGCGTCTCGAGCATCAGCGGTCCATTTCCTATTGCACCTTCTTCACTGGCGGGTGCTTCCACTTACCGTCGAGCGCTTCGGGCTTTGGCCAATAGAGGCGCATGGCCATCGCGAACGGACCCTTGGGCGCAGGTAACCAGTTCGCTTCCTTGTCACTGCCAGGTGACTCGCTCTGGATGTAAAGCGTGAGGCCGCCGTCCGCATCGCGCTTGAATTGCGGCAGCATCGGCGAGTTGAGCACGTAGCGATTGAGCGGATTGGCGACGAGCAACTCGGCCGGGAAGTCATACATGGTCAGCGACCAGAACGCGTTGACAGGCGGCAATTGGCCCGGCGCAAAACGCAGGGTGTAACGGTTGGCAGCGTCCAGCTTTTTGCCGTCACCATCGGTGAAATACCCCAGATAAATCGCTTCCTCCTTTGTATTGCCGTAGAGGCCAAGGGTCGCAACCATGCGGTAAAGGTAATTGTTCTTCAGATGTGCGCGCTTGCCGAACATGTCTCCGAAGCCCACCTTCCCCTCTTCTATTTGTTTCTTCACGTTCGCGAAGTCGGCCCAGGCGTCGGCCCTGCCTTGCTCGAAGGCTGTCTTCATTTCGGGCGAGAGCTTGCTCACATCGAAGGTCTTCCCTGCGCCGACACCGATCCTGGCGAAACGCGCCATCAGCTGCGTCTCGGACGGGTCCGTCGGGCAGAACTGCAGGACGAAGTTCAGGATGTTGAAAACCTCAAGCGACGTCCTCTCCTGCTCTGGCGTCAACGGCTTGATGAAATCAATCGCCGGCGCTGCTTTGGGCGCGGGCTGGCCGAGAAACGCCGACAGCGTCTGCACCTTGTAGCCATCCTGGATTTTCTTGATGTTGTCGATGTCGCCCGGGTTGAAAAGCTGCGTGCGAAACCAGACCTGCCCGAGCTCGGTCTCCGAGCGGAACACTTTCTTCACGCCCTTGGGTGTTTCGCCTTTCCAACCCGGACCGGCGACGAGGAAGCTGCCGCCATCGTTGCCGGTGGTGCGGCTGCCCATGTAGTCGAAGTCGAAGGTGTAGAGATCGATAAGTTGGACGGAGAAATAGCGCTTCCTTTCGATGACCGGCAAGGTGAGCACCAGGGGTTCTGCGCGCAGGTCCATGCCGATCCAGGAGTAGGGCGTATCCGTGTTGATCGCCTGCACCGCCTTGTCCGCCGGCGTGCCGACGTGAGGGTTGTTGCGGATCTGGTTCCAGGGCGCTTTGTATTCCGGACTATCGCGATCCACGAAGTAGGCATACTGGACGCGGTAGCTGTCCACCAGCGGGAAGCCGTAGATATAGGCTTCCTTGGCGATGGCGCGGGCTTCCGCGGGAGTGACGTTGGTTTGAGCACGGGCACCTGTGCATGCGAGCGCAACGAGCGCCGCCAGGGCGACGAGTTTGATAGCTTTCATGATTGTTTCCTTTCCATGCGCCTTTGTTGAGCTGCCTATTTCACCACCTCGACCTCGCTCGGCCGCCAGGTCTTGGCGAAGAACGGTGGAAGCGGGCTGTAGAGCCGCAGCATCGGGAAATAGCCCTTACCCGGCATGGTCTGAATCCAGTTGCCCCGTTTGACACCCGTAGGCTGGGTGGGACTGAAGTAAACTGTCGTGGAGCCGTCGGTATCCGCTTCGGCTGCGGGGGACGGATAGCTCTGGCTGCCCGCACGCGGGTAGCGCTGCGGCGTGTCGAGCATCGAGCGCGTCATGGTGTCGTAGAGCGTCCACGACCAGAAATTCGCCTGCGGAATGTCCTTCGGCAGCGTCACCTTGTAGGTCTTGGCGCCGTCGAAGTACTGCTTGTCGGCATCGACCATCGTCCACAGGTAGGTCGAGCCGATGCCCGCCACGCGCATGGCCATCGCGGGCGTGATGCCGGTGACGCCGTAGAAGAAAGACGTTCGCGCGTCCAACTGGCGGTAGCCGGTGGGCGGGTAGGGCTTGACGCCCTCGGGCGTAATTTCCGGGACCGGCGTCTCGAACTCGTAGCCGGAGGAGAACAGCATGTTCTGCCAACCCGATCCGGGATAGTAGTACCAAGCTGGGTCGCGAGGCGCCGTAAACAGGGTGCGCGAGGTGGCATTGGCGAGCGCCACCGCCTCGGTGAGAATCTTCTTCATCCGCGCATCGGGATTGAACGGCTTGCCTTTGATGATGCCGATGGCGGCCACCGGTCCCATCAATTCCGGGTCGAGCGCAGTTGCAGGCTCCTGTTGCACCACCTCGTTAAGCATCTCGTAGTAGCTGAAATCGCTGGGTGGAATGGTGTTCATTACCTTGCCGCTGCCTTCGTGGAACACAGGCGGCGGCGGGGGGGTGATTTTGCCAAGTTTAGCTTTGCCGCTCAGGAACTCGGCGATGCTCGTGCCCTCGCCACCCGCTTCATAGGGATAGATTCTGGTCGTCTTCTTGATCAATTCGACCGCGGGCTTCGGATCGTTTTTCTCCATGAACGAGCGGCCCAAGAGCAGCACGCGGTTGGTGCGGGAGCGAGCGATATAGAATCCGCCCTCGGGCAGCGGACCGTCATACCCCGGCGGCAGGATGAGGTATTTCCCGCCTTCGCCGCGGTCGGGTCCGGGCAAGCCGAAATCAATGATCCAACGCCACCAAATATCGTCGAAGGTGCCCAGCGCCTTGGGCGGTGTCTCGACCACCATCGGGCCCTTTGAGATGTCTATGAAGCTCCCGAAATAGACGGTATCGGCGTTGGTCGTCAGAAACAGCAACTTGGCATCCATCAGTTCGGACCAGATGATTACTTCGTTGTCTTTTACCGCGATGCTCAGAAAGCCCTTGCGGATGGCGGCCATGTTCACGCCCTGGTAGGTGTTCACAAACGCCTCGAACGCGCGCGTGAAGTCCAGATTGTCATAGACCTTGTCGATGGTCTGCTTGCTCGGCATGCCGTCCTTGAAGTCGAGCGCGCCGATGCGCGTCTCGACTTTGTCCGGTGTGCTGATCGACGCGGGAATAACGGGGCTCTCCTGCGCAGCAGTCAAGCTGGGTAGTGTCAGCACAATGCAGGCTGCAGGGACTGTCAGGAGCTGGATGAGTTGTTTCACAGTTTCATCTCCATCGTTATGGATAAAATCGTCCTCGCCACACTCGCGGCGATTTCACGCCAGCTTCTCGATCGCTACAACAACCAGCCATACAACTCTTGATAGCCCCTAAATGGGAGATGACGCCTTAAATTTTAGTGGACGCTGAAGGGAGTTATACGTTGAGGACAAAAAGTGCAGTCTGCTCGACCAGTTCGCGGCAGCAGATGAAGCATAGCCAATCATTTGTCATTGCTCGTTCCAACGACTGCTATTGGCCGATTTCTGTCTGTCGTCACCGTCTATATTGAGTCGAAAGCGGCTGTCAGCGACCAGCTCCAATCGACACTTTGCAGATGTTCAGCCAGACGAAATCAAACCAGCCCCTTTCCCACGAAATGCTCGCTCTGCAGTTCACAGCTTGTAGCCAATCTGCCGCAACAAGTTCTTGCGCCACAGGTTCATCGCCTTCAACGTCAATGGCACAGAAGCCATCCACTACGCCCAGGATCGCTCGCCCTTGTTCCGTCTCAGCGAGAATCACTTCAGTTGGATTGGCTGTTGCACAAAAAATACGGCACACCTCTGGAACCATCTTGAGGGTGTTCAACTCGTACCGCGTGTTTTGCACCACAATGACACCAGAATGCCTGTGGCAATCGACACCAGTGGAATGCTTGAAGCAACGCCCAGTGTTGGAAACACCAACAGTATTTGCGAGTCGTTACCGCCGAGCATCATCGAAGCCCCAATCCCCATCAAAATACCCGCCAACAAATGAACGCCAGCCTTTGATGGGGTAAAGGCCTCGAAACGGAACGTTTTCCTGTACAGGGTAAAACTCAGCATGCCTGCCAGCAACATAACAAACACCGCAATACGCCGGGCGCTGATTGCCATATCGGCTTGCCAGAACATCTGCGAAACATTGTAAAAGAACACACTAGGTGTCCATAACGGCTCGAACGTATAGAGCGCACTCGTCAACGCACCCAGCAGCATACTGGAGAGCACCAGGTGTTTATTACCATGTATGCCGACCAAAAATATCAGCACCAGCGCCACTACACCGATCAACAGCCAGTAATGGCGGCTGGAAATTTCCGGCATCAGAATGGTCTTCTGTTCGGGCATCATGCGCATGTAATACCAGAGCACGATCCCCAGGACCCAGCCGATCATCGTGAACAGCTTATTGAAATTGCCACAGGCAAACTTGGTCAGCGTGCCTACGCTGCAACCGTTGTTCAGCACCGATGCCACCCCGAACAACAAGCCTCCCGAAACCAGTAAAGGACAGGAAATACCAGGCGAGTACAGCGGCAGGCTGACCTCGGAGAAACGATAGAGCGGGGCCAGCATCAACCCGAACAATCCACACGATGTCAGTGCCACAAACAACGTCGGGCGCCCCGCCAGCAATTGTTCGCTCGCTTTGACAAGACACATACCCATGCGCTGCGAAACCCAGCCAATCAGGAACGCTAATACCAACGCCATCAGTAAAGAGAAAACCATGTTCGTGCGCCGCTGCTGATTTGGATGGACCGGGCCTCACTAGGCATTAGCGTAGCTCTCGATCAGGCTACCTGTGTATCTGACACAGCCGTAAGCTGACGGTCGCTTTGTATCGCTCCTTGGTTTCGTAGAAGTTGAATGACTGCTCCTGGCCGGACAGCGACGGTCTAGCATCGACCGTCGCAGTGGGTGGTCAGACTTCCGTCTGTTCCGCCATTTCCAGGGCGTCATCGACCTCGATTCCTAGGTATCTGACGGTGCTTTCAAGCTTCGTATGACCAAGCAGGAGTTGGACAGCTCTCAGATTCTTTGTCCTGCGATAGATCAGCGATGCCTTGGTTCTCCGTAGCGTGTGAGTACCGTACATGGTTGGGTCAAGGGCCAATGGCTGTCACCCACGCTTTGACTATTCGAGCGTATTGCCTGGTGGAGAGATGATCTGAGCCGTGCAACCGGGTCGGAAACAAGAAGTTCTCACCACGGAGGTGGGCCTGATGCATCCAAGCCTCCAGAACCGTTCGGGTTTGCTCAGTGATTTCAAATTGCACTGGGTGCTGAGTTTTCTGCTGCATCACGATGGCCCGTGACGACACATGTTCCCCATGGGCTATGTCTCGTACTCGCAGCTTGGTTAAGTCACAGGCACGCAGCTTGCTGTCGATAGCCAAGTTGAAGAGAGCCAGATCCCGTGTCTTCTCCGCGAGCTGGAGTCTGACCCGAATGGCCCAGATATCGCTGACTCGGAGCGGGGCTTTCTGCCCGACAAGCTTTCCCTTGTTCCAAGGCTGATGGCTGTATGTAGCAATAGTGTTCATGGCTTGTCCTCCACGTTGAGGGAGGACAAGGGTGGATCAGTCACGGTGCGTGGTCGCTATCCGACTCGTAGCAGTCATTCGGCGAGAAGTTCAGCACGTACCGAACATTGGAGTCAGTGCTTGAGGTGGGCGACTGCGACACAGATCAAAATTGTCCGGCAGCCAGTTCAACCCTCTAACGGTTGGCAGAATGGCTTTGTAGGACATGTAAGGTAAAGTTCTCAAGGGTTCGGATTGGGGACATTTGAGCCATCTTCATCCGGTACGGCGGGATGTTGAGCCCTTGCGTTAGTCTAAATGCTGAAATTCTTTGACGATGAAGTCGATGAATGCGCGCGTTTTCGCAGGCAAATGCAGTCGGGACGTATAAACGAGGTTGATGTCTAATCTGGGTAGGTTCCAGCCGGTTAAAACTGGAATCAATCGACCCGCAACAATATCGTCGTGTATCACATATGTGGGCTGAGCAAGAATGCCTAACCCTTGCAGCGCTGCTGCTCGCAAGAGCTGACCATCGTTGGACTCAAGTGATGCTTTTGTCGAGATCGTGATGGACTCCTCCTCACGCTGGAAAACCATTTCATAAGGGGCGGTGGCGTAGGTGTAAAGCAAGAGTTGATGGTCAACCAATGCTTGAGGGTGCTCGGGAGAGCCGTGACGTCGCAAATAATCAGGCGACGCGGCAAGCGTGCGCCGTGTCTCAGTCAAGCGCCGAATCACCAGGCTCGTGTCAGGTTCACTTTCTCGTGTCCGAAGCGCCACATCAATGTTGTCGTCAATGATGTCGTAGTAGCGGTTTTCAGCAACGATGTCCAAGCGAACATCAGGGTACTGCTGATTGAATTTCGGCAGCAGGGGCAATATGTGCTGTAGGCACAGCGATAAAGAGGCGGTAACGCGCAACACACCCATTGGATGGCTTTTGGTCGCGGACACGGCGTCGGTGGCGCCTTGCATGGCCAGTAGTGCGGCCTTGGAATTGTTGTAGAAGTCCTTGCCGACCTCAGTGACAAATAATCGGCGTGTACTGCGCTCTATCAACCTCGCCCCTAGACGATCCTCCAGTGCCGCCAAGTGGCGGCTGGCAGCGGCATTAGACAGGTCCAGCGCCTCTGCTGCCTTGCTCAAGCTGCCCAGCTCTGTGACCTTTACAAACAGTTCATATTCGGTCCAGCGATCCATCAGCATTGTTCCATTGAGCGAAAATGTCATTTCCAGTTAAAGGCTTTTTCAATTTAATTGCTACCGTTAATCTAACTCTATCCCTTGCAGCAAAGATGTTCTGCGCTGAAGGAAACTCGATAGGTATTCAATTGAGTAATAATCTGGATGTCGTAAAAAACTATTTTAAATTCTGCGTTGACGGAAAAGATGTGGATCGCGTGGCGGAATTTTTTGCGGAGGATGTCGTTGTTCATCGACCGGACTGTATTGCGCCTATCGTTGGAATGGGGCCTTTCAAAAAAGCGTTGAAGCTGAATGTGACTGACCGATATGAGTCTATACACACGACCTTCCAAAAAGAAGTTGTGGCTGGTGATGTAGTGGTGGTGGCATTGAAGCATCAAGCTAAGGGTTCTAATACTTGGCACGGGTTTGATGTGGCGGGGAAAGACTTGGCGTGGACTGCGTTAACTTACTTTCGATTTAATACTGAAGGGAAAATTGTCGAAGAGATTGTTGAGCGAAACGAATTATTCATGGCCAAGCAACTAGGTATTATTGAATACGCTTAAGGTGCTTTTATTGTCTGGGCTTTGTTGTTTTTACTAATGAGTCCGGGCAGTGTTTCAGTTTTCTTGTGTCGTCCACATAAGGTTGTTATGGAATTTATTCGTCGCCGCATTGAAACTCAAGTCATGAGTTTGACGGGGTTGTCTCTTGGCAAAATCGATCTGGAAAATCCCAAGGGTGCCCCAGGTCTCTTCGGGCCGAATTCGATCTGCTGGCAGGTGCATGGGGACTACAGCAGTATGCTGATCGGTGGCATTAGTGCCCTTATGTTGCAAGCATTGCACCCGCTTGCGTTGGCAGGCATCTGGGATCACTCAACTTTTCGCGAGGATATGATTGGTCGTCTGCGGCGAACTGGCTTATTTATTTCTGGAACCACCTTTGGCTCACGCCAGGATGCCGAGTGGCTGATCGAAAAGGTGCGCACCATTCATTTGCAGGTCACTGGCACGGCTCTTGATGGCCGGCCTTATGCAGCCAGTGACCCGGATTTGTTGACATGGGTTCATGTTGGGGAGGTCAGTAGTTTTCTTTCGGCACACCTACGATATAAAAATCCACACTTGTCGTTGGATGATCAAGATCTTTACTACGATGAAGCTGCATCTATCGCGCAGCGTTTGGGCGCCCGAGAGGTGCCGCGCTCTAAACGGGAAATTTCAGACTACCTTGAGCGAATGCGGCCGCAGTTGCTCTGCGACGGTCGAAGTCGTGAAGTACTGGAGCTTTTGCTTGCCGCCCCTTCACCCAGTCGTCTGGCAAGACCGTTTGGCTCGTTAATGATGCAAGCAGGTATTGACCTTTTACCGTATTGGGCCAGCGAGATGTACTGTGCCTCCCTGAGCCCGCTGAAAAGTAAACTGGTTCGTGCCAGCGCCAATCGCATTTTGCCTGTGTTGCGTTGGGCTGTACGTGATTGTTCATTGCACCGCGCCAGGCGCCGTATGGGGCTGATTGGATAGCTCGAGCCGGGCAGTCCACAGTTGAACGACAGCTTCTGGCCGTTCTCAGTTGATCACCGACATCATCTTTGAGTTGGTAAGGGGATTGGCAGGAAATGAAGGACTATCTGTAATTGCGATCAGCCTGAAAAGCTCATTGCGTTTCAACTTCAACAGGATATTTGTATGCCGCTAACCACCTTGCTTCTGTTCATCATGATGAGTTCGGCCATCGTTGCCATACCTGGCCCAACCGTTCTACTCGCTTTGCAGAATGGTTCAAACCATGGATTCAGGGCTGCGCTCTGGGGCATGGCCGGGGCAGTGCTGGCCGACGCATTGCTGATCACCGCGGTGGCCTGTGGCTTGGGGCTGTTGCTGGCCGCGAGCGAGACGCTATTCCAGGCCTTAAAATGGATCGGCTCCGCTTATCTGATCTGGCTGGGTTGGCAGATGCTGCGTTCGCGCAATTTGCCGCTGTCCGCCGGGCAGCAGGATAAGAACACTGGTGCAGGCTCGGCGGGTATTTTTACCCGCAGTTTGCTGGTGGCGTTGTCCAATCCCAAGGCCTTGCTCTTCATGTCCGCGTTCCTGCCGCAGTTCGTCGACGGCACACAGCCGCAGCTACCTCAATATGCTTGCCTATTGATCGCTCTGTGCACCCTGAACATCGTCATTATGATGTTCTACGCCTTGTGCGGTGAGCGCTTGCAGCGCCGTCTGCAACCGACACACCTGCGCAACTTCAATTGCATCACCGGTGGGCTACTGATGGGCATGGGTGCGCTGCTAGCCGCCTATCGACGCTCACCGGCTCAATAACGCTATTGGCTGAAGTGCAGGGCGTTTTTCATTTACACACTCCGGGCAGAAAGCGGCCGTTTGCGGATGAATTCACTCATCTCATTCCTTTGGCCTCGAATAACGCCACTAGCCATTCGACAAACACGCGGACCCTGGCGCTCAAATGCCTGTTTGGCGAGTAAACGATATAGATCGGATTGGGCTCAGGCGACCACTCTTCCAGCAGAGGCACTAGAGCCCCCGACTCCAAGTGTGGTTTGACGATGAAGGCCAGCGTCTGCATCACACCCAGCCCGGCGAGACCCGCCGCCAGATATGCGTTCGAATCGTTCACGGCCACTAAATAGCGGCCGTCGACGGTGATCCGCTCTTCCCCTTTAACAAATTCCACCGGCCGCCGCCTGTTTGAGCCTGCAAAGAAATAGCGAACGAGCTGGTGGTCGCTTTCCAGATCTGACGGGTGAACGGGAGTGCCATTAGCGGCAAGGTAAGCAGGCGTTGCGCATGTCACGAAAGCAAGACTGCCAAGTTGCCGGGCTATCAATGAGGGATCGGTAACCGGCCCCCCTCTGATGACACAATCCACACGGTCGCCCAATAGATCCACTGGCCTGTCGCTAACCCCAATATCGAGTTGCAGTTCCGGGTAGCGTGCCTGGAATTCCGCCAAGGCAGGTAACACCAGCATGGTGGCCATTGTCGATCCCATGTCGACGCGCAAACGACCATGAGGCCGGGCTTGAGCACTCATCAGGTCCGATTCGGCCTCCTGCCACTGATCGAGGACTCGCACCATGCGTTCGTAATATGCGGTGCCGTCATTGGTCAGCGAAATACGTCGCGTGGTCCTGTTCAGCAATTTGACCCGAAGGTGCGCCTCCAGCGATTGCAGGTGCTTGGTCACCGTATTGCGCGGTAAATCCAAGGTTTGTGCCGCTTTGACAAAGCTTCCGGCTTCAACAACCTGCAAGAAAACTCGAACAGCCATGAAGTAGTCCACGTCGTCTACTCGATTTGAATTTGCGCCAATTATCATCGAATCAGGAACGCTGGTGTTGTTTTTGCCCTGTTTATCCTGCTGATGATTACTTATAGATTGATTTCAACAAATCAAAGTCAGCCAATCCGGGTGGCAGGTTAAATGGGAAGACAAAAATGACTCAGCATTTGAAAGGCAAAGTGGCGTTGGTAACGGGTGGTTCGCGCGGTATCGGCGCAGCCATCGCAAAACGCCTGGCAGCAGACGGTGCACATATCGCTTTCAGCTACGCAAAGTCATCCGATCAAGCCCACGCCGTCGTAGAGGAAATCGAGCGTCAAGGCGTCAAAGCGCTTTCGATTCAAGCAGACCAAGGTGATACCGCTCAGGTAGTTGCGCTGGTCAAAAAGGTTCATGAGCACTTTGGCCGGCTGGATATACTCGTGAACAGTGCCGGCGTATGCGTCACTGGTTCCCTAGGCACTCCGGACGCCGATATCGCAGCGTTTGACCGTCAGCAAGCGATCAACGTAGGTGGCGTCGTGACGGCCGTACGCACTGCTGCGCCGCTGATGAGCGATGGAGGTCGAATTGTTTCTTTGGGGACAACCCTTGTCGATCATTTGCCAATCCAGGGCGCAGCCGATTACATCGCAACCAAGGCCGCTGTGGCTGCGTACACCCGAGGCTGGGCTCGCGATCTTGGTCCTCGCAACATCACCGTGAATATCATTCAGCCCGGATCAATCAATACCGACATGAACCCTGAAACATCAGATCATGCACCCTTCTTCGCCGGATTGGCCGCGCTGGGTCGTTACGGTCAGCCAGAGGACATTGCCGCCGCAGTATCCTTCCTGGCCGGCCCCGATGCTTCCTATATAACCGGTGCCTCGCTCAACGTTGATGGTGGCCAAAGCGCCTGATGACAGTCGAGAAGACCGCTAGCGGGCTTCTCATTTTTACCTCAACACTGGATCGCTCATACACACCTCACCGTATACTTCCGGGTCAGTAGGATTTAAACCGTTGTTTCGGTTTCTTGGTCGGAGACTCATGCGTTGCACATAGGTTTTCACTGGCGGCGATTTCTCGGCCTTCGGTGTAATAGATCCGAGGTCTCTGCTTCATCTGCAACACTCCTTCTGCTTTCACAGAATTTAGTTGTGTTGCATCGACCGGTTGAATCCACAGCCGATTGTTGCCGGTCGCTACCGGCAGATATCGACCCATTGCGGTCATTGACGATCGCTAAAAACAGCCAAAAAAGTCCCTCAGGTAAGTCTGCAAAACCAAGGCGATTCAGCCGACCGCCAGTTGATTTCATAGTGAGACCCAGCATAAACTTGAAGCTTGGGTGCACAAATGCAGATCCCCTTTGGGTCGTCTGTGCTCCTTCCTCACTTGTACCTCGCCTCATTCCGTATTCGTACGTCGTGCGCGGTGCCGAACTCGAAATTGTTTGATTCACGCCATTTCTGGCGTGCAATTTGGCGTTTTCGATTTGGCATCTGGCAGACGAATCCGTTGCCCCAGGCCTCATCGAATCGCCTTCACTTTACTCAAGGCGAATGACCTATGGCATTTCTGAATACCCTGCTCATCAAAGCTGGCCTACGCGGTCGAGATCCCCTGACCTGCGTCTGCGGCGAGATAACCCCCGCTTTCGTAAATGATGTCCTTCCGGGACAGCCTTGCTACATGTGTGGGGCCTACCGCTGTATCAATTGCCTAGTGCGGCATCCCTCTGGCTACCACTCGTACAAGGGTTACGAATTGCGTACCGATGGAAGCTGTCCTGGGGCATGCTGTCGCGAATACGAACGGACGGAAGTCCAGCCCTGGAAAGCGTGGGTGGATGCCGAGATTGCACGGGACGCGCTGGAGGCCGCCGCTGCCAAAGTCCGCCTCGTGTCAATTAACTGGGAAGGTAAGCACACGCCGACTCTTGACAAAGTCCTAACGTCAGACCAGTACGATACCTGGGAGGAAGCCCGATGCGACCTCAAACTCCAAGCAGCTGGGCATGGCTGCCGGGAGGTCTGGTTGGTGCAGAGGCATTCCGTTAACTGCCAGTCTGGAAATCACATCTACAAGCAGTGGTTTTATACCGGGACTATCTAGCCAACGACTGCGACAGGGTGATCCGCGCGGTGGATCTGAAGCACGTTTTTGGCCAAGTCGCCCCCAATGTGCATAAGCTTCCTGTGTGGACTCCTTCTCACTGTGGACTGTGGTTCGCCCCTTCTGCCTGGTATTCAAGATATCGAGGTGAGGAGGAGTCCATCCCATTGCTTTGGGTCGCTTCCAGTCTGTAACGAACGCCCGGAGTCGACCCAAAGCGGTCAGTCGTGACAGGTAAAAAGCGACCGAGTGAAGTCGTTCACTTCGCGCCACGCTCGACTGGCTGCCACACGCCGTCTGCCTTCCTGCACAAGAAAACCTCATCAAGCGACTAACTCGACCTCTGATGGAAATTAGCTGATGTATGCGATTATCGCTGGTCAATCCTTTTCGTGGTTCCCATTCTGCTATGGGACTCTATGGAGAGTGTTCCCGTTCACAACTCTTCAATTGTCTTCATCCATGCCCCTTCTGAATGTTCAGATTTCTCGTGTGAGATAGACGCTGGTGCCAGCAGCGCATAAGATTTGTCGCAACAACATTCTCATTGCTGCTTGAAAACCCAATCCCAACACAACAAAAAATTTGGATGGATGAATGGAAGTTTCGATCGGAACCCTTCTCAGCGCTTCGGCTACGCGATATGGCGATAAAACCACCCAGGTTGCCAACGGGCGCAACTATTCATGCATGAGGACATTGAGAAAAACGCTTGTAACTTTGGCGATATGCCTCGCGGCGATGGATGCATCGGCCCAAGCACAACCTGTGGTGCAATTCATCGCCACGGGCGGGACGATAGCCATGAAGATCGACCCGGTGACCAAAGGCGTCGTCCCCGCGATTTCGGGAGATGACCTGATGCAGACGGTGCCGGATGCCGGCAAATACGCGATCGTCGAAGTCAACAACTTCTCGAACATGTCGGCCAACTATGTCGAAGCGAAGTGGTGGACACGTCTCACTAAGGCCGTTGATGATGCGCTCGCGCGTCCCGAGGTCGCCGGCGTCGTCATCGCGCACGGCACCGATACGATGGAGGAAACGGCTTACTGGCTGGACCTGACCGTCAAGTCCGACAAACCGGTGATCCTGATCGGTGCGCAGCGTAATGCATCCTCGCCCGATTTCGATGGTCCGCGAAACCTGCTCAATGCCATCCGCATTGCTACCACGGCTCAAGCCCGCGGCAAGGGCGTGATGTTGGCGATGAACAACCAGATCAATGCGGCGCGCAGCGTCACCAAGACTCACACAGGAGATGTCGAGACCTTCAAGTCTGGTGACTTCGGCTTTCTTGGCGAGGTCTGGGAGGACAAGGTCATCTTCACTAACGCACCGCTGCGCCGCCAGCATATCGACATCGGTACCGCAGAGATGCCGCGCGTAGAGATTCTAGCCATGTTCGGTGGGGCCGATGGGTCGCTGCTGCGCTATGCCGTCGACCAGGGTGCCAAAGGCATCGTGGTGCAAGCTGTTGGCATGGGCAACATGAACGTCTCTATGTTCGAGGCGGTCAAGTACGCCCTTTCGAAGAACGTACCGGTGGTGGTTGCGACCCGAGTGCCCAACGGCCGCACGATGCCGGTCTATGGTTTCGTTGGCGGCGGCAAGACCAGCTACGAAGCAGGTGCAGTGATGGCCGGCGATCTGAGCCCTCAAAAGGCGCGCCTGCTTCTCATGCTCTTGCTGCAGAGCGGTATCAGCGGTCAGGCAGAACTTCAAGCCGCATTTGATCGCTAGTACTAGTGCGTGGATTCGAGGGTGCCGTGGAAGCTTCTCCGTGGGCCGCAACGGGAGCCATCTTGAGTTGCAGGCTGGTTTCTACGAGAGGCGGCGGTGCAGTAGCGGGGAGTCGGGCGAGAACATTTAAGATGTGATCGGCGTTCAGACTTCCCGACTCAAGCACCCGTTTTACCGCTACCAGCACCGGGTCGAAACCGGCAATGGGCACAGCCGCCAGTACCTGCATCATGATCCGATCACCGTTGCTGTGACGTCTTAGGTCCCCTTCGATGAATGGGATGTAATTCTGCCAGCCAAAACTGACCTGACCTCGATCAAAGAGGCGCTCGTGGTTGGCAATCATTGCCGCATCGGCATCATTTCGACCGCTCCTTGCAGGCTAACATCTCCAGGAAAACCTACCTCTACATGAGGTACCACTCGCTGTGACCAAAGTTGCTCGACTTTCCATCCCGGCCAAGAAATAAGATTGGGATAGTGCTCAGTAGAGAGGAACATCACTACCGCTGGGTCATGCGGTGAATGGCTAGAGTTGGCATGCATCTGCTGCTGTGAGCATTCGCTATCGGGCGAAACCAGAACCGCGCTGACCGTCTGCTTTTGGCCGATTTCTGCCTGTCGCGAAGGGCTGAAAACGACCCAAAGCGGTTATTCGCTAATACCGTCATGCGCCGAACAAAGCCGTTCGACTGCTGACACTAAGATCCTGAAAACAGCCGTTCACAGGCTATGTGCTCAGACCGACGCTTCGGTCGGTTCTGACATAGTCACCCAGTTCTGAACGCTAGGACGCTCCTGCATCCTTACGTACCAGGCTTGAAGAGCCTCGCACTCCACAGGCACCGGCAGTTCCACGAGCCCCGCAAAGATTAATCCGCCTATGACTGTGATGTCGGCCATCGAGAAAACCTCGCCGGCGACAAATGGCTGTGTTTTTAGGACGGCATCGAAGTAATGCATTCCTTTGATGGCTTTATCGCGCTGACGAAATCCCCACTCGGCGTTCTGATAAATCTCTACGTCAGGGCCAAGACCTGGCGTGGCGTGGTGGAAGTAAGCGCTAACCGCATCGAGCAGCTCTAACTCGGCGCGCTTATTCATCATATGGATCACACCCTTTTCTCGAGGCGTCGTTCCAGTGAGTGTGGGTGCGCCATCAAGTGCATCGAGGTATTCAGTGATGGCCGTGCACTCAGAAATGAACGTTCCGTCTTCGAGTTCAAGCACCGGCAGCGTTCCGGAGTAGTTTTTGGCCAGGAATTCGGCTTGTTTGTGTTCGTTCTTCCAGAGATCGACCGACAGAAACTGCACTCGAGACGGCAAGTTCTTCTCGGCCAATGCAATGCGGACACGAGCAGGATAGGGGCCAGTGTGCCAGTCATGAATTGTCATCGTGGCCAGCTTCGATTCGTCAGTGTTGATGGTTTCAGAATTCATTGTCTTGTCTACCTATAGAAATTGCATAAAGGGCGGGGAGGGCCGATCCAATCACCGCTTGAGCTTCATCGTCATGACGCGCCAGTAATTGACGGGCATCAATCGTTCTAACCATGAGGCGATCAACGCGTCTCTACCCACAAGCACACGAGCCCGACGTTTTTCGATTCCTCGGACGATGATTTCGCTTGCCTGTTCAGGCTGTAGGCGTAGGAGCTTTTGCATGGCACGCCGTCCTTTTTCTGCCTGCTCTTCGGTCAGTCCTGCAGATACTTTTGCATTGCTCGAAATCGATGTTGCTACGCCACCTGGATGTACCACGGTGACGCCAACCCTGGTGTTAGCCAGCTCATGACGCAGAGCATTGGAGAAACCGCGCACAGCAAACTTACTCGCTGAATAGGCGGCTTGACCTGGTGGAGAAATCAGGCCGAACAAGCTGGAGACATTTACAACCCGAGCTTCAGGCTCGTTATGCAGCAATGGTAAGAACGCGCGTGTCATGCACACAACGCTTTCGAAATTCACGCGCATGACCCAGTCAAATTCATCTTCACTGACTTGCTGAAAAGTCCCGCCCATGGCGACGCCAGCATTGTTTATCAGGAGGCTGATTTTTCCTTGTGCAGTTATCACCTGATAGGGGAGTGCAGCCACGGCCACACGATCCGACACATCAAGTACGTGCTGGCTGACGCGGATTTCGTATGGCTCGACGAGCTTCGCTGTTGCGGCTAAACCTTCAGCGTTGATATCGGCAAGCGCTAGATGGCAACCACGCTTGGCTAACGAGATGGCCGTCGCTCGACCTATACCGCTTCCAGCACCAGTCAGCACCGCAACCGCATTTTTCAGATTCATATTTTTCTCTTGGTGATTGCGCCGTTTGGCTCTATTCACGGTGTCGGAGGGCGGCATTGAGTTTCGGAAGGTGTCAGCTGAAACGGGCAACCCAGCGCAGTGGCAGAACCTGCATCAAGATCCCAACCAGTCTCCACGGCCAACCAGGGACACAAGCACTATTTGGTTCGCGCTCAATTGCACGCACGAGCGCGTGGCAACCAATGTCTTCGTCGACCTCAAACGGCAGCTTCTTTGCCCCGGCATTGAGCTCAGTGCGAATGTATCCCGGGTAGATGGTGCTGACCTTGATGGGCGTGTTTAGCAACTCAGCACGTATGCCCTCGCATAGGAAGGCTAAGCCTGCTTTGCTTGCCGCATACGTTGTGAGGTGCTTCGGTAATCCTCGCTTGGCGCTCATTGACGACATTGCCACGAGGTGACCTGAGTTTTGTTTCCGGAAGATTTCTACGGCAGCTTCACACTGAGCCAGTGCGGCGATGAAATTGGTTTCTGCCGTCTGCCGATTAACAGCGAAGTGGCCGGTACCTATCCGTCGACCATTGCCGACGCCAGCGTTGGCGATGATTCGCTCCAGGCTACCGAAGGTACTTAGGAAGTCCTGAAAGACTTCGAAGACCTGCTCGTGATTGTTTACATCAAGCGTGCGCACTTCGATACGAACGTCATAATGCGCACCCAGCCTGGTTTGAAGTTCTGTTAGCCGTTCAGTGCGCCTGGCACATAAGGCAAGGTTGTAACCACGGGCTGCAAACTCATGGGCAAGACCAGCACCTAAGCCCGAACTCGCTCCCGTAATCAGTACGGTTTTACGTTTTTGCAACATGTCAGTCTCCTGTTGTCTGAGCTCGCAGCTCCAGACAACATGTGGTTATACCTTTGTACTCTGTCGAATCAGGCGCAGGCAGCGTCTGTGCAACGCATGCCCCATCAGCCAAAAATGTTTGAACGCTGGATTGCGGGTTTGCTTGTGGTGGTAGCGGTAGTAGATCTGCTGAATGATGACCGCCAATCGAAACAAGCCGAAAATCTCATAGAACAACCAGTGTTCAGCAGTCGTGCCGGTTTTCTGTTGGTAGTAATGAATCACTTCCTGGCGGGTTAGCATTCCAGGCAATTGAGTTGGCTGTCGTCGCGAAGCACGGAATAGGAAGTTGTCGTCCGGCTGCACCCAGTAGGCAAGCATGCTGCCCAGATCCATCAGCGGGTCACCGAGCGTGGCCATTTCCCAATCCAGAACACCAATCACACGGGTTGGATGCTGTGCGGACAGCACTATGTTGTCGAACCGCCAGTCGTTGTGAATGATGCAAGTCTTGCTGTCGAGTGGAGTATTGGCTTTGAGCCATGCACGCACCTTGCGGTACGACGGAACATTCCACGTCAGACTCTTCTCATATCGAGCGTCCCAGCCTTCGACTTGCCGCTTGCAGTAGCCTTCACCTTTGCCCAGATTTTCAAGTCCTGCCTGGTGGTAATCAACCTGATGCAACGCAACGAGCTGATCCAGCATGTTTAGGCATAGCTCTCTGACACGGGGTGCTGTGAACTGAAGGTCGCGGGGGAGGTTGGCGCGCGGGATGATTCCAGCTATTCGATGCATGACATAGAAATCACACCCAATCACTGATTGATCCTGGCACAGCGCAACCATACTCGGCACGACGGGATATACCGACTTGAGCTGCTGCTGTATGTGGTACTCCCGCGCCATGTCATGTGCGCCGGCAGCTTTAGTGCCTGTCGGAGGGCGACGCAAAATCAAGTCCCGATCAGGGTACTCCAGCCGGTATGTCCAGTTGGACGCACCGCCTGAATACTGAGTAACCTTGGGTTGGCCAATCAAACCGTCGAGTTGGGTCTTGAGCCAGCGATCAACTGCTGGCACGTCAAGTTCTTCTCCAGGGCGAACCGCTCCACCCTGATCGATGACCGTCCTGCTAGCACTTGCGCCTTCGCTAGGGGCGGTGGCAGTGTCAAGACTGGACTCATGCTTGCTCACTTGCTCGCTCCTTTGGCGCCTGCACTCGACTTTGAAAAGCCGCGCTTCGCGATCTCTACCTTCGCAATGACACCTTTGTGTACCTCATCCGGGCCATCCGCCAGGCGAAGACTTCGAGCCTGAGCGAAGAAAGCCGTCAGGGGTACATCGTGACTCAAGCCTTCACCGCCATGTAACTGGATGGCCATGTCCACCACTTGCTGCAGCACGTTTGGAGCAACCACTTTGATTGCGGAAATCTCGGTCATTGCGGCGAAGGTGCCCAATTTGTCCATTTTCCAGGCGGCGTATAGTGTTAAAAGTCGGGCCTGGTCGATCGCGATGCGCGCGTCGGCCACTCGCTCGCGATTGCCGCCCAAACTTAGAAGAGGTTTACCGAACGCAGAGCGTTGCATGCCTCGATCAATGGTTAGTTCAAGCGCTTTTTCTGCAGCACCGATGCATCTCATGCAATGGTGAATACGTCCTGGGCCAAGACGGCCTTGGGCAATTTCGAATCCCATTCCTGGGCCACCGATGAAGTTATCGATCGGGACATGTACATCCGTGAAGCTCACTTCGCCATGGCCATGCGGAGCATCGTATTCGCCGAACACCGGCAGCATGCGTTCAATTTTCACACCCGGTGTATCGAGTGGAACCAGCACCATTGAGTGCTGATGATGGCGATCTTTGCTGGCATCCGGTGTGTGAGCCATGAAGATGACAACCTTTGCGTGCGGGTCTCCTATGCCGCTTGCCCACCACTTACGGCCATTGAGGGCTATCTGACCATCCTCGACGATAGCGGTAGCCTGCATGTTGGTGGCATCAGAAGAGGCTACTTGAGGCTCTGTCATACAGAACACAGACCGAATTTCGCCAGCCAGCAGAGGCATGAGCCAACGTTGCTTCTGCTCTTCACTGCCGTAGCGCCAGAGCACTTCCATGTTTCCAGTATCTGGAGCGTTGCAGTTGAAAACTGTTGGGGCTATCAGGCTGCGACCTGTTTGCTCGGCAATCAGCGCGTAGTCCTGGATTGAAAGGCCGGCACCAAGCGATTCGTCAGGCAAAAACATGTTCCAAAGCCCTTGGCTGCGAGCCTTAGCCTTCAGCTCCTCGAGGAGCTGCGGAACCTTCCACTGGCCCCAGTCGCCACCGGGGCAATTAGCCGCGACCTCAGCCCAGTAAGATGCTTCAGTCGGTTCAATTTCCTCCCTGATGAAGGCTACAACGCGAGTGAAGTAATCACGTCCTTTGGGGCTCATTTCGAAGTACATGGCAAGGCGCTCTGGTTGAATGCGGTCATCCTACGAAGCTGTGTATGATGAGCGAAGTGATAAATGCTCATCTAAGGTTATGAACAAGATTAATAACTCAGTAAGCCTCGAAAAACTCGACCTGAATCTGTTTCGGGTCTTTGCGATCATCTATCAAGAGCGCAATTTGACGCGTGCAGCCGAGCGCCTGTGCGTTAGCCAATCAGCGGTCAGTCATGCATTAGCGCGAATGCGCGAGCAGCTAGAAGATCCTCTGTTTGTGCGTGAGTCTCAGGGCGTACTTCCTACCCCATTGGCGAAGCGCATCTGGCCTGATGTAGAGGAAGGGCTGCGGTATTTTCAACGAGCCTCCAGACGCAGTGAAAATTTTGATCCGGCACGCGACGTTGAACAAATCGCCTTGGCCATGAATGACGAAGTGGAGCCAACATTGCTTCCGATTTTGGTGAGTGCTCTTCATCAGGAAGCGTCAAATATTCGCATTGCCAGCGTAAGGGTCGATCGATCGTCACTTAAATCCGACTTAGCGACTGGCAAGCTCGATTGCGTGATTGATGTTGCACAGGCTGCGGATGAGCAACTCATGCACACGTCGTTGACTAAGGACGATTTTGTCGTCGTGAGTCGCAATCCCGGTGTTATAGATCATGCGTCTTATCTGGCAGCTGAACATGTCACCGTGTCGTCTCGCAGGGCAGGGCGCAGTCTCGAAGATTGGGAACTTGCGAGGCTAGGTATTCATCGACGAATCACAGTACGCGCTCAGCATTATCAGTCGGCGTATCGCTTGGTCGCTGAAAGCAATCTACTGCTCACCATCCCGCGAAGCCTTGCCCTTGAGCTGAACGTGGTTTTCAACAATCACATCCATGAACTGCCTGTGCCTATTCCTCCTGTCGAGTTGCATATGTTTTGGCACAAAGAGCGGGATAAAAACCCTGCCAACGTTTGGTTGCGCAATACAGTGCTGAAGGCCCTCGGCGCGGGTCTTATACATCTGGATCCGTGACCAGGAGCAAGGCGTCCAGATTGGGCACCTTGCTTTTGGCCAGCTTATTTACCTAACGTACCTGTGTGGTAATCCAAGCGGACTTCGATGTCGGCATTCTCCTGCAGCCCCATCGCCATCAACTGACCGATTTTCTGTTGCGCTTTCACGCCTTGCACCGATGTGATGAACACTGCCCAACCGGTTGCAATTTCTTCTACAGGTGGCAGGCGGGCAATGTTCACCAGTTTCTTTGTCTCGATTAGAGCTGTCTTGTCGAAGGTGGCGATTCGCCTGGCGAGCGTATCGACGAATTCGTCCAGTTCGGCATCAGGCAGCGACCGGTTGACGTAGCCGTAGCGCTCAGCCAACTCACCGTTGATATCGTTGGCCCCCATCAGAACCTCGAGTGCGCGGCCTTGTGCGATGAGTCTTGGAAGAATTGCCATAGGCCCACCGCCTGGAACCAATGCCGCGCCCACTTCCCATTGGGAGAGATGCGCCTTTTCCAGGCTTGCGAAGCGCATGTCACTGGCGAGTGCCAGTTCGCTGCCGACACCTGTAGCACGCCCGCGGATCAAGGAAATGGAAACGACCGGCGCACGACTTAAGCGGGTGAGCATATCGGGCAAAGGATGCATGCCGGTTGGCCCGTTTGGCAGCTCGGTGGAATCAGAAAGCGGTGGGACGAAGTTGTAATGAGTCAGGAAAAATCCGGGCACCGCACTTTCAAAGACCACGACCTTTACTTCGGGATCCGTCTCTAGCGCGTCAATGACCTCTTGCAGGTCGGGTACCGTCTTGGGGCCAAAGATGTTGAGCGGGGGGGCGACAACCACACGCCAATAGCTAGGGGGGTCGTTCTATACAAATCCGCTTGCCTGCTTTCATATTCATTGGACTCCATATTGCTTAATGATTTCGCATTAGCAATGAGGGCACCCTGGACACTTAAATGTGTTCGTTTCGTAGAAAAAAACATAGGTCGCACAGAGGCATCGGGCTGATTCAAAACGCCCAGTTCAGATCATTTTTCGGTTGTCGATTTCTGCTCAAAACTAAGGGTGGTAGAGATATCTCTCTACCACCCCAGTTGTCAGTCACCACTCATCATTCATGACGAGTGTCGATACGGCGCAGGGCTATCAGACGATAGCTTTGCCGACCACTTTGATGATTCGATCCGCGATGTAATCCACATGTGTTTCCAGCGCGAAATGCCCGGTGTCCAGAAGCTCAATCACCGCGTTCGGATTATCGGTTGCGAATGCTTCTGCACCTGGTGGGATGAAGAACGGATCGTGCTTGCCCCAGATGACCAGCGCTGGCAATTTGGTGTCGCGGAAGAATTGCTGGAAGGCTGGATACAGTTTCAGGTTGTTGGCGTAATCGAGGAACAGGTCGAGCTGGATCTCCTTGTTGCCTGGACGCTGCATCAAGAGGTCATCCAACAGATACGACTCGGGAGCGACCGCATCAGGGTTGGAAACACCATGCAGGTACTGCCAACGCGTGCCGTCCAGATTGAGTACGTTGTCGTGAATCACCTTGCGGTTTTCAGCTGTAGGATCCGCCCAGTAAGCTCTGATAGGCGCCCAAGCATCACCCAGACCTTCAAGGTAAGCATTACCGTTCTGAGATACCAAAGCTGTTACACGTTCTGGATGAGCGAGCGCCAAACGAAGGCTCGTTGGTGCGCCATAGTCGAAGAAATACAGGGCGTATCGTTTCAGATTCAACGTATCGACAAAATCGCCCAGCGTTTTAGCCAAACTATCAAATGTATAAACGTACTCACGTGACGACGGTACTTCTGTGAATCCAAAACCGGGCAGATCGGGAGCGATGACTCGGTAGTGTTTCGCCAGCAGGGGGATCAGCTGACGGTATTGGTGGGACGACGAAGGAAAGCCGTGCACCAGCAAAATGACTGGAGCATTGACGTCGCCAGCTTCGCGGTAAAACACTTTTACCCCATCTGCTTCGACGTACTGAGTGACAACACTGTTGGTTAGAGCTGAAGTAGTCATGTCAAAAACCTCTTTAATCAATATAAATGGATTTAAATCAAAAACGTACAAGCAGCTCCGAGCCCCGCAGTCCATCGTCAAACCCTGTTCAGAATTACTCTGAGGCCTTTCGAAAACCTGGATGTGGGGCCTTTGGCAGCCTCAAACTTTTACTCGTCAATCAGAAGTGCGAGATACCGCCGTCAACGATGACTTCTGAACCAGTCATGAAGGACGAATCATCGCTGGCCAAGAAGACAACAGCGCTGGCGATTTCATTGGCTTCACCAAAACGACCCAGTGGTACTTGGGCTTCGATACTGGCGGCAACGGCGCTCAAATCAGCGTCCGACAGACCCAGCTTGCCGTGGAATGGTGTGCTGATTGGGCCAGGGCTGATGGCGTTGACTCGAATTCCACGTGGGGCCAACTCTGCACCCAAGGTCAGTGCCAGGGAGCGAACTGCAGCTTTGCTGGCGGACAAAATTGACAACCCTGGAGCGCCAACGCGATTAAGGAACGAGGTGGTCAGGATCACGCTGCTACCTTTGACCAACAAAGGCGAAGCTTTTTGAACGGTAAAGAAAATGCCCTTGAAGTTCAGCGCGAACTGGTCGTCGATCTGCTCATCGGTGACAGCTTCCAGGGGCGCGGCAGTGCCAGCACCGGCGTTTGCGAACAGCACGTCGATATGGTCATAGCGGGCGCTGATGGTTTTGAAAACACGATCCACTTCAGCAACTTTACGCAAATCGGCGGAGATGACCATTGCTTCCGGGCCGAGTTCTTTCTTGGCTTCTTCCAGGCGAGCCGGGTTGATACCAGTAACGATGACGTGGGCACCTTCATCACGGAAGCGCTTGGCAGTTTCAAGGCCGATACCTGAGGTGCCGCCAGTGATCAAAGCTACTTTATTGGTCAGTTTCATGATGTTGCTCCATTAGTATGGGCTGGTTGAGTGCAGGCGGTTTTGACTGCATGAACCTACTATCGGCGCGATCCTGACTACTGCCAAATCAGAAGATCTGTGCGGCATGCAAAGAAAAACTTGGGTGGTCGTAAGAGGTGCAGTTTGTCGCGTTCGGCGACCGGTTAGCCTGCTGTCAGAGGACAAAAAAAGCCCGCCGGGTTTACCGACGGGCTTCTTTTTAATGCCAAGACTTCAAGCAGATACTCATCCAGCATTTTGGGTCGTATGCATACATGCCGCGTGCAGTGCCGCCCCAAGGCTACAAGACTTAACTATCAGCGAGGCAGCGGCTGCGTTCAGATCACCTTATTGCCTGGTGAGCTTTCAAAAGTGCCAGAAGGGATAGCACGTGGCCCTAGCAACGGAGTCAGTGCGAGCATCAGTAACGAGACCACAAACAAAAGCACATACGGGATGGTGAACGCGCCTGACAAATCTCGAAGTGCGCCGAAGCCGTAGGGCCCGATGGCGGCGATCAGGTAGCCGATGAGACTACTGAAAACTGTCCATGCGTTTGCTTCTTCTGCCGAGCTCGTGTGATCCAGAGGAAGTGTAAGTCCTAAGGTGAGTGCGGCACCTAAACCCACGGCTATTAGCAAGATAAAAATAGCGGGCGAGATCGTGCTGACGAAGGCCAGGCCTGCGATACCCACGATCGTAATGACCGTGCTAATTGCGATCCACACCCTTCGATCTGGAGAGCTACCCGCTATCAATCCCATCACGAAATTTGCCACGGTGAACGCTAGCGTAAATCCGCTCAACAAGAACTCGGGTTTGATGGTGGACGTCTGCATTTCAAGCATTGACGGGGCAAGCCAGGCGAACACCGCATAGCTCAGAAATTGGCTACAACCGAAGTAAAGCGCGACCAGCCAGGCTTTGGGATTTCCCCAAGGGAGTTTCACCGACGTTCCACCGCCCTCTGCTTTAGTCGGAGACGGGTGTGCCCTGGCCATGAGTAACCATGCCAGCGTGCCGGATATGCTCAGCACTGCCCATACGCCAGCCCCCATTCGCCAGGAGCCGGACACAGTGGAAATGGCCAGAGTGCTTGAGGTCGCGATGAGTGCGCCGGCACTGAGTCCTGTCGAAAAAATACCCATGAACAATGCTGCGCGACTGTCATAGTTTTGCTTGATCCATCCAGCCACGAGCGTGTTTGCGATAGCAATCCCAGCGCCGATGATTGCAGTGCTGAACAAAAGGGCTGATGTAGTACCCACAGTCGCACGCAGTGCCGTGGCAAGCCCTAACAGCACCAGCGAAGCAATGATGGTTGAGTTCGTACCAAAACGCTTGGCGAGAAACGGGGCGAGCAGTGCAAGAAATCCCATGCACAAATTCGGAATCGAAGTGAGCATGGACGCCTGGGTGTAGCTGAGCCCAAACGACTGCTGAATGCTTGAAAGGATAGGGCCAACGGACATAATTGCCGGGCGTAGGGCCAGTGCAAGGATGATTAAACCAATCCCTGCCAGAAGCGGTGAAGGCGGCTTGGTAAAGGCATTTGACTTTGGCATCTGACACGCTCCGATGTTTGCTGATCCATCAGACGAATTTCTTCCAAAAGTTGGCAGCTTCGCTGGGTCTTAAGCGGCCCAGGTTTGATCGTCCGTGGGTCTCGAATAACGTGCAGCGATCAGCGTCGGCTGACTCAATGAGCCAGCCGAGCTGTTCAGATTTAACGATCGAATCTTTGACTGTTAGCGTTACTTGTTGAGCCAGTCGCGGATGGCGGCAGCGAAGGTCTCGGTTGCTTCAAGCGGTGTGAAGTGACCCACACCTGGCAAGCGCTGAAGCGTGTAGTTGACGAAGAAGTCGTCCAAACGGTCAGACCAGGCAATCGGGAAAATCGGATCAGTTTCCTGCCACAAAATCGTGGTCGGAGTTTTCAGCCGATCGGCAGCTGCTGGAGCGACTTCAGTGGCGTAAGCGGTCACTGGGTTGCCGGAAGAGCGGTACCAAGCGATCGATGCGTTAAACGCGCCAGGTGGGGAGTACACGTCTGCCAGGTGATCGATACGCTTCTCATCAACGACGTAGCTAGGGCCCGACCAGTGAGACCAGAAGTGATGAAGGTAGGCGCGAGCTGCGTCACGCTTGCCATCGACAAGTGTTCCAAAGAGCTCGAGATTATGAAAACTGGTGTACCAGAATTCCATTGCTTCCTTAAGCTCAAGAACACGGTCGCCGGCGCCAGGCAGAGGAGGGGACACCACCAGCGCTTTTACCAAGTCTGGACGCATCGAAGCGATGGTCTGAGAGATGAAGCTGCCCACATCGTAGCCACAAACAATTGCGTTCTTGATGCCCAACTCGTCCATCAAGGCAATGACCGCACGCGCTTGGCCTTGGCCGGAATAGATTTGTTCTGGATCAGCATCGTGTTTGTCCGACTGACCAAAGCCGCGCAGGTCAGGTACCAGAACATCGGCATGGTCGGTCAGCAGTGGAACCAGGTGGTCGTAGTCGGTGTGATCGCCTGGCCAACCATGCAGCAGTACAACCGGATCACCTGAGCCGGAACGTTCATAAGCGATCTTAAAACCTTCAGTGACGGATGAAAATTTCATGGTGTTCAGCTTCCTGTATGGGCGGGAATTCATGAGTGCCTTTCGGTGACTCACTATCGCCATACCGGAATTGCGGGACAAATCAGAAGATCTGTCCTAGTCAGATAGAAAAACTTTCCTGCCTGCTAAGCGCGTTGTTTTTAGGGCCCTGCAGAGTCGCGACTCCAATTGTCGGAGGCAAAAATGGGTGCATGTCTGATCAACGGCGCGAAGAGGTGTTGCTCTTGTTCGATCAAAAAATCAATCAGAGTTCGTACTCGCATTGGCACATGCCTCGCGTGTGCGGTACCTGACCGATTCCTCTTTCATCAGCGGGACTGTCATGGTGGTTGATGTTGGTTCAACAGCCGGTACCTGGTAACTCGAATCAGTTTTCTCTGTGAAAACCGATGATGTCTCCCATTCACATTCGTGCGAGAGGGGAAGGCGTCATCGCCGAACAGAGGAATTGATAGAAGCTCGCCTGAGCCCCTGCTACGTAGCAGGGCTTAGGTCTCGATTGAGAACTTTCCATTGATCGAATTGATCGAAACAGCCGAGGTTAATCCGAGGGGGTTTCTTTTTTTGCCTGTCCTATAAGCCATTGCTTAAAGGCTTCTGCCGCGACGCTAATCGGGATGCCTTCTCTGGCCACGATGTAGAACGAAAAAATACTCGGTTGAGCATCTCCAAATGGTCTGATCAAGCGCCCTGCAGCAAGATCAGCCGCGACGAGTGAACGTCTACCAAGCGCCACGCCGCACCCACAGATAGCCGATTGAATGACGGTTGCAGAGTTGTTGATCTGCAAACCGCGCTCCACACCGTCGTGAACGTGTCCTATGTGTTGTAGCCACGTTTTCCATGTCAGAAACTCTGGCGAATCGCGCATCGATACATCATGCAGCAGGGGATGAAACGCAAGCGCTTCTATGGACGTCAGTGGGTGCTCGTCAAGTAACAGCGAGGGGCTGCATACGGGGAAAAACTCGTCTCTCATCAGATGGGTGGATACGAGGCCTGGCCATTGACCGCTTCCAAAGCGAACTCCTAAATCGACGCGTTCCGTAGCGAAGTTTACGAGCCGTATATTACTGTCTAAGCGGAGCTCATATTGAGGGAAGAGCGTCTGAAAGTTCTCCACCCTCTGGAGCAACCATTTATCTGCGAAAGCGGGAGAAGATGTCACGTTGATGCACACCTGGGCGCCCCCGGTTTTCAACGTTTCCACCGCCGCGCCTAGTAAGTCAAACCCGCCTTGTAGCTCCAACAAAATGGACAACGCTACATCTGTAAGAACAAGGCGAGCAGGGCCGCTGCGTGAGCGATGGAACAAGACGACGTTGTACGCTTCCTCCAAGCCCCTGATCAATTGCCCTACGGCGGCTGGAGATACATTCAGTTCTTCTGCCGCACGAATGTAGCTGCAATGGCGCGCTGCAGATTCGAAGGCTCTTAAGGCGTTGAGATGGCCAGGCGCTCGCATACGAAGGGCTCTACGGTAGGGCCTCCTGCCCATTGCAAGTCTTGGGGGCATACACCCGAACGAATGTAGTCCTTTTCCAGCTGAAATGAACGATTTAGCTTAGGGTTTTCTCGCTTAAATGACTTTCGTTCAGCGTTACGACAGAAATGATGGTCGTGCAACGTGACGATTATTGTGTTGGTCGCGCCCGTTGTGGTTGTTTATTTTCTGGCCATATAGTCCCTGGGAGACTCCCCCATGATTTTTTTGAACAGTGCAGTAAAGGCGCTGGGGCTCGCATAGCCAAGAGAGTGAGCGACACTCCCCAAAGCCTCTCCACGTTCGAGCCTATCAAGCGCTTCGGCCAGATGGACTTGTTGCACCCATTGCCTAAAGGTCAATTTCGTTTCTTTGACAAAAAGTCTGATGAGGGTGCGAGAGCTGGCACCTACCTCATCTGCCCAATATTCAATCGTTCTTGGTTGGTCAGGATGAGCAAGGATTGCGCTGCAAACGACTAGAAGCCGACGATCACTGGGCCACGGAATGGCAAGCGGCACCGTGGCAGCTTCTGCCATTTGCAGCAGAATGAGTGCAGCAAGGTGCATTCCCTTGCCCGAAAGATCGTACTCAATCGGCTCCAGAATAAACTCGACGATGAGTTCGCGAAGCAAAGCAGATACCTCCAATAGCCTGCAGGTGCTGCCCATCACCTCGGATTTTTCTGGAGCAACATAAATCGTCCGCATTTTTACTGACGTCATCATGAGTTGGTCATGGACGATGCCTGGAGGAATCCAAAGCGCCTTGTTGGGAGGCACCAGCCACAGCCCATGTTCAGTTTTGACTTTCATCAAACCAGAGACTGCGTAAAGGAGTTGTCCACGTACATGGTGATGTGGTGCGTTATAGCTACCGGCGGATTGATCTCGTGGCATCCCGGTAATGTCTCGAGATACGTGTTGATAGTCCTCTGGCTCGTTGCTCTTTGACTCTGTCATGAAGGACAACGGCCTCTTGTCATATTGGCGACGAATTATGTCTCAAAGCATCCGGCAGCCCTCGATAGGCTGATGATCATCCGGACGAGCTATCAGTTGCGTCCAGAATCACCGGAGCATCTGTCATGACACTCAATAGCCAGTTGATCAAACGACCATCCCGCGTCATGGCTGCCATCGGCCTGCTGGTGCTTTCGCTGGCCTTGCGTCCGGCCATCATTTCGATTGGGCCGATTCTTCTGGATATTCGGCAAGCGTTCAATCTCAGCTTCACGCAAGCTTCGTTGCTTACGTCGATACCGGATCTGTGTATGGGGGCTTTGGCCTTGGCTTCGCCTTTGTTGGCAAAACGTTTCGGCGTTAATGGCACCATTATCGCTTCTCTTGTGTTGTTGGCCATAGGAATTGTCCTTCGCTCGCAGATGGAGTCAGTATCTGGATTGCTGCTCACGACCTTCATCATCGGGGTAGGAATTGCGGTGGCTGGTTCATTGATCGGTGGCTGGATAAAAGAGTTTTACAGCGACCATGCGCCGATGTTCATGGGTATCTACTCCACTGGGCTGAGCCTGGGGGCGACCGCTGCTGCGGCAGGTACAGATGCGCTGACAACTGCAACAGGTTCCTGGCGGATGGGAGCAGGTGTTTGGGTGATCCTGTGCATCACCGGGATTGTGAGCTGGCTTTGGTTGTCCAAATCACACAAGTCATCCACTGATCGAAGCCAGCCTCAAAACAGAGCGAAGCTTCCGTGGAGGAACCCAAAAGCCTGGCTGATTGCGCTGTACTTTGGTTGCGGCCAGTTCTTGTGTTACGCAATTCTCGCTTGGCTTGCGCCTTCCATGC
Source organism: Pseudomonas sp. TH39(2020) (assembly GCF_016650715.1). Lineage (NCBI taxonomy): Bacteria > Pseudomonadati > Pseudomonadota > Gammaproteobacteria > Pseudomonadales > Pseudomonadaceae > Pseudomonas > Pseudomonas sp. TH39(2020). Next base: position 363,216 of record NZ_JAEKFF010000003.1, on the reverse strand, counting down.
TGCAAATGCACACCTCGACGATTTCCCCTGGCTATCTGTTGAGTGCGTTCACTTTGATTTTTACAGTCGCTAACTTCCTGACCGGCGCAATCGCTGGCAAGTCCACAGATCGTCGCCTTTTGATTGGCATATCTTCCGCATTAACAGTGGTGGGGGTGGGAGGCTTGGCGTGTATCGAATCGATTTCTCCACTCGTTTTCATCGCCTTCACAGCGATAGGTTTGGGATCAGCGTTCACTTTGGGCATGACACTGCCGCTTGACCAAACTCAAACGCCTCAACAAGCGAACGCCTGGACTGTGTTCACCTTATTCATTGGTTATTTGATTGCTGCTGCGGGGCCCTTTGGATTCGGTGCGCTGCGTGATTTGACCGGCACATTTGCTGCGCCTTACGTGCTATTAACCTCTGTGGCCGTCGTGATGCTTGTGCTTACGCCACTGTTGCGGCCAACGACCGAGCCTCAAATTGCCGAATCTAGCCCAGCACTGATTCCTGTTGGGAGCTAAGCCCGATGCTGACTTGAGCCGGTTTTTGATCTTCTACCCGGACAAGATAGTTTTTCTATCTCTGATGGACAGAGATTCTGGTTTGCATGATGACCGTTCTGTTCACGATAGTGACCATATCGTCGAAGCGCCTATCTCGCTTCAGTGCAGTAAGGATTCGAATGAAAACAAGCACCAGGTTGGACATTGATCATCTACCACGTATTTCTCTACTGGATGGCCCCACTCCGATACAGCATCTCTGGCGTCTGGAGACCCGCCTAGGAAAGGCTCTGGCAGGTGTACGGATCTATATCAAACGTGATGACCATATTCTGTTTGCTGGTGGTGGGAACAAGGTACGCAAGCTTGAATTTTTGATGGGTGCGGCGCTGGCGGATGGTTGTGACACAGTCATAGCAACAGGAGGCCTGCAATCTAATCATGCGCGTCTGACTGCTGCGGCCGCAGCCCGTGTCGGTATTGATTGCGAGCTGGTTCTGGGCCGCGTAGTGCCTCGGGAGGACATCGAATATGAACAGAATGGAAACATCCTGCTCGACAAAATTTTCGGTGCGAAACTCCACATCCTGGATCGGGGCCAAAACGCATCAGATTTCGTCTATGAGAGGGCGGGTAAACTGGCTCAAGCAGGTAAGAAAGTAGCGGTCATCCCAATGGGTGGATCTTCTGCGATAGGTGCGCTGGGGTATGCACGTTGCGCAGAGGAGATCCTCGCTGCCGAAATCGAATTAGATATTCAGTTTGAAAAAATATTGATCCCAAATGGCAGCTCAGGGACGCATGCGGGTTTGGCAGCAGGGTTGTCGGCACTTGGGCGTTCGGCTGACATGGTGCGCTCTTATTCCGTTCTGGGAGAGGAGGAGGCCACAACAACTACGACCTTACTTCTTGCCAATGGCGCGCTGGATTTATTGGGTTGCGACCGCATCCGCTCATGTGCAATTGATATTTGTGGTGAACACAGAGGCGCTGGCTATGGCATTCCAACAGATGAAGCAATGGACGTAATTGGATTGCTCGCTAAGGCCGAAGGTATCCTGCTAGACCCGGTTTATTCAGCAAAAGCATTTGCCGGCATGCTCCACGACATTCGCCAAGGAGCTTTCAAGCCAGGTTCGAATGTTCTGTTCGTTCACACCGGAGGAACACCGGGGCTATACGCCTATCGCTCTGAGTTTTAATTCAGATCGGTACAGGGCGTAATAGTGAGTAAAAATGTGAGCGAAGCCAGCCGAAAAATCAGAGAACTACCTTCAGCATTTCGGTAGTCATCCATCTCTGCTATCTCATTGAAAGCAGGCAGCACCGCCAGTTGGTATGCCTGTGCCGCGTCCAAAATGGCCACCATAGATTTTCTTTGTGGGTAGGACAGATCTTATGGTTTGGCTCACTTTTCATTTGAGTTGATAGTTCATTCAGGCGAGAAAACGTCCTTGAGCGTCACCTGACAGATCCGGCCGGATGGCGACTCACCGAATACCGCGACATCGACTTTTAAAGCCACACGGAACGATCAGCTCACTGCGATTGGTGAATTCGTTCGACTCCGCTGTGAGCCCATTCAATCAATTTATTAGGGCACTGAGTGCCGCCGGAGAATTGTCATGACTACGCCGATTCAAGAGCCTGCAATCACTATCAATGTATCGCGGCGCCAAACGTTGGCTGCAGTAGCGGTCGGCGCAGCAGCGCTTTTAGTCCCCCATTTGAGCATGGCGGCCACACCTGCAAAGGTAAAATCTACTGCTGGAGCAGTCGATGAAAACACCCTGAAAGACGTCAAATACAAAACTCAAAAGGTGGGTGACGTTGAGGTCTTTTATCGCGAAGCGGGGCCTGCGAATGCACCGGTCATCCTGCTGCTTCACGGGTTTCCAACTTCCAGCCATATGTTCCGCAATTTGATTCCGCTGCTGGCTGACAAATACCGTTTGATTGCTCCCGACCTGCCTGGCTTTGGTAACACCAAATCACCAGATCGATCCGCATTCGCCTACACCTTCGACAACCTCGCAAAAGTCATCGGAGGCTTCACTGAAGCGTTAGGTTTGAAGCATTACGCGATTTACGCGTTTGATTACGGTGCTCCAACCGGCTTCCGACTGGCGATGGCCCATCCTGAACGAGTCACTGCAATCATCAGCCAAAACGGTAACGCATATATTGAAGGTCTCAGCGATCAATGGGGGGCCTGGCAGGACTACTGGCGCAATCCATCAGCGGAAACGCGCGAGGCCTGTAGAGCATCGCTGAGCGCAGACACGATCATTAATTTCCAGTACCTGCACGGTGCTGATCCAGCGCTGGTTGCTCCTGACGGCTACACCCTGGACATCGCTTACATGGCGCGTCCCGATGCCGAAGAAAAACAACTGGATTTGATTCTGGATTATCGAACCAACGTCGCACTGTATCCGGAGTTCCAAAAGTATTTCCGGACACATCAACCGCCGCTGTTGGCTGTATGGGGCAAGAACGATCCCGCGTTTATTCCACCAGGAGCAGTCGCTTACAGTCGCGATATACCCAAGGCAGAAGTGCACTTCCTGGACACCGGTCATTTCGCGCTGGAAACGCATTCTCCCGAAGTCGCGAGCCTGATGCGCGAATTCCTCGAGCGAAAAATTTCCAAGGCATAAACGCCTAACCGTTTTTGAAAACGCGGTAGGAGCCACGGCCCGCCGCTTTCGATCATGAGCACGAAGCTTTTTGAGGAACGTCTAATGGAACAACGATCAGAAACACGTCCGCCACTGCCGCCATTTTCTCGTGAGACCGCGATTCAAAAAGTGCGCGCAGCTGAGGACGGCTGGAACAGCCGTGATCCAGAAAAGGTTTCGTTGGCGTACACGACTAACACGTACTGGCGCAATCGGGCCGAGTTCGCGTATTCGCGTGTGGAAGCAAAGGTCTTTCTAGAGCGTAAGTGGGCAAAAGAGCATGACTACCGATTGATTAAAGAGATGTGGGCATTCTCGGATAATCGCATTGCTGTCCGTTTCGCTTATGAATGGCATGACGACTCAGGCAATTGGTTCCGATCCTTCGGAAACGAGAATTGGGAATTTGATGACAACGGACTAATGCGAGAGCGATATGCCTGCATCAATGACCTTCCAATCAAGGCCTCGGAACGCAGATATCATTGGCCGCTCGGACGACGCCCCGACGACCATCCTGGTTTGTCGGAGCTTGGATTCTAAGCCTAGAGAAGGCATTTGCATCTGGCTGAGCCAGGCGCTTGAAGAACTTGACTAGAGAGATGATTCAGCAGAATCGGCTGCTGGTTCAGACTCAGCTATTTCGCTTTTCTGACGTCTTGCTGTGCGGGTGAACCATTGGTAAAGGCTGGCCAATTCATTACGTCAGGTATCAATTGAAGTATCGGTAGTTGTATTTATCAGTGATTGCTACACCAATATAGTGAGTCGACTGCCGTGATGTCTGCGTTTCTGAGGCACACCGGATCTCCTCTCTCAGGAAATTCAAAATGAAACTGATCTTTGTCGCCGACCCAATGTGTTCCTGGTGCTACGGCTTCGGTAAAGAACTATCTGCGCTGACAAAGGCACATGCCGATCTGCCTCTGGAGATTCGCGTTGGAGGAGTTGATGCCGGTGACACTTCGATCATGACTGAAGAAATGAAGCAATTTCGCCTTGGCCAATGGGCTCGGGTAGAAGCAGCCAGTGGACTGGATTTCAATCGACAGGCCTTTATGGCCCTGGACAATTTCGTATACGACACCGAGCCGGTATGTCGAGCCATTGTCACCGCACGTGAAATGGCCCCTGGGATTGATTTATTGAGTGTATTCCGTCGCGTTCAAGAAGCTTTCTACGTCCATGGATTGAACACCACCGACGGCGAAGTCCTGGCAACGGTGACAGCCAAAGCTATGGCCGCAGCCGGAGTGAATATCTCTTCCGACCAATTCCTTGAGCACTGGAATAGCACTAGCGCCAAGCGCCGAACACAAGAGGATTTCCTTGAGGTTCGTAGTTGGGGAGTCAACAGATTTCCAGCACTAATTCTTGAATCCAATGGCCAGCTCTCTAGCATCTCAGCGGGCTATACCTCGGCATCGGAGCTGCAGAAAAATCTTAAATTTTTACTCGACCGCATTGGCTATAGAACGGCGTTGTCTGCTTGAAATCTATGAAAATGGCACGTCGGCAGATTGCTAAGTTTGCCCGGCATCTCAACGTTAGCCAGGCGTTTACTAACGGCCGCCTTGTCGTATTAGCGAAGGAGCCAACATGAGCATTTCAATCCGAGTGGATTTCGTTTCCGATGTTGTCTGCCCATGGTGCGCGATCGGCCTGAGCTCACTCGAAGAAGCGATTCGTCGAGTCCAAGGTGAGGTAGAGGTCGAGGTGAATTTCAGACCCTTTGAACTCAACGAGAACATGCCTGATGAAGGTGAGAACGCAGTACAGCACATCATCGAAAAATACGGCAGTAGCACCGAAGAAATCGCAAGAAACCAGGCAAGTTTAAGAGCCAGGGGAGAGGCGGTGGGTTTTCACTTCGATTTAGAAAAGCGCACGCATTTCTACAACACGTTCGATGCTCATCGCTTGCTGTACTGGGCCGAAATCAAAGGCCAGCAAAGACAACTCAAACACGCCTTACTCAAGGCGTATTTCACCGACGGCAGGAACGTCAGTGATCCTGAAACCTTGGTCGAGATAGCCAAGGCAGTCGGGTTGCCGGAAACAGAGGCCAGCCAGGTCGTGAACAGCGATCAATTTGGCGAACACGTTCGTGAGCTTGAAATGTTCTATCGAGGACAAGGCATAAACGGTGTACCGACGGTTATCTTCAACAACAAGCTTTTGCTGACAGGCAGTCAATCTCCTGACACCTATGAGCGAGCGTTGCGAAATATTGCGATGGAGCAAGCTGCAATCGCGAAGTTTGCGCCGTAAGCGTTCATGTTTATTCGAGTGAAAACCCTGTAGCACGGTGGTTGCGGCTCACCCTTCGTGTCTACAGCCAGTCAGCCGGCGGCACACTCCATGGCGCTAGTACGCTGGCGACCTCTAATGGTTTGCGTCTGCCCAGCGAGAACCAACTCGCCAGCGCTGCTTTCAGGGTAAACATATCACTGAAAAAACCAATGCGTTCATTCGTGGTCGCCTGCTCTAATCAGGAAAGTGCAATATTGATCACCGCCGAAGTCATCGTAGTTTCGAAAGATCAACGATGGCGTTTTTTCTGGATGTATCGGCTGAATTACTACGGGGACAGGTTATTTCCGTTGACCCTGAAGTCACCAAGCTGAGACGATGATTTTATTCTTCCCCTCTATGTCTCAGTGAGTCCTATGCGAGCGCCCAACCATCTGAATGGCCTTCGGGCTTTCGAATCTGCAGCTAGGCACATGAGCTATGTACGTGCTGCCGAGGAACTCAACGTCAGTCCCGCAGCAATCGGACAACTTGTACGCGGGCTTGAGGAATCTTATGGAGTGGTGCTGTTCCATCGCTCTCGTGGTGGCCCTGCGCGGTTGGTTTTAACCGATCAGGCGCTTGCGGCATTATCCGATCTTCAAACTGGTTTTGATTACCTGTCAGCAGCTGTTGAGCGTTTGAAATCGGGGGGTGGAGCAACCGTCACAGTGACAGTACCGCCTGCGTTCGCGGACAAATGGCTACTATCGCGCGTTGAAAATTTTCGAGCTCTTCACCCAAGCTTTGAACTGCGCCTCGATACCAACGGCAAGCTCGTAGATTTCAATGCCGAAAGGGTAGATTTGGGGATTCGCTTCGGCACGGGGCATTGGCCAGGACTCACTGCAACCCAAATGATGGACGAGGAGTTTTTCCCTGTATGCAGCCCGACTCTTCCAACCGCTGCCCAGCCTCTTAAAGGGGCTGACGATTTGAAGCACTTCCCCTTGATCCACGATGTGTCGATGAGGTATGCGACCGCATTTCCTACCTGGCGTACCTGGCTGCAGAGGGCGGGGGATGATTTCAGTGATGCTGAGAGTGGGCTTCAGATCAATGACTCTGCTGCCGTGATCCAGGCTGCAATTTCCGGAGCTGGTGTGGCATTGGGCCGAAGCAGTTTGGTCAGTAAAGACCTTGTAGCGGGGCGCCTGATTCGGCCTTTTGGTGAGGCTCAAAGCTGCGACTTTGCCTATTACATCGTGCAGAAAGAAGGGGCAGAGGTTGAGCCAGCAGTCGCCGCTTTCAAGCAATGGCTGCTAGATCAAGTACGCCAAGACTAGAATTGCTGAATGCTATCAAGCGCCATTGGAAGCATTCAACGAGCTCAAGCGGAAGAGTATTGGCGCAACAATGCTCAAAGCTTCTTTGTCTTGCCCATTAGCTGCCAGAACCACTCGTCCTCCCTTTCAGCTGCAGAATGAGATCTACGACTTCGCGCGGCATTTCTTGAGGTAAGTTATGGCCGGCGCCGTCAATTTTACGGTACAGGTAGCTACCACTAAAATGACTGGTATGTGCGCTGGTGCCTGCGCGGGTCAACCCGTCATCGCCGCCATCTACTCCAATGGTCGGCACTCCGATCGAGGGAAGCTTGGCTAATGCTAATTCGGTTTGTGAATACGCAGGATCGCCTGCAACGAGACCAAATCGATGACGGTATGAATGGATAACCACATCAACGAAATCAGGATTTTCGAATGATGCCGCACTTTGTTCGAAAGTCTCTTCCGTGAACTGCCAACTGGGTGACCATTGCTCCCAAAGCAGGTGACACAACGCCCCTCTATCTTCGATGAGAGCGTTACGCCCTCTTTCGCTGTGAAAGTAGTACTGATACCAGTAAGGGAACTCGTCCTCAGGTTTCGCGGGCTTCATTGCTGACGCTATATCCTGAATTGCGTAAGAGCCTATGCTGACCAGGCTTTGCACACGCTCAGGCCACAAGGCCGCGACGACACAGGCAGCTCGTCCTCCCCAGTCGTAGCCAACCAAATGTGCAGACCCAACGTTGAGAGCATCCATTAATGCGAGTAGATCGTGCGCAATAGCCGCTTGCTGGCCTGAGCGAGGCGTTTGTTCGTCCAGGAAGCGAGTGGGGCCGAAGCCTCTCAAATACGGTGTGATGACTCTCGCGCCCGCGGCGCTGAGCATCGGGATAATTTCTGAATAGGCGTGGATGTCGTATGGAAAACCATGAAGGAGTATGACCGGCCAGCCATCCGTAGGCCCGGCTTCATCAAAGCTTATGTGAAGCACGCCTGCATCGATACTTTTAAGCATTTGCCTATCTCCAAAGCTTTGTATTTTCAGGTGTGATTGGGGTGAGCGATCACGATGCAAGATAGTGTATTCCTTGCATCACCACGCACGTTGCCTCCAACCTCGCCTGATCCGCGCTGTTCGCCCCACAACGTCAGTTCCATGATGGCAGCCTCAAGCGCGAGTTGGTTCTGATTGATTTTGAATAGCAGGGATGGGAGCAGGTCTGAATTTGGCATCGTGATTCCTCCGTGGAAGAAGTCAGCGTAGCAGCAGTAGAATTTTCAGGAATGGATGATCTTCAAGCAAGTAGCATTGGAAAAAAGCACTGCGAGTCATCGCGCGGACTCTTCAGCGGAACACCAAAGATTTCGTCCTCGTTGTTTCGCTGAATAGAGTTGCGCATCAGCCGACTTTAACAAGGTAGCCGGCGTCACTTCTTCGATGCTCGGCTGACTTGTAGTAATACCGGCACTGGCCGTGACCTTCCCTAAGGGATGCTCGGAGTGCTCGATGTTCAGTGATCGAATTGCTTCCAAGATATCTTGGGCGACTTGCTTTGCGCCCGCGCTATCGGTGTTAGGAAGTAGGACTGTGAATTCTTCTCCACCGTACCTGACGGCCAGATCCCCAGGTCTTTTAACCGCTTGTTGGATTGCTCCCCCGACTGCGCTCAGGCAGTCATCACCGCCGGTGTGCCCGTACTTGTCGTTGTAGCGCTTGAAGTAATCGACATCAAGCATGATCAATGAGAGCGATGAGCCTCGGCGCTTCGCTAAGCGAATCTCATCTAGTAGCGCACTATCCAAACGTCGACGATTGCCCAGTCCAGTCAGACTGTCAGTCAGCGCCATGCTTCGCATGGCTTGGTGTGCAAGACGTAACTCTCTTTCCATCACCATTCGTTGACGGAGCTGACTCAAAACGATGAGTCCAAAAACCGCGAGCACGGCGATCAAAAAGACCAGCACGAATCCTGTTTTTAATAGATCACGGCGCCAAGGTGCAGTAATGGATTCACGAGAAAGCCCGGCTTCAACGACCAGAGGGTAGGTGGTCAATGCTCTATAACCGTACAGGCGCTCGGTGTCGTCTATGACAGCTTTAACTTCAGCGACGCCTTCGTTAGAGGTCGGCAGGTAGCGCTTAAAAATTTCGCTTTTCGCCAAGCTTTTACCGACGACGGATGCGATGAAGGGACGCCGCACTAGGATTGTTCCGCTGCGCATGGCCAGAACCAAAGCGCCCTTGTCATCGATTTTGAAGTCGCCGTAGTAGCCCACGAAGTAACTAACCTTGATCGTCCCCAGCAGTACGCCCGCGAAGGAGCCATCTGGGTTGTTTATTCGGCGAGAGATGGGAATGATGAGATCGTCGGTGGATCTGCTTCTGATTACTTCGCCGATACGCACGTTTCGATCGTTGTGTGTGCGGTGATACTGGAAATAATCGCGGTCGGCGTTGTTCGCTGGCTCTGGAGTGACTTCCTTGTCCGTCACGATCCACTGCCCGTCAGCGCCGTAAATAAACAGTCCGTGCAGTTGGGGCATTATTTTGGATTGCTGAACCAATAGCTTATGGATGCGAGGGACGTTGATGCGCTGTAAGCCGTCGCCTTCCACCCGTTCACCAAGCGCAGCGGTCAGCACATCTACTTGGCGAATGGCATCTTCCGCATGCTGAGCCGTCGCACGAGCCAGATTCGTCACGGAATCGCGGGCAGATGCAAAAGCAGAACAATAGTCGCGCCACGTCCGCCAGCCCTCAACGGCCACGAATGCGACAATTACCACAAGCATGAAGCTCACTGTGAGTCGGAATGTAGCTCCAGCATGCACAGCTTTCGCAGAAGAAATTTCAACGGAGCTATCTGTCTTGGGCTCTGGCTGTTTGCGTCCGAGCATTTACACTTCCTTTTACGACTGATCTGGGCGCGCCCATATGGATGCATGTGGTTAGTGCCTGATGGAAAGGTACTATTTCGCATAAGTTGTATTGGCGACCTGATACCTATTGACGTCAGGGCTGCCATCGCTCCACCAAACAGGCCCTCGCTCTTCGAGCGCTACCTTGCCCACCTGAACCTTTGCCCTTGCCGCCGACAATTGATCACCAGAGGCTTTCGCTGTCTTTACTTCTCGTCGCGCGGCCATGAGTTCGTCGACAAGACCCTGCCGCACAGCCTCAACCAGCGATGGGTTACTGCAACGCCAGAGCTGCACTTTGACTACAAAGTAGCGACCGTCTGGAGTTGTTGGATTCATCCCAGCAGCTGCACCCAGGCTCGTGATATCTCGCGGCTGTCTCTTGGTGCAGGACTCTCAGGGGGTATCAGTTTGGCGATCGGCTAAGCGCCAATGCTCGAGGCATTGGTCGCATCTGTGTAGTGATAGCGGTGACGGTTCTCTCCTGAGCATATAGTGGCGCCGACGTGCAATTCGCAGCACTCCCCAAAGCATAGAGATGGCTATCGCCATCCAGGCGGCGATCATGCCAAAGATGGTCAATGCAAGGCTCATAAATACCACTTCTGCTTTGGCTCCCCGGCCGTTAATCGGTACAAGACGCCTGCGATTGGGCGTGCTGCTTGTAAGGTCGTCAAACCTCCAAGTGACAGCTTTTGGCCGATGTTTTCGCCTGGTGAAACGTTTCACCATGCCAAAAATTGCATACGCAAGCGCTTGCGTAAACAAATTTATCTGACTAGAGTCCTTTTCGATCAGGTCGTCCGAGACTCCATTATCGGCAGTGACCCAGGTAGAAAAATAAAAAAGCTCAGGGATAAAAATGGACATCTTGTCTGGCCAGATAATCCACCTTCTTTTTCGTTTCATCGTTCAAAAAAACACTTCGACAGCTGATGCGAGGGCTCATCCATGAGCCTCGACCCGGCACCAATTCCTCTTCTGGAAATGCAAGGGATCTCCAAAACCTTCAATGGGCTGCGCGTGCTGAATAGTGTTGGCCTGAAAGTCTATGCAGGTGAAGTCCACGCCTTGATGGGTGAGAACGGCGCCGGCAAGTCGACGTTGATGAAGATCCTGTCCGGTGCTTATCAGGCCGATGACGGGGGCGAAATCCGCATCGAGGGGCAGCGAGTCGCTACCTACAACCCACGCGCCGCCAAAGTGCATGGCATCGCTGTCATCTATCAAGAATTGAGCCTGTGCCCGAACTTGAGCGTGGCCGAAAATATCTACCTCGGTCGCGAACTGCGGCGAGGCTGGACCATTGACCGCAAGTCGATGGAGGCCGGCTGTTTGGAGGTGCTGACGCGGCTGGGGGCCGAGTTCAAACCCACCACCAGGGTGAGCACACTTTCAATCGCCGAGCGCCAGCTGGTGGAAATTGCCCGCGCCCTGCATGCCCACGCGAAAATTCTGGTGATGGACGAGCCTACGACGCCGTTGTCGTCACGCGAGACGGATCGCTTGTTTGCGTTGATCAAACAACTGCGCACCCAAGGGTTGGCGATTATCTACATCAGCCATCGAATGGCCGAGATATACGAGCTGTCGGATCGCGTGTCGGTGCTGCGTGATGGCGAGTACGTCGGCATGCTGGAGCGCGAAGCCTTGTCGGCCGAGGTGCTGGTCAAGATGATGGTGGGGCGTGACCTTGGCGGTTTCTACAAAAAAGAACACGCAGTCTACGATCCGGGAGCCGTGGTGATGCGAGTTCGCGACATGGCGGACGGCAAGCGCGTGCGCAACTGCAGTTTCGATCTGCATGCCGGTGAAGTGCTGGGCATCGCGGGTTTGGTAGGTGCTGGCCGCACCGAACTGGCACGGCTGATTTTTGCTGCCGACCCGCGCAGCTCTGGCACGCTGGAAGTGGCAGGCAAGGCGGTGACGAAACTGCGCAATCCGACGGATGCAATTCGTGCCGGTGTGGTGTACCTCACCGAAGACCGCAAGGCTCAGGGCCTGTTTCTGGACATGAGCGTGAGCGACAACATCAACGTCTGTGCCTGCATCCCCGATGCCCATGTCGGCGGCGTGCTCGACCGTGATCGTGGCGCGCAACGGGCTGGCGCCGCTATCAAGTCGCTGTCAATCCGGGTCGCCTCGGGCAAGGTCAGTGTCGGAGCGTTGTCCGGTGGTAATCAGCAGAAGGTGCTGCTGGCGCGACTGCTTGAAGTCAAACCCCATGTGCTGATCCTCGATGAGCCCACCCGTGGCGTGGACATCGGTTCCAAATCGGAAATCTATCGAATCATCAACGACCTGGCCAAGGCTGGCGTGGGCATCGTAGTGATCTCCAGCGAGCTGCCGGAAATCATCGGCACCTGTGATCGCGTGCTAATCATGCGCGCAGGCCAGCTAGTGGCTGAAGTGGGCGGGGCGTCCGGCAGTGAAATATCCCAGGAAGCCATTATCGATCTGGCCACCGGTGGTGAGCAGGTGGCCGCACATGGCTGATTCCGGGCATCCGCAAGGGCATATTCATGAAGCAAAGAAAGTGGAGGCGAACGTAATGGGGCTGACTCTGGATAATCCAGCGACCGCAGTGGCGATCGGCAAGCGCGAACGGATACGTGAGCTGATGCGCACGGTGGGCATGTTGCCGGTGTTGGTGCTGTTGCTGGTGGGCTTCGCGTTGATGAGCGAAAACTTCCTGACCCTGCAGAACCTGTCGATCATTACCCAGCAGGCCTCGGTCAATGTGGTGCTGGCCGCGGGCATGACCTTCGTGATCCTGACCGCCGGCATCGACCTTTCCGTGGGGGCGATTCTCGCGGCGTCGGCAGTGGTGGCGCTGCAGGCATCGATGTCGCCGCAGTACGGCATGCTGGGCATCGTTGCCGGTGTTGGCTTCGGCTTGTTGCTGGGCCTGGTCAACGGTGGGTTGATCGCGTTCATGCGCCTGCCGCCGTTTATCGTGACCCTCGGCGCCTTGACCGCCATGCGCGGGTTGGCGCGTCTGCTGGCCGACGACAAAACCGTATTCAATCCCGAACTGCCCTTTGCCTTCATCGGCAACGATTCGATCCTCGGCGTTCCGTGGCTGGTGGTGATCGCAGTGTGTGTCATCGGCCTCTCCTGGTTCATCCTGCGGCGAACGGTGATCGGCGTGCAGATCTATTCAGTGGGTGGCAACCCGGAAGCAGCGCGCCTGTCCGGGATCAAGGTGTGGAAGGTCTTGCTGTTCGTCTATGCACTGTCCGGTGCCCTGGCGGGTCTGGGCGCCGTGATGAGCGCTTCGCGACTGTTCGCGGCCAATGGTCTGCAGCTCGGGCAATCCTACGAACTCGATGCCATTGCCGCGGTGATCCTTGGCGGTACCAGCTTTACCGGCGGCGTCGGTACCATCGGCGGAACCCTGATCGGCGCGCTGATCATCGCGGTGTTGACCAATGGCCTGGTGCTGCTGGGGGTGTCCGACATCTGGCAATACATCATCAAGGGCCTCGTCATCATTGGTGCGGTGGCGCTCGATCGTTATCGCCAGTCCGGCGCACGAACCTGATTCAACCGCTGTTCTCGAACACCGATTCAAAAAAGAGCCACCCATAATCACAAGAGAGAAATCATGAACTTCAAACGCACGTTTCCCGCTGTCGTCTCCCTGTGCCTGGTCACGTTGTTGTCTCAGGGTGTCGAGGCCCGTGAATTGAAATCGATGGGCATCAGCCTCGGCTCGTTGGGCAACCCGTATTTCGTGACCCTGGCCGACGGCGCCAAGGCGAGGGCGCTTGAGCTGAACCCGAATGCCAAGGTCATGTCGGTGTCGGCCGATTACGACCTGAGCAAGCAATTCACCCAGATCGACAACTTCATTTCCGCTGGCGTCGACCTGATCCTGCTGAACGCAGTCGATCCGGCGGCCATCGAGTCTGCTGTCAAGAAAGCCCGCAAGGCCGGGATCGTGGTAGTGGCCGTGGACGTGAATGCCAAGGGCGTGGACGCTACCGTGCAGACCGACAACGTCGAGGCCGGCAAATTGGCCTGTCAGTTCATCGTCGACAAGCTGTCCGGCAAGGGCAACGTGATCATCCAGAACGGCCCGCAAGTGACCGCGGTAACCGACCGCGTCACGGGCTGTAAAACAGCGTTTGCCGCTGCGCCCGGCATCAAGGTTCTGTCCGATGATCAGGACGCCAAAGGTTCCCGTGAAGGTGGGCTGAATGCCATGCAGGGCTATCTGACGCGCTTCCCGAAAATCGACGGTTTGTTCGCCATCAACGACCCGCAGGCCATCGGTAGCGATCTTGCCGCCAGACAGCTGAAACGCAGTGGCATTGTCATTACTTCCGTGGACGGCGCACCGGACATCGAGAACGCACTGAAAACCGAGTCGTCGGTCCAGGCGTCTGCCAGCCAGGACCCATGGGCCATGGCGCAGAGTGCGGTGGTGATCGGCAATGACCTTCTCAACGACAAGAAGCCTGCCGAAGTGCTCACCTTGCTGACGCCCAAGCTGATTACCCGCGATAATGTCGGCTCATATAGTGGCTGGTCCAGCAAACATTGAGCCGATGACGGGGTGGAGAGAGTGCTGTGGTAACGATGGATGATGTGGCAAAGATTGCGCAGGTATCGACGTCGACGGTTTCGCACGTTTTGAATGGCACGCGCAAGGTCAGCCCGGCCACGGCGCGTGCGGTCGAAATGGCGGTCCAGGAACTTGGCTACATCCCGAATACGCTGGCACGTTCGTTGGCGCGTTCGACCACCAACACCATTGGCGTGGCGATCTCGGCACTCTCCAACCAGTATTTCAGCGAGACGGTGCACGCAATTGAAACCGAGTGCGCCAAGCACGGCATAATGATGCTGTTCGTCGATACCCACGACGATCCCGAACAGGAACTGCGCGTCGTCAAAGCCCTGCACCATCGACGTGTCGACGGCATCTTGCTGGCTCCGTCGATGGGGCAACACCCTCTGGCCCTGGACTATCTGCAGGCCAATGATATTCCGACAGTGCTGGTCGACCGCCTCGTCGCCAAAGGCTTTGATCAGGTCGGTGTTGAAAACATAAAGTCGTCTCAGGCCCTGGTGGCGCATCTGATCGAGCATGGGCACCGACGTATTGCGTTGATTGCCGGTCGCCCGGGATTCAGCACCACCGACGAGCGGATCGAAGGTTATCAAGCCGCGTTGATGGCGGCGGGGCTGCCCTTTGATCCGGCGTTGCTGGTCAATGGTGAATCGAACAGTGAACCAGCACGGGTAGTCACTCGGCAGTTGCTGGCACTGCAATCGCCACCGACAGCGATCATGGCGGCCAACAACCTCATGACCCTTGGCGCCATGCATGCCTTGCGCGATGCGAACATCGCGGTGCCTGGGCAAATGGCGCTGGTAGGTTTCGATGATTTTGACTGGGCTGACTTTTTTGTCCCTCGCCTGACGTTGATCGCACAGCCGGTCAAGGCGTTGGGCGCTCGCGCAGTCTCCTTGCTGCTCGAACGAATTGAATCCCCTGAGCGTAAAAAACAGACCGTGCGCATGGCGCCAACGCTGCGGATTCGGAACTCATGTGGCTGTCTCTGATCAGTCCAGTTGATGGAAGTGAATGTTTATGAGCAGCCCCCTCTCACTCGGGATCGATCTCGGCACCTCGGAACTCAAGGCAATATTGCTGGATGAGAGCGGAACAGTGCTGGCCCATGCCGGTGCCCGGTTGGCGGTTTCACGGCGGCACAGCGGTTGGTCCGAGCAAGATCCGCAAGACTGGTGGCAGGCCTGCCTGAGCGCGCTGGATCAATTACGGCTCAGTCACCCAGACGCCTATGCGCGTATTCGCTGCATCGGGTTGTCGGGGCAGATGCATGGTGCGGTGCTGCTGGGCGATGACGACCGTGTGTTGTACCCGGCGATATTGTGGGATGACTCCCGCGCCATCACCCAGGCCGACGCGCTGGGTTGCCAATACCCCGGTTTTGCCGAGGTGACGGGCAGTTTGCCGATGGCCGGATTGACGGCGCCCAAGCTGATGTGGCTGCACCAGCATGAGCCGCAGGTGTTCAACGCCATTGACTGCGTCTTGTCGCCCAAGGACTACCTGCGGCTACGACTGAGCGGCGAGCGCATCAGTGATATGTCGGACGCCGCTGGCACGTTATGGCTGGATGTGGCCAGGCGTGACTGGTTCGAACCCATGGTGCGCGCCACCGGGCTTGAGCCCGTTCAGATGCCCGCGCTGGTCGAGGGGGGCGCCGCCTGTGCAAGCTTGAGTGCCTCGGCGGCCAGGCGATTGGACTTGCCCGCAGGGTTGGTTATCGCCGGTGGAGGCGGTGACAATCCTGTCTCGGCGGTCGGCATCGGTGCCATCAATGCCGGCGATGCGTTTATTACCCTGGGTACCAGCGCCGCGATAGTCGCGATCACCGATCACCCTGCGGGCAATCCAGCCAGTGCCGTGCACAGTTTTTGCCACGCACTCCCGCACCGTTGGTACACCATGGGCGCCATGCTGGCGGGTGCCAGTTGCTTGCGTTGGGTGACTCGCCTGTTGGGTTTTGCTGATGAACAAGCGCTGCTGCAGCACGTGCAGACGACGCTACCGATCGATCAATCCGTGGCGCTTTCAAACCCGCTTTTCCTACCCTATCTCGCCGGTGAGCGCACCCCGCACAATGATCCTTTGCTGCGCGGCGGCTTCATGAGCCTGGGCCATGACTGCACGCCAGCGATGCTCGGTTACGCGGTGATGGAAGGGGTCGGCTTCGGTCTGCTGGACGCGATGAATGCGCTGCAGTCAGCCGGTGCCGCAGTAGGGGAGTGCGCACTGGTGGGCGGCGGCGCCCGCAGCGATTATTGGGCGCAGTTGCTGGCCAATATTCTGCAGCGGGAAATATATACCTTGCACGGTAGCGAACTCAGCGCCTGCATCGGTGCCGCCAAGCTGGGTTTCCTGGCTTACGGGCGCGGTTGCGATCTGTTGCAGGCGGGTATGCCGATCAAGGCACGGTACTTTCCTGCAGTCGAACAACAACTCGCGCTAGAAGCCCGTTACCAGAAATTCCGCGGTTTGCTGTCAGCAGCGAAAACGCTGCACGGTTGAATTCTTCTAGTCATTTCAGTGGATCTCAACAGCTAAGCTTCGCACCGTACCACGACCAACCCATGATGATGGCGGCCGCCAGCATTCCAGCGGTCATGAAAATGTAGGCCGCCCCCGGATTGCCGGTCAGTCCAATCAGGTAACCGACGATCCACGAACCGAGACTTCTCAAGAACCCGCTGGTGCTGGGCCATGAATTCATCGGGGTGATCGCGGGAGTGCCGACCGGCAGCGCGCTCAAGGTGGGGCAGCGGGTCGCGGTAAATCCTTCACAATCGTGCAACAAGTGCGCGCAGTGCCTGGAGGGCAAACAGAATATCTGCCGCAGCATGAAGTTCATGGGCAGCGCGCAGTTCAATCCCCATGTAAATGGTGGTTTTTCCGATTATGTGGCGGTCACCGAGCAACAGTGAGTGCCTTACGCCGATCACTCAAAAGACAGCGTGATGGTCTTCGCCGAGCCTTTGACGGTGGTGATTCATGCTGTGCATCAGGCAGGGGATCTGGTGGGTAAAAAGGTACTGGTCACCGGCTCCGGATCGATTGGCTGTCTGGTAATGGCTGCGGCGCTCAAGGCCGGTGCGGCCGGAGTCGTCGCCACCGACATGAGCGAATGCTGTCGCGAATTGGCAATGCGGATGGGCGCGACGCTCGCCGTGGACCCGACCGACACCGAACGCACGGCGCCATGGACCGAGGAGGGCGGTTACTTCGACGTTTGCTTCGAAGCGTTCGGCGCACCGGCAGCGATTGCTTCAACAGCATCGTTCACTCGCCCGAAAGGTACGGTGGTGCAGTTGGGCATGGGCCACAACTCGATCGAGATGCCGCTGGGCCTGCTGCTGGTCAAAGAGATCAAGCTGGTCGGTTCATTCCGTTTCATCGACGAGTTCACCACCTCGGTGGCCTGGCTCGAGAGCGTTCGTTTCTCCGCAACGATCGTCCGAAACCATTGCTGGTTGTCCAACCGCCTACGCGGTAACCCGCGTGCCACCAAACACTTCATTGAGCGAGAGCCTAGGATTCCAGGCGCAACTTCAGATTTATCCCGATAACGCCTGGAATTCCAGGCGTTATCGGCCTGCAAGCGCTGTGTCGCCCCCCATGTGCTGGGGGTGCCGTCGGTGCGCTGAGGTAGCAGAATGGAATAAAAGATTACTATATCCGATATCTGGTCAGGGGTATCAGCCATGCGCACCACTTACAGTAAAAGCCAGGCTCGCCGCCGTATGCGCCGTCGGCTGGTGTTGGTTGCGCAAGGGCAGACGTTCGTCATTACCCAGGAAGGGAAAGCGGCTTGCCTGCTAGTACAGGTCGAAGCAACAGAGCGCACACATTGGAAAACCTGACTCTACAATCCTTAACCCAAAAACGGACAGAGTCTTAATGGCAGCGAAATCCTTCCGCTGCACGTAAACTCATCAGCCATTAACAGTCATTGCAAGCGTAGATTGAAGGCGAAGTCCATCGAGTCCTGCGGAAAGAGGCAGATGGGCACACACAGATTTTGAGAGGCGATGTAGCCAGTTTGGCTGACAGCTTGTTAGACGACTGAAGGGCGATTCGCGTCGCCTTATAGTCGAGGACCATCGCATTACCTCACCCAACCATAGGGCTTCCCCTTTCGTGCAACCCCCCAACCTTGAGCAACTGCTCGCTCAGACCATTGAGGTCGTTATTCGTGCCGGCCAGCTACTGATTGCCGAGTGGGCGAGAGTTGATGGACCTCGGGGTCAAGGTGACAAGGCCGCCGTAGACGAAGAAATCGAACAGTTCTTACATCAGCACCTGCTGAAGCTTCTTCCATGCGACTTCTGGGGAGAGGAGACCGGACATCTTCTGACGGGCCATCCATGGTGCTGGGTCGTTGACCCGAACGACGGGACCGCAGATTTTCTTAAGGGGCTCAAAGGCTCAGCCCTTTCCATCGGTCTATTGCACAAACAGTCGCCGGTATTAGGCGTGGTGTATGCCCCCGTCACCGTTGAGGGAACGCCTGATTGCATTGCTTGGGCAGAAGGGATGGCCGAGGTGAACCGCAATGGACAGTCGGTCACGTCACGGCTTACTACCAAAACGTTGTCGAGCGACGAGTTCGTGATGGTCAGTGCCGCTGCAATCAATAAGCCTGAAATTAATAGCAAGCTCTGCCAACCCAGCACTTTTGTAGCAATGCCATCCATTGCCTACAGGCTTGCCAAAGTCGCCGCCGGGGAGGGGGTCTGTGGCGTCTCTCTTTATCCGGTTTCTGCACATGACGTTGTCGCGGGCCACGCACTCTTGAGAGGAGCGGGCGGCGTTTTATTTGATGAGCGAGGCGAAGTCATTACCTACGTTACTGAAGCCAATATGCAAACGGTATCACAACGCTGCTTCGGTGGTTCAGTGGTTCAGTGGTTCAGTGGCAGCGTGCCGCGTCTTGCTGGCTCGTGAATGGGATCTTATTTTCACTTAATCCCCAACCAACCCGCTGCCCAACTTATTTGAGCAACTGGTATTGCTTGAATTTGACCGATTCAACTGCACGCAGTCCGCAAGCGCCCGACCGAAAACCTCTCGAATGAGATTTCCTAAAACCCAGGCGTCGATTAGCGGAACGCTTACGCTCCGAATCCATATCTAGGCAGGACCTCCCCATTCCAGCGCTTGAAGTACCCTACGAACCTGCTTGCCTCCGATCTCAGTTCCACAGAGCAATACTGGCGTATCTCCGCCGAGGGCTTTGTTTGGTTTAGACATCCAGCATGCGGCCATATTTCTATTTTGGAACACCTGTTCGGCCAAATGGCAGACCACGGCAACGCGATCTAGCCGTTCTGAAGCGACGGAGTTGAGGGGCTTTTGTTCACGGCTACGTCGCTTGAACGTGGAGATTGACGCGTTGAGGAGCATCTCTAAGCTACGTCCCTGAAGGTCAAAAGCTATGCGAGCCACTTGGAAAAGCTGAGCGGAAAAGCCTGCTTTGATCTGGAGCAATCGCTCTGAATCTTTGAGCAAAACGCGATTAGCGCTGAAATCCCAGAATGCGGCGATCGCGGCGTCACGCAATTCGCCTTTCTTGTTTACCTGACGCCGAGCAGTCGTTGGGGTATTCATCGGTTCAGTGTGGGTCAGCAACGGGAAACATGAATGAGAGCCTGCCCGGGGGGGCGACGGCGAACCGTCACCAACAAATCATTCAGTACAATCCTTGTGCGAATTTGGGCCTACTTTCAACGCGTAATTGTAGAGCTGAATACAGGCCCCGAAGCACCGAAAGGCAAAGTGTCGCTATGTTCCTCTATTCGTCCTGCCAAAGCCACGTCATCTCGCGTTGGAAAATGCCGTAACAAAAACGTGGCATCACGCCTTACTCGATCTGGAAGGGAGCTATCTCGGCTTAGCTCAACTAGAAATTCGCGAGTCTGCACCACCGCGCGCGAACGCTCGTCTGGCATCGTCATTTTTTATCTCCACGAGGGCGGGTATGCACAGCTGCTGTGGCTTGCAGCCTCAAGTCCATCGCTCATTGGCTGGTAGTGTTATTCCTCCGGATGTTTTCATTCTACGTCGGTGTACTAAGCTTACGAGACCAAACCGACAAATGACAGAATGCGTGCAACTAATGTTTCTCAAAAATACGGAAACCGATTTTTCAGGAAATTAGTTCTCTAGTTTTCAACTTTTTAGTTCGGAGTTCTGGCGCATCAGTGCCTTACGAGGCTCATGAACATTTCTAACATGGCATCTGGTTTAACATAATATACATTACACGTAACAAGGTGTTTCGAGATTAGCCCGGTTGCACGCAGATTTTGAAGCGATCAAATCGCCTCAGCCACTCATTCTCCCATCAGCTTCTCAAACAACTCCGTGTGTTCGGGAAATTGCTCGGTAAGCTGCTGCTGATTACCCAACTCCATATCTGCAAAATCAAACCCTGGTGTAACCGCTTCGCTGATCAGGCCGTATCCCGCCAGTCCACTTGTAAGCTGCGAAGCTTTCCAAACGCCACCAGGTACAGGCAACTGCAGACATTGTCCGGCGATTATATCGCTGCCCATCACAACGGTTTTTAATGTCCCGTCTGGAAAAATCAGGCTGTACTGAATCGCATCTCCCACATGGTAGTAATGCACGATGTCCGATTGGTTCAGATGAAAATGACCTGTCGGCGAATCCTTGGTCAGCAAGTAGTAAATGGATGTCATCAGGTAGCGTCGGCCCTCAGTGGTCTCAACCATCGCGTGGTGATCGGTTTGAAAGGTTCTGCGGTAGAAACCGCCTTCCATGTGGGGTTCCAGGTTCAGTGCTGCGATTACAGCCTCAGCGCTGGGAATGTGTTTATCAAAGGTGTTGGTAGTCATGTTGTATGAGCCCTCAAGCCTTTGAAATAGCGCACCATCAATGCGCTCACTCTATTGCTGCTATGCAAGCGATTTATAATAACTATGCTAAATAGCTCTTTAGTAGAGCTAGCCATTAGAGCTTGAGCACACGAGTACTCACTACCCTCGTCCACTATTGTTATTCATGCCGCACTGGTGTTTGCGACACGAGCGGTTCGAATAAACAAAGCGCGCACTCCATAATCGTCGTACCTTTTTAACCGATGACAGTAGATTTGATGGCGCTTAAAAAGCGTAGCAGCCATGTGCCCATTTGGACGGCTATGCTCCAGTGATCTTTGTTGGTCGGGAAATGCGTAATGCATCCAGGTACAACTCTGCTGAAGTGGCCAGGCCGGCTCGTGCTGCTCGGCGTACTCGGCCTCAGTGGCTGCGTACGACTTGGGCCGGACTTCCAGCCGCCCGGCGAAGAATGGGTCAAACACTGGAGCACCCCTGCCCTTGAGCAATCCAGCCAGCGGAGCCTGAACCCGGACATTCGTCAGTGGTGGCAAGTCTTTGCCGATCCGGTCCTCAATCATTTGATTGCCGAGTCGGATGCACGCAACTCCAGTCTCAAAATCGCCGGCCTGCGCGTCATGGAAGCCCGTGCCCAACTCGGCATTGCTCAAAGTGGTCTTTACCCGCAACTGCAGCAAGCCAGTGTCGACAGCCTTTATTTCAACCGCAGGCAATCCGGTGGGACCAACCCGCAAGACAGCCATTTCTGGCAACACAGCGCGGGGTTCGACGTGGGTTGGGAGTTGGACTTCTGGGGCCGCTTCAGTCGCGCCATCGAGTCGTCCGATGCCAGCTACTTCGCCGCCCAAGCCAACTATGAAGACGTACTCGTACTGCTGCGCGCGCAAGTGGCCGATACTTATTTTTCGCTGCGCACCACCGAAGCTCGTTTGCGTGTCGCTCGGGAAAACGCCAAACAGCAAAAACGCAACTTCGAGATCACCGAAAAGCTCTTCAACAGTGGCCAAACTGCCGAACTCGACCTGCAACAAGCCAGAACCCAGTACCTGGGCACGTTGAGCACCATCCCCAATTTCGAAGACCAGTTGCAACGAACCCGCAATGCGTTGGCGGTGCTGATTGGTCAGCCGCCCGGCGCACTGCCACAACTGCTCGAGAACGAGGGATTGATCCCGCTGGTCGACCGTGCCGTGTTGCAAGATGTACCGGCCAACCTGCTCCTGCGTCGGCCCGACGTGCGCGCCGCCGAGCTCAATGTCGCCGCCCAGTCAGCGCTGATTGGCGTGGCCGAGAGCGATTTCTATCCGTCGCTGACCTTGCTGGGCAGCATCGTCTGGTCTACCGACACGCTCAGTGGCACACCCCGGAATCTGGATTTAATTGGCGGCCCCAGTCTGCGCTGGAATCTGTTCGATCACGGCCGGATCAGCAACAACGTGCGCGTGCAGGATGCGCGGTTGCAGCAGCTGATCGAGGCTTACCGCGACAAGGTTCGCCAGGCAGCACGCGAGGCAGACGATGCGGCCTATGGCCTGATCAAATCCCTGGAGCGCGAACGCATCCTGCGTGAGGCCGGAGTGGCGGCCAAGCGTTCGCTGGTGCTGGCCAGCGCGCAGTATCGCGAAGGTTATTCGGACTTCCAGCGTGTGCTGGATGCGCAGCGTGCCTTGCTCGAACAACAGGACAATTACCTGGTCGCCCGCAGCAATGCCGTGAGTAATGTCATTGCCTTGTACAAAGCCGTGGGCGGTGGCTGGTACAGCGCCCAGCCGACAGTTGATCCAACCACCCGCCAGCAAATGGAAAAACGTACCGACTGGGGCGATCTGCTGGAAGAACCCGCGACTGCACAGCCTGCCATTCCAATGTCTTACAAGGTAAAAGACCAATGAGTGAAACCGCCCCCTCCTCGTCCGAGCCCCCAGTCGCCCAGGCACCAGCGCCGGCTGCCGACCCGGCGAAAAAAGGCATCAAATGGGTGCTAGTACTGATCCTCCTGAGCCTGACCTGGTACCTGTTGGCGGATCGTTTCACACCCTACACACAACAGGCCCGGGTGGGTGCCTTTGTGATTCCGGTCGCCTCGGAAGTGGCAGGCCGCGTGACCCGGGTGAACGTGCGCAACAACCAGGACGTCAAGGCCGGCGAAGTTCTTTTCGAGGTGGACCCTCAGCCGTATCAGATTGCCGTCGACCGCGCGCGCGCCGACCTGGAATCGACCCGCCGACAGATCGGTGCCAGCACCGCCGGTATTGCTTCGGCGCAAGCCAACTTGCGGGCGGCCCAGGCCAATGAGCTCAAGGCGCGCCAGGACAATCAGCGTCTTGAGGGTTTGTATCGCGAAGACCCCGGCACCATTTCCGTACGCCTGCTCGAAGTCTCTCGCGCCAACCGGGAACAGGCTGTGAGTCAGGTCGCCGCGGCCCGCGCCGAAGTGCAGCGCGCGCGTGAGCAGGAAGGCGGCAGCGAGGAAGACAACGCCTTGCTGCGCAGTGCCGCCACGGCGTTGTCCAAAGCCGAACTGGATCTGTCCAACACGCAGATTCGCGCTCGCTCGGCCGGACTGATTACGGATCTGCGTACTGACGCTGGGCAATTCGCTGCCGCCGGCAGCCCGGTCATGACCCTGATCGCCATTCATGATGTGTGGATCAGCGCGGACATGACCGAGAACAACCTCGGTCTGGTGACGCTCGACACGCCGGTTTCGATTGTTCTGGATGCTCTGCCGGGCGAAGTATTCGAGGGGCGCGTGCGCAGCGTCGGTTATGGCGTCAGCGTGGGGCAGACACCCGCGCCTGGCACGCTTCCCAGTGTGCAGAACAGCCGTGACTGGCTGCGTCCGGCGCAACGCTTCCCGGTGATCATCGAGTTTTCCGAAGAGTCAATGAACACGCTGCGTAAGAGTCGCGGTATCCACGCCATTCGCGCCGGAGGGCAGGCCGAAGTCATGGCTTTCCCCTCCCAAGGCAACCCGCTCAACCCACTCGGTCGCGTATTCCTGGGGCTGATGAGTTGGCTGTCCTATGCCTACTAAACGCACACCCCGGGCTCAACGCGCACTGCGCCTGGCCACCGGCACGGCACTGTGCCTGGCGACCAGTTTTGGGCTGGGTTTGCCGATCCCGTTTATCGCCCCGGTGCTCTGCGTGCTGCTGCTCGCCTCACTCAATCGTGCGTTGCCTTTCAAGGCCGCCGTAGTACTCGCATTGGTGGCGCTGTTGACGACCGGCATCGGCCTGCTGTTGATTCCGATCCTGCGCTACTACCCCGTCAGCGGCCTGCTGCTGGTCGGTACAAGTCTGTTCCTGGCCTTCCGTTTCGGTCT
This sequence comes from Pseudomonas sp. TH39(2020), assembly GCF_016650715.1. Classification (NCBI taxonomy): domain Bacteria; kingdom Pseudomonadati; phylum Pseudomonadota; class Gammaproteobacteria; order Pseudomonadales; family Pseudomonadaceae; genus Pseudomonas; species Pseudomonas sp. TH39(2020). Next base: position 338,798 of record NZ_JAEKFF010000003.1, on the reverse strand, counting down.
GCGTGGCGGCAATAACCTGATCGTCACGTTTCTGGTGATTGGCCTGACCATGATCTCGGCGGCCGGTGTGGCGGAATTTGATTTAGCCGCAATGGTTATCGGTGCGTTGGTCAAGGGGTTACTCCTGGCGGTCCTGGTACTGGCGCTGAGTCATTGGTTGTTTCCCGAACCGGCCAACGCCCCTTCCCCCCGGCCGCCCCGACCCTGCCAGCCGAAGAAGTCGGTCGAGTGGCGCTGCGTGCCACCCTGATCGTGCTGCCGACCTTCCTGTTGGCGCTGATCGATCCGGCCAGTTATCTGCCGATCATCTTGAAGGCCGTGACCCTGGGCCAGCAAAGCTCGACGACGACCGCACGCCAAGCCGGCCGTGAGCTGGTCGGTTCAACCTTGCTCGGTGGCCTGCTGGCCATCCTGTTCTGGTGTGCCCTGAGTCTGTTCGTGCATCTGTGGATGTTCTTTTTGTGGATGCTGCTGTTTGGCCTCGTGCTGGCGCGCAAGCTGTATGCCCTGAGTCCTTCGGGATTGAGCCCGGGGTTCTGGCTCAACAGCCTGATCACGATGATTATTCTTTTGGGTCAGTCGGTTCAGGACAGCGCGGCGGGCAAGGACGTGTACACGGCGTTTGCGGTGCGTATGGGGTTGTTTATCGCCGTGACACTGTATGCCGACCTGATGGTGCATTTGCTCGATCAACATCGGCCAAAAAAGGCTCAAGGGTTAACCTGATACCCCTTCCCCTGCAGGCAACTGGTATAGGCCGTTGTGCTGGTCGCCGCACTGGTTTTCTGCTGCGCCCGGCGTTCCTGACGCTGACGTGAACCACCCACTACGGCTCCCGCTGCCGCAGTCCCTTTTGCCTGGTTCTGGCGATAGTCCTGCTTCACGTCATCATCGACGCCATTATAAAACTCGTCATGCTGACGGCCGCGCACCTCTGCCCCCGCAGCCCCGGCGGCAGCGCCCACAGCAGCGCCGCGTAATCTTCCCCCTGCTGGAGGTGGCGCCGCCGAGGCGCTCTGACTGGCCGCGATATTGTGGCAATCGGTGATGTCCAGTTGGGTTTGTTGCGAACTCTGCCCTTTCATCGGCACGACCGTTTCTGCCCAGCCCTGGGTCCAGGAAACCGACAATGCGACGCACAGGCTAATGGATGACAACCTTTTCATGATGACCTCCGACAGGGCCCGGCACTCTGCAAGCACACTGGGTCGGTAGACAGACTGCTCAATACGCCACACCTCGTGATCCTGAGCGTCGTTCAGCATAAAATATTGTAGATCACCCCTTCTCACCCGCCTCCTTCCCTATTCGTGATCCGCGTGGCACTAGACTTCCATGATCAATCGGTCTGCGACCCATCGCACCGGCACGGGCTCCAACTGTGCACCCTTGCAGGGACCGTCGATGCAATGCCCGTCGTCGAAACGAAACATCGCGCTGTGATGAGCGCACATCAGGATTTTGCCGCGATAAGTGCAGAATTCTTGCGGGCGATAGTCCAGAGGCACCGAGAAATGCGGGCAACGGTTGATGTAGACCCACACCTGCTCGCCTTGCCGCACCGCCACCAGACCGCCGGGATGCAATTGCTGGTGTTCGGGCAGACCCAGGGCGCCGCCATCGGTGATGTCATCCAGTTGGCATAACGTAATGATGGTCATGATCAGCCGCGCAATTCCGGGTTGCCAAGGCTCCAGCGCCAAGGGCGAATCTGGATACTGGCAAACAGTCCGGCCTGAACATACGGATCGTCCTGGATGAACGCTTCCACCTCCGGCAGACTGCCCGCTTCAATGACCAGCAACGTGCCGTTCATGGATGCACCCGCCTCATCGAGGGTCGGGCCGCCGAACCGCACGACCACTCGATGCGTTTCAGTCGCTCGCAAGTGCGCCTGATGACTCGGCCGTAAGCGCTGGCGCAAGGCCAGGGAATCCGGGTGGTCTGTAGCGAATACCGCAAAAAACTGTCCCATGGGTCACTCGGTTTCCATGACAAATTCGTAACATGCGCGCTTGAACGGCACTTCGATACCCAGTCGGGCGGACAAGTCATCGTGCGCGACCCGGTCTTCATAGATCACCTGCAACGACTGTTTGACGCCGAACACCGCATCGGACGCCAGGTACGGATCATCGTGATTGAACAGGTGGGTGACCAGTTTGCGATAGCCGGGCACATCGATCATGAAATGCAGGTGCGCAGGCCGCCACGGGTGACGGTTCGCAGCGTTGAGCATGCGCCCGACCGGACCGTCGGTGGGGATCGGATAGCACACCGGGACAATCGTGCGAATCGCAAAATAGCCATCGGCATCGGTGCGATAGCGACCGCGCAAGTTGCCAAAAGGCTGTTCGGTATCTTGACCTGAATACATGCCATTTTCGGCAGTCTGCCAGACGTCGAGCACTGCGCCGGCCAGGGGATTGCCCTGAGTATCAACCACACGACCGCGCACCAGCGCCGTCTCGCCCGCGGTGAAGGCCATGTTTTCGCCGAAGTCCCGTTCTGGCATGCCTTCGATGTAGAACGGTCCGAACACGGTGGTCTCGGTGGCGTTTGCACTGTGCCGATGGTTGATCGCATCGACCAGCATCGACACACCCAGGGTGTCCGACAGCAGGATGAATTCCTGGCGTACCTGGCCATCACACTTGTGGCCGGTCTCGGTCAGAAAGCGGATGCCTTCAAACCACTCCTTTTCGGTCAGTTCGACGTCGCTGACGAATGCGTGCAGGTGGCGAACCAGACTCTGCATGATCTGTTTGTAACGCGCATTGGGCGCATCGCCAAAACTGCTGACCGCCTGCTCGGAGATCAGGGTTTCCATGGCTTTGTCTTGATCGGTCATTGTTGTTATTCCGACGAGGTTGAATGCATCAGGCTGGCGCCAGGCCTTTCATGGCGCGGGTCAGCAGCGCTTCGATCGGGCCTTGTTCAAACGGCCGTGGGTTGTAATAAGGACTGGCACAGGCAATTTGCGCGGCGTCGGCCGGCCCGTTTTCAGGCAGGCCAATGTCCGCCAGCGCCAATGGAATACCCAGCTTCTGGTTCAGCGCATACAACAAGGCGCCCACCTCCCCCGCTTCGCTGCCGCCCAAGGCGCGGGCCGCACGCTGTAACGGTTCTGCGGCCGCTTCACGGTTGTAATGCGCCGCGTGTGGCAAAACGATCGCGTGTGCCTGAGCGTGAGGCAAATTGAACGTTCCGCCCAAGGTGTGGCAAAGCTTGTGGTGCAAGGCCATGCCCACCGAACCCAGGCAGATACCTGCCAGCCACGCGCCATACAATGCCTGGCTGCGCGCTTGTGGGTCGTTGGGATCATTGACCACGCCCGGCAGGGCCTGTGCCAGTGAGCGAATCGACTCTTGCGCCATGAAACCGATGATCGGATTGGCGTCCTGGGCGTACAACGCTTCGACCGCGTGGGCCATGGCGTTCATCCCCGAACAGGCGGAAATCTGCGCCGGCAAGGTCAGGGTCAATTGCGGATCGTAGATCACAGTCTTGGGCAAAACCCTTGGATCACGTCCGGTTTTCTTCAGGCGGTTTTCGGTCAGCCCGTAGATCGGGGTCATCTCCGAACCGGCGTACGTCGTCGGAATCGCCACGATCGGCAGCCCCGAATCCATGGCAATCGCCTTGCCCAGGCCAATGGTCGAACCACCGCCAATGGCGACGCAGCAATCGGCATCCAGACGCGCCGCTTCGACACGCGCCGCTTGCGCCACTTCCAGCGGCACATGCATCACTGCCTTGGGATAGACGCCCGCCGCGCGATCACCGAGCAACGCCGCGACCTGTTCGCCGAGCCCCTGCTGTTCAGGCGTGGTGAGGATCAGCGCACGCCTGGCGCCCAGGCGCTCGATCTCTTCAGCCAGCGCCGAGAGCTTGCCCCAGCCAAACACCACACGGGTTGGCAGGCTTTGGTACACAAAAGGATTCATGACAGGCCTCAACGTTTGAAGTGCGCAGCGATGTTGGCATCGACATTGACCCAGACCGAGCGTGCCTCGGTGTAATCATGGATCGCTTCAAAGCCCATTTCACGGCCGTAGCCCGACTGTCCAACGCCACCAAACGGGCTGCCAGGGCTCACACGTTTGTAGCAGTTGACCCAGCACATACCGGCATGAATGGCGTCGGCCATTTTGTGTGCGCGACTCAAGTTCTGCGTCCACAGGCCGCTGCCCAGCCCGTATTCAGTGCTGTTGGCGATGGCCAGGGCTTCTTCATCGGTGCTGAAACGTACCACGGTGACGAATGGACCGAAGACCTCTTCCTGGCAAACACGATCTTCTGGCGAAGCCTCGACAATGGTCGGCTCGACATAAAAGCCTTGGGCCAACGCCTGGTCATCCGGGGCCTTGCCGCCACAGAGGATTTTGCCGCCCTGCTCTATCGCGATATCGATATAGGCCAGCACACGGTCGCGGTGCAGCGCCGACGTCAGCGGGCCCATTTCGGTCTCTGGGTCCATCGGGTCGCCCAGGCGAATGGATTTGGCCAGCGCGATGAAACGCTCCAGGAACTGGTCAGCAATGTCTTTATGCAGAATCAAACGCGAACCGGCGATGCAGGCCTGGCCCTGATTGTGAAAGATCGCCCAGGCAGCGCCATTGACGGCCGCGTCCAGGTTGGCGTCTTCGAACACGATGTTGGCGCCCTTCCCGCCCAGCTCCAGTTGAATACGCTTGAGGTTGCCTTTCGACGCTTCAACGATCCGGCGACCGGTGGCCGTCGAACCGGTAAAGGCAATCTTGCCCACGTCCGGGTGTTCGGCCAGACGTTGACCGGCGGTATGCCCGTAACCCGGCACGACGTTGACCACGCCCTTCGGGAAGCCGACTTCGGTCATCAGTTCGACAATCCGCAAGGTCGTCAGCGGTGTGATTTCCGAGGGTTTGATAACGATCGTATTACCGGCGGCCAGTGCCGGGCCCATTTTCCAACTGGTGAACATCAGCGGGAAGTTCCAGGGCACGATCTGTCCAACCACACCGATCGGCTTGCGCTGCACGTAATTGAGAAACCCGGCTTCGACCGGAATAACTGCACCCTCGATCTTGTCGGCCATGCCGCCGAAATAGCGGAAGCACGCTGCCGTGCGCGGAACGTCGAGGCCGCGGGAGTCACGGATCGGATGCCCGGTGTTCAGGGATTCGAGCTGCGCCAGTTCTTCGCCGCATTCTTCGATCTTGTCCGCCAGTTTGAGCAACAAGCGCCCGCGTTCTGCGGCGCCCAAGGCAGACCAGGCTGGAAACGCACGTTTGGCCGCGGCGACAGCGAGGTCGATGTCAGCGGCTTCTGCGGCGGCGATGCGGGTGATCAACGAGCCATTATGGGGGCACACGACGTCGATAGTGCCGCCGGCGACCGCATCCACGAACCGGCCATCGATATAGAGCTGATTTTGCATAATATTTTCCTCGCACCGCGCCGATGGCGCAGTGTCTGACGAGTTGATTCTTGAGCGCATGCCTTGCTGGATAGCCCGGAGTGATGCCGGGCAAGACAAAGGTCTTAGAACTCGATCGGATACGGCTTGAGTTCACCGCTTTCGTAGCGCTGCGGCAGGTTCGGCGTGGCGTTCTCCCATACCAGCAGCATCGAGCGCTTGGTCGAGTAGCCCTGGTGACGAATGTCCGCCGGCATGGCGCAAATATCGCCGGCACGCATGGTGATGCGCGCCCGCGGGTTGCCGTCGTCCTTGTCGCCGACGTCCCAGAGGATTTCATCGGACAACTGCAAGAACCACTCGACCCGGTCATTGCCATGGAACACCGGCAGGATGAACTCTTCAGTGGTAGGGCAGAACAGGCTGGCCTTGCACACCGAAGTCACCGACGGGTTCCAGGTCACGTCGGAGCGCGACAGGTACTTGAACAGGCTGAACGCATGCAACTCACCTTCGAAACCTTCGGCTGCGTGTACTTCCGGCTCATCCTGAGGAACGTCGATGAACTGGCGATTGACCGGCAAATCGTTACGTAACGGCGAGTCATCCGGCAGGCCCGGCATGCGCTTCGTGGCGATGCGGAAACGTTCAATGGCTTCGATATTGTTGCCGTTCTTGCGACCGAACGCCGAACCGGTTTCTTCCGGTGCCGCGAAAGGGTCGAAGGTGGCATTGGTCCAGTCCCGCAGGATGGCCTTGAAGGTCGCCATGATCAGCGGTGTTTCAAAGTTTTCGGTGTAGTTGACGCCTGCGGCCTTGAGCGTGCCATTGAAGGTGCCGGCGTACAGGTCGACTTTACCGTAGTAGTTTCGGGTGCCGATGACGTGGTCGAAGTTGACCCAGCCATAGAAAAAGCCCCAGGCCACATCGCGCATCATGGCGCGCAGAAAGGCATCGACCGGAATCAGGTGCGAACGGGTCTGGCCTTTGGCGGGCCAGGTGATACGGGCAAAATACTCGTCGCGCGACAGTTCGAAGGCGCCGAGTTTGAAGGCGCGATAGCCGGTGACGGCATGAGGGGCGCCGGCCTGGACTTCGTCGTCGGCAAAGGATGTGTGATCGGCAGCGGTTTCAAGCATGGCCATGACGGGGTTCCTCTTGTTGCTTTTGTCAGATGAAAGGACGGTGATCACTTGAAGCAGATGTCTGCCCATTTCTCGACCGACAACGGTCCTTTAATGGTCTGCTGCAGAATCACGCCGGGACAGCTGGCTTCGAAGCGATACGCGGTGCCGGCGGGCAGCAGGCACTGGTGACCGCGCTTGAGCAGTACATAGCCCATCGGTTTACCAGCAGGCACTTCGCCAGCCAGCCGAGTGCCCTCGCCGTCTTTCAAAGGCGCATCGAGCTTGAGGAAATCCACACGGACTTCGCCGTCCATGACGATGGCGAACTCATCGTGCGCTGACGTGTACCAAGGCGACTGGCCTTCGGCGCGCAGGGTTTCAATGACGTATCCGAGATTGAGACCGACGATGACTTTTTCGTAAGGAAGGGATTTTTCCGCCACTTCGAAAATATTCGAAAAGGCGTAATGACTGGCCTGGCCGCTGATGATTTCGACCGACCCTTTGCTGTAATTATCCAGCGAGCCGAAGACCGTTTCGATTGCCGCGCTACTCATGGTTTTCACCGTTTTGTTGTTGTAGTAACAGTGAGCCAACATTACGTCCCAGCTCCTGCGGGGACAATTAGAGAGCGAGCGACAACAGTGTTTGCGAAACGCAAACACTGCCAGTGCAACCGTGCTGCTCAGCGTACCCAGCCACGCTCCAGCAACGGTTTGTCCCAGCACGGTTCGTCACCGAAGTTTTCCACCAGGAAATCGATCAGCGTGCGCACTTTCAAGGCCCGGCGCTGGGTGGCGGGATACACCGCTGAGAAATTGAAGGATGACAATGCGTACTCCGGCAGAACCGGAATGAGTCGACCGCTGAGCAGGTCATCGCTGGCCACCAACGTTGGCAAACACACAATGCAGACCCCGGTCGAGGCGTAGTCGCGCAGCAGATGAACCGAATTCGACCGTACCTGCCCCGGCAGGCTCAGCTCCACCTGCTCGTGCTCGCCGGTGAAGATCCAGCGGTTGCGCGACGGATAGCCTTCGTACAAGGCGATTTTGTGTTGCAGCAGCTCCTGCGGATGCTTGGGCACACCGAACTCGGCGGCATAGTCGGGTGACATGCAGAACAACCGGCGAACGCTGAACAACTTGCGCTCAATCAGGGTTTCCGCCATCGGCGGGAACATCTGGAACGCCACATCGAAACCCTCTTCGATCGGGTCCACCACCCGGTCATTGACGATGACGTCGACCTCAATGTCCGGGTACAGCCGCGTGAACTCGGCGAGCATTCTGCCGAAGTGACCGATGGCAAAGCCCGGCAGCATCTGCACGCGCAATTTACCGGTGGGTTTAGCGCGCAACTCACGCATGTGCTCGGTCAGCGAGTTGAAACTCGCGACCATGTCCGCGCACTCCTTGTAGTACGTCTCGCCCACTTCGGAGAGCCGGACATGCCGCGTACTGCGATGGAACAACGGCGCATTGATGAACTGTTCCAGCTGTTGAATACGATGAGTGATCACCGAACGGGTCACGCCCAATTGCTGGGCCGCCTTGGCGAAGTTGCCGGTTTCGGCAACCCGCACAAAGGCTTCGACACTGAGTAAACGATCCATGGGGCAGGCTCTCTGGATGTTTTTGTTCTTATAGGAACAGCGAGGTTAGCCTGTCGGCACCCCGCACTCCACATCCCTGGCAACGCGCTATTTGTGGTTCTGAACCGACAAGCGCCGCTGCATGGGGAAAACCTGCCAGCCCAGGCGTTCACTGATCAGCCCCCACACCCCTTGCGGCGCCTTGAGCATCATCACCACCGCCACCACGCCGAGGATGATCATGTACACCGCGCCGTACTGCGCCAGACAACCACGCAACACAAAGTAAATCAGCGTGCCGATCAATGGCCCCTCCAGGGTGCCGATGCCGCCGATGATGACGATGAAGATCACCACCGCCGTCCAGTCCTGCAGGTTGAACGCCGCGTCCGGAGAAATACGCAGCTTTTGCAGGAAGATCAGCGCCCCGACCACGCCCGTGCAACCGGCGGCCAGCACGTACACCATCAACTTGGTGCGGAAGGTGTTGACCCCCAGGCTGCCGGATGCTGGCTCGGAATCGCGAATCGACGCCAGGGCCAGCCCCTGTCGCGAACGCAGGACAAAGAACACCACCGCCACGGCGGTAATGGCGATGGCCAGAGCGGTGAAGTAGATCAGCATCTCGCGCTCGTCCCGGTCATTGCCGATCTGCCGCACAATCGCCGCCGGCAGACTTTGCCCGGAACCGCCGCCGAGACTGCTCATCTGTGCCAGGCCCAGGCGAAAGACTTCGGCCACCACCCAGGTGCCAATGGCGAAGTAGGCGCCGCGCAGCCGAAACACGATCAAAGCCGTGGGAATTGCCAACAACGCAACCAACACGCCCGAAAGCAGGACCGCGAACAACGGCGGAATACCAAACCGGGTGGCCAACATAAACAGCAGATACCCACCCAGACCGACGAACGCCTGCTGCCCGACCGAGACCATGCCCGCGTACCCCGCCAGCAAGTTCCACATTTGTGCCAGCGCCAGGTAATAGGCGAACTCCACCACCAGCCGCAAACTTGAGCGATCGGCCCAGAATGGCGCACTGATCAACACCAACACACAGACACCCAGCAATGACAGCCCGATCATGCTGCTGGTGGTCGTGCGTTGTACGCGATAGCTGAGCGCGGGATTGTTCAAGGCATTCATCAGTCGACACTCCGGGGGAACAGGCCACGCGGGCGCACGACCAGGATCAGCAGAAACACAAGATGACCGGCGAGGATTTGCCAGCCAGGATCGATTTTTGCGCCCAGCGCCTGGGCGACGCCGAGAATCACCCCGCCGGCCAGGGTGCCCCACAGGCTGCCCAACCCGCCGATGATCACCGCTTCGAAACCGTACAACAGACGCGCCGGCCCCACCGTGGGGTCGAAACTGGTGCGAATCGCCAGAAACACCCCGGCAATCGACACCACGGCCATCGCCAGTGCCATGGCCAGACCGAAGATATGCGCGTTATTCACGCCCATCAGCCGCGCGGTGTGCTGATCATCGGAGGTGGCGCGAAACGCCCGACCCAGTGCGGTCTTGTAAAACAGCAGCTGCAGACCACCGATGATCAGCAACGCACTGCAAAACACGATCAGCGGCATGACGCCCACGCTCAAACTGCCGAAGCCGACACTGGCGACTTCAAGATCACCCTGAGACAGCTTTTGACTGTCTGCGCTGAAAAACGCCAACAGCACGTTCTGCACGATGATCGACAAACCGAAAGTCACCAGCAGCGGCGGCAGGATGTCCTGGCCAAGCGTTCGGTTGAGCAACAGCCGTTGCAGCAGGTAGCCGAAGCAGAACATCAGCGGCACCACCACCAGCAGGCTCGCCAACGGGCTGAAGCCCAGATGATTGACCACCATCAGCGCCAGGTATGACGCCAGCACGATGAAGTCGCCATGGGCGATATTGACCAGGCGCATGATGCCGAACATCAGCGACAGCCCCACCGCGAACATCGCGTAGAGGCCTCCCAGCAACATGCCCTGAAGCAAAGTATTGAGCCATTCCATAACTAGATCCCGAAATACGCGGCTTTGATTTGTGCTTTGTCCGCATCCCCTGGGCGGCCGGTCAGGGACACGCGCCCTTCCTGGAAGCAATAGAAACGGTCGCAGACACTCAGCGCCTGATTGATGTCCTGCTCGACGAGAATCACCGTAGTACCGTCGGCCTTGATCGAAGGCAGCGCGGCGTAGATGTCCTTGATCGTGGTCGGCGCCAGGCCCAGGCTGATCTCGTCGCACAACAGCAAATGCGGGTTGGCCATCAAGCCTCGGCCTATCGCAACCATTTGCTGCTGACCGCCAGACAGCGCGGTGCCGGGGCGCTTGCGCAGTTTTTCCAGCACTGGAAACAGCTGATAGATCCGCGCCAGCGTCCACGGACCGGGGCGTTTGCTGTAGGCACCGATCAACAGGTTTTCCTCGACGCTCAGCGAAGGAAACAGCTTCCGGCCTTCTGGCACCAAGGCGATGCCACGCTCCAGCACCTGATTCGCCGCCAGATCACCAATCGCCTGGCCCTTGAAGGTGATGGCGTCAGGCTGGTTTTTGATCAGCCCGGCCAGCGAGCGCAGGAACGTCGATTTGCCGGCGCCGTTGGAGCCGATGATCGCCACGGTTTCGCCCGCCTCAAGGGTCAGGCTGATATCGAACAGGGCTTGAAAGTCGCCGTAGCCGGCACAGAGCTTTTCGATGGACAACAGGTTTGAAGGGGTCGACATGATTCAGCTCCCAATGCCCATGTAGATGTCCTGGACCCGAGGGTCGGCCATCACGCTGCGCGGTTCACCCTCAGCCAATTTGGCGCCGAAGTTGATCACCGTCAGACGGCTGACGACCGCCAGCAAGGCATGCACGATGTGTTCGATCCAGATGATGGCGACGCCGGCCTTGTGAATGCCCTGAATGGTTTCCACCAGCGCCAGGCACTCCGGTTCGGTCAAGCCACCGGCGATTTCATCCAGCAACAACAGCCGCGGTTGGGTCGACAACGCGCGGGCCATTTCCAGACGCTTGCGGTCGAGCAATGTCAGCGAGCCGGCCAGGACGTTGGCCTTGCGCATCAACCCCGTCAGCTCCAGGGTCTGCGCGCACCATTGGCTGGCCTCCTTGTCACGCAATCGCGCCCCGAAGGTTGCGCCGACCAGCAAGTTCTCGAACACCGTCATTTTCACGAACGGATGCGGGATCTGATGGGAGCGGCCGATGCCTTGCTGACAGCGTTTGAACACTGGCTCACGAGTGACGTTGCGACCTTCGAAATGGATCGTGCCGCTGTCGGCTGCCACGCCCCCGGCGATCAGGTTGAACAGCGTGCTTTTACCCGCGCCGTTGGGACCGATGATGCCCAGGGCCTCGCCCGGTTGCAGGGTCAGGCTCATCGCGTCCGTGACTTTCACCGAGCCGTAGCTTTTGTGCACATCGTTCATTTGCAGAAGTGGCTGTTGCATGGTGCACCCGTTTCTTTTCGAGCAATCAGTACGTAATGGCCTGCATGTCGCCGCCCAGTGGAATCGCTGGTGCGGTGGCATTGCTGGTCACGACCAGGTCGTATTTGTTGTCATTGCCCAATCGCCATTGGCCGCTGACCAAAGGTGTTTTGGCGACGTTCTTCACCGGTCCGTTTTTCCAGCTGATCGGCCCGACCACGGTGTTGAGGTCGGTCTTGAGCAAGGCATCGCGTACCGCATGCGGATTACCGATCTCTTCAGTGCGCTTGAGGATGTCCACCGCGAGTTCGAACAGCGCATGCACGAAACCCAGCGGTTGAGTCCACTGCTTGCCAGTCGCCTGAGTGAAGCCCTGGGCTAACTGCCCGGCACTGGCGCCGGTCAATGAAGAGCTGAACGGGTGCGTCGGGCTCCACCAGATTTCGGTCGACAGGTTGTTGCCGGCCTTGCCCAACGCTTCGACCGCCGTGGGAAACAGCAGCGCCTTGCCGACCGACACCGCTTTGGGTTTGAAGCCCTGCTGGCGAGCCTGAGTCCAGAAGGTGGTGAGGTCCGGTGGAATGACCACACCGGTGACGATCTCGACGTCAGCCTTCTTGAACGCGGCGATCTGCGCCGAGAAATCGTCTGTCAAGCTTTGAAAGCGGCCGGGGTCGACCACTTGGAAACCCTTCTGCGCCAATACCGGTGGAAAGCCCAGTTTCGGATCGCCCCAGGCATTGCCGTCGCCATCGTTGGGGAACAGACCGCCGACCACCTTGTTCGATGGCATGGCACCCCACATGGCGCTGTAAGTGCCGATCACATCCTCCAGGCCCCAGAAGAAGTGATAGGTCCATTCGAACCCCTGATCCGGCTTGCCTCCGCGGGTAAAGAACCATGGCTGCCACGGTGCCACCGTGGAAATACACGGAATCTCGTTGATTTCGCATTGGTCGGAGACCGGGTTGGTGGTTTCCGGCGTCGACGACACCAGCATCAGGTCGACCTGATCAGACAGGATCAACTCGCTGGCCACTTCCGCTGCGCGGTTAGGGTTGGACTGGCTGTCCTTGACGATGACTTCCAGGCGATACGCCTTGCCGGCCACGATGATGGAGTTCTTCAACACCTGCTTGAGCGATTCGATGATGTAGTTGTCGGCGGCCGCAAAGGGCGCCAATGGCCCGGTCTGCGGGCTGACATAACCGAGTTTGATCACCCGCTCGCTACCCAACGCAAAGTTGAACGGCAAACTCGCCAGCGCCACACCGCCGGCAGCAACGCCTGTGCTGCGCAGGAAATCACGGCGCGAGACGTCGCGGCCAAACAGGTTTTTATCGTTGTTGTCTGTCATGTAGTACTCCAATGCGGCTGCTAGCCGGCAAAGTCCGGACGAACACGGTCGCAGCGTGTGGGCTGAGCCAGCACGCAGGATCAGGTGCTTTGCGAAAGGGGCGGTTTAGAAAAAGAAGCTGACGTCGAAAGAAGCGACCAGTTGCGAGTCCTTTTGCCCATCGGCGTAGGCATCGCGACCGGGGCCGGAATGAATGTCGTAACGCAATTCAGGTCGCAGGCGCACGTTGGGTGTCGGCGTCCAGGCCAGGTTGGTGGTCACACCGTAGAAACTGCCCCAGGTCGGGTCTGGAATGCCGGTGTGCGAGTCGATGTTGGCCATCAGCACGTGCACCGGTGCATCGGTGTAGAACCACTCCGCGCGGCTGTTCCACATCAGGGTTTCGCTGACTCGGTGATACCAGTTGATATCGGTGCCGTACCAGGTGGCATCGTTTTTGTTGGCAAACCCGGCGAAAGCGCCCTGCTCCTGCTTGCCGTAATTCAACTCCAGTGCCACGCGATTATTCGGATCGAGCACTTGCGACAAGGTCAGGTACGAGGCCAGGCGCTTGTAGTCGTCATTCTTGGTGCCGGCCGGCAATGGCGAACCACACCTGCAGTCGGCGAAGCTGTCGCCGGCGCCGTTGCCATAGATGTTTTCCCAGTCGATCCAGGTGCTGAAGTCCGCAGAGCGCCAGCGTACGTTGGCAATCACGTCCGGGTCGTGGTTGGGGTCTTGCAGGTTGTTCCAGCCCTGCACCACGCCCAGTTCGAAGCCCAGCATGCTTTCCCCGGGTGCCGAGGGCAGTTTGAACGAATATAGCGCCCCGGCATGCTTGGCCGGGCCGTGCATGAAGGAATAGGTGTGCGAGTAGAAGTCGCTCGGTGCCGGGGATGGCAAGGCGAAGCCGATTTCATTTTCCAGCGGCGTGTGGAATATCCCGATCATCAAGTCGGAACCGCCCAGTACAGGGAAGTAAAAATCGACATACGCCTGAGCGACGGTGAAGGCTTCGTCTTCGGCCTTGTTGTCGCGATTGACACTCAGGTCCTCGTCCCAGCCATAGGTCTTGAAGAAACGCGCATCTTTGCCGTACAGCGCCGTGACATTGAAGCCCCAGTCAGCCTCTTGCGGCATGGGCCCGGGAAACGGTCCGACACGACCGATCACATTGCTCTTGGGTTTCTTTTCCACGGCCAGGGCGAACTGGTTGAGGTTCACGCCTTCGTCGGAAGTGAAGAAGCTCTGTTTGCTGACGTCATCCGTGCCGTTGTTGTTGTAGCTCACACCCACCTGGCCCCAGCCGTAGACCTTGATGCCATGCTCACGCTCAAGGCTGTCGCCGAAGACCCCGCGAACCAGCGAGCCCATTGGATCCTCGGCCGCCGAAGCCATCGAGGGACATACGATGCCGGCTCCCAGAACGGGGGCGAACAGGGTTGCTGCACATGCCCATGCACGAATACTCATACCTGTGTTCCTTATTTTTATTAGGCGCCAAACCCCCGAAAGGGCATCAGGCCGAAAGCAAGGTATGACGTGAAGGTGTCTGTCTTGAAAACCCTGGCTCGGGCTTCACTCGATCCTTGGCAGACCGTAGTGTTCGGCGTATTGCAGGCTACAAGTCCGCCACTACCCCAACAATTCCATTCTCGGCGACTTCAGTGTTTGCGTATTCAGAACAATCGAGCGCATCGCAGAACTATTTTTCGCGCCTGCACACGCCATGACCTAACCTGAATAGCTAAAGCCGCTGGAGGCATGCCTATGCGTCCTGCATTGAAATTACTCATATTCGTTGTGTTCGCGCTGATGGGGGCGAACATCGGCGAGCTGTCGGCGGATGAACTACCCAACACGTCTAGAAACGGTGAGGCCAGCGCCACCGCTACCGTGTCAAAAAGCGATCTGGAAGCACTGCAATTGAGGTTGGACAACCTTAAACAGCAGGTGTCACTGACCAGTAACTACACCCAGTTGATAGGCTTTCAGGACAACGTTCAGTTGCTCTTCAGTGATGCGGACAAGTTGGCGACCGCGTTACTTCCAGAGCAAGCACAATTGCAAGCGCAACTCAGCGTACTCGGGACGGCATCCGCCAACAGCGAGGCCATGGAAAAGTCCGATCTGGTGAAACAAAGGTCCTTTCTCAGCGCACAAAAAGACAAGGTGGATAACAATCTCAACATACTGCTGGCCATCAAGGCAGGCGCGACTAACCTCATCACCCAGATTGCCGCCATTCGGCGCACTCAACTGGAAACCGAACTGACCCAGCGCACCGCCAGCTTCCTCAACCCCCGGTTCTGGTTGCCGCTGTTTTCTCCACTGGAGGAGGATAAAAACCGTCTGAGGTTTTTGATCGACCAGTCCAACAGTGTCATCCAGTCCGTCTGGCAACCCGGCCGGCGTGCCGCGACCGTCACGTTGTTATTGCTGGCCCTGGCCTTCTGGACGCTGGGGCGAAGACTGGCTGAGCGTGGTTTGACATGGGTCTGCATCCATCGAGTACCGGAAGGTCGCCTGCGCAGAAGTTCATTGGCGATAGCGACGGTAGTTGCCACGATGTTGAGCGCAGGTTGCGCAATACAGCTCATCTCCGCGGCGGCTACCCGGCTTCAACCATTGCCGCAGTCACTGCAAGGTTACTTCGACGATGTCGAGAAAGTCGCTTACGCCTGCGCCCTGATTATCGGTTTGAGTCGGGCCCTGCTGTCTAAACGCAATCCCTCTTGGCGGTTGCCTGGCATCGCCGATGAAGTGGCACTTGCAATCAACCCTTTTCCGGCGCTGCTGGCCGGATCAATGCTGATACTCATCTCGCTGGTACAAGTCACCAATGCGACGGGTATGAGTTCGCAGGTGGTTCTTTTCAGCCGGGGCGTATTGTCACTCGTCGTCATCCTGATTATCGGTGCGCTATTGCTACGCGTCAGTAGAACCCGCCGAGCGATGGTCATTGCCGGGGAACACCCTGAGTCAGGTACTACGCTGGCGGGGGTGATTTATACCGGCCTCAGTATCGCCGTGTTGATCTCGATTTTTGGTCTGCTGGTCGGTTACATCTCCCTGGCCCGGTTCATCACTTACGAAGTTGTCTGGCTCTATATCGTTATTGCCAGCTTCTATTTGCTGACGCAGTTGTTCAGGGACCTGTGTGATTACTTGTTTTCGCCCAAGCAATCCAGCGGCAAGGCGATCAAACAGCTGCTGGGTATCGGCGACGTACGGCTTGAACAAATCGAGGTTGTTGTGACGGGTATTGGCAGAGCGACCTTACTGTTGATTGCCGCGATTACAACGTTTGTGGGGGGGGTTGGAGCGACCTTTGGACAACTGACTGACAGGGTTTCAGCGATCCTCGGCGGCGATGGCCTGCGCAAGCTGAACATCATTCCGGGCAATCTGTTGAATGCGGTCCTCGCGCTGTTGATCGGTATTTACCTGATTCGATCGCTGCGCAGATGGCTGGATAACGAGTTCCTGCCGAAAACCGATATGGACCCCGGCATGGGAGCGTCGCTGAGCACCCTGTTCAGTAATATCGGGTACGTACTGGTCATTTTGCTGGCGTTGTCTTCGTTGGGCGTCAAATGGACGAATCTGGCCTGGATCGTCAGTGCGTTGTCAGTGGGGATCGGCTTCGGTTTGCAGGAGATCGTCAAGAACTTCGTCTCCGGGTTAATCCTGCTCACCGAGCGGCCGGTCAAGGTCGGCGACCTGATCAGCATCAGCGGGGTTGAAGGCGATATCCGGCGAATCAATGTCAGGGCCACGGAGATACAGCTCAGTGATCGCTCGATCGTGATCGTGCCCAACTCGCAGCTTATTTCCCAGAACCTGCGCAATGTAACCATGGGCGGCAGCGCCCAAGGGGTGGCCACACTCGAACTGGTGTTCCCTCTGGATATTGACCCCGAACAAGTCAAAACCCTGCTGTACACCACCTATTGCGAACATGAAACCATCCTCGACAAACCCTCCCCCGTTGTTCGATTCAGCAATCTGAGCCCTGAAGGCATCACATTGACCATCACCGGCTATGTCAGCAGCCCAAGGATTGTCAGTACGACCAAGAGCGATCTGCTCTTTGAGATCCTGAAGCGATTGAGTGCGGCCGGCATCGAATTGGCCAAGCCTGTTCCTCCTGCGTAATACCCATCAATAGCCTGCCTGGCGCCTGAACGTGCTCGTGATCACACCGGATCGCTGTAAATTTGTACGCCATCGGTTGATATGTTTATTTTCATGGCGTTGCATTGTGAAATAAAACATGTCATTTATAGCTACGCAAAATCATCAGGACTGATCCACCGTGCCAGATCGGATGGCCAGTACCACCCCAACGCCCCTCCAAGGAGTCAACAATATGAACAAGACAGAACTTCTAGGTGCTCTGGCACTGTGCGCCGCAAGTTTGCTGGCACACGCCGATGAAGACAGCCTGCGTATCGGTATCGAAGCCGCCTACCCACCCTTCTCTTTCAAGACACCGGAAGGCAACGTCAGTGGTTTCGACTACGACATCGGCAACGCCCTGTGCGAAGAAATGAAGGTCAAATGCGAGTGGGTCATCCAGGAATTCGACGGCATGATTCCGTCGCTGAAAGTGCGCAAGATCGATGCCGTGCTGTCGTCGATGTCGATCACTGAAGACCGTATGAAGTCGGTCGACTTCAGCAAAAAGTACTACCACACACCCGGCAAGTTCGCGATGAAGGCCGGCAATGTGATCAACGACCCACTGGTTGATCTCAAGGGCAAGAAGGTCGGGGTGCAACGCTCATCGACCTACGACCGTTTTGCTACCGAGCAGCTTGAAAAAGCCGGGGTCGAAGTGGTGCGCTACGGCTCACAAAATGAAGCCTTCCTGGATCTGGCGTCGGGTCGTCTGGATGCCACGCTCGCCGACATCGTCAACACCGACGAGAGCTTCATCAAAACGCCAGCCGGCAAAGGCTTCGCGCTGGTTGGACCGGACATCAGCGACCCGAAATATTTCGGCCGAGGTGCCGGGATCGCGGTGCGTAAAGGCGACAGCGTGAACGTTGCACGTCTGAGTACAGCGATTGACGCCATCCGCGCCAACGGCAAGTACCAGCAAGTGATGGCCAAGTACTTCGCGTTCGATATCTACGGCGAATAAACCTTACCTGAAACCCTGTGGCGCCGGCCTCTTGCGGGCGCTTCGGGCTTGTCTCGCGCGCCTTTTGGCGCTCGTTTGAGGACCTTCATCATGCTTCACGGCTACGGATCGAGCATTCTCGATGGCGTCTGGCTGACCATTAACCTGGCCTTGACCTCCATGAGCATGGCGATTGCTTTGGGTCTGATCGGCGCGGCCTTTCGGTTGTCGCCGCTCAAATGGCTGGCGATGCTGGGCGAAGGCTATACCACCCTGATTCGCGGTATCCCTGACCTGGTGTTGATCCTGCTGATCTTCTACGGCGGCCAGGATCTGGTGAACCGCATCGCCCTTGCACTCGGTTACACCCGCTATATCGACATCAACCCCTTCATCGCCGGCGTCTGCACCATGGGCTTCATTTTTGGCGCCTATCTGTCAGAAACCTTTCGCGGCGCGTTTATGGCGATTCCTAAAGGTCAGGCCGAGGCCGGCGCGGCGTATGGCATGAGTGGCGGCCAGGTGTTCTGGCGGATTCTGGTGCCGCAGATGATTCGTTTCGCCATCCCGGGGTTTACCAACAACTGGTTGGTGCTGACCAAATCCACCGCACTGATCTCGGTGATCGGCTTGCAGGACATGATGTTCGAAGCCAAGAACGCAGCGGACGCTACCCATGAGCCGTTTACGTTTTTCCTCGCGGTGGCGGCGCTTTATCTGATGCTGACCAGCGTGTCATTGCTGGTGCTGCGCTATCTGGAAAAACACTACTCGGTCGGCATCAAAGCCGCCGAATTGTGATTGGGAGCAACCCCATGATTCTCGACTACAACCTGATCTGGGAAAACCTGCCGCTGTATTTCAATGGCGCCTTGTTGACCCTCAAAGTCCTGCTGATTTCCCTGGCCTTCGGCCTGGTGCTGGCGATTCCGTTGGCATTGATGCGGGTGTCCCGATCGCCCCTGATCAACTTCCCGGCCTGGCT
This sequence comes from Pseudomonas sp. TH39(2020), assembly GCF_016650715.1. Taxonomy (NCBI): domain Bacteria; kingdom Pseudomonadati; phylum Pseudomonadota; class Gammaproteobacteria; order Pseudomonadales; family Pseudomonadaceae; genus Pseudomonas; species Pseudomonas sp. TH39(2020). The sequence goes on along the minus strand of NZ_JAEKFF010000003.1, from coordinate 319,803 downwards.
CTACACCTACGTGATTCGCGGCACGCCGATGCTGGTGCAATTGTTCCTGATCTATTACGGCCTGGCGCAGTTCGCAGCGGTACGTGAAAGCGCGCTCTGGCCGTACCTGTCCAGTGCAACCTTTTGCGCCTGCCTGGCGTTTGCGATCAATACCAGTGCCTATAGCGCGGAACTGCTGGCCGGCAGTTTGAAGGCCACGGCCCACGGCGAGATCGAAGCCGCCAAGGCCATGGGCATGTCGCGCTTTACCCTGTACCGCCGCATTCTGCTGCCGTCAGCCTTGCGCCGGGCGTTGCCGCAGTACAGCAACGAAGTGCTGATGATGCTGCAAACCACCAGCCTGGCATCGATTGTCACCCTGGTGGACATCACCGGCGCCGCGCGTACGGTCAGTGCGCGGTTCTATCTGCCGTTCGAGGCGTTCATCACTGCCGGCCTCATCTACCTGGCCCTGACCTTCATCCTGGTTCGCCTGTTCAAGCTGGCCGAGCGTCGCTGGCTGGCGTACCTGGCACCGCGCAAGCACTAAGGAGCTGTTATGGAGCACATTGAATACCTGCTGCCGTGGAGTGCTTCGGGCACTGAACGGAAGCTGTCGCTGTTTCGTTTTGGCAGCGGGCCGCGCAAGGCCTACATTCAGGCGTCCCTGCACGCCGACGAATTGCCGGGGATGCGCGTGGCGGTTGAACTCAAACGACGCCTGCGGCTGCTGGAAGAACAAGGTCGCCTGAACGGAGTGATCGAGTTAGTGCCGATGGCCAATCCGATCGGCATCGCCCAGATGTTCCAGGCCACCCATCAGGGGCGCTTCGAGTTCTCCAGCGGGAAAAATTTCAATCGGGATTTCCCGGAACTGGCTGAAGCCGTGGCAGCGCTGGTGAAAGACCACCTGAGCGACAATGCCGACGTCAACACCACACTGATCCGCCGGGCCATGGCCGATGTCCTCGCCGACATGCCACCACCGACCTCGGAACTCGATGGCCTGCGTCGCGCGTTGCTGCAACATGCCTGTGACGCCGATGTCGTGCTGGACCTGCACTGCGACTTCGAGTCGATCATGCTGCTTTACGCCATGCCGCAAAACTGGCCGCGATTGCGTTCGTTGGCCGCTCGACTCGGTGCCGGCGCCGCGCTGCTGGCCGAGGGTGCGGGCGGCAGTGCCTTCGATGAAGCCTGTGCGATCCCTTGGTTGCGGTTGGCCGAGCTCTTTCCTGAAGCCGATATTCCGCTGGCCTGCGTGGCCACCACCATCGAATTGCGCGGCATGGCCGACACCGAACGCGAGCCATGCGTCGATAGCGCCGAGGCCATTCTTGGCTATCTCGCCGAACAAGGCCTGATCAGCGGTGACTGGCCAGCAGCGCCACCGAACTGTTGTGAAGCGACGCCGTTCGCCGGCGCTCAGTACGCCTATGCGCCGCACCCGGGGGTGGTGAGTTTTCTGCAACCGCTGGGCGCCCGGGTCAGGGTGGGCGATCCGCTGTTCGAAGTGCTGGATCCGCTGACCGATCGCCACAGTATCGTGCGCGCCAGCACCGACGGCATCCTCTATGCCCGAGAACGCCTGCGCTTTGCCCAGCCCGGTTTGTGGCTGGCCAAAGTCGCCGGCACCCGCCTTATTCGCCAAGGTCGCTTGCTCAGCGACTGATTCCAGAGAATAAAAACCATGTACAAACTTGAAGTTCAGGATCTACACAAAAGCTACGGCAGCCACCACGTGCTCAAGGGCGTGTCCCTGGAGGCGAAGGCCGGTGATGTGATCAGCCTCATCGGCTCCAGCGGCTCTGGCAAAAGCACCTTCTTGCGCTGCATCAACCTGCTGGAGCAGCCCAACGCCGGCAACATCGTGCTCAATGGCGAACCACTCAAACTGGTGACCAACACACTCGGCGGGCTCAAGGCTGCCGAACCCAAGCAGCTACAACGCATGCGTTCGCGACTGTCGATGGTGTTTCAGCACTTCAACCTGTGGTCACACATGAGCGCGCTTGAAAACGTCATGGAAGCCCCGGTGCATGTGCTTGGCCTAAGCAAAAAAGAAGCCCGGGAAAAGGCCGAGCACTACCTGAACAAAGTCGGCGTGGCGCACCGCATGGACGCCTGGCCGGCCCATATGTCGGGCGGCGAGCAGCAGCGTGTGGCGATTGCCCGGGCGCTGGCCATGGAGCCGGAAGTGATGCTATTCGATGAGCCGACCTCGGCACTCGACCCCGAGCTGGTCGGCGAAGTGCTCAAAGTCATGCAGGACCTCGCCCTCGAAGGTCGCACCATGGTGGTCGTGACCCACGAAATGGGTTTTGCCCGTGAGGTTTCCAATCAACTGGTGTTCCTGCACAAGGGGCAGGTCGAAGAACGTGGCGACCCGCGCGAAGTGCTGGTCAACCCGCAGTCCGAACGCCTCCAGCAGTTTCTTGCCGGCAGTTTGAAGTAATCCGACCGGCCAGCCGTAACGCAGCCCGTGTAGCAGCTGCCGAAGGCTGCGTTCGGCTGCGCAGCAGTCGTGAAACCTGACAGCAAGGTAGTCCTGAAGAACCGCATTGCCTGATTTTACGACTGCTGCGCAGCCGAACGCAGGCTTCGCCAGCTGCTACAGACTGCGTTGCCCGATCACCGACCCTTGGCAAGCGTTGCACACCAACGGTTGGCTTCGGATACACTCCAGCCAACCTTGTGCCACCCTTCTCCACCCCTCAGGAAATGTTGAGCCGGATATGCCGACCCCATCGAAAAACACCACGGTCTATGCCGCACCGGTCATGCGCAAACTGGCGGAGATCGTTGGCGATTTGCAGCCGTCACTGCGCAAGGTGGCGGACTTTATCCTGCGTCACCCGCTGAGGGCCGCAACGCTGACCATCGAGGAAATGGCTCACGAAACATCCACCTCGCCAGCCGCAGTCAACCGCTTGGCCAAGGCCCTGAACCTGGGTGGCTACACCGGCATGAAAGCCGAACTCGTCGCCACGTTGCAGCAGATGGTGTCGCCGGTCGACAAACTGCGCAACGAACTGGCACATCGTCCTGGCGGCGCGTTTGGCCTGCATGAGCAAATCCAGAGCGCCAGCAGCAACCTCGCCACGGCAGCGACCAACAACCATGCAGACACCTTCGAAGCGTTCGTCACGCGCCTGACCACCGCGCGAAAAATCTACATCCTGGGCTTTGGCAACAGCGTCTACTTCGCCGGCCTCGCCGCCTCGACCCTGATGCCTTTCTGCGCCGACGCCACTGCCATCAGCATGGAGGGCGGCAACGAAAACGCCGCTTACCGTCTGGCGGCGATTACCGATCAGGATGTGTTGCTGGCAATCTCCCTGCCGCGCTATTCCCTCGACACCCTGCAACTCGCCCGTTTCGCCAATGAGCGGGGTGCCTCGGTGCTGGCAATCACCGATTCACCCGCCTCGCCGCTCACCAGCATTGCCGAACATGTGTTGTTTGCTCCCGCCGACCATCCGGTATTGACCAGTTCCAACATCGCGGTGCTCGCCTTGATCGAAGGCTTGGTGGCGGGCGTTATGGCGCGCAACAAGGAAGCCGTCAAGCTGGCGACCGAACTGACCGAAAGCGTGATGGCTTACCTGCACATGCCTGGTAACAGCAAATCGGCGAAAGCCACAAAACCGCGCTGACGTGTCCCGGGCTTACCCGCGACGTGGTACGCCACAGGGTTTGCGGGCAAGCGTCTGACTGGGAAGTTCGTTGAACAATGCCCGATAACTGCTGGAAAATCGCCCTAAATGCCAGAAGGACCAGTGCATCGCCACTTCGGCAACCGTGGTGTCCATCACTGTGCGGCTGAGCAATTCTCGGCGCGCACTGTTGAGTCGGCGCAAGCGCAGCCAATGGGTTGGGGTCATCCCGGTATAAGCCTTGAACGCATGCTGCAACTGCCGCAGTGAAACCCCGGCAATTTGCGAAAGCTCCAGCAGATTCAGGGTCTCTTCCGGGGTATCAGCCGCCCATTCACCGATGCGTTTCATCACTGCACGTTCTTCGGCGCGGCGCTGTAACCCTCCGCGATCAAGGCAAACACACGCGTTGTCGAGGATGTACAGGCAGTCTTCGAGCAACTGCTGGGTCAACGCCTCCTTGCTCGGCGGATCGAGGGTCTGCGTCAGTCGGGTCAACGTCCCGCTGAGCCAGCGACTGAACAATGCGTTCTGTCCCGAGTTCAGCGGCGCCATGAACAGGCCTTCGAGCCTGGCCACGTTCAAACCGTGACGCTGCACGAACGCCGGGCCGAACACCACGGCGATTTCCTGGTAGTTCTCCGGGGTGATCCAGATATTGCGGCTTTCGCCATTCAACACGTACAGCGCGTTGTCACTTCGATCGAAACAGAACGCCAGCGCACCTTCGGGCGCGCTGAAATTCTGCTCGACCCGCGTGTTCATCTGTTCCTCGTAAATCTCCACGCCTTGCAGGTCCAGGTAGCGCACGCGCCCGGCGAAATGCCCCGGCGACATTTGCTGGTAATGCTGCACCCACCCCGGTGTGGCGCGGATTTGCTCGGCTACATCGGCAGTGTTGAACGCTTGGACTTGCAGGGGGTTGCACGCTGTCATGGGTGACCTTGCGCACTCTTTTGGTGCGCTTTGGTGCTGCTGAAAGTGGATAGATGGAACGTCAAGGCTCGCCCAAGATAGTCGTCAACGCGCCACAGGGGAAGTGTGTGGTGGATGAAACCAGCCTCCCCGGCGTTAATAAAACCAATAACGAGGTCTTTATGAATGTCCCTTTCGATCAGCTGCTCACGTGGCTGAAAGATCACAAGATTACCGAAGTCGAGTGTGTGGTCAGCGACTTGACCGGCATCGCACGCGGCAAAATTGCACCCACCAACAAGTTCCTACATGAGCGAGGCATGCGCCTGCCGGAAAGTGTGCTTTTGCAAACGGTAACCGGGGACTTTGTCGACGACGACATCTACTACGACCTGCTCGACCCGGCCGACATCGACATGGTGTGCAAGCCTGTCTCCGATGCGGTGTACGTGATCCCATGGGCCATCGAGCCCACCGCTATCGTGATTCACGACACCTTCGACAAGTTCGGCAACCCGATCGAGCTGTCGCCGCGCAACGTGCTGAAAAAAGTCCTGCAGCTGTACACCGACAAAGGCTGGCGGCCGATTGTCGCGCCCGAAATGGAGTTCTACCTGACCCAGCGCTGCGAAGACCCTGACTTGCCGCTCAAGGCACCGCTGGGGCGTTCGGGCCGTGCGGAAAGTGGTCGTCAGTCGTTTTCCATCGACGCTGCCAACGAATTCGATCCGCTGTTTGAAGACGTGTACGACTGGTGTGAACTTCAAGGCCTGGACCTCGATACCTTGATCCACGAAGACGGCCCGGCGCAGATGGAAATCAACTTCCGGCATGGCGACGCGCTGGATCTGGCCGACCAGATCACCGTGTTCAAGCGAACCCTGCGCGAGGCGGCGCTCAAGCACAACGTCACCGCGACCTTCATGGCCAAACCGATTGGCGATGAACCCGGCAGCGCCATGCATATCCACCAGAGCGTGGTGGACATCGCCACCGGCCAGCCGATCTTTGCCGATGCCGACGGGCAGATGAGCGAGCTGTTCCTGCACCACATCGGCGGCCTGCAAAAGTACATCCCCAAAGTGCTGCCGATGTTCGCGCCGAACGTCAATTCGTTCCGCCGCTTCCTGCCGGACACTTCGGCGCCGGTGAACGTCGAATGGGGCGAAGAAAACCGTACTGTGGGTCTGCGTGTGCCGACCTCCACGCCGGACGCGATGCGCGTGGAAAACCGTTTGCCGGGAGCCGATGCCAACCCATATCTGGCGATCGCAGCAAGCCTGTTGTGCGGGTATCTGGGGATGGTCGAGCGCATCGAACCGAGCGCTGCGGTGCAAGGTCGTGCTTATGAGCGTCGCAACCTGCGCTTGCCGATCACCATCGAAGACGCTCTGACGCAGATGGAAGAATGCGACACCGTTTCGCGTTATCTGGGCAGCAAATTCGTCCGCGGTTATGTGGCGGTCAAACGCGCCGAACACGAGAACTTCAAACGGGTGATCAGCTCCTGGGAACGTGAGTTCCTGCTGCTCAGTGTCTAACCCCCCTAATGATCGTTCCCACGCTCCGCGTGGGAATGCAGCCCGGGACGCTCTGCGTCCTAAAGCGGACGCAGAGCGTCCATTGAGGCATTCCCACGCAGAGCGTGGGAACGATCACAAACAAAACAATAAGAGGTGTCGATATGCGTCTATTGAAATCCGTGGTCCCGGTCGCGGCGGCTGTGTTGTTCAGCGCCGTTGCGCAAGCTCAGCCAACGGTCAGCGTCTACAACTGGACCGATTACATCGGCGAGACCACCCTCGTCGACTTCCAGGCGAAAACCGGGATCAAGGTGATCTACGACGTGTTCGATTCCAACGAAACCCTGGAGGGCAAATTGCTCGCCGGCCGTACCGGGTATGACGTGGTGGTGCCGTCCAACCACTTCCTCGCTCGCCAGGTGAAAGCCGGCGCGTTCCTGAAGCTCGATCGTTCGCAGCTGCCCAACTTCAAGAACCTCGACCCGAAACTGCTGGCGCTGCTGGAGAAAAACGATCCGGGCAACGAACACTCGGTCCCGTACCTGTGGGGCACTAACGGCATCGGCTACAACGTCGACAAGGTCAAGCAAGTGCTCGGCATTGACCGTATCGATTCCTGGGCCGTGTTTTTCGAACCGGAAAACCTGAAGAAACTCAGCCAGTGCGGCGTGTCGATGATGGATTCGGCGGATGAAGTGTTCCCGGCCGTTCTCAATTACATGGGCATGGACCCGCGCAGCGAAAACCCTGAAGACTTCAAAAAAGCTGAAGCCAAGCTGTTGACCATCCGCCCTTACATCACCTATTTCCACTCCTCCAAGTACGTTTCGGACCTGGCCAACGGTGACATCTGCGTGGCGTTCGGTTACTCGGGTGACGTGTTCCAGGCCGCGAACCGGGCCAAGGAAGCCAAGAACGGCGTGAACATCGCCTACGCGATTCCCAAGGAAGGCAGTAACTTGTGGTTCGACCTGTTGGCGGTTCCCGCAGACGCCAGCAACCAGAAAGAGGCGCATGCTTTCATCAATTACCTGCTCGATCCGCAAGTGATTGCCAAGGTCAGTGCGTCAGTCGGTTACGCCAACCCGAACCCGGCGTCCAAGCAAGACATGGACCCAGCGCTGGTCAACAACCCTGAGGTTTATCCGCCTCAGGCAGTCCTCGACAAGCTCTACATTTCGACCACCCCGCCCCAGCCGATCATGCGTTTGATGACCCGTTCCTGGAGCAAAGTGAAGTCCAATCAATGAACCAATACAGCAACGAACATGCTCGCTCCTATTACGCGGCGTCAGCCAATGGAATGGCGCCCTACCCCACACTGGCCGCGGATCTTGAGGCCGATGTCTGTGTGATCGGCGGCGGCTTTACCGGCGTTAACACGGCGATCGAACTGGCGCAGCGCGGGCTCTCGGTGATTCTGCTGGAGGGTCGGCGAATTGGCTGGGGTGCCAGCGGGCGCAACGGCGGGCAGTTGATCCGCGGTATCGGCCATGACGTCAGCGGTTTTGCCCGTCATGTCGGTGAAGAAGGCGTGCGCTACCTTGAGCGTGCCGGTGTCGAGTCGGTCGAGCTCGTGGGCAACCGCATTCGTGAACACGGGATTGATTGCGACCTGCGCTGGGGGTTCTGTGAACTGGCCAATACTAAAGCGCAGTTCGCGGCGTTCAAGGCTGAGCAGCAAGGCCTTGCCGAATCGGGTTACGCCCACGAAACCCGACTCGTCGGGCCGGAGCAGATCCGTCAGCAGGTGGTGAACTCCGGCATGTATGCCGGTGGTCTCGTCGATATGGGCTCGGGTCACTTGCACCCGCTCAATCTGGTCCTTGGCGAAGCGCTATTGGCGCAATCCTTAGGGGTGCAGATCTTCGAGCAGAGTCCGGTGCTGGAGTTGATCCATGGCAGCACCGTGCAGGTTCGCTGTGCCGGCGGCACGGTGCGCGCCGGCAGCCTGGTGCTGGCGTGCAACGCTCACCTGGAAGAACTCGAACCGAAACTGAGCGGCAAGGTGCTTCCGGCGGGCAGCTACATCATTGCCACCGAGCCGTTGGCGCCCGACGTTGCAGCGCAATTGATCCCGCATAACCTGGCGCTCTGCGACCAGAAAGTCGGCCTGGATTACTACCGGCTCTCGGCGGACCGACGCTTGCTGTTCGGCGGCGCCTGCCATTATTCCGGGCGAGATCCGGCGGACATCGAAGCCTACATGCGCCCGCACATGCTCAAGGTCTTCCCGCAACTGGCCAACGTGCGCATCGACTATCAATGGGGCGGCAAGATTGGCATCAGCGCCAATCGCTTCCCTCAGGTCGGGCGCTTGAGCCAGCATCCGAACGTGTTTTACGCCCAGGGTTACTCCGGTCATGGCCTGAACGTGACCCACTGGTGCGCAAAGCTGTTGGGCGAAGCGATCCACGTCGGACACAGTCGAGGCTTTGACGTGTTCATCGCCGTGCCGCACATGACCTTTCCCGGTGGGCCGATGCTGCGTTCTCCATTGCTGGCCCTCGGCATGTTTTGGTATCGCCTGCGCGAACTGCTGGGGTGAAGAACAACAGTGTTTTGATCATTCCCACGCTCCGCGTGGGAATGCAGCCCGGGACGCTCCGCGTCCCAACAGCGGACGCAGAGCGTCCATTGAGGCATTCCCACGCGGAGCGTGGGAACGATCAGTACCCGCCTTTTAATTTGCTCAATCGCTAGGCGCTTCTATATTGAGGGAGTGCTCTGACTTTCCTGCGTCCTGGCGAGTGCAGCCTATGGCTACTACTGACCCACTGATCATCTGCGAGCACTGCGACTGCGTGTATGAAAAAGTCACGCTCGCCAAACATCAAAAAACCCTGTGTACGCGCTGCGGCGGCGTGCTTCAGCGCTATAACGGCTTGACGGTGGAACAACGTCTGGCGTTGACCTTCACCGCGTTGATGCTGTGGATTTTCGCCAACTTCTATCCCGTCATGAGCATCAGCCTCAAAGGCCTTAAAAACAGCGCAACACTCTGGGACTCGGTGCTGGCCCTGAGTCTGGGGCCGATCACTTTTATCGCCATGGTGGCGGCGATCTCGATGATCATCGCGCCGATTTTCCAGTTGTCGCTGCTTATCTGGGTCCTGAGCTTCGCCCTCGCCCACCAGCGCTCGCCCGGCTTCAAGTTTTGCATGCGCTGGCTGGAAACCCTCAGGCCGTGGAGCATGCTGGAGGTCTGTCTGCTGGGGGCGATGGTCGCGGTCATCAAACTCGCCGGCTTGCTGGATGTGCTGCCCGGCATCGGCCTGTTTGCCCTGGCCATTCTCAGTCTGATGATGATCCGCATCGCAGGGCGCGACATCCGTGATCTATGGGACATTTTATGAACAGGCCCCCGGTGGCGAGTGAACTCAACCTGTGCCTGTGTCATAGCTGCGGCCTGGCCTGCGACATGACCGATGAACCTCACGAATGCACACGGTGCGGCGCGCCGTTGCATCGGCGCAAAACCAACTCACTGGCCCGGACCTGGGCCTACATGTTCACTGCCCTGGCGTTTTACGTCCCGGCTAATCTGCTGCCAGTGATGAACACCAAGATGGTCGGCAACGGCGCCGATAGCACGATCATGAGCGGTGTACTGGAGTTCTGGCAGCACGGCGCCTGGGACATTGCCCTGATTATTTTCATCGCCAGCATCGCGGTGCCGGGTATCAAGTTCGTCGCCCTGACGCTGTTACTGGTGACCGTTCAGCGCGACAGCCAATGGGCGAGTAAGCAGCGGTCAACGCTGTACCGTTTCGTCGAGCTCATCGGTTACTGGTCGATGCTCGATGTGATCGTGGTCGCCTTGGTGGCCTCACTGGTGAAGTTTCAAGCCCTGGCCGATATCGAACCGCGCCCGGGCATTCTGTTCTTTGGCCTGGTGGTGGTCTTCACCATGCTGTCGGCAATGAGTTTCGACCCACGCCTGATCTGGGATAAAGAAGAGCGGGATAACCCAAACGAGGAGGTCATGGATGAAGTCGCAAGCCACTGACGGGCCGCAAGCCCCTGGGCAGGCCCCTGTCAAAACCCGTCGTTTCAGCGTTTCGCTGGTATGGATCGTGCCGATCGTCGCGGTGCTGGTGGGGATTTCCCTGGTTGTACACACCATGATGCAGGAAGGTCCGACCATCACCGTTACCTTCAAGACCGGTAGTGGTCTGACCGCCAACAAAACCGAAGTCAAATACCGCAACGTGGTGATCGGGCAAGTTACCGATGTCGAATTGAGCAACGACCAGAAAAGTGTCAACGCCACCATCAAACTGGCCAAACAGGCGGAAAGTTTTACTCGCGAAGACTCGGAGTTCTGGGTCGTGCGCCCGCGCATTGGTGCCGGCGGGGTGTCGGGTATCGATACCCTGCTGTCCGGGGACTACATTGGCGCCGACATTGGCCAGGCCAATGCTCGCGCAAAAAAATTTACCGGCCTGGAAAACCCGCCGCCGATCACCTATGGCGAACCGGGTAAGCGCTTCACCCTGCACACCGAAGACCTCGGTTCGCTGGACATCGGCTCTCCGGTTTATTACCGCAAGATTCCAGTAGGTCAAGTGGTGGCCTATGCATTGGACGCCGACGGTAAAGGGGTCAACATCGAAGTGTTCGTCCACTCGCCCAACGATGCCTACGTCACTGAAAACACCCGGTTCTGGAACGCCAGCGGGATCGACGTGAACGTTGGCGCCAATGGCTTTTCGGTGAAAACCGAGTCGCTGTCATCGATCCTGGTGGGCGGCATCGCCTTCCGCGCTCCAGAATACAGCCCCAACGATCAACCGGCCGCCGAGGACAAAGCCTTCGACCTGTTCGAAGACCAGCTAACCGCCCTCGCCCCGCCCAGCGGCAAGGGGCAATTCTTGAGTTTGCGTTTCGATCAGGCCTTGCGCGGGCTCAAGGTCGGTGCGCCGGTGGAGTTCCTGGGCATGGAGTTCGGCAGAGTCGTGGCGGTCAATCTGGATTTCGACGCGAAAAAGCGCAGTTTCCCGGTCAATGTCGGCATCGTGATCTACCCGCAACGCCTCGGCCAGGCCCACACCAAAATGCTCGAGGTGTTGAAGCATGACCCCAACGACGAAGCCGCTGGGGTGCGCCTGATCGGCAGCTTCATCGAAAATGGTCTGCGGGCCCAGGCCCGGAGCGGCAATCTATTGACCGGCCAGCTCTACATTGCGCTCGACTTCTACCCCAAAGCGGAGAAAGTCGTGTTCGATCCAACCGCTCGTCCAGTCTCTATCCCAACCATTCCTGGCAGCCTCGAACAATTGCAGGAAAAACTGGAGGGCATGGTCAACAAGATCAACCAACTGCCAATCGAGCGCATTGCCGGCAACCTGGACAGCAACCTCGTTGAACTGCGTAAAGGTCTGGCGCAATTCAACGCCAAGACCCTGCCCGGCGTGCAGACCACCCTGGCGGATGTCAGCAAGACGCTGCAATCGGCCAGTTCGACCTTGGCCGAAGACTCGCCGCAACGCGAACAATTAGGTCAGACCCTCGACGAGCTCGGGCGCATGTCGCGCTCCTTGCGTGAACTCTCGGATTACCTGGGACGGCATCCAGAATCGCTGATTCGCGGTCGTCCCGACAATGCTGCGCCGATGGACCTGCAGGGGCCGCCGCGCAAATGACCACAGGAGCATCACTCATGGTTTATCCGCTGAAGATCAGCTTGGTCACTGCATTGTTGCTACTCGCCGCTTGCCGCAGTGAGCCGATTCAATTCCACACCCTGACCCCGGCCCAACAGAGCGGCAATTCAAGGACCAGCGCTGCGGATATCCAGATCGAGAGCCTCAGCGTCCCGCCCCAGGTCGACCGCCCGCAAATCGTGATTCGCCAGGGCAACAGCGGCCTGGCGATCCTCGAAACCGAGTGGTGGGGCGCGAGTCTGTCGGATGAATTGCGCAGTGCCCTGGTCGATCAACTGGTCAACAGCAATCCCCAGCGCAAGGTATCGGTGCGGCTGGACGTGCAACGTTTTGATTCGATTCCTGGCCAATACGCCCTGATCGACGTCAAATGGCGTCTGCGCCATTTCGGCGAAAGCGATAACGCGCTGATCACTTGCCGCAGCACGTTGCAGACACCGTCAGGGCCTTCCATCGACGACCTGGTGATCGCCCAACAGAACAACATCAAACGCCTGTCCGCGTTGATCAATCAGGCCGCTTCCGGTACATCAAGAGGTTGTCCAGCGGCTCAGTAAGAGACGACCTCTCAGTCAAGTCAACCGTGAAGCAACATCCGTTTGGCTGGCGGCTGGTGAGCTCCACGCTCCAGTTCTGATGGGTGCAAATACGTTGGATCAACGACAGCCCCAGGCCCAGTCCTTCGCCACGTTGCTCATCACCGCGCACGAACGGTTGAAACATCGCATGACGTTTTTCTTCCGGAATGCCTATGCCACTGTCTTCGACACTGAAACCGTGCTCACGTAGCGTCAACCGAATGAAACCCTGATCGGTGTAGTGCCACGCATTACGCAACAAATTGCCCATGACCGATTGCAGGAACGTGAGGTTAAAGCGATCCGTTGAAACCTGTTCGACCAAGTAAATAAACTCGATGTTCTTTTCCCTGATCAGCGGCTTCCAGACATCCTCCAGCGCATCGGCGATGTCCTTCAGGGTGGCACTCGCACCTGAACCAGAATCCTCCCGCGCGCGCGCCAGCATCAAAAACGTCTCGACCAATTGGCGCATTTCATGACTGGCACGGGCGATTCGCTGGACCTGCGCCATGGAACGGTGGTCCAGCGAGGGATTGCCGAGTAGCAGTTCACAGGAGCTGGCCAGCACCATCAATGGCGTGCGCAGTTCGTGACTCACATCGCTGGTAAAGAGCTTTTCCCGTCCCAGTGCTGCGCGCAAACGGCCCAGAGTCTGATCGAAGGAGAGCGCCAGTTCGCCCACTTCGTCCGTTGCATAATCGGGATGTAACGGTGGAGCCAGCTCCAGCAGTTGATCGCGATGCCGCACCTGACGCGCCAGACGAATCACAGGAGCGAGGACGCGCCGGGCCAGCAACCGGCCCATCAAAATCGCCAGCAAGACACTCAAAAAAAACCCGACAACCACCACCGAGAACAGCACATGTTCCCGTCGTTCGAGGCTTCGTTGATTGCGCAACAAAACGTATTTGCGATCTCCCACCAGGTTCACCATGGCGTAGTACTTCGCACCGTTGTAGAGAATCTCCTGAAACCCCGGGGGCAGCGCTTCCAGCATCGAGTTCAGGGCCATGGGGGGCTTGGCTCCCTGGGCGAAAAACAGTTCATCTTTCTCGGGTTGATGGGGCCATTTATCGGGGTTGTCCATCAACAGCAGACGGTGCAGTCCGCCTCCCAGTGTCGTGGCCGTGAGCCTTCGCTCTACCACGTGGACAGTCGCAACAATGCCAAACGCAAAAATGCCCGCGACCAGCGCGCTCATCAGGGCGAATACGATGACAATCCGTTTCGTCAGGCTTTGCTTTAAATCCATTCTGTTGCCGGGCTCCATTGTCGGGGTCAATTGCCACAGAACCGGGGCTAAAACCAACGTCAGCCCACAGGCAAGGTGCATTAGAGAAGCGTTTTCAATAACGTTCTAATAGTTAACTGACCATCCCTCTCGCAAAACTTTCACATTTCTTTCACCCCTCAGGCACCTGACACCTTTTAGTTTGTCGCTAATTGCGCCGTGACTACCCAAATAGCCGGAGAACTTCAAAGTCTTATTGGAAGAAGCGCATTGAAAGTTGATGTTTGTCGCGCATTCAGGGGTAAAACATACGTGCTTAATTTACTATCGCGCAAGTTTCCGCAAAAACCAACGTGGCTATCGCGGCTATTCGGGCTCACGGGGTTGATCGTGGTGTTGGTCATCATTGCCGGGGGCACCGGTTTTGCCTTGTGGTCAAGATCTCCGCCCAACCTGGTCACTGCCGGAACCGAAACTAAAGCGGACCTGCTCCAGCGCTGGCAAGCCGGTGAGATCGTCGCTCTGGTACGCCATGCCGAGCGATGCGACCGATCCTCGAACCCATGCCTGGGCCCGGCTGACGGTATTACCCAAGCCGGCAGCGTTGAGGCCGCGGCGGTGGGCCAGGGTTTCCAGCGCCTGGGCCTGTCACAGACCGACGTCCTGAGCAGTCCGGTTACCCGTACAGTGCAAACCTCACACTATATGCTCGGCAAAGACGCGATGACTCAGGAGTGGCTGTCGATCTGCGGCAAGACTATGCGTAACGATGTGGTGGCGCACAAGGTGGCCCATCGCAATTTGGTGTTGGTCACTCACAGCGGTTGTATTCACGAATTTGAAGCGCAGACCGGTTTCCGACACGCGCCGAAAAGTGAATATGGCAGCTCGTTGTTCGTGCGCATTAGTGCTGATGGACAACTTAAAGTGCTCGGTATCGTCAAAGCCGATGACTGGCATTCCCTGTTGAACGAAAAGTAGCTGGGCCAATAATCCTGCCGATGCGTCCGAACGCGGCGTTTGCGAACGAATCGCTTTAACTTAAAAATATCCAAAAAATAGTTGAGCCAACTTCCAACTTAAAAGTTCAGGTCGCGGTGGCGTCGTGACAGTCAAGAAGTTGCCTTCTTGCTGTGTCGTGCTGCGCGCGCCCGTTCATTTACAAACGTTGCCAAGGACTAGCCATGACGCCCGATAACTTGCTTTCCCGTTCTGCTGGCCATTTGTCCCGAACAGACGCCTCGGCCCGGTCGATCGCCGAGCGCTGGATGGTTCCGGGTTTGCTGCTGGTCTTCCTGGTCTTTTATCTCCTGCCGCTCGTGACCCATGGCTTATGGACGCCTGACGAAACCCGTTATGGTCAGATCAGTCAGGAAATGCTGTTGAGTGGCAACTGGGTCGCTCCGCATTTCATGGGGATTCGTTATTTCGAGAAGCCGATTGCCGGTTACTGGATGATCGCCATCGGTCAGGCTGTATTTGGCGACAACCTGTTTGGGGTGCGTATCGCCTCGGCACTGAGCACCGGGCTGAGTATCTGGCTCACGTACCTGATTGCCCGTCGCCTCTGGAACGACCCGCGCAAAAGCTTCGCCTGCGCACTGTTGTATATGAGCTTCGGGTTGATCGCCGGTCAGGCCGGATACGCCAACCTCGATCCGCAATTCACGTTGTGGGTCAACCTGAGTCTGGTTGCGCTGTGGTTTGCCATCGATAGCCAGGGTTCACGCGCTCGACTCGGTACTTGGGCGCTGTTGGGCGTTGCTTGCGGGATGGGCTTCATGACCAAGGGTTTTCTTGCCTGGTTGTTGCCCATGTTGATCGCCCTGCCCTGGATGCTCTGGCAACGACGCTTGGGTGAGTTGTTACGTTATGGGCCGCTGGCGGTCGTCGTGGCCGCGGCGGTCTGCCTGCCATGGGTACTTGCGATCCACCATCAGGAACCGGACTTTTGGCGGTTTTTCTTCTGGAACGAACACATTCGCCGTTTCGCTGCCGATGATGCGCAGCATGCTCGTCCTTGGTGGTTCTACGTGCCGCTGCTGGTCGTATCGAGTCTGCCCTGGGCAGCCTTGCTGCCAACGACATTCGTTCAGGCCTGGCAGCACAAACGCCAGCCGGCGATCTGCTTTCTGTTGCTCTGGTTGCTATTGCCACTGGGGTTCTTCAGCCTGAGCAGCGGCAAGCTGCCAACCTATATCATGCCGTGCCTGTTACCCCTGGCGTTGCTGATGGGCCATGCGTTGACCGAGTTGCTGAACCAGGCGCGCGGCCGGGCGATTCGTATCAACGGCGTGATCAATGTCGTCATGGCAACCACAGCCCTGATCGTCCTGCTTTATCTGCAGGCCACCAAAGAGATCTACGAAAACACTGAATATTTCAGCCTGTCGCTGGTGTTTTTCGTGCTGCTTGGCTGGATCATCGCTAACGCGTTGCAAGTCTTGCGTCCATTGATGTTCTGGGCCATGCCGGCCCTGGGCATCTGGCTGCTGGTCGCATTGCTGCCGGCGGCGATGCCCGGCCAGATTGTCGATAGCAAGATGCCCGATCAGTTCATTGCCGAGCATCTGGATGCCTTGAGCCAGACGACCTCGCTGCTCAGCAACGATTTGGGTGCGGCATCGGCTTTGTCCTGGCGCCTGAAACGACCGCAGATCGGGCTTTACAATACCGTTGGCGAACTGAAGTACGGCCTCGACGATCCCGCCATGGAATCCAGGAAAGTGACCAAGGACAGTGTCGGTCAATGGATGACCGAGGCTCGCAAGAAAGGCTCGGTTGGCGTGGTGATGCGGGTCAACAGTGTTCAGGAAGTGCAAGAAGTCGAGTTGCTGCCCATCGACGGCAAGCGTTATGAGCGCGGCAACCTGCAAATTCTGATATTCCCGCAGCGCCAACCCTGACAAGCCGCTGGAAGGCACCGTAGACACCGCCCGGCAGTCGAGCGTCTCGGTGCCCGAGCCCAAAAGCCAAATGACAGGAATTAACGATAAATTTGACGTTTTTTTCACATTTCAAGCTCTACATTCGCCGCGTCTTAAACATGCAAATGATTCCTATTGATCTACACTCATCGACGACCCACTTCGTCGACGCTGTCGAATCTGCGTGCACGATTTAAAAAAAACGGAGCTGCCACCGCATGAATTCCCCTGTCCCTTCGTTCCTGAAGAAGGCGTTATTGGTCACCGCTCTGCTGACCACCGGCCACGTGTATGCCGCAGATGCCGATGGCATCGTGGTCTACAACGCCCAGCACGAAAGCCTGACCAAATCCTGGATCGAGGGCTTTACCAAGGAAACCGGGATCAAAGTCACCGTGCGCAATGGCGACGACACCGAGATGAGCAATCAGATCGTGCAGGAAGGCGCCGCCTCCCCGGCCGACGTATTCCTGACCGAAAATTCTCCGGCCATGGTGCTGGTTGACAACGCAGGGCTGTTTGCACCGGTTGCGCCGGCCACTCTGGAACAGATCGGCGCGGCTTACCGCCCGGCCCATGGCAAATGGGTGGGGATCGCCGCGCGCTCCACGGTGTTTGTCTATAACCCGAGCAAACTGCCCGAAGCCGAATTGCCCAAGTCGCTGATGGACCTCGCCGGCCCAAGCTGGAAAGGTCGCTGGGGCGCTTCGCCGGCCGGTGCCGACTTCCAGGCCATCGTCGCTGCCGTGCTGGCACTCAAGGGCGAAGCCGCCACCCTGGAGTGGCTCAAAGGGATGAAAACCAACTACACGGCCTATCGCGGCAACAGCGCTGTGCTCAAGGCGGTCAACGCCGGGCAGATCGACAGCGGCGTGATCTATCACTATTACAGCTTCGGCGACCAGGCCAAGACTGGCGAAAACAGCAACAACACCGCCCTGCACTACTTCAAGCACAAAGATCCTGGCGCGTTTGTCAGTGTCTCCGGTGGCGGCGTTCTGGCGTCCAGTAAACATAAGGAACAAGCCCAGGCGTTCCTCAAATGGATTACCGGAAAAGATGGCCAGGAAATCCTGAAAACCGGCAAATCGTTCGAATACGCCGTGGGCAAAAATGCTGAATCCAACCCGAAACTGGTGCCTTTGCAGCAACTCGACGCGCCGACAGTCGATGCCTCAAAACTCGACAGTAAAAAAGCCGTGGAGTTGATGACCCAGGCTGGACTGCTCTAATTGATACCTGAAACCTTGCCGGCGGGTGTCGCTGAGGCGATACCCGCAAACTTGCGACGACGATCCCGCGGTATCTTCGCGGGGCGCGGTGGCGCGTGGGTGATCGGTTTGTCGGTGCTGGTGTCGTTGCTGTCGCTGCTGCCGATTGGCTTCGTCGTTGGCGTTTCGTTTCAGACAGGCTGGGCGACCCTGGTTCCACTGGTATTCCGGCCGCGGGTCGCTGAACTATTGATCAACACCGTTTTACTGGTGGTCATCACGATTCCGCTGTGCGTCACGTTAGGCCTGACTCTGGCCTGGCTGACAGAACGCACCAACCTGCCGGGTCGACGCTGGTGGTCGTTGCTGGCCACCGCGCCGCTGGCGGTGCCGGCCTTCGTTCACAGCTATGCGTGGGTCAGTCTGGTTCCACCGATACACGGGCTGTTTGCCGGGGTTCTGGTCTCGGTCATCGCCTACTTCCCGTTCCTGTACCTGCCGATTGCTGCGACCCTGCGCCGGCTCGATCCGGCTATCGAAGACGTCGCCGAATCGCTCGGCCTCAAACCCTGGGCGATATTTTTTCGTGTGGTGCTGCCGCAATTGCGCCTGGCCATCTGCGGCGGCGCATTGCTGGTGGGCTTGCACCTGCTGGCTGAATATGGCCTGTACGCGATGATCCGCTTTGACACCTTCACCACGGCCATCTTCGATCAGTTCAAGTCCACCTTTAACGGCCCCGCCGCCAACATGCTGGCCAGCGTGCTCGCCTTGTGTTGCCTGGCGATGCTGACCACAGAATCGGCCGCTCGCGGCACGGCGCGTTACGCCCGGGTCGGGTCGGGAAGCGCTCGCGAGCAGCGGGTAGTACGCCTGAAACCCGCAACCACCCTCCTCGCCCTTACCGTACAGATCGTGACCTGCGCGCTGGCGCTGGGCGTGCCGCTGGTGACATTAGTTAACTGGCTGGTGGCCGGTGGTACGCAGGTGTGGCAGATGGACGAGCTTCTGCCGGCGCTGGAACAAACGCTGTTGCTCGGTGTGGCGGGTGCAGCCATCACCACTTGCGCCGCCATCCCGATTGCCTGGCTGTCGATTCGCTCTCCGGGCCGGTTACAACGTGTACTGGAAAGCTGTAACTACATCACCAGTTCGTTGCCCGGGATCGTCGTTGCCCTGGCGTTGGTGACCGTCACCATCCATTTCGCCCGGCCGATTTACCAGACAACCATCACGGTGTTGCTGGCGTATCTGCTGATGTTTTTGCCCCGTGCCCTGGTGAGCTTGCGCGCCGGTATTGCACAGGCGCCGGTAGAACTGGAAAACATGGCCCGCAGCCTCGGCCGCTCGCCTGCCCGGGCATTGTGGCTGATCACCCTGCGCCTGGCCGCACCCGGCGCTGCCGCGGGCGCCGCGCTGGTGTTTCTGGCGATCACCAATGAGTTGACCGCCACCCTGCTGCTCGCCCCCAACGGCACGCGGACCCTGGCCACCGGGTTCTGGGCCATGACCAGCGAGATTGATTACGCCGCCGCCGCACCCTATGCCCTGCTGATGATTTTGCTGTCGCTTCCGTTGACCGGACTCCTTTATCACCAATCCAAACGAACGGCTGGCCGATGAACGCTCTTGAACTCCATTCCATTTCCAAG
The DNA here is from genome assembly GCF_016650715.1 of Pseudomonas sp. TH39(2020). Classification (NCBI taxonomy): domain Bacteria; kingdom Pseudomonadati; phylum Pseudomonadota; class Gammaproteobacteria; order Pseudomonadales; family Pseudomonadaceae; genus Pseudomonas; species Pseudomonas sp. TH39(2020). The sequence goes on along the minus strand of NZ_JAEKFF010000003.1, from coordinate 300,462 downwards.
GCCTACGGCGCCCATCAAGCGCTGCAGAACATCAACCTGTCGGTGCCAACGGGCAGCCGAACGGTCATCGTCGGTCCCTCCGGCTCAGGAAAAACCACGCTGTTGCGAATGATCGCCGGCTTCGAGTTCCCGGACTCGGGCCGTCTTTCACTCAATGGCCAAACGCTCGTCGACGACACCCACGAAGTCCCGGCGCATCAGCGCTTGATTGGCTATGTTCCCCAAGACGGCGCCTTGTTCCCGCACATGACCGTGGCCGCGAACATCGGTTTCGGGCTTTCGATCAAGGGCAGTGCAAAACAGGAGCGAGTCGCAGAGTTGATGGACAGCGTGGCGCTGGATGCAATCATGGCCAACCGTTGGCCCCATGAACTGTCCGGCGGCCAGCAACAACGCGTGGCACTGGCACGGGCGTTGGCGCAACAGCCGCGCTTGATGCTGCTGGACGAGCCGTTTTCGGCCCTCGACACCGGACTTCGAAGCGCCATGCGCAAAATGGTCGCGCGGCTGCTGACAGACGCCGGCGTGACCACCATTCTGGTCACCCATGACCAGAGTGAAGCGTTGTCGTTTGCCGATCAGCTGGCGGTGATGCGCGACGGCCGGCTGGTGCAATCGGGCCATCCGCTGGACCTTTACCGTTACCCCGAGGATGAACAAACCGCGCTGTTTCTGGGGGATGCCGTGGTCTTGCCCGCCAGAATCGAAGCCGGCTGGGCCCATTGCGATCTCGGCCGTATACCGGTGAACAACCACCGGAACAACAAATCGGCGCAGATCATGCTGCGCCCCGAGCAACTGCAACTCGTCAGCATCCAGCCCAGCCCGACCAAGACTGCCGGGTGTCGCGCCGTCGTGACCGAGCGGGATTTCAGCGGCAATACCTGCACGTTGACGGTGGAACTGGAGACGTTGGCTTCCGCGCAACAGCCTGGTCGATCATTAATGGTGCGCAGTTCGGGCCTGTATGCGCCACCCGCCGGCAGTGAGGTTCACGTCTCGACAATCGGCCATGCCCACGTACTGAGCGAATCCTGAACCCCGTCCATCAAAGATCGAACCGGTCCACGGCCCGACGCCGCTCATTGTCATCGCGCACATCGTAGTTGGCCGTGGTCTGGATGTTGCTGTGATGGGCGAGTTTCTGGGCGATCGACAAGTCGTACTCCTCAATCACTCGGGTAATGAACGAACGTCGAAAATCATGCGGCATGATTTTCACCCCGACCTGCGCCCCCCGCTGTCGGGCGATGTAATAGATCGCATGTTTGGTGATGCGCTCGCGGGTGATGTGACTGCCGCGACGGATGCGGTTGAACAGGAACGGATCGTCCGTTTCGCCCTCCTTCAGTAGCGAGCGCCGCAGTTCCAGCCAGTCATTGAGCTTGGCGAACGCCCAGGCCGGTGCGTACTTGATCAATTGCTTGTTGCCCTTGGCGGTCACACGAAGGCTGCGCTCGGCAAAATCGACCTGGTTCAGGTCCAGGTTCACCGATTCCGATTTGCGCATGCCCGAGCCATACAAAATCCCGATGATCGCCGCATCCCTCAACCCTTGTGGCCGTGGATCGGCGGCGCAGACTGCCATCAATTCCTGGATCAGCGTGCGCCTGAGGTTACGCCCCTGGGACAATCGCGTACCGGAAATCCCCTTCACCGAACGCATTTTCAGCAAGTGTTCCTGACTGATCAGGCTCATGCGCCACGCCTCGTTCATCACCCCGCGCACCGCGTTGACGTACAGCGAAGAGGTGTTTGGCGCGTAGCCGTCGGTGCGCAAGGTTGCCACCAGCGCAATGACATCTTCCGGTTGCAGGTTGTGCCAGGGAATCTCCTCAACGTTCATGTCTTCGAAGCCCAACCGGTCAGCAGCGTCCTGCAACACGTAACGCATGGTCAGTTGGCTGGAGGGCGCCAGGCGTGCCAGGTACAGGGTCAGCGGATTGGTCTTTGAGGAAATTGAGTCGGTAGCGGGTAAGTCAATCAAACGAAACGGCCTTGAGTGGAAACAGTTTATTAAACAACTAAGGATTGAAACATCCTTCATGTAAAGCGGAACACTTCTATAGGACTTTCGACTAAAAAACGCGATGAGCGGCAGAAGTCTGAACAGTGGCTGTATGACGTTCAGATAAACGATTCGGCGACCGGTTTTTCATGTTCCTTTCACAAAATCGGGAATAACCTCAACGGGTCCAGCCTGTCTCTTGGCGACGGACCAAACTGCCGGGCACGGCAGAAATTGTCAACAGATGTAAATCGCCAGGTATTTCGGGTAACTAATTGATGCAGCTTTTGTTTTAGCGTCTACGCTTGCAGTGGATCCAAATTTTTTTAGCCTCACAGGCTATTCATTTTTAAGCCCCGAGGTGCCCATGAGCCAGGCTTTTCTCCCCTTCTCCCGCCCGAGTATCGGCGATGAAGAAATTGCCGCCGTAGAGCAAGTATTGCGCTCCGGCTGGATCACTACCGGGCCCAAAAACCAGGAACTGGAAGAACAATTCGCCAACTATGTGGGTTGTCGTCATGCCGTGGCACTGTCCTCGGCGACCGGCGGGATGCACATCACTTTATTGGCATTGGGCATTGGTCCGGGCGATGAAGTCATTACGCCGTCCCAAACCTGGGTATCCACCGCCAACATGATCTGCCTGTTGGGCGCGACACCGGTGTTCGTCGACGTTGACCGCGACACGCTGATGAGTGACCTGGCAAGCATCGAAGCAGCGATCACGCCGCGCACCAAAGCCATCATTCCAGTGCATTACGCCGGTGCCGCATTCGATCTCGATCCGCTTTATGCGTTGGCCGACAAACACGGCATCCCGGTCATCGAGGACGCCGCTCACGCAGCAGGCACCCTCTACAAAGGTCGGCATGTCGGCGCAAAAGGCACGGCGATCTTCTCGTTCCACGCGATCAAGAACATGACCTGCGCCGAGGGCGCGATGTTCGTCAGTGACGATGAAGCCCTCGCCAGTCGGGTGCGCATGCTCAAGTTCCATGGCCTCGGTGTCGACGCCTATGACCGCCTGACGCATGGCCGCAAACCCCAGGCGCAGGTCATGGAGCCCGGCTTCAAGTACAACCTGGCCGACATCAATGCCGCCATCGCCTTGGTGCAACTCAAGCGACTGGACGACATCAACGCCAAACGCACGGAGCTGGCCACTACTTATTTGCAGCGACTGGAAGGTTTGCCGGTGCAACCCCTGGCCCTTCCAGCTTATGCGCAGCAGCACGCCTGGCACCTGTTCATCCTGCGGATCGACAGCGAGCGCTGCGGTCTGGACCGTGAAGCGTTCATGAAGGCCTTGCAGGAACAGAACATCGGCACCGGCATTCATTTCATTGCCACTCACCTGCACACCTACTACCGCCAGCGCTTCCCCAACATCTACCTACCCAACACCGAATGGAACTCGGCGCGGCTGTGTTCGATCCCGTTGTTCCCCGACATGACCAACGATGATGTCGATCGTGTCGTCGGGGCCATTGAAAACATTATGGACAGAAGCCTGTGAAACCTTATCCGATCCGTTGCGTGTCGATCGTCATCCCGGTCTACAACGAACAGGACAGCCTGCCCGAGTTGCTCAGGCGCACTGAAGCGGCGTGCCAACTGCTGCACCATGACTACGAAATCGTACTGGTCGATGACGGCAGCCGCGATAACTCGGCGCAAATCCTCGAAGAGGCCGCCCAACGCGAATGCAGCGCGGTGGTGGCGGTCATTCTCAACCGTAACTACGGCCAGCACGCAGCAATCATGGCCGGTTTCGAACAGTGCAAGGGCGATGTGGTGATTACCCTCGACGCCGACCTGCAAAACCCTCCCGAAGAGATCCCGCGGTTAGTGGCTCAGGCCGAACTCGGCTATGACGTGGTCGCCACCGTGCGCAACAACCGTCAGGACTCGGCGCTGCGCCGCTGGCCGTCGAAGCTGATCAACCTGGCCGTGCAGCGCTCCACCGGCGTTGCCATGAGCGACTACGGCTGCATGCTGCGCGCTTATCGCCGAACGATTGTCGATGCCATGCTCGCCTGCCGTGAACGCAGCACCTTTATCCCGATCCTGGCCAACAGCTTCGCCCGGCACACCACGGAAATCGTGGTGATGCACGCCGAACGCGAACACGGCGAATCCAAATACAGCCCCATGCGCCTGGTCAACCTGATGTTCGACCTGATCACCTGCATGACCACCACGCCTCTGCGTTTGTTGAGCATTGTCGGCTTCGGCATGGCGGCGCTCGGCTTGATATTTGCCACGGTGTTGATCGTGTTGCGCGTGGCCTTCGGCGCCCATTGGGCCGGCGACGGGACATTCGTGCTGTTCGCCGTGCTGTTCATCTTCACCGGTGGCCAGTTTATCGGCATGGGCCTGTTGGGCGAGTACCTGGGGCGCATGTACGGCGACGTGCGCGCCCGCCCCCGGTTCTTTATAGAAAAAGTTCTGCGTAACCAACCCGCTGCTCCTGCTCCCGTTATCACCGTCGACGGTCTCACCTCCACTTCTTCAGATCAGGTTCACTCATGAGTGCAAAAGCTGTTGTCTTCGCCTATCACGATATTGGCTGTGCCGGCATCGAATCCCTGCTTAATTGCGGTTATGACATTGCCGCTGTGTTTACTCATCCTGATGATCCGAAGGAAAACGCGTTCTACGGCTCCGTTGCGCAACTGTGCGCCCGCAAGGGTATCCCGGTGCACGCCCCGGAAGATGCCAACCACCCACTGTGGATCGAGCGCATCAGTAAGCTCAACCCCGATTACCTGTTCTCGTTCTACTACCGCAACCTGTTGAGCGAACCGCTGTTGGCCACCGCCAGCAAAGGCGCCTTCAACCTGCACGGTTCGTTGCTGCCGCGCTACCGTGGACGCGCGCCGGCCAACTGGGTGCTGGTCAACGGTGAGACCGAAACCGGCGTCACCCTGCACCGCATGGTCAAACGGGCAGATGCCGGCGCAATCATCGCCCAGAAACGAGTGGCGATTGAGCGCAGCGACACGGCGTTGAGCCTGCACGGAAAATTACGCCTGGCCGCTACCGACTTGTTGCGTGACACGCTACCAGCGTTGCTCCAGGGCAAAGTCAGCGAAACCCCTCAGGACGAATCCAAAGCCACGGTGTTTGGCCGCCGCACCCCGGCCGACGGCAAACTGCTCTGGAGCAAACCGGCGGAACAACTGTTCAATCTGGTTCGCGCCGTCACCCAGCCTTACCCGGGCGCATTCTGCGCCGTCGGCGAACACAAGCTGATTGTCTGGAGCGCAGAAGTCGCCCAAGGCAATGAAGGCCAGGCACCGGGACGGGTCATCAGCGTCGACCCGCTGCGAATCGCCTGCGGCGAAGATTCCCTGGTGATCACTGCCGGCCAGCGCAACGACAACGGTCTGTACCTGAGCGGCCCGCAACTGGCCAACGAACTGGGACTGGTGGACGGTTCCGTGCTGCGTGGCGCCGAGTCGGGTCGTGCCCCGCGTCGCACTCGCGTGCTGATCCTCGGCGTCAACGGCTTCATCGGCAATCACCTGTCCGAGCGCCTGCTGCGCGACGACAAGTACGAAGTGTATGGCCTGGACATCGGTTCGGACGCCATTGAGCGTCTGCGCAGCCATCCGAATTTCCACTTTGTCGAAGGTGACATCAGCATCCACTCCGAGTGGATCGAATACCACATCAAGAAGTGCGACGTGATCCTGCCACTGGTGGCGATCGCCACTCCGATCGAGTACACCCGCAACCCGCTGCGGGTGTTCGAACTGGACTTTGAAGAGAACCTGAAGCTGGTTCGCTACTGCGTCAAATACAACAAACGCGTGATCTTCCCGTCGACGTCCGAAGTCTATGGCATGTGCCAGGACCAGAACTTCGACGAAGACACCTCCAACCTCATCGTCGGTCCGATCAACAAGCAGCGCTGGATCTACTCGATCTCCAAGCAACTGCTCGACCGCGTGATCTGGGCCTACGGCCAGAAAGGCCTGAACTTCACGCTGTTCCGCCCTTTCAACTGGATGGGCCCACGCCTCGACCGCCTGGACTCGGCGCGTATCGGCAGTTCCCGCGCGATCACCCAACTGATCCTGAACCTGGTGGAAGGCACGCCGATTCGCCTGTTCGATGGCGGTGAGCAAAAACGTTGCTTCACCGACATTGCCGATGGCGTGGAAGCGCTGGCGCGGATCATCGACAACGACAACGACGCCTGCAACGGCCAGATCATCAACATCGGCAACCCGGACAACGAAGCCAGCATCCGTCAGTTGGGCGAAGAGCTGCTGCGTCAGTTCGAAGCGCACCCGTTGCGCGACAACTTCCCTCCGTTCGCCGGGTTCCGCGATGTCGAAAGCAAAGCGTTCTATGGCACCGGTTACCAGGACGTGTCCCACCGCAAACCGAGCATCGCCAACGCCAAGCGCCTGCTGGACTGGACGCCGACCGTGGAAATGAGTGAAACCATCGGCAACACGCTGGACTTCTTCTTGCGTGAAGCCATGCTCGAAATCGCGGACAAGCGTTAATGCAGGCAGGTCTTCGAATCGATGTCGACACGTACCGAGGCACCCGTGAGGGGGTGCCGCGGTTGCTGGAAATCCTCGATGAAGCGCAGGTCAAGGCGACGTTTTTCTTCAGCGTCGGGCCGGACAACATGGGGCGTCATTTATGGCGCCTGATCCGGCCACAATTTCTCTGGAAAATGCTCCGCTCCAACGCGGCCGGCCTGTACGGCTGGGACATTTTGCTGGCCGGCACCGCGTGGCCCGGCAAACCGATCGGCCGTGATCTGGGGCATTTGATGCGTCAAGCCGCGGCAGCCGGGCATGAAGTCGGCCTGCACGCCTGGGATCATCACGGCTGGCAGGCCAATGCCGGGCGCTGGAGCGACAAGCAACTGATCGAGCAACTTCGCCGGGGCGTGGACACCCTCGCCGACATCCTTGGGCAAAACGTCGAGTGCTCGGCGTGCGCCGGGTGGCGGGCCGACGAACGCGTGATCGAGGCCAAACAGGCGTTCAGTTTCCGCTACAACAGCGATTGTCGGGGGCAGAGCCTGTTCCAGCCGAGATTGTCCAATGGCGGTTTGGGTGCGCCGCAGATTCCGGTGGACCTGCCGACCTTCGATGAGGTGGTCGGCCCCAGTGTGGCGGCCAAGGACTTCAACGCGTTCATTCTTGATCGCTTCAGCTCTGAAAAGCTCAACGTCTACACAATCCATGCCGAGGTAGAAGGGATTCTGATGGCCAACGATTTTCGTCAACTGCTGGCCGATGCGCGCCAGCGAAACATCCATTTTCAACCCTTGGGCGATCTGCTGCCCGAGGCGCCCGACTCCTTGCCGGTCGGCCGAGTGCTGCGTGGCACGCTCGAAGGACGCGAAGGCTGGTTGGGGGTGCAAGGCGTATGAGCAAGCGCTGGGCATTACCGTTGTTGCTGGCCATCTTCGCTCTGGCTTATCTGCTGCCGCTGGGCAGCCATGGCCTATGGATTCCTGACGAAACCCGTTACGCCCAGATCAGCCAGGACATGCTCCTGAGCGGCAACTGGGTGTCGCCGCACTTCATGAGCCTGCGCTATTTCGAAAAACCGGTGGCCGGTTACTGGATGATCGCCATCGGCCAGGCGCTGTTTGGCGACAACCTGTTCGGTGTCCGTATCGCATCGGCCTTCAGCACCGGGCTTAGCGTGTTGTTGTGCTACCTGATTGCCCGCAGGCTCTGGAACGAGCCGCGCAAGAGCTTCGCCTGCGCGCTGCTCTACATGAGTTTCGTGATCGTTTCCGGCCAAGCCGGTTACGCCAACCTCGATCCGCAATTCACGTTCTGGGTCAATTTGAGTCTGGTTGCCTTGTGGTTTGCCCTGGACAGCGTCAGCCGTGGCCAGCGCCTGATCGGTTGGGCGGCGTTGGGCCTGGCCTGCGGCATGGGGTTCATGACCAAGGGCTTTCTCGCCTGGCTGCTGCCGGTGCTGATCGCCCTGCCCTGGATGATCTGGCAAAAACGCTGGCGCGAACTGTTGATCTACGGTCCGTTGGCGATTGTCGTGGCCATCGCCGTCAGCTTGCCGTGGGCCTTGGCGGTACACGCGCAGGAGCCCGATTACTGGCGGTTCTTCTTCTGGCACGAACACATTCGCCGTTTCGCCGGCGACGATGCCCAGCACGACGCGCCGTGGTGGTTCTATTTGCCGTTACTGGTGGCGTTCAGTCTGCCGTGGGTGGCGTTGCTGCCGTCGGCGCTGAAGCAGGCGTGGGACACACGACGCCAGGCCAACATCGCTTTCCTGCTGCTGTGGCTGCTGATGCCGCTGATTTTTTTCAGCCTGAGCAACGGCAAGCTGCCGACCTACATCATGCCGTGCCTGTTGCCATTGGCGTTGCTGCTGGGCCATGCACTGGTGGACCGCTTGAAACTTGAGCAAGGCCGGGTACTGGGCATCAATGGTCTGCTGAATCTGCTGCTCGGTCTGACAACCCTGTCGGCTCTGGTCTACCTGCAACTGAAGAAGCCGCTCTACAACCATGAACTGCACAACCTGGTGCTGGTGTTCATCGGCCTGACCGGCTGGATCATGGCCAACCTGCTGCAAGCCTTCAGACCTCTGCAATGCTGGGCGGCGCCAGCCTTCGGCAGTCTGCTGCTGATCGGCCTGTTGCCGGCCGGGCTGCCCGAATCGGTAGTCGCCAACAAGATGCCCGATCAATTCATCCTCGAGCATGCCCAGGAACTCGGGCAGACCGACCAGTTGCTGAGCAACGACCTTGGCGCCGCCGCGGCCCTGGCCTGGCGCCTGCAACGCCCGGACGTGGCGTTGTACAACACGATAGGCGAATTGAAATATGGCCTTGCCTATCCTGACGGCGCACAGCAACAAGTCGATCCGAACCGGGTTCAAGCGTGGATGACCGAAGCCCGCCAGAGCGGTTCGGTCGGCGTGGTCATGCGCATCAAGGGTGACGACGAGTTGCACGAAATCGACCGGCTGCCCAAGGATGGCAAGCGCTATGAACAAGGCAACATTGTGATTCTGATTTTTCCTCAGGAGGCGTCATGAGCCTGTTACTGCTCCTGGCCGCCTGCCTGCTGACCTGCCTGGGCCAGATCGCCCAGAAGTACGCCGTGGAAAGCTGGCGCGGCAAGACGTCAGGCTGGAGCGAGAAACTGCGTTCGCCGTGGTTGTGGCTGGCGCTCGCCTCTTTGGGACTGGGCTTATTGGTGTGGCTGCTGGTGTTGCAGCGTCTCGAAGTCGGCGTCGCCTACCCGATGCTGAGCCTCAATTTCGTGCTGATCACCCTGGTCGCCCGCTTCGTTTTCCACGAAATCATCGACCGTCGCCACTGGATCGGCGTGGCGTTGGTGATCAGTGGCGTCGTTCTGCTGGGGCAACACACATGAACCTGCGTCGCGGAATCACCTTCGCGCTGGGCAGTGTGCTGCTGGTCAGTGCCGCGCAATTGGGTATGCGCTGGAGCATGAGCCGCCTGCCATCGCCTGAGCACTGGTTCACCACCAGCATTGATTTATCCGCTGTCGCGGTGGTGCTGATCGCCATTCTCGCTTATGCCCTGTCGATGCTCTGCTGGCTCGCCGCCCTGCGGGATTTACCGCTGGGCCGGGCTTATTCGCTGCTGAGCATCAGCTACGCGCTGGTGTACCTGCTGGCCGCCAGCCTGCCGCTGTTCAACGAAGCGTTCAGCCTTTCAAAAACCATCGGGGTGGCCTTGGTCATCCTCGGTGTCATTACCATTAATTCTCGGCCTGCTCGCACGCGCGAACTCAGGAGTGCCCCATGAAAATCAGTGTATTTGGTAGCGGTTACGTTGGTCTGGTGCAAGCCGCCGTCCTGGCAGAAGTTGGCCACGACGTGGTCTGCATGGACATTGACGAGAAGAAAATCGCACTGTTGCAACAAGGCCATGTGAGCATTTTCGAACCGGGGCTCGCCAGCCTGGTGCGCGAAAGCCTGGAAGCCAAACGTCTACAGTTCACCACCGACGAAAAACTCGCGGTTCAGCATGGCCAGGTGTTGTTTATCGCGGTCGGTACACCGTCCCAGGAGGATGGTTCGGCGGACTTGCGTTATGTGCTGTCGGTGGGAGAAGCCGTGGCGCGTCATCGTGAACAACCGGTGATTCTGGTGGAGAAATCCACGGTGCCGGTGGGCACGGGTGACACCTTGCGCGCGCACATCGACAAGTGCCTGATCAAGGTCGGCCGCTTGCTGCAGTTCGATATCGTCTCCAACCCGGAATTTTTGAAAGAAGGCTCGGCCGTGGCCGATTGTCGGCGCCCGGACCGGATCATCATCGGCTGCGAACGCGATGAAGTGCGTGAGGTGATGCGTGACCTCTACGGGCCCTTCAACCGCAATCATGACCGCGTCATGTTCATGGACCTGCGCAGCGCCGAGCTGACCAAGTACGCCGCCAACTGCATGCTGGCGACCAAGATCAGCTTCATCAACCAAATCGCCGAACTGGCCGAACACCTGGGCGCCGACATCGAATCGGTGCGCCTGGGCATCGGTGCCGATTCGCGCATTGGCTACCATTTCATCTACCCCGGTTGCGGTTATGGCGGCTCGTGCTTTCCCAAGGACATGCGTGCGCTGATCCACAGCGCCGAAGAGGCGCATTGCTCCAACGATTTGCTGAAAGCGGTAGAAGCCATCAACGAGCGTCAGAAGCACAAGCTGTTCGAGCGCATCAATGCGTTCTACAAGGGGGATTTGCGCGGCAAGACCTTTGCCGTGTGGGGACTGGCGTTCAAACCGAACACCGACGACATGCGCGATGCACCGAGTCGGGTGCTGCTCGAATCGCTGTGGGCCGCCGGAGCCAGCGTCCGCGCGTTCGACCCGGAAGCCATGCAGGAAACCCAGCAACTGTATCCCAATGAACCCAAGTTGATGCTCATGGGCACACCGGAATCGGTATTGTCCGGCGCTGACGCGTTGATCATCTGCACCGAATGGCAGCAGTTCAAAGCTCCGGATTTCGACCTGATCGAACAGCGGCTCAACGCACCGGTGATCTTCGACGGACGCAACCTCTACGACGCCGATCGCCTGGCCCGCGCGGGTTTCAAATACTTCCCGATGGGCCGCGGTGAATCGCGCAATCTGCCGATTCCGCATCAGCAGTGGCCCGCCGCTTCGGTCATCGCTTGATTTCGATGTCACCCGGTATCCGCCGACAGTCTCTAGGCCTAGGGCTGTTGGCGCTGCTGCTGTTGAGCGCCGGGGTGTATCAGCAGGCGGTGATCGGCTTCGATTCGCGTTTTGTGCTGTTCGCTCAGGAGATGCTGCGCCACGGGCCATCCTTTTTTCCGACCACCTATGGCCAGCCGTATGCGGACTACTCTGCGCTGACGACGCTGTTCATCTGGCTGCTGTCGCTGCCGTTCGGTCAGGTCAACAGCCTGACGGCCTGGTTGCCGAGCGCCTTTGCCGGGGCGGTAATCGTCACGTTGATGTACCGGTTGCTGGCGCCCTACTCCCAGCGCTGGGCGGTGCTGAGCATCGCCCTGATGCTGCTGACCAACACCTTTGTCACCGAAGCCCGCGCCGTGTCCCTGGATTTGATGCTCGCGGCGGTGGCATTTTCAGTGTTCTACCTGGGCTATGCCGCCGATCATTTCGCAGCAAAGCGCCGGTGGTGGCTGATCTTTGCCTTGTTGCTGCTGGGCTTCGGGATTCGCGGGCCGATCGGGCTGGTGATTCCCACTGGCATGCTGTGCAGCTATTTTTTGCTCAATCGACAATGGCAGCATTTTTTTGGTTTTGGCCTGGTGGCGGCGGTGCTGCTGGCCGTGTGCGTCGGTGTGCTGCTGTGGCTGGCGGAAGCCATTGGCGGCCCGGACTTCATGCACGACGTGGTGCGCATGCAGTTCATGGGGCGCCTGGACGGTAGCGAAGGCGTCAGCGGTTCGCTGTACTACTTCACCGGCTCGGTGGGCAACTATGCGCTCGCGTATCCGTTGGCGTTGCTGGTACTGGCCGCCGTCTGGCTGACAACTCCACGGCAGGCCGGTCCCGCGTTGCGCCTGTTGCAGTACTGCACGGCAGCCGGCCTGATCGTGATGGTCGGGCTCTCGATACCCCAGGCCAAAAAGGCCCGTTATCTGCTGCCGATGTTACCCATGGCGGCGATCATTGCGGCGTATCCGTTTCAGGTGGCGCAAGGTCGGGTATTCGTCTGGTTGCGGGGGTTGATGCAAGGGGTGTGGTTGTTGATTCCCGCCCTGTTGGCCGTTGGATTGATGGTCGCTCACCGACGTTTTTCCGAGCAAATGCCGGGGCTGCTTTCTATTTTTATCATTCTTGGCGTGCTGCAAGTCATTGCGCTGGCGGTGCTTTTGCGGCCCGGCTGGCAGGCTCAGACACTGGCCTTGTGCGCGGTCCTGGCGTTGTGGTCGGTCTACATTCTGGTATTCGAACCGGTTGAACGCCGACTCTACGACACCCGGACTTTCAGCCGCGCGGCATTCGCACTGGTCCAGAAAGACCCGGCGCCTCTGGTGCTGCACGCCATGGGTAAAGACGCCAAGGCAATCAAGTTCATGGTTAACATCGAGCAGGACGTACAGCCGGTTTTTACCGAATCAATCCAGGAGCTGGAAAACCTTCAGGGGTCGCATTGGCTGATGATGGATGAAAACGACTACCGCGCCCTGCAAGGCACACCTTTGGGTGCGTTGCCGCCCATTTTGAGCGGCAGTTTCGACAAAAACGATTACGTCCTGCTGCACCTCAATCCCTTGTAGCAGCTGCCGAGCCTGCGAGGCTGCGTTCGGCGACGCAGTCGTCGCAACACCTGCGCATGAGGTCTTCCTGAAACACCGCGTTGCCTGGGTTCACGACGACTTCGTCGCCGAACGCAGCCTCGCAGGCTCGCAGGCTCGGCAGCTGCTACATTGGCCCGCATGAATTTCACTAATCGCCGTGCCCAACTTGCCGACGCCTCCGACCTCCCCGCCATTGAACGCTCGGCGGCCGAGTTGTTTCGCTGCGACCCGTCCTTGGCCTGGCTTGCCGATGCAGAGGTGACCGATGCCGAACAACATCGCCGGGCAATCGAGACGGATGAGGTTTGGGTTGCGCAATCCCCTGATGGCGAACTTATGGGATTTCTCAGCGCTGTTGAAGTCGACAACGAACTGCATATTCAGGAACTGTCCGTCAGACAATGCTTCCAGGGCCGGGGCGCGGGTCGCAAGTTACTGTTAACCGCGGTTGCGCATGCCCGGGATCGAGCACTCTATGGCCTGACGCTGACCACGTTCCGCGACTTGCCGTGGAATGAACCGTTCTATCAGCACCAGGGCTTTGAAACATTGAGCCCAGCACAATTGGGTCCGCGATTAGCGACTGTATTAAACAACGAAGTCACCCACGGCTTACCCGGTGAACGGCGTTGTGCGATGCGTTTGCGTCTTAGAGCGGCGCCTTCAAATCAACCCCCAACGCCTGGGCAAACGCCTTGACCAGCGGACTGCGCACAGTGTTGTGGCGAAGGATCAGATTGAACGGCGTGACGATGTGGATCAGGTCCGGGCGCACCGCGCGAAATAGCCCCTGAGCGACCATCGAGGCAGCGTAATGCTGTGGCAGAAAACCCACGAAACGCCCGGTCTTGATCAACAATGCCACCGCTTCGACCTGGCTGGCCGAGGCGGAGAAGCTGTCGTAGTGAGCAAAATTCAGTTTGTCGCGATGGATCGCATAGCGATGGTTGATGCACTCGTAATCCTTGAGCACATGACTGCCGATTTCTGCGTCCGGCACCGAGAACAACGGATGACCGACCGCGCAATAAACTTCGGAGCGTTCTTCGTACAACGAGTAATAATCGAACTCTTCCCTTTTCTGATAAACCGGCACGATCCCCGCCACTAACCGTCCCTCTACGACGCCTCTTTCCACCTCATCCAACTGAGAGGCTTGAAGTTGGAACCTGACTTTAGGTGATGTTTCATTAATTATTCTAAGCGCAGCAACTAACGGCGAATTAACATCGGAAATCGTATTATCAATAACCCCCACACCAAGGTCACCGATCAGTTCGTTTTGTGCTGAACTAAGTCGATCACGAAAGTTGTCGACCGAGGCAAATAAATCAATGGACGCCTGATACACCAGACGGCCCTCTTCGGTCAGATGAAAACCCTCGCGACCGCGGGTGCACAGGCGCATGCCGATGCGAATCTCCAGGTCGGAAATCTGTTTGCTGATGGCTGCCAGTCCCACATTCAGCTCGTTCTGGGCGGCACTGAAGCCGCCGGCCTCGACCACGGCCTTGAACACTTTGAGCAGTTTGAAGTCCAGACCGCTGAGGGTCAGCGGTGCCCGATGGCCCGTTTTCAGCGGCGGGTTTCCGGAATTGGAAAGTGGGGTTTCCATAATGCCTATTTACCTCTGACGCCCTATTCAACAACCTGTGTCCAACAACAAAAATAGTGCTGGTAAATAATAATGACCACAGAAAACCAGGCTTGGCAACCGCTAATAAATCCCGCACATCAGTGCCAACTCACTGATTTCGAACTATTAAAAGCTGACGCTTCAATCAGCTCTCGCAACGATGCAACTGCGCTTCTCCCCTGCCCTTGAATAATGTTTAGGCCAAACCACGCCCAATTGATTTGCGGCGAGTGTTTCAGGCCCGGCACACCGATTTCAGTTCGCTTTACCGACGAGGAAAACAACAATGTCTCAAACCACCGACCGTCTCTGGGGTGCTCGCTTCAAAAGCGGCCCGTCCGAAGCCCTGGCGGCCTTGTCCCGTTGCCCCGAGCGCTACTTTCGCCTCACCCCGTATGACCTCGCCGGTTCCAAGGCGCATGCCCGTGAATTGCAGCGCGCCGGGCTGTTGAACGAACAAGAAGCCCACACCATGCTTGACGCTCTGGAGCGCATCGGCGATGACTTCCGCGCCGGCAGCATCGCTCCGACCCTGGACGACGAAGACGTCCACACCTTCATCGAACGCCTGCTGACCGAACGCCTCGGCGCCCTCGGTGGCAAGCTGCGCGCCGGCCGTTCACGTAACGACCAGACCGCCAACGACCTGCGCCTGTTCCTGCGTGATCACGTCCGCACCCTGGCCGTTGAAGTCCTGGCCCTGCAACAAGCGCTGGTGGATCAGGCCGAGCAACACATCGAAAGCATCTGCCCGGGGTTCACTCACCTGCAGCAGGCCCAGCCGATCGTTTTCGCCCACCACTTGCTGGCCCACGCCCAATCCATGCTGCGTGACGTGCAACGCCTGGTGGACTGGGACAATCGCACTTCGCTGTCGCCACTGGGCGCGGCGGCCATGGCCGGTTCCGCCATCGCTCGCCTGCCTCAGCAGTCGGCCAAGGAAATGGGTTACAGCGGCGTGTGTGAAAACTCCATCGACGCCGTGGCCAGCCGCGATCACGTTGCCGAGTTCCTGTTCATTGCCAGCATGCTCGGGATCAACATTTCCCGCCTCGCCGAAGAGTTCTGCCTGTGGTCATCGCGGCAATTTCGCTGGGTCGCGCTGGACGATGCCTACGCCACTGGCAGCTCGATCATGCCGCAGAAGAAAAACCCGGACATCGCTGAGCTGGCCCGAGGCAAGGCGGGTCGCTTGATCGGCAACCTAACCGGGCTGCTCTCCACGCTCAAATCCCTGCCACTGTCGTACAACCGCGACTTGAGCGAGGACAAAAACGGCGTGCTCGACAGCGTCGATACCCTGTTGCTGGTGCTGCCAGCCATGGCCGGGATGGTCGCGACCATGAAGGTCAACGTCGAAGAGCTGCGTCGTCAGGCGCCACTGGGCTTCACCCTCGCCACCGAAGTCGCCGACTGGCTGGCCATGCGCGGCGTGCCGTTCAAGGAAGCCCACGAAATCACCGGTGCGCTGGTCCAGGCCTGCGAGAAACACGACATCGAATTGTGGGAAGCCTCGCCGGCGCTGTTGGCCGAAATTGATCCGCGCCTGACCGCAGAAGTGCGCGAGAGCCTGACCCTCGAAGCCGCCATCGCCGCCCGCAGTGGCTGGGGCGGCACCGCACCGCAACAAGTTCGCGAGCAGATCGGCCGGTTGAAAACCGCCCTGGCCGCGCAACACGAATGGACCGAGAACTATCAAGGTTTCCGGCTCTGAGCCAGGACACAAAACCTGTGGGAGCGAGCCTGCTCGCGAAAGCGGTGTGTCATTAAACATTGATGTCGTCTGACACGACCTCTTCGCGAGCAGGCTCGCTCCCACAAGGGAATGTGGTTGGCCTGAATGAACAAGTGTACGGAGAAACAACATGAGCCAGACTCAGGCAGAACGACTCCAGGCGGAGCGCAAACTGGCGGAAAACCAGTTCGATATCACCCAGTACCACCATGTGCCACGGCGTTACTACGGACGGATTTTCTTCGCCACCGTGATCGTCATTGCGATCCTCGGGTTGGTACGGGCCTTCGCCGAAGGCAAGATCGAGTGGTCTTACATCGGCCAGTTCCTCACGTCCCAGGCGATCATGTGGGGTTTGCTCAACACCATCGTCATGGCGGTGCTGGCGATGGTGCTGGGCATTGTGTTCGGGGTGATCACGGCGATCATGCGCATGTCGGCCAACCCGATCCTGCGCTACGTGGCGGTGACCTACACCTGGCTGTTTCGCGGCACGCCACTGATTCTGCAACTGCTGTTGTGGTTCAACCTGGCGCTGATTTTCCCCACCATTGGCATCCCCGGCCTGTTCGAAATGGACACCGTGAGCCTGATGACGCCCTTCGTGGCCGCCCTCCTCGGCTTGAGCATCAACCAGGGCGCCTACACCGCCGAAGTGGTGCGTGCCGGCCTGCTGTCGGTGGACACCGGGCAGTACGAAGCCGCCAAGTCGATTGGCATGCCGCGCCTGCAAGCGTTGCGCCGGATCATCCTGCCGCAAGCCATGCGGGTGATCATTCCGCCGGTCGGCAACGAGTTCATCGGCATGGTGAAGATGACTTCGCTGGCGAGCGTCATCCAGTACTCAGAACTGCTCTACAACGCGCAGAACATCTACTACGCCAACGCCCGGGTCATGGAGCTGCTGATCGTCGCCGGTATCTGGTACCTGGCCACGGTCACCGTCCTGTCCTTCGGTCAAAGCCGTCTGGAGCGTCGTTTCGCTCGCGGCGCCGGCAAGCGTTCTTGAGGAGTTCAACATGAGAAACATCGTCAAGGCCGTGAGCCTGAACAAGTACTACGACCAGTTCCACGCGCTCAAGGACGTCAACATCGAAGTCGAGCAAGGCGAAGTGCTGTGCATCATCGGCCCGTCCGGCTCCGGCAAAAGCACCTTGCTGCGTTGCATCAACCAGCTGGAAAAAATCGACAAGGGCGGCCTGTGGGTCGATGGCGAACTGGTGGGTTACCGCGTCGTCGGCAACAAACTGCACGAGCTCAACGAGTCGCAGATCGCCCGTCAACGCCTGTCCACCGGCATGGTGTTCCAGCGTTTCAACCTGTTCCCGCACATGACCGTGCTGCAAAACATCATCGAAGGGCCGTGCCAGGTGCTCAAGCGTTCGCCCAAAGAGGCGCACGAAGAAGCCGTGGAATTGCTCGCTCGTGTCGGCCTGGCCGACAAGCGCAACAGCTACCCGATCGAACTCTCGGGTGGTCAGCAACAACGGGTGGCCATAGCCCGCGCATTGGCCATGCGGCCCAAGCTGATGCTGTTTGATGAACCCACTTCGGCACTCGACCCGGAACTGGTCGGTGAGGTGCTGTCGGTGATGCGCGACCTCGCGCAAACCGGCATGACCATGATCGTCGTCACCCATGAACTGGGCTTCGCTCGCGAAGTCTCCAACCGCATGGTGTTCATGGACGGCGGGCAGATCGTGGAGGCTGGAAGCCCCGAAGAAATACTAATAAGTCCGCAAAACCCGCGCACCCAAAGCTTCATTTCTGCCGTTCGAACCTAAGCGCCGTTTGGCGCTCACAACACTCATAAGAGAACGACCATGAAGAACCTAGTTATTCCAGCAGTACTCGCCGGCGTTATGGCTTCCGGCTTCACCTGGGCCGCCGAACTACCGGCCAGTATCAAAGCAAAAGGCGAGGTCGTGGTAGCGATCATGCCGAACTACCCGCCGATGGACTTCAAGGACCCGGCCACCAACACCCTCACCGGGCTCGACTACGACCTGGGCAACGCCCTGGCCGAACGTCTGGGCGTGAAGATCAAATGGCAGGAAACCGGCTTCGAGCAAATGATCAATGCGCTGACCACCGACCGCGTGGACATGGTCATGTCGGGCATGACCGACACCGCCGAACGTCAGGCCAGCGTGACCTTCGTCGACTACTTCACCAGCGGTCCGCAGTTCTACACCTTGCAGAAGAACAAGGATTTCAACGAGATCGTTGATTTGTGTGGCAAGAAAGTCGGCACCAGCCGCCGCACCACCTTCCCGGCGGAAATCGCCGAGTGGAGCAAGGCCAACTGCGAAGCCGCCGGCAAGCCTGCGATCAACGTGATCGGCACCGAAGGCTCGGCCGATGCCCGCGCACAATTGCGTCAGAGCCGTATCGACGCGGCCATGCAGGGCAGCGAGACCTTGTCCTACCTGAAGACTCAGGAAAAGGACATGTACAAAACCGTGGGCCTGCCGATCTCCAAGCAGTTCACCGGGCTGGGCGTGAGCAAGAAAAAGCCTGAGTTGAGTGAGGCGGTGAAGGTCGCTTTGCAGAGCATGGTGGATGACGGCAGCTATCAGGCGATCCTGAAGAAGTGGGATCTGGAGTTGGGTGCGATCAAGACTGTGACCATTAACGCCGGGAAGTAATCCGGCACCCAAATCCATTGTGGGAGCGAGCCTGCTCGCGAAGGGGCCCTGTCAGTCAATATTGATGTTGAATGACACACCGCATTCGCGAGCAGGCTCGCTCCCACAGGGGTCGGTGTTTATTTATAAATAGTTGGAGCGCCACGATGTCCTCCTCGCCACAACCCACCTGGCCCAACCAGCACAAAGCCTGCCTCGCCCTGGCCTTCGACCTCGACGGCCCGACCGGCGATGCGATGCTGAATGGCTCGATCTGGCGCAAACCCGAGTACTTCGGTTTCGGCGGTTACGGCCCTTACCGGGCCTTGCCACGAATCCTCGATGTGCTCGATGAGTTCCGGATCCCGACGACGTTCTTCGTCCCGGCCTGGGTCGTGGAGAACTGGCCGAAACAGTGCCAGGCGATTGTCGAGCGCGGGCATGAAGTGGCCTACCACGGCTACAAACACGAATCCTTTTACGCCCTGACGCTGGAACAGCAAAAGGACGTGATGAAGAAATCCCGCGAGATGTTCTGGAAGCACCTGAGCATCCGCGCCGAAGGCTTCCGCACCCCGTCCGGCGACTGGCGGGCCGAAACCCCGGCAATGCTGGTGGAAGCCGGCGTGACCTACTCCAGCAGCATGCGCGGTGATGACCGGCCGTACCTGGTGAAAGTGCCGGGCCACGACACGCCGCTGGTGGAAATCCCCGGTCGCTGGGAAATGGACGACTACGCCTCCCTCGCCTACACCCGCGCGCCGGACTTCCCTTCCGGGCTGGACCGCACCGCCAGCTATGCGCTGACCCTCGATAACTGGTGCCGCGAATACGACGGCGCCATGGACGAAGGGTTGTGCCTGACCACCCTGTTCCACCCCAAGATCACCGGCAAACCGGGACGCATCCTGCTGCTGGAAAAACTCTTCGAACACATGCGCCAGCGCGATGACGTGTGGTTCGCCACCTGCCGCGATGTCGCCCAGTGGTGGCTGAAGGAGCATCACCATGGCTGATTCCACTGTCTGGCCCAAAGGCTACCGCTGCGCCGTGGTACTGACCGTCGATTACAACGACATCCACGGCATTCTCACCCAGGCCCCGGAGGTCGCCGGGCGCGACAAGACGCTGTCGGTCTGGCGCTATGGCACCCAACGCGGCGTAAACCGTTTGCTCGGTTTATTCGAAGAACTGGGGGTTTCCAGCAGCTGGTTTGTTCCCGGTATCGTCGCCGAGGAAAACCCCGGGCACATTCGGGCAATCCAGGCCGGTGGACATGAGATTGCCTGCGCTGGCTATCGCCATCAGCACTACGACACCCTGAATCTCACAGAGCAAAGCGCCGAGATTGCCAAAGGCTGTGAGGTGTTGACCGCGCTGACTGGCCAGCGTCCAACAGGCTTTCGCATCCCGGCCGGCAACGGTGCGCCGGGCTTCATCGAAGCGTTGAAGGATCACGGCATTCGCTGGTCATCGTCGTGGCGCGGCGATGATTTGCCATTCGCTCATCCGACGGCATCCGACGTCATCGAGTTGCCGTTGCACTACGAACTGGAAGACGAACCCTACTTCGCCTTCAACCTCAGCCCGGCCGTGCCGCCGGCGCAATCGCGGATCGCTTCTTACAGTCACACCCTGGGCAACCTGCAAATGGACTTTGCCGGGTTTCACCGGTTCGGGTTGTGTTATGTGCTGCGGCTGCACCCGGAGATCATTGCGACACCCGGGCGGATTGGCGTGTTGCGCGAGTTGCTGGAGGGGATTCAACAGCACGATGACGTATGGATTGCCACGGGCGCTGATGTCGCTCAGTGGTGGGCTGAATCGGCGCTTCCGGTGACTGAGGACCATCCGGCGACTGTGTATGAGCGGCATTATCGGGATTACCTTTCATGAGTGAGCGAATGCAGCGACTGGCGCAGTTCTGCGTCGACACCCGATTCGAAGACTTGCCGCCCGCACTGGTGGCACAAGCCAAGCGGCACATACTCGACACCTTCGGCGCGACGCTGGCCGGGGCTGGCAGCGATGTCGCGAAACAGGCACGCCAGGTGTTCGAGGGTGAAGGCGGGAGCACACTGATCTGGGGCACCGATCAGCGAACCGGCGCGGCTCAGGCCGCCATGCTCAATGGCGTCGCCGCCCATGCCCTGGAACTGGACGACACCGGTGGCTGCGACCATTCCGGCGCAGTGGTGCTGCCCGCGGTCATGGCGGCGGTGTCGATGTCTGGAAAACCGGTGAACGGCCGGGCGTTGATCACGGCCGTGGTGATCGGCTACGAAATCGGCCGCCGGGTGCTGGAAGCCTGCGGCAGTTATTCAGCCCACAACGGCGCCGGCTGGCACTCCACCGCCACCTGCGGCGTGTTCGGCGCGGCGGCGGCCAGTGCGCGAATTCTCGGACTGGATACCGCGCAAACCGTCTCGGCGCTGGGCATTGCCGGCAGTTTCAGTGGCGGGTTGTGGGCGTTTATCCACGACGGTTCGCACAGTAAAAAACTTCACAGTGGTCGTGCCGCCGAGGGCGGATTGCTGGCAGCACGATTCGCCCAACAAGGCATCAGCGGACCGACTCGGTTATTCGATGATGTCTGGGGCGGGTTTCTGAAAACCCTGGCCGGTGTGAACGCACAACCCGACGCGCTGGATGCCGAACTGGGCGTTGTATGGAAACTCGCTCGCTGCTCGATCAAACCTTACGCGGCGTGCCGCGGAACGCATTCGGCAATCGATGCGCTGGGCTTGTTGCTGGATCAGCTGCAGGTCAACGCGGATCAGGTCGAGGATGTTCGGGTGTCGTTGTGCGGGTTTCTGCAGGACATGTGCGGCGGTCGCGACGCCAGCACCCTGGCGGCGGCGCAGATGAGCCTGCCGTATGCCCTCGCCGCGCGGCTGGTCCATGGACATTGCCGGTTGCAGGCATATGACGATGAACAACGAGCCGATCCACGGATTGCTCACTGGATGTCGCGCATCCGTCTTGAAGTGGACCTGCAACTGTCAGAGGATGGCGAGCCCGTCGTCAGCCTGCGGACCGTGGACGGTCGGCAGGCGAGCCTGTGTGTCGACCCGCCACTGGGTGCCCCGCGTAATCCGTTGAGTGATGCGGCGCTGGAAGAGAAGTTTTTCAGTCTGGCGGTGCGGGTGATGCCGCGGGAGCAGGCGCAAGAACTGCTTGAGCAGTTGTGGCGAATTGAAGAATTGGAATCTATAGAGGCTCTGGGTGCATGGCTTGGGGGCTTGGGTGGTCGTTAAAACCACCCCTCACCCCAACCCTCTCCCCAAGGGGGAGAGGGAAAGGGGGCTGATCTTCATGCTCTTCAAACCTGAGTTCGACTCGGAATTCCAGGTCGGTGTAATTCGAAAAACACCTCGATCAGTCCCCTCTACCCTCTGGGGAGAGGGTTAGGGTGAGGGGTGGATCCCAAGCCAAATACCAAAATAAGGACATCCGCACCACCGTGGCCACTTACTCACTCGTTATCCGCCGGTTGATGATCGTTTCGCTGACCATCGTCGTCAGCCGCGCCATCACCAGCCCGTTGCTCACGTTGTTCCTGAGCAACAAACTCGGCCTCAACCAACAGGATGTCGGCTTGCTGCTGGGCATCGCGGTGTTCATCGCCACCCTGCTCGCTCTCTATGGCGGTTACATCATCGACCGCCTCGAGAAACGCCGACTGCTGATCCTCGCGATGCTCTCCAGCGCCATCGGCTTCGTGCTGCTGACCTTCGCCGACAACCTCTACCTGACCACCGCCACCCTGGTGATCACCGAAACCGCCTCGGCGCTGTTCCTGATCGGCTCGAAGGCAATCCTCAGCGAAAACCTGCCCATGGGCCAGCGCGCCAAGGCGTTTTCCCTGCGCTACACCTTGACCAACATCGGCTACGCCACTGGCCCGATGCTGGGCGTGGTGATTGCCGGTGTGTATCCGATTGCACCGTTCCTGATCGCCGGCGGCATCGCGTTCTTCAGTATTTTCCTGATGATCGGAATACCGAAGGACTCGGCGCCGACACCCGCCATCGGCCAACCGCAGAGTTTTCTCAAGACGCTGGTCACCCTGAAAAACGACCGCACGTTGATCATGTTCACCTGCGGCTGCCTGCTCAGTACCGTGGTCCATGGCCGCTTCACCCTGTATCTGTCGCAATACCTGCTGGTGACCCACGACTCCAAACGGGCACTGGAAACCATGGCCGCCCTGCTCGCCTGCAATGCGATCAGCGTGATCTTGCTGCAATACCAGATCGGCCGTTTCCTCAAACGCGAACAATTGCGTTACTGGATCGCGGGCGGCACCAGTCTGTTCATCGTCGGGTTGATCGGTTTCAGCCTGGCCGACAGCCTGGTGTCGTGGTGCGTGGCCATGTTCATCTTCACCCTCGGTGAAATGATCATTTACCCCGCCGAATTCCTCTTCGTCGACACCCTGGCCCCGGAAGAGCTGCGCGGCAGCTACTACGGCGCGCAAAACCTCGCGGCCCTCGGCGGCGCCCTGAGCCCGGTGATTTGCGGTTTCCTGCTGATGCACACCCCCGCACCAACCATGTTTTATGCCCTGAGCGCGCTGACCGCCATGGGCGGTTTTCTGTGTTTCATGAGTGGTCGCCGAGTGGCCTTACAGCAAAATTAATGCACTAAAACTGCATTAATATGAATTTGTCAGCATCAGGAATGGACGGCACACTGTGTCCCGTTCCTCCCCCAATAGTTGGAACAACTTCAAGGGCTTTCTGGGTATCCCAGCTAAGCCTTTTTTTTGCCTCGTTTTTTTCAACGGATCGTCTGCCTCATGTTCGCTCGCTGGTTTCCTGCCGCCATCAACACCCGCCCCTCCGAATGGAGCCGCGCCGCCATCGGCATGTCCTTGGGCACGATGTTCAGCGTCTGGCTCTGCAGCCAGGTATTCGGCATGCCAGTGGCGCAGCATCTGATCGGTCCGCTGGGCGCATCGGCCGTGTTGCTGTTCGCCGTGTCCTCCGGTGCCCTCGCCCAGCCCTGGTCGATTCTTGGCGGCTACCTCAGCGCCGGGGTGGTTTCGCTGCTGGTCGCTCACGTGCTCGGACGAACCCTCGGCAGCGCTTGCCTGGCGGCCGGCATGGCGCTGATTCTGATGTGCTGGCTGCGTTGCCTGCACCCACCGGCCGGGGCCTTGGCGCTGCTGTTGGTATTGGCAGACCCGGCGACCATTGCCCTGGACTGGAAAGCCCTCGGCCCAGTGATGCTCAGCGGATCGACCATGCTGCTCAGCGCCCTGGCCTACAACAACCTGACGCGCATTCGTTACCCAAAACGCGCCAGCGAACCAGTGTCCAGGGTGCCGGCCGACCACCCGCCCACCGACAACCAGGCGATCACCGCCCAGGACCTGAAACTGGCCCTGGCGGACATGGAAGCCTTCTTCGACGTCACCCCTGAAGACCTCGAACAGCTGATCCATGCCAGTGAGTTGCATGCCAAACGGCGCAGTATTGGTGAAGTCCTTCGAAGCAGAACCTGACAGCGCCCCGGTCCTTGTAGCAGCTGCCGAGCCTGCGAGGCTGCGTTATGGCAAAGGATTGATCAGGCTGCGGACAATTGCCTTGCAGGCACTGCCAGACTCACCGCGCGCACCGATGAACCGGCACTCAACCCCAAACTCCTCGCAGTCTGTGCATCGACTATCAACGTACCGGCAGCCACCCGAGCCGGTGCCGCGGTAATCCGGCACTCGGCGAATTGACGGTTATGAATCAGGTAAGTCGCCGCCTGCTCCCCCGGAGTGCCGATGCTCAGTTGTAGCACCTGACTGTCACGCACCGCGCGGATGTCGCCGGTGGCGCATTCGATCAGCGGGCCGCCATCGAAGATGTCGATGTAGTCGCGGTGCTCGAATCCTTCGGCCTTGAGCATGCCCAACGCCGGTTCGGTATTGGGGTGAACACGACCGATGACCGTTCGCGCCGCTTCCGGCAACAGGCAGGTCGGCAGCGGAAACTTGGGCATCAGCTCGGCGATGAAGGTCTTGTTACCCAGCCCGGTCAGGTAGTCGGCATCGGCAAAGTCCATCTTGAAGAAGTGCCGGCCCAGGCCTTCCCAGAACGGTGAAACGCCCTCTTCGTCCGAGTAGCCGCGCATCTCGGCGATGACTTTCTCCCCGAAATACTGACGAAATTCCGCCAGAAACAGGAACCGTGCCTTGGACAGCAAGCGCCCGTTCAGACCGCTGCGGTGATCGGCATGCAGAAACAGCGAACACAGTTCCGAATGACCGGTCATGTCGTTACCGAGGAACAATGTCGGCAGCTGCTGATTGATCCCGAGGTTTTTCGAGGCCGCGACAAACAGGCCCAGCCGATAGTTGTACCAGGGCTCACGCAGGCCGACAGCACCGGCCAGTGCGCAAATGCCGATGGCTTCATGCTGGTCATTTTCGAGCACAAACAGGTAATCGGCATCGGCGCGCTTGGCCTCGCCTGCGAACGTTTTCGCGGCCCACTCCAGACGCTGACGCAGACGCCCCGCGTCGGCCGGCAAGGTGGTCAAACCGGTTCCGGCGCTATGGGCCAGGGCTAACAGTGCCGGCAGGTCTGCCGGTGTGGCTGGACGAACGATCATCGCATTTACTCCTGGGTTGCCAGATGTTTGGACAGAAAGACCTCGGCCAACATGCAGCGCGCGCTGCCGCCGCCGATGCGTTCGATGGTGTCGATATTCACGGGGAGTGGCGTGGTGTGGGTTTCGATCAGGCGACGCTGAGCGGCATCCAGCGATTGCCAGGCCGTGCGCGACATCACCAGCAAGGGTTCGCCCGCAGCGTTGTGGACTTCCAGCATGTTGCCGGCGAAAGATTCCAGTTGCGCCCAGTTCAAGGCAATCACCTGCTTGCCGCTGTCTTCCAGGCGTTTACGCAGGGCCAGGCGTTCGACCGGCTGAGTGACCGACGCCAGGCACGCTACGGCCAGGCGCGTGCCGACACTCATCATCACGTTAGTGTGGTAAATCGCGACGCCCTGGCGGTCCACTGCATTGAATGCGCACAGCTCGTAACCCAAATGACTGACCACCTGGTCCAGGGCACGGGTATGGGTGCGGGTGGAATAACCGGCGTAGCAAATCCGCTGCTGACGATCCAGCACCATGCTGCCGGTGCCTTCGAGGAACACTTCCTGCTGTTCGAGGCTGGAAAGGTCCAGCAACTGCTCGACCCGGTACTCGTCCCTCAGCCAGTCGAGCACGCCTTTGTCACGCTCCAGACGCCGGTTGTGGCCCTGCATCGGGTACAGCACCAAGGTGCCGTCGGGATGGCTGCTCCACCAATTATTGGGGAAGATCGAATCCGGGGTATGCGGTGCTTCGCGGTCGTTGTGCACCATGACTTCGACGCCGTGGCTGCGCAGCGCGGTAACGTAACCATCGAACTCTTGCAGGGCCTTTTGCTGAACGTCTTCGCTGACGTCGGCCGGTTGCTGGAAACGGTTGTTCGCCGCCGTGTCCTGATTGAAGGAGAAACGTGTCGGGCGAATCATCAAAACGGTATTGGTGGTTTGCATGGGCACAGATTCAATGAGGGTTAAGAGGTACTCATTGTCTGTTTCGCAGGTTGAAAAACCCGGTTGATAAGTGGCTGCGGCGTGATGAAAACGGCTGAAAAACGTGTGTGGCTCAGCCGATTCGGTGAGTGCCGAAAAGCAAAAGATCGCAGCCTTCGGCAGCTCCTACATAGACCGCGTGAAAACCCGATCCTGTAGGAGCTGCCGAAGGCTGCGATCTTTTGATCTTGATCTTGCTTCTATTCCATCGTGGTCTTGACCATCGCCAATTCCGGATGGCTGACCAACTTGTCGATGTGCAAATCCGGGTCATCGAACCAGACTTCGGTCAGCACCCGATAGTGCTCCATGTCCCGGCAACGCATGCGCAAGCTGTAGTCGAACGCACCGCTGATCAACCGACATTCCAGCACCTGCGGGCAGGCGCGGACCTTGGCTTCGAACGCCTTTTGTGCCGCCCGCCCACTCTGGTTCGACAACGCAACCAGTACCAGCAACGACAAGCCTGGCGTCAGTTTCTTTTCATCGAGAATCGCGCCATACCCACGAATGACCCCGAGCTGTTCGAGTTTGCGCACCCGTTCCAGGCAGGGCCTGGGGGTAAGATGCACACGTTCGGAAAGCTTTTGATAAGTGATGCGCCCTTCGTGGCGCAGCACTTCGATGATTGCCTGATCGATACGATCAAGCACGATCGACAGATCGCGGATATCCGCCATGTACGTCTTGCCTCACTTCAAACGACCCGATAGAAATTGCTGCAAACGTTCACTTTTTGGCTGGTCGAGGATCGTAGCATCACCCTGCTCCTCGACCTTTCCCTGATGCAAGAACAACACCTGGCTGGAAACCTGCCGGGCAAACCCCATCTCGTGCGTCACCATCAACATGGTACGGCCTTCTTCGGCCAGCGCCTGAATTACCTTGAGCACCTCACCCACCAATTCCGGATCGAGTGCCGAGGTCGGCTCGTCGAACAACAGAATCTCCGGTTCCACCGCCAGGGCACGCGCGATCGCCACCCGCTGTTGCTGTCCACCGGACAGAAATGCCGGGTATTGATCGGCCACTCGTTGCGGCAGACCGACCTTGTCCAGATAGGCCCGCGCACTCTCTTCGGCGGCCTTGCGGCTAATCCCCAGCACCCGGCACGGCGCCAGCACGATGTTCTCCAGCACCGTCAGATGGCTCCACAAATTGAAATGCTGGAACACCATTGCCAGGCGCGTGCGCAAACGCTGCAATTGCGCCGGATGCGCGACGCGCATGCCACCGGCACCCGGGCGGGTGATGACGCGCTCGCCGTCCAGCTCAATGGCGCCTTCATCCGCGCGCTCCAGAAAGTTGATGCAGCGCAGCATCGTGCTTTTACCCGAACCGCTGGCGCCGATCATGCTCACCACATCGCCTGCCCGTGCATTCAACGAGACGCCCTTGAGCACTTCGTTGTCACCAAAACGTTTATACAGATTTTCAACCGTGAGTTTGTACATGTCAGCACTCCTGGAGCGGCGCGCCTGGCGGCACCGCTCTGGATAAAAAATGGGGTTCAGTGAGTCGGGCCGAGAAAACTCAGCCAGCGCTTCTCTGCCAGGCGGAAGGCTCCGACCAGACCGAACGACAGTGCGAGGTACAGCAGGCCGGCGATGCCGAAGGCCTGGAAGGTCATGAAAGTCGCGGCATTGGCGTCCCGGGCGATTTTCAGGATGTCCGGAATGGTGGCGGTGAACGCCACAGAGGTCGCGTGCAACATCAGGATCACTTCGTTGCTGTAATACGGCAGTGCCCGGCGCAATGCCGAAGGCAGAATCAGCCGCAGGTAAAGGCGCCAGCCACTCAAGCCATAAGCATGGGCGGCCTCGATTTCACCGTAGGGAATGCTGCGAATCGCCCCGGCGAAGATTTCCACGGTGTAGGCACAGGTGTTGAGCGTGAACGCGAGCAAGGTGCAATTCATCGCATCGCGGAAAAATGCTTCGAGCAGCGGTTGCGAGCGCACCACCGCGATGCCGTAGATCCCGCTGTAGCAAATCAGCAACTGGATATACAGCGGCGTACCGCGAAACACATAAGTGAACAGCTGAACCGGCCAGCGCAGCAGGCCCCAGCGCGAGGTGCGCATGATCGCCAAAGGCAACGACAGGAAGAACCCCATCACAATACTCGCCACCAGCAACCACAAGGTCATGGCCAACCCGGTGAGGCTGTAGCCGTCGCTGAACAGAAAGGGTTTCCAGTATTCGGCAATCAACTCGATCATCGTGCCATCCCCCGCACACCCTGGTTATAGCGCCGTTCCAGCACGCGCAAAACGTAGTTCGAAGCACTGGTGATCAGCAAATACAACGCCGCTGCCAGCAGCAGGAAATCGAGCATATTGAAGGTGCTTTTACCGGCTTCCTGCGCGACTTTGACCAGGTCGGACAAACCGATGATCGACACCAGCGCCGTGGCCTTGAGCAGTACCAGCCAGTTATTGCCGAGGCTCGGCAAGGCGAAACGCATCATTTGCGGGAACACCACGAAGCGAAACCGCTGCCAGCGATTCAGCCCAAAGCACGCGGCGGCTTCCTGCTGGCCACGCGGCACGCTCAAAATCGCCCCGCGAAAGGTCTCGGTGAAATAGGCGCCGTAGATAAAGCCGAGGGTGATGACGCCAGCCACAAACGGGTCGATTTCCATGTAGGGCCAGTCCATCGCCTCGGTCAGGCCACTCAGCCAGCCTTGCAGGCTGTAGAAAATCAGCAGCATCAGCACCAGGTCCGGTACACCGCGAATCAGCGTCGTGTAGAAGGTCGCTGGCAGGTTCAACAGCTTCAGCGGCGACAGTTTCGCCGCCGCGCCGAGCAGGCCCAGCGCCATGCTCACCAGCAGCGAGAGCGCTGACAATTTCAGAGTGACCCAGGTGCCGTGCAGCAACAAAGGGCCATAGCCTTGCAGGGCCGAGAGATCGACCCCGATCAGATTCAGGAAGGAGTTCACGTCAGTCACCTGTCTTGAGGCGCCCGCGCTCAAGCGCTGCGCCTGTTACCAGGACGCAGCCTTCGGGGCGCGGGGATCAGTTGTTGTAGAGGTCCAGATCGCCGAAGTGTTTCTGCTGGATCTGCGCGTAGATACCCTTGTCATGCAGGGCTTTGATGGCGGCATTGAGCATGCCTTTGAGTTCTTCGTTGTCCTTGCGCACGCCGATGGCGATGTCGGATGGGACCAACGGGTCGCTGATGCCTTCACTGTTCTTGAAGTCAGCCCCTTGGGGGGAAGTCAAGAAGCTCATTTGCGCCTGCATCTTGTCCTGGATCGAGGCGTCGAGGCGACCAAATACCAGGTCGGCGTAGACCTGATCCTGATTCTGATAGGCCCGCAGTTTCACGCCGCCGGGTGCCAGTTTGGCCTTGGCGTAGGTTTCCTGAATCGTGCCCTGCATGTAACCGATGGTCTTGCCCTGCAGCGACTCGGCAGTGGGCAACAGGCCGGAATCCTTGCGAGTGACGATGGCGGTCGGCCCGGCGTACAGGCGATCAGTGAAGTCGATCTGTTTTTTACGCGTATCGGTCACCGTCATCGACGACTCGATGGCATCGAACTTACCCGCCTTGAGGGCGGGAATCAGCCCGTCGAAGTCATTGCTGACCCACACGCATTTCACCTTCAATTCGGCGCAGATCGCGTTGCCCAAATCCACGCCAAAGCCCTGCACGCCGCCATCGGCGGTGGTGGACTCAAAAGGCGGGTAGCTCGGGTTGACGCCGAATCGCAGCTCTTTCCATTCCTTGGCACTGGCGCCGGTGGTGCAGCACAGCAATGCGATTGCCGGCAAGGTCAGCCATTTGATGTTGATCATCTTCTTGAGTCCCGGATTATTTGGATTTATCGCGGTCTGGCGCCTGCGCCTAACCACACTTTTTGACAGGGGCAGAGAGTCGATGCGGTATTCACCGCAGCCGTATTTGTTGTTGTTTTCGACCGGCCCGAGCCAGTCGTCGGAGTGCAGTCCGTTCCACGCGCATCGTCGCGAGCGCTTGAAATGGACCGTCAGAATGCCAATTGCCAGGCCGGTGCAGGTGTCGTAAGTCCCTGTTCTGACAGCCCAACTGCGCTGAACGAAGGCCTTTCACAGCCGATTCTGTCGTCGGTTATCCGATGGAGCGGAAGATCAAAAGATCGCAGCCTGCGGCAGCTCCTACGCAATCAATGTTCATCCGCAATATCGCGGTGAGACACGGCTCTTTAGGAGCTGCCGCAGGCTGCGATCTTTTGATCTTGCTTTAAGGCAAAAACGCAAACTAACCCTGCACATATGCCGGTTGTACATCACAAATTTGCACTGGTACGATCCAGCATCGCTCGCGCGCGAGCTTCTCTATAAAGAACAATAAAAGCAGGGAGTTAGTGATGACTGCTCAGGTTTCATCGAAGGGGACTTCGTCCATGGATGCCACGCAAAACGAAGTGCTGGCCGAGGTTCGCAACCACATCGGTCACCTGACCCTCAATCGCCCCGCCGGCCTCAACGCCATTACCCTGGACATGGTGCGCAACCTGCAGCGTCAGCTCGACGCCTGGGCGCTGGATCCGCACGTACACGCGGTGGTATTGCGCGGTGCCGGCGAGAAGGCGTTCTGTGCCGGCGGCGACATCCGTTCGCTGTACGACAGCTTCAAAAACGGCGACACGCTGCACGAAGATTTCTTCGTCGAGGAATACGCCCTCGACCTCGCGATTCACCATTACCGCAAACCTGTACTCGCCTTGATGGACGGTTTTGTCCTGGGTGGCGGCATGGGCCTGGTGCAAGGCGCTGACTTGCGGGTAGTCACCGAGAAAAGCCGTCTGGCAATGCCGGAAGTGGCAATCGGTTATTTCCCGGATGTCGGTGGAAGCCATTTCCTGCCGCGCGTTCCCGGTGAACTGGGGATTTACCTCGGCGTCAGCGGCGTGCAGATCCGTGCGGCCGATGCGCTCTATTGCGGCCTGGCCGACTGGTACCTGGAAAGCGACAAACTGGGCATTCTGGACGAGCAACTCGATCAGCTCGAATGGCATGAAACACCGTTGAAGGACCTTCAAGGTCTGCTGGCGAATCTCGCCGTGCAACAACTGCCGGCTGCTCCTTTGGCGGCGTTGCGCCCGGCCATCGATCACTTCTTCGCCCTGCCCGATGTGCCGGGTATTGTTGAGCAACTGCGTGAAGTAACGGTCGCCGACAGCCACGAGTGGGCCACGACCACCGCCGACCTGCTGGAAAGCCGTTCACCGCTGGCCATGGGCGTGACCCTGGAAATGCTCCGTCGCGGCCGGCATCTGAGTCTGGAAGACTGCTTCGCCCTTGAGCTGCACCTGGACCGTCAGTGGTTCGAGCGCGGCGACCTGATCGAAGGCGTGCGCGCCTTGCTGATCGACAAAGACAAGAAACCGCGCTGGAACCCGCCGACCTTGCAGGCGCTGGACGCCGAGCACGTCGCGAGTTTCTTCACGGGTTTTGACCAACGCGGGAGCTGAGCCATGCACGATATCGAATTGAGCGAAGAGCAAGTGATGATCCGCGACATGGCCCGGGACTTTGCCCGCGGCGAAATCGCGCCCCACGCACAAGCCTGGGAAAAGGCCGGCTGGATCGATGACGGTCTGGTGGCGAAGATGGGTGAACTGGGCCTGTTGGGCATGGTGGTGCCCGAAGAATGGGGCGGTACCTATGTCGACTACGTCGCCTACGCCTTGGCCGTGGAAGAGATTTCGGCCGGTGACGGCGCCACTGGCGCACTGATGAGCATTCACAACTCCGTGGGCTGCGGTCCCGTCCTCAACTACGGCACTGAAGAACAGAAACAGACCTGGCTGCCGGATCTGGCCAGCGGTCAGGCCATCGGCTGCTTCTGCCTGACCGAACCCCAGGCCGGCTCCGAAGCCCACAACCTGCGTACCCGCGCCGAACTGCGCGATGGCCAGTGGGTGATCAACGGCGCCAAGCAATTCGTCAGCAATGGCAAACGGGCGAAACTGGCCATCGTGTTTGCGGTGACCGATCCGGACCTGGGCAAGCGCGGCATCTCGGCATTCCTGGTGCCGACCAATACAGCGGGTTTCATCGTTGATCGCACCGAACACAAAATGGGTATTCGCGCCTCCGATACCTGCGCGGTGACCCTGAGCAACTGCACGATTCCCGAAGCCAACCTGTTGGGTGAGCGCGGCAAAGGACTGGCGATTGCCCTGTCGAACCTCGAAGGCGGCCGCATCGGCATCGCGGCGCAGGCGCTGGGCATTGCCCGCGCGGCATTTGAAGCGGCGCTGGCCTACTCACGGGATCGGGTGCAGTTCGACAAACCGATCATCGAGCACCAAAGCATTGCCAACATGCTGGCCGACATGCACACCCGGTTGAACGCGGCACGACTGTTGATCCTGCATGCCGCGCGGTTGCGCAGTGCCGGCAAGCCGTGTCTGTCGGAGGCTTCACAGGCGAAGCTGTTTGCATCCGAGATGGCCGAGAAAGTGTGTTCGTCGGCGATGCAGATTCACGGCGGGTATGGGTATCTGGAGGATTACCCGGTGGAGCGTTACTACCGGGATGCGCGGATCACGCAGATTTATGAAGGGTCGAGCGAGATACAGCGGATGGTGATTGCTCGGGAGTTGAAGCACTACCTGGTTTGAAGCCCTGAAAAGCTTCGCGAGCAGGCTCGCTCCCACAGTGGATCTCCAATGTTTATGAGATCCCTTGTGGGAGCGAGCCTGCTCGCGAAGGCGTCGGTGAGGACGCTACATTACTTGCCTTGGAATTCGGCTTCACGCTTGGCAATAAACGCCGCCATCCCTTCCTTCTGATCCTGCGTCGCAAACGCAGCATGGAACACCCGACGCTCAAAGCGCACACCTTCCGACAGGCTCACTTCAAACGCGCGGTTGACGCTTTCCTTGATCATCATTGCAATCGGCAACGACTTCCTGGCAATCAGCGCCGCGACTTTCAACGCTTCTTCCAGCAACTCATCGGCCGGAACAATCCGCGCGACAATCCCGCAACGCTCCGCTTCCACCGCATCGATCAGTCGACCGCTGAGGCACATTTCCATGGCCTTGGCCTTGCCCACCGCGCGGGTCAGGCGCTGGGTGCCGCCCATGCCCGGCAGTACGCCGAGGTTGATTTCCGGCTGACCGAATTTGGCGTTGTCGCCGGCCAGGATGAAGTCGCACATCAGCGCCAGTTCACAACCACCGCCCAAGGCGAAACCGTTGACGGCGGCAATGATCGGCTTGCGGCGGTTAGCCACGCGATCGCTGTCGCTGAACAGGTCGTCGAGGTAGATCTGCGGGTAGGTCAGTTCGGCCATTTCCTTGATGTCGGCGCCGGCGGCGAAGGCCTTTTTCGAGCCGGTCAGCACGATGCAGCCGATGTTCGAATCGGCCTCCAGGCCATCGAGGGCCTGGTTCAGCTCGCTGACAATTTGCGCGTTCAACGCATTCAGCGCTTGCGGACGGTTCAGGGTGATCAGGCCCACACGACCGTGGGTTTCCAGCAAAATCGTTTCGTAACTCACAGATGACTCCTTCTTAAAGATTGCGCGAAATAACCATGCGCTGAATATCGCTGGTGCCTTCGTAGATCTGGCAGACCCGCACGTCGCGGTAGATCCGTTCCAGCGGGAAATCGTTCAAGTAACCGTAACCGCCGAGGGTTTGCAAGGCCGCGGAGCAGACTTTCTCAGCCATTTCCGAGGCGAACAGTTTGGCCATGGACGCTTCGACCAAGGCCGGTTTACCGCTGTCTCTTAATGCCGCAGCGTAATGCACCATTTGCCGGGCCACGGCAATTTGGGTTGCCATGTCCGCCAGGCGGAACGCGACCGCTTGATGCTCGATGATTGGTTTGCCAAAGCTTTCGCGCTCGCGGGCATAGTCGCGGGCCGCTTCGAACGCAGCACGGGCCATGCCGACCGATTGCGATGCGATGCCGACACGGCCGCCTTCGAGGTTGGCCAAGGCGATTCGATAACCTTCGCCCTCCTCGCCCAAGCGGTTGGCCACCGGCACCTTCACGTCTTCGAACAGGATCTGGCAGGTGTCGGAGGCGTGCTGGCCGAGTTTGTCTTCGACCCGCGCAACTTTGTAGCCCGGCGAATCGGTCGGTACGATCAATGCGGTGATGCCACGCTTGCCGGCACTCGGATCAGTCACGGCGAACACGATCACCACCCCGGCGTTCTGCCCGGAGGTGATGAACTGCTTGCAGCCGTTCAACACGTAGTGATCGCCTTCCAGACGCGCGCGGGTTTTCAGGCCGCTGGCGTCGGAGCCGGCCTGCGGTTCGGTCAAGGCAAAAGCCCCGAGCATCGAGCCGCTGGCCAACGGTTTGAGAAAGCGTTCTTTCTGGTCGTCGTTGCCGTACTTGAGAATCGGCACGCAACCCACCGAGTTGTGCACGCTCATGATGGTCGAGCATGAGCCGTCGCCGGCCGCGATTTCTTCCAGGGCCATGGCGTAGGCCAGGTAGCCGGTATCGCAACCGCCCCACTCTTCCGGCACCAACATGCCGAAGAAGCCCAATTCCGCCATTTCGCCGATGGCTTCCTTGGGGAAGCGATGTTCGCGATCCCACTCGGCGGCGAACGGTTTCAGCCGTTCCTGGGCAAACTGCCGGGCCGCGTCGCTGATCTGAAGTTGTTCGTCAGTCGGGAGCATAGTGATTCCTTAGTACAGGCATTCAACGGCCATGGCCGTGGCTTCACCGCCGCCGATGCAGATTGCTGCAACGCCGCGTTTCAGGCCTTTCTGGCGCAGGGCCGAGAGCAAGGTCACGAGGATCCGCGCGCCGGACGCACCGATCGGGTGGCCGAGGGCGCAAGCGCCGCCGTGAACGTTGACCTTCTCGTGAGGGATTTCCAGTTTGGTCATGGTGACCAGACTGACCACGGCGAAGGCTTCGTTGACTTCGACCAGATCGACTTCGGCCAGGGACCAGCCGGTTTTCTTCATCAGCTTCTCGATCGCGCCCACCGGTGCCACCGGGAACAGGCCCGGGGTGTCGGCAAACGCCGCGTGGCCGTGAATCACCGCCAGCGGTTTCAGGCCGCGCTTTTCAGCTTCGGATCGGCGCATCAACACCAGTGCCGCAGCACCATCGGAGATCGAGCTGGAGTTCGCCGCCGTCACCGTGCCGCCGTCGCGGAACGCCGGTTTCAAGGAAGCGATCTTGTCCAGTTTGGCTTTCGGTGGCTGTTCGTCGTTGCTGATCAGCACCTGCTCTTTGCCGACGGTCACGGTGAGCGGCACGATCTCGTCTTTGAAGCTGCCGTCCTTGATCGCCTGCTGTGCGCGGGTGGTCGAGGCAATGGCAAACGCGTCCTGGGCTTCACGGGTGAAACCGTTGGTTTCCGCGCAATCCTCGGCGTAGGTGCCCATCAGGCGACCTTTGTCGTAAGCGTCTTCCAGGCCGTCGAGGAACATGTGATCCAGCACACGACCGTGGCCCATGCGGTAACCGCTGCGGGCGCGGTCCAGCAGATACGGCGCGTTGGACATGCTTTCCATGCCGCCGGCGACAACCACATCGGCGCTGCCGGCCACCAGCATGTCGTGGGCCAGAATGGCCGCTTCCATGCCCGAACCGCACATCTTGTTCAGGGTGGTGCAGCGGGTCGATTTATCCAGCCCGGCGCCCAATGCAGCCTGGCGCGCCGGCGCCTGGCCGAGGCCGGCGGACAGGACGCAACCGAACAACACTTCTTCAACCGAGTCTGGCGCCACACCGGCGCGTTCGACGGCGGCGCGAATCGCCGCAGCGCCGAGTTGCGGTGCGGTCAGGCTTTTCAGTTCGCCCTGAAAACCGCCCATCGGGGTGCGGACGGCGCTGACGATAACAATGGGATCGTTAGAAATAGTCATGACAAATCCTCCTTATTTGGCGGCCATGCGCAAGGCGCCGTCGAGACGGATCACCTCGCCATTGAGCATGCTGTTTTCAATGATATGCCTGACCAGCCCGGCATACTCGCCTGGTTTGCCCAGACGCGGCGGAAATGGCACGCCAGCCGCCAGCGACGCGCGGACTTCCGGGGTCATGCCGGCCATCATCGGGGTTTCGAAAATGCCGGGGGCGATGGTCATCACGCGGATGCCGAAGCGCGCCAGTTCACGGGCGGCGGGCAAGGTCAGGCTGACGATCGCGCCTTTGGAGGCGGCATACGCGGCCTGGCCGATCTGGCCGTCATAGGCTGCAACCGAGGCGGTGTTGATGATCACGCCGCGCTCGCCGTCAGCATCTGCTTCGGTTTCGGCAATCGCCGCAGCGGCCAGGCGCAGCATGTTGAAACTGCCGATCAGGTTGACGTTGATCACCTGGCTGAAATTGGCCAACACGTGTGGGCCGTTCTTGCCGAGGATCTTCTCACCGCGCACGATGCCGGCGCAGTTGACCAGACCATTGAGGCCACCGAAGGCTTTGACCGTCGCCTGGACGGCGGCTTCGGCCGCGGCCTCGTTACTGATATCCGCCACCACGCTTTGCGCGCCGAGCCGTTCAGCCTGGGCCGCAACGGCTTCGGCGTTCATGTCCACCAGCATCACTTTGGCACCCGCCGCGACCAGCATTTCAGCGGTGGCCGCACCGAGGCCGGATGCACCGCCGGTGACGAGAAAAACCTTGTTTTCGATCTGCATCATTGTTTCCTTGGATTCAAGCTGAAACGTTCTTCGCGGCGGCCTCTTGAGCCTTGGCGATTTCCTGGTTGCGCAAGATAAAGCGCTGCAATTTGCCGCTAGGGGTTTTCGGCAATTCGCTGACAAATTCGATTTCACGGGGGTACGAGTGCGCGGCCAGCCGCTTGCGTACGTGTTGGCGCAGTTCTTCGGCCAGTTCCGGCGCTGCGCGGTATTGCGGGCTAAGCACAACGAAGGCTTTGACCAGTTCGGTGCGTTCCGGATCGGGTTTGCCGACCACGGCCGCTTCGACCACTGCGGGGTGTTCGATCAACGCGCTTTCCACGTCGAACGGACCGACGCGATAACCGGAGGTGGTGATCACGTCGTCGCTGCGACCGACGAAGCTGATGCTGCCGTCCGGGTTCCACTCGACGGTGTCGCCGCTCAAGTAATAGTTGCCGACGAAGGCCTTGGTCGGTGCGCCTTCGTAACCGGCGAACCAGCACATCGGCGATTGGGTGCGATCGATGGCCAGAATGCCCGGCTGACCGACGCCGAGTTCTTTGTACTCGTCATCCAGCACCACGATGCGGTGGCCGGGCGAGGCGAAACCGGCGGCACCCATGTGGATCGGATGCTCCAGGCCGTGGTGATTGCACAGCACCATGCCCAGTTCGGTCTGGCCATAGTGGTCGTGAATGACCACGCCGAGGTTGTCGGCGAACCAGCGGATCACTTCCGGGTTCAGTGGCTCGCCGGCGCTGCTGACGATGCGCAGCTTGCCCTTGATCGACTTGGCAAATTCGTCGCCACCGGCGATCAACAGGCGATAGGCCGTCGGTGAGCCGGTGAGGTTGGTGATGCCGTATTTGTTGATCACCCGGCAGGTGCTTTCGAGGGTGAACGGGCCATCGTAAAAGGTGATCGGATGCCCCATCGCCATGGGACCTGTGACACCGAAATAGATGCCGTAGGCCCAACCCGGATCGGCGACGTTCCAGAAAGCGTCTTCAGGACGCAAGTCCACGGCGTCACGGGTGTAGCTCTGGAACGCGACGATGGCCTTGAGCGGAACGGACAGCGCTTTCGACGGACCGGTGGTGCCCGAAGTGAACATCAGCAGGAACGGGTCTTCGCCCGTCAGCAGGACCGGTTCGCACTCAGAAGAATAATTGGCCAGTTCGGCCCAGAAGCTGTAATCGCCGCGGACGATGCCTTGGCCTTTGGGGCCGGCGACGGTGACGATGGTCGGGCAGTCGGCGACTTCAGAGAGTTTGGAACGATTGCCCGCGTCGGTGACCACCACTTTGGCCCCGGAGGAGCTGAGGCGGTGTTCGATGGCTTTCGGGCCGAATGCCGTGAACAGCGGCTGGTAGACCGCGCCGATGCGCCAGGTGGCGAATACGGTGATCAGCAATTCGATGTTACGTGGCAGGAGACCGGCAACCTTGTCGCCTTTTTTCACGCCTTGGGCCAGCAGGAAGTTGGCTAAACGCGCAGCTTTGTCCTGCAAGTCGCTGAAGGTGTAAGTCGCGCTGGCGCCATCGCGACCTTCCCAGAACAGCGCGATGCGCCCCGGCAAGGCATGCCGGTCGCAACACTCGACACAGGCGTTGAGGGCAGTCAAATCGCCCGCGAGTGCGGCGTCGACGGTGTGCTGATAATTGAACTGTGATGTAGCAGACAAATAATCGCGCATTGCCAGAATCCCTTTGTATTTTTATTAGGCTTGGGGAACCTTGAATAACAGGGAAATACTCGCTCTGCGGGGGCGCGGGACAATGGTCAAAGCTATCAAGTTGCGTGACTGGTTTGGCCAAGATCCGAGAGGTGTGGCGCCTGCTCGCGAAGAGGCCCGCGGCATTACTGCCCAATCCGGATCAGTGCGCTTCGTTGAGGATCAGGCTGCGGTAATGCCCGGGATTTGACCCCGACCACTTGCGAAACGCCTTGTAGAACGAGCTGGTATCGGCAAACCCCAGCCTCGCAGCGATCTCGGCGAAGCTGATGGTCGGTTCTGCCAGCCAGACAATCGCCAGCTCCTTGCGCACGCTGTCCTTGAGCCCCTGGTAAGTCTGGCCCTCTTCGGCCAGGCGCCGACGCAGGGTGGAAGCCGACATGCACAGCTGTTGCGCCAGGGGTTCGGTTTCCGGCCAGTGCTCGGCGGGCAGTTGCCGCAAATCGTGCTTGATCCGGCTGGCCAGGCTCTCCGGGTCCCGGTACTTGACCAGAATATTGGCCGGCGCATGGGCCAGGAAACGCTTGAGTTCTTCCGGGCTGCGCTTGATCGGCAAGTCCAGGCACTCGGCGGAGAAAATCATCCGCGTGCGCGGCCGGTCGAAACGCAGGTTCTCGGAGAACATCACCTGATAGTCATCGCAGAAGTCAGGCTCCGGGCAGCGCAACTCGATGGCCAGGATCGGAATCCGCCGCCCCGCCAGCCAGCAGGCGACGCCATGCACGATCATCCAATAAGTGAAATAAGTGAAGGCGCGGCGCGGGTCCTGATCGTCTTCGAGCAGCACAATTTCCGCCAGGCTTTGCTGACGAACCAACTGCGCCGGCAGGTGTTCGAGCATCAACGACAAAAAGCTCAAACCCGAGGTCAGGCCGGCGGCCAGGCTCGGCTGGACCATAGAGCAACGGCAAAGAAACTCCAGGCTGCCGGATTTGAGTTTGCGCGGGTCCATGCCAAAAAACTCATCGTCCCCACGTCGTGCCAGTAAACGCCACAGACGCGCATAAGCTGTGGCCGGGACGCGTGCATCGCTGCTGTCGAGCAGTGCCGGATCGATGCCGACTTTGCTCATTACCTCGTCAGTGGCGGCTCCCGGGGCGCAACTTTGCAACAGTGCTTCACGCACCAGTTGAATGGAGATGGTGTCTTTTTCCGACATTGAGCGATGTGAGCCTTGTTATTTGACTGCCGGCATCTTAGCGCAGAACCCTGTGGGAGCGACGGTGCGGCGATCCGACCTGCTCGCGAAGGCATTTTGGCGGGCGACGCACCTACCCCGCCATGCTCACAAAATCCGATAGAGCAATCGCTCGATCCGCACCCGACTCACGCGCTTGAGAAACTTCGCCACCCCCGCCGGGTATTCCAGCAGCGTTTCCAGTTCCTGGTAACGCTCGATGCGGCGGGTGTTCTCGAAAATCTCCGCCAGCTCTTTACGACGCGGCTCCAGCAGTTCGCCTTTCGGATCATCAATCAGCAAGGCGTTTTCCAGATCGAGACGGAACGCCCGCGGGTTGAGGTTGTTGCCGGTCAGCAAGGTGTAGCGTTGATCGATCCACATGCCCTTGAGGTGATAGGTGTTGTCGCCGTCACGCCACAGATGCAGGTTCAACTGGCCGCTGTCGACGCTGCGATGATGACGCTTGGCGAAACGCCGCAGACTGATCTCGTAAAGGTACGGCAACGCCGAAATCACCTTGAACGGTTCGCTCGGCGGGATGTAGAAGTCGTTGGCCGTCTTGTCGCCGACAATGATGTCGATCTTCACGCCCCGCGCCAGTGCCCGGTTGATTTCCCG
This sequence comes from Pseudomonas sp. TH39(2020), assembly GCF_016650715.1. Taxonomy (NCBI): domain Bacteria; kingdom Pseudomonadati; phylum Pseudomonadota; class Gammaproteobacteria; order Pseudomonadales; family Pseudomonadaceae; genus Pseudomonas; species Pseudomonas sp. TH39(2020). The sequence continues at coordinate 259,960 of NZ_JAEKFF010000003.1, read as the reverse complement.
GGTGACGGGCAGCGGCAGGTTGAAGTATGGCGTGCAGATGGTCAGTTGATGCTGAGCGCTGGCGATCAATTCGCAAATCACTCGACTCAACGGGTTGTTCTTGCCGACACCGAGCAATGGGCTGACCGACAAACCGTCCTTTTCCGTGGTGCCTGTCGTGGTGTCGTATGCCGCGTGCTTGAGGCGGCTGCGCAAGTCGCCGATGTCGTTGCGCAGGCTGCGGGTGGTCGGCAGGTTCGGCAAATCGAGACGATGCACTGCTTTGGAAGCGATCAGACCGTGCTGGACCAGGTGCTGCATCGAATCGGCCAGCGCGCTGTTATTTAGCAGGTGATAACGGTCGTAGCGGTACTTGTCGAATTTGTGCAGGTAAACGTTGTTCAGGCTCGCGCCGCTGTAGATCACACAGTCATCGATCACGAAGCCTTTCAAATGCAGCACGCCAAACAGCTCACGGGTCTGCACGGGAACGCCGTACACCGGCACTTCACTGGCATGAGTGCGGGTGGTTTCCTGGTACCAGGCTGAGTTGCCCGGCTGCTTGCCGGCGCCGATCAAGCCGCGCTGGGCGCGCAACCAGTCAACGACCACCACCACGTCCAGTTCCGGACGCGCCAGTTTGGCCGCGTGCAAGGCATCGAGAATTTCCTGGCCGGCTTCATCCTGTTGCAGATAAAGCGCGACGATATAGATGCGCCGGGTGGCGCTGGCGATTTTTTCCAGCAGGCAACGGCGGTACTCGGCAGCGCCGGAAAGAATGGTGACGGCATCGGCGGCCAGCGGAAAACTGCGCAGTTTGGGCAGCAGAGAGCGTTTGAAAAGCGACGGCATAAGGCTCGCAAAAAGGTCGAATCCGAAGAACCCGAGAGCTTACACCATGGATTGCCTTGGGTCTTGTGAGTGTCTGTAAAGGCCCCTTCACGAGCAGGCTCGTTCCCACATTGAAATGCATTCCCCTGTGGGAGCGGGCTTGCTCGCGAAGGGGCCTATACAGACGACGAAAATATCTGCTTGACCACGGAGAACGATCGTTCTACTGTGCGCCACATGAACGAAATGACCAGCAACGACACACGCGACATCATTCTGGATGTCACCGAAAAGTTGATCTACAAAAGTGGCATCGCTGCCACCGGGATGGATCTTCTGGTGAAAACCGCCGGCGTCTCCAGAAAAAGTATCTACCGCTACTTCGCCAACAAGGAGGAGCTCACCGTCGCGGCCCTGCAACGCCGTGATGTGCGCTGGATGCGCTGGTACAGAAGCGAAGTCGACCAGGCTGAAACACCGGTCGACCGGCTGCTCAACCTGTTTACCGTACTCAAGGCCTGGTTCGCCTCCGAAGGCTTCCGTGGCTGTGCATTCATCAACACCAGCGGCGAAACCGGCGACCCGCAAGACCCGGTTCGCCTGGTTGCCAAAGACCACAAACAGAAGCTGCTCGACTACGTGCGCGAGCTCTGCACCGAACATGGCGCCACAGACCCGGAGAAGCTGGCCAAACAGCTGCTGATCCTGATCGACGGTGCCATTACCGTGGCGTTTGTCATGGGTGATCACAGTGCCGCCGATAATGCGCAATGCATGGCGCGAAAGTTATTGGACCTGTAACACTTTAATCAAGCCCGACAACTTGCTAGAACTTTACTTTGATAGGGAGACTATGAATGTCTAATGCCGAAGTTCGTCCGCCATTGCCACCATTCACCCGTGAATCGGCCATCGAAAAAGTACGCTTGGCCGAAGACGGCTGGAACTCCCGCGACCCGGAACGGGTGTCGCTGGCCTACACCCTGGACACCAAATGGCGCAACCGCGCCGAGTTCGCCTACAACCGCGAAGAAGCCAAAGGTTTCCTGACGCGCAAATGGGCCAAGGAACTGGATTACCGTCTGATCAAAGAACTTTGGGCCTTTACCGGCAACCGCATCGCCGTGCGTTATGCCTACGAATGGCACGACGACTCGGGCAACTGGTTCCGTTCCTACGGCAACGAAAACTGGGAGTTCGACGAGAACGGTTTGATGGCCAATCGGTTTGCCAGCATCAACGACATGCCGATCAAGGTAAGCGACCGCAAGTTCCACTGGCCGCTGGGCCGTCGCCCGGATGATCATCCAGGCTTGTCCGACCTGGGCCTGTAACTTCACCGAGATCCAATGTGGAACGAGCCTGCTCGCGATAGCGGACTATCAGTCAACATTGATGTTGAATTTGTTGACGCCATCGCGAGCAGGCTCACTCCTACAGGGGTTTGGGGTGTTCAGGCGACCGCGGTTTGCAGTTTCACCTGCGCTTTTGCTTCCAGTTCACGCACCAACGGCAACACCCGCTTGCCGAAATACTCCACCTCTTCCTGGAAGTGCAGAAACCCCGCCAACACCAGGTCCACGCCCACCGCTTTCAGCGCAACGATCCGCTCGGCAATCTGCTGCGGCGTGCCGATCAGGTTGGTCTTGAAACCATCGTTGTACTGCACCAGATCCTCGAACGTTGACTTGGCCCAGTTACCCTCACCCTCAGGTGACGCCCTGCCCGCCTGCTTCGCGGCATCGCCAAACGCATTCACCGCCTCCGGGTCCGCCTGATCGATGATTTGCGCCAGCACGGCTCGCGCTTCTTCTTCGGTGTCGCGGGCAATGACAAACGCGTTCACGCCGACTTTCACCGAATGATTGTTCACCGCCGCCTTGGCGCGAATGTCATCGACCTGGGCCTTGATGCCTTCCGGGGTGTTGCCGTTGGTGAAGTACCAGTCTGAAACCCGCGCCGCCATGTCCCGAGCCGCGCGAGAACTGCCACCCTGGAAGATTTCCGGCTGACCCAGTGGTTTCGGTTTGAGGCTGTAGTTGTCGAAGCGGTAGAAGTCGCCGCGAAAGCTAAAGTTGTCCTGGCTCCAGATGCCCTTCAGCGAGCGGATGAATTCTTCGGAGCGGCGATAACGCTCGTCGTGTTCCAGCCAGTGTTCGCCAATCGCCTGGAATTCACCCTTGAACCAGCCACTGACAATGTTCACCGCCACCCGGCCGTTAGTCAGCTGGTCGATGGTTGCCAATTGCTTGGCCGCCAGCGCCGGTTGCCAAGGGCCGGGCAGGATGGCGGCGATCACTTTCAGTCGGGTGGTGGCGGCCAGCAGCGCATGGCTGAAGGCGACGGATTCGTGCTGGTACTCGGCACCGTAACCGGCGGTGAAGCGGATCTGCGTCAGGGCGTATTCAAACCCCGCCTCTTCGGCCAGTTGCGCCAGTTTGCGGTTGTAGTCGATGCCCCAGTGGGTGCGTTGCTCGATCTTGCTGACCACCAGCCCGCCGCTGACGTTCGGCACCCAGTAGGCAAATTTGACGGCTTGCTGACTCATTGGCATGTCCTCGGGACTTTAGGGATGTCCTAAGGCAAGAGCAGCAACCGTGCCAGCGCGCAAACCGCGGATTAACGGGACATTCACAATGGTGTGCTGTGAGCGATCAGGGCGATTTGCTGATGGACTGTTGGCGGAGCAACAGTTGGACGCGATTGAGCGGCGACTTCACGGCGTAAATCCTGGCCGCGCGCTCCCGGCATGGACCGTGCAATCCCCTTGGCGGGCAACTTTTTTTAGCCGAGCCCAGGAGCCGTCCCATGACCGAACACCAGGTAATCAATCCCCTGTCCATTGGCACCGACTATGAAGCGCTGGCCGCAAGGTTCCGGCCGATTTTCCAACGCATCGCCGCCGGTGCCGTTGAGCGCGAACAGTCCCGCAGGCTTCCGTACGAACCGATTCAGTGGCTCAAGGACGCCGGTTTCGGCGCCGTACGGATTCCGGTTGAATACGGCGGTGGCGGCGCCTCCCTGCCACAACTGTTTGAGCTGCTGATCGAATTGGCCGAAGCCGATTCCAACGTGCCTCAGGCCTTGCGCGGGCACTTCGCCTTTGCCGAGGATCGCTTGAACTCGGCGCCCGGGCCGGCGCGGGATCTGTGGTTCAAGCGCTTCGTAGACGGTGACATCGCCGGCAATGCCTGGACCGAAATCGGCAGCGTGGCGATTGGCGATGTCATCACTAAAGTCTCGCCTCACGGCGATCAGTGGAGGCTCAACGGCGAGAAGTTCTACAGCACCGGCAGCCTGTTTTCCGACTGGATCGACGTGTACGCGCAACGCAGCGACACCGGCGGCGACGTGATTGCCGCGGTCCGAACCCGCCAACCGGGCATCGTGCAGAGCGACGACTGGGACGGTTTCGGCCAGCGCACCACCGGCAGTGGCACTTCACGGTTTATCGATGCCGACGTGGAGGCCGAGAACATCATCGACTTCGCCACCCGCTTCAAATACCAGACCGCGTTTTATCAGTTGGTGCTGCTGGCAACCCTGGCCGGGATCGGTCGTGCGGCGTTGCGCGATGTGGCTCATCAGGTGCGTGAACGCAAACGCATCTACAGCCATGGCAATGCGCAGCATGTCAGCCAGGATTCGCAGGTGCAGCAAGTGGTCGGTGAAATCGCGGCACTGGTGTATGCGGCCGAGGCGAGCGCCTTGAGGGCTGCACAACCGGCGCAGCGGGCTTATCTGGCGCGCTTCTCGGGTGATGAGGCCTTGGAGCAAGAAACGAATGTCGCGGCGGAAATCGAATCGGCCAAGGCTCAGGTGGTGGTGTCGGAGCTGATCCAGCGAGCGACCTCGCAACTGTTCAACGCACTGGGGGCTTCGGATACTCGCGTGGGTAAATCGCTGGACCGGCACTGGCGCAATGCGCGGACGGTGTCGTCGCACAATCCGGTGATCTACAAGGCGCGGATTGTCGGGGACTGGGCGATCAACGGGACCGAGCCACCGTTTGTGTGGCAGATCGGCAATGGGCCACAGCCAAAGTGATGTGTTGTTTGGGCTGACGCCATCGCGAGCAGGCTCGCTCCCACATTGATCTGTGCAACGCCGCAAATCCCCTGTGGGAGCGAGCCTGCTCGCGAAGAGGCCAGACAGGTCGCCGCTAGAGTTGGATATAGGTAAGATATCGGCCCTTCCCCGCAGCCCCGTTCTGCACCCCGCCGAATAAGCCGATTCCATGCCTTTCGAACTCAGTGTTGACCTCACCACCCTGGCCATTCTGGCCCTCGTCGCTTTCATTGCCGGTTTCATCGACGCCATTGCCGGCGGCGGCGGTCTGTTGACCACCCCGGCGCTGCTGACCGCTGGCCTGCCGCCGCATCTGGTGTTGGGCACCAACAAACTCAGTTCGACGTTTGGCTCGGCCACCGCCAGTTTCACCTTCTACCGACGCAAGCTGTTCCATCCCAAGCAATGGATGCACGCCATTGTCGGCACGCTGGTGGGCGCGTTGACCGGTGCCGTGGTCGCTCACTACCTGCCGGCCGAATGGCTGAACAAGATGCTCCCGGTGATCGTTTTCGGCTGCGGCGTCTATCTGTTGTTTGGCGGCACGCCGAAAGCACCGCTGGACAGCGACGCACCGATCAAGAAAAAGTGGCAATCGACCCAAGGCTTCGGCCTCGGGTTTTACGACGGCGTGGCCGGTCCCGGCACGGGTGCGTTCTGGACCGTCAGCACGATGCTGATGTACCCCATCGACCTGGTGAAGGCCAGCGGCGTGGCGCGCAGCATGAACTTCGTCAGCAACATTGCGGCGCTGTCGGTGTTCGTGTTTTCCGGGCAGGTGGACTGGATCATCGGCCTGAGCATGGGCCTGTCGGTGATGGTCGGGGCATTTTTTGGGGCTCGCACCGCCATCAGCGGCGGTGCGAAGTTCATTCGCCCGGTGTTCATCACCGTGGTACTGGGCTTGACCGTGCGGTTAGCCTGGCAACACTGGTTCAGCGTGGCCTAAGCGGCGCGCTACATAGACGTCGATCAGGTAACGGGCAATCGATTTTGACGCCGGCAACGGCGGCAGCCCATGAACGTTGAACCACTGGGCGTCTTCGATCTCGTCTTCCTGACACACAATCTCGCCACCGGCGTATTCGGCATGGAAACCCAGCATCATCGAATGCGGGAACGGCCAGCACTGGCTGCCCATGTACTGGATGTTCTTGACCTCGATCTGCACTTCTTCACGGACCTCGCGAATCAGGCAGTCTTCGGCGGACTCGCCCGGTTCGGCAAACCCTGCCAACGTGCTGTAGACCCCGGTGACAAAGCGCGGCGAACGCGCCAGCAGGACTTCATCGCCCCGGGTTACCAGTACGATCATGCTCGGCGAAATGCGCGGGTAGCTGCGTAAATCACACGGCTCGCAATACATCGCCCGTTCCCGGGTCACCTGGGTCATCGCCTGCCCGCAGTTACCGCAAAAGCGGTGTTCGCGGGCCCAGGTGCCGATTTGCGCGGCATAACCGAGCACCTTGTAAACCGTATGGTCGCCTTCGAGCATGAAAGCCCGTAGCCCCTTCCAGTTGCAGCCCGGCACGTCGCTGTGACTGCGCAGCTCCAGCAAATAGACCGGTTCGCCGTCCAGGTGACCGATGCCATGTTCGGCAAGGATCGACAGGTCCTGACGCTTGAGCCATTCACGCGGGAACAGCGCGCCATTGTCATCGAACAAAAAGCCTTCGGGGCTGCGCGCTACCGCCCAGCCGCCGGGTTGGTCGGTGTCCAGTACTGCAGTGGTCCAGCGTGAAGTCATTTTTAATCAGTCCAGAAATTCGGGTTTCTGTTTGCTCATATGGGCGGCCATGGCCACGCGCAGATCGGTGGATTGCAGCATGGCGGCGTTCCAGGTGGCGACGTATTCGAGGCCGTCATCGATGCGATGGTCGCGCATGTAGCTGATCATCTCTTTGGTGCCGGTGATCGCAATCGGTGACTTGCTGGCGATTTCGCGGGCTATGCCCATGACACCGTCGAGCAGGCTGGCGGTGTCGCTGTAAACGCGATTGACCAGGCCCATGCCACGCGCTTCTTCGGCACCGAACGTGCGACCAGTGTAAGCCAGTTCACGCAGCATGCCGTCACCGATGATCCGCGGCAAGCGTTGCAAAGTGCCAACGTCGGCCGCCATGCCGATGTCGATTTCCTTGATCGAGAATTGCGCATCTTCGGCGGCGTAACGCATGTCGCAAGCCGAAATCAAATCAATGGCGCCCCCCAGACAATAACCCTGAACCGCAGCCAGTACCGGCTTGCGGCAATTGTCGACGGCATTGAATGACGCTTGCAGGGCGAGGATCTTGCGGCGCAGCAGGCGCGCGTTGCGCCCCACGTCCTTGCCCAGTTCATTGGCCACGCCGGCCAGCATCATCAGGTCGATGCCGGAGGAAAAATGCTTGCCTGCACCACTGAGCACCACCACCCGGACTTCGTCAGTGTCGTCGACCCACTGGAAAATCTCGATGATCTCGCTCCAGAACGCGGCATTCATCGAATTGATCTTTTCCGGCCGGTTGATCTGAACATGGGCGATTTTATCGGCCAGTTCGACGGTGAACGCAGTGTACTGAGACATGGCAGTGATCCTTTACCGGCAGAAAATGAGGCCCGAACTATACCAAGGCATCAGGGCCGGCCGTAAGGCAGCGGTTAAGCCAAAGACGGGACTTGCCAGCTGCGCACCACAACAGTGCGCGAGCATTGCCGCGCTTCGCACATTCATGTGACATCTCGAATATTTTTTGAGGCAAAAAGGTAAAAAAACATGCCCTTCGTCGGTGCGTTCCTCCCTCCAAGCGGTACGTCCGTACCTCTTTAAACCGATTGTCGAACAATTTTGCCATCTGGCCTCCCCCGCTCTAAGTTCTGGCCTAGACTCAGTTCCGCGGGTCGAAACCGGCCGGTCACAAAGCGGAAAGAAAGTCGAAACTTTTGCCGGTCGTGACGGGTCAGGTTAAAGGGAGGTGCGTTGCGACTGGTGCAATCCTTGCAACGATCTCTACAGCCATTCTGCTTCATCGTATTGGAAGCGCTTGCTCACCGATGCGTAGCGCGTTTGCGCCCGGCCACAGGAATTGGCCACGAAACACCGTTTGTGCCAGACCTAAGAATTAGATCAACAACACGGGAGATTCATATGATCAGTGCGGCTTTAGATATTCAGGGAGAACGTGCTCATCAGCAGGTCGGCGAAACGAGCGCCGTGAGCGCCCCCAGTCACCAATCGATCAGCGTCCCCGGCACCAAGACGCTGGTACCGGTGGCCAGTCAGAATCCCAACAAGAAAAAAGTGCTGTTCGTCACCTCGGAGATCGCCGATCTGGTGAAAACCGGTGGTCTGGGCGACGTTTCCGCAGCGCTGCCGCGAGCCATGGCTCACTTGCACGATGTGCGCGTGTTGATCCCCGGTTACCCGCAAGTGCTGCACAGCGAAAACCCGATTCATATCATTGGTGAGCTCGGTGGTCACGCCGCGTTGCCCCCCTGCAAGATCGGGCGCATGGACATGCCCGACGGTCTGGTCATTTATGTGTTGATTTGCCCCGAGCTCTACGAGCGCGAGGGTTCGCCTTACGGTGCCAACAACGGCCGCGACTGGCCGGACAATCACATCCGTTTCGCCCGCCTGGGCCTGGCAGCCGCCGACATCGCCGCCAATCTTGCACAAATTCACTGGTGCCCGGACCTGGTGCATGCCCATGACTGGCCGGCCGGTCTGGCACCCGCTTACATGCACTGGCGTGGACAGCGCACCCCGACGCTGTTCACCATTCATAACCTCGCCTACCAGGGCGTGACCAGTCTTGGCTCGTGCCCGGAACTGGGTATTCCCCTGCATGCCTTGCAACAGGAAGGCATGGAGTTCTACGGCAAGATGTCGTTCCTCAAGGCCGGCATGGCTTATTCGAGCCACATCACCACCGTCAGCGCCACCTATGCCCAGGAAATCACCACCCCGGCCTTCGGCTGCGGTCTCGACGGTTTTCTTTCCGCCAAGACCCAGCAAGGTCTGCTCAGTGGTATTCCCAACGGCATCGATGAAAGCTGGGACGCGGCCACCGACCCGCACCTGTTCTGCCCCTTCAAAATTGGCGATTGGGAAGGCAAAGCGGTCAACGCCGCCCACGTGCGTGACCTGTTCGGCCTGGAAGATTCCGACGGTCCGCTGTTCGCCGTGGTTTCGCGACTGGTCTATCAGAAAGGCCTGGACCTGACCGAAGCCGTCTCCGAGTACATCGTCAAGTCTGGCGGGCAGATCGCGATCATCGGTCGTGGCGAGCCGGAAGAAGAACAAGCCATGCGTGAACTGGCCCTGCGCTTTCCAGGCCAGATCGGCGTGCGCATCGGTTTCAACGAGACCGACGCCCGTCGCATGTTCGCCGGCAGTGACTTCCTGCTGATGCCTTCGCGTTACGAGCCTTGCGGGCTGAGCCAGATGTACGCTCAGCGCTTCGGTTCGTTGCCGGTGGCACGCAACACCGGGGGTTTGGCCGACACCATTGAAAACGGCGTGACCGGTTTCCTGTTCGACGAATCCACGGCCGAAAGTTACGAGGAAGCCCTGAGCCGGGCCTTCAAGGTATTTGCCTTCCCCGACCTGCTCAATGCCATGCGCTGCCGGGCCATGGCCGCGCCTTTCAACTGGTGCAAGGCGGTCGAACCGTACGCCGAACTCTACGAAAAACTGGTGACCAAGGCGCTGGGTAAATCGGGCAAACATTAAGAGGTTTTCAAAGATGCCGTTACGGACCCTTGAGACCTGGCCCCACGGCGCAGTCATGCTGGACGCAGAGCACACGCGTTTTGCCTTGTGGGCGCCAGATGCGTTTTACGTCAGTGTCGAACTGGAAGATGGACAGTCCTTGCCACTCCTGCCCCAGGCAGATGGCTGGTTCGTGATCAACACCCGCTGCCCCGCCGGCACGCGTTACCGCTACAACATCGACGGTGAGCTGGAGGTGCCCGACCCGGCCTCCCGCGCACAGGCCGGCGATATTGACCGCCACAGCGTGGTGGTCGATCCGCTTGCGTATCAATGGCAACACAGCGCCTGGCTCGGGCGGCCGTGGAATGAGGCGGTGATCTACGAATTGCACGTCGGTGCGCTCGGCGGCTTCAGCGAAGTCGAGCAGCACCTGGTGCGCCTCGTGGAGCTGGGCATCAGCGCGATCGAATTGATGCCGCTGGCGCAGTTCCCCGGTGACCGCAATTGGGGTTACGACGGGGTTCTGCCCTACGCGCCCCAAGCCTCCTACGGCACTCCCGAACAACTCAAACACCTGATCGACACCGCCCACGGCCATGGCCTGGCGGTGATTCTCGACGTGGTCTACAACCACTTCGGCCCGGACGGCAATTACCTGCATCGCTACGCCAAGGGCTTCTTCCGCGAAGACAAGCACACCCCCTGGGGTGCGGCCATCGACTTCCGGCGGCGCGAGGTGCGGGACTTCTTCATCGACAATGCGTTGATGTGGTTGCTGGAGTACCGCTTCGATGGTTTGCGCCTGGACGCGGTGCATGCCATCGAAGACCCGGACTTTCTTCAGGAACTGGCGCAAAAGGTTCGCCAGCAAACCGATCCGGGCAGGCATGTGTGGCTGACCGTTGAGAACGAACACAACCAGGCCAGTCTGCTGGAAGAAGGCTTCGACGCGCAGTGGAACGACGACGGCCACAATGCCTTGCACGTGCTGCTGACCGGCGAAACCGACGCCTATTACGCCGACTACGCGCAAAACCCGACTGAACAACTGGCTCGCTGCCTGAGCCAGGGTTTTGTGTTTCAGGGCCACGTGACCCGCCACGGTACAACCCGCGGTGAGCCCAGCGGTCACTTGCCGCCCAGTGCTTTCGTGCTGTTTCTGCAAAACCACGACCAGATCGGCAACCGCGCCTTGGGCGAACGATTGCATCAACTGGCCAACCCCGACGCGCTCAAGGCAGCCACCGCTTTACTGCTGTTGTCACCGATGATCCCGCTGATGTTCATGGGCGACGAGTTCGCCGCCGAGCAACCGTTCCTGTTCTTCACCAGCCATCACGGTGAACTCGCGGAGCTGGTGCGCGAGGGACGACGTAACGAGTTTGCCGCCTTCAGCGCGTTTGCTGATCCGCACAAACGCGAGCAGATTCCCGACCCGAACGCGCGCCAGACCTTCGAGGCTTCACGCCCCGAGCTGACATCAACCCGAAAGTCCGCCATGCACGACCTGTATCGCCAGCTGTTGCAGATCCGCCATCAGCAGATCATTCCCCGCCTGCCCGGTGCTCAAGCACTGGGCGCCGAGGTGCTGGCCACAGGCGCAGTAACGGCGCGCTGGCGACTGGGCGATGGCAGTCAGCTGCGCATTGACCTGAACCTCAGCGACACACCTGTGGTCCACTCCCCACAGACCGACGCTTCGTTGTTGTTGTTCGAATACCCGCCACAGTCAGCCGGTCTGTTGGATCAGGGCACACTTGCCCCGTATTGCGCGTTAGTCAGCCTCACGGCCGCAGCCCCTTTGCTACCCCCGGATGGAGAGCGCCAATGAGCGATGCGCAACTGGAAATACTGGCCAGCCGAGCTGGCCTGGCAGTCGACTGGATCGACGCCAACGGCCGCCCACAAAAAGTCGCTCCATCGGTGTTGCGTAACGTCCTCACCGGACTCGGCCACCCGGCCGGCAGCGCTCAGGAAATCGACGCCAGCCTGCTGGAACTGCAACAGGTGCAACAGACCCGACACTTGCCGCCGCTGCTGACCGCAGACTTCGGTGTCGGCCTCAGCCTGGCGCATTACTTTGAGCCCGAAACACCGTGCGAAATCCACCTTGAAGATGGCTCGCGACTTCATTTGAAACTGGATGCCGAGGCGATACTGCCCGGCCTGGTCCCGGTCGGTTATCAACACGTCAGCATCGACGGACAGGAATTTACGCTGGCCGTTGCACCGGCTCGCTGCTACAGCGTCGGCGATGCCGTCGACAGCCCGATCCCGCGCGCCTGGGGCCTGAGCGTGCAGTTGTACTCGCTGCGTCGTCCGGGCGATGGCGGTTTCGGCGATACCCAGGCGCTGGAAGACCTTGCCCGAGTCGCCGGCGAACGCGGTGCCGAAGCACTGGCGATCAGTCCGCTGCATGCGATGTTCGGCAGCGACACCCAGCGTTACAGCCCGTACTCGCCTTCCAGCCGTTTGTTTCTCAACAGCTTGTATGCCGCACCGGGCGCCATCCTGGGTGATCGAGCATTGCGGAGCGCGATAGATGCAACCGGCCTGGCGGCAGAACTCAAGCATCTTGAAGCCTCGCCGTTGATTGATTGGCCGGTGGCGGCCGAAGCCAAACATCGTCTGTTGCAGGCGTTGTACGAAGGCTTTGTGCAGGGCGAACACCCGTTGCATGCCGACTTCAGCAGCTTCCGCCACGCCGCTGGCGAAGCCCTGGAAAACCACTGCCGCTTTGAAGCCATTCAAGAGGCCCGCGCCGCCAAGGGTGAAAGTCTCGACTGGCGGCATTGGCCCGAGCAATGGCAAAACCCGCGCAGCGCGGCCCTCGCCGAATTCGCCGAAGAAAACGCCGGGCGCATCGGCTTCTTTGCCTTCTGCCAATGGCTGATCACACGCTGCCTGGAACGCGCACAAACCGCCGCCCGCAGCGCCGGCATGAGCATTGGCCTGATCGCCGATCTGGCGGTGGGTGCCGATGGCGGTGGCAGTCAGGCCTGGAGTCGTCAGGACGAATTGCTCGCCTCGCTGACCGTGGGTGCACCACCGGACATTCTCAACCGCACCGGTCAGGGCTGGGGGATTTCTGCGTTCTCTCCCGAAGGTCTGGTGCGTAATGGCTTTCGTGCCTTCATCGAAATGCTCCGGGCCAATTTTGCCCACGCCGGTGGCCTGCGCATCGATCACGTCATGGGCCTGCAACGGCTGTGGGTGATCCCCAATGACGCGTCACCCGCCGACGGCGCCTACCTCTATTACCCGGTGGACGACCTGCTGCGTTTGCTGACCCTCGAGTCCCATCGTCATCAAGCCATCGTCCTCGGTGAAGACCTCGGCACCGTAGCGGATGGTCTGCGAGAAAAGCTCATCGCCCGCTCGATCCTCGGCATGCGGGTGCTGCTGTTCGAACAGGACAACGCCCACTTCAAACCGATTCTCGACTGGCCGGACAACGCTCTCGCCACCACCAGCACCCATGACCTGCCGACACTCAATGGGTGGTGGCATGGTCGCGATATCGACTGGAACGCCCGTCTGGGCCTGGTTGACGCCCCGGGTGAAATCGAATGGCGCCACCACCGTGAACGCGAGCGTGAAGGCCTGCGTCGGGTGTTGAGCGAGGACCCGCAGAACTTTCGCGAAGAGTCCCACGAAACTGATCAGGTGCTCGACGCCGCGATACGTTTCCTCGGTCATACCCGTGCGCCGCTGGTGTTGCTGCCGCTGGAAGATGCCCTGGGCATCGAGCAGCAAGCCAACTTGCCCGGCACCACCGACACACACCCCAACTGGTCCCGACGCCTGCCTGGCGACAGTGAAACCTTGCTCGATGACCAGGACGCCGCCCGGCGCCTGGAACTGCTCGCCTGTGCGCGGCTTCAGGCGGCCGAGCGTGACCAATGAAGCAAACGCTTATCCAACCGCTACGGGCCACCCTGCGGCTGCAGTTCCATAAAGACTTCACGCTGGACGACGCGGTGCCGCTGGTGCCGTACTTCGCCAGCCTCGGCATCAGTCATGTGTATGCATCACCACTGCTGAGTGCCCGCGCCGGTTCCATGCATGGCTACGACGTCGTGGACCCGACCACGGTCAACCCGGAGCTGGGCGGCGAAGCGGCGCTGCGGCGTTTGGTCAGCGCATTGCGCGAGCTGAACATGGGACTGATCCTCGACGTCGTCTCCAACCACATGGCCGTCGGCGGTGACGATAATCCCTGGTGGCAGGATTTGCTGGAATGGGGACGCCTGAGTCCTTACGGCGAGTTCTTCGATATCCAGTGGCATTCGCCCGACCCGTTGATGGAAGGCCAGTTGCTGTTGCCCTTCCTCGGCAGCGACTACGGCATCGCCTTGCAGGACGGCACCCTGCCCCTGCGCTTCGATGCGCACAAGGGCGCGTTTTATGTCGAGCACTATGAGCATCACTTCCCGATCTGCCCGACCCATTACGGCGAACTGCTCAGAACCGATGACCCGCTGAGCGCCGAATCGCTCAAGTCGCTGGCAGACCGTTTCAGCACCTTGAGCTACCAGACCGACGCCCACAGTCTGGCGATGCCGCTTAAAACAGAGTTGCGTGAACTGGCCAGCGATCCGGCAATTCTGCAGGCCATCCAGCAAAACCTCAGCGCTTACGACTCGCTCACCACCGAAGGTTTCCAGCGCCTGCACCAGTTGCTTGAACAGCAAAGCTATCGCCTGGCCAGTTGGCGCACGGCGGCAGATGACATCAACTGGCGGCGTTTTTTCGATATCAACGAACTGGGCGGCCTGCGGGTCGAACGCCCGGCCGTGTTCGAAGCCACCCACGCGAAAATCTTCGAGCTGGTTGCCGAAGGCCTGGTTGACGGTCTGCGCATCGACCACATCGACGGCCTCGCTGACCCTCGGGGTTACTGCCGCAAACTGCGGCGGCGGGTCGACAGCCTGTCGCCGGATCGGCACCTGCCGATCTACGTCGAGAAGATCCTCGGCGAAGGTGAAACCCTGCACCGTGACTGGTCGGTGGATGGCACCACCGGTTACGAGTTCATGAATCAGCTGTCGCTGCTGCAACACGCACCCGAAGGCGCCGACACTTTGGCCGAACTGTGGAATCGTTACAGCGAACGGCCCGCCGATTTCCGTCAGGAAGCGCAACTGGCCCGCCAGCAGATCCTCAACGGCTCCCTCGCCGGAGACTTCGAAAGCGTCGCCCAGGCCCTGTTGCAAGTGGCCCGGGATGACCTGATGACCCGCGACCTGACCCTGGGCGCGATTCGTCGGGCGTTGCAGGAACTGATCGTGCATTTCCCGGTGTACCGCACCTACATCAGCCCCCGTGGGCGGTCGGCTGAAGACGATGTGTTTTTCCAGCAAGCCATGGACGGTGCCAGGCAAACCCTCGGCGAGGCCGACTGGCCAGTGCTCGATTGCCTGGCCCGCTGGCTCGGTGGTGAATCATGGCGCAAACGCCCGTTGGGCCGGCCGCGCAAGATGCTCAAGCATGCCTGTGTGCGTTTTCAGCAACTGACTTCCCCGGCGGCGGCGAAGGCTGTGGAGGACACCGCGTTCTATCGCTCGGCGACATTGTTGTCGCGCAATGACGTGGGCTTCAGCACCGAACAGTTCAGCGCGCCGGTGGCCGATTTCCATGCGGCTTGCCTCAACCGTCTCGACGAGTTCCCCGATAATTTGCTGGCCACCGCGACCCACGACCACAAGCGCGGCGAAGACACCCGCGCGCGCCTGGCGGTGCTGAGTGAGCGCAGTGCCTGGTACGCCGAGCAAGTCCCGCTCTGGAGGACCCTCGCCCGCCCCCTGCGCGACGACGACCAGATGCCGACTGCGGGCGATGAGTTGATCCTCTATCAAGCGATCCTCGGCAGCTGGCCGCTGGATTTGCGCAGTGACGATCAAGCAGCGCTGGAGAACTACACTCAACGGGTGTGGCAGTGGCAACAGAAAGCCTTGCGCGAAGCCAAGTTGCAAAGCAGCTGGAGCGCGCCGAACGAGGCTTACGAACAAGCGGTTCAGCAATTCCTGCAACGTCTGCTTCTGAGCCCCGAAGGTGAACTGTTACGCGCTGCGCTCAGCAAAGCGGCCAAGAGCATCGCCGTCCCCGGCGCACTCAATGGGTTGGCGCAAACCTTGCTGCGCATGACCGTGCCGGGGGTGCCAGATCTTTATCAGGGCAACGAGTACTGGGACTTCTCGCTGGTCGATCCGGACAACCGCCGGCCGGTGGATTACGCCAGCCGTCAGCAGTCGATGCAGACGCCATTGGCACTGCCCGAGCTGTTGGCTGACTGGCGGGACGGGCGCATTAAACAAGCGCTGATCGCTCAGGTGTTGAACCTGCGGCTCGAGCACACCGAGCTGTTTCGGCGAGGGACGTATCAAGCCCTTGAAGTCGTCGGCAGCCAGGCTCACCGGGTGCTCGCATTTGCTCGCTCGCTGGAAGGAAAACGCGCCATCGTGATCGTGCCGATACGCTGCGCCGAACTGCTGAAAAACAGTGCCGAACCCCGGATTGACGCGCCGCTGTGGGGCGATACACGGGTCAAATTACCGTTCACCGTCCCTGATGAAAATTTGAAGGGACTTTTTTCAAGCACAGCAGTCACACCCCAAAGGGAGCTGAACATCAGCGCCGCGCTAGGGGATTTCCCAATCAATGTTTTTATCCAAACTACCCCTTGAGTTCAGTTCAGGAGCATTGCGATGAGCACTAACGATAAACGCATCCGCGAATTCGCCTATCAGATCTGGGAATCGGAAGGAAAACCCGAGGGCCAGGACGCTCGCCACTGGGAGATGGCCCGCAAACTGGCTGAAGCCGAAGCCTTGGCACCGAGCAAATCGGCAAAAGCGGCTGGCAGCAAAACCGCCGGCACCAAGGCCCCTGCCAGCAAACCCAATGGCAAGGCGGCGGAGCCAAAAACCAAAGCCAAGCCCGCCGCTGCCTCCAAGGTCATCCCGCCGGGCGAAAAAGCCAACGAGAAAAAGCCTCGAGCAGCGCGTAAACCGCCCGCGGTCTGACGCCTCTCACTTTTGTCCTGATTGACCTCGTGGCGAGCCTTCTCGCCACCGAGGGCTCGCTCGCCCTCAAAAAAAACCAGAGCCAAGAACTATCCCCCCCTTTGCAGGAGCACCAATGACCAGTCCAAAAAAAGCCGCGCCAGAACCTCTCGTCGAGGCCTCGCGAATCCGTGAAGGCTTGCCCTTCCCGCTGGGCGCGAACTGGGATGGCCTAGGGGTCAACTTCGCCTTGTTTTCCGCCAATGCCACCAAGGTCGAGCTGTGCATCTTCGATGATGCCGGCGAGGTCGAACTGGAACGCATCGAACTGCCGGAATACACCGACGAGATCTACCACGGCTACCTGCCCGACGCGCATCCCGGGATGATCTACGGCTACCGTGTCTACGGCCCGTACGATCCGGCGAACGGTCATCGCTTCAACCACAACAAACTGCTGATCGACCCCTACGCCAAACAACTGGTCGGCCAGTTGAAATGGTCCGAAGCGCTGTTCGGCTACACCATCGGCCACCCCGACGCCGACCTCAGTTTCGATGAGCGCGACAGCGCGCCCTTCGTGCCCAAGTGCAAGGTGATCGACCCCGCCCACACCTGGGGTCACGACCATCGGGTCAGCGTGCCGTGGGACAAGACCATCATTTATGAGACTCACGTGCGCGGTATCAGCATGCGTCACCCCTCCGTCCCCGAGAATGTGCGCGGCACCTTCGCCGGGTTGATGGTCGATGATGTGCTGGAACACATCCGCAAACTCGGCGTGTCGACCGTGGAATTGCTTCCGATTCATGCCTTCGTCAACGACCAGCATCTGTTGCACAAAGGCATGACCAATTACTGGGGCTACAACAGCATCGCGTTCTTCGCCCCGGATCCGCGTTACCTGGCCAGCGGCAAGATCGCCGAATTCAAGGAGATGGTCGCACACCTGCACGAAGCCAATCTTGAAGTGATCCTCGACGTGGTCTACAACCATACCGCCGAGGGCAACGAACAAGGCCCGACCCTGTCGATGCGCGGCATCGACAACGCCTCCTACTACCGCTTGATGCCCGAAGACAAGCGCTTCTACATCAACGATTCCGGCACCGGCAACACCCTGGACCTGAGTCACCCGTGCGTGCTGCAAATGGTCACCGACTCCCTGCGCTACTGGGCTTCGGAAATGCACGTGGACGGTTTCCGCTTCGACCTGGCGACCATTCTCGGGCGTTACCACGATGGCTTCGACGAACGTCACAGCTTTCTTGTGGCCTGCCGCCAGGACCCGGTATTGCGCCAGGTGAAGATGATTGCAGAAGCCTGGGATTGCGGCCCTGGTGGCTATCAGGTCGGTAACTTTCCGCCTGGCTGGGTCGAGTGGAATGACAAATTCCGCGACACCGTGCGTGCGTTCTGGAAAGGTGACGATGGCCAACTGGCGGACTTCGCAAGTCGCATGACCGCTTCCGGCGAGATGTTCAATCAGCGTGGCCGGCGGCCGTACGCCTCGGTGAACTTCGTCACCGCCCACGACGGTTTCACCCTGAACGACCTGGTGTCGTACAACGACAAACACAACGAAGCCAACGACGAGAACAATCAGGACGGCAGCAACAACAACCTGTCCTGGAACCATGGCGTCGAAGGCCCGACCGACGATCCCGAGATCAATGAGCTGCGTCAGCGCCAGATGCGCAATTTCTTTGCCACGCTGCTGCTGTCCCAAGGCACGCCGATGCTGGTGGCCGGCGACGAATTCGCCCGCACCCAGGAAGGCAACAACAACGCCTATTGCCAGGACAGCGAGATCGGTTGGGTCAATTGGGACCTGAGCGAAGACGGCAAGGCCCTGCTCAAGTTTGTTAAACGGCTGATCAAGTTGCGCCTGGCCTACCCGATCCTGCGTCGCGGCCGGTTCCTGGTGGGCAATTACAACGAGGACATCGGCGTCAAGGACGTCACCTGGCTCGCGCCGGATGGCAGCGAAATGTCCATCGAACAATGGGAGGAAGGCCATGGCCGCTGCCTCGGCATGCTGATGGATGGCCGCGCCCAGGAAACCGGTATCCGCCGCAAAGGCGCCGACGCCACCTTGCTGTTGGTGGTCAACGCGCATCACGACATCGTCAATTTCCTGCTTCCGGAAGTGCCCGACGGCGGTTTTTGGACCTGCATGATCGACACCAATCAACCGTCGATCCGGGGCCAGGAACGCTTCGAGTTCGGTCGCGAATATTCAGTCACTGGCCGTTCGCTGCTGCTGTTTGAGTTGCAGCGTGAGGAAGAAGAGTGAAATGGACCTTCAAGGCTTTCTCCAGCATCAGCCCGCGGATTTCGCCGACACTCAAGCGTTAGGGCGGTGCCTGCGAGCGTTGGTGGAGGCGGGTCTGGATCAGCTTCCGCTGCCCGGCGGTGGCCAGACACTGGAGCGGTTTCAGCGTCTGGCCGAGGTCGGCGGGCATGATCTGGGGTTGTGCAAGTTGTACGAAGGCCATACCGACGCCCTGGCGATCATCCAGCAACTGGGTGGCTCGCCTACGCCTGGCAGCACGTGGGGCATGTGGGCTGCCGAACCACCACAAGCGCGGGTGCGCGTCCGTCCGCAGGGGCATATGGTCGCACTGAACGGGCGCAAGGCCTGGTGCTCGGGCGCAACGGTGTTGAGTCATGCGTTGCTCACGGCATGGGATCATCACGACCGGCAGCAATTGGTGGCGGTGGCGCTGGATCAACCCGGCGTGACCGTTACGGATCAGGGCTGGCAAGCCGTCGGAATGGGTGCCACTGGCAGCGTCGAGGTGCTGTTCGAAGGTGCCGAAGCACAAGCCATTGGCAACCCCGGCGATTACCTGCAACGTCCAGGCTTCTGGCAAGGCGGAATCGGCATTGCCGCTTGCTGGTACGGCGCGGCACAGAGCATCGCCGAACGCCTGCGCAGCCATTGCGCTCAACGTGAAGAACCCCACGCCCTCGCCCACCTGGGCGCGGTCGACAGCGCACTGCATGCGGCCGCCGAGGTATTGCGGGTCAGCGCATTGATGATCGACGCCGCTCCGCTGGACGACACCGAACTGCTGGCCCGGCGCGCCCGGGCGGTGGTGGAACACGCCGCCGAACAGGTCATGCTGCACGTCGGCCACGCACTCGGTGCCGGCCCCTATTGCAAAGATCGACAGTTCGCCCGACTGATCGCCGACCTGCCGGTATTCCTGCGCCAAAGCCACGCCGAACGGGATCTCGCCGCGCTTGGGCAACAGGTTCTGACGGAGACATGGATGTTATGAAAACCAACCCGATTGTCGGCCAGGGAACGCCTCTGCATTTATGGCAAACCTCAAGCCATCTGGCGCAGTTGCCGGTGACCGACATCCTGACGCTGGTGCCGGAAGGCTCGCGCGCCGTGATCATCGCCCCCCATCCGGATGACGAAGTGCTGGGTTGCGGCGGCTTCCTGCAATTGCTCGCCGCAGCTGGCCGGCCGCTGCAACTGATTTCAGTCACTGATGGCAGTGCCAGCCATCCTGGTTCCGAGCGCTGGCCGGTGGAACGCCTGAGCGTGGTCCGCCCGCAGGAATCGGCCCAGGCCTTGCGCCGTCTCGGCCTGCCGTTGCACAGCCTGAAATGGCTGCGCGGTGGCTTCGCCGACAGTCAGGTGGCGGCACGGGAAGCCGAGTTGTGCGAGTTCATCGAACGTCATCTGCGGCCCAACGATGTGGTGTTTACCACGTGGCGTGAAGACGGCCATTGCGATCACGAGGCTGTGGGTCGCGCCAGTGCCGAAGCGGCGAAACGGGTCGGTGCGACGCTGCATGAGCTGCCCGTCTGGACCTGGCACTGGGCAACCCCCGAAGACAGTTTCGTGCCTTGGCACCGGGCGCGAAAGATTCTATTGGCCCCGGCGCTGGTGGCGCGCAAACGTCACGCCATTCATGCCTTCGCCAGCCAGCTGGAGGGCGACCCGAAAACCGGCTTGCCACCGGTGCTGGCACCGTATGTGCTGGACCGGTTACTGCAACCGTTTGAAGTGGTGTTTGTATGAGCGTCGAGGATCGCTATTTCGACGGTTTGTTCGCCGGCAACGACGATCCCTGGGCGTTCCGCCAGCGCTGGTACGAACAGCGCAAACGCGCCATAACGCTGGCCGCGCTGCCCCGACCGCACTACCGCGCGATCTTCGAACCCGGTTGCGCCAACGGGGAACTGAGCGCTGATCTGGCCACTCGCTGCAATCGCCTGTTGTGTTGCGATACCGCAGCCGCCGCCGTGGCGCTGGCTCGCACTCGCCTGAGTCTGTTCGACCATGCCGAAGTCCGTCAAAGCCGCCTGCCGAGTGATTGGCCCAACGAGCAGTTTGACCTGATCGTGCTCAGCGAAGTCGGCTATTACCTGGACGCCGAAGACCTCAAGTGCCTGATCGAACATGCCGCCCGGTCACTGACTGCAGACGGCCAGCTCCTGGCCTGCCACTGGCGCCCACCGATCGATGGCTGCCCGCTCAATGCCCGACAGGTCCATGACCTGCTCCACGAACAGTTGCACTTGCCGCGCCTGGTCCTGCATCAGGAGGCCGATTTCCTGTTGGAACTCTGGAGCCGTGAACCGCGCTCCGTAGCCGCGCTGGAGGGCTTGCGATGATTGGCATTTTGATCCCGGCGCATAACGAAGAAGCGTTGATCGAGCAGTGCATACGGGCCGCCCTGCGCGCCGCGTGCCATGAACGGCTGGGGGGTGAAACGGTCCTGGTGCTGGTGGTGCTCGACAGTTGCACTGACCGATCCTCAGAGATTGTCGACAGTTACCCAGTGCACAGCCTGGCGATCGAGGCGCGTAACGTCGGTCTGGCGCGCGCCGCGGGTGCACGGTTTCTACTGGATCGGGGGGTGCGCTGGATTTCCTGCTCCGACGCCGACAGCCGGGTCGCCAAGGACTGGCTGGTGGCGCAACTGGACCTCGGTGCCGACGCAGTGTGCGGCACGGTGACGGTCGATCAGTGGACCGCGGCCTTCGATGAGTCAGCACAGATTCGCTATCACCAGCGTTATCAGGCCCGCGACGGACACCGGCATATCCATGGTGCCAACCTGGGCATCAGTGCCGATGCTTACCGGCGTGCCGGTGGTTTCGCACCGCTGGCCAGCGACGAAGATGTGCAAATGGTGCGGCAACTCGAGCGCTGCGGGGCGAATATTGCCTGGAGCCAGCGTCCGCAGGTGCTCACCAGTGCCCGACTGGACAGCCGCGCACGGGGAGGATTTGGCGATTTCTTGCGGGAAATGGCGCAGCTCGGATAAAAAAACGTACCGGATGGGACATCGAGGCGACGAATAGCGCGACATGAGCAATACTCTGTTCGCGGCAATCCAGGGTTTGGAGCGCTGCACATTGCTATCAACGAGAACAAGGACGTAGCCCCATGAAAACCGTTTCCATCAACGAAACCAGCCTGCCAGTACAAATCTGGAACAGCGCCCCGCAACTGGACAACATTCCTGTCATAAGCACTCAGACCCTGGTCCCCGCCGGCGCACGCGCCGTGGTGATTGCTCCACACCCCGGCGATGAAGTCGTGACCTGCGGCGGCCTGTTGCAGTTGCTCACCGCATTGGGTCATCCCCTGCAATTAATCTCGATGACCGACGGCAGCGCCAGTCATCCGGGCTCGCAACAGTGGTCGGAGAAACGCTTGAGCGTGTTCCGCCCCCAGGAAAGCCTCGAAGCCTTGCGCCGGCTCGGGCTGCCGATGCACAGCCTCAAATGGATTCGTGGCGGCTTCACCGACAACGCCCTGGCCGAACGGGAAGTTCAGATGACTCAATTCATCGCCCGTTATTTACGCCCTGGGGATGTGGTGTTCAGCACCTGGCGCGAGGATGGCATTGTCGACCATGACGCCGTGGGCCGGGCCAGCGCCAAGGCCGCGGCCATGGTCGGTGCGGCATTCAACGAAGTACCGGTCTGGGCCTGGCACTGGCCAACGCGTGATCGAGGGCTCATCCCGTGGCATCGCGCGCGCAAGGTTCGCCTGGACACCTGGACCGTCGCGCGCAAAAGCCACGCTACCCACGCCTATGCCAGCCAGCTCGACGGCGAGCCGGCCATCGGCCTCGCCCCGCTGCTGCCCCCGGTGCTTCTGGAACGGATACGGTTGCCCTACGAAATTGTCTTCGTCTGACATAAGCCTGTAGCAGCTGTCGAGCCTGCGAGGCTGCGTCCGGCTGCGAAGCAGTCGTAAGACCCGGCAACGCGGTGTGTCAGGCAAACTCCATGTTCTGGATGACGACTGCTACGCAGCCGGACGCAGCCTCGCAGGCTCGACAGCTGCTACATTTTGGTGTGAAGGCTGCTTGCGACGAATCCCACTGAACTGCCCGCCGCTGTATCAGTCGCATACATAAGCAGCCCTGATTCAGAGGAGTGAACGTGACCAGTGATTCCAAGTGGCAGGCCGTCGAATCATCTCCATTGAACACACCCCTGGCGATTCATCGATTGAGAGTGCTGACGGTCAACACCCACAAGGGTTTTACCGCACTCAACCGACGTTTCATTCTCCCGGAACTGCGTGAAGCGGTACGCAGTACGTCGGCGGACCTGGTGTTCCTGCAGGAAGTCGTCGGAGAACACGACCGTCATTCCACTCGCTACAACGATTGGCCGCAAACCTCACAATACGAGTTCCTGGCCGACAGCATGTGGAGCGACTTCGCCTACGGTCGTAACGCGGTCTACCCCAACGGTCACCACGGCAATGCCCTGTTATCGAAATACCCGATCCGCGAGCACCGCAACCTCGACGTCTCGATCACCGGCCCCGAACGCCGCGGCCTGCTGCATTGCGTACTGGATGTGCCGGGGCACACTGAAGTGCATGCGATCTGCGTTCACTTGAGTCTGCTGGAAAGCCATCGCCAACTACAGCTCCAGCTACTCTGCCAACTGCTCGAATCGTTGCCCGACGATGCGCCGGTGATTATCGCTGGCGACTTCAACGATTGGCAGTTGCAAGGCAATACCGCCCTGTCCCGTCGCGACTACCTGCATGAAGCCTTCGAGCGCCACCACGGTCGCCCGGCGAAAACCTATCCGGCGCGCTTTCCGCTGCTGCGCCTGGACCGGATCTATCTGCGCAATGCCAGCAGTCATGAGCCGCGGATACTGGGGCACAAGCCCTGGACGCATTTGTCGGATCACTTGCCGTTGGCGGTGGAAGTGCATCTTTGAAACGCTCATTAGTTTCATAGACTACTGTGCCGGCCGCTTTCATGCGTTTAGCGGACGCGTTTAAAGACACCCGCTGTTACGTCCTAACGGCTACAACGCCTTGCGTCGTTACCTACGCGTGCGCCAGAATCCGCTGGCTTGTGCGCTTTGACCCCGGCCTCTATCGTTTACCTGCCACTGCTCATCAGTGGTCGGGTTTAGTCGCCCGGTGGTTATCGGTAAGGTGCATAAGCTCCATTCAGTCAGGTCGTTCTATGCCTGTACTTGATGGTGGTTGTGCGCAGGGCGCCCTTGGGCGCGCCGGGCTTGCTGATTCCACCGGTCGACTAACCTGCGTACAGCCGCCACCCTCTTTTAGTCGAGAGCGGTAGCGGCCCTAACTCTGGAAATCAGATCTATGTTCAAAGTAACGCCGAATCCCCCGCACACGGGTCCAGTACCCTACGACGCCTTTATTGATCTTGACCCCAAGAAAATGAGAGAGGCGGCCGACCGCGCACTCCGCTTCTACCTCAACCCCGGGGCGACAAAAACGCAGATACCGCCCTACAAGCCCAGCACCATTTTCACCATCGACGCAGCGGTGGATGACGAAACGTTGCTCGTCGAGGCCTGCGAATCGTTGGCATCAGCCAGCGCCATGGTCAACGATCTCGCCGACGTAACGGACGGCCCGCGACGGCAAACGATGCTGGTGCTGCAACGGATGATCATGTTGGGTGAGTTAGCGGTCAATCGGGTTTTGGATAACCACAAGCCTGGGTAGTCGCCAGGCAGGTAGCGAGGGCGCTTGCGCCCTCACTATTTAGAAGCATTCAAAGGTCTCATTCGACTCCCACGGTGCCTGGACCGGTCGCCTCGGCGCTCGACTCAAAGACCGCTACCAAGTCAGTGGACGACCACTGGAACCTTTGTATGGCGGAGTCGACTACACCAGCAATATCGACAGCAATCAGCTGCGCGCGACGGCTGCAAATGTCGGTGTCAGGGTGAGTTGGTAGACCGGTAGCCCACTATCAAAAACGCTCTGGAATGCGGATTTCTTGACGATTTTTCGAACAAACAAGAACTTAGATGTGCGGCGTAAATCAGTCACTTGCAAGTCCTAAAATACACATACCACTTATCGGCCATTTTCTTGACGCGATGTCAAGGGTCTTCTTAGCTACACGTTACTACCCCCGGAAATACACCAGGGGCAAACCCCAAGACACCCGCAAAATCGGGCGGCCAGAGGCTTGCCCCACTACATTCGGTCGCCCCTCATTCGGGGTAGGAGAGAGACGCCAGAGCGAGATACCGCATGCGATTGCAAGGTAGACCTCCATGAAAACTTCATTCACCCAACAAGAGATCAAAGTTACTTTTTGCACTGTCTCGAGCTCACTCCTTCTGTGCTCGTCCATGGAAGTACAGGCAGGGCCGGCAGAGGATGTAACCTTGCCATGGTACCGCCAGGATGTTCCGGTCATGGCCTTACCCGCCGTCACGATCGCCGCCCCCTACCTTGGCCGCTTCAGCACCGCCTCCGACACACGAAGTTCGCACCTGACCATCGAGGACGCTGCGCCTTCGGCCTGGGATCAGATGTATGGACAGGCCTCGCGGCAGGCGCAAACCGATGTCCTGGCTCAGGGATTTGCTATCCCTGGCAGTAGCGAATTCAAAGGTCCGGCGATCCTGACTCTGCAAAGCGGTAGCGGTCATACCCAGCGGGTCGGACTGGTTGGCGGCATCACTCAGTTACAAGGCGACAGCAACGGGCTGCTGGCCGGTCCCGCCCTTGCTGACCCCAGCCACGACACCCTCAACCTCGAAGGCCAGAGCCTCGGTGCCTACTGGAGCCTGACCGGGCCCCAAGGCTGGCACGTGGATTTGACGGCCAGCGGCGGCCGGGTCAACGGTTATACCCGCAATGACCAGGGCGCCCGACAGGCAACCGAGGGCAGCGCGGTGACGCTGTCGGTGGAAGGTGGTTTCCCCATTGGTCTGAGCGATAACTGGGTAGTTGAACCCCAGGCGCAGTTGATCAATCAACGCATTACCCTGGACACCCCGTATGCCGGGTCTGGCAATGCTTCGTCCAGCGATCTGACGTCCTGGAGCGGCCGGGTCGGTGCCCGGTTGAAAGGTAGTTACGACATCAACGGGCTGGGGGTCGAACCCTACGTGCGAACCAACTTGTGGCACACGGTGTACACCGGTAATACCGTGACCCTGGATCAGGTCGACAAAATCAGTAGCAGCCGCAATTCATCGACCGTCGAAGTGGGTTTGGGCCTGGTGGCCAGAGTGACACCCACCGTGAGTTTTTATGTCAGCGCCGACTACAGCAGTGATGTGGATCAGAATGATTTGAACGGGTTGATTGGGAGTTTGGGTGTGCGGATGCGGTGGTGAGCGTCTGACCTCAGGAGGCGTTTTGTTTCGGCTGACGCCTTCGCGAGCAGGCTCGCTCCCACATTGGATTGATGTCGTACACAAAACCAATGTGGGAGCGAGCCTGCTCCGGGCGGCGATCCGACGAAGGGAGCGACTCGGTTTTAGATCAACCCTCCGGACGCAGCATCAACACCGCCAGCGGCGGCAGGTTCAATACCAACGAGAGTGCCTGGCCATGGCTCGGCTCGTCCTCGGTAAACGCCCCGCCGCTGTTGCCATAGTTCGAACCGGCGTAAGTGGCAGCATCGCTGTTGATCACCTCGGTCCAACGCCCGGCAAACGGTACGCCGATGCGATAACCCTCACGCGGCACCGGCGTGAAGTTAGCCACCACCAACACCGGCCGCCCCTCCCTGCTCCAGCGCATGAAGGCATAAACGCTGTTGATGGCGTCATCACCGATCAACCACTGGAAGCCTTGCGGCGCGTCGTCCTGATCATGCAGCGCCGGTTCTTCGCGATACAGCCGATTAAGATCGCCGACGAGCTTCTGCACACCTTTGTGTTCCGAGTACTGCAGCAAGTACCAGTCGAGTTGCTGATCGTGGTTCCACTCACGCCACTGACCAAACTCGCAGCCCATGAACAACAGTTTCTTGCCCGGATGCGCCCACATGAAACTGAGGTAGGCGCGCAGGTTGGCGAATTTCTGCCAGCGGTCGCCGGGCATCTTGTCGATCAGCGAGTGCTTGCCGTGTACCACTTCGTCGTGGGAGATCGGCAGGATAAAACGCTCGGACCAGGCATATACCAGGCCGAAACTCAGTTCGTTGTGGTGATGGGCGCGGTACACCGGGTCCTGCTGGATGTAGTGCAGCGAATCGTGCATCCAGCCCATGTTCCACTTGTAGTCGAAGCCCAGTCCGCCCTGTTGCGTGCCCTGGCTGACACCCGGCCATGCGGTGGATTCTTCGGCAATCACCAGCGCGCCAGGGGCTTCGAGGTCGACCACGTCATTGAGATGGCGCAGGAAGTCGATGGCTTCGAGGTTTTCCCGACCGCCGTGACGGTTTGGCACCCATTCGCCGGCCTTGCGCGAGTAATCGCGATACAGCATCGAAGCCACGGCATCGACCCGCAGACCGTCGACGTGGAAATGTTTGAGCCAGTGCAGCGCCGAGGCCAGCATGTAACCATGCACTTCGGTGCGACCCAGGTTGTAGATCAGCGTGTCCCAGTCCTGATGGAAACCTTCCTGCGGGTTGCCGTATTCGTACAGCGCAGTGCCGTCGAATTGCGCCAGGCCGTGGGTATCGGTCGGAAAATGCGCTGGCACCCAGTCGAGGATCACGCCGATGTCGGCCTGATGGCAGGCATTGATGAACGCGGCGAAATCATCCGGCGTACCGTAGCGGGCGCTCGGGGCGAACTGCGACAGCAACTGATAGCCCCAGGAACCACCGAACGGGTGTTCCATGATCGGCATCAGCTCGATGTGGGTAAAACCCAGATCCTTCACGTAAGGAATCAGCCGCTCGGCCAACTCATGCCAGGTGTACAGGCGCGCAACTTCGCCCAAATCGTCCAGCTCACATTGCCAGGACCCGGCATGCAATTCGTAGATCGACAGCGGCGCACTCACCCGATGACGGTCGCCCCGGGATTGCATCCACTCCTGATCCTGCCAATCGATGTTCAGCGGCGAAGCGACTTTTGACGCGGTGTCCGGCGGCAGCGAGGTGGCCAGCGCCATCGGGTCGGCCTTGAGCGGCAGAATGCCGTGGGTACCGAGGATTTCGTATTTGTACGTTTCCCCCGCTTGCATGCGCGGGACGAAAATTTCCCAAACGCCGGTCGGATGACGCAGGCGCATCGGGTGCCGGCGACCGTCCCAGTTGTTGAAGTCCCCCACCACCGACACCCTTTTGGCGTTCGGTGCCCACACGGCGAACCGCACGCCATCGACACCGTCGACCGTTTTCAGCTGCGCGCCCAGGCAAGCGCTGAGATCGCGGTGATTGCCTTCGGCGAACAGGTACAAGTCCATCTCACCGAGCAACGGGCCAAAGCTGTAAGGGTCCTCGGCAATTTGTTCGCCGCCGGCCCACCGGGTTCGCAGCAGATACGGCTGCGCCCGATCGAAATGGCCGACGAACAGCCCCGGTGTCTGGGTGGCCTCAAGGTTGCCGAGTTCTTCCCCGGAGTCCTTGGCCAGTACCTGCACGCTCAAGGCGTCCGGCAAATAGGCCCGAATGAATTGCCCGCCGGCACCATCGCCGTGGGGGCCGAGAATTGCAAAGGGGTCGTGATGTTCGGCGCGTACCAGCGCGTCGATGTCCCGCGATCTGGGCAGCAACGCTTCTTTAGCGTGACCCTGTTCCTTGTTCGAGAAACTCATGACTACTCTCCACCAAGATCGGAAAAGGGTTTAAGCCCACTCAATAACCCATACAAACCGTGCAACGGCACGGACAACCATGTGGGGCGATTTTCTGCCTCATAGGCCACTTCATACGCTGCCTTCTCCAGGCCGAACAACGCCAATGCGGCGTCCTCGCCTTCCGGATCTTGCCATGCATGAGCAAGACTAGCTGCCGCCAGCCGATAAGCGTCGACAAATGCTTGTCTTGCTTCATTTAAATAGCGATCGGCGACACGTTGACGAGCGGCTTGGGCATCGGCGGTGTTGTCGACGTTGTGCACATTGATCGCCATCGCCGCAGCGTAGTCAAAAGAACGCAATACGCCACTGACGTCTTTGTACGGGCTGTGTTTGCCCCGTCGCTCATGCAGTGGCCGCGCCGGCTCGCCTTCGAAGTCGATCAAGTAGGCGTCGCCCTTGATCACCAGCACCTGGCCCAGGTGCAAGTCGCCGTGGACACGAATGCGCAGACCACCAACGGCTTTTTTGCCCAGCTCCTGAACATGGCTGAGGATGGCTTTTTTGTTGTCCAGTAAACGAGTGACCAAGGCTTTGTCTGCCGGGTTCAATTCGCTTTGATGCTGTTTGAGCAATTTCAGCGCGTGCTCCAGTTGCGCCGACACGTCTTTAGCGCAGGCCAGGGCATCTTTCTGGGTGGTGACTTTCGGGGCGAAATCCGGGTTGTCGCTGGGCGCCGCCAGCAGCTGATGCATTTCACCGAGACGCTGACCGAGCATGCCGGCGAAGTCTCTCAGTTCGCCCAAGGCGTTGTAGTGTTGCTCCTGCTCGGACATGGCGTCGGCCAGTTCGTCGCGCAGCGCCCGTTCGAGGTTGTTCTGGGTCCATTCCCAGGCGTCACCCTGATTGCTCAAGTAGCCTTGGGCAATCATCAGCAGACTTTCCTCACCCGCCGGATCGCGGCGAACCACTGAACCCAGCAGCGGCGAGATATTGCTGAAACCGGCGTGAGTCAGGTACGCGCTCATTTCCAGTTCCGGGTGCACGCCAGACGCGACCTTGCGGATCAGTTTGAGCACCAGGCTGTTGCCGATCACTACCGAGCTGTTGGACTGCTCGGCTGACAGGTAACGCACTTCCGATTCACCGGTCAGGCCGAGTTTCCCCAGTTCCCACGTCGGCTCAAAGCAGATATCGCCCGCACTGGATGGCAATACGGTATTACTTTGCATGCCTTGCAATACCGCATGCACAAAGGTGTCGAGGCTGAAGGCATCGGTGATCAAGCCGACCTGACGCACGCGCCGGACCCGAGACAAGGCCAGTTGCTGAGGCAACGCGGCACCCACCTGATCTTCGGAGATAAAGCCGAACGGCAGCTGATAGCGATTGGTCTGGCCGCCACTGGTGACATCGATTTCACTCAACAGCACCGGATGTTGTGGATCGCCGAAGCGCACGCCGTAAGCGATGTTGACCTGTTCAATGGCCGCGTCCTTGCCGGCAAACCAGCGGCGATTCTGTAGCCAGCTCGGCAAGATGCCCTGCTCCAGCGTGCCGCGGGACGGCGCTTCGAGCAGTTCTTCCATGCGTTTCTTCAGCACCAGCGTGGTGAAGTCCGGCAAGCTTTGCGCCGGTTCCACGTGCCAGCTCGGCATCTGGTTTTCTGCTGCCAGGCCGAACCAGTAGAAGCCGTAAGGCGCCAGGGTCAGCAGGAAATTCAACTGGCCGATCGGCGGGAAGGCGTTACCGCCAAGCATTTCCACCGGCACCATGCCGGCATAAGCGGATAAATCCAGCTCCGCCGCTTGCGCACTGCGCGATACGTTGGCCACGCACAGAATGATTTCGTACTTGCCATCCGGCCCGGTGAATTCCCGGGTGTATGCCAGAATCCGCCGGTTGCTCGGCGAGAGCATTTTCAGTGTGCCGCGACCGAAGGCCTTGGACTGCTTGCGCACGGCGAGCATGCGCCGGGTCCAGTTCAGCAGCGAATGCGGGTCGCCGGCCTGGGTTTCAACGTTAACCGACAGGTAACCGTATTGCGGGTCCATGATCGGTGGCAGCACCAGGCTGGCCGGGTCGGCGCGGGAGAAACCGCCGTTACGGTCAATCGACCACTGCATCGGCGTGCGAACGCCGTCGCGGTCGCCGAGGTAGATGTTGTCACCCATGCCGATTTCATCGCCGTAATACAGGGTCGGCGTACCGGGCATCGACAGCAGCAAACTGTTCAGCAACTCCACACGACGACGGTCGCGCTCCATCAACGGCGCCAAGCGGCGGCGAATGCCAAGGTTGATCCGCGCCCGACGGTCGGCCGCGTAGTAATTCCACAGGTAATCGCGCTCCTTGTCGGTGACCATTTCCAGGGTCAGCTCATCGTGGTTGCGCAGGAAAATCGCCCACTGGCAGTTGGCCGGGATCTCCGGGGTCTGGCGCAGAATGTCGGTGATCGGGAAACGGTCTTCCTGGGCCAGCGCCATGTACATGCGCGGCATCAGCGGGAAGTGGAACGCCATGTGGCATTCGTCGCCGTTCAGGCCCTTTTTGTCGGTATCACCAAAGTACAACTGCGTGTCTTCCGGCCATTGGTTGGCCTCGGCCAGCAGCATGCGGTCCGGGTAATTGGCGTCGATTTCGGCACGGATCTGCTTGAGGACGTCGTGGGTCTCGGGCAGGTTTTCGTTGTTGGTGCCGTCGCGTTCGATCAGGTACGGAATCGCGTCCAGACGCAGACCGTCGATGCCCATGTCCAGCCAGTAGCGCATCACCGAGAGCACGGCTTTCATGACTTGCGGGTTATCGAAATTCAGGTCTGGCTGGTGAGAATAGAAGCGATGCCAGAAGTACTGGCCGGCCACCGGGTCCCAGGTCCAGTTGGATTTTTCGGTGTCGAGAAAGATGATGCGGGTGCCGTCGTACTTTTGATCGTCATCGGACCAGACGTAGAAATCCCGTGCCGCCGAACCTTTCTTGGCCTTACGCGCACGTTGAAACCAGGCGTGCTGGTCCGAGGTGTGGTTGATGACCAGTTCGGTAATCACCCGCAGGCCACGTTTGTGGGCTTCCGAGATGAACCGCTTGGCGTCGGCCATGGTGCCGTAGTCGGAATGCACCCCACGGTATTCGGCAATGTCGTAGCCGTCATCGCGCCGTGGCGAGGGATAGAACGGCAACAGCCAAATGGTGTTGACGCCCAGATCGGCAATGTAATCGAGTTTGGCGATAAGACCGGGAAAGTCGCCGATCCCGTCATTGTTGGAGTCGAAAAAAGACTTAACGTGAACCTGGTAGATAACCGCATCCTTGTACCAGAGCGGGTCCTTGATAAAGGTGGCTGCCTTGGGTTTCTTCGCCATTTGAAACTCCTGTTGAAAACTGGAAACGCCTCGGCCCAGATCGTTCCCACGCTCTGCGTGGGAATGCCTCCACGGACGCTCCGCGTTCGGCTCTGGATGGGACGCAGAGCGTCCCGGGCTGCATTCCCACGCAGAGCGTGGGAACGATCAGTGCTAATCAGTGCTAAACGGTAATTCGCCAGATCCCGAACGGTTGATGCGCCGGGTCGATCCGCATGAATTGGTACTTGCCGTGCCAGGTCCAGCGATGACCGCTCATCAAGTCCTCGCCCTGGGTGCTGGCGTCGTCGGGCAAGCCCATTTCCCACAGCGGCAATTCGAAATTCGCTTCCTGGACGTTATGCGGATCAAGGCTGACGGCCACCAGAATGAAATTGCTGCCATCCTCGCTGCGTTTGCCGAAATACAGAATGTTGTCGTTCCAGGCGTTGTAGACCTTCAGGCCCAGATGCGTCTGCAGTGCCGGGTTCTGCCGGCGGATGCGGTTGAGCTGGGCGATTTCGGCAATGATGTTGCCCGGCGCGTTGAAGTCCCGTGGGCGGATTTCATACTTCTCGGAATTGAGGTATTCCTCCTTGCCCGGCACCGGTGCCGCTTCACACAGTTCGAAGCCTGAATACATGCCCCACAGGCCGGAGCCCATGGTGGCCAGCGCCGCGCGGATCAGAAAACCGGCGCGCCCCGACTCATGCAAAAACGCCGGGTTGATGTCCGGTGTGTTGACGAAGAAGTTCGGCCGGAAGCATTCGCGCCACGGAGACTCATTGAGCTCGGTGAAATAGGTGGCCAGTTCGGACTTGTTGTTGCGCCAGGTGAAGTAGGTGTAGCTCTGGGAGTAACCGACTTTGCCCAACCGCGCCATCATCGCCGGGGTGGTAAAGGCTTCGGCGAGGAAGATCACCTCAGGGTACAGCGCCCGTACATCAGCGATCAGCCACTGCCAGAACGGCAGCGGTTTGGTGTGAGGATTGTCGACGCGAAACAGCTTCACGCCCTCCTCGACCCAACCCACCACGATGTCGCGCAACTCGACCCACAGACTCGGAATCGCATCGGTGGCATAGAAATCGACGTTGACGATGTCCTGGTATTTCTTCGGTGGGTTCTCGGCGTATTTGATGGTGCCGTCCGGCCGCCAGTTGAACCAGCCCGGATGCTGCTGCAGCCATGGGTGATCCTGGGAACACTGAATCGCGAAGTCGAGGGCGACTTCCAGCCCATGGTCCGCAGCCGCTGCGACAAGCCGACGGAAGTCCTCGCGGGTGCCCAGTTCGGCGTGAATGGCTTCATGCCCGCCCTCTTCGCTGCCGATGGCATACGGACTGCCCGGATCGTCCGGCCCGGCGGTCAGGGCGTTGTTCGGGCCCTTGCGGTAACTGCAGCCGATCGGGTGGATCGGCGGGAAGTACAGCACGTCGAAGCCCATGTCCTGGATCATCGGCAGCCGCGAATGCACATCGTTGAAGGTGCCATGACGGGCCGGATCGTCTGTGATCGAACGCGGAAACAATTCATACCAACTGGCGAACTGTGCCAGGTCCCGTTCGACGTCGAGCGGGTACTCAGGGCTGATGCTCAAATAGGCACGATGATCGGCCTGCGTCATCAGCTCGGCGCTACGCTGGTGCAGAAACAGCTCGACCTGTTCGATTTCGAGCAGACCCGACAATTCATGGTGCAGTGCCGCCAATTGTTCACTCAGCTGCCCTTCGGTGCGTTCGGCGGCTTGCTGGACCAGCGTTCGCCCCTCCTGCAACTCCAGGCTGATCGGCACCCTGGCGGCGTGTTTTTTCTCCAGCTCATAACAGAAGCTGGCGAACTGATCGATCCAGGCTTCGATGCAAAACACATAACGGCCCTGGCGCGCGACCCGGAACTGGCCTTGCCAACCGTTATTGCCCAGTTCAGTCATGACTTCGCTTTGCCAGGTTTCCTCACCCTCGGCGTGCCAGCGCACTCGCACGGCCAACTTGTCGTGACCGTCGGCAAACACTTTGCTGGTCACCACCACGTCCTGGCCCACCACGGCTTTGACGGCGAACTGCCCGCCGTCGAGGGTCGGCATGGTGTTCTCGATGGCGATGCGCGGTAGCAATAAGGCCTGCGACAGCGGCATATGAGGGTTGTAGTTCAGCTCTGTCGGTTTTTCAGCAGTCATCGAGCATCTCTCCTTTACGCCCCATGGACGCTCTTGTGCCTGTGGCTTGTAACTGGATAGCCATCCCGCAGGATCGTCCGCCCCGGAATGAACTCACTTAGGTTCCGAGCGACAGGCGCCGGTAAAAGTTCACGAGGAATTGCCTGGGCCTTCGCAGGAATCAATTCCTTTGCACGGTGGTCAACACACTTAAGCACGACTTACGCCATGTGCCACTGGAGGCTAAATTCATGAGCATTCCGATCCCTGCCGAAACACCTGATCCAAACATCGACAGCCCGACCATTCCGCCGACCGAGCCTGCACCTGTGCCTGAGCAAGACCCGCCCGGTACCACCCCGCCACCGCGTGAAGACCCGCCAGAGACGATGCCGCCGGTGATCGTTACACCGGAGTAACGATCGCGTAGTGATCGTTCCCACGCAGAGCGTGGGAACGATCATCAGTTCACGGATTTTGATCCTTGTCCTTGTCGATCAATCGCACAACGGCGGGCATCACACTGAAAATCGCCAACGCCAGCAACGTACTGAGCACCGCCGTCGCCTCTCGCCCCAACCCGGCCGAAACGCCGATGGCGGCGGTCATCCACAATCCGGCGGCGGTGGTAAGGCCTTTGACGTGCCCCTCGTCGCCCTCGTTGTTTTTCAGAATAGTCCCAGCGCCAAGAAAGCCGATCCCCGCGATCACACCCTGCACCACCCGACTCATGGCATCAGCCTGTGAGCCGGACATTTGCGGCACCAGCACAAACAGCGCGGCGCCGAGGGCCACCAGCATGTGGGTGCGAACCCCGGCGGCCTTGCCCTTGTGCTCACGTTCGAAACCGAGAATCCCGCCCAACACCGCAGCCATCAGCAAACGCACGGTAATGCGCGTCAGTTGTGAAGCGTCGCCAACGTCGGCGAACTCCGCTTGCAAGGTCACCCAAACCTCATGCCACCAGGCGTTCATGGTGTTGTCCTTGTTAAGGGTCGTTTCAGGGGGGACCGCGTCGACCATTAATCAGTTGCACAGAACGATGATCCTCGGCTGTGCCCTAACACTTTAGAACCCGCAGAAAAAAGGACACCTCCATGACTGTGCGCATCGAAAACCAGACCTGCTTCTTCATTACCGAGAACGGCGAAGAAATTCGTTTGTGTCCCGACGTCACAATCATTACCGACTCGGAAAAATCCATGTCGGCGGTGGAGCTCAATGACCAGCGCTTCTACATTACCGAAGCAGAAGCCGACGCATTGACCGTAGCAGGCGCAGTC
This sequence comes from Pseudomonas sp. TH39(2020), assembly GCF_016650715.1. NCBI lineage: Bacteria > Pseudomonadati > Pseudomonadota > Gammaproteobacteria > Pseudomonadales > Pseudomonadaceae > Pseudomonas > Pseudomonas sp. TH39(2020). The sequence goes on along the minus strand of NZ_JAEKFF010000003.1, from coordinate 224,614 downwards.
GACGGGCGTAAGCATTTGAAGGCCACCGACAGTGATTCGGTGATTTGACTGACCCGGATCAATCACCCCCGCAGACGCTTGATATAGGTGTCTGCGACCCGCTGTAGCGGGTGCATCAACTTGTCGCAGGCAGCGGATCAAAGTCCATCTGATCCGCTTTTTATTGCAATAGGTGAGTCTGTTATGCAAACAGATCGCCGCTCATAGTGCTCAGGCCTGATGGAGGCTGATGAGCGAAAGACCATGAGCGATAGAATCCCCGTCCGAACCGTAGAAACCGCCCCTTTAGTACAGAACCCTTCCGTGCAGAGCTATGAGCCTTCGCGTCCAAAGATGAAGGCCAAATCCAGCGACAACCTGATCCACACCCGCAGCTTCACCGGTTTATTCCGCACCTTGCGCCTGAGCGGCGCAGGGTTTCTGTTTTTGCTGTTCTTCGGCACGGTGTGGTTGAACTGGGGCGGCCGCCAAGCCGTGCTCTGGGACCTTTCCGAAAGCAAATTCCACATCTTCGGCGCGACCTTCTGGCCGCAGGATTTCATCCTGCTGTCGGCGCTGCTGATCATTGCCGCGTTCGGCCTGTTTGCGATCACCGTGTTCGCTGGCAGGGTCTGGTGCGGCTACACCTGCCCACAGAGCTCCTGGACCTGGATCTTCATGTGGTGCGAGAAGATCACCGAAGGTGAACGCAACCAGCGGATCAAGCTGCAAGCCGCACCTTGGGGCCTGAACAAACTGTTCCGCCGCTCGGCCAAGCACACCTTGTGGCTGGCCATCAGCCTGTTGACCGGCCTGACCTTTGTCGGCTATTTCACCCCGATCCGGCCGCTGGCCGAAGAACTGCTGACGTTGCAGATGGGCGGCGTCAGCCTGTTCTGGGTGCTGTTCTTTACCGGCGCGACTTACATCAACGCCGGTTGGCTGCGTGAAGCGGTGTGCATGCACATGTGTCCGTATGCGCGGTTCCAGAGCGTGATGTTCGACAAAGACACCCTGACCATCTCATACGACGTTGCCCGTGGCGAAAACCGTGGCCCGCGCAAACGTGATGTGGCCCCGGCAGAAGTCGGCCTCGGTGATTGCATCGACTGCCAGGTGTGCGTGCAGGTCTGCCCGACCGGCATCGACATCCGCGACGGCTTGCAGATGGAATGCATCGGCTGCGCCGCGTGTATCGACGCCTGTGATTCGATCATGGACAAAATGGGCTACGCCCGCGGGCTGATCAGCTACACCTCCGAGCATCAATTGCAGGGTGGCAAGACTCATCTGCTGCGGCCTCGATTGATCGGCTACACCGCGGTCCTGCTGGTGATGATCGGTGCGCTTGCCCTGGCGCTGGTGGAGCGGCCGATGGTGTCGCTGGACGTGAGCAAGGACCGTGGCCTGTTCCGCGAGAACAGTCAGGGGCAGATCGAAAACATCTACAGCCTGAAAGTCATCAACAAGACCCAGCAACGCCAGGATTACCGTCTGACCCTGGTCGACGGCGAAGGCTTCCTGCTGCAAGGCAAGACCGAACTGAGCCTGGCACCGGGCGAGATTGTGGATGTGCCGGTGTCGGTGGCGATGACCACGGAACGGCCGAGCAGCAGTTCGCAGGCGATCAGTTTCAAAATTGTCGACAGTGATGAGCCTGAGATTTATAGCGTGGCGAAGAGCCGGTTTGTTGCGCCGATGAATCGTTGAGCCTTTAAGATGGCGAGCGGTCAGAGGCGGGATTGAGTTTTGTGCATGATCTGGAAGCCACCCCTCACCCTAACCCTCCCGAAACGTCGGACCGCCCCAGAGGGGCGAGGGGACTGATTGGGGGATATTCAAGGTACGGCGACCTGAAAAATCTGCTTTGAATCCATAGTCGACTTGGTGTTTCAGGTCGCCGTAATTCGCTGGACACCTCGGTCAGTCCCCTCGCCCCTCCGGGGAGAGGGTTAGGGTGAGGGGTCGATTTCCCTGACACACCACACAACAACCTGGCGACAAGGCCCCCCGATGAAACGCTACGAAAAATTCGCCGACGACATCGCTGAACTGATCCGCTCCGGCGTTCTCGGCCCCGGCCAGCGTGTGCCATCGGTGCGCTACGCCAGCCAGACTTATGGGGTCAGCCCGTCCACGGTGTTCCAGGCCTACTACCTGCTCGAACGCCGCGGCCTGATCCGCGCCCGCCCGCGTTCCGGCTACTTCGTCAACGCACACGCGCCGAGCCCGTTCTCGGAGCCGGTGATCAGCAGTCAGGTCAATGAGTCCACCGAAGTCGACGTCAGCGAACTGGTGTTCTCGGTCCTCGACTCGATCAAGGACCCGAACACCGTGCCCTTCGGCTCGGCCTTCCCCAGCCCGACCCTGTTCCCGCTGCAACGCCTGTCCCGTTCCCTGGCCAGCGCCGCCCGCGAAATGGACCCACGCATGGTCGTCACCGACATGTCGCCGGGCAACCCGCAACTGCGTCGACAAATCGCCCTGCGCTACATGGTCGGCGGGCTGATGCTGCCCATGGAAGAACTGCTGATCACCAACGGCGCGCTGGAAGCGCTGAACCTATGCCTGCAAGCGGTCACCGAGCCCGGGGACCTTGTGGCCATCGAAGCCCCGGCGTTCTACGCGTGCCTGCAAATCCTGGAGCGGCTGAAGCTCAAAGCCGTGGAAATCCCTGTGCATCCGCGCGATGGCATCGACCTTGGCGTACTCGCGCAAACCCTGGCACGGCACCCGATCAAGGCTGTCTGGTGCATGACCAGCTTCCAGAACCCGATGGGCGCGACAATGCCCGAGGCGAAGAAACAGGAACTGGTTGAGCTCTTGCGCAGCCATCAGGTGCCGCTGATCGAAGACGACGTCTACGCCGAACTGTATTACGGCCAACAGGCGCCGAAACCGGCCAAGGCTTTTGATACCGAAGGGCTGGTGATGCACTGCGGTTCGTTCGCCAAAAGCCTGGCCCCCGGCTACCGCATCGGCTGGGTCGCCGCCGGGCGCTACGCGCAGAAGATCGAACGGCTGAAACTCATGACATCGCTGTGCGCGTCGATGCCCGCCCAGGCGGCCATCGCCGATTACCTGCAACACGGCGGCTACGACCGGCACCTGCGAAAACTGCGCTACGCCCTTGAAGAACAGCAAAGCGCCATGCTCGCCGCGATCGCGCGCTACTTCCCGACGCAGACTCGCGTCAGCCAACCGGCCGGCGGCTACTTTTTGTGGCTGGAATTGCCACCGCAGATGGATTCACTGAAGTTGTTTCAAATGGCGTTGGCGCAAGGGATCAGCATTGCGCCCGGGCCGATTTTTTCACCGACCCAGCGCTTCAGGAATTGTATCCGCCTGAATTACGGCAGCCCCTGGGATGAGACAGCCGAGAAGGCGATGGAGACGTTGGGCCGGATTGTGCGGTCGTTCTGAGGGTTTGGTGGCGTCTGGTCTACCGCCTTCGCGAGCAGGCTCGCTCCCACAGGGGAATGCGATCAACTGTGGGAGCGAGCCTGCTCCGGGCGGCGTTCCGACGATGAAGCCAAATCCAGCGATACAAATCCTAAGGGTTAACGCCCGCCGCCGAGGTCGACAAACGTCCCGGTCGCATAGGAAGCCTTGTCCGACAGCAACCACACAATCGCCTCAGCCACTTCTTCCGGACGCCCGCCCCGAGCCATCGGAATCCCCGACTCCAGCTTGCTGACCCGATCCGGGTCACCGCTCAACGCATGGAAATCGGTGTAGATGTAACCAGGGCGCACGGCGTTGACGCGGATGCCTTCGCCGGCCACTTCTTTGGACAGGCCGATGGTGAAGGTATCGAGCGCACCTTTGGAGGCGGCGTAGTCGACGTACTCACTTGGCGCCCCCAGGCGTGAGGCCACCGAGGACACGTTAACGATGCTGCCACCCTGCCCGCCATGCTTGGGCGACATGCGCAGGATCGCGTGTTTGGCGCAGAGAATCGGCGCCAGGACGTTGGTTCTGAGGATTTTGAGAATACGGAATTCGGACATTTCATCGACTCGGGACTTATGCCCGACGGTGCCGGCGTTGTTCACCAGTGCCGTGACCCGGCCCAACTCAGTGTCCACGCGGTGGAACAGGGCGATGACTTCGTCTTCGATGCTGACGTCAGCGCGCACCGCGATGGCTTGCGCGCCCAGCGCCCGGACTTGCTCCAGCACCGTTTGCGCAGCCGATTCATCGGCCAGGTAGTTGATGCAGATCCGATAGCCTTGTTTGGCGGCCAACAGGGCTGTGGCGGCGCCGATACCGCGGCTGCCGCCAGTGATGACGATGACTTTGTCCATGCGAAACTTCCCCCATTCCAAGCGTTAGCAGTCGGGGCCAAGAATAACCGTCATCGCTGGCTTTTGCATGGGCTCAGATCAATCACATTGTTCTCAATTCACCGCCAATTGCTCTGCGCGGAGAATATCTACCATGAAGCGTTCGGCGGGCAGCGGGTGCCCGAGCAGATAACCCTGAAGCGAATCACAACCGAGTTGCGTCAGGAAGTCTTGCTGCGAGTCGGTTTCCACCCCTTCGGCGACGATCCGCAACCCCAGTGCCTGGCCGAGGGCGACGATGGCGGAAACGATGGCGGCATCATCGCTGTCACGCTCCAGATCGCGGACAAACCCCCGGTCGATCTTCAGTTCGTTGGCGGGCAAGCGCTTGAGGTACATCAAGCTCGAATAGCCGGTGCCAAAGTCGTCGATGGACAGGTCGACCCCCATTGTCGACAGCTCCTGAAGCACCGTCATGCTCGCATCGGCATCGCTCATGGCGGTGGTTTCTGTGATCTCGAGGGTCAGGCTGTTGGCCGGCAAATGGTGAGTGGCCAAGGCTTTGGCGACGCTCTGGACCAGGCCTGCGTGGCAGAACTGCAGGGCTGAAAGATTCACTGCGATGCGCCAGTCGGTGTACCCGAGCACGTACCACTCGCGCATCTGACGGCAGGCTTCGTTGAGCACCCACTCGCCAATCGGAATGATCAGCCCGGTCTTTTCCGCCAGTTCGATGAACTTGTCCGGCAACAGCATGCCCTGGGTCGGATGCACCCAGCGCAGCAACGCCTCGGCACCGACCGGTCGGCCATTGTTGGCATCGAACTTGGGTTGGTAATAGAGACTGAATTGCTGCTGATCAATGGCGATACGCAAGTCCTGCAACAACTGCAGCTGTTTGCGCGCGTTGCTGTTCATCGAGGCATCGAAGAAGCTATAGCCGTTTTTCCCGGCGCCCTTGGCGTGGTACATCGCCGCGTCAGCGTTCATCAGCAATTCCTCGGCGGTTTCACCGTTGCCCGGATATATAGCGATGCCGACGCTGGCGGAAATCTGCAAGTCATGTTCGCTGACTCGGAACGAACGCCCGATCAGCCCGACCTGACGGGCCGCCAGGTTCAATGCGTCATTCTGCTCGCCGAGTTGCACCAGCAATACGAACTCATCACCGCCGATCCGCGCCAGGGTGTCCTGGCTGCGTAAATCCTCGCGCAAGCGCAGACCGACTTCACGCAACAACAGATCGCCCATGTGGTGACCGAAGGCATCGTTGACGGGTTTGAAACCGTCCAGATCGATGAACATCAACGCGAAACAACCGCCCTGCTCCTGCACCATCGACATCGCCTGATCGATGCGGTCAGCCAGCAACACGCGATTCGGCAGGCCGGTCAGGGTGTCATGCAGGGCCAGTTGGGTCAGTTCGCGGTTGGCCTCGGTCAATGAGTGGGCAAGTCCTGCGGTGCGAGCCTCAAGGCGCGCATCGAGGATCGAGGTCAACAAGGCAAGGCTCAACACGGCCAGGGTGGTGATCAGCACCAGATTGTCCAGGCCCTTGCCGTTCAGGCCGCTGACGGCCGCACCACAGAAGCTGCCATCCGGGAAACGCGCCGCCGCCATGCCGGTGTAATGCATACCGACGATCGCGAACCCCATGATCACCGCCGCACCGCCACGGATCAGGCCGACATAAGGCGTGTGCTGGCGCAGGCGGAAAGCGATCCACAACGCGGCGCCCGAGGCGACTACGGCGATCAGCAGCGAGGCGCCGAATAGCGTCGGATCGTAATCGATACCCGGCTGCATACGCATGGCGGCCATGCCGGTGTAGTGCATCGCGCTGATCCCGACGCCCATGACCAGCGCGCCGATTGCCAATTGCCAGGCTGGCAATTGTGGCTGGCTGACCAGCCACAGGGCAAAGCCGCAGGACAGGATGCCAATCAGCAGTGACAGCAATGTGATACCGACGTCGTAACCGAGGTCGATGGGCAATTTGAACGCGAGCATGCCGATGAAATGCATCGACCACACGCCAACCCCCATGGCAAAGGCCCCGCCAGCCGTCCATAGATGCACGGCCCGGCCCTTGGCCGTGGCGATGCGTTCGGTCAGGTCGAGCGCGGTATAGGAGGCGAGAATCGCCACAAAAAGCGAGATGATAACCAGCGTGGGGGAATAGCTACCGATAAGCATGAGACTTCTCGCGACCGCCCTCCGTACTGCTTCCATTCTCGGGGGGCAAATCGGGCGATTGTACTGATTGCGCAAAAGAACGCACTGACAAAATAAGCAAATGGCCATCAAGCCGATGAAACGCTTGTTTGACACCTCGCGACGGCCGCGTCCAACCGTAGCAGCTGCCGAGCCTGCGAGGCTGCGTTCGGCGGCGAAGCCGTCGTGAAATCAGACGGTGCGGTGTTTCAGTAGGATCCGGTACTCAGGGTTTACGACGGCTTCGCCGCCGAACGCAGCCTCGCAGGCTCGGCAGCTGCTACAGGGGCCTTACTCTTTTTCGCTCACTTGCAACGCGCCATCCCAGCCACCGCCCAGTGCCGCGATCAACTGCACGCTGGCAATCAACCGGCTCTGCAACAGGCTCAGCACGCTGCGTTCATTGTTCAACGCTGTGGCCTGAACGACCACCACGCCCAGATAAGCGATCACACCGGCCTTGTACTGGTTCTGGGTCAGACGCAAGGATTCACGCGCCGCGTCCAGTGCTTCCTGGCGCACGCCCGCTTCGTCTTCCAGGACCTTGAGCTGCACAAGATAGTTTTCCACTTCACGGAAGCCATCGAGCACGGTCTGGCGGTACTTGGCCACTGTTTCGTCGTAGGCCGCTTCGCTGCGGTCAACTTCCGCGGAGCGCTGACCGCCGTCGAACAAGGTCATGGCCAATTGCGGTCCGACCGACCAGAAGCGGTTCGGCACGCTGATCCAGTTGGCATAGGTGCTGCTGCTATAGCCACCGTTCAGACTCAGGGTGAAGTCCGGGTAATAGGCCGCCTTGGCCACACCGATGTTGGCATTAGCCGCCATCACCGAGCGTTCGGCGGAGGCGATGTCCGGGCGGCGCTCGAGCAATTGCGAAGGCACGCTCAGCGGTATCTCGGGCAACGCAGGAATGTCTTTGGTTTCAGCCAGGCTGAACTCGGCCGGCGGTAGCCCGATCAGTACGGCAATGGCATTCTCGAATTGAGCACGCTGCCAGATCAAATCAACCATGTCAGCCTGGGTGCTTTTGAGCTGAGTCTGGGCCTGGGCCACCGCATCCTTGCCGGAGACACCGGCGCGGTACTGGTTTTCAGTCATTGTCAGCGAGCGCTGATAGGCCTCGACCGTCGCTTCCAGCAGGCGCTTCTGCTCGTCGATCACGCGCAGTTGCAGATAGTTCTGCACCAGTTCCGACTGCTGGCTCAAGCGCATCGCCGCCAGATCAGCAAAGCTCGCCTCGGCGTTAGCCGTGTCGGCTTCCAGTCCTCGGCGCAGTTTTCCCCAAACGTCGGCCTCCCAACTGACTCCGGCCTGTGCGGTGTAAGTGTCGCGAATCCCGCTGGAAGAACTGGTCAAACTCGAACTGCTGCTGCCGGTGCCCTGGCTGGAACGGTTTTTCCCTACGGTCAGGTCCACGGTCGGAAAAAACGCGCCACGAGCACTGCGCACCAAGGCCTGGGCCTGACGGTACTGGGCCTCGGACTGCGCAACGGTCTGGTTGGCACTGTTAAGCTTTTCGATCAGGCCATTCAACTGCTGATCGCCATACAACTCCCACCAGGCGCCACGTGCTAAAGAATCGCTGGGTTTGGCCTGACGCCAGCCTGCCGCTTCCTTGTACTGCGCCGGCGCAGCCGCTTGCGGGCGCTGGTAATCCGGGCCGATGGCGCAGGCGCTGAGCATCGCCACGCACAACGCCAGGCTCAACAAACGCGAGCCTCGGGCCGTTACCAGCGGTGCAGCCAGAGTGATAAGCGAACGGTCAGTCATAGCGGAGTTTCCAGAGCAGCATCGGTACGCACCCCACGCCAGTGGTTGAAGCGATGGCGCAGTTTGTCGAGATAGAGGTAAACCACCGGAGTGGTGTAAAGGGTCAGCACCTGGCTGAAGATCAGCCCGCCAATGATGGTCAGGCCCAGCGGCTGACGCATTTCCGCACCTTCGGCGCGGCTCAGCAGCAACGGCAACGCGCCGAGGATCGCTGCCAGGGTGGTCATCAGAATCGGCCGCAGACGTTGCAAGCAAGCGCTGCGAATCGATTCCAGCGGCGCCATGCCCTGATGCCGTTCCAGCTGCAAGGCCAGGTCGATCATCAGAATGGCGTTTTTCTTCACCACGCCGATCAGCAGGAACAGCCCGAGCAACGAGATCAGGCTGAACTCACCGCCCAGCGCGTAAATCGACAGCAACGCGCCGACACCGGCCGACGGCAAGGTCGAAAGAATGGTCAGCGGATGGATGTAGCTTTCGTACAGCACACCGAGCACCAGATACACCGCCACCAGCGCCCCGAGAATCATCCACGGCTGGCTCTTCTGGGTCGCAGCAAAGGCGTCGGCAGTGCCGGCCATTTTCACGATCACGTCTTCCGGCATACCCAGTCTGGCGATAGCCCGCTCGATGGCCGCGGTGCCCTGCTCCACCGTCACGCCTTCGGCCATGTCGAAGGAAATGCTCTCGGAGGCGAACTGGCCTTCGTGGCTGACGCGGTCGTCTTCCAGGCTGTTTTCGTAATGAGCGATGGTCGAGAGTGGAATGCGCGCACCGTCGGCGGTGATCACCTGGACCTGTTTGAGGGTGATCGGGTCCTGGGCATATTTCGGATTGACCTCCATGACCACCTGATACTGGTTAAGGCTGTCGTAAATCGTCGAAATCTGCCGCTGGCTGTAGGCGTTGTTCAGCACCGCGGTGACCATGTCCATGTCGACGCCCAGGCGTTTGGCCTGATCACGGTCGACGATCAGGGTCACCTGTTGGGCGCCGCGCCCTTCACGGGCGTCAATCGCGGTCAGCTCCGGCAAAGCCTTGAGTGCAGTAACGACTTTCGGATACCACTCGCGCAATTCACCAAGGTCGGCGCTTTGCAGGATGTAGGAATACTGCGACGTAGTCTGTTCACGACCGCCACCAAACTGCAGGTCCTGATCGGCCATCAGCATCAGCTGCGCACCGGCGACCTTGGGCATTTCCTTGCGCAGGCGTTCAATGACTTTTTGCGCAGAAATGTTGCGCTCCTTGATCGGTTTCAGCCGCACCAGCATGAAAGCATTGTTGGTGCCGTTGGTGCCGCCGATGAAGCCGGCGACGCTTTGCACCGCGTCATCCTTGAGCACCGCGCGGCGGAAAGTTTCCATTTTTGGCTGCATCACACTGAATGACAGTCCGTCGTCGCCGCGCACGTAACCGATCAGCTGGCCGGTATCCTGTTGAGGCATAAATGTTTTAGGAACAACGACATACAGCACAATGTTAACGCCGACTGTCACGACAAGACTAAGCAAGGTCAATCGGCGATGACGCAGCACCCAGTCGAGGCTTGTGGCGTATTTGCCGACCATCCACTCGTTGGCGCGCTGACTCCAGCGCTGCAAACGGTTTTCCTCACCGGGTGTATGCGGCTTGAGCCAGCGGGCGCAGAGCATCGGGGTCAGCGTCAAGGAGACCACCAGCGACACCACGATGGACGCCGCCAGCGTGATGGAAAACTCGCGAAACAGGCTTTCGACAATCCCGCCCATAAACAGGATCGACAGGAACACCGCCACCAGCGAGACATTCATCGACAGCAAGGTAAAGCCGACTTCCTGCGCCCCTAGGTACGCGGCCTTCATCGGCGGTACGCCTTTGTCGATGTGCCGCGAAATGTTCTCCAGCACCACAATGGCATCGTCCACCACCAGCCCGGTGGCCAGAATCAGCGCCATCAGCGACAGGTTGTTCAGGGAGAATCCATAGAGGTACATCACCGCAAAGGTGCCGACCAGAGACACGGGCACCGCAAGGGTCGGAATCAACGAAGCGCGGAAGTTACCGAGGAACAGGAACACCACCAGAATCACCAGCGCCACGGCAATCAGCAGGGTCATTTCCGCTTCGTGCAAGGTCGCCTTGATCACCGGCGACCGGTCCATCGCCACGTTCAGCTTCACGCTGGCCGGCAACACGGCCTGCAGCGCAGGCAGTTGAGCCTTGATGTCGTTGACCGTCTCGATGATGTTGGCGCCGGCCTGGCGGTTGATTACCAGCAGAACCGCCGCGTCGTTGTTGAAGAAACCGCTGTTGTAGCGGTCTTCGACGCCGTCGCTGACCTTGGCCACGTCCTTCAGGCGCAGGGCCGCGCCGTCCGCGTAGTGGATGATCAGCGACTCGTAATCCTTGGCTTTCTCCAGCTGGTCGTTGGCCTGAACCTGCCACAACCGCTGACTGTCTTCGACCGAGCCCTTGGGCCGGCGCACGTTGGCATTGGCGATGGTGTTGCGCACATCGTCCAGCGCTAAGCCGTACTGGTTGAGCGCCTGCGGTTCGAGTTCGATGCGCACCGCCGGCAAGGAACTGCCGCCGATCTGCACTTCGCCGACGCCCTGCACCTGAGACACGCTCTGGGACAGGATCGTCGAGGCCAAATCGTAGAGCTGGCCCTTTTCCAGTACGTCGGAGGTCAGTGACAGCACCATGACCGGCGCCTGGGACGGATTGACCTTCTTGTAGGTCGGCATGCTGCGCATCCCGCTCGGCAGCAGGTTGCGCGAAGCGTTGATCGCCGCCTGCACTTCCCGCGCCGCACCGTTGATGTCGCGATCCAGGTCGAACTGCAAAATCACCCGGGTCGAGCCCTGGCTGGAGCGGCTGCTCATGGTGTTGACCCCGGCGATGGCGCCGAAGGAGCGTTCCAGCGGCGTGGCCACCGTCGAAGCCATGACTTCCGGGCTCGCACCGGGCAGACTCGCCTGGACCACGATCACCGGGAAGTCCATCTGCGGCAGCGGTGCCACCGGCAACAGGCCGAAGCTCACGCCGCCCAGCAGCAGGATCGCCAGGCTCAGCAACATTGTCGCGACCGGGCGCTTGATGAAAGGTCCGGACAGGTTCATGGCTGTTCTGCCGCTTCCACGGCTTCAGGCTTGCGACCCCAGCGCCGACCGAGGCGGTCGAAGTACAGGTAGATGACCGGAGTGGTAAACAGCGTCAGCACCTGACTCACCAACAAGCCACCCACCATCACCAGACCCAACGGTTGACGCAGCTCCGCACCTGAACCGGTCGCCAGCATCAGTGGCACCGCGCCGAACAACGCGGCCAGCGTGGTCATCAGAATCGGCCGGAAACGCAGCAGCGCCGCCTGATAGATCGCCGTTTCCGGGTCCATGCCCTGATTGCGTTCAGCATCGAGGGCGAAGTCGATCATCATGATCGCGTTCTTTTTCACGATACCGATCAACAAAATGATGCCGATGATCGCGATCATGCCCAGGTCATTGCCGCTTAACAGCAACGCCAGCAAGGCACCGACCGCCGCCGAGGGCAAGGTCGAGAGAATGGTGATCGGGTGGATGTAGCTCTCGTACAGCACGCCGAGCACGATGTACATGGTGACCACCGCTGCCAGAATCAGCAGCAAGGTGCTCGACAGCGACGCCTGGAATGCCTCGGCCGCGCCCTGGAACTGGGTCTGCACGCCGATCGGCATACCGATGTCCTTCTGCACCTGGTCGATGATCTCCACCGCATGCCCCAGCGCCACGCCGGGCGCGAGGTTGAAGGACATCATCACCGCCGGAAACTGCCCGATATGAGTGATCGCCAGTTGTGCCTGACGCTCCTCCATGTGCGCCAGACTGGACAGGCGCACTTGCCCGCCGTCGGTGGTTTTCACGTGAATCTGATTCAGCGCCTCCGGGCCGATCTTCTCGCCGGCCTGCGATTGCAGCACCACGCGGTACTGGCTGGCCTGGGTGTAGATGGTGGAAATCTGTCGCTGACCGAAGGCGTCGTACAGCGCATCGGTGATGTTCGACACCGACACACCGACCCGCGACGCCGCATCGCGGTCGATCACCAGATACACCTGCAGGCCTTTGTCCTGCAAATCGCTGGCGACGTCGGTCAGCTCAGGCCGTTGGGCCAGTGCTTCCACCAGTCGACCACTCCACAGACTGAGCAGCTCGGAATCCGGCGACGACATGCTGAACTGATATTGAGTCCGGCTGACGCGGTCTTCGATGGTCAGGTCCTGCACCGGTTGCATGAACAGGCGAATGCCGGTGAGTTTGTCCAGTTCCGGTTGCAGACGTGCAATCACCTCGGTGGCGCTCAGGTCGCGATTGCTGTGGGATTTGAGGTTGATCAGCAGACGACCGCTGTTCAGCGTCGAGTTGTCACCGTCGACGCCGATGTAGGACGACAAGCTCTCCACCGCCGGATCCGCCAGGATCACTTTGGCCAGTTCCTGCTGGCGTTCGCTCATGGCCGTAAAGGAAATCGACTGCGGCGCCTCGGAAATGCCCTGGATCACCCCGGTGTCCTGCACCGGGAAAAAGCCCTTGGGCACGACCATGTAAAGGAACACGGTCAACGCCAGCGTGCCGATGGCCACCATCAGGGTCAGCGGTTGATGCTTGAGAACCCACTTTAACTTGCGCCCGTAAGCCGCGATCATCCAATCAATTGTGGCGCCGCTGGCCCGGTAGAAACGGCCCTGTTCTTCTTCCTTCGGTTCACGCTTGAGCAGCCGCGCGCACATCATTGGCGTCAGGGTCAGGGAGACGACAAGGGAAATCAGGATCGCCACCGCCAGAGTGATAGCAAATTCACGGAACAGCCGCCCCACCACGTCGGCCATGAACAGCAGCGGAATCAGTACGGCAATCAGCGACAGGGTCAGGGAGATCAGGGTGAATCCGATCTGTTTGGCGCCCTTGAGCGCCGCATTCAGGGGGCTGTCGCCCTCTTCGATAAATCGGGAAATGTTCTCCAGCATGACGATCGCATCGTCCACCACGAAACCGGTGGCGATGGTCAGTGCCATCAGGGTCAGGTTGTTGACCGAGAAACCCGCGAGGTACATCACGCCGAAGGTGCCGATCAGCGACAACGGGACCGCGACCGACGGAATGATCGTGGCGCTGGCCCGACGCAGGAACAGGAAGGTCACCATCACGACCAGCGCAATGGCGATCAACAATTCGTGCTGCACGTCGGTGACCGAGGCGCGGATAGTCTGGGTGCGGTCGGTGAGTACGGTGACGTCGAGACCGGCCGGCAGGTTGTCGGTGATGCTCGGCAGCAGGGCTTTGATCCGGTCAACCACTTCGATGACATTGGCTCCAGGCTGACGCTGGATGTTCAACAACACCGCCTGGTTTTCATTGGCCCACGCCGCCAGACGTTCGTTTTCCGCGCCATCGACGATCTCTGCCACGTCCTTCAACCGCAACGGCGCGCCGTTGGCGTAGGCGAGGATCAGGTTGGCGTAGTCCTTGGGCGAGGTCAGTTGATCGTTTGCATCGAGCATCGACACCCGGGTCGGGCCGTCGAAGTTGCCCTTGGGCTGGTTGACGTTGGATGCGCCAATCAAGGTGCGTACGTCCGACAGGTTCAAGCCATTGGCCGCCAGCGCCTCGGGGTTGACCTTGATCCGCACGGCCTGACGCTGGCCGCCGGCAATGCTGACCATGCCGACACCGCTGATCTGGGCAATTTTCTGCGCCATGCGCGTGTCGACCAAATCATTGAGCTTGGGCAGCAGCATGGTCTTGGAGGTGATGGCCAGGGTCAGCACCGGGGTGTCCGCCGGGTTGACCTTGTTGTAAACCGGCGGCGCCGGCAGGTCCTTGGGCAGCAAATTGGTCGCAGCGTTGATCGCCGCCTGCACCTGCTGCTCGGCGACGTCCATGTTGATGTCGAGGCTGAAACGCAGGGTCAGCACCGAAGCGCCGCCGGAACTGGTCGAAGCCATCTGGGTCAGGCCGGGCATCTGCCCGAATTGACGCTCAAGGGGCGCGGTCACGGCGCTGGTCATGACATCCGGGCTGGCACCGGGATACAGCGTCATGACACGGATGGTCGGGTAATCGACCTGAGGCAATGCCGACACCGGCAACAGCCGATAGGCGATCACGCCGGCCAGGATAATGGCCAGCATGCTCAGGGTCGTGGCGACCGGACGAAGGATGAACAGCCGCGAGATGTTCATGCGCCGCCCTTTTTCGCCTTGTCGGTGGTTGTCGCGTCAGGCACCGTGGCGGCCGATTTGCCTTGCAGATGCTCGGTCGGGGTGGTCGGTACATCCTTGGTGTCGTTGACCACTTCCACTTCGCTACCTTCCTTCAAGCGATCGGTGCCTTCAAGGACCACGCGATCCCCGGGGGCGAGGCCTTCGGTAATCACGGTGTTTTCACCGTCACTGGCGCCGACTTTCAACTGACGAATCGCGACTTTCTTTTCGCCGTCCAGGGCGTAGACAAACGTGCCGTTGGTGCCGAACTGAATCGCTGCCGAAGGTGCGAGCACCACGTCTTTGAGGGTGTCGGCCAGCAGGTGGACGTTGACGAACTGATTCGGGAACAGCGCCTGATCGCGGTTCTCATAACGAGCCTTGAATTTCAGGGTGCCGGTGGTGACGTCGATCTGGTTGTCCAGGCTCTGCAAGACGCCGGTGGCCTGCAACTTGGTGTCGCCACGGTCCCAGGCTTCGGCGGGCAGTTTGGCGCCGGCGCGATAACGGGCCAGCACGGTCTCCAGGACGTTTTCCGGCAAGGTGAAGGCAACGCTGATCGGTTGGGTCTGGGTGATGATCGCCAGCGCTGTGGTGTCGTTGGCTGCCACCAGGTTGCCGACATCCAGCTGACGCAAGCCCACACGCCCGGCAATCGGGGCGCGGATTTTGGTGAATTCCAGATTGAGCTTGGCGTCGTTGACCGCCGCCTGATTGGTTTTGACCGTGCCCTGATACTGGCCCACCAGCGCTTCGGCGGTGTCCAGGGTCTGCTTGGCGATACTGTCTTCGCGATACAGCCCGCGATAGCGTTCCACATCGACCTGGGCGTTTTTCAGTTGTGCCTGATTCTGCAGCAACGTGCCTTCGGCCTGAAGCAAGGCGTTCTGGTAAGGACGCGGGTCGATTTCAGCCAGCAAATCACCAGCCTTGACCATCTGCCCTTCCTCGAATGAAATCTTCATCAGCTCACCACCGACGCGGCTGCGCACATTAATGGTGTTCAGCGCCGTCACGGTGCCCAGCGCCTTGTAGTACAGCGGGAAGTCACCCTTGACCGCTGACGCGACACGCACTGGAACAGGCCCGGTCGCCCCGCCGAAACCGGGACGCATCCCCCCCGACCTGCCGGTGTGCCCGGCAACGGCTTTTTGCCCTGCGCCCTCTTTTTGGGCACTGCCGGCGGGCCAGAATTTCCAGCACAGGCCAGCGATGACCAACAGGACTAGCAGGCCAAACAGCCAGCGACGGGGACTACGGGAAACGGAGGATTGCATGGAATGATCAACCATTGGGCGCGTGGGCTTCTTCTACAGGAGGCTGAACGATAAGCACTGGCGGGTATTAAGCAAAGCGGCTTTACCGGCAATTTACCTTTGGCTTACGTAACAGGATGTTTGGCCAAGACACTGAATCACAAATGAAAACGGCCTGGACAGAGGGGGCGTTCTCACTGAATTTCCCCGCCGCGCCGGGTCTGCTGTTGTGCAGGGCAAGGCGCGAGAAGCGTGGTTTGGTCATTCCAAACAAGCTTCGAGCAACGCAGCCCTGCACAACAGCAGGCCCGGCCCTTCGGGTTGTGCCTTAAAGCGGGCCAGCCTGCGTTGCAGGCCTTGGGAAGGGAACAACCATTACCAGCGGCCTGCGCCTTGCCTGGCCCGCTTTAAGGCGACAACGCGGCGGGGAAATTCAGTGAGAACGCCCCCTAGGCCGTTAACAATTGTAATGCTTTACTTATTTAAGAACGGCAAGTGCCGCTTCGTAGTTCGGTTCTTCAGCGATTTCCTTGACCAGTTCGCTGTGCAGAACGTTGTCGTTTTCGTCCAGAACCACGACGGCACGGGCCGTCAGGCCTTTGAGCGGGCCGTCAGCGATGGCAACGCCGTAGTTCTCGATGAACTCGGCACCGCGCAGGGTCGACAGGTTCTGTACGTTTTCCAGGCCTTCGGCGCCGCAGAAGCGAGCTTGAGCGAACGGCAGGTCAGCGGAGATGCACAGCACGACAGTGTTGGCGACATCACTGGCCTGGGCGTTGAACTTGCGAACCGAAGTCGCGCAGGTCGGGGTATCGACGCTTGGGAAGATGTTCAGCACTTTGCGCTTGCCGGCGAAGCTCGCCAGGGTCACGTCGGACAGATTGCCGGCAACCAGGGAAAAGGCTGGCGCCTTGGAACCGGCTTGTGGCAGTTGGCCGTTGACTTGAACCGGGGAGCCTTTAAGAGTGACTTGAGCCATGAACGGAGTCCTTCTGAACGTTGTTGTAGAGAATTTTGAAGAGGCCGAAGTTAACCACGAAATGGCCCGACGACCTATGCCCAGATACAAATTGTGAAGTCTCGTCGCACACATTGGATACAACCTGCCCCATCACCGCATAGCGAGTTTAGTGTCGAGAAACAAATCCGCTTTTCGGCGATCTTCCGTAAGAAGCGCTGTCGATTCAGGCGACGGCCATTCGACTAGTCAGTGAGTCACTCACATCCAGCGGAGATAAAACCATGCGATTCATGATCATTGTCAAAGCCAGCCAGGATTCCGAGGCCGGTGTGATGCCCAGCGAGGAACTGATGACGGCGATGGGCAACTACAACGAGGAGCTGGTCAAAGCCGGCATCCTCATCGAGTGCGATGGCCTGCAGCCCAGCAGTAAAGGCGCCCGCGTGCGTTTCTCGGGTGACAAACGCACGGTGATCGACGGCCCGTTCGCCGAAACCAAGGAGCTGATTGCCGGTTACTGGCTGTGGCAGGTGAAGTCGAAGCAAGAGGCGATCGAGTGGGTCAAGCGCTGCCCCAACCCGATGCCAGGCACCGACGCCGAAATCGAGATTCGCCAGGTGTTCGAGGCTGAAGATTTCGGGGACGAGTTCACACCGGAACTGCGGGAGCAGGAAGAACGGGTGCGTGCGCAGATGAACAAGCCCTGAATTGCCCAGTCATTGTGGCGAGGGGCATGCCCACTCGCCACATCAGCAGTCCGCCAATCCCCCCCCGGTTCGTAATAACTTTTTAGTAAACAGAACTCACGCAAACGTGGAGGAAAAACCAAAGGTTCCCCCTTCGACTGGCGAACCCGGCGTCAGCTGCTAGCTTCAACAGAAGTGTCCGACAGGCCCGGCCCCACCTTCTGATTACACGCCCAAGCTTTACGACACCAATGCCCACACCAATGACGTTCTGATGCGTGGCACCTTACCCCTCTGCTCCCGGCGATTTTATTGGCGTGCCGCAGTTACTACGCGCCACCGTGCCGATCAGCGCCGACCATGATCCAAACGGCGGCTACAGCACCGGCGATGGCCTACCGCAGTTCGCACTGTTCACCGGGATCAACGTCATCTTCGGCAAATAAGGACTTTGATATGCACATTGCAATTCGCGCAGCCGGTTTCAGCCTGATGATGATGTTCGTCAGTTGCGGCGTCGGTGCTCAAGAGCTTGATACGCGGATCGGCAAGATCGCGGTGGAAGACGAACTGCCGGCCCATGAATCGATCGCCAGGCTATGCCGAACCGGACTTCCAACAGGCGATTCGACGATGGGCCTCTCAGCTTCAACACATCATTTAGACTTGAGCTTCAAATACGACTGATGCAGATCCGAGGCCCAGCCATCGATGACACCCTTCACGTCATCGGCCTTCATGACCTGAGACTCGTTTTCCAAGGGTTTGCCCGTGCCTTTGCGCACGACCTGCGCCAACACATGATTGTTGGCGCCGTCGAGAAACACCGCTTCAGTGGCCAGGTTGGTTTCCTGATCGCGAATGCCACTGGCCGTACTCACAGCCGCCGCGACCAGGGCGATCGGGATCACTTCATACGGCTTCAGACCTTCGGTCTTGCTGCTCACGGCGGTGATGGCAGCGCGCACAACGATCACACCCGGGCCGGGGCCTGCGGCCAACGGCAGGGATTTACCCACTTCGCGCTTGAGCGCCTGATCGTAATAACCGGTGATTCCGTTGAGAGTGGCCTGGGGGATTTTCACCGTCGGTTGAGGTTTTGGATAAAGCTGGGTCGGCTCAATGTAAATGCTGGTGTACTTGTTGATGTCGAGCTTGGGATCTACCCAGCGCATCACCGTGGCACCCGACGGTGACTTGGCTTCCTTGAGCTGGCTGTAGTCTTTGAGAAACCCCGAATACTGGTCCGGTTCAACCACTTTACTGGCGCAGCCCACCACTCCGATCGAGGCGATGCACAGAGTGCTCATCATTAACGCTAGCTTCATGCTGTAACTCCTGTAAGTCGGTCGACAACGGTACAAGTCAGGGAGTTACAGGTATAGCCAATACAGCGCATTCAGTTTTCAAAAATCACAATATTCATCTAACGCTGCACAGTGGATCACAACCGTCGTTTGACAGACGCCGGCCATCCGGCAAAGCTGCGTCAAGCTTGAACGCGCGCCTGACGGCAAACGCACCCGGACTATGGAAGTCGCAATGCCGAAACATAAAAATAAAGCGGTGCAGACAAATCCTGATTCGCCACCGACCTTGATTAACCGTTACCTGTTTCCCGTCACCCTCGGCGTTTTGCTATTGGCCGTCGCGGGCATCGGCTGGTTTCTGTTCAGCAGCAAACCGGCCCCCGTGACTTATGCACCGGTCAGCACGCCGGCCGCTCAGCCGGCCAAACCGCAACCGGTCGCCGTGGCGCCGGCAACCATGGTCGATGAGCAACAATGCCAGGGCTGCCACAGCGAGCAGGTCAAGGACTGGCAAGGCTCCCATCACCAATTGGCGATGCAGGAGGCCAATTCCGAAACGATGCTCGGCGACTTCAATAACGTCACCTTCAACGCGGAAAAAGAAACCACCCGCTTCTCGCGCAAGGGCAACGAATTCTGGGTCAACACCCCCGGCATTGATGGCAAGAATGCCGACTTCAAGGTCGCCTACACCTTCGGCATCGCGCCGCTGCAGCAATACCTGATTGAGGTCGGCGAAGGTCGGTTGCAAGCCCTCGGCGTGGCCTGGGATACCGAGAAGCACCGCTGGTTTCACCTCTATCCGGGCCAGGGTGTGAACTTCAAAGACCCGTTGCACTGGAGCAAGCCGAGCCAGAATGCCAACTTCATGTGCGTCGAATGCCACACCACCGGTTACAAGCGCAATTTCGATGCCGCGAAAAACACCTTCGACAGTCACTGGAACAGCCTCGGTGTCGGCTGTCAGGCTTGCCACGGCCCGGCTTCCAATCACCTGGAATGGACAGCAAAAAAAGGTGACTTGGTCCATGCCGGTTTTGCCGTCGACCTGAAGGACAAGAACGCCACTGTCGAAATCGAAACCTGTGCCCGCTGCCACTCGCGCCGCGCGCCACTGGGCGACGGCTTCACCGCCGGCAAGCGCCTGATGGATGACTACCTGCCGAGCCCCCTGACCCGCGAGTTGTACGCATTGGACGGCAAGATCAAGGACGAAGTGTTCGAACACGGCTCCTTCGCCCAGAGCAAAATGTTCGACAAGGGCGTGCGCTGCAGCAACTGCCACAACCCGCACAGCACCGAGCTCAAGGCACCGGGCAACGGTGTCTGCCTGCAGTGTCACAACAACGCCGGCAAAACTTCAGTCGCAGGTGTTGACGGCACAGGCCTGCAAGCGAAGAACTACGATTCCATCGAACACACCCGCCACACCATGGGCCAACCGGGTTCGCAGTGCGTGGATTGCCACATGCCCGGCAAGTTCTACATGGGCAATGACTTCAGGCATGACCACAGTTTCAGCATTCCCAACCCTGAGCGGGCGAAAAAACTTGGCACGCCGGACGCTTGCCTGACCTGTCACCAGGGCAAGGCTGGCGACAAGGTCACGGAGCAATTCAAGCTCTGGAACACCACCACCGCGCAAGCACCGCGTTACGACGAAAGCCTGTGGCTGATTCGCAATGGTCAGCCCGGCGCGGCACAAGCCTTGTACGAACAGCTTCAACGCAGCAATTTGCCAGCAATTCAGCGCGCAACCCTGCTGGCCGAGTTGCCGCTGTATCCAAGCGAACAGGCGTTGAAACTGGCTACCAAAGACTTGAGCCACCCAGCCCCGCAAGTGCGTGAAAGTGCTGTTAGGGCGATCAGCGCGTTCCTGCCGCCACCGGAACGCGCGCCGCTGTTGACGCCGTTGCTGCATGATCCGGTGAAGGCTGTGCGGATTGTCGCGGCTCGGGACTTGCTGAGCGTGGCCCGTAATGGATTGGGCAGCGCCCAGGACCACTGGAACGCGGCCATCGCCGAGTACGAGGCGGTCCAGAAGAGCCTGGCCGAACGCGCTGAAGCCAACCTCAACCTGGCCATGCTCTATCAGGCCAGCGGTCGTAGCGGTGAAGTCGAAGCGCTGCTGCGCACAGCCCTCAAGCGCGATCCGGATTTCTATCCGGCGCTGGTGACGTTGGTGCAATGGCTGGAGGCGAATGGGCGCACTCAGGAAGCTCAGACGCTGCTGGAGCAGAGCCTGAAAGAACATCCGGATGCCGCCCTGCTGCAACACACTCAAGGCCTGTCGCTGGTGCGTGCGGGCAAATCCGCCCAGGCCATGCCGGCCCTGCGCAAGGCCGCGCAACTGGAACCTCAGAATGCTCAGTACGGTTACGTGTTGGCGGTGGCGTTGCACGACAGCGGCAAGGTCGATGAGGCCTGCCAAGAGCTGGAGCGGCAGCTGAAAGTGCAACCGGCCAATCGCAATGCTCGGTTGACGTTGATCCAGTACTACCTGAACAACGGGCAGGAACCGAAGGCACAGGTGCTGTTGCAGGGCTGGAAGAAAATGAACATGGGGGATCCGGCGTTGAAGTGAGCCTTACGCCAGGTCTGTAGCAGCTGCCGAGCAACGCGAGGCTGCGTTCGGCGACGAAGTCGTCGTAAACCCTGCAAACGCGGTTTTCCTGTAAACCAGATAGCCTGACTTCACGACAGCTGCCTCCGAACGCGGCCCGCACCGAACGCAGCCTCGCGCTGCTCGACAGCTGCTACATAGACGGTGGAATCACCAGGACGAACCGCTTTTGAGTGCCAACTCGCGCCGACTATTCGCCCGCATCGCCTTGATCAACGATACCGTCCCCACCAGTAAAATCGCCGCGCCAAACAGGAAGTCAATGTTGTACAGCTGAAAGTCCTGCAACGGTCCCACCAGAAACACGCGGATCGCCCCGATACTCACCAGCGTGGCGAGAAAATCAATGCCCGGCTCGTCGCGATAAAACACGTGCATCAACGGCAGACAAATGACCAGAAGCAACAGCAATACAATCACCTTGAACGAGCCCTTGCGCTCGACGTTGAACGCGCATTCGTTGGCGGCGTAAGGCTTGTAATCCTCGTCGCGAACCAGCGAGTTTTTCTCGTTGATGTACTCGACCCGGTTGAACTTCTGAATGGGCGTAAAGGTGTTCGACATCTCCATCACCGTGGTGATGTGGCGAAAGCGCAAGTCGATGCGCTCATTGCCCTTGAGGTAATACAGCACCGGTTTGTAGCCATAGCGGTAGGTGTCGAAGGGAAACTCGGTGGCGCGCCCCTGCACGCCAATCGGTCGCGGCTCGAGCTCCGCGTAGGCGCTTTTGTTGTCGGAGGCGAGGTTACGGCTCAGGGGTTTGATCCTGACCTGTTCGAGGAAAATCGGCGTGGCGCCGTAGGACCATTGCAGCGGTTCCAGGCGCAGGCGCAGCTCGTTACGGCCCAGGTCATAGCGATTGAAGGTACGTTCGGAAACAATCACCGCGCCGCTAAGCAGGAACTCGCCACGCAGATTGTTGGTAATGCGCAGGGTCAGCTGATCCTTGCCCAGCGACAGCGCATCCGCGGCCGGTGGCGTGCCGCACCAGGCATAACTGTCGAACGCGCCCCCCAACTGACCGCCGCGGTTCTCCTGGAACACATAAAAGTAAGCGCCCCACAGGGTCAACATCAGCAGAAACGCGGTTAACCCTAGAATTTTCTTGCCCACACTCAAACCAGACTCCTTTTGGTACGACTTCCTTATGAGGTGCGGACTCTACCAAAGTGCCATCATCGACCCAAGTACAAATGCCTTGCGCCACCACACAGCATTTCCCTCGGCGTGCGGCAAAGCCGGATTTATTTAAATTCCGGATGATGGCGCACTGCCATTAGTGCTAGAGTCCGCGCCGGGCAGTCAGCCCCCAATATTCACAACGAGGCGACATGAAGCGTACCTCGGCCAATGACGGCAAATCCCGGTCTCAAGGATCATCAATGAAAGCTCTCCGCACGCTGTTCACCGTTTCAGCCCTGACCGCCACCCTGCTGACTTCGGGCTGTGCAAGCATTGTTGGCGACAGCAAATACCCGGTGAACGTATCGAGCACTCCAAGCGGTGCCGACTTCACCATCAAGAACAAGGACGGAGTCGTCGTTCATAACGGTTCCACGCCCAATACCGTTACCCTGCCTTCAGGTCGTGGCTACTTCAAAGGTGAGGCCTACACCATCACCTTTAAGAAAGAAGGTTATGCCGATACCAGCGCTACGCTGGAAACCAGCATGAGTGGCTGGTACTGGGGCAATCTGTTGCTCGGTGGGTTGATTGGCATGCTCGTTGTCGATCCACTCACTGGCGCGATGTACAAACTTCCCGCCGACGCTGCGGGCAATCTCGGCAACCCACTGCCTGGTGAACCGCCAAAAAGCCTGACACTGCTCGAAATTGATCAGCTTTCTCCAAGCGATCGAGCGGCTCTGGTCCGCATCAACTGACAGCACTCGGCGCATCCTTGCTCTACAGGATGCGCCCTCCTCACCGGCGTTCTACTGACGCCGTCGAAACAACGGCCGCGGCTCAATCACCGAACGCCCATACAACACGCTCATCCCCGCCAGCCCCTTGAGCGCATCTTCGGCGGACTTGTCCTCGCGCACCGCGAAGCTGTCGAATCCGCATTGACGCATGTGGCTGAGTTGATCGCGCAGTACATCGCCGACGGCGCGCAACTCGCCCGTCCAGCCCAATCGGGTGCGCAACAAGTACGCCTGACTGTAACCGCGACCATCACGGAAACTCGGAAAATCCAGGGCAATCAGCGGCAGGTGTGAAAACCACGGCTTTAGGCTTTCCACCTCATCGTCCGGCCCCAACCACACGCCCTTTTGCGGTGGACCTTCAAGCCAACGGGCCAACGGCAGAATCACTGCACCCGCCGGCCATTCATCGTTGACATCCCTGACCAGGGTCCAGGGATCATCAGCGACAATCCGCGCCACACCCTCCTCCAGCCGCAGCAAATTGTTCATGCCGACACCTCCAGCAGCTTCGGATAGACCTGCTCTTTGAACGGTTCCAGACCGATGCGCTGCAAGGTGTCGACGAACACTTCCTCGCTCTCGCGATAATTGACGAACGTGGCGATGATCTGCTCGATCACCCCGGGCACTTCGGCGGCGCTGAAGGACGGGCCGATGACTTTGCCCAACGCACTGTTCTTGCCCTGAGCACCGCCGAGGGTGATCTGGTACCACTCGCTGCCGTTCTTATCGACCCCCAGAATGCCAATGTTGCCGATGTGGTGGTGGCCGCAGGCGTTCATGCAGCCGGAAATGTTCAGGCTGATGTCGCCCAGATCATGCAGATAGTCGAGGTCTTCGAAGCGTGCCTGAATGGCTTGCGCGATGGGGATCGACTTGGCATTGGCCAGCGCGCAGAAGTCACCGCCAGGGCAGGCGATGATGTCGGTCAGCAAACCGATGTTGGCGCAGCCCAGGCCCTGTCCGCAGGCCAGGCACCAGAGCTCGTAGAGATCAGCCTTCGGCACGTCGGGCAACACAATGTTCTGTTCATGGGCGATGCGAATTTCGCCAAAACCGAACTGCTCGGACCAGTCGGCCACCGCCTCCATCTGCTCGGCCGTGACATCACCCGGCGGCGAGGCAATGCCCGGTTTGGTCGACAGCACCACACTGGCGTAGCCCGGCACTTTGTGCGGCTGAACGTTGCGCGAAACCCAACGGGCGAAGGCCGGGTTTTCGGAAAGACGTGTGCCGAAATCGAGGTCGGCATCAGCCAGAACTTGGTAGTCCGGTGGCACAAAGGCACTGGCCACGCGCTCATACTCGACGTCGGTCAACTGCGCCGGGCCGTCCTTGAGGTACTGCCACTCCTCCTCCACTTCCCGGGCAAAGGCTTCGATGCCCAGCGCCTTGACCAGAATCTTGATCCGAGCCTTGTACTTGTTGTCCCGCCGGCCATGTCGGTTATAGACGCGCAGCACCGCTTCGACGTAGGACAGCAGGTGCTGCCACGGCAACTCCTCGCGGATCTGCAAACCGAGGATCGGCGTGCGCCCCAACCCGCCGCCGACGATGACCCGCAGCAACATCTGTCCGTCGGCTCCCGGGTAAAGATAGAGGCCGATGTCATGCATCATGATCGCCGCCCGGTCCTGTTCCGCCGAGCAGATCGCGATCTTGAATTTACGCGGCAGGAACAGAAATTCCGGGTTGATGGTCGACCACTGCCGCAGAATTTCCGCCAGCGGCCGCGGGTCGATCATTTCGTCCGCCGCCACCCCGGCAAAGGCTTCGGTGGTGATGTTGCGTACGCAGTTGCCGGAGGTCTGGATCGCGTGCATTTCCACGTGTGCCAGACGTTCGAGGATGTCCGGCACCTGGGCCAGTTCGATCCAGTTGAACTGCATGTTCTGTCGGGTGGTGAAGTGGCCGTAGCCACGGTCGTAATCCCGGGCGATGCTCGCCAGCGTACGCATTTGCGGCGCGCTTAACGTGCCATAAGGAATCGCCACGCGCAGCATGTAGGCGTGTTTTTGCATGTACAGGCCGTTTTGCAAACGCAGCGGCAGGAATTCTTCTTCGCTCAACTCATCCGCCATGAAGCGTTCGACCTGATCGCGAAACTGCGCGACCCGCTCAAAGACCAGGGCCCGGTCATAGTCATCGTACTGATACATGTGGCTACCTCATCAGGATTGATCGGGCTCTGCACAACCCCTGTGGGAGCGAGCCTGCTCGCGAAGACGGCGGCACATTCAACATTGATGCTGACTGATCCGACGCCTTCGCGAGCAGGCTCGCTCCCACAGGGACTTCAGTGAGCTTGGAGCTCTATGACCCGTTTTCTTGAGGCGACTATGGACCTGCGGCGCAGCACGTTACAGATTCAGCTAAACACTAAAAAACCGTATCAGACTGCGGCTGATCACCGCAGACATTCGCTTTATCTGATCCGCATAAACTCGGTTTTTCTGAGCCTGTTTTGTTTCCGGCAGGGTTTCTACAGTGCATGACATGCCAGTCCGGGTGGCCTGGCAAGACTTTGCAACCGTGGAAGCATTGACCATGAGCACAGCAACAATCGGACAGGCCTATAACTACAAGGTCGTCCGCCAATTCGTCGTGGCAACCGTGGTTTGGGGTGTCGTGGGGATGGCGATGGGGGTGTGGATCGCCTCGCAACTGGTGTGGCCACAGATGAACCTCGACCTGCCATGGACCACCTTCGGCCGCTTGCGCCCGCTGCACACCAGCCTGGTGATTTTCGGCTTTGCCGGCAGCGCGCAATTCGCCGCCAGTTACTACGCGGTGCAGCGCACCTGCCAGGTGCGGTTGTTTTCGGACAAGCTCGCGGCATTCACTTTTTGGGGCTGGCAGTCGGTGATCGTGGTGATGCTGATCACCCTGCCGCTGGGCTACACCACCACCAAGGAATACGCCGAGATCGAATTCTCCGGCGCGGTGTGGATGACGGTGGTCTGGGTCGCTTATGCGATTGTGTTTTTCACCACCGTGGTGCGACGCAAGACTAAACACATCTACGTCGGCAACTGGTTCTTCGGCGCGTTCATCGTGGTCATCGCCATGCTGCACGTGGTCAATCACCTGGCGATTCCGGTGGACTGGTTCAAGTCCTATCCGGTGTATTCCGGGGCGACCGACGCCATGGTGCAGTGGTGGTACGGGCACAACGCGGTGGGTTTCTTCCTGACCACCGGGTTCCTCGGGATGATGTATTACTTCGTGCCGAAACAGGTCGGGCGGCCGGTGTATTCCTATCGACTGTCGATCGTGCATTTCTGGGCGCTGATTACCCTGTACATCTGGGCCGGCCCGCACCACTTGCATTACACCGCGCTACCGGACTGGGCGCAGTCGCTCGGCATGGCGATGTCGCTGATCCTGCTGGCACCGAGCTGGGGCGGGATGATCAACGGCATGATGACGCTCTCGGGCGCCTGGCATAAATTGCGCACCGACCCGATCCTGCGTTTTTTGGTGTTGTCCCTGGCCTTCTACGGGATGTCGACCTTCGAAGGACCGATGATGGCGATCAAGACGGTCAATGCCCTCTCCCACTACACCGACTGGACCATCGGCCACGTTCACGCCGGCGCCCTCGGTTGGGTGGCGATGATCACCTTCGGCTCGCTGTACCACATGATCCCGAAAGTCTTCGGACGTTTACAGATGTACAGCACACCGCTGATCAACCTGCACTTCTGGCTGGCGACCATCGGCACGGTGCTGTACATCGCCTCGATGTGGGTCAACGGCATCACCCAGGGCTTGATGTGGCGTGCGATCAACGACGACGGCACGCTGACCTACTCCTTCGTCGAAGCCTTGCAGGCCAGTCATCCAGGGTTCGTGGTGCGCTTCGCCGGCGGTGTGTTCTTCCTCAGCGGCATGTTGCTGATGGCTTACAACGTCTGGCGCACGGTGCGGGTTTCGGACGTCGAAATGGCCCACCGCGAAGCACAGATTGCCTGAGGCAGGGGGCTTGAGATGATTGAGGTCGTGCTGAATGTGTTGGGCGTTGTGGGGCTTTGGCTGGCAGTTGAATACTGCCTGAAACACCAGACGGCGGAGAGTCTGGATGAAGCCAGTCTGATTCCGTTTGCCGATGACCCGGAGGTGGCGCGACGGGTGGAGTTGGCGACGGGCAAGACCGTGAAGGCGGTAGCGCCGGAAGAGGTGAAACCTGGCTGGGGCAACCTGGAAATCTGACGCCACGCCAATCAATGTGGGAGCGAGCTTGCTCGCGATGGCGGTGTAACAGTCAACATGGATGTTGGATGTTATGGCCTCATCGCGAGCAGGCTCGCTCCCACAGGGTATGTGTCAGGTCAGAGGGTTCAGCTACGCTCGCGGGGGATCAAGCTCTGCAACTGCTGCGCCAAAAAGTTCGCATCAAAGGCAAAGGTATCCGGGTCTTTCAAGCCATTGGTCTTGCGCCATTGCCAGCTACTGGACGGCGGCAGGCACACCAGCGAAATGCTGCCGTACCGCGCGGCTGTCAGGCCCATCACGGCCAGTGAAATCTGACCACCGGCACCCATCACATCCGGCACAAATTCCACCGGTTTACCGGCGATCACAATGGACAGCTTCTCAGTCTTGAAGGTCGACGTTTCGACCGGCGCGCTCGGCCCCGAGGCCACATAAGCCTCGCGGCTCACCTCCAGCAGATTCGGCACCTGGACCGGTTCCAGCCATTGCTGGATCTGATCGAACAGTTCACCAATGCGCGTCGCCCACACGGCCGATTGCGATTCGAACAGTTGCTTCTTGTGCGCTTCGCTTTCTGCGTAATGGCGAAGCATCTCACCCAGTTGCTGTACGTCGTCCATTGCGGTGTTCCTTTGTTGAAGCGGTGCTGCGGACTTTGAGCATGGCAGATGCGCGCTGCCGGCGTACGACTAAAAGCGTGAACGGTATTGGCTGGGGGTCATGGCCAGGTATTTGCGAAAGGCACTGCCCATGTGGGACTGATGGGCGAAGCCGGCGTCCAGGGCGATGTCGGCCAGGGACAGGTCGGTGTGTTCGATCATCCGGCGTGCTGCCTGAAGCCGCACTTCAACGAGGAAAGCGTGGGGTGTCAGGCCGATGGCCCGGGTGAAGTCGCGCAGAAAGCGCAGCTCGTTTTGCCCGTAGGTGGCGGCCAATTGTTCAAGGGTCAGGGGTTCGTGGAACTGCTCGGCGATCTGGTCCAGCACTCGGGTGAAAACCCTGGGCGTGACACGTTGCGCAGTACTGGCCTTCGGGTTCATCAAACCAACGAATTCCACCGCCCTTTGCTCAAGCGCCAACCTGTCCGGTTGCGGAGCGAGCAACAGACGCCGCAGTTCCCGGCCCAGCATCAGAGCACGTCGATTGCCTGAAGACTGCACACGGTGGTCAACCGCAGGTAAATGCTGATCGGCCAACGGCTCCTCCAGACGCATCAGCAGGTATTCGCCACCACTGGCCGATTCGGAAAACACGTCCACGCCGACCGGGGTGTAAGCCAGCACGCCAGGCAAGGTATCGAAATCCACCCGGTGATCCGAATCGATGGCGTGCACACCTTGTTGACGTTCCAGTGTTACCCCAAGGGTTTGCCACTGCACAGGGTCACGCGCGCTGTAAGCCGCACGGGGCAAAAGCTGCAGGAAAAGTCTGCCACCCAGCAGATCCTGGCTTAGCGCCGCTGGCATGTGAAATTTCCTGATAGATCGCGATGAAGAGCCACGGGTACTCTCAAATAAGGGCATGCTCGAACAAAGGGTTGCCATCAACAGGAGCACGACATGCGCACCATCGGCCTTATCGGCGGCATGAGCTGGGAGTCCAGCGCCGAGTATTACCGTCTCATCAACCAGCAAGTGCGCGACCGGCTCGGGCCGTTGCGTTCCGCGAAATTGCTAATGTACAGCGTCGACTTTGGCCCTGTCGAACAGGCCCAGCACGCCGGGCGCTGGGACGATGCGGCGGCGATTCTGGTGGACGCAGCCCAACGGCTGCAGGCGGGTGGCGCCGATTGCGTGGTGTTGTGCACCAACACCATGCACAAGGTGGCGGGGCAGATTCAGGCAGCGATCAGTATTCCGTTTCTGCACATCGCCGACCCGGCGGGTCAGGCTGCCGTTGAGGCTGGCGCGCTGAGGATTGGATTGCTCGGCACAGCGTTCACCATGGAGCAGGACTTCCTCAAGGAACGCCTGACGTCGATGGGGCTGACCGTTTTGGTACCGGATGCCGATGAACGTCAGGCCGTCCACCGGATCATCTATGACGAGTTGTGCGTCGGGGTGATCAGCGAGGCGTCGCGCAAGGTGTATCAGCAGGTCATCGAATCACTGACCCGACGCGGTGCCCAGGCGATCATCCTCGGCTGCACGGAAATCGGCCTGCTGATCAAACCCGAGCACAGCGCCCTGCCCTTGCTCGACACCACCGAACTGCATGCGCAGGCGGCGGTGGCGTTCGCCTTGGGCGAGTGACTCAACCGGCCTTGGGCGTGCGACGCAGGCGCGCCATGCTCAAGGCATCGACCCATCCACCATCACGCACGGCATAGTCGCGAAACAGCCCTTCGGTGTCGAAGCCGAACTTGCGATAAAGCCCGATGGCAGCTTCGTTGTCGGCGTACACCGAAAGCTCGAGCCGTTGCAGGTTCATCCAGTTGTCGGCGATGTCCAGCGCCGCCGCCAACAGCTTCGAGCCGACGCCCTTGCCCTGCCACGCCGTCGCGACGCCCATGCCCAGATTGCCGGCATGGCTGCGACGGATCCGCGAAAACTGCTCCAGGCCAATATTGCCGATGACCGTCCCTTGATGCAGCGCCACCAGCTGCACCACACGCTCGTTGTCCGGCGCCAGGCGCTTGCGCCAGACTTCCGCGGACTGAAATGGCATTTGCAGCACCTGCCGGGTAATGGCCGGGTCGTTGTAGAGCGCGGTAATGCCGTCGATGTGGGATTCGTTGAAACGTTCGAGAGAAATGACAGCGTCGGTGGCGGGCATGGGTGATTCATCCTTGAGACAGACATGGCCGCCCACTCTATACCGCTGAAGGTTGTTCGAACCACTCCCGCCGTTCATTGAAGGTGTTCTGAATCAGCTCGACGATCATCTGCACCTGCGCTGAACCCTCGGACTGCGCATTGACCGCCATCCATACCTCGCGCTGCATCGGTTGACTGAACAGCCCCGGCAATTCAATCAGGCCGCGATCGAAGCGGCTGATGTATCCGGGCAGCAGGCCAATGCAGGCGCTGCAACGGATCATCTCCAGCATCAGCTCATAGGAATGCAACTGCACCACTCCGGCCAGGCGCTGGTCCACGAGGGTATTCCACGGCCGGAAACAGTCGACCTGACGGTCATGCTGCCATTGCACCAGCAGGAAATCCGCCAGGTCATCGAGGCTGTCAGGGCGGGACGCGACCCGTGAATAACGTTTGGCGATGTGGGGCAGATAGTCGAGCCGCGCCAGACGCCGGGGCTCGCTGACAGCAAAACTCGGGCCGGGCAGCGGTGAATCGGTGCCGGCCAGCCACAGCACCACATCGGCACTGACCGCTTGCAGGGAGAGCTCGCTGTCCAGGGTGATGATGTCCAGGCGCACGCTGGCGTTGCGCCGCAACAAGGCAACCAGATCGCGACCGAGAATGTCATGCAGGATCGATTCGGCGACGGCCAGGCGAATCAACGGCTGTTCGATCACCGGCAAATCGCGCTCATGGGCCAGAGCAATCAACTGCGATTGCAGCTGCAATCCGTCACGACTGAGGGCAACGCCATTCTCTGAATGGCTGAATAGCGAACACTGCAGTTGCGCTTCAAGTTGCGCCAATTGTTTGCGCAGCTGGGTGGCCTTGATGTTGAGACTGCGGGCTGCCTGCATGAAACAGCCGCAACGGGCACTGACTCGAAAAAACTGCGCCAGTACCGGATCGATCCCTGCCGCCAGAGTGCGCCAGGATGAGGTTTTTTCTACGGGCGCGCGGTACTCGGCAACTCGCTGACGACCTGTGGTTTCCATGAATCGCATCGCTGACTCCCTGTCGAACTGTCCTTGAAGGTCTCATCCTGCGCAGTGTTTATGAACCTGATGTGACGCTCGGGGCGGATAATCGATTCAGCCTCCGGGGGTTTGCCGGAAACTCACTGCCAGGCGATTCCAGCTGTTGATGGTGGTGACGGCGATGGTCAGGT
The DNA here is from genome assembly GCF_016650715.1 of Pseudomonas sp. TH39(2020). Classification (NCBI taxonomy): domain Bacteria; kingdom Pseudomonadati; phylum Pseudomonadota; class Gammaproteobacteria; order Pseudomonadales; family Pseudomonadaceae; genus Pseudomonas; species Pseudomonas sp. TH39(2020). The sequence goes on along the minus strand of NZ_JAEKFF010000003.1, from coordinate 193,188 downwards.
CGACCATCTCGCCTTCGTTGAACTGCTCCCGGGCCTGCGCGTAGACCTCGTCCGGCACATGGTTTTCAGAAAGCAAGGTGACGGCTTCGGTCCAGGCCAGCGCCGCGCGTTCTCGCGCATTGAAGAAGCCGCTGTCGCGCCAGACCACGATCGAATACAACCGACGGTCAGTCTCGCCCAGGCGCCGGGCATCCACCGAGTGCATGTCGGTGCAGAAGGCGCAGCCATTGAGTTGCGACGCACGGATCTTGATCAAGTGCAGCAAGGCCGGCTCGATGCTGAGGTTGCTGGTCAAGGCCTCCATGGCAATCATCGCTTTCATCGCCTTGGGCGATGCGCTGTAGTAATCCAGGCGGGCGTTCATGGAGTGACCTCGTGGATCGAATGTGTGCCCCCCAAGGTAGGCGTTGATACGCAGGCGTTACAGATCCAATTCTGCGAAATACCCGTGGACCACTCAGGCACCAGACCAATCGGAGGTTTTTCGCCCACGCAACTTTTGCGCAGGCGCTCATGCGGGTAATCTGGCCCGACGCACACGCGCCTCAATCGCCCCAGGAGCCTCGCCGGTATGGAACTTCACGTTGTCATCAACGGCCGCAAGGACCTGGCAGGCCAGTTGTACAACCAACTGCGCAGCGCCATTGAATCCGGCCGTCTGGCAGCCGGGACGCAACTACCGCCCAGTCGTTTGCTGGCAGAACAATTGGGCATTTCGCGCAAGACCATTTCCGACACCTACACGCAACTGACCTACGAAAACTTCCTCACCGGGGTCATTGGCAAAGGCACCTATGTCAACGCCCGACCGGCGAAAATCACCCGTAAACAGAGCCATTCGGAATTGGCCAGTGCCGAGGTCATCGAGTCCTGGCGCAACCTCCCGGTGTTCCTGCGCCATCCGACGCTGGAAGGCTCGTTACGCTATGACTTCATCGGCGGCGCCACCAGCAAGGGCCAGTTTCCCCAGGATGACTGGCGGCGCTGCACCGCTCATGCCTTACGCCAAATCGCTGCGTCCAAGGGCTTCTACAGCCTGCCCGAAGGCTTGCCGGCACTGCGCAACGCCATCGCCCGACACATCGCGTTTTCTCGCGGGGTCAATTGCCAGGACGAAGACGTGGTGGTGTGCAACGGCGCGCAACAGGCGCTGGACCTGATCTCCCGGGTGCTCACACGTCCTGGCAGCATTGTCGCCATGGAAGACCCCGGCTATCCGCCCGCACGCCTGTTGTTCAGTACCCACGGCGCCACAGTGATCGGCGTCCCGGTGGATGCAGAAGGCATTCAGGTGGACAAGATCCCCCTTGGTACCCGCCTGATCTACGTCACGCCGTCCCACCAGTTCCCGCTCGGCATGCCGATGAGCCAGGCGCGCCGGGTGGCGCTGCTGGAGCGAGCCCATGAGTTGGGCGCGATCATCATCGAGGACGATTACGACAGCGAATTCCGCTACGAGGGCCGGCCCACCGATTCACTGCAAAGCATGGATGAACGCGGCATCGTCGCCTACGTCGGGACCTTTTCGAAAACCCTGCTGCCGGAACTGCGCCTGGGTTATGCGATCCTGCCGCCGGCAATACTCGAAGCGGTCATTCGCGCGAAGCAGCTCACCGACCTGCACACGTCCACCCTGCCCCAATGGGCGCTGGCCAAGTTCATCGCCGAAGGCTGTCTGCTCAAGCACATTCGGCGCTGCCATACGATCTATGCCGGGCGTCGTGAGCGGATCCTCGAGCGCATGGCCGGCGATCTTTCACCGTGGCTCGAGGCTGTCCCGACCACCGCCGGGTTCCACATGGTGGTTATGTGCAAAGTGTCTATCGATATTCCATTGGTGATCACACTTGCAAAAAAGGTCGAAGTCGGGGTGTATCCCATCGACAGCTTTTTTTATCAGCAAGCGCCGCAGGCCGGGCTTTTCCTGGGTTTTGGCGCCATTGAAACCCTGGACATCGACATTGCCCTGGACCGCCTGCGGGACATTTTGCAGCAGGTTGCCTGACGGATTGGTCTGCGTTTTTATTCCGCGATTGGCTATTGGTGGTCCGGGGATGCAGGCCTATCCTGCATAAGCGTTATCTCTCAATGAGCAGGATTCGTCCGGCCTGATTCAGGAGTGTGAGCAATGTCCAACGAAGTGATCAATACCGTTAAGGTGCAGGCCGCCGCCGGCCGCTCGGACGAACTGGGCAAGCAACTGCAAAAGATTGTCGACACCCTGCGCGAACTACCGGGCTGTGACTCCTATATGGTCGACCGCTGCCCCGAGGACGACAACCGCTGGACGGTCAGCGCCCGCTGGCAATCGGAAGCGGCCATGCAAATGCATTTCAACTGCCCTGAAGTCCAAGGCTTTATCGGCCTGATCGACAGCCGCCTGGCCAACAGCGTCGACTTCAACAGCTTTCCTATCGTTTAAAAATTAGGTCGCCGCCTTCGGCCACTCCTACAGGGCAATGGGTACCCCTGCAGGAGTGGCTGGAGGCGGCGATCTTGTTTTTTCAACGCGCATGATTGGTCCCCTCGCCTTCACGAAAATTGGCTGTTTGTTTGGCATTGGCCGAGACTTACTGTGGTCCCTGACGACTAACCAAGCAGGTGATACCCATGAAAGTCTTCCGCTACTGTGCTGCGCCCTTCGCCGCCCTCGCCCTGACCGTTTCCGCCGCGGCATTCGCCCACGAAGCCGCGCCTTCGGAAAAGGTCACCGTGTTGCAGGACCAGATGTTGAAAAACGCACCGGGTAAAAAAGCGCTGATGATCGAAGTCGATTACAAACCCGGCCAATCGTCCATCGCCCACAAGCACGAGGGCACGGCCATGGCTTACGTCATTTCGGGAGAAATCATCTCCCAGGTCAAAGGGGAAAAGGCGATCACTTACAAGGCCGGTGAATACTGGTACGAACCGGCCGGCTCGGAGCATTTGGTCTCGAAAAATGCCAGTACCACCAAACCCGCCAAACTGTTGGTGTTTATGGTGTTAGCGCCAGAAGAAAAAATATTGATCCCTTTGGAAAACTGATAGCTGTTGCGCCAGCCATAAATAAACAGGCTCGAATTAAGCATTCGGGCCTTTTTATTTCCCGGCGCAATTAACCGGGACCTTTTAAACCAAACAAAACTATTGGCTGCCTGATAAGTGCAGAGATTGGCTGTTTCATTCAGCAACGACAGGTTTAGTCTGGAATCACCGCCGACCACGTCCGGCATATAAACTTTCCGACTCAAGTTGTTTCACTGGAGAAACACCATGAAACTTGCACTTGTCAGTACCTTGTCGATGACGGTTCTTTTAACGGGTTGTTCAATACCCACTGCACCGAAGGCTGTTTCTTCGCTCGACGGCCTCTTCACCGAGCCGGTAGGTCGCAACAGTGCCACACATGTCGCCAATGGCAGCAACGTTTCCCTGGGCATCGTCTACAGCCGCAACACTCAGACCAACCGCGCCTACCTTCAGGATTACCAGAGCAACGCCGGCACCGGTTTCGGCCAGAGCCTGCTGGTGCAGTCGATTCACGATGCCTACGTCGCCACCTCCAAACCGGACCTGGCAGTGGACTGGGTCAAAGCATCCTTGCAACGGCAGTTTGGCTCGGTGACGGTGTATCCGGACATGCAAAGTCTCAGGGACGCTAAACCGGACGTGGTCGCCGTTGTCGATACGCGCAGTCAACTGATGACGTCGCGCAGTTCGGATATCAGCGCGAATGTCAGCGCCGCTTTCTACGATACCCATTTCAACTACATCGGCACTGCGCAAGGGCATGACGCTAAAGAACTGAGTCCGTTATGGGCAGACTATAAACGCAGCGAAGAGATAGTTGCCGATATAAACGAACAACAGAACGTGCAGGTCAGGGCCTTGCAAAAGTTTGACCAGTCGCTCAGTAATTTATTGACCAGACCGACAGATAAAGTGTCGATGATCGATAATAATATAGGCAAAAAGTTGCATTGAAGTTGATGCCCCTTTCGCGAGCAGGCTCGCTCCCACATTGATTATGTGTACGACGCAAAACCAATGTGGGAGCGAGCCTGCTCGCGAAAGGGCTCGACCAGACGGTACAAAACCTTCAGGCAAAAAAAGCCCCGCCTCTCTCAAGACGGGGCTTCTTCATTCAGCGCCTGATCAGGCAGCCGGTTCCAACTCAGCGCTGACAGCGGCAGCGGCAGCGGCAGCAGTAGGCACTACCGCTTGACCGCTCAACGCCAGATCCAGCAACTCACGGTTGGCCACCGCATACATGGCGTAATCAGTGCCGCTGGCGGCACGGATTTCTACCAGCATGGCGCGCCAGCGTTCGATCATCCCTTCGTGCTCTTCCATCCACAGCTCCAGACGGGTTTCCACGTCCTGGGTGCCGTCGCCCTGTTGCAGGACGGAGATGGTGATCGCACGTTGTTGCCAGTCGACGTCATCGCGGAACGCTTCACGGGCCAGGGCCTGCCAGTTGTTTTCAACCGGCAGAGCGCTGATCTGTTGCAGGTACCAGGTGATGTCCAGCGCGCTGCCCACGGCGAAGTAAGCCTTCGCCACGTCGGCTGCGTTCTGACCGGTCACGTCGGACGCTTCGATGATCGGCAGCAAGGTGTACAGGTGAGTGGTGCCTGCAACCATGCGTGCCAGCAACTCAGGAACGCCAGCCGCAACGTACGCCTGATAACGGGTCTGCCAGCCTTCGCGGGTCGGGCCTTCCAGCAATTCGTCGAGCTTGAGGCCCAGCGCTGCCAGATGTGGACCGAAGTGCGCGACGTCACGGGCAGCATTCTGCTCGTTGCGACGGCTGCGCAGGAACCAGCGCGTAGCGCGACGGCCCAGACGCATCAGCTCGTCCATCAGCTCCAGTTGTACGTCGGCGGAAACCTGGTAGTCCAGGGCTTCGATCTGACGGAACCAGTGCGGGAGGTGGAAGATGTCACGCACGATCACGTAAGCACCGGCCACGTTCGCCGGGCTCATGCCGGTCGACTCTTTGAGTCGTTGAACGAAGGTGATGCCCATGTGGTTGACCAGATCGTTAGCGATCTGGGTGCTGACGATCTCACGCTTCAGACGGTGACGGCGCATGGCGTCGGAGAACTTGCTCACCAGGGTCGGCGGGAAAGCGGTTTCCATGTCGCGCGTCAGGTAATCGTCGTCCGGCACCTGAGAATTGAGCAGCGCTTCCTTGAGGTCGATCTTGCTGTAGGAGATCAGCACCGACAGTTCTGCACGGGTCAGGCCATGGCCTTCCGCGAGGCGCTCGTTGATCGCTTCTTCAGACGGCAGGAACTCGATGGCGCGATCCAGCTTGCCACGGCCTTCCAGATCGTTCATCAGACGCTTGTATTCGGCAATCCGCACGAAGGCACGGCGTGCCGCCAGGGACAGTGCCTGAGTCTGCTTGTAGTTGTTGCCAAGCACCAGGTTGCCGACTTCGTCGGTCATGCTCGCCAGCAACTGGTTACGTTGCTTGTCGGTCATGTCACCGGCATGAACCACTTCGTTCAGCAGGATCTTGATGTTCACTTCGTGGTCGGAGCAGTCCACACCACCGGCGTTGTCGATGAAGTCGGTGTTGGAACCGCCGCCATTGAGGCCGAATTCGACACGACCCAGCTGGGTCATACCGAGGTTACCGCCCTCGCCCACGACTTTGCAGCGCAGTTCGTTGCCGTTCACGCGCAGTGCATCGTTGGCCTTGTCGCCGACATCGGCGTGGCTTTCGCTGCTGGCTTTGACGTAAGTACCGATACCGCCGTTCCACAACAGGTCCACCGGTGCCTTGAGCAAGGCATTCAGCAGTTCGGTCGGGGTCAGCTTGTCAGCCTGAATGTCGAAGCGCTCTTTCATCTGCGGGGAAATCGCGATGCTTTTCGCGCTACGGGAGAAGATCCCGCCGCCTTCGGACATGATGCTGGTGTCGTAGTCCGACCAGGCCGAACGCGGCAGGTCGAACAGGCGCTGACGCTCTGCGAAGCTGTTGGCCGGCTCCGGGTTCGGGTCAATGAAGATGTGCAAGTGGTTGAACGCTGCGACCAGTTGCAGCTTGTCGGACATCAACAAGCCGTTACCGAACACGTCACCGGCCATGTCGCCGACGCCGACCACAGTGATGTTGTCTTCCTGGACATTGATGCCGCGTTCGCGGAAGTGACGTTGAACGCCAACCCACGCGCCCTTGGCGGTGATGCCCATTTTCTTGTGGTCGTAACCGGCCGAGCCGCCCGATGCGAACGCATCGCCGAGCCAGAAGCCGTAGTCGATGGCGATACCGTTGGCGATGTCGGAGAAGGTTGCAGTGCCCTTGTCCGCAGCAACCACCAGGTACGGGTCATCGTCGTCATGACGCACGACGTTGACCGGCGGTACCAGCGCGCCGTCTTTCAGGTTGTCGGTGATGTCCAACAGGCCCGAGATGAAGATGCGGTAGCAGGCGATGCCCTCGGCCGCGATCTCGTCTCGACCGCCACCCAGTGGCAGGCGACGCGGCAGGAAGCCGCCCTTCGCGCCAACCGGCACGATGACCGAGTTCTTCACTTGCTGGGCTTTTACCAGGCCCAGGACTTCAGTGCGGTAGTCTTCTTCACGATCAGACCAGCGCAGACCACCGCGAGCAACGTTGCCGAAGCGCAGGTGCACACCTTCGACGCGTGGCGAGTAAACGAAGATTTCGAACTTCGGTACTGGCTTCGGCAGCTCTGGAATCTGGTGCGGGTTGAACTTGAAGCTGAAGTAGGACTTGTTCTGACCGTGGGAATCGGTCTGGTAGAAGTTGGTCCGCAGGGTGGCCTTGATCAGGTCCAGGTAGCGACGCAGGATCCGGTCTTCGTTCAACACCTGGACGTCGTCCAGTGCGCTCAGAATCGCGTGTTCCAGGCGTTGCTGCTTGTCTTCCAGATCGTCAGTACCGAGCTTGCGGGCCAGGTAGAAACGGGTTTTGAACAACCGGGTCAACTCGCGAGCGATGTCGGTGTGGTTGTTCAGGGTGCTGGCGATGTAACCCAGGTCGAAGCCCAGGCGAATCTGCTTCATGTAACGGGCGTAGGCACGCAGCAGCGCGACATCGCGCCATGGCAGGCCGGCGGTCAGCACCAGCCGGTTGAACGCATCGTTCTCGGCATCGCCGCGCACGATGTGGACGAAAGCGTCCTGCAAGGTGTCGTTAAGTTGCTGGATGTCGAGTTCCAGGCCTTCAGCGGCGGTGAACGCGAAATCGTGAATCCAGAACTCGCGGCCACTGTTGTGACGCAGGCGATACGGAAATTCACCCAGCACGCGCAGCCCAAGGTTTTCCAGGATCGGCAACACGTCGGACAACGCCAGCGGGGTATCAGCGTGATACAGCTTGCAGTGCAGCTCGCGCTGACCGGAGACCTGACCCAGTGGCTGATAGAAGCTCATCACCAGCGGATTGGATTCTTTCAGGCTCAGCAGGTGCTGCATGTCGACCACAGCCGAATGCGCGGCGAAACGCTCGCGGTAACCGGCCGGGAAGCCTTTCGGGAAATCGGCCAACACGTTGGTGCCGTGGGCTTCGCCGAAGCTTTCGACAACCAGGCTCGCGTAGTCGTCCTGCCAGCTGCGGCAGGCCTGTACCACTTCTTTTTCCAGCAGAACCGGGTCGATGTCCAGACGGTTCTTCGGATCGACGCGCAGAATAAGTTGCACGCGGGCCAGCACGGACTCGGAGAAGAAGGTCCAGAACTCGCAGTCCGAGGCTTTCAGGCGATCCATCAGCACTTGCTGGATCTTCTGGCGCACTTCGGTGGAGTAGATGTCGCGCGGCACGTAGGCCAGGCAGTAGCAGAAACGACCATACGGGTCTTTGCGCAGGAACACGCGAATCTTGTTGCGTTCCTGGATCTGCACGATCGACATCACGGTGGTGAACAGCTCGTCCACCGGGGTCTGGAACAGGTCGTCGCGCGGCAGCACTTCAACCACCTGAGCCAGTTCCTTGCCCAAGTGAGCCTTGGCCTGGAAGCCGGAACGGCGTTCGATTTCTTCGACCTTGCGGCGGATGTACGGGATGACCCGCACGCTCTCGCCATACACCGAGGAGGTGTACAGGCCCATGAAACGGCATTCCTTGATGACGTTGCCGTCAGCGTCGATTTCACGGATCGACACGTAATCCGGGTAAGCCGGACGGTGTACACGGCTTGGGTGCGCAGCCTTGGCGAACGACAGCAGGGTCGGTTCGCGCAGGTAGTTCACGGCGTAGTCTTCAATGCGCAGGTCATCGTAGGTCAGGCCGGTGCGCAGCAATTTTGTCAGGCCGAGGAAGGAGCCCTGATCGTAGACGATGTGGCCGCCGTCGGCTTCATCGCGGACCACGAATTCTTCATAGCCCAGGAAGGTGAAGTGGTTGCCCACCAGCCATTCCAGGAAGCTTTTGATTTCGGCTTTTTCTTCCGGATCGACAGCGAACTGGCTGTTGTCCAGGCCGGTGAGGATTTCCTGGACCTTGGCTTTCATCGGTTCGAAATCGGCGACCGCAACGCGGACTTCACCGAGAACCTGTTCCAGTTCCTTGCTCAGGACATTCAGTTCGGCCGAGTTGGCGCAACGGTCGATTTCCAGGTACATCAACGACTCTTGCAGTACGTCGTCGCCCTGGGTGCCTTTCGGCAGGATTTCCAGCAGCTCGCCCTTGCTGCCGCGACGCACGCTCAGCACAGTGGTTTGCAGGGTGTGAATGCTGTAACCGCGACGGTTCAGCTCGGTGCGTACCGAGTCCACCAGAAATGGCAAGTCGTGGTGCAGCACTTCGACCGCGGTGTGAGTCGACTGCCAGCCGTGGCGTTCGTAATCGGGGTTGTAGACGCGCACTTGCGGTTGCGCGTGATCGAAGCGCTCAAGCAGGCGCCACGCAGAAAGGGTACAGCCGGCGAGGTCGGACAACCGACGCTGGGTCAGCTCGTCCAGGGAAATGATGCCGAAAAATTGTTCCGCGAACAGCGCCACTTGTGGCAGTGCCTGTTCACTGATGTGCTGGGCCAGTGCCGCTTGCAGTTGGTGCTGGAAGTCGGCTTTGCTGGCTGCGGTGAAGAACGCCATCTGTGGTACTCCGCTTGGGCTTGTTATTGATGGAAGCGTCGCGTGCAAACCCCTTTCGGGGCGATCCGTCACCCTGTTCCTGATTCTCGGGCAGAGGAAACAGGATGACAGGTGGGTGAAGCTGGACGAGACACTCAGGTCACATTCACCTTCCATGAATGGGCATCTGCAAAAACGACTGGGCAAGGTGCAGCGCAATGTCTTTACAGGTGCTCATCCGTTGCGCAGCTTAACGAGTGCGGCAAGCCCCGTGCTTGCAGCGCTGCGACATATTCGGTCATCGGTACGCAGCTTGCGCCTTGTGCATCGAACAACACTAGCAGCCGCACGGCAAAACGGGGGGTTTAAGCCCGGTTTTGCGGCACATCCGTACCAGAAATGACCAGCAACACCCCAGATGTTCACGACACATCCTCTGACACTCAGGCGAGCAGAAATTCCCGAGGGCTGGCAGAATCGCCCTTTGTTCGTCTTCACAACGCTCGTCGAGCCAGGAATTCCCCATGCAAATGACCACCGCCCTCTTGATCGTCAACCCGTGCGACGACGAAGAAGACAACATGGCCATGCTCTGCTGCCACAGCGATCAGGGCGATATGTTCCTGATGACCCGCTACCCGGACGAGGACGCGCTGGACATCACCCTCGACGGCGAGCCTTCGACGCTGGACGGCGTAAAAGTCACCCTCAGCCCTACCCGCCTGCTGATCGAAATCGCCGCCGCTGACGCTGATGCGCTCAATGGTGATGATTCGCTGGAAATCATTCACAGCACTGATGCGAGCGATCTGCTGGAAGTGGAAGAGACATTGCAGAACATTCTCAAGGGCACCGGTACCTATATCAGCGAGATTTGAGGGTGCCTTGACCGGCCCCTTCGCGAGCAGGCTCGCTCCCACAGGGGATCTCCAGCGGACACAAGATTTGCATCCAGTGCAATTCCAATGTGGGAGCGAGCCTGCTCGCGAAGAGGCCCTATAGTTCACCACCCCGCCCTACCCATACAAATTTCAAACACTTTCGCCAATCATTTCCCGCAGATTGCACAAAATGCCGTTAGTCGCCGCCCCCCGCGATAGATTAAAGTAACGCCCCCAGCCCTGGCGTTATTCGAACGTCTTCGGTCACCCTTTCCAGGAACAGTCATCGATGGAACATCGTGAAGCGCTGCTAGCGCTGCGAACCTTTCTTTCAACGCAGATTCTCGGCCAGGAAAAACTCATCGAGCGCTTGCTCATCGCCTTGCTCGCCGACGGCCACATGCTGGTCGAGGGCGCTCCAGGCCTGGCCAAGACCAAGGCCATCAAAGAACTTGCCGAAGGCATCGAAGCACAGTTCCATCGCATCCAGTTCACCCCCGACCTGTTGCCGGCCGACATCACCGGTACGGAAATCTATCGCCCGGAAACCGGCAGTTTCGTGTTCCAGCAAGGTCCGATCTTCCACAACCTGGTGCTGGCGGACGAAATCAACCGCGCCCCGGCCAAGGTTCAGTCGGCCCTGCTCGAAGCCATGGGCGAGCGCCAGGTCAGCGTCGGGCGCAGCACGTATGAGCTGTCGCCGCTGTTTTTGGTGATGGCCACGCAAAACCCGATCGAGCAGGAAGGCACCTATCCACTGCCCGAAGCGCAGCTCGACCGCTTCCTGATGCACGTAAAAATCGGCTTTCCGGACGCCGCTGTCGAACGACGGATCCTGCAACAGGCCCGTGGCGAAGCGCTGAACGGCGAAACCAAGCCCGAGCGCCGGGTCAGCCAGCAGGCGATTTTTGCCGCGCGCAAGGAAATCCTCGGCTTGTACATGGCCGACGCCGTGGAGGAATACCTGGTGCAACTGGTCATGGCCACGCGCACCCCGGCCAAGTTCGACCCGGAGATGGCCGAGTGGATCGCCTATGGCGCCAGCCCGCGCGGTTCGATTGCCCTCGACCGTTGCGCCCGGGCCCACGCCTGGCTGGCCGGTCGCGACTTCGTCAGCCCGGAAGACATTCAAGCCGTGCTGTTCGACGTACTGCGCCATCGCATCATACTTTCCTTTGAAGCCGAAGCCGCGGGCATCGACCAGGACCGGGTGGTCCAGCGGATTCTCGACGTCGTAGCCGTCGCTTGACCCCGATGAACGCCCTCCTGCCGCCCGAGCCGGGCATCCGTGTCAGCCTCGCCGAGCTGATCGAGATGCGCCATCGCGTGCGTGAAGTGCAACTGTTTTCCACACCGAGCCAGCGCAGCCCGCTGATCGGCCTGCACCACTCCAAACTGCGCGGGCGCGGGGTGGACTTCGATCAGGTGCGGGTCTATCAGGCCGGCGATGACGTGCGGAGCATCGACTGGCGCGTCACCGCCCGCACCCAGGAACCCCACACCAAGCTGTTCCATGAAGAGCGCGAGCGGCCGATTTTCATCATGGTCGAGCAAAGTCGTCGGCTGTTTTTCGGCTCGGGGCTGATGTTCAAATCGGTGCTCGCCGCCCAGGCCGCGAGCCTGATCGGCTGGGCCGCACTGGGTCATAACGATCGGGTCGGCGGACTGGTGTTCGGCAACAACGAGCACTATGAAATCAAGCCACGACGCAGCAAACAGAGCCTGCTGCAATTGCTCAACCGTCTGGTGCGGGTCAATCAGTCGCTGCATACGGAAAACGAGCCCGACCGGGACGCCTTCAACATTGCCCTGCGCCGCGCCCGGGAAGTACTGCGTCCCGGCAGCCTGGTGATCATCATCTGCGACGAACGCGCCCTGACCGAGGGCGCCGAACAACAGCTGAGCCTGTTGTCGCGGCATTGCGATCTATTGCTGCTGCCGGTGTCCGATCCACTGGATCACGCCTTGCCCGCCGCCGGCCTTTTACGCTTCGCCGAACGCGGTGCGCAACTGGAACTCGACACCCTGAACTTCGAGCTGCGCCAGACCTATCGCGCCCAGGCCGAAGCGCGCATCGCTCGCTGGGAATTGCTGGCGCAGAAGCTGCGGGTATTGCTGATGCCCCTGAGTACCCAGAGTGAGATGGTCGAGCAACTGCGCGAGTACCTGAACCCCCAGAAACCGGGGAAAGGCCGATGAGCAGCCTCGATCAACTGCAACCACTGATCTCCCCGCCACCGATCGAATTCTGGCCACCGGCACCGGGCTGGTGGCTATTGCTGGTGTTACTGCCGCTGATCGGTTTCGGTCTGTGGAAGGCAAGGCGCTTCCTTCCGAACAAACGTCCGATCGTGCGCGCCGAACAACCGCTGGACCCGGTGCGCCTTGCCGCCCTGGCAGAACTCGCGCGGATGCCCAAACCCTACGACGGCGCTCCGGCCGGTGCCTGGTTGCAGCAACTCAACGGTTTGCTCAAACGCCTGTGCCGCAACCACTACCCCTACAGCCAGAGCCATACCCTCAATGGGCGCAAATGGCTGGCATTCCTCGACAATCGTTGCCCGGCTGCCGGTCTGACCCGCTGGATGGTGCTGGTCGAAGGCGCCTACAAACCCGAATGCAAACTCGACGACAAGGCCATCGCCGGCCTGACTCAAGCGGTCGATACCTGGATTCGTAAACATGTTTGAGTTCGCCTGGCCGTGGATCTTTTCCCTGTTGCCGCTGCCCTGGCTGATGCGCATCGTGCTGCCTGTCGCCGACAGTGGCGAGCCGGCGCTCAAAGTCAGCTTCCTCAGCGACCTCGAAGGCCTGGCTCGCCGCCGCGCCCGGGCCAACCTGCCGGCCTGGCGCCAACAGGCACCGTTCATTCTGCTGTGGCTGTTGCTACTGATCGCGGCGGCGCGCCCGCAATGGCTTGGCGAACCGCTGCCCATCGCCGCCAGCGGTCGCGATCTGCTGGTAGCGGTCGACGTGTCTGGCTCGATGGATTTCCCCGACATGCAGTGGCAGGACGAAGACGTCAGTCGACTCACACTGGTTCAGCACTTGCTCGGTGACTTCCTTGAAAGTCGCGACGGCGATCGCGTCGGCCTGATCCTGTTCGGCAGCCAGGCCTATCTGCAAGCACCGCTGACGTTCGACCGGCACACGGTGCGCGTGTGGCTCGACGAAGCGCGGATCGGCATCGCCGGCAAGAACACCGCCATCGGCGATGCCATTGGCCTGGCCCTCAAGCGCCTGCGCCAACGCCCGGCACAAAGTCGCGTACTGATTCTGGTCACTGACGGCGCCAACAACGGTGGCCAAATCGACCCGCTCACGGCTGCGCGGCTGGCTGCCAGCGAAGGCGTGAAAATCTACCCGATCGGTATCGGCGCCGATCCGGAGCAAAGCGGCACTTTGGGTTTCCTGGGGGTCAACCCGAGCCTTGACCTCGATGAACCCTCCTTGATGGCGATCGCCGAAGCCACGGGCGGCCAGTATTTTCGCGCCCATGATGACAAGGAGTTGCAAGCGATCAAGGACACCCTCGACAAACTGGAACCGGTGACCCAGCAACCGACTCAGGCTCGCCCGGCACAGGCGTTGTACCACTGGCCTTTGGCGCTGGCGTTGCTGTTGAGCATGCTGTTGGTGGTTCGCGAGCGCTGGCCGGACAACCCGTTGCGGCGACTGTTCACCAAAGATCTTCTGCAAACTCAACTGCCCGACTGGCGCCAGCGGCTTAAACGCCTGCGTCTGCGGAGGCGCCGATGAGTGCACTCTGGCCGTACTTGTTCCGCCCCTGGTGGCTGCTGTTGTTGCCATTGCTTGGCTGGTTGCTCTGGCAACTCTGGCATCGGCAGAAACGCGCCGGGCGCTGGCAGATGATTCTGCCACCGGCCTTCCATGCGGCGTTGCTCAGTGGTGGTAATGGTCGCGACAGCAAATTGCCCTGGGTCATCCTGGGATGTGCCTGGGTGCTGACCGTTCTGGCGTTGCTCGGGCCGAGCTGGGAACGTGTCGAGCAAGCCAGCCAGAAACCCGCCGACCCGCTGGTCGTGGTCCTTGAGCTGACCCCGGAAATGCTCGCCACCGACGTACCACCCAACCGGCTGGAACAGGCCCGGCGCAAGCTGTTCGACCTGCTGGAGCACCGCAGCGATGCCCAGACGGCGATCGTCGTCTACGCCGGCAGCGCTCACACGCTGGTGCCGTTGTCGGATGACCTGTCGACCAGCCGCAATCTATTGGATGCCCTCAAGCCTTCGCTGATGCCCCAAATGGGACATCGCGCCGATCTGGCAGTGACCAAGGCCCTTGCCCTGCTGGAACAGGGCGCCCTCGGTGATGGGCGGATCCTGCTGATCGGTTCGACCTTGACCGAAGAGGAACGCCAAGGAATTCGGCAGGCGCTGGACGGCAAGTCGACACAATTTCTGATGCTCGGTATTGGCACTGCCGAAGGCGCGCCGATCACCCAGGAGGACGGCAGTTTCCTGAAGGACGACCAGGGTGCGATTCTGGTGCCACATCTGGACGAACCCAGCCTGAAAGCCTTTGCCAACGACCTGGACGGACATTATCGCCACGCGCGCCTGGACGATACCGACTTGCGCGCACTCGGCTTGCTCGAGGGACCACGCATGCTGCGCAACGACGGTCAGACCCTGCGCCTCGATACGTGGGCCGATCAGGGTTACTGGCTGTTGTTGCCATTGCTGCTGCTGGCGGCGTGCGCCGGTCGTCGCGGCTGGCTGTTCTGCTTGCCACTGCTGTTTTTGCTGCCACAACCGAGTTATGCCTTCGACTTCAACGATTTGTGGCTGCGACCCGACCAACAGGGTCTGATCTTGCTGAAGCAGAAGCGCCCGGCCGAGGCTGCGCAGCATTTCGAAGATCGACAATGGCAAGGTGTCGCGCTCTACGAGGCAGGCGACTACAGCGGCGCCGCCCAGCGGTTCGCCGAAGGCAGCGACGCCCACGCCCACTACAATCGTGGCAACGCCCTGGCCAAAAGCGGTGAGCTGGAAGCCGCGCTGGATGCCTACGAACAGGCGCTGGAGCGTCAACCGGATTTGCGTCCGGCCCTGACCAACAAGGCGCTGGTGGAAAGTTTGCTCAAGCAGAAAAACACTCCACCGCCCGTTGATTCGGACAAAAACGCCGGCAATGAGACCGAGCCCCCCACGCAAGAACCGCCGCCGGGTGCGGCCACTCAACCGTCGGATAATGGCGAACCGAAAACCGACGACCAACAAGCCACGACGGACGCCGACCAACAGAGCAAAACCCCGTCGAAACCCGGCACCAATGACGTCCCGGGCAGCGAGCTGGGGGATGAAGACAACACCCGACCACCGATGCGCCCGGCCAGCGACAGCATCGATGGTGAACAGCGCCAGGCGCTGGAGCAATGGCTGCGCAAGATCCCGGATGATCCGGGTGAATTGCTCAGACGCAAATTCTGGTACGAACAGCAACAACATCAGGATCAGGGAAAAACTCGATGACCCGCTTCACCACTTTCTTGCTCGCACTGCTGATCTGGACTGTTCAGGCCCAGGCAGCCGGGCTGGTCGCCAGTGTGGATCGCAGTCGCCTGAACAGCGGCGAAACGATTGAACTGACCCTGGAATCCAACGACGTGACCCAGTTCGGCAAGCCTGATCTGACACCACTGGAGCCGTTGTTCGACGTGCGTGGCACCCGTCAGGTCAACCAGTTGACCACCCTGAACGGCGACAACCGTGCGACCACCCGCTGGATCATCACCCTACTGCCTCGGCAGAACGGCAGCGTGGTGATTCCGTCACTGAAACTGGGTGACGTGCAGAGCCAGCCGATCACCGTGCAAGTGGTCGAGACTGAAACCCAGGACAGCCCGAACAAACGGGCCGCGGTATTCATCGACGCCAGCCTCGATCAAAACAGCGTGTACGTACAAGCCCAGGCGATCCTGACCTTGCGCATCTACCATTCGGTGTCGCTGTACGACGACAGCAGCCTGCCCCCTTTGCAAATCCCCGATGTGCGCATCGAGCAACTGGGCGTGGCGCGCACCTACGAGAAAGACATCAATGGCCTGCGCCACGGTGTGATCGAGATGCGCTACGCGATCTACCCGCAACACAGCGGTGAGTTGATCATTCCGCCGCAGATATTCAATGCCGCACTGGTGGACGCACAGCCCGCCCAGGACGCCGCCGCCCAGGCACCGAAATCCGGCAAATTGATGCGGGTCAGCTCCGCCGAGATTCTGCTGACGGTCAAGGCCAAACCCGTCACCTACCCGGCCGACGTGCCATGGCTGCCGGCCCGCAGCCTCAGCCTGAGCGAAAGCTGGAACCCGGAACCGGATCATGCACAGGTGGGTGATTCGTTGACCCGCAGCCTGACGGTAAAGGCTGAGGGTCTGGACAGTTCGCAATTGCCACCGCTGCCCGCCACCGACGTCAACGGCTTGCGGCGCTACCCGGATCAACCGGTGCTGGGCAACCAGAACAGCGAGCGAGGCCTGATCGGCAGTCGCGAAGACCGTGAAGCCCTCGTGCCAACGCGTGCCGGCGCAATCGAGTTGCCAGCGGTTGAAGTGATCTGGTGGAACACCTTCGAGGATCACCTCGACCACAGCAGCCTGCCGGCCCAAACCCTGCCAGTGGCGAATAATCCGAGCCTGATGGTCGACACCCCGGCCGGCACGCCTCAAGTCTTTTCCGCGGCCGACAACGAAGCCCTCTGGTGGTGGAAACTCAGCACCCTGACCCTGGCCTGCACTACCCTGCTGGGCTTCGGTCTCTGGTGGCGCGCCCGCTGGCAACCGGCGATCCTGCGCGCGGCGCAGACCGGCCCGAGCCCGCGCACCGTGCTCGACGATCTCAAGCGCGCCTGTCAGGCCAACGACTCCCACGCCACCCGTCAGGCCCTCGACGCCTGGGCCCGACAACAACCGGAAACCCTGGCCGATATGGCGGCGCGCTTTGTGCCGTTGTCCGACGCCCTCGACGGCTTGAACGGCGCGCTCTACAGCGAAACCGGCCAGCATTGGCAAGGTGAAGATCTGTGGCGGGCGATCAAGGCGATTCCGATTGCCGAGCGGGTTCAGGACCCGGTGGGCGACAGTGGACTGCCGCCGCTTTATCCGAAGTAACTGTCCCTAGCTGTCGAGATGGTACTCGGCGTCCAGATGAATGGCCTGTAAAAAAGCGCTGTCGTGTGAGACGACGATCAATGCCCCTTGGTACTGATTGAGCATCTGCTCCAGCGCGAATCGACTGGGCAGGTCCAAATGGTTGTCCGGTTCGTCCAGCAACAGCAATTGCGGTGGTCGCTGTGCATATAGCTGCGCAGCCAGTGCTATTTTCAGGCGTTCACCACCGCTTAGCTGGCAGGTCTTGAGCATCGCACGATTCGCATCAATTCCCATCTGGGCCAGGCGGGTTCGCGCCTCGGCTTCGGGCAACTCCGGATTACTCTCGTAGAGCCATTGCACCGCCGTGCGTTCGGGGTACTGTAATCCGGCGTGTTGATCCAGCCAGCCAACATGGCAACTGCGGATGAGTTCGCCTTCGCGCACCGGCAGTTGGCCGGCGATAACTCGCAACAGGGTCGACTTGCCGCTGCCATTGGCGCCCAGGATTGCCATGCGCATAGGCCCCGTCAGCGTCAGATTGACCGGGGCCGCGTAACCGAACGGCAGCACTACGTCATTGAGCTGCAATATCAGCTTGCCATTGGGCACTACGCTTTCCGGAGACAACATCATGCGTTGAATGTCCGGCGCACACCGCGCACGGGCCTCGGCGATCCGTTGTTGCTGCTGCTCCCGGGCCACCTGTTGATTGAGGCGCAATTTTCCCTGACTGTTTTCACTGCGCTCTTTCTGGGCGTTTGTGATCAGCTTGGTCTGATTGCCGTCACGGGCCTGACGGTCGCCGCGCGCATTACGCCGTTGCTGACGCTCCATCTGCACGGCCATCTCACGTTGCTCACGCTTGGCCTGCGCCCGCTCCCCTTGCAATGCCGACTGGAACGACTGCTGTTCTTGCTCGCGCGCCGCCGCATACTGACTGTAGTTGCCGCCATAAACCGCCAGGCCCAAGGGCGAAAGCTCGACAATTTCGTTCACGTGCTCCAGAAGGCCCCGGTCGTGGCTGATCAACACCAGGCCGTTGGGCCAGCGATCGATCTGCTGCGCAAGCTTGTGTTGCTGATCAATATCCAGGTGGTTGCTGGGCTCATCCAAAATGAGCCAGTCGGCTCTGGATAACCACGCCCCCAGCAGCGCCACCCGTTGCCGTTCGCCACCACTGAGTGCGTCGGTGCGCGCGTCGGCATTCAAATGACCCAGGCCGATCTGCTGCAGTTCCGCCTCAAGGCGTGTGGCGCAATCCCATTGGTCGACAGCCAGCGAATGGTCGTCATCGTCGACGCTGCCTTGGGCAATGCGATCCAGCGCCGCCAGAATAGGGGCGACCCCGGCCAGCGCGGCAACGCTGGGATAGCGCTCGGGTTCCAGTAACTGCGCCACGGCGTAAACCCGCCCTTCGCGACGGACGATGCCACTGGTGGGCAGTTGCTCCCCCGTCAGGAGCCGGTCAAGCAAGGACTTGCCACAGCCATTGGCGCCCACGATTCCCGTGGCCTTGGTACTGAAGGTGTGGTTCAAGTGATCGAACAGAACGCGCCCGTCGGGCAGGTTGAACGACACTTGATCAAGTTGAAGTAACCGTTGGGTCATGACGCCTCCTTAAACATTAAAACTCCCTGATGCTTCGCAACAGCGTTCGACTGCCCTCTACCATACTGAAGCTGTACCACCCAATCGACAGGCAATCTTTCAAGGCTTTCAGCATCCCCGGTCTTTTGCCAGTAAACTCCCTCCCCTTTAGCCGCCATCATTTTCCTCGCGGCCATCACTTATTTCCTACGGAGTTCACCTTGCGTCTGTTTCACACCTCCGACTGGCACCTCGGGCAGAACCTGCACGGCCAGGAGCGCGATTTCGAACACGCCTGCTTTCTCGAATGGCTGTTGCGCCAGCTGAAGCTGGACCAGCCTGATGTGCTGCTGATCGCCGGCGATATCTTCGACACGGTCAATCCGCCGGTCAAAGCCCAGGAACGGCTCTACGATTTCATCGTCAGCGCCCATGAACAACAGCCGAAGCTGACCATCGTGATGATCGCCGGCAACCACGATTCCGGCTCGCGCATTGAACTGCCCGCGCCGTTGATGCGGCGTTTGCGCACGCATGCGCTGGGCCGTGTGCTGTGGCTGGATGACGGTCAACTCGACGCCGAGCGCCTGCTGCTGCCATTGCCGGATGCCAAAGGCAAAACCGTCGCCTGGTGCCTGGCGCTGCCGTTCCTGCGCCCCGCCGAAGTGACCGGCGCGCATTTGGGTGACAACTACCTGCGCGGCATCGGTCAGGTTCACGAATGGCTGATCGAAGCCGCCAATGCCAAGCGCAAATCGGGCCAGGCCCTGATCGCCATCAGCCACGCGCACATGGCCGGCGGATCGGTCTCGGAAGACTCCGAACGCAGCCTGATCATCGGTAACGCCGAAGCGCTGCCCGCCAGCCTGTTCGGGCCGAGCATCAGTTACGTCGCCCTCGGTCATTTGCACAAGCCGCAGAAGGTCAATGGCGAAGAGCGCATCCGCTACAGCGGCTCGCCGATTCCTTTGTCGTTCTCCGAGATCGGCTATCAGCACCAGATTCTCGACATCAAACTCGAGGGCGAAACCCTGGTCAGCGTCGAACCCAAACTGATCCCCCGGGCGGTGAATCTGCAACGCATCGGTCCCGCGCCATTGGCCGAAATCCTGCTGCAATTGGCCGACTTACCGAACATCGACCTGCTGGCCGATATCCAGCGCCAGCCGTGGCTGGAAGTTCGGGTGCGCCTCGATGAGCCGCAACCCGACTTGCGTTATCAAGTGGAAACCGCCCTGCAAGGCAAAGCCGTGCGTCTGGTGCGGATCGCCGCTGAATACGCCGGCAATGGCAGTCGCGATGGCGTCGATGACGGCACGACCTTGATTGAACTCGACCAGCTCTCACCCCAGGAACTGTTCAGCCGCGCCTGGCAGGACAACTACGGCAGCGAGGTCGACGAGCAAACCCTCAAGGACTTCGCCGAGCTGTTGCAAGACGTGCAGATGGAGAGCGAACAACCATGAAGATCCTCGCGATCCGCCTGAAAAACCTCGCCTCACTGGCCGGGCCTTTTGAAATCGACTTTACCGCTGAGCCGTTGGCCAGCGCCGGTCTGTTCGCGATCACCGGGCCGACCGGCGCCGGTAAAAGCACCTTGCTCGACGCCTTGTGTCTGGCGCTGTTCGGTGCTGTGCCTCGGCTTAGCAATGCTCAGGTGTCTGCCAAAGCGCCAGACGCCGACGGCGAGATCAGCACCGGCGACCCCCGCACGCTGCTGCGTCGCGGCACGGGTGAAGGTTATGCCGAAGTCGATTTCGTTGGCATCGATGGCCGACGCTACCGCGCTCGCTGGGAAGCTAACCGCGCCCGCGAGAAGGCCGGCGGCAAGCTGCAAGCCAGCCGTCAGAGTTTGCGCGACATCGATCTGGATCAACTGCTGGCCAGTCAGAAAGTTGAATTCAAAATCCAGCTCGAATCCGTACTGGGCCTGAACTTCGAGCAATTCACCCGCGCGGTGCTGCTGGCCCAGAGTGAATTCAGTGCTTTTCTCAAGGCTAACGACAACGAACGTAGCGAACTGCTGGAAAAACTCACCGACACCGCGCTCTATACGCGCCTCGGTCGCCGGGCTTTCGACAAAACCAAAGAAGCTCGCGATACCCACAAGCTGCTGCAGGACCAGGCCACCGGCGTGACGCCGTTGTCGCCAGAAGCTCGGGCAGAGCTCGATGAACGCTTCAGCGAGGCGCAGCAACAACTCAAGACCCAGCAAGCGCAACTCAAGCAATTGGAGCTGCAACACACCTGGCTCAAGGACCTGCGTCAATTGCAGGACGAGCAGCAGAGCGCCACCGAGCAGTTGCAATCAGCCCAGCAGCGTTGGGAAGTTCTGGCCGGCGAACGTTTGAAGCTGACTCGCCTGGAGCAACTGGCCCCGCAACGCCACCAGTTCGCCCGCAAAACAGAACTCACTGCCCAGCTCACACCGCTGGCCGCGCAGATTCAGCAGCACACCCAACAGCAAACCGACCTGAATGAGCGCCAGGCGCAACTCGAACACAGCCTGAGCGCTGCGCAGACTGCACGGGACGACGCCCAAGGCCAACACGCCTCCAGCGCTCCGTTGCTGCGTCAGGCCTTCGAAGAGCAAAGCACCCTCGCTCGCCTGGTCAAGGACGCCAGTCTCAGTGCCGATCTCAAGCAGCAGGCGGAATTGGCCTGCACTCAGGGCCAAAACACGATCCAAGGCTTGCTGGACCAACAGAAACAGGTCGCCGAACGTTTGCAGCGGATTGCCGGGGAGCTTGAGCAAAGCACTCCTCTGGCGCCGTTGAGCAACGCCTGGAACGCCTACCGTGATCGCCTGCAACAGCTGATGCTGATCGGCAATCGCCTGAACAAGGGCCAGGCTGAACTGGCCGCCCTGGAACAAAGCGCCGCTCGCGCTGCCGAGGATCTGTCCACTCAGCGCCAGAGCCTTGAAGTGCTGTACAAGGAGGTCGGCGCCGAACCGGAAGCGGTGGCCGAGCAGATCCAGATTCTAGGGAGTCTGTTGCAGGATAACCGCAAGCAGCAGCGGGCCTTTGAAGAGCTGACACGCCTGTGGGCCAGTCAGCAGGAACTGGACAAGCGCGCGTCCGAACTCCAGCAGCGCCAGCTGACCGCTCAGCAAGAACGAGAACGTCTGACTCAGGACGGTGTAAAAACCAAGAACGAATTGGTCGTTGCCGAACAGACCCTGACCGTCACCCGCGAACTGCTGGAACGCCAGCGCCTGGCCCGCAGCGCCAGCGTCGAAGAACTGCGCGAGCAGTTGCAGGACGATCAGCCGTGCCCGGTCTGTGGCAGCCCCGACCATCCTTATCATCAGCCCGAAGCACTGCTGCAGAGCCTTGGTCGACATGATGAAAGCGAACAGGCCAACGCCCAGAAAGCCGTCGACCTGTTGAAAGAAAAACTCACTGAACTGCGTGGTGAAGTGGGCGGTGTGATTGCTCAGCAAAAGGAGTTGCTGCAACAGCAAGAACACCTCGCGACTCAGCAACAGAGCCTGGCACCGAGCCTTGAAGCACATCCGTTATCTGCGCAGCTGCTCACGCAGGATGCGCTCAAACGCGATGCCTGGCTGACGCAGCAAAGCAGTCAGCTAAACCAGAGCATCACTCAGGACGAACAACGGCAAACCGCCCTGCTCACCCTGCAACAGGACGCCGCGCGCCTTCAACAGCAATTGCGTAGCGCCGAAGCGGCGAGCCAGCAAGCTGCCCAGCACCTGGCCAACCAGCAACGTGAATTGAGCAGTGATCGCCAGCGCCTGGACGAGGAGTTGACGGCGTTCAGCACCCTGCTCCCGGCCGATACGCTGCAAGCGCTGCGCAACGAACCGGCCGCGACCTTCATGCAACTGGACCGGCAGATCACCCAACGTCTGGAACAACTCGATCAGCAACGCGATGAGCTCAGCGAACAGCAACAACGGCAACAGACGCTGGAGAAAGAACAGGACCGCCAACTCACTCGCCTCCAGCAGTTGGAAACGGCCCGCCAGCAGTTCACCGCCCTCGCCGACCAGCAACAGGCCTGCCAGCAAAAACTCACGCAATTGCTCGGCAAACACGCCAGCGCCGAGCAATGGCAGCAGCAACTGGATCAAGCCGTCGAACAGGCGCGCAATGCCGAAGCCACGGCCAATCAGGAACTGCAAACCGTGCGCACGCGGCTGGTGCAGCTGGGCGCCGAACTCAAGGCGCAGCAAGAACGCTCCCAGGCACTGGACACCGAAGATCGCGAGCTGAGCGGCAAGATTGCCGACTGGCGTGCATTGCATCCGGAACTGGATGACGGTGGTCTGGAAGATCTACTGACTGTCGACGACCAGCAGGTCAGCGAGCTGCGTCAGCAATTGCAGCAAAGCGAAAAAGCCATCGAACAGACCAAGGTTCTGTTGCAGGAACGCGATCAGCGTCTGCTCAATCATCAAGCACAGCACAACGGCAATCTCGACACCGAACAGCTGGCAACAGCGCTTGCCGAGTTGCAAAACCTGTTCACCGCCAGCGAACACCGTTGCGCCGAACTGCGCGCCGAACAGGCCGAAGATCAGCGCCGGCAAAACGCCAATCAGGCCCTCGCTCAGCAGATCGCCGACGCCTACACCGAATACCAGCGCTGGGCACGTTTGAATGCACTGATCGGTTCGGCCACGGGCGACACCTTCCGCAAGATCGCCCAAGCCTACAACCTCGACCTGCTGGTGCATCACGCCAACGTTCAGTTGCGGCAACTGGTGCGGCGCTATCGCCTCAAACGTGGCGGCAGCATGCTCGGGTTGTTGGTGATGGACACCGAGATGGGTGATGAACTGCGTTCGGTGCATTCGTTGTCCGGCGGCGAGACGTTCCTGGTGTCGCTGGCCCTGGCCTTGGGCCTGGCATCAATGGCATCGAGCACGCTGAAAATCGAATCGTTGTTCATCGACGAAGGCTTCGGCAGCCTCGATCCGGAATCCCTGCAACTGGCCATGGATGCTCTCGACGGCTTGCAGGCGCAGGGACGAAAAGTCGCGGTGATTTCACACGTGCAGGAAATGCATGAACGGATTCCGGTGCAGATTCAGGTCCGCCGTCAGGGCAACGGCCTGAGTACGCTGGAGGTGAAATGACTACGCTGTATTCTTTCCGCCGCTGCCCCTATGCGATGCGGGCGCGCATGGCCCTGCGCTACTGCGGCATAACGGTGAATATTGTCGAGGTCAGTCTGAAGGCCAAACCTGCCGAAATGCTGGCACTGTCGAGCAAAGGCACCGTGCCGGTGCTGAGCATCGACGGTCAGGTGATCGATGAAAGCCTGGCGATCATGCACTGGGCGTTGGCGCAGAGCGATCCGCAGGATTGGTTGCTCAAAGATGATCCTGTCGGGCAGCAACTCATCGCTGGGCTGATCGAAGAAAACGATCAGGTGTTCAAGGTGCATCTGAATCGCTACAAGTACGCCGAGCGATACCCCGAGCAGCCAATGGCGTTTTATCGCGCCGAGGGTGAAGTGTTTTTGCGCAGGCTCGATGAGTTGCTGGAGGGACGCGACTACTTGCTGGCCGCGCATCCGAGCCTGGCGGATGTGGCGCTGATGCCGTTCGTGCGGCAATTCGCCCATGTGGATCGCGAGTGGTTCGGGCAGTCGCCCTATCACCGTTTGCAGGCCTGGTTGCAGCGGTTTCTGGAGTCGGAGTTGTTTATTGGCGTAATGGTCAAGTAGCCGCACCGCCCCTGTAGCAGCTGGCGAAGCCTGCGTTCGGTTCGGGCCGCGTTCGGACGCAGCAGTCGCAAATCCGTTATGTCAGATTTATCTGGAAGACCGCGTGCTCTGGTTTCACGACTGCTGCGTCCGAACGCGGCCCGAACCGAACGCAGGCTGCGCCAGCTGCTATGGGAATCGGTTACTTCAGTCCGATCTTGTAAAGTGCCCCATCGTCCTCATCGGTCAGCACATACAAATACCCGTCCGGCCCTTGCCGCACATCGCGAATGCGCTTGTTGAGTTCACCGAGCAAGCGCTCTTCGTGAACCACCCTGTCGCCATCGAACTGCAAGCGGATCAACTCCTGGTTCACTAACGCGCCGATAAACACGTTGTGCTGCCAGGCCTTGAAACGGTCAGCGTCGTAGAACGCCATGCCGCTGAGGCCGGGGGACTTTTCCCAGACATGGTGCGGGGCGACGGTGCCTTCGGCGGACTTGCCCTTGGCTTCCGGTATCGGCTGGCCGGAATAGTTGATGCCATGGGTTGCCATCGGCCAGCCATAGTTCTTGCCTCGCTCGATGATGTTGATTTCATCGCCACCCTGGGGACCGTGCTCGTTTTCCCAGAGGGTGCCGGTCCAGGGATTGAGCGCCGCGCCTTGTGGATTGCGATGACCGTAGGACCAGATTTCCGGGCGTACGCCGGCCTGACCGACAAAGGGGTTGTCATCCGGCACCTTGCCGTCCGGGTAGATCCGCACGACCTTGCCTTGCAGCTTGTCGAGGTCTTGGGCGGTCGGCCGGTCATTGTTCTCGCCAAGGGTGATAAACAGATAGCCGTCGCGATCAAACACCAACCTGGAGCCGAAGTGGTTACCGACTGAAAGCTTGGGTTCCTGACGGAAGATCACTTTGAAATCCTTGAGGGCCGTCAGGTCGTCGGACAAATGTCCGCGCCCGACCGCCGTCCCGGCCTTGTCGCCCTCACCACCCCCTTCGGCATACGACAGATAGACTGTGCGGTCTTGCTTGAAGTCGGGCGACAACACCACATCCAGCAAGCCTCCCTGCCCTTTGGCCCAAACCTTTGGCACGCCACTGAGCGGAGCGGAAAGTTTACCGTCAGCGCTGACCACCCGCAGGTTGCCGGGCCGTTCGGTCACCAGCATCCCTTGGCGATCGGGAAGAAACGCCAAAGCCCAAGGATGTTCGAGCCCCTTGGTCATTGTCGTCACCTCAAGGGTGCCCTGTTCGCTTTTCAAATGCTGGGTCGGCGCCGCGAAAACGGGCGCCGCGACGATGATCAGTGCGCTGGCACACAGTGCGGCCAGAAGGGTTTTACGCAACATGCACGATTCCTTTTGTCGTTCGAATGGCTGGCAAGATCGCTGTCGTGCCGTTCAACGGTTGCTGGTGTCTGCGTCTCGATGAGGTGGGTTGGGAATGAATTTCGGTGGGGTGGCGGGAGGCGGCCGGTCCTGAGGATAACGGTTGCCGATGCCACCATTATCAAGGGTCGGTGGCCGCGGCATGGGCACTGTGTTCGGCCCACGAATGGCCGGCGCGCTGGGTTGCGTGCCTTGCATGCTGTTGGGATTGGCCCGGCGAATCGGGCTGTTGTAAGGATTGCTGGTCTGGCCCGTCGGGCTCTGGGCCAACAGCAATGAAGAAGGTGGCGATGCGGTGTCAGCCTGGGCCAGATCGCTCAGCACGCCACTCAACGCCAACGCGGTGCAGCCGAGCACAAATCTGTTCATGGGGAGCCTCTGGACATCAGCGTGGATAGGAACTTCGATATCACGCTACGCCCGGGGTTCGGATTTGTTAACTAAAACCTCCTTCACAAGATGTAACACGAGTTGACCCGACCGCCGATACGCCCGCAGGACCGGGTCGCAGCCCGCTGAAACTTTTGCACAGCGGCACGGGTCACCTGAACATCACTCGCGAGAAGACGACCATGGCACGGGCAATCTGGAAAGGCGCGATCAGTTTCGGTCTGGTGCATATCCCTGTGGCGCTGGTCTCGGCGACGTCCTCGCAAGGGGTGGATTTCGACTGGCTCGACAGCCGCAGCATGGACCCGGTGGGCTACAAGCGCGTCAACAAGGTCACCGGCAAGGAAGTGACCAAGGAACACATCGTTAAAGGTGTGCAGTATGAAAAGGGTCGGTATGTGGTCCTCAGCGAAGAGGAAATCAAGTCGGCGCACCCTCTGTCCACTCAGACCATCGACATCTTTTCCTTTGTCGACAGCGAGCAGATCCCCCTGCAAAACATCGATACGCCCTACTACCTCGCGCCGGATAAACGCGGTGGCAAGGTCTATGCGCTGTTGCGCGAAACGTTAAGCAAAACCAATAAAGTCGCCCTCGCCCATGTTGTGCTGCACACGCGCCAACACCTTGCCGCGCTCATGCCGCTGGAATCGGCGATGGTATTGGTGATGCTGCGCTGGCCTGCCGAAGTGCGAAGTCTGGATACGCTTGAGCTGGGCAGTGAAGTCACCAAGCCCGAACTGGCCAAAGGTGAACTCGACATGGCCAAACGACTGGTTCAGGACATGAGCGCAGACTGGAAACCCGAGGATTATCGCGACAGTTTTGAAGACAAGATCATGGCCTTGGTGGAGAGAAAGGCCAACGAAGGAAAAATCGAAGATGTCGAAACGGCGACTGGCGAAGAGGAGCGTAAAACTGCGGATGTTATCGATCTGACCGAGTTGCTTAAACGCAGCCTCGGCGGCAAGAGCACGGGAAAAACGAAGCCGGCCGCAAACAAAAAAGCCACGAAGTCTTCTCGTGGCTGATTGAAGGTTGTGCGGTGAATGTTAGGCCCTCTTCGCGAGCAGGCTCGCTCCCACAGGTGATCGCGATTAACTGTGGGAGCGAGCCTGCTCGCGAAGGCGTCATACGTCACGACACGGAAATCAGATCAAGACGATAATCGCCAGCAAGCCACCAAAAATCGCCCACTTTTCGAGGTAGTAAAGCTTGCGGTTACGCTTCTTGAGCGCTTTGCCGCGAAGGCGAATCTTGTAGATTTTGGCGAACAAGCGGTTGATACCGCCGGTCTTGTCACCCGTATCGTTCGGTGCGCCCGCCGCCGACATCACATTACGGCTGAACCAGCCATTGAACACCGCCGCCCAGCGATACTTCATCGGCCGCTCAACGTCGCAGAACAGAATGATGCGGTTCTGCTCGGTGGTGTTTTCGGCGTAATGAATGAAGGTCTCATCGAACATGACCGCTTCGCCGTCGCGCCAGTGGTAGTTCTCGCCATCGACGTTGATGTAGCAACCGGCAGAGTTCGGCGTTTCCAGACCCAGGTGATAACGGTAGGAACCGGCATACGGATCGCGATGACGGACCAGTTTGGAACCCTGTGGCAGCTCGGCGAACATCGCAGCCTTGACC
The DNA here is from genome assembly GCF_016650715.1 of Pseudomonas sp. TH39(2020). Taxonomy (NCBI): domain Bacteria; kingdom Pseudomonadati; phylum Pseudomonadota; class Gammaproteobacteria; order Pseudomonadales; family Pseudomonadaceae; genus Pseudomonas; species Pseudomonas sp. TH39(2020). Next base: position 165,476 of record NZ_JAEKFF010000003.1, on the reverse strand, counting down.
GAGCCGATGCTTTGCACCAGTTCGGTGGTGCGCGGGCAAAGTTTCATGGCCGAAGGATGGCTGTCGCCGTACCACTTCAGGTAGAAACGTTTCCAGCCCGTCTTGAAGAACGAATTGAAGCCGACGTCGTCGTATTGATTCGAGCGCTTGATCTCCCCGGCCCTAAGCAGGTTCTGGCCCTCGGCGCGAATTTCTTCCCAATGGTCTTGCAACGGACTCAGATCGGGAAAGTCTGCCGGGTTCAGATAAGGCTTGTTGGGGATCTTCGAGAACAGATAAAGGAAGCAGTTGATCGGCGCCAGAAACGTCGAGTGGTCGCTCAACTGGCGGCCCAGCTTGTGGCGCACGCGTCCGCGCAGGTGGACGTATGCAATGGATACAACGTAAATAGCTGCAATGATCAATTTCACAAAAATCGTCACACGTCAGAAATGAACAAACTGCGTCCCTTGCCGGCCAATCAGCCCAAGGGTCTTGTGCAGTGTCTGAATACGAAACAACGGTCCCGATGGCGCGTCCTCGAGCCTATGCCGCCTGTCGGCATCGGGTGGATAGATGGCATTTTAGCCACAGTTTGTAACCAATAGTTAACCTTCAGATGTGAAAATCTGTCCACTGATGCTGCCAAAGTGGCCGTGCGGCCTTAACGCCCTATCGTTTAAAGAGCCAGACCAGTACAATCGCCGCCAAACATTACGCGCCCCCCTTGGTTGATGACGGGAATGAACCCCGTCTCAGCGCACTTCGACTCGGGCCAAGCGCTCCATATGCTGCTGTCCACTTATTGCCAGATGGACCTTCCGCTTCTGACCGGGATGCATTTCCTGTGGTTCGAATAACGGAAACGGGTACTGAATCGGTACTGCCGCAACCCTAGCTACTCTGAATGCTTCGCAGGAAAAACCTTTGATCTCTACAGCTAACATCACGATGCAGTTCGGCGCCAAGCCGCTATTCGAAAACGTTTCGGTCAAATTCGCCGCGGGCAACCGCTACGGCCTGATCGGCGCCAACGGTTGCGGCAAGTCGACTTTCATGAAAATCCTCGGCAATGACCTCGAGCCGTCCGGCGGCCAGGTCATGCTCGAGCCGAACGTGCGTCTGGGTAAATTGCGCCAGGACCAGTTCGCCTACGAAGAATTCACCGTGATCGATACCGTGATCATGGGTCACGAAGAGCTGTGGAAGGTCAAGGCCGAGCGCGACCGTATCTACTCGCTGCCGGAAATGACCGAAGAAGACGGCATGGCCGTTGCAGAACTGGAAACCGAATTCGCCGAAATGGACGGCTACACCGCCGAGTCCCGTGCTGGCGAACTGCTGCTGGGCCTGGGTATCGGCATCGAGCAGCACTTCGGCCCGATGAGCGAAGTGTCCCCAGGCTGGAAACTGCGCGTATTGCTGGCCCAGGCGCTGTTCTCCGATCCTGAAGTGCTGTTGCTCGACGAACCGACCAACCACCTGGACATCAATACCATCCGCTGGCTGGAAAACATCCTGACCCAGCGCTCCAGCCTGATGATCATCATCTCTCACGACCGTCACTTCCTGAACAGCGTGTGCACCCACATGGCTGACCTGGATTACGGCGAGCTGCGCCTGTTCCCGGGCAACTACGACGAGTACATGACCGTGGCGACCCAGTCCCGCGAGCAACTGCTGTCGGACAACGCCAAGAAGAAAGCACAGATCTCGGAACTGCAATCGTTCGTCAGCCGCTTCTCGGCCAACGCCTCGAAAGCCAAGCAGGCCACTTCCCGCGCGAAGGCGATCGACAAGATCCAACTGGCCGAAGTCAAGCCTTCGAGCCGTGTGAGCCCGTTCATCCGTTTCGAACAAACCAAGAAGCTGCACCGTCAAGCGGTCATCGTCGAGCGCATGGCCAAAGGCTTCGACGGCAAGACACTGTTCAAGGACTTCAGCTTCCAGGTTGAAGCTGGCGAGCGCGTGGCGATCATCGGCCCGAACGGTATCGGTAAAACCACCCTGCTGCGCACCCTGGTCAATGAACTGACCCCGGATGCCGGTACCGTGAAGTGGACCGACGCCGCGGAACTGGGCTACTACGCCCAGGACCACGCGCACGACTTCGAAGACGACTGCAACCTGTTCGACTGGATGGGCCAATGGACCCAGGGCGGCGAGCAAATCGTTCGCGGCACCCTCGGCCGTATGCTGTTCTCCAACGACGAGATCCTCAAGTCGGTCAAGGTCATCTCCGGTGGTGAGCAAGGTCGCATGCTCTTCGGCAAGCTGATCCTGCAAAAGCCGAACGTGCTGATCATGGACGAACCGACCAACCACTTGGACATGGAATCCATCGAGGCGCTGAACCTGGCGCTGGAGAACTACCCGGGCACGCTGATCTTCGTCAGCCACGACCGTGAGTTCGTATCGTCCCTGGCCACCCGCATCATCGAATTGAGCGCCAGCGGCGTGATCGACTTCAGCGGCACCTATGATGATTACCTGCGTAGCCAGGGCGTTGTGTTCTAAATAGCCCTGCAGCAACTGAAAAGCCCTGTCCTTGTGACGGGGCTTTTTGCATTCAAGGGTAAAGGGATACTTTGGTTCAGAAACCTTCGCGAGCAGGCTCGCTCCCACAGGGAAATGCGTTCCAACTGTGGGAGCGAGCTCGCGAAGAGGTCCTCAAACCCTACGAGTATAGTTAGCCTGCTTTCTTTTATTTAGCGCCCGCGCCATGATGCAGTTCTCCTACCGCCGCCCGCGAACGAGCCCTCATGTCCGTGCAGCAACTGCCACCGCAAAGCTCCATGACGATCACCCTACAGATCGTCTCCATCGTCTTTTATACCTTTATTGCCTTCCTCTGCATCGGTCTGCCGATTGCGGTGTTGCCGGGGTATGTCCACGAACAGCTGGGTTTCAGCGCGATCATCGCGGGGCTGACCATCGGCTCGCAATACCTGGCCACCCTGCTCAGCCGCCCGATGGCCGGGCGGCTGTCGGACAGCATCGGCACCAAGCGGGCGATTGTTTACGGGTTATCGGGGATTGTGTTGAGCGGCGTGCTGACGTTGATTTCAACGCTGCTGCAAAGCTTTCCGTTGCTGAGCCTGCTAATCCTGATCGCCGGCCGCTTGTTGCTGGGGATTGCCCAGGGCTTGATCGGGGTCGGCACCATCAGTTGGTGCATGGGTCAGGTGGGCGCGGAACATACCGCGCGATCGATCTCCTGGAACGGCATCGCCTCCTATGGCGCCATCGCCATTGGTGCGCCGCTGGGCGTGGTGATGGTTGGCGAGCTGGGATTTGCCAGTCTTGGGATCGCGCTTTCGGTGCTGGCGCTGGCGGCGTTGTTGCTGATCCGAAACAAACCCTCGGTGCCAGTGATTCGCGGCGAGCGCCTGCCGTTCTGGGCGGTGTTCGGGCGCATTGCGCCGTTCGGCGCGAGCCTGAGCCTCGCCTCCATCGGTTATGGCACGTTAACCACCTTTATTACCCTGTATTACGTCAGCCGTGGCTGGGCCGGCGCGGCTTACTGCCTGACGGTGTTCGGCGTATGTTTCATTCTGGCGCGACTGTTGTTCATCTCCAGCATCAGCCGTTTCGGTGGGTTCACCTCGGCCGTTGCCTGTATGAGCATTGAAACGGTGGGCCTGGTGTTGCTGTGGCTCGCGCCTTCGACCGGTTATGCGCTGATCGGCGCAGGCCTGACCGGGTTCGGTCTGTCGCTGGTGTATCCGGCGCTGGGGGTCGAAGCGATCAAGCAAGTGCCCAATTCCAGTCGCGGGGCGGGATTGAGTGCTTACGCGGTGTTTTTCGACCTGGCGCTGGCGATTGCCGGGCCGTTGATGGGCGCCGTGGCGTTGAATCTGGGGTACTCGTGGATTTTCTTCAGCGCGGCGTTGTTGTCGGTGACTGGCCTCGGTTTGACGTTGTTACTGAAACGCCGCGCGATGGCCTGACACTCACAATTCACTGTGGGAGCGAGCCTGCTCGCGAAGACGGAATCACATTCAACACATTAGTCGTCTGACACACCGCTTTCGCGAGCAGGCTCGCTCCCACAGGGGTTATGCAGTGTTCGATGCATTACTGATCGGCGGTCTGCATCCCGGCCCGGCTCGGCTTGGCAAGCGCGTGAGCGAAGAAACGCCCGGCCTCGGACACCATGGTGCGATGGATGTCTTTGCGGTCGACGCCATCGGCATCGGTGCACAGCGCCGGCATGGCGATGATTTGCTCTTCGTTGCAAGGCGCCAGGAACACGAAGTGCCCTGCCCCGGCCAGCAACTTGAAGTCCGGCGCGATCGGCAGTTTGCGCGCGAGGGCGGCGGCATTCTTGTCGAACGCCACCAGTTTGTCGCCGTCGCCGCTGTAGAGCAGCACCGGCACATGCACGTCGGCCAGGGTATGGCGGCCAAACTTCAGGCTCAGCGGCGCCATGAGCAGCAAGGCGCGAACCCGCGGGTCTGCCACCGGTTGCAAGTCATCACGGTCAGCAATCAATTCGCCTTGGGTGTTGCAGGCATCGCGGTCGTCCGGGCGTTCCTGACAATAGCGGCGCAGACGGTCCAGGTCTGGTGTCGCGCCGGACAGAATCAGCGCAGTCTCCCCACCCGCCGAATAGCCGATCACACCCACCTGATCGGCGTTGACGAAGGGCGCGAGCATACGGTCGCCCAGCGTCTCGGTAATGGCTTCGGAAATCTGGATGGGCCGACCATAAAGGTTACTTAACGTACCGAGACGGCTGTGGTCTTTGGAGTTGTCGCCGGGATGGATCACCGCCACCACCACAAACCCTTTGCGTGCCAGCGACGTGGCGAGGTCGTGCAAGGCCAGCGGTGTTCCGGTGTTGCCGTGGGACAGCATCAGCATCGGGAAACGACCGATGGCGACTCGGGTGTCTTCGCCCGCTTCGACCGTGTAGCCCTCGAGGATGCTGGAGTGCTCCTTGTCGCTGGAGGGATAGAAGGCGATGGCGCGCATCGGCTGCAAGTCCAGAGGGTCGAGAAAGCTCATCTCATGGAAGCCGACGCTCCAGTGAGGATGCGGCGCAGGCGCGGCGTGCACTGAGTTCAGGCTGCTGAGCAGGCAAATCAGTAAGGTTGCACAAAGACGCACCATGGAAGGCTCCACCTGGCTACTGACCGGGGACGTTAACCCTCGACTGCATAACTCGGGCCACTATTTAATGAAATTCAGAAACAGCCAGAAACAAAAAACTCCGCATCTGACACTTGCGTGATCAGAATACAGAGTTTTTTGGATGTTGCTCGAGCTGTTTGATTTTCTTTACACACGCCTTACGCGGCGGCGAACAGCTGCTCACTGATTTGTGTGTGTGCGTCGCTCATGGCTTTGGTGCGGACATCGTCACCGTAGGCCAGGCCATGGGCACGGACGAACTCGATGTCAGTGATACCGAGGAAGCCGAACAGGACTTTCAAATACTCTTCGTGTGCCACACCTGTTGCCTGACCAGCATGCAGACCGCCGGAAGTCGATACGATGACGACTTTCTTGCCACCGCACAGGCCTTCAGGGCCGGCTTCGGTGTAATGGAAGGTCTGACCGGCAACGGCGATGCGGTCGATCCAGGCCTTGAGTTGAGTCGGGATAGTGAAGTTGTACATCGGAGCTGCAATCACCACGGCATCGGCGGCGAGGAATTCGGCCAGGGTGGTGGCGCTCAGCTCGGCTTCGTGTTGCTGCGCGGCGTTACGCAGTTCAGCGGTGGTGCCGGCGGCAACCAGAGTCGTGGCGGAGAAATGGCTGATGGCATCGGCTGCCAGGTCGCGGTAGGTCACCACGGCAGTCGGCTCGGCGGTTTGCCAGGCTTTAACGACTTCGCTGCTCAGCTGACGGGAAGCCGAGTTGTCACCAAGAATGCTCGAATCGATATGCAGCAGTTTCATGTGGGATCTCCAGGTGAGGATCGCTACGAAGCGATCTGATGGGGAGAATCCTACAGGCGAAACCAATAGCTGATTAGACTGCAACAATGCGATAGTTCGTCCCACTGATAGAACAGTCGAGTTCCCACCATGCAAGACCTCAATGATCTCTACTACTTCGCCAAGGTGGTTGAAGCCGATGGCTTCGCCGCGGCCGGGCGTTTGCTCGGAATTCCCAAGTCGCGATTGTCGCGGCGCATCGCCGAGCTGGAAGAGCGTCTCGGCGCGCGCCTGCTGCAACGCACCACCCGACAACTCAAGCTGACCGCCGTGGGCGAACGTTACCTGCGGCACTGTCAGGCAATGCTGCTGGAAGCCGAGATGGCCGACGAAGCCGTTGCCAGTATGTCCAGCGAACCTCGCGGGCGTTTGCGGGTGTCCTGCCCCGTCGGGTTGGCCCACGAAATTCTGCCGCCAGTGATCAGCGATTTCCTTGAGAAGTATCCTCAGGTTCAACTGGAGGTCATGTTGCTCAACCGCCGCGTAGACCTGGTGACTGAGGGCGTCGATGTGGCGCTGCGGGTACGTGAGTTGGGCGATGAGGATCCGCTGTTGGTCACCCGACGTTTGCGCCAGGCGCAGATGGCGATGGTCGCCAGCCCCGGTTTTTTGCACGGACGTGAAATCAACCACCCCGAAGACCTGAAAAACCTGCCCGTGCTCGGCGCCCTGGAAGCCGACCGCCTGGTGCATATCCGCATGCTCGACCAACAGGGCAAAAGCTGCGATCTCACCCTCGAAGCGCGATTGGGCATCGATGACTTTATCGTGCGCAAGGCCTGCACCCTCGCTGGCCAGGGCTTTACCATGCTGCCGATGATGTATTGCGAGCAGGAACTGGAAAACGGCTCGCTGGTGCAGCTGCTGCCCGACTGGTCGTTGCCTGGCGGCTGGCTGCAAGCGGTCTACCCTCATCGACGCGGGGTGATGCCGGCCGTACGCGCCTGGCTCGACCATTTGATCGAATCTTTCAATGCCTGTGGGGACCGACTGATATGAAGGCTGGACGTATGAGCGAAGAGGATGTCGCGCAATTCTGTCTCGCGCTGCCGGGTGCGCGGGAAGATTACAAGTGGGGTGGCGTACGGGTGTTTTCGATTGCAGGGAACAAGATGTTTGCCTTGCAGAATCTGCGGGGCGAATCCCTGGCCTTCAAGGTCGACAAAGACTTGTTTCTCGGTCATTGCGACCGCCCGGGAATCCGCCCGGCGCCGTATCTGGCGCGGGCTCAGTGGATCATCATGGAAACGCCCTACCCGTTGGGCCTTGAAGAGCTGCAAGGATTGTTGCAGCGTTCCCATCAATTGGTGGTGAGCAAGTTGCCCAAGCGTGCCCAGGTCGGACTACTGCTTTAATACAGCGCCAGCAGATTTGCACCCAGAAACAATTGATCGATCCAGAACACCTGGTGCAGCAGCACAATCATCCAGAACAACAGCTGAAACGACACTTTGCGCGTCTTGTGCCGAAACAGCTGCTGCGCCAGCAAGGCTCCCGGCCAGCCGCCAGCGAGCTCTACCGCATGTAACACGTTCTCCGGTGTGCGCCAATGGTCGTCGCGCGCCTTGCGCTTGTCGCTCCAGTACAGCAAGAACGCCAGCAGGCTGACGACCCCGTACGCCGCCAGGGGAATCACGGAAACCCCACGCAGCCAAAACGACATCGAGCCGTACAGCGGCAGCGCGCACAGGACCGCAAACACCAGCAGTTTCAGCTGAAGATTGCGAATCTCTCCTGCGGGTTTGCGTCCGGGGTTGTTGCGCGCGCTGGCGTCATTCATGGCTTGACCGCGGCCCAGTCGACCCAGCCAAACTGCCAGGTGGCCAGGATGACCAGGCCGAATGCAATGCGATACCAGGCGAACGCTGCATAACTGTGGGTGGCGATGAACTTGAGCAAGCCCCTGACGGCAATCATCGCAAAGATGAACGCGGTGACGAAGCCAATCGCGAACACCGGAAAATCCGACGGGACGAACAGGTGGCGGTATTTGTAGCCCGAGTAAACGGCCGCAGCGACCATGGTCGGCATCGCCAGAAAGAACGAGAACTCGGTGGCGGTCTTGCGCGACAGCCCGAACAACAAGCCACCGATGATGGTCGAGCCGGAACGCGAAGTCCCGGGAATCATCGCCAGGCACTGGGCGAAGCCGACTTTCAGGGCGTCTTTCCAGGTGATCTCATCAACGGTTTCAGCATGCACTTCATGCTGACGCTTTTCGGCCCACAACATGATGATCCCTCCCACGACCAACGCCGCAGCGACGGTAATCGGGTTGAACAGGTACTCGTGGATCAAATCGGAAAAAATCACCCCCAGTACCACGGCCGGCATGAAGGCAATCAACAGGTTGGCGGTAAAGCGGCGAGCACTGGGCTGCGTCGACAAACCGGTCACGACATCAAGGATCTTGCGGCGAAACTCCCACACCACCGCCAGAATCGCCCCCAGCTGAATAATGATGTTGAAAGCGATAGCCCGTTCACCACCGAAGTTGAGCAAGTCCGCCACAATGATTTGGTGCCCGGTACTGGAAATGGGCAAAAACTCCGTCAGCCCTTCTACAACGCCTAAAATCAATGCCTGGAAGGCCGTCCAAAGATCCATCAATCCCCCAAAGGCAATGCGCAAAAGCATGCCCCATTAATATTTGTCTGAGCGTTTCACTGCGATCAGCGTAGCTGAATTCCCGCGCGCACAGGATCCAGACGAAACCGTAAAAATTCCGTGAAAAATCAATTTGGATTCAGGTTTTTCCGTGCGGGGCCGAAATCCTATCAGACAAGTCTGATTAACGCTCCCGCGTTATTGGACTTGGGTCGGATATGACCGATTGGCAAAGTGTGGTTGGATGCTGGCGATCATTTATTACAAGAAAAAGAAATCGGAGTGACAGCGTTATGAACAGCTTGCGCAGTATGTCGATCAGCCGACGTTTGTGGCTCATCTTGATCGTGGCCGTCCTGATGCTAATGACGTTGGGCGTCTTGATGCTCAAGCAGATTCACGATGACCTGTACCACGCCAAGGCCCAGAAAACCCAGCATGTGGTGCAAACCGCCAGTGGCATTCTGACCTATTACCACGACCTTGAAACCGCCGGCACGCTTACCCGCGATGCTGCGCAGAAGCAGGCACTTAGCGCCGTTCGCGGTCTGCGTTATGACCAGAATGACTACTTCTGGATCAATGACCTGACGCCGGTGATGATCATGCACCCGGCCAACCCGAAACTCGATGGCCAGAACCTCTCGGCGATCCGCGACCCCGACGGTTTTGCCCTGTTTAACGAAATGGTGGCCGTCGCCAAGACCAAGGGTGCCGGCACCGTCGACTATCGCTGGCCGAAACCGGGCGCCAGCGCGCCGGTAGAAAAAACCTCCTACATCAAACTGTTCGAGCCCTGGGGCTGGGTGATCGGTTCGGGTGTGTACATCGATGACATGCAGGCCGAGTTCTATGGCCAGGTCTGGAAGGCCTCGTTCGTGGGGCTGGTGATTGCCCTGATCATGGCGCTGCTGGTCATCCTGATTGCCCGCAGCATCGTGCGTCCCCTGCAGGAAACCGTGAACGCCATGGCCAACATCGCCAGCGGCGAGAGCGATCTGACCCGCAGCCTCGACACCCATGGCCAGGATGAAGTCACGGAACTGGCACGCCACTTCAACGCCTTCACCGCCAAGCTGCGACTGGTGATCAAAGAACTGCAAGTGTCCGCCAGTGCCCTGGGCCAGTCTTCCAGTGAACTGGGCAACGACGCCGCCCAGGCCCAGCAACGCAGTCAGCAACAGTCCCAGCAAATGGAACTGGTGGCCACAGCCATTAATGAAGTGACGTATGGCGTGCACGACGTCGCGAAAAACGCCGAGCACGCCGCCAGCGAAATGCGCGATGCCGAGTCTCAGGCGCAGCAAGGCCAGGTCAACATCGATGGCAGCCTGCAACAGATCGACAAGCTGTCGTCCACCATCGATCAGGCGGTGGAGGTGATTCGTACCCTGGCCGCCGAAAGCACGCAGATCGGCAGCGTTCTCGAAGTGATCCGCTCCATCGCCGAGCAAACCAACCTGCTGGCCCTCAACGCAGCCATCGAAGCCGCCCGGGCCGGTGAGCAGGGTCGTGGTTTTGCGGTGGTGGCCGACGAAGTTCGACTGCTGGCCCAGCGCACCCAGAAGTCCACGGCCGAGATCCAGTCGATGATCGAACGCCTGCAAAGCCACTCCGAAGCGGCGGTCAAAGTGATCGGCGACAGCAGCCGTGCATCGCAGTTGACCATCGAGCAGGCCGGCCTGGCCGGCGCAAGCCTGAATGCCATTGCCCAGGCGCTGCGCAACCTTAACGGGTTGAACGCCTCCATCGCCAGCGCGACTTTGCAACAGGCGCATGTGGTCGAGGACATCAACCAGAACGTCACCCAGGCGGCTGGTTTGTCCCACAGCACAGCGCTGGCGGCCGAACAGTCGAGCGTGGCCAGCGTTCATCTGAAGGAGTTGAGTGAGCAATTGAACGGGCTGCTCAAGCAGTTCCGGGTGTAACCCGAAAAGATCGCAGCCTGCGGCAGCTCCTACAGGGAAATGCGCTCGGCGTAGGAGCTGCCGCAGGCTGCGATCTTTTGATCTTCAAACTTCGCTCCTTCCCGTTACAATCCGCTCCTCTTCGATTTCCCCAAGGAACCTCCATGTCCGGGCTTGAACTGTTTGCCGCTGCCCTCGGTGTGATTGCCGTCTGGTTGACGGTCAAACAGAACCCTTGGTGCTGGCCGATCGGTCTGGTCATGGTGCTGCTCTATAGCTGGATCTTTTTTGAGGTGAAGCTCTACTCGGACATGCTCCTGCAGGTGATCTACGCCGCATTGCAGCTCTATGGCTGGTGGCAGTGGACGCATGCGGGGCGCGCGCGTCATGGTCGGCAGATCAGCCAACTCGACGGTAAATCGGTCGCTTTCAGTCTGGTCATTGGGGCGGTTGGCAGTCTGTTGCTAGGCGCTGCCATGGCGAACTGGACCGATGCTGCACAACCCTGGCTCGATGCGGCACTGACTGGCTTCAGCCTGGTGGCGCAGGTATGGATGGCGCAAAAACGCGTTCAATGCTGGCCGCTGTGGTTCACCCTGGATGTGATCTTCGTCGGGCTGTTTATCTACAAAGACCTGTACCTGACCGCCGGGCTCTACGCGCTGTTCGCCCTGATTGCCGTGCAAGGCTGGCGGGAATGGCGGGCCGATCCGGCGTTGCGCACATGAAAGTTCTGGTACTCACAGGCCCCGAATCCAGCGGCAAGAGTTGGCTGGCAGCCGAGTTACAACAGCATTTCAGCGGTGCCCTGGTAGACGAATATGTACGCTGGTTCATCGAACAAAACCCACGAGACACCTGCCTGGCCGACATTCCGGAAATCGCCCGAGGGCAGCTGAAATGGGAGGACGAGGCACGTGCCCGGCAGCCGCATTTGCTGATTCTCGACACTCACTTGCTGAGCAACATCCTCTGGAGCCAGACCTTGTTTGGCGCTTGCCCGACGTGGATCGAGCAAGCATTGCTGGCACGGCACTATGATCTGCATTTGCTGCTGAGCCCTGAAACCGTGGTCTGGCATGACGACGGGCAGCGTTGCCAACCGCAACTGGCAGAACGCCAAGCGTTTTTCCACGCCAGCCGCCAATGGCTTGACCTGCACCGCCAGCCTTGGCAGGTGCTGCAAGGTGATTGGCAACAGCGCAAGGACGCGGCATTCGAGGCTGTGACGCACTTGCTCAAGACCTGACAGCCCCCCCGCCCTGCCGAAAATGTCCATTCCTGAAACACCCACCTCCGCGCAAACCCGCGAGCTAAAGCGGCTCAAGCCCTCCAGCAAGAAAATGTTAAGCCACTGATACAACCTGCCTTCAGCGCCCTTAGCGAGCATTACCGCCAGCATCGACGGCGTTTTTGCGTGGCTCTGTCTCAGTGGCGTTACAAAACTTATTGACCACCTCGACAATTAAAGCCAACCAACTGTTTTTAAAAGAAAAACGAAAACCGGCACACCTTCTGCTCTCTACCTCGCAACGCTGATAAGGGCCAGCGTTCCACTTACAGAAGGAATTGCCGCCGTGGGGAAACTTGAAAACAACATTTATAGCCTCCTGCTGATCGGATGCGCACTGGGCTCAAGTGTGTGCCTGCCTGTACAAGCTGACAACGGCATCATCATTATCAAACGTGATGTCCAACCGCGCATGGCAACGCGTCCGTCGATGATTCCCGACCCTAGCCCCACGACCGCCAATGCCAACCCGTCCAAACAAATCATCAGTCAAACGAATGAGTTGAGCGACGGCGATTTTGCCGGTGTCGCCAGTGGTGCAGGCATCTCCAGCCTGGTTACTCAAAACACCAACAACCTGAGCGGCAGTATCAGCAACCAGACCCAGCTTTCCAACCTCCCCGCCGGACGTTCGGGAAATGCTGGCGGCGGTATTGCCAACATGGTCAATTCAAGCGTCCAGCAAGGCCTGGGGGCTCTGAAAGTCGTAACGGGAGACCGTTAAGATGAATCGTACGCTGCTGATAATCGCCATGTTTTGCAGTGCATCGACCTTCGCCCAATCCCCCGTCATCGATAACGCCAACATCGACGGTTCGGGCGCCCAGTACCAGGGCAACCTCGGGGTCAACCAGGCTGCCGGCGACCTGCAGCAGCAGGCGAACGCCCGGGCCATCGCCGTTGGCCATGAAGCCAGCGCGACCACACAGATTCGCCAACGGCTGCGTACGGTGGTCGACCCCAGGATCGATGCTCGATCCAGCATTCAAGGCGACTCCTTCAGCCACGGCAACGGCGTACTGGGCGTCAACCAGAGCGCGGGCGCCAGCAACCAGCAAGCCAATGCCCTGCGTATAAGCATCGGCACACAGCCGCAAAGTATCGACGACAGCGTCCTCAGGCAACAAAACGTGGCGCTGATCACTAACTCCGATCCAACTGACTCTGCACCAGGCTATCGCCAGGTCGCTACCAGCGATCAGGCCTTCACCGGTAGCCGTGGGGTGATCCAGTTGAATCAGAGCGCCGGGGTGGGAAACCGAACGGCCAATACCCTGAGCGTACGGGTCACGGATTGACCCAAACAGGTAGGTACAACACTTAACCTAAAATAAGTACGGAGAACCACCATGAAACCTTCGATGGCAATAAAACCTCTGGTTTTTGCAATCGCTGCGGTCTTGGCTGTTGCTGCACAAGCTGGACAGAACGATCGGCGTGGCCACCATAATGGTCATAACAACGATCATCACACTCCTCCTCCAACCTGGATCCATACCGACGCGACCGCCAATGCGAACGACAGGCAGAACAGCACCGGCAACCGCATCTACAACGAAGGGACTCAGAACTCAGCCGAAATGAGCAGCTCTGCCTCAGGCGCGAGCGGCAACGTCGGTGTCAACGTGGCAGCAGGCGCCGGCAACCAACAAGACAACGCGGCCGCCATCGCAAACGCTGGCTCCACCTCCAGTCTCGATAACAGCTTCGTGTTCGGCAATGCCGACGCCAGCGCTCGAGTCACGCAATACAGCAACAACAACAAGGTATGGAACTACGGCACCACAAACTCTGCGGTGATGAGTGGATCGGGCGATGGCAGCAGCGGCAACATGGGCATCAACATTGCTGGCGGCGACCTCAACCAACAGAAAAACACCATGGCAATTGCCAACTCCAACTCCCCACTGGGGAACGCATCGGCCACCGCCTCTGCCAATCAAAACGGTCCTGGCCTGACAGTGAATAACAACGCTGATCGGACCTACCGCGTCGATACGATTACGGTGACCAACACGGCCAGCGGTAGTTTCTCTAAAGATAAGTCGTTCGAGGCAAGCGGCAGTCAAAGCGCTTCTTCGAGCTGGGCCGCCGCCGGCTCCAGGAGCTCTGATTCCAGCGGTTCTCTAAGCATTGATGTAAGCGGTTCGAAGAGCAGCAATGCGAGCGGTTCCAATAGCAGTACTGCAAGTGGTTCTAACAGCAGTGCTTCGAGCGGTTCCAATAGCAGCAGTGCAAGCGGTTCCAACAGCAGCAGTGCTAGCGGTTCTTCGAGTGCATCGTTGAACGCTTCCTTGGGCGCTACTTTGGACGCCGCTGCGGCGACTTCCAGTTCCACTACCTTCAATAATGGCAATGGCGATCGCACCCGCAGCAGGAGTTCCGATGCATCGCTTACCGCATCGCTTGACGCAACGCTTGACGTATCGGTAGACAAATCGTTCGACAGATCGCGCGATTCCTCGTTCGACAGATCGCGCGACTCCTCGTACGACAGATCTCACGACTCCTCGTACGACAAGTCTCGCACCTCCTCGTACGACAAATCGCGCGATTCCTCGTTCGCAAAATCGTTCGATAAATCGTACGAGAAATCGTCCGCCTCCTCGTTCGAAAAATCGGGCTCGAAATCGTCCGAATCTGAGTACGCAAAAGCGAAAAGCTACAGTGAAAGCAGCTCGTATGATTTGAGCAACACCTACTCTTATCAAGTGCTGACTCCAACTGGCTGGGCAAACCCTGTGACCAACACTGCAACCCTGAGCGGTTCGGTGAATGGCGGCAGCGGCAACCTGGGCGTCAACGTGGCTGCTGGTGTGGGTAACCAACAAAGCAACTCGCTGTCCATTGCCAACCAGTCGTTCTAATTGCTGTCTCTGGAGGCCCCCTATGGGGGCCTTTTTCAACACAACCAGAAGGCATTCCACTATGCGCATTATCGCCTTGGCAATTTTGCTTTGCGTGGCCAGTGTGAGCGAGGCTGCACAACTGCCGTTTTCCGTCCTGCCGGGCGGCGCAGTGGTGTTCAAGCCGATCCAAAGTGTGCGTGAGCGCAAGTTTGCCGACCTGGTGCAACAGAAAACCGACTTCAGTTGCGGCGCAGCGGCGCTGGCGACGATATTGCGCCAGGCCTATTGGCTGGACGTGAACGAAGAACAAATCATCGAAGGCATGCTGTCACACTCCGATCAGGATCTTGTCCGCGTCCAGGGCTTTTCCATGCTCGACATGAAGCGCTACGTGGAAAGTCTCGGCATGCGGGCCCGTGGTTACCGGGTAGCGACGGAAACGTTGAGCGAGATCAAAATTCCGGTTGTGGTGCTCATGGATATCCGTGGCTACAAACATTTTGTGGTCATGCAAAGAGTCCATCAGGGCTGGGTCTATATCGGAGATCCGGTACTCGGTCATAAACGTTACAAAGTCGAAGACTTCGTAAAAGGCTGGAACGGCATCATCTTTGCCGTCATCGGCCAGGGCTACGACAAAGCCAATGCGTTGCTCGATCCACCCCTGCCACTGAGCGCAAAGAACCGCATCAACACCTTCAGCCCGGTGCAAGACGCAGAGTTGATGGATTTCGGATTCATCCAAAGCGACTTCTTCTAATAACAAGGGAGCACGACGCTCCGGGAGCATTCCAATGAAGACTCCAATCTGGCTGGCCGTGATTTGCCTGGCCGCCAGCCTGCCGACCCAGGCACAGCCCTTCAAACCCATCGAACTGAAAGATCAGGAATTGGCGACACTGCGAGGCCGCTATGTCATGCCGGGACGGATCGTCAGTTTCGGCATTGTCATGACCAGCACTTGGCAAAATGCCAACGGTGAAGTGATCGGGGCAACTTCCTCGATGCAAATTCAACAATCGACCATCCAGCCACAGTTCTATGTGTCGATCATCAATGAAAAAGGTAACGGCTCAGCGAGTTCGCAAGGCACCGGCACCGTCACTGGCGGTAGCGGCCTCAACAGCACCGAAGGCGTCACCCAAGTCGTGCGTGCTGCCGGCGACCATAACACTGCCTACAACAACGTTGATATCAACGTCACAAAGGCTAACCAAGCGCCGGATACGCAACAGCAGGGCCAGGCATTGGCCGCAGGCTCGACATTGGCCGACGCCAATGGCGCGGGTTCGCTGAGCATTTCCTCGACCGGTACGGGTGTGCAACTCAACATCGTGGCCAGCAACAACCAGGGCAGTACCGTACAACGCCTGGCCCAGGGTGGGCTGATGCAGAACACGACTTTGCTCGGTGGTGGCAACCAGGTCCGCAATCTCACGTCCCTCAATATCGTGCTGCGTGACAACGTGGCGACAGGCGGGTCGCTAAACGGCAATCTCGACCAGCTCAAAGGTCTTCGCACTCAAGGATTCTGATCTACGCTCAGTCTCATCAGATGAAGTCAGAAGGGACGGCTAACCCATGCACCGATCGTTAACGTTCAGAGCTATCGTTTGTTTGAGTAGCCTGGCCCCGGCGACACTGCTATACGCAGCACCGGACCCCCAGGTCGAGATACTAAAACAAGAACTCATGGAGTTGAAACAGCGTTACGAAGCACAACAGAACGCGTTGATGGTACTCGAGCAACGCGTTCGCCAAGTCGAAGAAACACCTGCAACACCGGCTCCCAAACGCCTGACCAAATCCCCTGCCGAAACGCCCAAGGGTGGCCAGACGGTGGCCGCCGGTGCGCCGGGAACAACAGGCAGTTCATACGGCCAATCGCTCAAGGATGATTCGGAGCCTGCGCAAAGCGTTTCCAACTTGTATGACGAAGCCAGCGGCTTCTTCGGTGGCGGCAAATTCAGCTTCGAAACCGGCATGACCTACACGCACTACGATACCCGTGCGCTGACGCTCAATGGCTTTCTGGCACTGGACTCGATTTTTCTCGGCAACATCAACATCGACCGTATCAAGGCGGATAACTGGACCCTGGACCTGACCGCCCGCTACAACACGGGACAACGCTGGCAGTTCGACATTAACGTTCCTGTGGTTTATCGCGAATCAACGTATTCCTCCGGTGGCGCCGGTGGCGCAGGACCGGTGACGTCGGACGCCACCGTTACCCGCGACCCGACCATCGGCGATGTGAACTTTGGTGTTGCTTATAAGTTTCTGGATGAGTCGGCCAACCTGCCCGATGCAGTCGTTACATTGCGCGTCAAGGCGCCGACCGGTAAGGATCCATACGGCATCAAGCTGGTCCAGGAACCGAACAACGATAACCTTGCGATTCCCGAGGACTTGCCTACTGGCAACGGTGTCTGGTCGATCACCCCGGGTATCTCGCTGGTCAAAACCTACGACCCGGCCGTGCTGTTCGGCAGCCTGGCCTACACCTACAACCTGGAAGACTCTTTCAGCGACATCAGCCCTCAGGTCAACTCCAAGGTGCCCGGGGACGTGAAACTGGGTAATTCCTGGCAGGTCGGCGCCGGCATTGCATTCGCCTTGAACGAGAAGATGAGTATGTCGTTCTCGTTCACCGACCAGTTCGCCCGCAAGAGCAAGATCAAGCCGGACGGTGGCGATTGGCAATCGATTACCAACAGCGATTACAACTCGGCCAACTTCAACATCGGCATGACCCTGGCAGCAACTAATAACCTGACGATCGTTCCCAACCTGGCCATCGGCCTGACCGACGACTCGCCAGACTTTTCCTTCAGCCTGAAATTCCCGTACTACTTCTAATCCGGTACCCACAAAAAACCCGCTTTTCAGGCGGGTTTTTTGTTGTTGATAGCTCCAGGTTTTCAGTCCTTTACCTTGCAGCTAAAAACATGCAGCTCAACGTATCTGATGCTTATGCAACAAACGGTAGAAGGTAGGCCTGGATATCCCCAGCACCTTGGCGGCGATGCTTAAATTATCGCTGTGGCGATTAAGTACATCGCACAAGGCCTGGCGCTCTGCCCGGTGCTTGTAGTTTTCCAGCGTGCCCATCGGCGCAGCAACGGCCTGCTGGCTGATCAGCCCCAGGTCTCGCGCTTCGATCTGCCGGCCTTCGGCCAGTACCAACCCGCGACGTACCCGGTTGGCCAGCTCGCGCACATTGCCCGGCCAGTCATGCTTGCCCATGGCAATCAAGGCGTCTTCACTGAAGCTGCGCGGACGGCGGCCGGTTTCATGGCTATAGAAATGGGAAAAGTGGTTGGCCAGCATCGACAGATCGCCATTGCGCTCACGCAGCGGCGCGGTCGCGACCTGCAACACGTTCAAGCGGTAGTACAGATCTTCGCGAAAGCGTTTCTTCTCGATCGCCGCCTCAAGATCGACATGGGTCGCGGCCAACACCCGCACATCCACGGGAATCGGCTGACTGCCGCCCACCCGCTCGATGTGCTTTTCCTGGAGGAAACGCAACAGGTTCGCCTGCAGCTCCAGGGGCAGATCACCGATTTCGTCGAGAAACAGCGTGCCACCGTTAGCCGCTTCGATCCGCCCGACCTTGCGTTGATGGGCGCCAGTAAAAGCCCCCTTCTCGTGGCCAAACAGTTCGGACTGGATCAAATGTTCCGGAATTGCGCCGCAATTGATCGCGACAAAAGGTTTGCTATGACGTTGGGATTGTCGATGGAGCGTGCGGGCGACCAGTTCTTTACCGGTACCGCTTTCACCACGGATCAAGACCGGAGACTCGGTAGGCGCCAGCTTGCTCAGCAACTTGCGCAGTTCGCGAATGGGTTTGCTGTCGCCAAGCAGTTCGTGTTCAGGTTGATCAATGTGAACCGTGCCCTGCCCACGCAGGCGTGCCATCCCGAATGCCCGGCCCAGCGTCACCTGAACCCGGGACACATCGAATGGCAAGGTATGGAAATCGAAAAACCATTCGCAGACAAAGTCCCCGACATTCTGCAATCGCAGGACTTCCTGGTTGAGTACGGCGATCCACTCGGTACCGCTACGGCTGATCAGCTCTTTGACGGCTTCCGGGCGTTCGAGGTGAAAAGGCTGCAAACGCAACAGGCCGACATCGCAGGTTTTGTCGGCAACGTTTTCCAGGGTACAGCTGTCAACGTCCCAACCCACAGAGCGCAAAACCGGCAGCAGACGATGACAGTCGTCGCAAGGGTCCACTACTAACAGACGTCGTAAGGCAGGCGCTTCGATCATGGCTGTTCCTTGGCGCCAAATTTATGAAATATTATTAAAAACAGTCGTTTGGCGGACCTGGCTGTAACGTTAGCAATAATTTGACGTGACCTTGTACCGTTTGACTATAGAGCAGTTGCGTTATTAGTTATAAGAAGCGACTTAGTTAGTTACCTAACGAGTCCTGCCTTTCATTCAGCTTTCAAACCCTGTCGAAACCTTGAGCCAATGAAAGAAAGTTGATATTTCTTTTAATTGTATGTGACCCGCCCCCCGGTTGCGGGCATCAGTACAAGTAACCAGCCGAACGGTAAGCCCAACCGACGGCACATAACTTGATTGGGCATACAGAGAGAAAACCCCATGAACGCCCCGCTCCGCATCAACGAAGCTCTTTTGATTGCCGACCGCGCATTCCAACCGTTCCAATGCGTGGCCTGGGCCCCACAAGACGGCAATGGCGAACTCAGCCTGACCGTTATCGATCGCACCAACACCCGCAGCATCGGCCGCAAGCAGATCCCAAGCAGTGCCTATACCGATCCTGCGCAACTTGAATGCCTGCTTGAAGCGGCACGTGCGGAATTGAGCGAGGAGGGTTACAAACTCCAATCGTGGTCGATGCCACACTAAGCGTTTTGCGGGTTACCAAACGGTAACCCGCGCCCTCCCCCGATTATTATTCGAACTTGTACGCGCCTAACTACTTGGCAGGCTTGTCAGTGGTTCGAAAAGACACTGTTCTGGCACACAGCGACCCTCCACCTGTTAGTTATGACAGTTGTGCATCCAGGCGTTCAGGGATTGAATGTTTCCTTATACAGTCGCCACCCAAACTCCCGGTTCAGGACGACTCGCAAGGAGCTGCGTGCATGTCAATCCAGACCGCGTTTGCATTACCGGCAACCCTGAACAACGCCGGCAAACTTGATACAACCTTTGCCTCGTCTGGCAAAACCCAGGTGTATTTCGCTGGCAGCCTCTCAAGCATGGCCAACGGGGTCGCGATTGATTCACGTGGCCGGTTGTTGGTGGCGGCGAAGGTCGGGACACCAGGCGGCAGCCGCTTTGGCCTCGCTCGGTTGCTTGAGGACGGCTCGGCAGATTTGGCGTTCGGTAATCAAGGCAGCGTCATCGGGCAGTTTGAACACGGCTTCGAGGCCATGGCCCGTAAAGTCCACGTACTGCCCGATGGGCACATTCTGGTGGCTGGCCTGCACTACGAAAATGCTCACCGGACACTGCCCGCCCTGGCCCTGTTTGATCAGCATGGCCGACCGGTTCAATGTTTTGGCGACAATGGCCGCTGCGTCGTGCGTCTGCCGGGCGATCTTTCCCAAGGCGTGCGTGACACCTGGCTACCACCCGGCGTACCGGGCGCAGAAGCCTGTGATGTCTGCGTGCAGGAGGATGGCCGAATCCTGCTGCAGGCCAATCATCACTTCGAACTGGCCGATCATGTCGGCATGCTGATACGGCTTAACACCGACGGTTCGCTGGACGATTCCTTTAACGGCCGTGGCTTCGTGATTGTCAGGCACTTGCTGATGAACACCTGGCTCAGCAGCCTGATGGTGCAACGAGACGGTCGGATCCTGGTGGGCGGGTCGATCAACTTCCCCGAAGAAGGTTTGCTGGCCCGCTATCACAGCGACGGCAGGCTCGACGATTGTTTCGCCGTCGATGGTTTCATGACCTTCAAGGCACGGGGGTATAGCGCTCAGGTCAGCCAGATCGTCCAACAGGAAAATGGCGATGTGCAGTGCTTTGGCAGCAGCCGCGACCCGATGCATTGCCTGGCACTGAAAGTACACAGCAACGGCCGCCCGGACATTCATTGCAATGGAGGTCAGGCCCAATTGCTGGAAATCGGTCACAGTGGCTGCCAGTGGAGCGACGCAAAGGCACTGCCGGACGGCAGCGTGGTGACGGTCGGAGCCACGATCGGCGGCGTCGAGGCGGATTTCATTCTGGCGCGGTATCTACCCGACGGGCAACTCGATCGCAGCTTCGGCAATGGCGCCGGCTGGGTTCGCACCCGCCTTGGCCGCAGCCTGGATACCGCGACTTCAGTGGTCCTGCAGGCCGATGGAAACATTGTCGTCGGAGGCTATTCACTGGACGGCAACTATCGAGCGATCGTCACACGCTATCTGGGGTAGGCCAGCACAGTTCTCCTACACTTGATCTTCCGTTCCGCTTACGGCAAGTTGCGCGCTTCTTAATACAAGGAGTAGCCGATGCCCGGTTCAATGGCTCAGGCGTTCGCGCACAATTTTCTCGGGCATTCACCCCGCTGGTACAAGGCAAGCATTGTCGGTTTCCTGATTCTCAACGCATTGACGCTGTGGACCGTAGGCCCGGTGGTGGCCGGCTGGCTGCTGGTGCTGGAGTTCATCTTCACCCTGGCCATGGCGCTCAAGTGTTATCCGTTAATGCCCGGCGGCCTGCTGTTGATCGAAGCACTGTTGCTGAAGATGACCACGCCCCAGGCACTCTACGACGAGCTGGTGCACAACTTCCCGGTGATCCTGCTGCTGATGTTCATGGTGGCCGGCATCTACTTCATGAAAGACCTGCTGCTGTTTCTGTTCTCACGGCTGCTGCTCGGGGTTCGCTCCAAGGCGCTGCTGGCGTTGATGTTCTGCTTCCTGTCGGCGTTTCTGTCGGCGTTTCTTGATGCCTTGACCGTGACCGCCGTGATCATCAGTGCAGCCGTCGGGTTTTACTCGGTGTATCACCGCGTCGCCTCCGGCAACGATCCGCGTCAGGACAGCGCGTTTGGCGATGACCAGCACCTGCCCACACTGCATCACGCCGACCTCGAACAGTTCCGCGCCTTTCTGCGCAGTCTGCTGATGCACGGTGCCGTGGGTACCGCACTGGGCGGTGTTTGCACATTGGTCGGTGAGCCGCAGAACCTGCTGATCGGCCACGAGATGGGCTGGCACTTTTCTGAGTTCTTTCTGAAAGTCGCCCCGGTTTCATTGCCGGTTCTGGTGGCCGGCCTGGTGACCTGCGTCCTGCTGGAGAAACTTCGCTGGTTCGGTTACGGCACGCTGTTACCGGACAACGTGCGTGCGGTTCTGGCCAATTACGCTACAGAAGACAATGCCGAACGCACCTCGCGCCAACGTGCAGCGCTCATCGTGCAGGGATTGGCAGCGCTGATTCTGATTGCGGGGTTGGCGTTCCATATTGCTGAGGTCGGCCTGATCGGCTTGATGGTGATCGTGCTGATCACCGCATTCACTGGCATCACCGACGAGCACCGTATCGGCAACGCGTTCAAGGACGCCATGCCGTTCACAGCGCTGCTGGTGGTGTTTTTCGCGGTGGTGGCAGTGATTCACGATCAGCAACTGTTCACGCCATTGATCCAGTGGGTGCTGGCGCTGCCAGCGGATCAACAGCCGGGCATGCTGTTTATTGCCAACGGCTTGTTGTCGGCCATCAGCGATAACGTGTTCGTCGCGACCATTTACATCACCGAAGTCAAACAGGCCTTCATCTCCGGCCACATGAGCCGTGAGCATTTCGAGACGCTGGCGATTGCGATCAATACCGGCACCAACCTGCCGAGCGTGGCGACGCCCAATGGTCAGGCTGCGTTTCTGTTCCTGCTGACCTCGGCGATTGCACCGCTGATTCGACTGTCGTACGGACGGATGGTGTGGATGGCGTTGCCGTACACCGTGGTGATGGGTGTACTGGGGTGGTATGCCGTGAGCTACTGGTTGTAACACCGACCAAAAAATGTGGGAGCGAGCCTGCTCGCGAAGAGGCCATGTCAGTCAACATTGATGATGAATGACACCGCCTTCGCGAGCAGGCTCGCTCCCACATTGGGTGTGGTGTGGTTATCGAGGGAGGATGTAGCGCTCGATTGCCTGGGCCGCACCGTCCTCGGTATTGGCGCCCGTCACCACGTCCGCCTGGCGCTTCACCGCCTCTTCCGACTGCCCCATGGCGATCGACAAGCCTGCGCGGTGAAACATCGCCGGGTCGTTGCCGCCATCGCCCAACGCCGCGGTCTGCTCCAGCGGCACACCGAGAAATTCAGCCAGTGTCGCCAGCGCTGCACCCTTGTTGGCTTGCATCGCGGTCACGTCGAGATAAATCGGCTGTGAACGGGAGACCTGTGCCTGGCCTTCCACTTTGGGCAGCAGGAGCGCTTCCAGCTCAATCAACAACTGCGTGTTGTTGCTGGTGGCGACGATCTTGTCGATGCGTTCCAGGTACGGCTCAAAACTCTCGACCACCACTGGCGGATAACCCAGGCCGTGCTGTTCACGAGGCACCATTGGGCCGTTCGGATCTTTGAGCAACCAGTCGCCACCACTGAACACCCAGATTTCGATGTCCGGACGGTCGGCAAACAGCGCCAATGCCGTCAGCGCAGCCGCCGCCGGCAAGTAATGCGCGACCAGCAAACTGCCGTCCGGATTGACGATGGTGCCGCCATTGAAGGCTGCCGTTGGCAGGTCGACGCCCAGGGCTTCAATCTGCTGCAACATGGCTTTGGGTGGACGGCCGGTGGCCAGGCTGAACAGCACACCCGCCTCGCGCAAGGAGCGGACCGCGGAGAGGGTGCGTTGGCTGAGGCTGTGATCGGGCAGCAACAAGGTGCCGTCCATGTCACTGAGCAGAAAACGGATGGGTTGCGACGTTGTATCACTCATCCGAGACCGTGCCAGACGCGACCATCGCGAGTCAGCAGATCTTCTGCAGCCTGCGGGCCGTCTTCGCCAGCGGCATAGCTCTGCACGCTCGAGTCCTGCTGCCAGGCGTCGAGGAATGGCTGCACGGCGCGCCAGCCATTCTCGATATTGTCGGCGCGCTGGAACAGCGTCTGATCGCCGGTCAGGCAATCGTAGATCAGGGTTTCATAGCCGGTGGACGGCTGCATTTCAAAGAAATCCTTGTAGGCAAAGCCCAGTTCGATATTGGCCATTTTCAAGGCCGGCCCGGGCCGTTTGGCCAGCAGGTCGAACCACATGCCTTCGTTGGGTTGAATCTGGATTCGCAGATAGGTCGGCTGCAACTCATCGACCTCGGTATCGCGAAACTGCGCATACGGCGCCGGTTTGAAGCAGATGACAATCTCGGTGTCGCGCACGCTCATGCGCTTGCCGGTGCGCAAGTAAAACGGCACGCCGACCCAGCGCCAGTTGTCGATCATGACCTTCAGCGCGACATAGGTTTCGGTATTGCTGTCGGGCGCCACGTTGTTTTCCTGGCGATAACCCGGCAATGGCTTGCCGTCGATTTCGCCGGGCGTG
The DNA here is from genome assembly GCF_016650715.1 of Pseudomonas sp. TH39(2020). Lineage (NCBI taxonomy): Bacteria > Pseudomonadati > Pseudomonadota > Gammaproteobacteria > Pseudomonadales > Pseudomonadaceae > Pseudomonas > Pseudomonas sp. TH39(2020). The sequence goes on along the minus strand of NZ_JAEKFF010000003.1, from coordinate 141,353 downwards.
TATTGGCCGCGCACCGAATTGGCCAGCGCTTCCTCGACCGACCAGGGGCGAATCGCACCGACCACCTTGGCTTTCTCGCCGCGTACCGCATCGGCGCCAAAGGCGGCCGGCGGCTCCATCGCGACCATTGCCAGCAATTGGAACAGGTGATTGGGCACCATGTCCCGCAAGGCGCCAGTGTGTTCATAAAAACTGCCACGGGTTTCCACGCCGACGGTTTCGGCGGCGGTGATTTGTACGTGGTCGATGTAGTGGTTGTTCCAGAACGCTTCGAACAGGCTGTTGGAAAACCGGCTGATCAAAATGTTCTGCACGGTTTCCTTGCCCAGATAGTGATCGATCCGGTAGATCTGGTTTTCCGTCATCACCTTGAGCAAACAAGCGTTCAAGGATTCGGCAGTTGGCAAATCGGAACCGAAGGGTTTTTCGATCACTACCCTTCTGAACGCTTCTGGCGACTCTTGCAGCAAGCCGGCGGCGCCGAGACGACGCACCACTTCGCTGAAGAAACGTGGCGCGGTGGCCAGGTAGAAGACGGCGTTGCCAGTACCGCTGGCGGCGATTTTCGCCGCCAGCGCTTGATAGGTGCTGTCGTCCAGGAAGTCGCCCTGGACGTAGCTGATGCCTTTGGCCAACTTGGCCCACAAGTCCGGGTCAAGGGCTTGATCGCCCTTGCCGACCTTGGCGGCCACTTCGGCGCGAATGAAGTCTTCGAGTTTTTTCGCAAAGGCTTCATCAGTGATGGCGTTGTGGTCAACGCCGATGATCCGCAGTCCATCCCCAAGCAGACCGTCACGGCTCAGGTTGTACAGCGCAGGCATCAGCAGACGCTTGACCAGATCACCATGGGCACCGAATAGAAACAGCGTGGTCGGTGGTGCGGGTTCTGCCTTGGATTTATTGCGGATCAAGCGGGTCATTTTTTCGCAGTCTCCACATGGCCGCCGAAGCCGAAGCGCTGGGCCGAGAGAATCTTGTCGCCAAAGGTGCCTTGGCCGCGCGAACGGTAGCGGGAGAACAGCGAGTTCGACAGCACCGGTACAGGCACCGATTGCTCCATGGCGGCTTCGATGGTCCAGCGACCTTCACCGCTGTCAGCCACCGAGCCCGAGTAACCGTCGAGCTTCGGATCGCTGGCCAGCGCGTCGGCGGTCAGGTCGAGCAACCAGGACGACACGACGCTGCCACGACGCCAGACTTCGGCGATGTCGCCTACGTTCAGGTCGAAACGCTGGTCTTCCGGCAGGTTGGTGCTGGCCTTGGTCTTGAGGATGTCGAAGCCTTCGGCGAAGGCCTGCATCATTCCGTATTCGATGCCGTTGTGGATCATTTTCACGAAATGGCCCGAACCGGCCGGGCCTGCGTGGATGTAACCGCGCTCGGCACGATCGTCTTCGGACTTGCGGTCCTTGGTGCGAGGGATGTCGCCCAGGCCCGGTGCAAGGCTCTCGAACAGCGGATCAAGGCGTTTAACCACTTCGGCTTCGCCACCGATCATCATGCAGTAGCCCCGCTCCAGGCCCCAGACGCCGCCGGAGGTGCCGACGTCGACGTAGTGCAGGCCTTTTTCCGAGAGGGTTTTCGCCCGGCGGATGTCGTCCTTATAGAAGGTGTTGCCGCCGTCGATGATGGTATCGCCAGCTTCGAGCAAGGTGCTCAGGGTGTCGATGGTGTCTTCGGTCGGTGCGCCAGCCGGCAGCATGACCCACACCGCACGTGGTTTGGCCAGGCCAGCGACCAGCGCCGGCAGGTCGATGACGCCAGAGGCGCCTTCTGCGGCCAGGGTGTCGACAAAGGCGGTATTGCGGTCGTAAACAACGGTGGAATGACCGTTAAGCATCAGGCGCCGCGCAATATTGCCGCCCATGCGGCCCAGTCCAATAATCCCGAGTTGCATGTGCTGATGCTCCCTACTACAAATAATGTGTGTCAAAGGTTATAGCCCAACGCGACTCATTCGACTTAGTCCAGCGTTGGGGCACATAGTTTCCGGGCATTGTGCCCGATCAAGATTGATAGCGTCAGTAATCGCACCGAAGACACAACGACCATGAAAAATAAAAAAGTTCCCTTCCGGGGCAAAAGAAATCAAAATCAGCGCCGATAGTAAGTCAGCACCCGATTCCGGGGCAGGTTTACAGTTGAGGCAGCCATTTGCGAGGTGAGCAATGGGCACAGTACAAGCAGCACGGCCAGCACAAACCCTTTACGTCACGATCCGTCGTGATGAATTACGCCAGTTGAAAGACGAGCGCGACCAGTTGAAGCAGGAGCTCGCGCAATTGCGCTTGTTGACACAAAGCAATCAGGCCCAGCCTTTGCCCGTCACTCACCGTGTGCCTCACGCCTGATCCCTCGCTTGATTCGGGAGCAGCCCGCTGCTGCTTCCGACCCGCTGCCCCCCTTTACAAACCCAACAACTCCCCCCTTGGCCGACGCGGCGCCGCGCGAGCTGATCGTCGTGCATTCTGGTAAGTGGCAGTTTCTAGTCACGGCCATTGATGATCGGCAACCCTTTTGAGCGCGAGCAAAAGGCATTGATCGACTTCAGCCTGATGAAACCCAAGGCGGTGCCAGGCGCCCCGACAGTCGTTCAGAAGTAATCCTTTCAGGGGCCTGCGGACAATGACCCTGAGCCTGGACTGGAAGCTCCAGGCGCAGGTAATTCCCATTTGACGGAATCGGCGGATAATGTCCCTTCGACATTGCTTCATGGACGAAAGGACCCGACAACTCGTAGTGGGGCACACCATGAAACGTACAACCATGATCCTCGCCGGCCTGATGATGTTCAGTTCAACCGCTGCATTTGCCGAAGGTGGCGCTGAACGCATGCGGTACTACTTTGAGAGCCTGCGGTTCAGTCAACAACAGGCCCTGGGCCAGGTTACCCAGAGCAATGAACTCAGGGTTCCGGATGATCAAACCGCGCAAGTGACAGAGCACTACAAACCGTAACGACAAAGGGCGTCCTGATGGACGCCCTTTTTCTTTGCTCGTAATACCTTAAAGCGCCTTGGTCCAGAACAACATCCGACCGTGCGCCGGGTCGAACATGCCTGCGGCAAAACCGAACTTGCCATAGGAAGCCTGGGCGACTGCATTACCTTCCAGCACCTCCAGCGTGATTTTGCAGCAGCCGCGCTGGCGGGCGATGTCCTCGACCTTTTGCAGCATCTTCTGGCTCACCCCCAAGCCGCGAAACTTCTTCACCACCGCCACATCGTGCACGTTGACCAGCGGTCGACAGGCGAAGGTCGAGAAACCTTCAAAGCAATTGACCAACCCGGCCGGCTCGCCACCGACAAACGCCAGAACGCTGAACGCGTGGGGACGTTTGGCCAGCTCCGCCGGCAGTTGCTTCAACAAATCGGCGGGCAACGAGTGGCCGCCACCCATCGGGTCTTCGGCGTAAGCATTCAGCACCAGCCCAATCGCCTCGGCATGCACCGGGTTGGTGTAGCTGGCCTGAAGCACAAGAATTTCTGGGGATTCCATTTCCACCCTCGTTCGCACATTAATTTACCCCAGCACGCATCTCGCACTGAAAAGCCGACCGACAATATCGCGGGCACAGCCGTGTCGACAACCCGACCCTGCTGTAATTTTTCGCTCAAGCGCCCCAGATCAGCGCCTCGGTCCACCCCAGCTCGGCAAAATCCTCAACCCTCAAGCCTGACTCACCAGCACAGAAAAACTCGTCCAGTTGCGGCGGTTTGACCGAGGTGCCGCTGAGCATGGCGTGAACCTGTCCGCGATGATGAATCTGGTGCTCGAACAGATGGGACAGCAGGCGCAAGCGGCTGTCATGTTGCGGCGTGTCCCGGGCGATGGTCACTATCTTGCCGAGGTCGGCGTCGCGCATTTGCTCGCAGTAGGCGATCAGTCGAAGGTCCACCAGGGCTTGTTCGCGCTTGAGGTCTACTGCGTGCGTAAACGGCTCGTCCTGGTTGAAAAACACATAGCATTCGGGATGCGGGTCATCGCCGCGCAACTCCCGCTCCAGCGCATCCAGGTAAAACCAGTCGCAGGTCAGGATGTGATTGAGGGTAGCGCGCAGACTGGGAAAGAAGCTGACCCGCGGTGCCGCCAGCTCGGCCGGGCTCAACTGGCTCCAGGCCTTGGCGAGGCGATGATTGGCCCAGGCGTTCTGATAGGCCATGGTCAGCAAATGGTGCGACAGAGGCTGATTCATGTTCGCGGCTCCTTGTTCAAGCTTCGGCGAAACGTTGCAGCTGCATTTCCTGTAAACGGCTGAGGGTGCGGCGGAACGGAAACTCCAGATAACCCTCGGTGTACAACGATTCCATGGGCACCTGCGCTTCGAGGCACAGCGGCACCTTGCGGTCGTAGCACTCGTCCACCAGGGCGATGAAACGCCTTACACCGTCGTCATGCACCGACAATTGTGGCAACTCGCGATCGCCCGCCACCACCCGCTCGACGCCATCTTCAGTGCCTCGGGCAATGCGCCCTTCGCGCTTTTGCGCGCTGAGGTTGGGCACGTCACTCAACAGAATAGCGCTGAAGGTGTCGCACAGGGCGATGAAATCCATGGCGGCAAACGGCTGTTCACAGAGGTCGGCGTAACGAGTCCAGAGTACGGTTGGACTGGCCTGCACGACATTGAGTGAGCGGTAGCCCACCTTGACCGGGTCACTGGACACCGATTGGCCGACGGTCAGTGCCTTGAACACTTCACCCAGAGCGCTGGGTTGCCCCGGTGCCGACACCCAGTAACGTTGCAAACCTTTGCCGGGGTGCAGGCGATGATCTTCGCCGCCATCCACCGCAATCACCTGCATATGTTTCTTGATGGCTTCGATGGCCGGCACGAACCGGTCGCGGTTGAAGCCATCGGCGTACAGCTGGTCCGGTGGCTGATTGGAGGTGCAGACCACCACCACGCCCTGCTCGAACATCACCTGAAACAAACGCCCGAGAATGATCGCGTCGCCAATGTCGTTGACGAACAATTCGTCAAAGCACAGGACCCGCACTTCCTCGCTCAGTTCGCGAGCCAGCGCCTTCAACGGGTCGGCGGTGCCGGTCAGTTGAAACGAACGCTGATGCACCCAGCCCATAAAGTGGTGGAAATGTTGGCGACGGGCCGGGACCTTCAGGCTTTGGTAAAACTGGTCCATCAACCAGGTCTTGCCGCGCCCGACCGGGCCCCAGAGGTACACGCCAGTGATCGGCGTGCGCCCTTCATGCAGCGCTTCATAGCATTTCTGCAGCGCCCACACGGCATGTTCCTGGGCTTCGTCCTGGACGAAGCCCTTCTGTTCGATGGCCTGTTGCCAGGCGCTTAAGGGGGAGTCGACATTCATGCGCGGCAGTATGCCACGCGGTCTGGTTAGAGAGAGATGTCTAGCCGGGCAATCTTGCCCTGTTCATTCAGGCGAAACATGTAACGCAATTCCAGCGGGCTGCCGGGAAACGTTCCGGAGATCAGGTTATGCACCAGCACTTTGCCGGTGCGTAGTTGGACGTCGAGTACTTCAACCCGTGGCTGGTAACGCTGGGCAGTGTCTTGCATCCATTGCGCGATGGCGTGAGTGCCGACCTGGTGCTGGCCTTCATCGAACACATTGGCATCCTCAGCGAAAAAACTGGCGACCCGCGAGGTGTCGCGGGCGTTGGCGGCAGCAATGTAGGCGGCGATGGCGGGTGCCAGTGAAGAGGTGGGATTGGACATGGTTACGGCTCCTTGTTTGTTGATTCTGGAGCCATGCTAAAACAAGCCTGTGTCAGTTCTTGTCAGGAGTGAAGCGCCCTGCTTCGTCCAGTTGCATCTGCTTGCGCCAAGTGCGCAGCAGGTCGCTGCGCCGCCCCGGATAACGCTCGCCCTGCTCGTTCGCTGCCGAGATCCGGTCAGTGCGAAAGGTGCGATAGGCGCTGCGCAATTCACACCAGGCGACGATGATTCGCACCTCGTTCAGAAACCCCAGGGCCAGCGGCCAGATCAGCCGTTGACTCGGCACCTGATGGACGTCCGCATAATCGATGTGCAGCTTGATCTGATCGCGGATGGCCTGGCGAAACACATTCAGTGGCACCGCATTGGGCGCAAAGCCATAGCCGGGCGGTCCCGGCAACACCGTCGGGTTGCGTAACGCGTCCAGCGCTTCAGGCGCCAATACCGCCGCAATCTTGGCCAGCGCATCCGCCGCAGCCTTGCTCAACACCTCATCCCCGCGCTGATCCACATAGCGTAAACCCAGCACGATGGCTTCGGTTTCATCGGCGTTGAGCATCAACGGCGGCAGAAACAAACCGCTGCGCAGCACGTAACCGATCCCTGCTTCGCCGTAGATTGGCGCTCCAAGGGCGGTGAGTTCGGCGATGTCGCGGTACAGCGTGCGCTCGGAAATCCCCAATTCGCCGGCAAGCGTCGCCGCGGTCACCGGACGACTTTTGCCGCGCAGCACTTGCAACAAGGTCAGTAAACGAGTGGTACGCGACACGATCGGCAGGCTCTGTCCGTAAAAGTTGTCGGAGCTTAGCAGAGGACCCTGTCAGAAAGTGGCAGTAGCGTTGTGGCCGGTGGTCGGCCCTTTTTTTGCGAATGGAGAAGTACCTTGACGCCAGATATTACCGGCATCATATTAAATACATGTCGATAGACATTTATATTCGACCCCAACGTCTTTCCCTTCAGGAGTCATCCCATGCATTACAAAGTCTTCGGTCGCAAAACCGGCTTGCGGGTCTCGGAACTGGCGCTGGGCGCCGGTAACTTCGGCACCGGTTGGGGCCATGGCGCCGAGCGCGACGAAGCCAAACGCATTTTTGATGGCTACCTGGAGGCCGGCGGCAATTTCATCGACACCGCCAACGGCTATCAGGCCGGCCAGTCGGAAGCCATGCTCGGCGAGTTCATCGCAGCGGAACGGGATCGCCTGGTCATCGCCACCAAATACACCCTGGGGACCACGCCGGCTGCGGGCATTTCCCACACCGGCAACAACCGCAAGAACATGGTTCGCGCCGTGGAAGAAAGCCTGAAACGACTCAACACCGACCACATCGACCTGTTCTGGGCCCACATGAGCGATGGCGTGACACCGATGGAAGAAATCCTGCGCGGTTTCGACGACCTGGTGCGCGCCGGCAAGATTCATTACGCCGGGCTGTCGAACTTCCCGGCGTGGCGTATCGCTCGGGCCGACCTGCTGGCCGAGGTTCGCGGTTTTTCGCCGATTGCTGCGATTCAGGTGGAATACAGCCTCGCCGAACGCACCGCCGAACGTGAACAGCTGCCGATGGCCGAAGCCTTGGGCCTGGCCGCGACATTGTGGTCACCGTTGGGTGGCGGGTTCCTCACCGGCAAGTACCGCACCAACGATGGCGACAACCGCGCCGCCAAACTCGGCATGCTGATCCACGCTGAGAAAAGTGCCCGTGAAACCGCCCTGCTCGACACCTTGCTGGCCGTCGCCGCAGAACTGGGCGCCAGCCCGACGCACGTGGCCATTGCCTGGCTGCGGGAAAAAGCCAAACGTTCGACCACGGCACTGATTCCGATTCTCGGCTCTCGGACCCGTGAACAATTGGATGCGACCTTGGGTGCGTTGACTGTGCAATTGAGTGCGGAACAGGTGTCGCGGCTTGAGGGTGTCAGCGCTGTGGCGATGGGCGTGCCCCATGAATCCATTGCCGGGTCGACGGCGCGATTTACTGGAGCTGAAACTCTAGACCTGCCGATCATCCCAGTGGCCTGACACAGTTCAAATGTGGGAGCGAGCTTGCTCGCGATAGCGGCCTTTCATTCAACACATCTGTTGCATGTGCCGGCCCCATCGCGAGCAAGCTCGCTCCCACATTTTGTTTTGTGTATTACCGGTCGACCTTATGTTTAGCCGCATACAAACAAAGCATTTCCATCGCCAACGTCGCCGCCGCCAGTGAGGTAATGTCCGCACTGTCGTAGGCCGGCGCCACTTCCACAACGTCCATCCCCACTAGATTAATCCCGCGCAAGCCACCCAGGATTTCCAGCGCCTGCACCGTGCTCAAGCCGCCGCACACCGGCGTCCCGGTGCCTGGAGCGAAGGCCGGATCGAGGCAATCAATGTCGAACGTCAGGTACACCGGGTTATCACCGACCCGCGCGCGAATGGCCTCGACAATCGCATCAACACCACGTCGATGCACTTGCCGCGCATCCAGCACTTGAAAGCCCTGGTGATCGTCATTGGTGGTGCGCAAACCGATCTGCACCGAACGCGACGGATCCACCAACCCTTCCTTGGCCGCGTGCCAGAACATCGTGCCGTGATCGACGCGCTTGCCGTCTTCGTCCGGCCAGGTGTCGCTGTGGGCGTCGAAGTGGATCAACGACAGCGGACCATGTTTACGCGCATGGGCTTTGAGCAGCGGATACGTGATGAAGTGATCCCCGCCGAACGTGAGCATCGCGCTACCGGCGTTGAGAATGTGTTCGGCATGGGCTTCGATGCTTTCCGGCACCGACTGCGGAGTGCCGTAATCGAAGTCGCAATCGCCGTAGTCGATGACCGCCAGATGGTCGAACGGGTCGAACGTCCACGGCCAGTGACGTTCCCAGGCAATTCCGGTGGACGCGGCACGAATGCCGCGCGGTCCGAAACGCGCACCGGGGCGGTTGCTGGTGGCGGTGTCGAACGGGACACCGCTGACCGCTACGTCGACGCCGCGCAAGTCGCGACTGTAGCGACGACGCATGAAACTGGTGATACCGGCGTAGGTACTTTCGGCGGCAGTGCCATAGAGGCTGTCGCGGGTCATGGCCTGATCGTTTTGCATCGGGACGTCCATCTCAGGTTCCTTATTATTGGCGGCTACGGAAAGTGGTCCACAAGCGAGTGCGTTGACGCAGGTCCTTGAGGCTCATGCTGCGGTCGGCGTACAGCAGACCGCGAACGTCGGCGGGTGGGTAAATGTCCGGGTCGGTGCGAACCGCCTCATCCACCAGCGGCGTTGCTGCCTGGTTGGCTGTGGCAAAGAACAGGGTGTTGGTCAGCGCCGCGACGGAATCCGGGCGCAACATGAACTCGATAAAGGCGCGGGCCGCTTCGGGGTGTGGGGCGTCCTTGGGGATTGCCAGGTTGTCCTGCCAGACCAGCGTGCCCTCTTTCGGAATCCGGTACGCCACTTCGAACGGTTTATTGGCCTTGCGCGCCTGATCGGCCGCCATGCTGGCGTCGCCGTTGTAAGTCAACGCCAGGCATACGCTGCCGTTGGCCAGATCGCTGATCTGCCGACCGGTCGCGACGTACAGCACATTGGGTTGCAGCTGATGCAACAACGCCTCGGCAGCTGACAGATCAGCCTTGTCGGTGCTGTAAGGATTTTTACCCAGGTAATGCAGCGCCAGGCCGACTACTTCCTGGGGCGAATCGAGAATGGCGATGCCGCAATCTTTCAGTTTGCTGGCGTACTCCGGTTTAAACAGCAGGTCCAGGCTGTTGAGCGGCACGTCCGGCAAACGCTGTTTCACGGCTTCGACATTCATCCCCAAACCCAAGGTGCCCCAGGTGTAGGGCACGCCATAACGGTTGCCGGGGTCGACGGCGGCGAGTTTTTCCAGCAAATCCGGATCGAGGTTGGCGTATCCCTTGAGGCCTTCGTGGGGAATCTCTTTCAACGCTCCGGCTGCCAGTCCGCGGGCCAGCACACTGGACGACGGCACGACCACGTCATAACCGCTGCCACCGGTGAGCAACTTGGTTTCGAGCACCTCCGAGGAATCGAACGTGTCATAACGCACGTGGATGCCGGTTTCCTGCTCGAACCGCTGCAAGGTTTCAGGCGCTACGTAATCGGACCAACTGTAGAGATTCAGGACTTTTTCCTCGGCTTGGGCCGATACGGCCATGGCGAGGAACAGCGCGGGGAAACACAGCTTGAACATGGGAGCCATGACGGAACACCTGACCAGATGAAGTGGATGCAGAATGCGCCGTCGGATACATTGGAAAAATACCAAGTTAGTTATCCTGACTTTATCCAGGAGTAATGTTTGATGCTCAGCCAACTCCACGATCTCGATCTGCAACTGCTGCGCCTGTTCGTCAACGTGGTGGAGTGCGGCGGCTTCAGCGCGGCTCAAGGGGAGTTGGGCTTGAGCCAGTCGAGCATCAGCCAGCAAATGGCCAAACTGGAAACCCGGCTCGGTTATCGGCTGTGCAGTCGCGGTAAGGGTGGTTTCAAGATCACGCCCAAGGGTGAACAACTGCTGAGTGCGACTCGCAGCCTGTTCGAGTCGATCGAAGCGTTCCGTCATCAATCCAATGGTGTGGCCGGGCGCTTGATCGGCGAGGTTCGTCTGGGGCTGTCCGAAGCGCTCGATCAATCCGTGTTGCAACGGGTGGCCGATGCGATCCGGCGCTTTCGTGAACGGGACGAATCGGTACGTATCGAATTGATCAGCGCCATGCCCGGCGAAATGGAACGGTTGCTGCTGCAACAACGCCTGGACCTGGCGATCGGCTATTTCTCACAAGTGCAAAGCGCTTTTGACTACCGCGAACTGTTTACCGAAACCCAGCACCTGTATTGCGCCCCCGGACATCCGCTGTTCACCGACGATGCGCCTGATGATCTAGCGCTACAGGCTTGTGATCGGGTCGATCACCCTTACCGTTTCCTGCGCAGCGACGAGCCCTTCCAGGGGAAGATGTGTTCGGCGCGCTCGGAGCAAGTCGAAGGCACCCTCGCCTTCATTCTTTCCGGTAAGCATGTCGGTTATCTGCCCAGCCACTTTGCCCGCAGCTGGGTAGACAAAGGATTACTGCGGGCCGTGCGCCGTGGAGATATGAGTTTCGACGTGGCGTTTCATTTGGCCCGCCATCGCGCCCTGGTACCGGGGGATGCGCAAAAGGCCTTTGAAGAGGATTTGTTGGCGGCGTTCGCCTGAAGATCAAAAGATCGCAGCCTTCGGCAGCTCCTACATGAGATTGGCGTAGGAGCTGCCGAAGGCTGCGATCTTTTGATCTTGCTTCGATCGTTTTTTTGCCGTGGCCCGACCGTTCTGGCATCCTGCGCCTCCATTTTTGACCCGGCCCGCCTTCTGGCATGCACACCACCATGACCGCCTCTGAAAAAGCCCCTGCCCCGCGCAATAACGACCTGATTTACGGCCTCGACGATCGCCCGCATCTGACCGCCACCGTCTTCGCCGCCCTGCAACACGTGCTCGCCAGTTTCGTCGGCATCATCACCCCGACCCTGATCATGGGCGGCGCTCTCGGCCTGCAAAGCGAAGTGCCCTACCTGATCAGCATGGCGCTGTTCGTCTCGGGGCTGGGCACGTTTGTTCAGGCGCGACGTTTCGGCCCGATCGGCTCCGGCCTGCTGTGTCTGCAAGGCACCAGCTTCTCATTTATCAGCGTGATCCTCAGTGCCGGTTTCATGGTCAAGGCCCGGGGTGGCGGCACCGATGAGATCCTCTCGACGATCTTCGGTGTGTGCTTTTTCGCCGCCTTCATCGAAGTGGTGTTGAGCCGGTTCATCGGTAAATTGCGGATGCTGATCACCCCGGTGGTGACCGGCACGATCATCACGCTGATGGGCCTGTCCCTGATCAAAGTCGCCATGACCGACATCGCCGGCGGCTTCGGTGCGGCGGACCTCGGCGCGGCCAGTCATCTGGCCCTGGCGGCCCTGGTGCTCGGAACGATTGTGGTGTTGAACCGGGTCGATGTGCCGTTCCTGCGCCTCGGTGCGATCGTCATCGGCCTGACCCTCGGTTACGTCGTGGCCTGGCTGATGGGTGACGTCAATTTCGCCAGCCTGCCCGACGTACCGCTGATGAGCGTGCCGGTGCCGTTCAAGTACGGCTTTAACTTCGACTGGGTGGCGTTTGTGCCGGTGGCGGTGATTTTCCTGGTGTCGCCGCTGGAAGCCGCCGGTGACTTGACCGCCAACTCGATGATTTCCCGGCAGCCGGTCAAAGGCCCGATCTACATCCGCCGGATCAAGTCCGGCCTGCTCGCCGACGGCCTCAACTCGGCCATGGCCGCCGTGTTCAACAGCATGCCGATGGTGACCTTCGCCCAGAACAACGGCGTGATTCAGCTCACTGGTGTGGCCAGCCGCTACGTGGCGTTCTTCATTGCCGGTTTGTTGGTGGTACTGGGGCTGTTCCCGATGATCGGCGCAGTGCTGCAACTGATGCCCAAACCGGTACTCGGCGGGGCTGAACTGGTGATGTTCGGCACCGTCGCCGTCGCCGGGATCAAGATCCTCGCCGAAGCCGGCCTGCACCGGCGCAACATGCTGATCGTGTCGATTTCCCTCGGCATGGGCCTGGGTGTCGCGGCGGTTCCGGAAGTGTTGCGCGAGTTGCCGAAGGCGCTGCACAACATTTTCGAATCGCCGATCACCGTCGGCGCGTTGTGCGCAATCGTGCTGAATATCTTCCTGCCCGAAGAGTTCATTGAACTGGAAGAAGATGACTTCGATCCCGAAGCCTCGATCCTTCGGGTCATGGAAAATCCGCCGGCCACTGAAACAGCCGCCAGCCTGAACCGCTGAAGGGACCGTGCTACATTCGTTGCGACTCCGCTTGGTAGAAGGTTGATCGCACGTTGAACAAGAAAACCGGCATCCGGGCCGCTCAGGCCCTTCAAACCCGAACCCGGATTCTCGAAGCGGCCGTGAAGGTGTTCACCCGCGACGGCTACTCCGGGGGACGGGTGGAGAGCATTTCCCGCGAGGCCGATTCCAACGACCGCATGCTCTATTACTACTTCGGCAGCAAAGAGCAGTTGTTCATCTGCGTGCTGGAACACACCTACGAGCAATTCAATAAAGCCGAAAGCCAGCTCAAGCTGGACCTGAGTACGCCACTGGTGGCCCTGCAGGATCTGGTGGCGTTCGTCTGGAACTACTACGTCGAGCACCCGGAATTCGTCGCCATCCTCAGCAACGAAAACCTGCACAACGGCAAGCACGCCCAACAGTCCAGCGAATTACGCAGGTTGTCGGGAGAAGCGGTCGGTGTGTTGCGGCCAATCATTGAGGCGGGTCAGGTGCAGGGATTGTTTCGTCAGGATCTGGACATCAAGCATGTGTATCTGATGATCGCCTCGCTTTGCTACTTCTATAACTCCAACCGGCACACCCTCAGTTCCTTCCTGGGAGAGGATCTGGCGGACAAGGGTCAGCAGCAGGATTGGTTGGGGTTTATCAAGGATCTGGTGGTGCGGGGAGTGATGCGGTTGCCGGAGCAGGATCAGCGGTGACCGCGCCGGCCTCTTCGCGAGCAGGCTCGCTCCCACAAGGGTTGCGCTGAACCTGTGGGAGCGAGCCGGCTCCGGGCGGCGATCCGACAAAGCTTTTAATGGGTGCCCGGATTCGCCCGCAGATGCGCAACCTTCTGTTCCAACCCTTCCCAACCCGACGCATTTGAAGCAAACCGATGACGCAAGTACGCCGCCAGTTCCGCCACCTGCGTATTGGACAAGCTGTCCTTGAAACCGGGCATGTAGCCCAGGTCCTTGGTGGCCGGAGTATCGATACCTTGCAGGATGACCTTGATCAGGTTGTCCGGTTGGTCGCTGTGCACATTGGTATTGCTCGCCAGAGACGGACTCACGCCAAACAGTTTCGGCCCCAGGCCATCCGCGTGACAGGCCTTGCACGAACCTTCGAACACCCGCTGACCGTTGCTCAATGACAGGCTCGCGACCGGCGACGGCCGGGTGGCTTTCTCCACCACTTGCGCTTCAGTCTGCGCGCCGTTGAGTGACGTCAGGTACACCGCCATCGCCCGGATATCCGTCCTGGGCAATTTCGCCAGTTCACTGACCACCGGCCCCATGGGCCCGGTCGCCACGCCATGGGCATCGGAATAGCCGGTGCTGAGATAGTCGAACAGCTGATTCTCCGTCCACGGCGTTGGCGCTTTCGACAAACCGTTCAGCGCCGGCGCTTCCCAGCCATCGACCGTGCCGCCAGCCAGGAACGATACTCCGCCCTTCTCCGCTCCCATCAAATTGCGTGGCGAATGGCAGGCGGCGCAGTGCCCCAGACCGTTGACCAGGTAGGCGCCGCGATTCCATTGCTCGCTACGTTCTGGCTGCACGCTGATTTCACCTTTACGCAGAAACAACGCATTCCACCCGGCCATCAACGGCCGCAGATTGAAAGGAAAACGCATGTCGTTGGCTGTCGCCGGTTGGCTGACCGGCGCTTGCGACATCAGGTACGCATACAGCGCCTGCATGTCGGCATCGTTGATATTGCGAAACGCGGTGTAGGGAAACGCCGGGTACAGATTGCGCCCGTCGCGACCGATGCCATCGCGCATCGCCCGTTCGAACGCCGGGTACGACCAGTTGCCGATGCCGGTCTTCACATCCGGTGTGATGTTGCTGCTGTAGAGCGTGCCAAACGGCGTCTGCATCGCCAGGCCTCCGGCATTGGTCGCGCCGCCGGGCGCAGTGTGGCAAACCGCGCAATCGCCGACCGCCGCCAGCAACCGTCCGCGCTCCAGGGTTGCTGCCGACCAGGTGCCAGCACTTGGCGGGGCAATCGGCGCGATTTCACCGTGAAATGGCCACGCCGTCGCGGCCATACCCAGCACCGCGCCGAACGCGGCAAACAGCGAACCGAACAGCCACTTCGAGCGTTTGGCCGGCGACTTCGGTGGCTCGTCACAAGTGCCGGCATTCAGCGCCGCCAGCACCCGCTCCGGGGTAATCGGCAGTTCGCGAAAACGAATCCCGGTGGCGTCGTAAATGGCGTTGGCAATCGCCGCCGCACTCGGCACCGAGGCGGACTCACCGGCGCCCATGGGCGGTTGGTCCTGACGCGGCATCATCATGACGTCGATCTGCGGCACTTCAGGGAAGGTCAGGATCGGATAACCGCCCCACTCCTTGCTGGCGACGGTGGATTCCTCGAAAGTCACCCGTTCCTTGAGCACCCGACTGGTGGATTGAATGACATTGCCGTGGATCTGATGCTGTACGCCCGCCGGGTTGATCATCATCCCCGAGTCATGACCGATCACCACCCGCGTGACCGACACATCACCGGTCTGGCGATCCACCGCCACGTCCGCCACCCACGCGGCCCACGCCGCACCGAAACCGGGGAACTTGCTGTGGATGTAGCGCGCGTAGGCAAAGCCACGACCGCGCAGGAACTGATCGTCGTTCGGGGTTTGCATCGGCGCGGTACGCGGGGTCCAGGCGGCGCGCTCGGCGGTGGATTTCACCAGGTCAATGGCGCGCTCATCGCGCAGATAGCGCAGTCGATACTCCACCGGATCCACGCCCGCCGCGAACGCCAGTTCATCGATGTACGACTCGTGGGCGAAGGTGTTGGGCAGCGCCGACACCCCGCGCATCCACGAAGCGCGGACAATCGGCGCCATGTCATTGATGGTGACGCGCATGTGCTCGAAGTCATAAGGCGGGATCGACGTGCGATCGCCCATCTCGAACATCGCCGCTACCGGCTCGACCCGTCCGGTCAACAGCAAGGCCAGGGTCGGCGCGCCGTTCGATGGGTAGCTGGTCTGGAAATCATAAGCGGCGACGCTGCCATCGGCGTTCAAGCCACCATCGACATCCATCAGTTGCGCGGTGCCCTTGGGTTCCCACAGGTGCTCCTGCTCGCGAGTCAATTGCACCCGCACCGGTTTGCCTACGGCGCGGGACAACAGCAAGGCATCAGCGCAGACATCGTCGGCACAGTTACGCCCATAACAGCCCGACGCTTCCATGCGAATAATCTCGATCGATTCTTCCGCGCACTCCAGCAGCCAGGCGAGATCCGCTCGCAGCAAATGCGGATTCTGGCTACCGGACCACACGCGGGAGCCCGACGGCTGATAGTCCGCCAACCCGCAAGACGGGCCGATGGAGCCGTGCATCTGATACGGCCACAGATACGTGCGCGGCATGCGTTGATGGGCCCCGGCCAAGGCGTCATCGACGTTGCCCTGGTCTAGGACGACCCGCTGCACTCTCGGGTTGTCGCGGATCGCCTGTTCGACATCGCTCATGTCCGGCAGCGCATGGTTCCAGGCTTTCCAGCTGATTTTGAGTGCCTGGGCCGCTTTGATCGCCTGTTCTTCGCGCAGGGCCACGACGCCGACGAAATCACGGATCACCACCACCGCGACGATTCCGGCGATATGGGCGATGGAGGATTCATCGACTTCCAGCAGGCTGTTGCCGACGAAGTCGCCGCAATCGAGCCCGGCATAAGGTGGGCGAATCACCCGGCCGTGGAGCATGTCCGGCACCCGCATGTCGTGGACGTAAGTCAGTTCACCAGTGGCTTTGGCCGGAATATCCACACGCGCGGCGCCCTTGCCGACCAGCCGATAATCCTCGGCGGGTTTGAGGGGTGCGCTGCCGGAGATGCGCAGTTCAACGTGGTCACCCCGGACCAGATCGGCGTAGGCCGTGGTGCGTCCGTCCGCCGCGACAATTATCCCAGCCTCGACCTTCAGGCTGCCCGCCTCCACCGACCAGCGTTCTGCCGCCCGTTCCAGCAGAAACCGCCGGGCCTCGGCAGCGGCGTTGCGCAGCGGGATTGCGGAAATCTGCAGGGTGGCGCTGGCGATGGTCGCGCCCTGATTGGGCACACGCTCGGTGTCGCCCAGCACCATGCGCACCTGCTCCAGTTGCAGGTCCAGTTCTTCGGCGACGATCTGCGCCAACGAGGTTCGGATGCCGGTGCCAAGGTCGACATGCCCGTTGAAGGCATACACGCGCCCGTCGTCGCTGATGGCGATGAACAACCCAAGCTCCCTGGGTTTGATCAGCGGCGTACCGCCCTTGGCCACAGGGCCTGATGGCGGCAGGATGTCGTCGACGATCAGCAGAACGCCGGTCTTGGCCAGCCATTGGTCGCGGGTGGGGATTGCGTCAGTCATGGTCATCGATCCACGTTCAAGGCGTTTGACGGGCGGCACGCAGCACCGCGCGGAGGATTTCGATATGGGTGCCGCAACGGCAGAGGTTGGCCGAGAGTTCGTTGCGGATCTGGGTTTCGCTAGGGTGCGGGATGCGGTCGAGCAAGGCCTTGGCGGTCATGATCATGCCATTGAGGCAGTAGCCGCATTGCGCCGCCTGCTCATCGATAAAGGCTTGTTGCACCGGGTGCGGATCGGCTCGGTTACCGAGCCCTTCGAGGGTGACGATCTGCCGGTCCACGGCGCCGGCCAGCGGAAACACGCAGGAGCGAGCCGCCACGCCATCGATGATCACCGTGCACGCGCCGCACTCGCCCAGGCCGCAACCGTACTTGGGGCCGTTGAGTTGCAGGTCATTGCGCAGGATCAGCAATAACGGCGTGTCCGCCATCGCGGTGACGGTGGTGGTGTGGCCGTTGACCTCAAGCGCAACCGTGATTTCCTGGCTTGTCATTCGCTTCGCCCGCTTCAGTTGATGAAGTATCCACTACACCAAAAGGTCGAAGAAAAGGTCGCGGGCCAATATCAGTTTGTGGCGTCGCGACACACTCGAGTGGTGAAGTGGTTACTACATGAAAAGAGAGCAAAAACGATGCCAGAGACTTGAACCAGTGATCAGTCCTGTGGGTCGTCGATCATTTTGCGCAGCAAAAACAGCACGGCAACCTGCTCTGCCGGGTTGAGGTTGCTCATGGTCAGCTCAGTGATTTTCCCGGCACAGGGCACGGTTTGCTGCACCAGTTGATCGCCGGCTTCGGACAGGCCGACAATGACTTTTCGTCGGTCCTGCGGGTCGGGTTCGAGGGTGATCAGTTCCCGGGCCTTGAGTCGCTCGACGATGCCGCGAATGGTTGCCTGGTCCACGGCGGTGGCTTTGACCAGTTCAGTCAACGAACTGGGGCCGTGATCACGCACGGCGCACAGGGTGACGAACTGCACCGCGGTGAGCTGGGAGTCGCCGACGTTCTGCTGAAAAATCGCCATGTGCCGTTGATAGGCCTTGCGCAGCAAATGCCCGACTTGCTCGGAGAAAACGTAGGAGGAATCAGGGGTTTCAGGCACGGCAGACTCGAAAGACGATGTGTAGTGGGAAGGCATGATGGACAGGTTGGGAGGCGGACTCAAGAGTGACGTTGGCCGGACACACGCCTTCGCGAGCAGGCTCGCTGCCACAAGGGTTATGCGATCCCCTGTGGGAGCGAGCCTGCTCGCGAAAAGGTTTCAGCGAACTCGGGAAGCCTCGGGTGCGACTACATCCCCACCGATCAACACCGTCTGATCATCCAGGTACACATCGCAATGGCGCAGCGGAATATCCAGGTGGCACGGGGTTTTGCGGGTGCCACCCACTTCGGTATTCGGTCCGGTGGAGAACAGGAAGTTGCCGTAGAACGCCCGGGCATCCATGCACATGCCATCGTTTTTGTCGTGCAGCCCCATGGCCGTCCACTGCGCCCGTGGCTGCAAGCCCCAGCCAATGTGGGAAATGCCGTAGACCTCTGGATCGTTGAAGTACTTCATGTAGTCACGCAGGTAGTCGGCCTCGAAACCGCCGTGGATTGAAGTGATGAAGCCCTTCTCGATTTCCAGGGTGATTTTCTCCCGGGTGTAGGTCTTGAACGGCAGCAGAATATCGCCGACATCCAGCACCAGCACGCCCTCGGCCGTTTCTTCGTTGGGCCAGGAGAACAGAAAACCGCTGGGCCAGTGGTCCCAGCGTCCCGGTTCATCGGCGAAACCGTACTCGGTGACTGAAGGATATTGCCCCAGCGCAGCACGGAAATCGCTGCCGGCCTTTGATTTGACGTGAATCGAGCGCGCCTGCCTGAGCAGCGTTTCCGCCGCCATCACCCGCACCTTATCGGCCTCGGTCGGCAGCATGCGCGCCAGGACTTCCGGGGGCTCCACGGCCAGCAGAATCCGCGTGCCGGTCTTGAGGATCTGTTCCTGTTCCGGCGAGTGCAGCAGCATCATCGTGTCGACGATCAGGTCCGCCGCTTCAAGCGCCCGCTGCGCCGCGATATTGCCGGTCAGCGCGGTGTCGCCGCAGTAGGCCGTCATGTCATTGCCCATGGCCGTCGGATGGTTGAACGAAGGCAACTCCACCGCATAAACCTTGGCCCCCAGCCGCTGGGCCGCCTCCATCGCCGCACGCACGGTGCGCGGGTTCGAATAATGGCTCTTGAGCACGGCGACGCTCTGGGTCGGGTCGACCTTCGACAGCTTCAACACGTGCTCAAACATCTGGGTCAATTCGCAATCGCTTACCGGCATTTTCCTGTCTCCTCGATCGTCTGCTTCGCACCAAGTCGAGGCGCCTCGCCTCACTCCAGTGCATTTTTATAGCGTATACGCCATTTGTATACGATAAGACCCTAAAAGAAGGCTGACTGCAAGCGTCGGACCATAACGTTACCAACCCACACAAAACCAATATTTGCTGGTTACATTTGGTGACTGCCGAGAAATATGGGTAAAAATTGTTTTTTCCAAACGGCACTTTCTTTTTGAAATTTATAGCGTATACACTTTAAAAACCTTGCGACGACACAGCCAGCGACTATTCGAAGAAGAGGAACAAGCCCCATGGCAAGAACACAGAAAATCGCCATCGTCGGTGCAGGTCTGGGCGGTGCCGCCGCTGCGACGCTGCTGCAACAAGCCGGGTTTGAGGTGGACATCTACGAACAGGCCCCCGAGTTCTCCCGCCTCGGCGCCGGGATTCACATGGGGCCCAACATCATGAAAATCTTCCGGCGCATGGGCATCGAGCAACAGCTCGACCTGATGGGCTCACATCCGGACCACTGGTTCAGCCGTGACGGTTTGAGTGGCGATTACCTGTCACGCATTCCATTGGGCGATTTCGCTCGCAAGGAATACGGCGCGTCCTACATCACCGTGCACCGCGGCGACCTGCACGCCCTGCAGATGTCGACGATCAAACCCGGCACCGTGCACTTCAACAAACGCCTGGAAACCCTCGAGGAAACCGACAGCCAGGTGCGCCTGACCTTCAGCGATGGCGAAGTGACCTACGCCGACATCGTCATCGGCGCCGACGGGATCAATTCGAAGATTCGTGAAGAGTTGCTCGGCGCGGAAAAACCGCTGTACAGCGGCTGGGTGGCGCACCGCGCGCTGATCCGTGGCGATCAACTGGCCAAATACGATTTGAAGTTCGAAGACTGCATCAAGTGGTGGACCGAGGATCGGCACATGATGGTCTACTACACCACCGGCAAGCGCGACGAGTACTACTACGTGACCGGCGTGCCACACCCAGAGTGGGATTTCCAGGGCGCGTTCGTCGACAGCAGCCGCGAAGAAATGTTTGAGGCGTTCCAGGGCTATCACCCCACCGTTCAGGCGCTGATCGAATCCACCGAAAGCGTCACCAAATGGCCGTTGCGCAACCGCAACCCGTTGCCGCTGTGGAGCCGTGGGCGACTGGTGCTGCTGGGTGACGCTTGCCACCCGATGAAACCGCACATGGCCCAGGGCGCCGGCATGGCCATCGAAGACGCCGCGATGCTCACCCGCTGCCTGCAGGAAACCGGGCTCGGCGATTACCGCACCGCGTTCGAACTGTATGAAGCCAACCGTAAGGAACGCGCTTCCCGCGTGCAATCCGTATCCAACGCCAACACCTGGCTGCGCACTCAGGAAGATCCGGCCTGGGTGTACGGTTATGACCTGTATGCCCAGTCGCTGAAATCGGGGGTGGCCGCGTGAGTACGTTCATCCATGGCGGCAACGTCCAGGCCAACGGCATTCGCCAGCACTACCTGCGCTATGGCGGTAAAGGCCCGGCGCTGATTCTGATTCCCGGGATCACCAGCCCGGCGATCACCTGGGGGTTTGTCGCGGAACGACTCGGCGAGCATTTCGACACTTACGTGCTGGACGTTCGCGGTCGCGGCCTCTCCTCCACCGGCCCGGAGTTGGACTACAGCGCTGACGCCTGCGCCAACGACATCGGCGCTTTCGCCAAAGCCATGAAGCTGAACAGCTACAACCTGGTCGGCCACTCCATGGGGGCGCGGTTTGCGGTGCGCAGTGCTGTGCTGCATCCGGTCGGGGTGAACCGCCTGGTGCTGATCGATCCACCGGTGTCCGGCCCTGGCCGCCGTGAGTACCCGAGCAAACTGCCGTGGTATGTCGATTCGATCCGCCAGTCCTTGGTCGGGATGAATGCCGAGGCCATGCGCGCTTTCTGCGCCACCTGGACAGACGAGCAACTGCAACTGCGCGCCGAATGGCTGCACACCTGCTACGAACCGGCAATCGTGCGGGCTTTCAACGATTTCCACGACGTGGATTTCCATCAGGACCTGCCAAAACTCCAGGCCCCGGCGTTACTGATGATCGCCGGCCGTGGTGGTGTTATTCAGCCCGAGGACGAAGCGGAAATCCTCGACCTGCAACCGAATATTCGCAGTGTCCACGTCAAAAACGCCGGGCACATGATTCCCTGGGATGACCTCGACGGCTTCTTCAGCGCCTTCGGTGATTTCCTCGGCCCACGCCTGAACTAAACGAATCCGGAGACTTTTATGCTCACGCCTTACCGCATCGGCCAAATCGTGCCGAGCTCCAACACCACCATGGAAACCGAGATCCCGGCGATGCTCACCGCGCGTCAGTTGATCCGCCCGGAACGCTTCACCTTTCACTCCAGCCGCATGCGCATGAAGCAAGTGCGCAAGGAAGAACTGGCGGCGATGGACGGCGAATCCGACCGCTGCGCCGTGGAATTGTCCGACGCCAAGGTCGACGTATTAGGTTACGCGTGCCTGGTGGCGATCATGGCCATGGGGCTGGGTTATCACCGTAAATCCGAGCAACGGCTGCGCAAGGCCACCGCCGATAACGACGGCAACGCGCCGGTCATTACCAGCGCCGGCGCCTTGATCGAAGGTCTGAAAGTGCTGGGCGCCAAACGCATCGCTATTGTCGCGCCGTACATGAAACCCCTCACCGAACTGGTGGTGGATTACATTCGCGCAGAAGGCTTCGAAGTCGTGGACTGGCGCGCGCTGGAAATTCCCGACAACCTCGCCGTGGCCCGTCACGATCCGGCGAATCTGCCGGGCATTGTGGCCGGCATGAACCTGGAAGGCGTCGACGTGATCGTGCTCTCGGCCTGCGTGCAAATGCAGTCACTGCCCGTGGTGGCGCAAGTCGAAGCGCAAACCGGTAAACCGGTGCTCACCGCCGCCATCGCCACCACCTACGCCATGCTCAAGGCCCTGGACCTGGAACCGATTGTTCCTGGTGCGGGCGCCCTGCTCTCCGGCGCCTATTGAGAGGTGAGCGACATGAGCGAACAAACGGCCAACGACAACTATCAGGGCGTGTGGGGCCAGCGCATCGGTTTCGGCCAGAAAGCCGCGTTGCTGATGATCGATTTCATGCGTGGCTACACCACCGAAGGGGCGCCGCTGTTCGCACCCGGCGTGGTCAGTGCCGTGGCCGAAAGTGTTGAACTGTTGGCCAGCGCCCGTCGTCAGGGCATCCCGGTGGTGCACACCAATATCCGCTACCATCCCGGCCATTTCGCTGACGGTGGCATCTGGGTTAAAAAAGCCCCGGTGATGAAAGACATGGTCGAGGGCAACCCCTTGGCGGCGTTTTGCGAAGAGGTACTGCCCCAGGAAGATGAAGTGGTGATCAGCAAGCAATACGCCAGTGCCTTTTTCGGCAGCAGCCTGGCCCCGATGCTGCACGCCCAAGGCGTCGACACCGTGGTGCTGGCCGGTTGCTCCACCAGCGGCTGCATTCGGGCGACGGCGGTGGACGCTGTGCAACACGGTTTTCGCACCATCGTCGTGCGCGAATGCGTCGGCGACCGGCATCCGGCGCCCCATGAAGCCAACCTGTTCGACATCGACAGCAAGTACGGCGATGTCGTCAGCAAACAGGAGGCAATCGCACACTTTGAGCAGCAGTAATATCGAACAAAGAACCGCGCCATAGAGCGCAGGTCTTCGATAAAAACTGAGGGTACGCCCTCAGTCTTCTGACACTGCCTTTGGACGTCGCTTGCTACAGCGCGCCAGAGCGCTGGAAAAAAGCGGCTGTATAAAAACCATAAGTCACCGCCAGGAGACACCCGATGCCCATTGCGAATGCAGCACCTGCGACCACGGTCGCCGACCCGATTCAAGCGCTTTACCACAAGATCACCTGGAAGTTGATCCCGTTCCTGTGCTTCTGCTACCTGGCCGCGTACCTCGACCGGATCAATATCGGCTTCGCCAAACTGCAGATGCTCGATCAACTGCACTTCAGCGAAACCGCCTTCGGCCTCGGAGCCGGACTGTTTTTTGTCGGCTACATCCTGTTCGAGGTGCCGAGCAACCTGGTGCTGGAGAAAGTTGGCGCCAAGATCTGGATCGCCCGCATCATGATCACCTGGGGCCTGCTGTCGGCCTGCACCATGCTCGTGACGTCCACCACGCAGTTCTACATCCTGCGCTTCTTGCTCGGCGCCGCCGAAGCAGGCTTTCTGCCAGGCGTTCTGTATTACCTGACGACCTGGTTTCCGACCTATCGACGGGGCCGCATCATCGCCTTGTTCATGATCGGCCTGCCACTGTCCAGCGTGATTGGCGGCCCGCTGTCCGGTTGGGTCATGGGTTATTTCGATAACTTCGGCGGCCTGCATGGCTGGCAATGGCTGTTCCTCATCGAAGCGGTACCGAGTGTCATGCTCGGCGTGCTGACCTTCTGGGCCCTGCCCAACAACTATCGCCAGGCCAAATGGCTCAACGACGATGAAAAAAACCTGCTGGAGCAAGAACTGCGCGCCGATGAGGCCGGTGGCGGGGACAGCAAGCACAGTTTTCGCGATGGCTTCTTCAACCTGAAGGTCTGGATGCTCGGCGGGATCGACTTCTCGATCCTGCTCAGTGCCTATGCCATGGGGTTCTGGATGCCGACCTTCATCCGCAATGCCGGCATCATCGACACGTTCCACATCGGCGTACTCACGGCGCTGCCGAGCATCGCCGCGTTGTTGGGCATGCTGTTGATCGGCGCCAGCTCCGACAAACACCGCGAACGTCGCTGGCACATCATCGTGCCGTTTCTGGTGGGCGCTGCCGCCATGGCCAGTGCGCCGTTCTTCGTCCACAACGTGGTGGCGACCGTGGCCCTGTTCGCCATCGCGTCGGCGGCGATCATCGGCGCGGTGCCGGTGTTCTTCAGTCTGCCGGCAACCTTCCTCAAAGGCACCGCGGCGGCTACCGGCTTCGCCCTCGCCTGCTCGTTGGCGAACATCGCCGGGCTGGTCAGCAACTCGTTGATGGGGGTCGCCATTGACGTCACCGGCAGCAGCGCCGGCGCACTGTGGTTCTTTGCCGGCTGCCTGATTCTCAGCAGCTTTCTGGTGATCGCCTTGCCGGCCAAACTGGTCAACCGCTGACACCACACTGCCCCCCTGTGGGAGCGAGCCTGCTCGCGAAAGCGCTGGATCAGTCAACATTGATGTTGAATGTTGGGCCGCCTTCGCGAGCAGGCTCGCTCCCACAGGGAATTTCAGCAGCCGAATATTCCGATTATCAGGTGAGAAAAACCATGCAAGGTTTGATCAAACGCTGTGCCCTGCTTGTCGCCGCCGGCCTCTGCGCCGGTTCTCTGCAAGCGGCGGAAAAAGTCATCTTCGACACCGACTTCAACGTGCTCAACGATGATGGCCAGGCCTTCATCATGCTCGCCCAACTCCACGCCCAGAAACGCATCGACCTGCTCGGCATGACCCTGGTCAGCGGTAACGCCTGGGTCGACCAGGAACAGGTGGATGCCCTCAAGGCGGTAGAGCGCATGGGCGTGGAAAAGGACGTCGGCGTGTATTCCGGCGCGGCTTACCCGCTGCTTCATGACTTCGCCACCTACCCCCAGGAACAGGCCCTGTTCGGGGCCGGCTGGCCGGGAGCTTTCAAGGCGCCGCGTCCGACGTCCGCCGCGCAACTGATCGCCCCGCCGGATGGCCTGGCGACCCACACCGCATTGCGCAAGGAAACCGCCGCCCAGTTCATCGTCGACAGCGTGCGCGCCAATCCCCATGAAGTGACGTTGCTGGCGGTCGGCCCACTGACCAACATCGCCCTGGCCATCCGCTCCGCCCCCGACATCGTGCCGTTGATCAAACGCATCGTGTACATGGGCGGGGCCATCGAGATTCCGGGCAACACCACACCGGCCGCCGAATTCAACTGGTGGTTCGACCCCGAGGCGGCGAAGATCGTCCTGCGCTCACCCATTGAACACGTTATTTTTCCCAACGATGTGTGCGAAAAGGTCACCTTCGATGCCTCGATCTACCAGCGCGTCATCGCCCGGCCGGGACCGATTGCCGATCTGTACACACACGAATTCGCGCCGTTGTTCAGCAAGGACCCCGGCTATCACAGTTTTACCTGGGACAGCCTGCCGGCCCTGTTTCTGGTCGAGCCAGGCATCGTCACCGAATCCCGCGAGCTGTGGGTCGATGTCAATGCTCAGTTCGGCGCCGACTACGGTCGTGCCCTGGGTTACAAGAAAAGTCCACCCGTGGGCACGCAAAAAGCCAAGGTGGTGTTTGCCATCGACCAGAAGCAGTTCTGGAATGACTATGTGAATCTTGTGACCTTGCCGACGCCGGTCAAAGGCAGCTGATGCCGCGCCGCTCATGAAGAAGTGACAGCGTGCGGCGAACCCCTCACAGTGAGCGTGGTCGCACAGGTGAACCGCTGAACGTTGCTCAAGGGTCGAGCCGTCAGCGGTTCGGTCCCTTTTCTGTCGAGAGCCCTTCATGCGCAGACTCCTCGCTTTATCCCTCTCATTGCTGTTGCTGTCCCTGAGCGCCTGCGCCCTGCTGCCCAATCGCGACCCGCTGAACATCAACGTGGTCGGCTTCGAGCCGTTGCAAAGCCAGGACATGGAAGTACGCTTTGCCGTGAAAATACGGGTGCAAAATCCCAACGAGACCACCATCAATTACAACGGCGTCGCCCTTGACCTGGAAGTCAACGGCCAGCCACTTGCCTCCGGTGTCAGCGATCAATCGGGTTCGATTGCACGCTTTTCCGAAACCGTGCTGACCATTCCGGTGAGTGTTTCGGCGTTCTCCGTGCTGCGCCAGACACTGGGCCTGAGCAAAACCCAAACCCTCGACAACCTGCCCTACGTCCTGCACGGCAAACTCGCGGGCGGCTTGTTCGGCACGATGCGTTTCGTGGACAGTGGCAAACTCAGCCTGCCAACGTCGACGACCGGCACTTGGTAAGTCACGATTCAAGGAGCGACAAAGAACATGGAAGCCACACCCACGCTCTACACCGAACGTTTAATCCTGCGCCCACTGGAATTGGCCGACGCCGAAGCCATCCAGCAACAGTTTCCGCACTGGGAAGTGGTGCGTTATCTCAACGCCTTGGTACCTTGGCCGTACCCTGCCGACGGCGCACTGACCTATTTGCGTGACATCGCGTTGCCGGCGATTGCCGCCGGCAAAGAGTGGCACTGGTCGATTCGTTTGAAGTCGGCGCCGGAGCAACTGATCGGCAATATCAGCCTGATGGATGAGCAGGACAACAACCGCGGCTTCTGGCTCGGACCAAAATGGCAAGGCCAGGGCTTGATGACCGAAGCCAGTGCGGCGGTCACCGAGTACTGGTTCGAATCCCTCGGCCGGTCAGTACTGCGGGTACCGAAAGCGGCGCCCAACCTCGGCTCGCGCAAACTCTCGGAACGTACGGGTATGCGCTTGATCCGTAGCGATGAGGATGATTTTGTCAGTGGGCGATTCCCCAGAGAGCTCTGGGAAATCACCCGTGCAGAGTGGTTACAGCAACGATGAATATCCCATTGTGGGAGCGAGCCTGCTCGCGAATGCGGTGTGTCAGAAAACATATGTATTGACTGACACTCCCTCTTCGCGAGCAGGCTCGCTCCCACAGGTGGTTATGTGTTGAAGCGGATGCCGGGTTTAGGCCGCTCATCTACGGTCAGCTCAAACACGTCCGGGCGCGCGTAGTGCCCGACCACGTCGTAGTCGTAACGGGCACGGATCAGGTCATCGGTGTCGATTTCTGCGGTGAGCAAACCGGCGCTGTCACGCAGCGGCCCCGCCAGAATGTCGCCCATCGGCCCGACGATCACGCTGCCACCGGCAATCAATGGGCGGTCCGATGGCCAGTTGGCGATCTCCACGCCCAAGGCGTGCGGTGAATCCTGAACCTGACAGGCGCTGACCACAAAACAGCGTCCTTCATGGGCGATATGGCGCATGCTGACCTGCCACATTTCCCGCTCATCCACCGTTGGCGCGCACCAGACCTCCACGCCTTTGGCGTACATCGCGGTGCGCAGCAGCGGCATCATGTTTTCCCAGCAAATCACCGCACCGATCCGCCCGACCTGACTGTCGATCACCGGCAACGTCGAGCCATCGCCTTTGCCCCAGATCAACCGCTCGGTGCCCGTGGGCATCAGTTTGCGGTGCTTGGCGACCAGCCCTGCCTGCGGATCGAAATACAACGCGGTGCAGTACAACGTGCTGCCGGCGCGTTCGATGACACCGATCACCAGGTTGGCACCGGTGCGCACCGACAACCCGGCCAACGCTTGGGTTTCCACGCCTGGCACGTCGATCGCGTTGGCAAAGTACCGGGCAAAGGCTTCACGCCCTTCCGGCAGGCGATAACCCAGCCGAGTGCCAAAGCCCTCACCTTTGGGGTAACCGCCGAGCAACGCTTCGGGCATGACCACCAGCGCCGCGCCGGATTCGATAATCGCGTTTTCCCAAGAAAGGATCTGTTCCAGGGTCTCGGCCTTGCCACCGGGCAAGGCGCCGATCTGCAGTGCAGCAACAATTGACTTGGGCATCGCAGTAACTCCGAAAGCAATGAGGTGTTGCTCATTCTCCGGCGCCACGGGATCATGAATAAAGCCCTGTTTGCTGCTGAATGATATGAGCCAAATGAATATCGCCACCGTCGATCTCAACCTGCTGAAAGTCTTCGAAGCGCTCCACGAGGAGTCCAGCGCCAGCCGGGCCGCGTTGCGTCTGGGCGTGACGCAATCGGCGGTCAGTGCCGCGTTGCGTCGGCTTCGCGAGGTGTATGGCGATCAGTTGTTCGTGCGCACCGGCCGCGGACTCGCGCCCACGCTCAAGGCCAACCAGTTGAAACCGGTGGTCAGCGACGCCCTGAACAAATGCCGGCAGAGCCTGGCGATGGTGGACCCGGCCGCCCACCATTACGATGGGCGCTCGGTGACCGTGGGCATGTCCGATGATTTCGAAATCGCTTATGGGCGCCGGCTGATCGAAGAAATCGCCCGCGTGGCGCCGAAGCTGCGGCTGATCTTTCGTCAAACCCACAGTCAGATCGTCGCGCAAGCGTTGATGGAACGCAGCATCGATCTGGCGATCACCGCCGGTGGGTTTGCCGAGCGCTTGCTCAGCCGTCAGGTGCTGGGAGAAGGCGGTTATCTGTGCCTGGTAGACCCGCTCAGCCTGGCCGAGGGACAACAGACCCTCAGCCTTGAGGCGTTCGTCGACCGCGAGCACATTCTGGTGTCGTCGGGCGGCTTTATCGGGATCACCGATGAGGGGCTGGCGGCGCTGGGATTGAGTCGGCGGGTATGCGCTTCGACCACACACTTTGCCGCGTTGCCGCACTTGCTCAAGGGCAGTCAGGCCGTGGCGACCATTCCGGCCCATGCGGCCCAAAGCATTGCAGCGCTCAGCGGACTGGCACTGCTGCCCTGCCCTCTGGCGTTGCCGCGATACCCGATCGAACTGGGCTGGCGCACCAGTACGCAGCTCGATCCGGTGGTGCTGAAAGTACGGGAAGCGATTGTCGTGAGCTTTGCGAGCGCGTAGGAGCTGCCGAAGGCTGCGATCTTTTGATTTTGCTTTTTAAAACAAGATCAAAAGATCGCAGCCTGCGGCAGCTCCTACAGAGATGTGTGTCGAGTTCAGGTTACTTGGCAGCCATCAGGCGATTGACTTCGCTGCGCACCATGTTCGCGAATTCCGGGGGCGACATGCCGTCAAGTTCGGCACGGACCCACTCGGCCCATTTGCCTTTGCGCTTGGCGCGTTCACCGAACAACCGCGCGGCTTCGCCCTTGGACTTGCCCAGGTTGCTTTGCCATAGATCGAACAGACGGGATTTCTCATCTTCCAGCGCAGCGCGCTCGGCAAGGGGTTTGTCGGCCAGATTGAAGCTCATGGGAGTTACCTGCTGCGTAAAATAGGCGACATCTTACACTGTAGGAGGAAATGTCCGACCCAGGATTTTTCCTCAGGGTCGGGTCAACGCGAAAATCCACTGCAACTTTTTCGCTGACGGCAGACTCCATTGTTCACTGTCCATTTATCTGCAAGGAGTACCTCAATGGCCCGGAAAACCGCCGCACAAGTCGCCGAAGACCAGATCAAGGATCAAGCCTTCAGCGAACTTCAGGCTCTGATCGAAGAATCGGAAAAACTGTTGAAAAGCAGCGCCTCACTGGTGGGTGAGGAAGCGGACACACTTCGTGGGCAAATCGCTCAGAAACTGCAGCAGGCTCGGGACTCCGTTACCAACGTTCGTGACCGAACCAAACCTGCGGTTGAAGCCACTGAAACCTACATCGGTGGCCATCCGTGGCAAACCGTGGCGATCTCTGCCGGTTTCGGCCTGGTAGTCGGGTTGTTGCTGGGGCGGCGTTAAACGACCCCGTTTTAATCAGTACCCAGCAAAAAGGCGAGCACGCAGCTCGCCTTTTTCATGCCCGGCTTTTATGCAGACTGAGAGTATGCAGACCTCAGAGCCCGGCCAAAGCCCGCAAACTCGCCAATGTCTGCGCGTCGAACGGGATGCCATCGGTGCTGGCCTTGGCCCGCTGTTGGTGACGTCGATCACCCGGCAAACGCTTGAGCCCCACACCGTGCATCTGCCGGACCAGTTCCTGACTGCGCTCGGCAAAATTCTGCCCGGCCGCCTTGCTCGGGTCGATCACGATCAGCAGTTGGCCCGTCCATGGCGTCTTGGCCCCCGGATGGTTCGACCAATCGAACTCGAAGGAAAAATTGCCACCGGTCAACGCCGCCGCCAACAGCTCGACCATCATCGACAGCGCCGAACCTTTATGGCCGCCAAACGGCAGCAACGCGCCGCCCTCAAGAATCGCTTTCGGGTCCTGGGTCGGCTGGCCGAGACCGTCCACCCCCATGCCTGGCGGCAAACGCTCGCCCTTGCGCGCGGCGATCTGCACATCGCCATGAGCAATGGCGCTGGTCGCCAGGTCGAAGACAATCGGATCGCCGTCAGCCCGAGGGGCGGCGAAAGCAATCGGGTTGGTCCCGAACAGCGGACGATCGGCACCGTGCGGCACCACACAAGTCATGCTGTTAACCACGCTCAGCGCCACCAGGCCTTCATAGGCGAAGGGCTCGACATCCGGCCACAAGGCTGCGAAATGGTGGGAGTTACGAATCGCCAGCACCGCAATGCCGGCACTGCGGGCTTTTTCCACCAACAAACCGCGTGCTGCCGCGAGGGCTGGTTGGGCGAAACCATTACCGGCGTCGACCCGGACAAAGCCCGAAGCCACGTCCTCGACCACCGGCACGGCCTGGCCATTGACCCAGCCGCTCTGGAGCGTCGACACGTAACCGGGAATGCGGAACACGCCATGGCTATGGGCGCCATCGCGTTCGGCACCGGCGCAGTTGAGGGCCAGTGTCCTGGCGACATCGGCGGAGGTGCCATGACGCTGAAAAATCTGCTCAAGCAAAAGAACGAGCGCGTCGAAATCGAGCGTTTGAGTGTTCGAACTGACGGCCACTTTGGGCGTTGCGGTCATCTGAAGCTCCAGTTTTATTATTGAGTACGGGCAACAGGGTGAAGCGAGGTTGCAGAGCAACCCAAAACAGTTGTCGATTAAGCGCTGTTCTACCGGCTTCCTGTCAAGTCTCGACAGCCTGTTCGGCTCAAGCAATATGTACCGCACTCGAGCCTGCCACTGGCCGTACTGTTTTTTCCTCAATCCAACGACCGGCGATTACCCCCCGGTCGTAGCGCATCGAGGAAAAACCATGATTGCTCCCCCACTGCCGTATTTTTTCGACGAAGCAGCACTTACATCCAAAGCCAAACAGCCCGGTGAACGCGAAAAGGCACTGTCCTTCACGCTTGATAACCTGAAGTGGTTGAACGCTGTTTATCTGGCGACGCATGAAGCCCGTATCGCCAATAGCGTGTCCATGCACGTCGACCAGCTGCTTTTAAGCGTACCTGATGCGCCAGGCATCCCCCTGGCCGGCGCTTTTGCCATGAGCCGGCCCAACGATGGAGAAGTCACGCTCTACACACCGTGGAAAGGCCTGATGAAATTCGCGGACATGAAGGGCCTCAAAAGCAAACTCAAGGAATGGTTGGCACAGCCCACTGGCAAGCGCGAGTTATTGCGTTTTCTCTCCATCGAACAACGCAGCGCTCTACCCGCCGCCAGTGCGCAAGACTTTGCCACGCAAAAAATCGAAGGTGCGGTGTTCCAGGACCAGGAACTCACCCTCGAGCGCAATCAGGCTCAGAACATCAGGACGATGATGGGCGAGCTGCTCAAGCTGCCAACGCTGCAATCGATGCTGGACGAGACCCTCAAGAACGCGCTGCATAAACCGTTCCCCAAACTGGACCAACGCCTTACCCGAATGAAGAGCTCCGTTATCGATAGCGATGGCCAACAATTGCTTTCCTCGCATTCACTGAGCGATACCCTGCTGCATTACTACCTGACCAACCAGTGGCCGACTGGCGATTCCAGAGTCTTTTCCAATCCCCGACACAGTGTGAGCAGCGACGCCGACAACCAGGCTTGGGAAAGCGCAATCAAAGAGATCGCACAAACTTTTACCCCTCTCTTGCAAGGCCTGCTCAAGACGTTCTGGAATACACCGATGAACAATGGGCAGTCACGCCGGGAGGTTTTTGCCGAGGGCTTGCGCGATACCTTTCACGTGAAGCTTTTGCTTCAGCGTCAACAAGGTGTTCGAACGACGCAGGAATACCTGCGACTGATGAATCTCAGCCTCGAACCTGACACCGACGATCCTCTTCGTATCGAAACAGTACGTGTCACCGCCCCCTTCAAGCATTACGTGGAGCTCGCCTCGACCGTGATGATCGGCAGCAGCGACACGCCGGGCTTTCTGTACACCCCGTCCAGAGGCATCGAGGCAACGAGCGACCTGTCCGCTGTCAGGAACATCGTCGCGCAGATGTTGAAAAGCGAAGGGCACGAAGACACGCTGCTCAACTTCATGTCCTTGGACGAACGCGCTACGTTTCTTTCAATGGCGCCGGATGAACAAGTGATTGTCGGTGAACCGATCATCGGCCCGGTGTTTGAACAGTTGATGACCGCCATCCTTGGCAAGCAACGAGAGAATCTGTCCGATGCGCTGAACCGTTACCGTGAAAGCGAAGGCACACAGGATCCCCGGGCCTTGTTCGACAAGGCACTGGATGTCCGGGGACTGATCGACGATCGACTGCTGGCGGCCGATGCTGCAGGACGCTGGAGTACACACGCAGACCGGCGCCTGAGCGCGCAACCTGCCACCGCTCGTGGCGAGTCGGCCAAAGAGCAACTGGCCCTTCTCTCCACCGTTAAGCGACCGCTCGACCTACTCCTCGAAAACCACCCGGTCATTCCCGCAACAACCCGTACCCTTGACGAAGTGCTGCGTATCGTCAGTTCTTCACTCGGAAGCTTGCAATCGCGTTTCACCCACACCCTGTCAACGGCATTGCGCAGTGAATTGGAGCTGCACGCCGTCATGCGCACCTTGGGTGCGACGGAACAGGCGATCATCAAATCCGTACTTGATACTCCGGTACGCTTGCAGCGAGCTGCATTGAACGGCTTTTTACCGGACGTGTTTTCCTTGGCGCTGAAGGCAGGTGACGCTGCTGAGCCGTTGAAACTGGCCAGTTGTTTTGTGCTGACCGAACGAGGTGGCCTGGACCCTGAGCATTCGGGCAAGGCGATCTTGTGGACGCCGGCGTCGGGATTTGAAGCCTTCAAGACATTGACATCTTTACTGACCGGGCTGGAGCAACGCCTCAAAGACGCCGATGATCGCACCGCCCTTCTGGAGAACCTTGGACGCAGCGAGCGATTGCCTGGCAAGCACTACACCCTCGCCCCACTGCAGCGAATAGATGAGCATTTTCTCGATCACGTGCAAAAACCCTATGCCCAGCTGGACCGAGCGTGCGTCACCCGTGCGCTGGCCACGAAGCTTCCCGCGACGACCCAGGCCAGTCTTCTGAAGCTGGTGGCGTTACGCCAACCGATGACCGGGTTAGACCGTGCGACGGACATTGCCCAATCCCTGACGACCCAGCAAAAACTGCCGGCATGGCTGGCCAAGGCGTCCATT
Source organism: Pseudomonas sp. TH39(2020) (assembly GCF_016650715.1). Taxonomy (NCBI): domain Bacteria; kingdom Pseudomonadati; phylum Pseudomonadota; class Gammaproteobacteria; order Pseudomonadales; family Pseudomonadaceae; genus Pseudomonas; species Pseudomonas sp. TH39(2020). Next base: position 108,009 of record NZ_JAEKFF010000003.1, on the reverse strand, counting down.
AAAGACCAGATACTGCATGGGGAGTTGCTTCAGCAATACCTCAACAACGTCACCGACGACCAGGACTACCTCACCGGCATACGCTCCCTGGCGCGCACGGCGCACCATGAACTTGAAAAACAACTCAAGGCTGACACCTTCGACATCGATCCGGACAATGTCCAGATACAAATCGACAGAAGTTCGAGGTCTGCGGCCAGCACCCAGACCCTGACCGACTTTGCACTGACCCATTTCAAGGATCTGGATAGAACCCATTTCAAACTGGTGTCGCTTGATACCACCGAGATTCCCGAGGACATGGACCAAAGCTACATCAGAGACCTGATACGAGACTTGAAGTTGGGCGAACATCAGCAGAACACATTGAACGAAGCCTTTGCAGACACCCAAGCGAACGCAAAGGACCGCAGGAAGCGGTTTTACACGCAATTACCCTGGCAGCTAATGCATTACGCCCACACGGAAAAACTGCAGGAGCGCCTGAGCGAGACGGGATTTGATCTGATCCAGCAAGTCATGGATATGCCCGACGCCATCGCCCGCGCGGCAGTCGACGGCGCCCACGCGATCATCCGCCCACTTGAGCTCCTGGGCATCAAGAGTGGACAGGCTGTCAAAGTGCCGGGCGTCTATCTGATTGGCTCATCGGCCGATAGCACCGCGCCACAGGTCCTTGTCGCGCCTCATAGCCCTCGGCACGGGGTGAAAGAATATGAAAACGAGAAACAATTGCTGACAGAGCTGAAGACCCGCGGTTCGCTGCTCGATTGGGTACTCATGAATCTGCCGCAGCCTGACCGGATGCTGTTGGAAAACCGGATGGCGACCAGCAGCACCCGTGTCGCCAGAGCCGCACCGCCGACCAACGTTAATCGCGAAACCGATGTCACATTGGCGTCCAACCCGATCAAGGGGAGCCTGTTCAAGCACTTGTTCGATGATAACGCCGCGCTGTTGGCCCGATTGCTCGGTTGCCAGTCCGATGACAAAAAGCAGGGCGAATGGGCAACCATCAAGGGCGTGCTGGGCGAAGACCTGCACGAGGCATACTCGTTCTTCATCGGCAAACTCGCCTACCCCATCACCGTGTGGCGCAGTTATCGCGACATCAAGCAATCCGCCGAAGACCTTCAGATGCACAAATGGGGGCCCGCGATAAAAGAGTTCATCAGCGGCATTGCACAACTCGCCACGTTGCGACAATCGCTGGAAGCGCAAGCGAAGCCATCGTCTACGCCAAGTACACCTGCGCCAGAAACGCCCAATACCCGATTCAAATGGCAGAACGTTGCCATTACAGCCCCCGAACGTACGCAGTTGAAGCGTCATGAAAGCATGGACGTCGATCTGAATTCGCTCACATTAAACTCAAGTCTTGGGCTCTATACCCATCCGACGACAAAAAAAACCTACGCACCGGTTGAAGGAAAGGTATATCCGGTCGCAAAGCTCGGCAAACACTGGCGCATCGCCGACACAAAAATTCGTGGTCCTCGGCTGAGTCAGAAAGTGTCGAAACAATGGGTTCTGGATAGGCAAACGCCAGCGCCCCGTTTCAGCATCGGCAATCGGTTGCACACCGCATATTCGGTCTGGGAGGGCATGAACGTCGATGCCACTGGAATGCCCGAAATCCGTCGACTGTTTCCGCAAAAGGCTCGTCAGATTGACGAAGCGCTGGACCTGGCAACCACCTATGCCTGGAACTGCTTTCAAAACCTGCAATTGCTGAAGTCTTCCGACAAAACGGTGACACCCGTGCATCAACTCATCATGGATTTTATTGATGTGCCGCAAGTGCAGTCCACGCATGTGGAGCAGCTTGAAAAAGTCATGACTGACATTTTTGCGGCCTTGTTGGACCCCTCACTGAGAAAGCCGAAGACCAATCGTTTTGCAATCGCCAGGGCGGTCAGTGGCGCGGCAACTACATTCGGCTTCACCGTTCCAAAGGATGCAAAGCGGAAAATTTATCTGGCAGAAAAATTCTTCGACACCGGTTTCGACATTTACCGCCCACATCTTACCGACCCTGCCTTCCCTATCAACACGCATGCCCGAGCAGTAACCCTTATTCATGAGCTTTCCCATCTCATCTGCAACACCGAAGACATTGCTTACTTCGATCCCGGCAGACCATTCCCCCATCTGATCGATACGACCAGCACAACCGCCAGTGATCTCAAGGACGCGTTGACCACGCTTCAGGACACCGCACTCTCGATCAAGACCCCCCTGACTCAGCTGTTCATGACCGAGGATCCTGATACCGGTGTGTGGGAGGATCCGGGCAGCACTTCTTATGAAAATACTGATCGGGTAAAAGCGCATATTTTGACCTTGACCGGCGGAGAAAACCTGAGCGGTGCCCGCAAAATTTACAAGAGAGATCCATTGGTCAGACTCAAGGTGCAACTCGGCAACGCCGACAGCGTTGCATGGCTCATCAGCCAAATGGGGCGCCAACTGCACACCAGCACCCCGTGAATCAGAAAAACAAACTCCCATTTGATGGGTAATTGCCATGACGGTTGTTCTCGCAGACTTCCTCACAAGGTTAGAATGCAGGAAATCAGGATGAGTCAATGACCGACAACCCTCTCTCGCCAGCCGAATACGACGCTGTCACCGATGCCGCTGCGCATTGGTGCATGCGTCTGCACGCCAACGATTGCACTGCTGAAGAGTGGCTGGCGTTCGAGCAATGGCATGACGCTCATCCGCTTCACGCGTTCGAATACGAGGCCATGCTGGAGATCTGGGATGTCGCGGGTGACCTGCCACGTCCAGAAACCATGGTCCCGATGGTCCGCACCAAACCTGCTACGCCTTGGCGCACCTTCGGTATCGCCGCGGCGGTTTGCGCCATGGCATTGCCACTGGCGGCCTATAGCGGCTGGAACCTGGGCTGGCTACCCAATTCCTATCAACATTTCGAGGCGGACGACAATGTCCGCCAAGTCACCCTGAGCGATGGCAGTCAGGTAGAACTGAACCTGGGCAGTGAGCTGACGTTCAGCAACTACAAGGATCAACGTCGGATTACGCTGAAAAAAGGCGAAGCCTTCTTCAGCGTCAGCCATGACACTCGACACCCCTTCATTGTCAAAGCGGCCGAAGGCAGGATTCGAGTTACCGGAACCAAATTCAACGTCTGGACGTATGAAGATCAGGTACGCGTGAACCTGATAGAAGGTTCGGTGCTGGTGAGCAGTAATGACGCCGTTGCGGGTGACGGTTTGCGCCTCGAGCCAGCGATGCAGGCTAGCTATAGACGCGGCGACTTCACTCCCCGGATCAGTCAGACCTACGACAATGACAATTCACTGGCCTGGCGCAGCGGAAAACTGGTGCTCGATGATCTGGCGCTGACCGACGCATTGCCATTGATCAATCGCTACTTGAGCAAACCGGTGATGGTGGCCGACAACAGCACTGGCTCGATTCGCATCGGCGGCATCTACAACATCAAAGAGCTCAACAACCTGGTGGCTTCCCTGCCCAAGGTGTTACCGGTCTACCTGACCCGCAACAAGGATGGCAATCCGGTCCTCAATTCCATTCCGCAACAAGCCCCAAAAAGCTGAAGGCCGCGACCTTTGCAAGGTGCGGCCTTCATTTTTCGTTAAAACACCATCTGCGTTACTGTACGGCCACCTTCCCGGCTTTTTCTTCCTGCTCGCGGATCGTCTGAACCTGGTACTTTGGATCGGGCGTGATCTGCCGTTCGGTGAACGGCAACACACTCAACTGCTTCCTGGAAAATGCCACGGTCTGATCTCTGGAGTATCGCTGACCAGGTTTTCGCATTCTTCGACCGTGAACTGATCCGGGCCGAAATAGCGTGAACGCTCGCCGTTCACGGTAGTGATCTCATTGGCCAACAGGCACAGGTTGTCCTGAGCGTAGGCGTAACCAATGCCATGACCGAGCCCGCGCTCGTTGTCGGCACGGATATTCGGCACGCCGAAACTGGTCCGACGAATGTCGGCGCTCGCCTGCTCCGGCTGGCTGCGTGCGTTTGCCGCAAGACTTAAGCCCGCCAATACGCCTGCAAGGCTCAACCGGGTTAACTACCTGGAAATAATCACGCTCGCTCCTGATCGGAAAGACAAACACCCTGCGTCATACACGCACTGCGCCTTCCCCTGGAAACGAAAGAAATGACAAAAATTCAGGCTGTGAAAGATGCTTTTCACGGGTATCTCACAGGCCGCTGACGTGATGGCGACAAAATTTCTACATTCGGGGCTTCAATATTTGCCCTGCTCGTACGTCTGATTGAATGAGAGCACTCATCACATTTCCTGGCCGTCTCGGAAAAGGAGTTTTTGCATGTACAACTCGCAACTGCCAACGGACGGTAGCAATGCACCAAAGGGCTCTGCCATGGGCTCCGGTGTTTTCAGTCAACGGGGCGAGCGCAATGGCAACGAGCGGATCAGGCTGCTGCTCAAAAGCTATGGTCTGCGAACCAGTCTGATCCGTCTCAAAGTCATCGACGCCTTGCTGACCGCCGCCGAAAGCGACCGTAGCCTTGGCGTGCGCGGCGTGCACAGCCACTTGCTGGACCTGGATATTCCCCTGTCTTTTCTGAGTGTGCGGGAAGTATTGAAACGCTTGTGCAGTGAAGGTGTGATCACGCTCAATGCGGACAAAAGCTACAGCCTGCATCCGCACGCCGTAGCCATGCTCCATCGCGAGTGATCACCTTAAGGTGTGTCGTTCAGGGTTTGACCTTGCGACGCATTACGCCATTGATCACTACCACGACCACCGCTACGCCGATGGCGATGTACTGAAACAGCTTCTCGCTGATGACGCCTGCGTTTTGCAGATACGAAAGGCCGAACATGATCCCCAACACCACGAGGGAGATCAGAATCGAGTATTTCAAACGTTGCGACTGAGTCATTGCGAGTTCCTGAACCTGAAAAATGTATCCGATTTGTATCAGAACGCATGCCAAGCCCCTACCTTTCTCCGGGGATGGGACGCTACAAACGGGGTCTCATGTTACAGCCGATGAAGAGTTTTGGCTTCATAGCGGCGATAACCATGAGGATTTTGAAATGTTCCGTCGAATCACACTGCTGATTCCCCTGCTCGCTCTCCTGACACTGAGCGGCTGCATCGTCTTCCCCCACGGCGGCTGGCACGGCGGCCACCATTACGACCGTGGCGGGCCGGGTTATTACCAGCATCGATAACGTGAATAATTGAACCTTCATTCGTAAGTTAAGTACCCCATCCCGATAACTGTTAAATAAATGCCCGCCCTGTCGCGGGCATTTTTCGTACGTGCATATTTACCTCTTCCTACCCATCGAACATCGAAACATAGCGAAAACTATTGAAACCTTGAGTCTCAATAGTTCATTGGAGCTATTCATATTCAATGATTAGTCTCGGTGCATCGCAACAACCCCGAAATTTCGCGCAAGAACAGGGATGCCATGCACAAGCCTTTAATCAATATCAGCCCTCACCACTTACTTGGTTTTTGCCTTGCAATTACTTTTTTCGAACTTCTGACGTATATGGCCAGCGACATGATCATGCCCGGCATGTTGACCGTCACCCGCCAACTGGATGCCAGCCCCGACCATGTTCCCTACGCCTTCAATCTTTATCTGGCAGGCGGCATTCTTCTGCAATGGCTGATTGGCCCGCTGTCTGATCACTTCGGCCGCCGCCGGATGTTGCTCATCGGGTGTGCGGTATTCGCCCTGGCCTGTGCCGCCGCGTTCAACGTGCAAAGCATTTATGCGTTCAACGGCTTGCGACTGATTCAGGGCATGGGGTTGGGGTTTGTCATCGCGGTCAGCTACCCGGCCCTGCAAGAAGTTTTCTGCGAAGCCGACGCGGTCAAAATCATGGCGTTGTTGGGGAACGTTGCACTGCTCTCCCCGCTTCTGGGGCCGTTGCTCGGCAGTCTGCTGCTGGAATGGTTGTCCTGGCGGGAATTGTTTTTACTGCTGGGTCTCGGCGGCGTGATGGTCTGGCTCGGGCTTTACCTGTTCATGCCGGAAACCGTGGGCACCCTGCGCCACGACGGTCAGCGACTGGAAGCCGTGCGCTTTGAATGGCACAGCACTCTGCGCCGCTATGCCGCGCTGCTGACTAACCCGCGATTCCTTTGCGCCGCAGTCGCGCTGGGCGTGATGAGCCTGCCCTTGATTGCCTGGATCGGGTTGGCGCCGCTCTTGCTGATCCACAACCAGGGGCTTTCAACGCTGCACTATGGCCTGTGGCAAATCCCGGTGTTCGCGGCCGTCATTCTCGGCAATCTGATCCTCAACCGACTGATTGCCAATGCTGAATTGCCACAACTGATTCGATACGCGCTTTGGCCGTTTTGCGGCGGGCTCATCGCGTTAGTCGCCATCAGCGTCTACGGCGCTTCGACAGCAGTGCTGATCAGCTGCCTGGCGCTTTATGCCGTGGGGCTTGGCATGAGCAATGCCGCGCTGTACCGGCTTGCGCTATTTGCAAGCGACGACAGCAAAGGTCTGGTCTCGGCCATGATCGGCATGATCTCGATCGCCGTCATGGGCGGCGGCGGCTCGCTTATCGCGGCCGCCGGTGCCGGTGACAGCCACGAATCGTTCGCTCTGATGGCGGGTATCGCGGGGCTTCTGAGCCTGACGCCCCTACGCCTGTTTCTGCGGCGCTCTCACACCGCGCTTGCCGTCTGACACCACACAGCAGGTCCTTTGATGATCCATTTACCTCACACCAATGCGCTCTGCGCGTTAACGCAACCCTATTGCCTGGATTCCGTACCCGAGGGCCTGTTCGACCAGGCAATGGGAGAAATCAGCCTGTTTCATTGTCACCACACGCCTGGCTACGAGCGCTGGCTAAACGCCAACGGGCTCGATGCAAAGGACCTGGAGACACTGGATGACTGGTCCAGGTTGCCACCGATTTTCGCCAACTATTTCAAACGTCACTTGTTGTTCGGCCCCACCGGCGAAGGCGCGCTGGAGCTGACATCGTCTGGCACCAGCGGCCAGAAGAGTCGCATGCGATATGACTCCCGCAGCATGGCAGCGGCTCAGGGCATGGTGAGCCACATTTTCCGGCACTTCGGCTGGGATACTCCGCAAAGCCCCTGCAATTATTTGCTCCTGAGTTACGAGCCCGAGGCTGCCATCACCTTGGGCACCGCTTACACCGACCAGTTTCTCTGCAGCTATGCGCCCGTCAATCGGGTCGTCTACGGATTGCGCCTGACCGGTAACAGTCACGAGTTCGACCTGTTTGGCGTGATTCGCGCCTTGCAGGAGTTTGCCGACGAGGGATTGCCCGTGCGGATTCTCGGATTTCCTGCGTTTCTTTCACATGCGCTACAGCACATGGAAAACACCGGCGCACCGAATCTCGAGCTACCCGCCCAGTCATTGGTGTTTTTGGGGGGTGGCTGGAAAACCCAGGCAGCACAAGAGATTCCCCTGCTTGAGTTGTATGCCCGAATCAATCGGCAATTGGGGATCGACCTGTCCCGCTGTCGGGATGGCTACGGAGCCGTCGAGCATGCCGTGCCCTATATCCAATGTGCCCACCATCATTTTCATGCCCCCATTTACTCGAAGGTTTTCGTGCGCAACCCATCCGATTTTACGGTCCAGCCATACGGCCAGCGCGGCTTGCTGGAATTCGTCTCCCCGTACATTTCGTCAAGCCCTGCTCATGCGGTGGTCATGGGCGATCTGGCGACATTACACCCCGGCGCACAGTGCGGATGCGGCCTGACGACCGATTGGTTCGAGCTGCACGGACGCGCTGGCACCACCGCCAGTCGCAGCTGCGCCATGGCGGCTTCCGAATTGCTGGGAGGAGCTTGATATGTACCTCATCAATGGCCAACTGCGTGACGACGTTACCCCGGAAAGCGCCCTCGAGCGCCTTCAAAAACAATTGCCCGGATTGCTTTCTGCACCGATCGACAGCGAGACCGTTATCGAAACCGCGGCTCGTTTCGCCACGCAACTACAGACTCGCAGCCTGAACCTGCCTCTGGACGACGATCAATGTCAGGGACTGATCGAGTTCTGCCAGCGCAGCAACCTGAGCAGGAAGCTTGAGCGAGAACTGGGTTCGCAACCCCGTTCGCTGAGGCGTATCGACTACCAGCAGCCACACTTCGAAAGCTGGCACCCGTTGGGACTGGTGGTGCATGTGACGCCAGGCAATGCGCCGATGCTGGCGTTCTGCGCGGTTCTCGAAAGCCTGCTGGCCGGCAACATTAACTGGTTACGCCCCAGCGCCAGCGATGCGGGTTTGACCGCGCAATTGCTGGCCGCCCTTGTGCAGTGCGACACCAGCGGCAGGCTTGGCGAATTCGTCGCGGTGCTGCCCGTGGGCACTTCCCGGATAGCGGAACTCTGCGCTCAGGCCGATGGCGTGTCAGCCTGGGGCGGTGAAAAGGCGCTCAAAGCAATTCGTCAGCAGATCCCCGCCGGATGTCGCTGGATCGATTGGGGGCACAGGATCAGTTTCGCTTATCTGTCGCCTGACGCGGCCAGCCCTTCGGCGCTGGATGCATTGGTGGATGAGGTGTGCAGTCTGGATCAGCAGGCGTGTTCCAGTCCGCAATGGGTGCTGGTGGACAGCAACGATCCGGCGACCCTGCAGGACCTGGGTGAGCGTTTGGGCGAAGCCTTCAAGCGTCGTGCATCGCACTGGCCGGCGCTGGTGCCCACGGATCAGGAAGCGTGCGAGATCACCACCCGCACGGCCATGGCGCAACTGGATTACTGTTTTGCGAACCAGAGCGGCCAGGTCTGGGCCGGCCACGGATGGCGGATCATCTGGGAACACCATCAGACGCTCGCGCCTTCGCCGCTGTTTCGTACGGTGCTACTCAAACCCGTACCGCAACACTTGATCGCCGAGACGCTGTTGCCCTGGCGCACTGTCCTGCAAAGCTGCGCACTGATTTGCTCTGCGACACAAACGCCAGGACTTGTGCGAACGCTGGTCAACGCTGGGGTCACCCGTATTGCGCCTTGCGTGGGAATTCATGACGGCTACGCCGGTGAGCCCCATGATGGCGTCTACGCATTGACGCGTCTGAGTCGCCGCCTCTCGGTGAGTCTGTCGCCGGATGTTTTGCCTGGCCGGGCAACGCTCGACCCGGTCCCGCCCGCACCTGACACCGCCCATGCGCCGATCATGGACAAAAACACCTTCACGACCCAGCCTATGGGCGCCGCGGCGCAATTGTATTTTCGCTCAGGAGGGAGCAGCGGCACTCCGGCCCTCGCCGGTTTCAGCTATCACGACTTTCAACGGCAGATGCGCGCAGCGGCCGATGGCCTGTTCGCCGCCGGGCTCGATCCTTCACAGGACCGGGTCATGAACCTGTTTTACGGCGGCAGCTTGTACGGAGGTTTCCTCAGTTTTACCAAAATACTGGAACAGATGGGCGTCACACATTTCCCCATGGGTGCGCCCCAGGACGATGACTTCAGCGAAATCGCCCAACTGATCGTTGACCAGCGTGTCACCGTACTGATAGGTATGCCGAGCACCTTGCATCGTCTGTTCTTCAACGAACAGACCCGGCTCCGAGCGTACGCCGGTATCAGCAAAGTATTCCTCGGCGGCGAACATCCGGGCCAAACCAGCCTGAGCCTCATGGAAAGCTGCGGGGTCTCGATGATCCGCTCGGCGATCTATGGTTCCGTCGACGCAGGTCCCTTGGGACATGCGTGCGCAGCCACCGCGAACGGGGTGTTTCACTTGATGTGCGATACCCAGCATCTGGAAATCGTGCAGATCGAACAGGATGTACCGGTTGAGGCCAATGAGATCGGTCGCCTGTTGTTCACTTCACGAGCACGGCAAGGCCAAACCGTGCGCCGATATGACGTGGGCGACACCGGTCGCTGGATACCCGGAGCCTGTCCGTGCGGGCTGGACTCACCCCGATTCGAACTGCTCCAGCGCCACGGAAAACTGGTGCGAATGGGCACGGAGTTCATTTCGCCGTCGGCTTTGCAGGATAGCGTCGGCGCGCCCATTCAGATTGTTCTGGACCACGCCCCTGATGGCGTCGAGCGACTCAAACTTCTAACGGATGCAGACATCAACCAGGTTCGCAACGCATTGCTGAGCCATGAAGCGCTGGCAAATGCCGTAAACGCCAACCTGTTAACTGTCGAAGTCCAAGTGTGCACGGATCAAGCGTTCACTCGAAACAAACACAGCGGCAAAACACCGTTGGTTATTGATAAAAGAAAATAAAAACTAACTACACAGCTTGTCTTAAACCGCCTAGACCCCTGATAAAAAAAAGAGAATCCAGTGAAATCAACTTATTCGCTCGAACAACTGCTGCCTTATATACGGCAACATTCAAACTTCTACCGCCAGCAACTGGAACACTTACCGCCGCAGGGCATTACGTTACAAGATCTACCGCTCACCAACGCCGTGGACTATTGGTCTGACAGCAATGACTTGAGTCATTGGCCGGTCCTGACCGGAAAGGTCGACGATGCGCTGGTGTTTAAAACCGGCGGATCGACCAGCCAAGGCAAACTGGCGGTTTATACCTATAACGAATGGAAAGAACTGGTCAGTACGTTCGGAGAAAGTTTCTCCTCTCAGCTGAACGACGGCGACCGTGTCGCCAATCTGTTTTTTTCCGGTGATCTTTACGCCAGTTTTCTGTTTATCCACGACTCACTGGCGCACGTCAGGCGATCGATCTGCGAGTTTCCATTTACCGGGCAAGTCGAACTGGACGTACTGGCCGATGCGATTGATCAGCATCGGATCAACGTGCTGGTCGGCGTACCGGCACAGTTGCTGCGACTCGCTGCCTACCTGAACCAGCATCGGCGAGTACTGCGCGGGGTTGAGACGTTGCTGTATGGCGGCGAAAGCCTGTTTGTCCCGCAGGTGGCAATCCTCACCGACGTGTTTCCCAACGTGCGCATTGCTTCCATTGGCTACGCCAGTGTAGACGCCGGCCTTATTGGGGCCAGCGGTCGCGACTGCGCCTTGGGCGAGCATCGGGTGTTTGATCCACAAACCTTGCTGGAGATCGTCGATGAACTCACCGGTGAAGTCATCGAAGAATGCGATCGCACTGGATTATTGGTGGTGACCAATCTGACTCGCCGGCTCATGCCTCTGCTGCGTTATCCGGTGGGTGACCGCGCGTGCTGGCGCGAACCCGGCTCAACGCCGAAGCGCAAATTCGCCCTCAAGGGACGTAGCGTGCACAGCCAGCGAGTGCGAGTCGGGGTGCTGTCGCTGCTGATCGATGACATCCAGCAGATCGTCCAACGCATTGCCCACAACGACCAATGGCAATTGCTGATCGAACATGACGGATACAAAGATATTTTGAGTGTGAAGTGGGTTCCCTCGGCGCTATCAATGGCCACCGTACCGGTGTGCCGAGCATTGTACGAGGCACTGGTTGAACACTATCCCGGCATTGAGGAACTGAGCCGCGAGGGTCTGTTGGAGTTGCGAGTGTTGTCCTGTGGGGTCACCGCATTGAAGCTTCACCCACGCTCCGGCAAACAACTGCGGGTCCTGGACTTGCGGGTGTATGACGCACCGTCGCCGGAGCCCGCATGATGCCGCATTTGATTTTTCGACCTTATCGGCCATCCGACGCACGTGCCGTGAGCCAGTTGTTTCGCGAGGTCTATGGCGATCATTACGTTCAGCCGGATGTTTACTTGCCGAATATGATCAATCAGCACAATGCCGAGGGGCGCTGGAAGTCGATGCTGGCGGTGGACGACGTACGCGTTCTAGGGCATGCCGCGTTGTGCCATGACACACCTGCGGACACCACCGAGCTGGCCCTCAGTGTGGTGCATCCCGCCGCGCAGGGGCAGAGTATCGCGACCCGTCTGGGCCGGGAGTTGCTGTCGCGGTCAGGTTCCATGGGGTTCAAGAGCGTCTCGATCAAACAAGTGACACACCATCCCTACACGCAACGCATGGCAGCAAACATCGGCTTCCGCAGCACGGGTTTGCTTCCTGACTACGTCCCTTCGCCCTTCGCTGAGCCGCTGCCGGAAACCATCGTGATGGGTTGTTACGTCGTCGAAGGACATACGCGTCCACTCCCCGACATCCCATGGCCTGACAGCTGCCGGGGGTTTATGCAGCACGTGTGTTCCGTGTTCGGGACTCATCCGGGCACGACGCCGTTGCCTTCCCTGCCCTTGCAAATCAAGCAACACCATCAAAGATTCGAAATGGTCATTCAGCGTTTGACCAAACGTCTGCTTGAGCAGATCCGGCAATTGCCCAGCCACTGGCTGATCTCGGCCAAACTTCAGATGTCACGGCATTTTGCCCAGGACTTGCGCAATTTGGCGGCCCTTGGCTTCACCTTTACCGGGCTGATGCCTGCATCAAACACCCATGGGTGGTTCGCCCTGTTTCATCGAGGGGTGCAGGCTCGACACCTCAATCTGCATTGCCCGCACATGCAACGTTTGCATGACGATTTACAGCAAAACGCCAACACGCAAAGTAGCGCCCAAGCGCTGAACAGAGACCGTTCAGCCGCGTGAGTCTTTTCGATCAAAGTCATTGCCCGGCTGCGCGCAAAGCTCCACCAGCCAGTCGACAAATACCCTTACCCGCCGGGACAACTGACGGTGTGGCGGGTAGAGCGCCGTCAGCGGCATCCCCGGTGTTGGCACCGTCCTGAGGACTTCACACAAACGGCCTTCGCCCAGCTGGCGGGCTACGTGGTAATACGGGGTCTGGACCAGACCATACCCCGCCTCACAAGCGGCCAGATAACCATCGGCGCTGTTGACCGAGACTTGCTTGGGCAGATTAATGGCCTGAACCTGATCATTGACCATAAATTCAAGCCCATAACGCTTGCCATTGCTGCTGGAGAAGTATTCCACCATCTGATGGCCTTCAAGGTCAGCCAGACACTGAGGCGTTCCGAATCGCTTCAAGTAGTCGGGGCTCGCGCACGTGACCTGGTCCAGCATGGCCAACGGCCGCGCCACCAGTGAATCGTCCAGTGAGTCGCCGCCGCGCAGCACGCAATCGACGCCTTCGCGTATCAGGTCGACTGGCCGGTCATTCAAGCCGATTTCCAGCTCGATCAAGGGATATCGAGCAGTAAATTGCGGTAATGCCGGGATCACCATCAAGCGTCCCACGCCCGCCGGCATGTCCACGCGCAACAGCCCCTTGGGGTTGTTGCGAGCAGCGCTGAACACCGCTTCGGTTTCCTCCAGGTCCGCCAGCAACCGGACGCAACGAGGGTAATAGGCCGCACCGTCGAGCGTCAGACTGATCTGCCGCGTCGTGCGTTGCAGCAGCTGCACACCGAGATGCGCCTCCAGCTGCTTGATCAGAATGGTCACTGAGGCCCGGGGCAACTGCAGGCTATCCGCCGCCTTGGCAAAGCCTCCCAGCTCGACGATTCGGGTGAACACGCGCATCGCGTTAAAACGGTCCATTGTTTTTGCTTACCGGCTGATTATTTAGAAATTACGAACAGTGATAGCAGTTTTAGCCGGTTTATCTTGTTTCTGTCGAGGTCAACAATGGACTCCACATTCACAGGGAGATGATTTCATGCAAACACGTCAACTGGGCAAAAACGGTCCACTCGTAAGCGCGATGGGTCTGGGCTGCATGGGCATGACCGATTTCTACACGACTGGTGTGGACATCCGCGAAGCCACGGCCACTCTGCACCGCGCGCTGGAGCTGGGGATCAACCTGCTCGACACCGCCGATATGTATGGCCCGCACACCAATGAAGCACTGATCGGCAAAGCCATTGTCGGCAAGCGCGACCAGGTGTTTCTGGCCAGCAAATTCGGCATCGTCCGCGACCCGGCCGATCCGGTTGCGCGAGGCGTCAACGGCCGACCGGAGTACATTCGCGCCGCTATCGATGGCACCCTCAAGCGCCTCGGTGTCGAGACCCTGGACTTGTACTACCAGCACCGCATCGATCCGCAGGTGGCCATTGAGGAAACCGTCGGCGCCATGTCCGACCTGGTGAAAGCCGGCAAGGTTCGGTACCTGGGTTTGAGCGAGGCCTCGGTCGCGACGCTTGAGCGGGCACACAAGGTTCATCCGATCAGTGCGCTGCAGAGCGAGTATTCGTTATGGAGCCGTGACCAGGAGGAAAACGGTTGTCTGGCCGCGTGTCAGCGCCTGGGAATTGCCTTCGTCCCTTACAGCCCTTTGGGTCGTGGCTTTCTCACAGGAGCGCTGAAAAGCCCTGATGATTTCGCGGCAGACGACTACCGGCGCTTCAGCCCGCGTTTTCAAGGCGAGAATTTCGCCAAAAACCTGTTGTTGGTGCGGCAAGTGCAGGACCTGGCTGCAGAAAAAGGCGTGACCGCCGGCCAACTGGCGCTCGCATGGGTACTGGCTCAGGGTGATTACGTGATCCCGATTCCGGGAACCAAACAGCGTAAATACCTGGAAGAAAATGTGGCCGCGCTGGATGTGAAGCTCAGCGGCGAAGACTTGCAAGCGCTGGAAGCGATATTCCCGGCCAATGCCACGGCCGGTTTACGTTACCCGGAAGAAGTCATGGAGTTACTTGACCGATAACCGACACCTGGCCCATTCGACAAGTTGAGTGAGCCAGGACAATCGGGCGTCACGCCTTGGAGCTGACGCCCTTGTCGGTCGGCACCGTCGTGCCGTTACCCTTGCCGTAAGTGTGTAAATTTTGCAGCACGTAGATCGCCGTCTTGTATTCCGGGATCAGGCCCACAGCGTACTTGTCACCCCTGATACTGTTGTTCTGAATAGTGTCCAGTTGCGTGGCGAAATACTCCAGTGCGTTGAATTTCGCATCCGGGTCTTTCTGAACCCCAAACCGGTCAAACTTGTCACCGGCATTCATTAGCGTCATCGACGTAATATCGGAAATCAGGCCTTTACCTCTCAAGAAGGCGCTGAGATTGCCCAGTTGTTTGGCGGTGACATTTTCCGGGTCGAAACCTTTGATGTTCCTGTGCAGTTTCTGTTCATCCATTTTCGCGGTGTTCAGCAAAGTTGGATTGGTACCCACCAATGCCAGCATCTGCTTGACCCTGGCGCTGTGCGTCACGGGCTTGCCGGCTCCCGTATCCTTGACCAACAACCCTGCCTTGGCCGTCCAGGCCCCGGTATAGCCGATAGTCATGACCGAACTCCCGACTGCGTTACCTGATGCAGACGTCCATGTAAGGCGACCATAAAAAGTTCCTTGTTTGATCTGGTTTAGAGCGGGCGAGTATCAACTTGGCCACTAGCCACACCAACAATTATTTCCGACTTTTTACAATTCTCGTACATTTACGATACAACCGGGCAAGCGCCCTGTTTCATTGGTCTATGCATTACTTTAGAAAGTGCTACAGACACTAAATATGTACTACTAACCTGTTGGTTAGTTAGTTTGTATCCATTACGACACCTCGACAGCGCCGCCATCGACACCGTCCTGCCGGGTCGCCTCAGCACCCAGATCGCCACGGCCGCCGAGCAGTAAAGCGCGGTGACCGAAGAGATCAACCCCAGCATGGTGCAAATCCGCCACATGGTCGAAGAACGGGTGAAAAGCGGTCAGGCCAGCGAGCTCAACACCCAACGACTGCTGGAAGCTAACAGTCGTGTGAGTGCGATCATGGGGCGGTTCAAGGTTCGTTAACTTTTTTGAGTTCAGACATGTAGCAGCTGGCGAAGCCTGCGTTCGGCTGCGAAGCAGTCGCAAAATCAGAGCTCACGGTGCATCAGCCAGACCGCGTAAGCCGAATTTACGACTGCTTCGCAGCCGAACGCAGGCTTCGCCAGCTGCTACAAAGAATGCGTGGCTGCTGAAACTCGTATTACTTCGAAACAATCTCCTGCCTCGATGCTGGCTAAAATGGTCAGAATGCATTTTTTTGGCCGCCATTCGAAACGAGATTCCCCATGCGAACCCACCTGCGTCTGGTCGCCCTGAGCGCCCTGTTCATTTCCTCCCTGGCCCAGGCCGCCGAGCTGATCCCGATTGAAGTTCACCGCGATGCCAATTGCGGTTGCTGCAAAAAATGGATCAGCCACCTGGAGGCCAACGGCTTCAAAGTCGACGATCACGTCGAAGCCAATATGAGCGAATTCAAGCAACAGCACGGCGTGCCTCCGCGTCTGGCGTCGTGCCATACCGGCTTGATCAACGGCAAATTCGTTGAAGGTCATGTCCCCGCCGATCAGGTGCTGGCCTTGAGCAAGCGCGACGATCTGTTGGGCGTTGCCGCCCCCGGCATGCCCATGGGTTCACCCGGCATGGAAATGGACGGCATGAGCGATGCGTATCAAGTGATCGGTCTGAAAAAGACGGCACTGACGTAGTGGTGGCGGACTACCCCGCCCATTGATGTTCGGTGCGTACATCGGGCTGTTCTTCGCCGCATTCGGTGCGGCAACCTTGCTGCCCTTGCAGTCCGAAGCGGTGTTGGTGGGGCTGTTGCTCAGCGGCAAGTACTGGCTCTGGTCGCTGCTCGCCGTGGCGACATTGGGCAATGTTCTGGGGTCGCTGGTGAACTGGTGGCTGGGGCGCGGCATCGAGCGGTTTCGTGATCGGCGCTGGTTTCCGGTCAGCTCGCGCCATCTGGAAAAAGCCCGAGTCCATTATCAGCGTTACGGTCATTGGTCGTTGCTGCTCAGCTGGGTGCCTGTGATCGGTGATCCGCTGACCCTGGTGGCCGGCGTGATGCGCGAGCCGCTGGGGCGATTCCTGCTGATCGTGACCCTTGCCAAAGGCGCCCGTTATGGTGTGTTGGCCATGGCCACAGTGGGCTGGATGGGTTGAACGATCATCCACGGCGATTGCCTGTGTTTAATGTCGCCCTAATCATGCCGATCCAGCATCGGCCGATTTCCAATGGAGTTCCCCCATGTCCCTCACCCGCTCCCGCTGGCTGCCCGGCCTGCTGCTGACCGCTGCATTGCCTGTCATTGCCCACGCCGAAGGCCCGGAATACGGACCTCAGCTGCAAGGTTTCGAGTACCCCTACACGGTCAAGCATTTCGCCTTTGAGTCCCAGGGCAAATCCCTGCAAATGGGTTACATGGATATCGCCGCCCACGGCAAGGCCAATGGACGCAGCGTGGTGCTGATGCACGGCAAAAACTTCTGCGGTGCCACTTGGGACACTTCGATCAAGGCCCTGAGTGAAGCCGGTTACCGGGTCATCGCTCCGGACCAGATCGGTTTCTGCACCTCCAGTAAACCCGACCATTATCAGTACAGCTTCCAGCAACTGGCGACCAACACCCAGCAATTGCTCAAGGCCCTCGGCATTCAAAAGGCCAGTGTTCTCGGGCATTCCACCGGTGGCATGCTCGCTACCCGTTATGCGCTGCAATACCCCGATCAAGTCGAACAACTGGCACTGGTCAACCCCATCGGCCTGGAAGACTGGAAAGCCCTCGGCGTGCCCTATCGCACGGTTGATCAATGGTATGAGCGCGAGCTGAAACTCACCGCCGACGGCATCCGCACCTATGAACGCAACACCTATTACGGCGGCCGCTGGAAGCCGGAATTCGATCGCTGGGTAGACATGCTCGCCGGGCTGAACAAAGGACCGGGGCATACGCAGGTGGCGTGGAATTCGGCGCTGATCTACGACATGATCTTCACCCAACCGGTGTACTACGAGTTCAAGGACCTGAAGATGCCGACCCTGCTGCTGATCGGTACATCCGACACCACCGCCATCGGCAGCGACATCGCACCGCCCGAGGTCAAGGCAAAACTCGGTCATTACGACGTCCTCGGCAAGCAGGTGGCGAAACTGATTCCCCGGTCGACGCTGGTCGAGTTCCCCGGCATGGGCCACGCGCCGCAAATGGAAGAACCGGCGCAATTCCACCAGGCCCTGCTCGCCTGGCTGAACAAAACCAACCCCGTTCATTGATGAGGTAAGGCTGATGGCAGTGCAGATTGCGGTGATTGATGACTGGCAGGACGTGGCCCGTGACGTGGTGGACTGGTCGGTTCTGGACCCCATCGGCCAGGTAAGTTTCATCCATGACTACCCTGCCGACAACGACACCCTGGCGGCACGGTTGGGCGAGTTCGAGGTGATCTGCGTGATGCGCGAACGCACCCGGTTCGACGAGGACCTGCTGCGGCGCTTACCGAAACTCAAGCTGCTGGTCACCGGCAGCATGCGTAACGCCGCCCTGGACCTGAAAGCCGCCGCCGCGCAGGGTATCCAGGTTTGTGGCACTGACAGCTACAAGCACGCCGCGCCGGAACTGACCTGGGCGCTGATCATGGCGGCGACCCGCAACCTGGTGGTCGAAGCCAACGCCCTGCGCGCAGGTGTATGGCAGCAAAGCCTGGGTGGCGACCTGCACGGCAAGACCCTGGCGATCCTGGGGCTGGGCAGCATTGGCACTCGCGTTGCCCAGTTCGGTCAGGTGTTCGGCATGCGGGTGATTGCCTGGAGCGAGAACCTGACCGCCGAACGCGCAGCCGAAATCGGCGTGACCTGCGTCAGTAAACAGGAACTGTTCGAACAGGCCGATGTGCTCTCGGTCCATCTGGTGCTCAGCGATCGTAGCCGAGGCTTGGTGGACGCCCAGGCGCTGGACTGGATGAAGCCCACGGCGCTGCTGGTCAACACGGCGCGCGGCCCGATTGTTGATGAGTCCGCGTTGATCAAGGCATTGCAGAAGCGGCGACTGGCAGGCGCTGCGCTTGACGTCTTCGAGCAGGAACCCTTGCCGCCTCATCATCCGTTCAGAACCCTGGACAATGTGCTGGCCACGCCCCACGTCGGGTATGTCAGCCAGCAGAACTATCACCAGTTCTTTTCGCAGATGATTGAGGACATTCAGGCCTGGTCTGCGGGAGAGCCGATTCGGCTATTGAGCTGATACCGCGTCATCGTTCTTCGTCGGAACGCCGCCCGGAGCAGGCTCGCTCCCACATTTGATCTGTGTCATTCACAAAATCAATGTGGGAGCGAGCCTGCTCGCGAATGGCCTCCCTACCGACTAACTGCTCTTCACTGCCACGAATGCCGCCGTGACATAAGGCACCGTCACGACCTCTTTGCCACGCAGTTCAGGCTCCCGAGCGATCATTGCCCGTATCTGCTCATCAACCTTCGCCCGCTCCTCCGCCGGTAATGCCGCAACAAAACTGGTGGAGCGCACGCGATTGAAAATCACATCCTCAGGCGAACCTGTGTGGCCATGGCTGTAGCGCTGTTCCTGCAGCGGCCCGAACGCCGGATGCGGAAACGCCTGTCGCCAGGCCCCTGTGTAATAGCGGCTTTGTCCGCGTTCAAACCAAGGGTGCCCGTCAGCCAGTCGGCCACTTGCGGCGGATAATCCGGACGACCGCGAACGTAGGTATCAGCGCCGGTTTTATAGCCAGCGGCCGCCGAGTGATGGACCTGATCTTTCATGGCCGTGTTCCAGATCGACAACGAATGCTGTCGAGCATAGCGCCTCGATTTGAGCTTTCCTTGCACAGACCGCCAGAAAGTAATGAATAATTGTTCACCCTGTGGTGTTCACCTTACATCGCCCCTGAGAATTGCCCATGAAAAACCCAAACCTGAAGCCGGGGCGTGGTACGAACTGAAGCGAATTAACCTGTGGAGCATCGCCCATGAAAACCCGTTTCGCTGTGTTAACCGTCCAGTTGTTGCTGGCAGTCGCATTGTCCAGCTCGCTTGCATTCGCCAATGGTGGTGGCGATGACGCCCCTGCAAGACCCAGTTGCCCCAAAGGGCAGGTCTTCGACTCCCGGTCGCAAAAATGCCTCAAGCAAACCAGCAGTCTGGTACCGGACGCCGACCGCACCAATTACGCTTATCGCCTGGCCAAGGACGGTCGTTATGAGGAAGCGCTGGCCTTGCTCGACACCCTCAAACAGCCAAACACCGCCAAGGCCTTGAACTATCGCGGCTACGCTACGCGTAAACTGGGGCGCACCGACGAAGGCATCGGTTATTACCTGCAATCGGTCAAACTTGACCCGCACTACGCGCAAGTTCGCGAATACCTCGGCGAAGCGTATGTGATCAAAGGTCGGCTGGACCTCGCACAGGAACAGTTGCAGCAGATCAAATCCATCTGCGGCAGCACCACCTGCGAGGAATACCAGGACCTGGCCGAAGCCATCAACGATTCATCGAAAACCTGACACACCGAGCAGACGGAGGTCGCCATCGCCAGCGATCAGGCAATACGGGCAGAGCTGGGCCAGCACCTGGCGCGCTTATGGCGCTACGGCTTGCTGTTGTCCCGGCAACGGCATGTCGCCGAAGACCTGGTGCAGGCGACCTGCGTGCGGGCGCTCGAGCGTGCCGGGCAGTTTGTCCCGGGCACCCGCATGGACCGCTGGCTACTGAGTATTCTGCATTCGATCTGGCTCAACGAAGTTCGCTCCCGAAGGGTGCGTCATGGACAGGGGCTGGTGGATGCCGACAACGCCTTGTCGTTCGACGGTGAATACGCGGCGCAAACCCATGTCCTCGCGGCTCAGGTGATCAGGCGTGTGGATGCCCTGCCCGAAGCCCAGCGCGAAACGGTGTTTCTCGCCTATGTCGAAGGTTTGTCCTACCGCGAAGTGGCCGACGTGCTGGACGTGCCCATCGGCACCGTCATGAGTCGCCTGGCCGCTGCACGCGCGAAACTGGCCGAATACCCGCCATTGCACGCCGTGCCGAACCCTTCCACTGGAGAACGTCGATGAACGATCACGCACGCCCGACGATACCTTCGGATGAGCAACTGGTGGCCTACCTCGACGACCAGCTCGACAGCGAACAGCGCACTCGCATCGACGCGGCCATTGCCGAGGACCCGACGCTCAACCTGCGCCTGCAATGGCTGGCCCGCAGCAGCCTGCCGTTCAAGGAGGCCTACGATGAGTTGGGTCGCCAGGCGCCCGTGGACCGCTTGCAATCGATGCTCGACACCTTGCCTTCACCTGAACGCCCGGCCATGAATCGGCGCTGGTTCCTCGCGGCGGCCGCCGGGTTGGTGGTGAGTGGTGTGGTGGCGGATCGGCTGTTTCTCGGTTGGCAGTTGAGCCAGCAAAAGGAAAACTGGCGCGGGCTGGTGGCCGAGTACATGTCGCTTTACGTGCCGCAAACCCTGGACCACTTGCCCACTGACGAAGCCACTCAGCGAGCGCAACTGCGGACCATCGATGCGCGTCTGGGCCTGAATCTTATGCCGGAGCAACTGGCCCTGCCACGCACCGAGCTCAAGCGCGCGCAAATCCTCGAGTACGACGGCGTCGCCATTGCCCAAATCACCTACCTGGACCCGGCACACGGCCCCATGGCGCTGTGCGTCACTCGCTCCAACAGCGGCAGTCGGCATTTCGCCCAGGAGCGCCGGTACGGGATGAACATTGTCTATTGGGCTGACATGCAACATGCCTGGATGTTGATCGGGCATCACCCAGTGGCGGATCTGGAGGACATGGCGAAATTGTTGAGAAGTCGGCTGAGCGCGTGATCCAGTTTGTCACTATGCTCGGTGTCTCAATTCCAAGGAGGAACCTTCCCATGCCGATTGCTTCACGCACTGCTTTGCTGGTCATCGACGTACAGAACGACTTCATCCCCGGCGGCCAGTTACCGGTACCCGAAGGGGACCTGATCGTCCCGTTGATCAATCGCCTCGGCGCCCGGTTCACTCAAGTCATCATCGCCCAGGACTGGCACCCGGCCGGACACGCCTCGTTCGCCTCCAGCCACCCGGGCCGCGCGCCATACGACGTGACTCGACTGCCTTACGGCGAGCAGACGCTCTGGCCGGACCATTGCGTGCAGGCCACGCCCGGTGCCGAGTTGCACAAGGATCTGCACTTGCCCCACGCCCAACTGATCATCCGCAAGGGCTGCAACCCGGACATCGACAGTTACTCGGCGTTTCTGGAGGCGGACCGAACGACCACCACGGGCTTGGCCGGGTACTTGAAGGAACGCGGTGTCGACACGGTTTATCTGGTTGGGCTGGCGCTCGATTATTGTGTGATGTTCTCTGCGCTGGATGCGCGAGCGGCAGGGTTCAAGGCGTTTGTGGTGATGGATGCGTGCCGGGCGATTGATCTGGGCGGCTCACTGGCCGCGGCGATCGATCGGATGCAGGGAGCTGAGGTTGGGTTGATTCAATCCACCCAAGTGCCAGGTTAACCCCCTGTAGCAGCTGCCGAGCAGCGCGAGGCTGCGTTCGAGCCGGGGTCGCGCTGCTCGGCAGCTGCTACAAAGAATGCGTCAGACTGAGGTGGGCAACCACAAACGGAACCGTGCCCCACCCAGCGGCGATGCTTCAACGGTGAGCGTGCCGCCCTGAGCTTCCAACGCCCGACGACTGATTGCCAACCCCAGACCAAACCCGCCAGTGGCCCGGTCCCGGCTTCGATCCAGCCGATAGAACGGTTCGAAAATCCGCTCACGCTCCTCATCCGGAATACCGATCCCATCGTCGTCCACCCAGATTTCAGCGCCCTTGGCACACACCCGCACACCAATCTGAATGCGTTTTTCGCAGTAGCGCATCGCATTGCGTAGCAGGTTCTGAATAGCGCGGGCAGTCAGCCTTGGGTCGAGGGCGAAGCGTTCAAGTTGTCCGTGCAGAAGCACATCGATAACGATGTCCGGGGATTCCAGTTCTTCGTCGACGCTGCCAAGGATGCTGTCGATAAACTCATCCAGCGACACCTCGACCCGCTCCGACAACCGCGCCGGGTTTTGCAGACGGCTGTAGGACAACAGTTCGAGCACCAGCTCGTCGAGCTCGCGAATGTGCGCGACCAGACCTTGCAGACGCTCGCGGCTGGCGGCGGGCAAATCGTCGGATAACGCCAGCGCCAGGCCGAAGTCCAGTCGTGTCAGGGGCGTGCGCAACTCGTGAGAGACGGCATTGAGCAGGTCCCGCTGCTGGTTGAGCAGGTTCTCGATATCGCCAGCCATGGTGTCGAAGACGTTGGCCAGGCTACCGATGTTGGAGCTTTTGGAAATCTGTGTGCGCTCGCTCAAGTGGCCCTTGCCGAAACGCTCAGCCGTACCTTTGAGACGTTCCAGGTCGCGCCAGTGCGGGCGCAGCCACAGCAACAGGCAGGCAAGCATCGTTGCGCCGATCAGCACGTTGATGCTCCAGTACAACAGGCTGACGTCCATCGGGTCCGGCGGCACGACCATCTCCACCACCGTCCGCTCGTTAAGCGGCGACACCGCCAGGGTGCGCCAGCCCCAGTCGCCAATGCGCACGACGTTCTCGCCACGCTGCAAACGCTCGCGCTCATCAGGGGTGAAATCGGCATCGTCGTTACCGGTCAGGACGATGTGCAGCGGCTGGAATTCCTTGTCCATCTCCGCAGCCAATGCCGGCCACTGTTCCGGGGGCACGGCATGAAACTGTTTGACGATGAGGGTTTGCAGCCCGCGCGAATAATCGAGGTTGTAGGTGACAAAGCGCTCCTGGAAGACCTTGATCACCACGTCAGGCACCAGATAGATCGCCGCGCTGTACGAAACGATGGTCACCAGGTACAGGCGAAACAGGATT
The DNA here is from genome assembly GCF_016650715.1 of Pseudomonas sp. TH39(2020). Classification (NCBI taxonomy): domain Bacteria; kingdom Pseudomonadati; phylum Pseudomonadota; class Gammaproteobacteria; order Pseudomonadales; family Pseudomonadaceae; genus Pseudomonas; species Pseudomonas sp. TH39(2020). Next base: position 84,453 of record NZ_JAEKFF010000003.1, on the reverse strand, counting down.
CTGAACATCGACTCAGCATTCCCACTCGGATCGGCTGAACAGGTAACCCTTGCCCCACACGGTCTTGATCTTGCGTGCCTCGCCGGCGTGATCGTCGAACTTGCGCCGCAGCTTGGAAATCGCCACGTCCACCGAGCGGTCGGTGCCATTGAACTCGATGCCGCGCAGGCGTTGCAGAATCTGGTCGCGACTGAGCACTTCACCGGCATGCCGGGCCAGCACCACCAGCAGGTTGTATTCACCGCTGGACAGTTCGACCAATTGCTCGCGCCAGGTCACGGTGCGCTCGGACAGGTCGATGCACAGATTACCCATCAGAATGCGGTCGTTGGCCGTCTGCGGCTCAGTCAGGCTGCTGCGCCGCAGCAACGTCCGCACTCGGGCCAGCAACACGCGCGGCTCGCAAGGTTTGGTGACGTAGTCGTCGGCGCCCATCTCCAGACCCAGCACCTGATCGTGACTGTCGTCGCGGGCGGTGAGCATCAGGATCGGCAACGTGGCCGAGTCGGCGCGCAGCAAGCGGCAGACTTGCAGGCCATCGAGCCCCGGCAGCATAAGGTCGAGGATCACCAGGTCCGGCGGATTGACCCGCGCACGTTCGCGCACATGGTCACCACGGCTGATCACGCTGACGCTATAGCCGTTGCGTTCCAGGTAACTGGCAATCAGTTCGGAGAGCGCGGTGTCGTCTTCGACCAGGAGGATGTTGGGCATGGGGTGTTCCAGAAAGTGCAGTGGCGTTTGACAGACCGCTTTCGCGAGCAGGCTCGCTCCCACAGGGGACCGCATTTCAACTGTAGGAGCGAGCCTGCTCGCGAAAGCAATCTAACAGTCGCAATAGAAATCGAGGCGTGAAGGATATACGCCCTCGCCCGTGCCTGAGTAAAACCCTTACACAATTTCACACAGCGCCTACAAAGCTTCACCGCTACCCTCGTCGCCTCCCCGTAGGATGCGGGGGGTCATTATTGGGGTATTACATGTCAAATAATCTGCTTGCCAGGCTCAGCCTGATTGCACTGGCGGCGACGCTGAGCGCTTGTGACAAGGCCTCGACGGCCGAAGAACAGACGCCTCTGGCCACGGTTCGCATCGAAACCATCCAGGCCAGCCCCCTGTCGATCACCAGTGAACTGAGCGGGCGGATTGCCGCGCCACGCATTGCCGAAGTACGCGCCCGGGTTGCCGGGGTGGTGTTGCAACGGGCGTTCCGTGAAGGCAGTGATGTGAAAAAAGGCGAAGTGTTGTTCCGTATCGACCCGGCGCCATTCAAGGCAGACCTGGACAGCGCTGAAGCGGCGCTGCGCAAGGCTGAAGCCAATGCGTTCCAGGCGCGCCTGCAAGAGCAGCGTTACGCGCAGTTGATCGAAGGCAATGCCATCAGCGGTCAGGATTATGACAACGCCCGGGCCAGTGCCCGGCAAACGGCTGCCGACGTCGCCGCGAACAAAGCCGCCGTGAAACGGGCGAAACTCAACCTGGGTTACGCCACGGTCACGGCGCCGATCTCCGGGCGCATCGGCCGCGCACTGGTGACCGAAGGCGCACTGGTCGGGCAGAACGAAACCACGCCGCTGGCATTGATTCAGCAACTGAACCCGATTCACGCCGACCTTACCCAATCGACCCGCGAACTCAACGACCTGCGCCGGGCGTTCCGTTCCGGCCAGTTGCAGCAGGTCGGTCAGGACCAGGCCAAAGCCACGCTGATCCAGGACGACGGCAGTCTCTATCCGTTGCCTGGCAAATTGCTGTTCGCCGACATCACCGTCGACCCGGGCACCGGTCAGATCATTCTGCGCAGTGAATTCCCCAACCCGGACCTCGACTTGCTGCCGGGCAGCTTCGTGCGCGTGCGTCTGGAGCAAGCGGTCAATCAACAAGGCATCAGCGTGCCGCAACGGGCCATTCAGCGTGACAGTGCCGGCATCGCCCACGTGCTGTTGCTCGACGCCGAACAGCGGGTCGGCCAGCAACCGGTCGAACTGGGCGCCGTGCAGAACGATCGCTGGATCGTCACCGGCGGCCTCAAGCCCGGTGACCGCATCGTCACCGAAGGCCTGCAGCACGCCCGTCCCGGCGAAAAAGTGCAGATCGACGACACCCCTCTTCCACTTGCCCAGGCTTCTGGTCAGTAAGCAGGACGCTTTTTATGCCGCAGTTCTTTATCGACCGCCCGGTGTTCGCCTGGGTGGTTGCCCTGTTCATCCTGTTGGCCGGCGCCCTGGCCATTCCACAGTTGCCAGTGGCGCAATACCCCAACGTCGCGCCGCCGAAAGTCGAAATCTACGCCGTGTACCCCGGTGCTTCGGCGCAGACCGTGGACGAAAGCGTGGTCAGCCTGATCGAGGAAGAACTCAACGGCGCGGACCACCTGCTGTATTTCGAATCCCAGAGCAGCCTTGGCAGTGCCACCATCACTGCGACGTTCCAGCCGGGCACTGACCCGGAAATGGCTCAGGTCGATGTGCAAAACCGCCTGAAAGCGGTCGAGTCGCGTCTGCCTCAAGCGGTGACACAGCAGGGTTTGCAGGTGGAGAAAGTCTCCGCCGGTTTCCTGCTGCTGATCACCCTCACCTCCAGCGACGGCAAGCTCGACGACGTGGCGCTCAGCGATTACCTGGCGCGCAACGTGATGAACGAAATCAAGCGCCTGGACGGCGTCGGCAAGGCGCAGCTGTACGGTGCCGAACGCGCCATGCGGATCTGGATCGACCCGCAGAAGCTGATCGGTTTCAACCTGACCCCGGCCGACGTCAACGCCGCCATCGTCGCGCAGAACGCACAAGTCTCGGCGGGCAGCATCGGCGACTTGCCGACCCGCACCACCCAGGAAATCACCGCGACCATTCTGGTCAAAGGCCAGTTGTCGACGCCGGAAGAATTCGCCGACATCGTCCTGAAAGCCAATCCCGATGGCTCCACTGTGCGCATCAAAGACGTGGCGCGCGTCGAGATCGGCAGTCAGGAATACCAGTTCTCCACGCGCCTCAACGGCAAACCGTCGACCGCCGTCAGCGTGCAATTGGCGCCGGGCGCCAATGCCTTGAGCACTGCCACGTTGGTGCGGGCGAAGATGGACGAACTGGCGCGCTACTTCCCGGCGGGCGTCGAGTACAAGATCCCGTACGACACCTCGCCCTTCGTCAAAGTCTCGATCACCAAAGTGGTTTACACCCTCGGCGAGGCGATGTTGCTGGTGTTCGCGGTGATGTTCCTGTTCCTGCAAAACATCCGCTACACGCTGATTCCGACCCTGGTGGTGCCGGTGGCGCTGATGGGCACCTTTGCGACCATGTTGGCGCTCGGGTTTTCGATCAACGTGCTGACCATGTTCGGCATGGTGCTGGCGATCGGCATCCTGGTGGATGACGCGATTGTGGTGGTGGAAAACGTCGAGCGAATCATGGCCACCGAAGGCCTGTCGCCCAAAGAGGCAACGCGCAAGGCGATGAAGCAGATCACCGGGGCGATCATCGGTATCACGCTGGTGCTGGTGGCGGTGTTCATTCCGATGGCGTTCATGCAGGGTTCGGTCGGGGTGATTTACCGGCAGTTCTCTTTGTCGATGGCGACTTCGATTCTGTTCTCGGCGTTCCTCGCCCTGACTTTGACCCCGGCGTTGTGCGCGACGCTGCTCAAGCCGATTGCCAAGGGCGAACATCACGAGAAGCGCGGGTTCTTTGGCTGGTTCAACCGGCGTTTCGAGCAACTGACCGAGCGGTATCAGGGCTGGGTCGCCTATGCGCTGAAACGCACGGGACGTTACCTGCTGATCTATGGCGTGCTGCTGATCGGATTAGGCGTGTGCTTCAGTCGACTGCCTTCCTCGTTCCTGCCGGTGGAGGATCAGGGTTACACCATCACCGACATTCAGCTGCCACCGGGTGCAAGCAAGAACCGGACAGTGCAGGTGGTCGAGCAGATCGAAGCCCACAACGCCACTGAACCCGGCGTCGGCGACAGCACGGTGATTCTCGGTTTCAGCTTCTCCGGTAGCGGGCAGAACGCCGCGTTGGCGTTTACCACGCTCAAAGACTGGTCTGACCGGGGTAGCGACGACTCGGCCAGTTCCATTGCCGATCGCGCCAACATCGCGTTGAGCCAGATCAAGGGCGCTGTAGCGTTTGCGGTACTGCCGCCGCCGGTGGATGGCCTTGGCACCTCCAGCGGTTTCGAGTTCCGCTTGCAGGACCGTGGCGGCCTCGGTCATGCCACGTTGATGCAGGCGCGTAGTGAATTGCTCGCGGCTGCCGAGAAAAGTCCGATCCTGATGAACGTGCGCGAAAGCGCCCTGGCCGAAGCCCCGCAGGTGCAACTGGAAGTCGACCGCAAACAGGCCAACGCGCTGGGCGTGTCCTTTGCCGACATTGGCAACGTGCTGTCCACCGCTGTCGGCTCGGCCTACATCAACGACTTCCCCAATCAGGGGCGGATGCAACGGGTGGTGGTGCAGGCTGAAGGCGATCAGCGCAGTCAGGTCGCCGATCTGCTGAAGATTCACGTGCGCAACAGCGCCGGGAAAATGGTGCCGTTGTCGGCCTTCGTCCAAGCCAAGTGGACTCAGGGGCCGGCGCAATTGACTCGCTACAACGGCTACCCGGCAATCAGCATTTCCGGCGAACCGTCACCCGGTCACAGCACCGGCGAAGCCATGGCGGAAATCGAGCGTCTGGTGGCGCAAGGGCCGGCAGGGTTGGGGCAGGAATGGACCGGGCTGTCATTGCAGGAACGCTTGTCCGGCAGTCAGGCTCCGATCCTGCTCGGTTTGTCGTTGCTGATCGTGTTCCTGTGTCTGGCCGCGTTGTATGAGAGCTGGTCGATTCCGACCTCGGTGCTGCTGGTGGTGCCGCTTGGCGTGCTCGGCGCGGTGCTGGCCGTGACCTTGCGCGGAATGCCCAATGACGTGTTCTTCAAGGTCGGGCTGATCACCATCATCGGGCTGTCGGCGAAGAACGCGATCCTGATCATCGAGTTCGCCAAGAGCCTGTACGACGAAGGCCATGACCTGATCGACGCCACGCTGCAAGCCGCGCGCCTGCGACTGCGGCCGATTGTGATGACGTCGCTGGCGTTCATCCTCGGCGTGGTGCCACTGGCAATTGCCACCGGGGCCAGTTCGGCGAGCCAGCAAGCAATCGGCACCGGGGTGATTGGCGGGATGATCACCGCGACGCTGGCGGTGGTGTTTGTGCCGGTGTTTTTTGTGGTGGTGATGAAATTGGTGCGCAAGCGCCATAAAAGTAACTGAGCAAACACACATCAATTGTGGGAGCGAGCCTGCTCGCGAAAGCGGCGTAACAATCAATGGGTATGTTGAATGTGATGGCCTCTTCGCGAGCAGGCTCGCGCCCACAAGGGTTGCGTCGATCTCAGGGTTATGGTCACAACCGAGTGCGCTGGGCTAAGGTGTTTGCATACCCTGGCCCCATCGAGTTCACATGCCCCTCCTCGCCCGCACCCACCCTCGCCTCTCCTCCGCCGCCGCGCTTGGCATTGCCGTGGGCATTTTGACTCCAGCCGACTCGATCATCAGCAAAATCCTCTTCGGCTGGAACGCCGGCGTCTGGGCTTACCTGGTCCTGATGCTCTGGCTCACCGCGCGTGCCAAAGCACCGGATGTGAAACGCATTGCCGAGGTCGAAGACGAAAACGCCGGGCTGGTGCTGTTTGTTGTATGCATCGCCGCAATAGCGAGCCTGGCGACCATCGCCTTTGAACTGGCCGGCAGCAGGGAACTGGAAACGACCCGCAAACTGTTGCACTACGGCTTTACTGCATTGACCGTGATCGGTTCATGGCTGCTGATCGGGGTGATTTTCAGCGTGCACTACGCCCGTCTGTTCTACACCTGGGGCGGCAAAGACCCCGCACTGCGTTTTGCTGAAGGCCTGACAACGCCCAATTACTGGGACTTCCTGTATTTCTCTTTCACCATCAGCGCGGCGGTCCAGACGTCCGATGTTGGCGTGGCGACTCGGAATTTGCGCAAGATTGTCCTGGCGCAGACGCTGATCGGCTTTCTGTTCAACACGGCCATTCTCGGGTTCTCGATCAACATCGCGGCGGGACTGTTCAACTGATCCCTGCACAAACGTTCTAGTCATCACCCTCGGCGCGGGCGTTAAATAAGCCGGCTATCCGTCTCACAGGTGCAGCATGACGACTCACAACTGGATCGACCTGGCCCAGGACGCCGACACCGGCATCGAGACCCTGCGCGCGCATTTCGAAGGCCATGCCTACGACCCGCACTGGCATGACAGCTATCTGGTGGGCGTCACCGAACAAGGGGTTCAGCAGTTTCACTGTCGGCGAGCAAAGCACCAAAGCACGCCGGGCAAGGTGTTTCTGCTCGAGCCGGGTGACATCCATGACGGTGAAGCGCCGACCGAAGACGGTTTCACCTACCGCATGCTGTACCTCGACCCACAGTGGCTGAAACGTGAACTCAGTGCAGTCTTCGAAAATGCCCCCGACAACAGTCAATTGAGTTTCGCCAACACCCTGGCCAGCGACTCGCGACTGGCCCACGCCACCAGTCTGGCGTTTCAAACCCTGCATCACGGTGAGCTGAAAATCGTCCGCCAGACCGCCCTCGACGGTTTGCTCGAACGCCTGACCAGCCATCTGCACTGGCGCGCTCGCTATGGCGAGGATCCGCGCCTGCCGCTGGTGGCGCAGAAGGCACGGGAGTACCTGCACGCCAATGCCCGTTTTGATATCGGCCTCGACCAGATAGCCGCCGCAACGGGCGTCGATCGCTTTCGCCTTACCCGCGCCTTCAAGGCTGCGTATGGCATGGCACCCCACGCCTACCTCGTGCAATTGCGCCTGGCGACCGCCCGGCGAATGCTGGCCCGTGGCGAGCAACCGGCGACAGTGGCGATGGAACTGGGGTTTGCCGATCAGAGTCACCTGGGCCGCTGGTTTGTCCGGGCGTATGGTTTGACGCCGGCGTTGTATCGCAAGCGCTGCTCAAATCTTCCAGACGCATGACCCGGACTTTGTGAGGATCGGCTCCTGAGATCATTCACGGAGTCCGCTGCCATGTTGTCCACCTTCCCCACGCTGCTGCCATTTTTGCTGTTCGCTTTCGTCGCCTCCATTACGCCGGGGCCGACCAATATTCTGGTGTTGAGCAACAGCGCGAGGTACGGTTTCAAAGCCGCATTGCCGATCATTTTCGGAGCTTGCATCAGTGCCGCGATGATTGTCTGGCTGGTGGGCAACGGGTTTGGCAAAGTGCTGAATACATACCCGGGAATTGGAACGGCGACGCAGGTAATCGGCAGTGTCTGGTTGACATACCTGTCCTGGCAGATTTTTTGCGCGCCGCTCGACTCAATGGTTCGGACCAAAAAACCGTCCGTGCAGCCACGACGACCAGGCTCGGTGGATGCTGCTGCCCTGCAGTTGATCAATCCCAAGACCTGGATGATGGCGCTCGCAGTGGTCAGTGTATTTGTGCCAGGCGACAGTGAGAAAAGCACCGCGGTGTTGCAGCTCTCCGTGATCTTTTTTCTGGTGGCCCTTCCCTGCCTGGGTGCTTGGGCGGTAGTGGGCGTTCAGGTGGGTACTCGGCTACGTTCCCCCCACGCGCAGAAGTATTTCAACCGAGCGATGGGAATTCTCCTTTTAGGTGCAGTCTGGTTACCGCTGTTAATGATATAGACGACATCGCTATAACGGCGTTAATCACTTCCCCAATACAACTTAAAAGCACTTCACACTCACAGATACGACCTCTTGTAAACTGTCAAGCATGACAGTTTACAAGAGCCCCGAAGCACGCTCTTATGTGACATCCAGAGTAAGGCTATCCTTTCCGAACTTTGGATAACTTACTTCACGAATAACGGAGAGCGAATCCATGAACGCAGTCGTTAAACGAGTCAGCTTTGCTGAAGGAAATTTTGTCACCGCTTCAGCTCAGGGCAACAGTAACTTCCCGGAATTTATTGCCACTTCGCGATTGATTGAAAAAATCAAAATCGGCAGCGAAGAAGTTCTGTTGCTCACGGCCATTGAGCGAGTAAAAGACAATCCGCTTCGGGAAATCTACATCAGCATTCCCGCCACTCTTGCGCCGCAGACTTATAACGTCCAGAACAATCCTTTAGTGTCCTTCGGTCTAAAAATCGACGACAAAATTTATGAAAGCGTCGCCGGTGAGATCACCCTCAACCCGCCCCTTGACGACAAAAACATGGCCGGTAGTTTCAAAGTAGAAGTAGAAGTGCCTGACAGTGATGGCAAGACCTTTGTTGTGAAAGGTAACTTTCAGGTGTTGAAGGCGTAAGCGGCCCTGCAACAGAGCCATTGAAAAGGGAAGCTATTGCTTCCCTTTTTTTCTGCCTTTTTAGTCCAGCTCATTCTGCACACACATAAAAACGCCCGATGCAATGCACTGGGCGTCTGGCACTACCTGCCTGTTCCTGCGCCGAGGGTCAGAAACTGTAATGTGCCCCCATATTCACACCAAAGTCTTTGGTTACGTTATCTCCTTTGCTGGTGTCTAGTTCGGCATGCAACTGCCAACGGTCGTTTAATGTCCAGGACGCCCCGGCGGCAACTTCGAATCGAGTACCGGACAGGTCATTATTGAACTTGCTATCGTTGACTCGCACTTCGTTGTTTTTGACAAATTCCTGGACGACCGCTGCACGAATATGCGGTTGCAATTTGCTGCCATTGGCCAGTGTCATACCGCGTCCCAAGGTCACACCTGCCTTGCCTAGCAAGGAACGCGTGGTATCGGCGTCCGCCTTCAGCCCATTGTCCAGACTGAATTCTTTGCCTTGTGCCACTGCCGCTTGCCACTGAGTGAACGGTTCGATGTAGTAACCGTTCTCGAACTCGATGTGTTTGCCGAACTCGACCGACGTACTGGCACCTAAGTTGTTGTAGTTGCCTTTGGTCTTGGTGCCATCGCTGACGGTAACGTCGGCCTTGTTACGGAAGTGATTGAGTTTGGCCAACGTATCCAGGTAGTAACCACTGTCGCCCAGCCAGGTGCCGTAAACACCCAGCGATGTGCTGCCGATGTCCCCTGAGCTACCGCGCTTCAAGTCCAGGCTGGATTGGCTGTAGCCGGCAAAAACACCGAGCAATACTTTCTCGCCGGCGATCTGTACCGGCGTGTCGACACCGATCGACAGACCGTATTGGTTTTGGGTATAGCCATCCCCATACGCATTGTTACTGATGGTGTATTTGCTGCCGAATGTGCGAGCCCAGCCGCCCGTCTGGCCGCCATTGACCCGCAAGTCCCCCATGCGGTTGTTCAGCAACACCATCTCGCCGTAGCTCACGGTAGGCGCGGTGCCGAATATCGCCAATATCGAACGCGTCGGGGTACTCACCTGGTCTTTGTTCGGCTGCAGATACCAATCATTGCCTTCCTGGACCAAACCATAAGTGAAGGCGCCCACGTCAACCGGCCCATTGGCCAGGCCAAACTGAGCACTGCCACCGGCGGTTTGCACCACTTTGATCGGTGTATCAACCACCGGATCCGCGCCGCTGCTGGCGACCAGCAACTGGTGACTACCGGCCGCGCTGCCCGTGACGTTCAACAGGTCGCTGGTACCCGTGTTGAAGTCAGTACCCATCTCGAACGTACCGCTGCCAGACAGGTTGGCGACGTTCAGTTGGAAGTATTGCGCGTTAGTGCCAAAACCGACACGACCACCATTGAGTGCAAGGCTGTTGACCGACTGACTGTCGGTCATCTGCCACAGGGCCTGATTATTGATCGAGAGGCTGGCGACGTTATTGATCTGACCAGTGAGTACAGAACGGTTATCCAATGTCAGCGTGGAAACGCTGCCTGGCGCAGCGGTCACATTGCCGGTCATGTTGCTTTGGTTATTGATCGACACTCTGGCGACACTCTCCAGGTCACCGACAAGTGTTGAAGCATTGTCGATGATCAGACTGGATGCACCCACGACATTGCCGGTCATACGCGCCTGATTATTGAGAGTCGCGGTATTGACGTTTTGCAAGTTACCGACCAGCGATGCATTGTTTTGCAACGTGACGTTAGCGGTACTTCCGGAAGTGGCCACAACATTGCCACTCAACGCACTGTTATCCACCACCAGGTTGGCCGTGGCGCGATTGTTGATGGCCACGAGGGTGCCATTACCCGCGATCAGCGTCGACCCGTTACGGACCATCAGGTTTGCCGAGGTCGGTACGAGCGAGTTGTTCAGGCCAACAACAATGGCTGAGCCAGTCGAGCCCTCCACCCGCGTGCTGTCCAAAGTAATCGTCGAAGGAACTAACGCTGTCGGGAGTGAGTCGGTACCAATCGTCAACCCGTCCCGGCCACCGATAATCGTGGTGCTGCTGGCATTGAGGGTTCCCTCAAGCAGGCGTACACCGAAACTGTTCGCCCCGGTACCTTGCACTGTGGAGTTGTTAAGGTTTAATTCGCTGAAACGATTACCCGCAATACCACCCAGTAAACCGCGAACAACACTGCCGTTATTTAGCGTTACGGTTGAACCACTGGGGACTGCCACGTTGCGTACGGCGGATATACCGATGTCGTTGGTGCTGATAACGGTTGAATTGTTCAGTGTCGCACTGGCATTGGTTAACACAATACCTCTGGTCAGCCCACCTTCTCCCGAAGAAGTAGCCGTCGAGTTGGTCAGGTTGATGACACCGCCGGCACTACTTGTTATACCGAAGGTGATAGCCCCCGTGCCTGTTAGCGTGGCGTTGTCTCCAAGCTGCCAGAAATCCTGTGCAGTGGTGTTATCAAGTGTCTGGTTGCCCCCAGGTAAAACAATGGCTGCCTGCGTCATTGACGCACTCATGGCGAACAAGGACGAAGACACCCAAAGACTGATGTGTTTTCGTTTTAAACAACTAACTGACTGTAATGTCATTTTGGATTTCCCGCTCTAATACATTCCAAGACAAACAAGTCAACGACTCCGGAAGTTAATTAGTCGGACTATCGAAAGGCCGCCAGACTACTATTTATCCGCACCTTGTTATGTAGGATTAATCCTGCGAGACGTATGAAAAATCCTCAACCGTTGTGATGATTTCGAAAAAATAATGTAGGAGATTCACTCGAAACCTCCCCGTGTGGGCGACAGTTCTTATCGCCCACACGGAGAAGGATTACTGACTTAACAAGCCGATCAAGGTACTTCCGGGCGTTCTATTTCGCAGTACACCAGGCTAGAGTTCAGCAGCGCGACCGGCACGATCACCGAAGACTCCGTTCCGTTGACGGTATACGCAATGCGCGCATAACGGGTAGCGGGTCGCGTCGGCGGATTGCCCGTGGGAGGCAGTTGAATCTCGCGCATGGCCGCGTAGTTGGTTAATCGGAACTCAAGATCACCCGTCGCCGGCATCGGCAACGACGCTTCGATCAGAGTATTGGGAATCACCGGAGCTCCCACTGTGTTGGTTGTCTGCCCCTCAAACCGCAGATTGACCGTCGCGCCGGTGGGAATATTGGTATCGCGTCTGACTCTGATCCGCAGGGCCCGGGGCTCATAAGTTGCTGGCGGCCGCGGCCCCGCTGTCAATTGATGATTCAGGCTCGGACAATTGAGCACGGTCCCAACGCGCTCCGGTGTCGTGCCGAAACCTGAAACAATGATTTGCGGCACAGGCAAGTTAATGACAATAGCCGTGACATCAACATTGGTAGCAACCGCTTGTTTCATTGGATTGGCGCCGCCAGGGAACCCGACCGTCACATAGGCTTTTCGGGCGTTCACACCAGTACCGTTATTCTCTGCCAGAATCGTCGCCCACGGCAGTGTAGTCGTGACCTCAGCGTCGCCAGCTCGTACCGGGATGGGTGCTCCGACCTGTTTGTCCTGATAGTAGAACGTGACAATCTCACGCCCGGTCACCGGCCGGGCCGGGTCTGCGAGCCAAAGTGGCCAAGTCATCGTGGCGTTCAAAAGGGCTTGCTGTGGCCCCAGTGTGTTGGGGGCGGGTGTTGGCGTTCCCGCGCCTTGGACCACGACCGGAGGGATATTGATGTTGTCCTCACCGGGCAGGTTGGGTTGCTCTGGACCCGCATAGGCGAATTCAAGAGTCGCTGTTCGCACCGGAGAAACAGGGGGCACCGGAATCGTTGAACGCACCAACTCGTACGTATAGTCGATCAATACTTCATCAGCGCTATTGGGGTCGCCAAAAAGCGGCGCCAGGACGTTTTCATAATCCAAAACGAAGCGCAGAGGGCCGGGTGTTCCAACCGGCGGTATCATCTGCTCCGGCAGAAAGACATCATCGAAATCTGAACGCAGGTGCGGAACAATCCTGTCCCCCGGCAGCGAATTGAGCGGAAAATCAATTTCCATCACCACTCGGCTAGGCGCAGGGTCTCTTACGGTCGCGAAGGTAATCGGCGTAAGGCCGTCAGCGCCCGTGACAGGAATTCTTGGTGCTGCCAGAACAGGTGCAGGGGCTTTGACCACCTGGAACATGGTGGTAATGGGCGAGTTGCTGCTGATATTGCCCGGCAAGTCCCGAAGGTTATAAGCGTAATAGTGCGTCCCCTCGGGCAGCCCGCGCAGGAAGGCCAGCGAGATATTGATAATGCCACTGGCGGGTAATACACCGCTGAATGCCGGCAGCTCACTTTGCATCAGTGCAAAAGTCGTTCGCAGGGAAATGTAGAAGTTGATGAAGTCCAAACCTGCTTCAAACTTGGTGTAGGCGGTGGGAACGGGCACGTTCAAACCACCGGCATTGGCAGGGTCGGCGAGCCAGGCGTCGTTGATGATCACATTGGGCACTGTCGCCAGCGCAGGCCGCGTCCCTGTGCCATTGCCCCGCCCCGGCTGAGCCTGATACGGTGCAGTAAGGTCCACCAGTGGCCGTACAAAGTTAGCCACGGCCGTTGTATCCGGGTTTTCGAACTCGTCATAGACCGCAAACCCGAAGTAATAGGGCGCGTAGTCGCCCGTTGCATGGAAGCGATCCACCATCAATGCCCCAAGAGTCGGGCTATCGGTTCTATCACCGACCCGATCATCGAGGCTGACTGTAAATTCAATAATTGCCGGCCAGACACCTCCTGGCTGATCGACTAACAACTTGGGATTCCCGACCCGGCTGGATTTGTTCGTATCATCGAAGTTTGGGGCCGCGGGTAAAGTAGCTTCCGTAAAAAAATGAAGTTCCACCGAAGCACTGTTCGGGTCCGTGATTGTTGTCAGTTGTACGGTGAACGTTCTCGCCACCCTCAATTGCTCATACGTAAACCTGCGGTCGGCGGTCAAACCGTCAATCACCGGCGTCACAGCCAAAATGCCACCGCCCATATTTGCCTTTACGTTCATTTTCAGAGACTCCAGCCAAGCGTTGATTATTGACTTGCGCTTACTTATTGAGCCGGCAGAGAGCTTCGCGACAACAGCTGCATGCTTCATGCACTGCAAGTGCAAAAAATCCGGCTTTGAAGCGGCACAAGATGTACGGGACGAGCGTTAAAATATCTACCAATTACAACTCCCCTGATTTCCTTCAAAGCGGCATGCTTCGACAACGCCTAGTTGCAGCGTCAATCAGGGTTTACGGCCAATAAAACCTATCAAAACCTCAAGCATTCAAATCACTTACTTCCAAATCACATCTTCTGGTTCTTTAGCATTTCTACTTTTTACAGGTGTCATGTTCATCATCACAATGAAAGCTTTCACCTGGAACAACCCGGTCAAACTTAGCCAGACCTACAGTGGATCGGCCTATCGCAATTCCACCGCGATAAAGTGTGTAACTTGCCTTCGCCGAACCTGTCGTGCCATCTGGCCTTGGCTCTTTCTTGCCCATTGGTGCGATGTATTGTTCAAATTTGTCAGCCCCCAAAACAAAATCGAAACCGATGGGGGAGTCGGCATCCTGTTCAGTTAGCGTCTTTACAAACCGGCCCACGGTACCGGGGATTGCTCTAACGGCGTTTAGTGTGTAGAAACCCTCCCAATCCAGCACGCACTCATCATCTTTGGAAAACCGCCCGGGTTGCGCCGGAACGCGCACTAATAATTCGACCCACATTCGCGGCACTGAACAACAATGGAAGTACCCCCAGGGTGTTGCATTGGGGAACACCGGTTTAGCCAAATTGGTCGGCACCTGACGCTTCAAGGTGAACCGTTGTGGCAACGCTGTGTCCTCGTTGCCGTTATCTCCCAATGTCACCCGGTACCGCAGGCTGATCTCACCTTCACGTTGCAGGTACTGTGGCGGCAGATGGAACCGTGCTGGAATTGTTACCGGGACAGGAAAAGCATTGCTATAGAAACGCGTTTCATCCGTAACGCCCGGCTCCAGCACCCAGATTTCCAATAAGTCGCTGTTTCCAGCCTCTATGGATGGCGAATCCCACAGGGGTATGTTCAGGTACACGCCATTGGTCGATGCATCAGGCGGCAACTGCGCCGTCGGGTCGCTTGGATCCACTCCCTCCACAGTGAACGGTCGGGCCAACACACCAATCTGGGCATTTGTTGTGGAAGCCATCTGCTGTTCTCCGGTTCAAAGCAACCTGTTGCGTATGGAAGAAATTAGACCCGCTTATCTCATTGCCGCCTACTGTCATATTTGACAGGTATCGCGACCGCTCGTCGGAATATCAACGTTTAGCGCGGTGGATCGCGGCACGACTTGCTTGACGGACGACCATTAATGGAGTTTCCTGAAACCGGTTTCAGTGCAGTGTGCTCGAACCTAATAATTCCAATAGAAAGGTCGAACCTTTGAACGATTTCTCCGCCGCCCAGCGCAGCCGCGTGACGATGCTCGACGTCGCCGAACACGCCAAGGTCTCCAAGGCCAGCGTCTCGCGCTTCATCGGCGATGACCGCGCCCTGCTCTCCGATGCCATTGCCCTGCGCATCGAGCAGGCGATTGCCGAACTGGGCTATCGCCCTAACCAGATGGCCCGTGGCTTGAAGCGCGGGCGCACTCGCCTGATCGGCATGCTGGTGGCCGATATCCGTAACCCTTATTCGATTGCCGTGATGCACGGGGTGGAAACCGCCTGCCGTCAGCACGGCTACAGCCTGGTGGTGTGCAACACCGATCGCGATGACGAGCAGGAACGCCAGCACCTGGCCCTGCTGCGCTCCTACAACATTGAAGGGCTGATCGTGAACACCCTCGGCCATCACCGTGATGAATTGCGTGAACTGCATCGGGAAATGCCGCTGGTGCTGGTGGATCGCAAGGTCGAGCAGCTGGAGAGTGATCTGGTCGGGCTGGACAATCCGGCAGCGGTCGAACTCGCCCTCACACACCTTGAAGAGCGCGGCTATCGAGACGTGCTATTGGTGACCGAGCCGTTTGACGGCACCAGTTCACGGATCGAGCGGGTCAGCAGCTTCAAGACGCAGATCGAACAACGCCCGACCCTGCGCGGCACCCTCGTCGAAACCGGCAGCGAGCTGACCGCCAAACTGAAAACCTTCCTCGAAACGCCAGGCCCCGGCCCGAAAGCGCTGTTCTGTGCCAACGGAATCGCCGCGCTAGCCAGCACCCATTCGTTGCGTGAGTTGAAGTGCAACCTGTTCGAGGACGTCGGTCTGATAGCCCTTGATGATCTGGATTGGTATCCGTTGGTAGGCAGCGGCATCACTGCCCTCGCCCAGCCGACGGCCGAAATTGGTGCCAGTGCGTTTGAGTGTTTGCTCAAGCGTTTGCGCGGTGATGACGGGCCGGTGCGGAACATGGATTTTTCGGCGCGGTTGATTGTGCGTGGGTCGACTCTTGGGAATTTGCGGTGAAAGTTATGGCCTCTTCGCGAGCAGGCTCGCTCCCACAGGGGGCCTACGGCGCTCACAAAACCAGTGTGGGAGCGAGCCTGCTCGCGAAGAGGCCCTCAAGAACACCGCACCACCCACACAGCCATTTTTTTTGAACAAAAATGAAACCGGTTTCAGAGGTATACAACAATGAATAAACCACCCGTTTCCATCAGCCTGTCGAGCTACGGCGCCGACCTTGTTCGCCAGCGCGGCCAGGGATCGTTTATCGACGTGTTGGCCGCCGCAGGCGCCACGCGCATCGAATGGCGCGAAGAACTGCTGACCGTCGAAGACCCCGCGCAACTGGCCGACGCCACCCAGGCCCAAGGCCTCGAAAGCGTGTATTCCTCGCCGATGGAGCTGTGGCTGGCTGGCCAGTCCAAACCCAATCCCGAACTGATCTCTGCTCTGCAGCGCGCCCAGGCATTCGGTGCCAAATGGCTGAAAGTGTCCCTGGGTT
Source organism: Pseudomonas sp. TH39(2020) (assembly GCF_016650715.1). Taxonomy (NCBI): domain Bacteria; kingdom Pseudomonadati; phylum Pseudomonadota; class Gammaproteobacteria; order Pseudomonadales; family Pseudomonadaceae; genus Pseudomonas; species Pseudomonas sp. TH39(2020). The sequence continues at coordinate 68,196 of NZ_JAEKFF010000003.1, read as the reverse complement.
ATTTCACCGACAACAGCGACCTCCAGACCTTGTCCCGCGTACTGGGCAAAAGTACTGTGCAGTTGCTGGTGGAAAACGATCAAACCTTGCACGGTGGCCGCATCGAGCCGTTCCAACGGTTTTTCACTGAAGTCGAGCAACACAACCTGCCGGTCAAAATGACCTTCGACATCGGCAACTGGCATTGGCAAGACCAGTCCGCCGCCAGCGCCGCGCGGTTGCTCGGTCGTCACGTCGGCTATGTGCACTGCAAAGCCGTGACGCGCCGGGCTGACGGCAAACTGGTCGCCATACCGCCGGCCGCCAGTGACTTGCATCTGTGGGAACAACTGCTGCGGCACATGGCCCAAGGCGTTATGCGAGCGGCAGAATACCCGCTGCAAGGCGACGACCTGGTGCAGTTGACCACCGAAACTGTCGCCACCCTCGCCCGCCTCGGTCAAACCCGGTTGGAGAGCGCTCATGTCTGAGATCGATATTTTGTCGTTCGGCGAAACCATGGCGATGTTCGTCGCCGAGCACAACGGTGATCTGGCCGATGTCGGCCACTTCCACAAACGCATTGCCGGGGCCGACAGCAATGTCGCGATTGGCTTGTCGCGGTTGGGTTTTAACGTGGCCTGGTTGAGCCGGGTGGGCGCTGATTCGCTGGGCCGGTTCGTCATCGACACCCTGGAAAACGAAGGCCTGGATTGCAGTAACGTCGCCATCGACACCGCGCACCCCACCGGCTTTCAACTCAAGTCTCGCACCGACGATGGCAGTGATCCGGTGGTCGAGTACTTCCGCCGTGGGTCGGCGGCGAGTCATCTGTCGCGGCAGTCAATCGCGCCTGAATTGCTGAACGCCCGGCACTTGCACGCCACCGGCATTCCCCCTGCGCTGTCCGAAACGGCCCGGGAAATGTCTTTCGAATTGATGACCCGCATGCGCGATGCCGGGCGCAGCGTGTCCTTCGACCCGAACCTGCGCCCGAGCCTGTGGGCCAGCGAACAACAGATGATTAGCGAGATCAACCGCCTCGCCGCCCTCGCCCATTGGGTGCTGCCGGGGTTGAGCGAAGGCCGATTGCTGACCGGTTTCGAAGACCCGGCCGACATCGCGGCGTTCTACCTCGATCAAGGCGCCGAAGCCGTGGCGATCAAACTGGGCCCGCACGGTGCGTATTACCGCACCCATCTGGACCAGGGTTTCGTGGCGGGCGTGCAGGTGGAAACGGTGGTTGACACCGTCGGTGCCGGCGATGGATTTGCCGTCGGCATGATCAGCGCCCTGCTGGAAAACCACAGCTTTGCCGACGCCGTGAAGCGTGCCAACTGGATTGGCAGCCGCGCGGTGCAGAGCCGTGGGGATATGGAGGGGTTGCCGACCCGATCCGAGATGTATAGCGAATTTGAGGCCGCCTTCGCGAGCAGGCTCGCTCCCACATTGGATCGTGTGGGAGCGAGCCTGCTCGCGAAGAGGCCGGAACAGTCACTGAAGATTTAACCCGTTACCTGCTGCGACAAAAACAACAAGCTCAGGAGCACCACTATGAAAACCGCAACACTCGCCGCCCGCCGCTGGTGGTACATCATGCCCATCGTATTCATCACCTACAGCCTGGCGTACCTGGACCGCGCCAACTACGGGTTCGCCGCCGCCTCCGGGATGGCCGCCGACCTGATGATCACGCCGGGCCTGTCGTCGATGCTCGGCGCGCTGTTCTTCCTCGGCTACTTCTTCTTCCAGGTGCCGGGCGCGATCTACGCCCAGAAGCACAGCGTGAAGAAGCTGATTTTCGTCAGCCTGATTCTCTGGGGTGGCCTGGCCACGTTGACCGGGATCGTCTCCAACGCCTACTGGCTGGTCGTTATTCGCTTCATGCTCGGCGTGGTCGAAGCCGCAGTGATGCCGGCGATGCTGGTGTACCTGTGCCACTGGTTCACCCGTGCCGAACGCTCACGGGCCAACACGTTCCTGATCCTCGGCAACCCGGTGACCATGCTCTGGATGTCGGTGGTGTCGGGCTATCTGGTGCAGCATTTCAGCTGGCGCTGGATGTTCATCATCGAAGGTTTGCCGGCGGTTATATGGGCATTTATCTGGTGGCGTCTGGCCGATGATCGTCCCGCTCAAGCCAAGTGGCTGAGCGATCAAGAGAAGCAGGATCTGCAAAGCGCCCTGGCGGCCGAACAGGTCGGCATCAAAGCGGTGAAGAACTACGCCGAAGCCTTCCGCTCGCCGAAAGTGATCATCCTCGCCTTGCAGTTTTTCTGCTGGAGCATCGGCGTCTATGGCTTCGTGTTGTGGCTGCCGTCGATCCTCAAGGCTGGCGCGCAAATGGACATGATCGAGGCCGGCTGGCTTTCGGCGCTGCCGTATCTGGCGGCGGTGATCGGCATGCTGCTGGTGTCCTGGGGCTCGGACAAATTGCAGAAGCGCAAACGCTTTGTCTGGCCGCCGCTGCTGATTGCTTCGATTGCGTTTTATGGTTCCTACGCCCTGGGCGCTGAACACTTCTGGTGGTCCTACACCTTGCTGGTAATCGCCGGCGCCTGCATGTACGCACCTTACGGGCCGTTTTTCGCCATCGTCCCGGAAATCCTGCCGGCCAACGTCGCGGGTGGCGCCATGGCGCTAATCAACAGCATGGGCGCGCTCGGTTCGTTTGGTGGTTCGTATCTGGTGGGCTACTTGAACAGCTCAACCGGCTCGCCGGGTGCTTCTTATCTGTTGATGAGCGGCGCGTTGATGCTCTCGGTGGTACTGACGATTTTCCTCAAGCCCGGCGCCAGTGACCGGGTCGTGGCCAAGGCCGTTGTGCAACGGTCGACGGCCGCTCATTCCTGAATTGAAGTTGAGATGATGACGATGAAAAAGCAGGTTGTGCTGTACAAGAAACTCTCGCCGCTGCTGATGGCTCGCCTGCATGAGCAGACCGAAGTGACGCTGATCGACAACCTCAATGCCGATGGCCTGACTGCGCTGCGCGAGGCCCTGCCCCGGGCCCACGGGTTACTCGGTGCGAGTCTGAAACTGGATGCCGGATTATTGGATCTGGCACCAGACCTGGAAGCCATCGCCAGCGTCTCCGTAGGGGTCGACAACTACGACATTGACTACCTGACCGAACGACGCATCCTGCTCAGCAACACCCCGGACGTGCTCACCGAAACCACTGCCGATACCGGTTTCGCGCTGATCCTGGCGACCGCCCGGCGCGTGGTGGAACTGGCGAACATGGTTCGCGCCGGTCAGTGGAAACGCAATGTCGGTCCGGCGCAATTCGGTACCGATGTGCACGGCAAAAACCTGGGCATCATTGGTATGGGGCGGATCGGTGAGGCCCTGGCCCAGCGTGGGCATTTCGGGTTTGGCATGCCGGTGATTTACCACAGCCACTCGCCAAAACCGGCGGTCGAGCAGCGGTTCAACGCGCAATACCGTAGCCTGCCGGAGCTGTTGCAGCAGGCGGATTTCGTTTGCCTGACCTTACCGCTGACCGCTGAAACCGAAGGGCTTATCGGCGCAGAGCAATTCGCCCTGATGCGCCCCGAAACCATCTTCATCAACATTTCACGGGGCAAGGTGGTGGACGAGGCGGCGCTGATCCAGGCTTTGCGTGACGGGCAGATTCGCGCTGCGGGGCTGGATGTGTTCGAACGCGAGCCGCTGAACACTGACTCGCCGCTGTTGCAGCTGAACAACGTGGTGGCGACGCCGCACATTGGCTCGGCGACGAATGAGACGCGGGAGGCGATGGCCACGTGCGCGGTGGACAATCTGCTGGCGGCGCTGGCGGGTGAGCGGCCGAAAAATTTGGTGAATACGCAGGCGTGGAAATCCTGAGAAGAAGATCGTTCCCACGCTCCGCGTGGGAATGCAGCCCGTGACGCTCTGCGTCACAGGGGACGCGGAGCGTCCCTAGAGGCATTCCCACGCAGAGCGTGGGAACGATCAGACTGTGGAATCAGGCCCGACGAGCCTCCAGAAGGTCCGCCGCACACAACGCAATCCGCTGGCACGCATCCGCCAGCCTCAACTGATCCACCACCAACCCCAACCGAATATGCCCCGCCGCACTCGGGCCGAACGCTTCACCGGCCAGCACTGACACGCCATAACCTTCCAGCAGCCGCTCGGCAAAACTCTGGGCACACAACCCGGTCTGGCGTACATCGATCATCACGAACATCCCGCCATCAGGCCGGATTGGCCGGATGCCCGGGCAATCACTCAGGCTCGCGCACACCAGGTCGCGACGCTGGCGATACTCCTCGCGCATCAGCGCCACTTCCGGCAGATCCTCATCCAGCGCCAATTGCGCGGCGTTCTGGATGAAATCCGGAATGCCAAACAGCATGCACAACGACAGGTGCACCAAGTGTTCGGCCAAAGGTTTCGGCCCGATCACCCAGCCCACGCGCCAACCGCTCATGGCGTGGGATTTTGACAGGCTATTGATGGTCGCGGTGCGCTCGGCCATGCCCGGCAGGCTCGCCGGGCTGATGTGCTCGCCTTCATACAACAGATCGCTGTAGACCTCGTCGCTGATCAGCCACAGGTCGTGACGAACACACAGCGATGCCAGTTCCTGCCAGACCATCAGCGGCAAACTGGCGCCGGAAGGATTGTTCGGACTGTTGAGCACGATGGCGCGGGTTTTCGGCGTGATCAGCGCCGCGACATCCGCTGGATCGACCCGAAAGCCGTTCTCGGGGCGCACCGCCACCGGCACCACTTTGGCTGCGCAGGCACCGAACACGCCTTCATAGGTCACGTACATCGGCTCGGCGACGATCACTTCATCGCCCGGGTCGAGCAGGCATTGCGCGACCGAATACACCGCACATTGCGCGCCCGGCAGCACGATCACATGATCGGCATCCACCGCTTGACCACTGCGACGTCGATGACGGTTGGCAATGCTATCGCGCAATCCCCGACTGCCACGGACTGACGGGTAGTGGGTGTCACCGGCCAACAAGCTATCGATGCACGCCTGAACGATGGGCTGCGGCGTATCGAAGTCGGGATCGCCGATCGATAGCAGCAGCACATCAACGCCTTGCTCAATTAATTCCAGTGCTCGGTCGTGAATTTGCCAGGCCGCTGCGCCGTCACCGGCAATTCGTTTGGTCAAGGCTGAATAGCGCATGTAATTCTCCAGTCGCGCGGGTTCCAAGCCACAACCCTATCTCAAATCACGAAACGCGCCACCATGGCATTTAAATCCACGGCCAGGCGCGACAGTTCGTGCGTCGCGGCGCTGGTCTGGTTGGCGCCAGCGGCAGACTGGGTGGCCAGGTCGCGAATGTTCACCAGGTTGCGATCGACTTCGCGGGACACCTGAGCCTGTTCTTCGGACGCGCTGGCGATCACCAGGTTGCGCTCGTTGATCAATTGGATCGACTGAGTGATCTGCTCCAGCGCAACGCCGGCGGCGCGGGCCATTTCCAGGGTGCTTTGGGTGCGTTGATTGCTTTGCTGCATTGAGGAGACCGCTTGGCCGGTGCCGTTCTGGATGCCGGCGACCATTTTTTCGATTTCCTGGGTCGATTGCGCGGTGCGATGGGCCAGCGCCCGGACCTCGTCCGCCACCACCGCGAAACCGCGCCCGGCTTCACCGGCACGGGCGGCTTCGATTGCAGCGTTAAGCGCCAACAGGTTGGTTTGCTCGGCGATGGCGCGGATCACGTCCAGCACCTTGCCGATGTCGCGCCCCTGAGCGGCCAGGCCTTCGATCATCACCGAGGTGTTTTGCACATCGTGGGTCATGGTCTGGATCGCGCCGACGGTTTCCACCACACGGTCGCGCCCTTCGCGGGCGGCCTGGGTCGACTGATTCGAGGCTTCGGACGTCGACACTGCGTTGCGCGCCACTTCTTCCACAGCGGCGGTCATTTCGTTGACCGCGGTGGCGGCCTGTTCGATTTCGTTGGTCTGCTGTTGCAGACCGCGGGACGCTTCTTGGGTGACCGTGCTGAGTTCTTCAGCGGCGGCACCCAGTTGGGTGGCGGAACCGGCGATCTGTTCGATGGTTTTGCGCAGGCTGGCCTGCATCGCGGACAAGGCACCGAGCAAACGGGCCGGTTCGTCCTTGCCGTCGACCTCGATGACATTGGTCAGGTTGCCGCCCGCAATGGTTTGCGCCGCCTGCAACGCACGGTTCAGCGGTGTGACGATGCTGCGGGTCAGCAGCCAGGCCAGTAGCACGGTCAGCAGCGCCGCGATGACCGCCACGGCGATGATGCCGGTAATCGCGCTGCGGTACTGCTCGCCCGCTGCGGCCGAGGCTGCTTTCGCAGCGGAATTATTCAGCGCCACCAGTTTGTTCAGTTGCTCGCCCATCTGGTCCGTACCGTCCTTGATCCGGGTGTTGATCAGCGAGCGCATCTCATCGAGCTTGTTCTGTCGCGACAGCTCCAGCATCTGGGTCTGGGCTTGCATGTAGCTGTCCAGCGTTGCCGTGAACGTCTTGTACAGCGCGGCCTCTTCCGTGGTGGCCGACAACGCGGCATAACTCGATTGTGCGCTGCGAACCTTGTCGACCAGCACGCCGATACGCGTCTGGGCTTCCTGCAACGCGGCCGGATCACGGTTGACTAACACCCGGAACGAAAGAATGCGCAGGCGCAGGACGTTTTCCGTCAAGTTACCGAGAAACCCTACGCTGGGCAGCTGCGTGGTTTCCATGTCGATGGACGCTTGGTGGATGGTCGTCATGCGGTTCACGGCAAACACTCCCAGCACGATGACGAGCAAGGCAATGAAGGCAAACCCCAGGAAAGCTCGAGGCGCGATATTCAGATTACGCAGTGACATAGAATGATTCTCGGGTGATGGGGCTACGAGCATCCTTGCGTGATCACTGAATGGCGGGCGGCGGCGCACGCGCTTTCAGTTTGGCGCCACTGTTGGAATAGGTTTGTGTGGGCCTATTGGGTGTATCGGCCGAAGATGAGGTTTTCTGCGGGGATTGGAGAAATAAATTTCAGGAGGGTGCGAGTGTTTCAGCGGTGAAACACTCGAGCTCAATGTAGCAGCTGCCGAGCCTGCGAGGCTGCGTTCGGCTGCGAAGCAGTCGTAAATCCGGCAACCGGTTTTTCCTGACACACCGCGCCGCATGACTTCACGACTGCTTCGCAGCCGAACGCAGCCTCGCAGGCTCGGCAGCTGCTACAGGATCGCGGGGGGTCAGGTTTTGCGAGCTGCCACCCGCCAAACCCGCGCAACATCACTCGCCCGCTCCCGCAACAACCGCGGTGCCTCGGCACACGCCTGCTCCAGCGTCATCGGTCCACTGGCCAAGGCAAACGCGGCATCGATGCCATGTTCGTACAGCGCCTGATAACCCTCACCCAATGTTCCCGCGAGGACGATCACCGGCACGCCGTGCTGCCGAGCAATACGCGCCACACCAAAGGGCGTCTTGCCACGCAGGGTCTGAGCATCGAAACGACCTTCACCGGTGATCACAAGGTCGGCGCCTTCGACCGCATCCTCCAGGCCGACCAGTTCGGCGACCACTTCGACCCCGGCCTTGAACTGCGCCCCCAGAAACGCCTTGGCAGCAAACCCCAGGCCGCCTGCCGCACCGCTGCCTGGTTCGTCACGTACGTCTTTGTTCAGGACCTGAGCGCACCGTTCGGCAAAGTGCCCGAGCGCGCGATCCAGTTGTTGGACTTGCTCGGGTGATGCGCCTTTTTGCGGGCCGAAAATTGCTGAGGCACCGTGAGGTCCGCACAGTGGATTATTGACGTCGGCGGCGATGTCGAATTGCACCGCGGCCAGACGCGGATCGATTTCACTCATGTCGATTCGCGCCAGTTGCGCGAGGGCCAAGCCGCCCGGTGCCAGTATTTGGCCTTGGGCGTCCAGCAGTTTGACGCCCAAGGCTTGCATCGCACCCGCCCCGCCGTCGTTGGTGGCGCTGCCGCCAATCGCCAGAATGACCCGTTGTGCCCCGGCATCGAGCGCCGCGCGGATCAACTCGCCGGTGCCGAATGTACTGCTGATGCAGGCATCACGCTTGCCCGGCGGAACCAGTTGCAAGCCACTGGCCTCGGCCATTTCAATGATCGCGGTGTGGCTCTGGGGCAACCAGCCCCAAGTGGCCTCAACCGTTGCGCCGAGCGGCCCACGGACTTGGGTGCGGTGCAATTCGCCCTCGCACGCCGCCAGAATAGACTCGACGGTCCCCTCCCCGCCGTCCGCCATCGGGCATTTGACCAGGAGCGCATCGGGCCAAACCTGCGCCAACCCCAGAGCAATGGCATCAGCCACGCCCTGGGCACTCAGGCTGTCCTTGAACGAATCGGGGGCGATGACGATTTTCATGCGAATTCTCCAGTTCCAATGCGTTCCATGCTGCCAGCAGGCAAGAACAATAACGCCGGTCCGCTGCACAAGCGGCCATGACGATTATTGTTCATTTCCACAAAACCGACATTGTGATGCCTGGGATGGCCCCTTCGCGAGCAGGCTCGCTCCCACAGGGGGAACGCGTTCAAAATGTGGGAGCGAGCCTGCTCGCGAAGGCGTCCTTGCAGTCGCCACATCTCTATTCAGTTTGCGGAAGCAGTTGCACTCCAAGGTACAAAGCGAGCATCCCGTCCAGCTTCAGCGGATCAACACCACTGAGCTCGGCAATCCGCTCCATCCGGTAACGCAGGCTATTGCGATGGATGCCCAGCGCATCGGCACAGGCCTGACTCTGACCATCGTGATCGCACCAGCTGCGCAGGGTTGCCAGCAGTTGGCCGTTGCCATCCTTGGCGATGACTTTGCGCAGCGGTTTGAGCAACTCGTCCAGCGCGTCGTCGTTGCGGTGCCGCCAGAGCATCACCGGCAACCGATAACGGTTGAGCGTCAGCAAACGGGAGTGCGGCAACACATCTCGCCCATAGGCCAGCAAATCGCCGACGCGTCGATAGCAACGACGCAGCCCGGACAATCCATCCGCCTGCCCACCCACGGCGATGCGCAGAATGTTCCAGCCGAGGCCGTCGAGTTTTTCCAGCAACCGGTCATTCTCAATCGCCTGCGCCGCCGGTCGGCACCAGAGCAACGATGACTTGGCCGAACTCACGCACCAACTGTCCGGGTAGCGCGAAGTCAACCAGGCGCTGAGCGCCTCGACGGTTTGCCCCGGACCGTGTTCCATCCCTAACTCGAACAGGTACGGCACCCGCGTCATCTGCGGCTTGAGCCCCAGTTGTTGCGCTTCATCGATCAGCCGCGGCGAATCCCCGGCCTCGCTGAGCAGCAACGCCAGCAGATCGTCGCAACGCTGGCGCCGCCATTGCTGTTCGGCCTGCTGATTGCGCTGGCCGACCAGCATCTCGGCGGTCATCCGCACCAGTTCGGCGTAGGTGCGCAATTGCTCGGGTTCACCGGTGATGCCCAGCACGCCAATCAAGCGCTGATCGAGCAACAACGGCAGGTTGATGCCCGGCTGCACGCCTTTGAGATGGATCGCGGTTTGCGCGTCGATCTCCACCACCCGCCCGTTAGCCAGCACCAGTTGCGCGCCTTCATGCCGGGTGTTGACCCGCTCCGGTTCGCCGCTGCCGAGAATCAGGCCCTGGCTGTCCATGACGTTGACGTTGTACGGCAGGATGGCCATCGCCCGGTCGACGATGTCCTGGGCCAGGTCGTGATCGAGTTCGAACATAGCGGGGTTCCTTGAAAGCGCGATGGAGCGGATTGTTCACCCGCACAGGCCTTGGTTGCAAACCCTGTGCTCAGGCACAAAGACAATGACCCGAGCGTTGGCCGAGACTCACCGGGCGGTCAACGTTACCCTTTGCATCGCAAAAAATCATAATAAAGAGAGAGCCCGCCATGTCACAGAGCGCCGCCGCTACCCAGGCCATCGTTGACGAAAAAAACGCCGTCTACAAACGCATTACCCTGCGTTTGATTCCCTTCATCTTCATCTGCTACCTGTTCAACTACCTCGACCGGGTGAACGTTGGATTTGCCAAGCTGCAGATGCTCGATGCACTGAAATTCAGCGAAACCGTGTACGGCCTCGGGGCCGGGATCTTCTTTATCGGTTACGTGTTGTGCGGCGTCCCCAGCAACCTGGCCCTGACCAAATTCGGCCCGCGCCGCTGGATCGCACTGATGATGATCGTCTGGGGCGCGCTCTCGACCTGTTTGCTGTTCGTCACCACACCGACCGAGTTCTACACCCTGCGCCTGTTCACCGGCGCGGCTGAAGCCGGGTTCTTCCCGGGCGTGGTGCTTTATCTTTCGCAGTGGTTTCCGACCTTCCGCCGTGGCCGCATCATGGCGTTGTTCATGTCGGCGATCCCGGTGTCCGGCCTGCTCGGCAGCCCGTTTTCCGGCTGGATTCTCAATCACTTTGGCGCAGGCCAGGCAGGTTTGGCTGGCTGGCAGTGGATGTTCCTGCTGCAAGGCATTCCGACGGTGATCCTCGGCGCGCTGGCGTACTTCCTGCTCAGCGACAGTTACGCCAACGCCAAATGGCTCACGCCGTTCGAGCGCTCGGTGCTGGAAGCCGACCACGCTATCGATCTGGCCAACAAACCGAAAACCACCACGGACTCGCTGCTGGCGGTGTTCAAGAACCCGGCGATCTGGGCGTTTGGTCTGATCTACTTCTGCATCCAGAGCGGCGTCTACGCGATCAACTTCTGGCTGCCGTCGATCATCAAGAACCTGGGCTTCAGCGATAACCTGGTGATCGGCTGGCTCAGTGCGATTCCGTACCTGCTGGCGGCGCTGTTCATGTTGATGGTCGGCCGCTCCGCCGACCTGCGCAAAGAACGCCGTTGGCACTTGGTGGTGCCGATGCTCATGGGTGCGGTCGGTTTGTTGATCGCTGTGAACTTTGCGACTACGCCGGCCATCGCCATCCTCGGCCTGACCATCGCCACCATGGGCGCCCTCACCGGCCTGCCGATGTTCTGGCCGGTGCCGACTGCGCTGCTCAGTGCGGGTGCGGCTGCCGGTGGGTTGGCGTTGATCAACTCCATGGGGCAGATGGCCGGGTTCCTGAGTCCGTATCTGGTGGGCTGGGTCAAGGACAGCACCGGGTCGACCGATGCCGCGCTTTACCTGCTGGCGGGCGTGATTGTTTGCGGGAGTTTGTTGGCACTACGTATGACTCGCCCCCTGCGCGTCTGATCACCGCAAATCCCCTGTGGGAGCGAGCCTGCTCGCGAAAATGGAGTGTCAGTCGGCATCATGGTTGCCTGGCACACCGCTTTCGCGAGCAGGCTCGCTCCCACATTTGATCTTAGGGTGTTTGATATTTGCGTTTGCGCCTGGCGGCTGTTCTGGTATTTGATTGAGCCTTTCTCCCACCGGTAAAAGGATTTCGTCATGAGCTATCGCACGCTGGGTCATTCGGGTTTGCAGGTATCCACCCTGACCCTGGGCACCATGATGTTCGGCGAACAGACCAGCACCGAAGATTCCCTGCGGATCATCGACAAGGCCTGGGACCAGGGCATCAATTTCATCGACACCGCAGACGTTTACACCAACGGCCGCTCTGAAGAGATCGTCGGCGAAGCGATTGCCGGTAACCGTCACGAATGGGTGCTGGCGACCAAGGTCGGTTTCGGCCCGGTGGACGGCGTTCCGAACCGCAGCGGTCTGAGCCGCAAGCACCTGTTCAATGGCATCGACGCCAGCCTGACGCGTTTGGGCACCGACTATCTCGACATCTATTACCTGCACCGCGAAGACCACAACACGCCGCTGGAAGTCACGGTGTCGGCCATCGGCGATTTGATCCGCCAGGGCAAGATTCGTTATTGGGGTTTGTCGAACTACCGTGGCTGGCGCATCGCCGAGGTGATTCGTGTGGCCGATCAACTGGGCGTCGACCGGCCGGTGATCAGTCAGCCGCTGTACAACATCGTCAACCGTCAGGCGGAAACCGAACAGATCACCGCCGCACAAAACTATGGCCTGGGCGTGGTGCCTTACAGCCCGCTGGCTCGTGGTGTGCTCAGCGGCAAATACGCGCCGGACGTGAAGCCGGATGCCAACAGCCGCGCCGGCCGCGCAGATAAACGCATTCTGGAAACCGAATGGCGCGTCGAATCCCTACGCATTGCTCAGCAGATCCAGCAGTACACCCAGGGTCGCGGCGTGGGCATTGTCGAATTCGCCATCGCCTGGGTGCTGAACAACAGCGCCGTCACCTCGGCCATCGTAGGGCCGCGCACTGAAGAACAATGGGACGCCTATACCAAGGCTCAAGCGGTGAAGATTACGGCTGAGGATGAGGCGTTTATTGATTCGCTGGTTGTGCCTGGGCATGCGTCGACGCCGGGGTTTAATGATGTGAGCCATTTTGTGTCGGGACGCAAACCGCGTCTGGCTTGAGATCTCCCCCTCACCCTAACCCTCTCCCGAAGGGAGAGGGGACTGAATGGGGGTGTTCGGCATATCCTTCGACCTGAAAGTTCCATAATCGAACAGGTCTTTCAGGTCGCAAAATTTCTTGAATCCACTTGGTCAGTCCCCTCTCCCTCCGGGAGAGGGCTAGGGTGAGGGGACGACGGATTGAAATTCTGCAGGGATGTTGGAAATATTGATCACTCGGCCAATATTCAGCACAGAAACCACGTATTCTGCGCGGCCCGTTTGACCTTCAACCCGCGAGGACAGTTTGTCTAAAGGTATCGCTCTATCGGTTTCAGCCTCGGTGCTGTTTGCCGTCATGTATTACTACACTTCGTTGCTCACGCCTTTGAGCGGCGTGGAAATCTTCGGCTGGCGCATGCTGCTGACCCTGCCGTGCATGACCGTGTTCATGGTGGTCTCCGGTGAATGGAAACTCGTGGTCGCCCTTTTTCGGCGGCTGGTGGGCCAACCAAAACTGCTCGCCGGCCTGATCGTTTCCGCGACGCTGCTTGGCCTGCAACTCTGGCTGTTCATGTGGGCACCGCTCAACGGCTATAGCCTCGACGTGTCCCTGGGCTACTTCCTGTTGCCACTGTCCATGGTCCTGACCGGGCGGTTCGCCTATGGCGAGCGACTGTCTTACCTGCAAAAGGTGGCCGTGTTTTTTGCTTCCCTCGGTGTGCTCAACGAGCTGTATCAGATCGGCGGCTTTTCCTGGGCGACGTTGCTGGTCGTCATCGGTTATCCGCTCTACTTCATCCTGCGCAAACGACTGGCGACCGACAACCTCGGCGGTTTGTGGATGGACATGGCCTTGATGTTGCCCGTGGCGTTCTGGTTTGTTCAAGGCGGTGATCAGGGTTTCGCCGTGTTCGATCAATATCCGTGGCTGTCGCTGCTGATCCCGTTGCTCGGTGTCATCAGCGCTTCGGCGCTGGTGGTCTACATCATCGCCAGCCGGCTGTTGCCGTTCAGCCTGTTCGGGTTGTTGAGTTACGTCGAGCCGGTGCTGTTGCTCGGCGTCGCGTTGCTGCTGGGGGAAAGCATCAAGGCCGGTGAGTGGCTGACCTACATTCCGATCTGGCTGGCGGTGGTTGTGCTGGTGTTTGAAGGGTTCAAACACCTGGTCCGGCACCGACGGAAATCGATGTAGGACCGGCACGAAAAAGCCCGGCCAGCATTGCTGCTGACCGGGCTTTTTTACAACCGAAACGGCTTAGTCGGTGGAGAGCACACCACGACGAACCTGGTCGCGTTCGATGGATTCGAACAGCGCCTTGAAGTTGCCTTCGCCGAAACCATCGTCGCCTTTACGCTGGATGAATTCGAAGAACACCGGCCCCATCAGGGTTTCCGAGAAGATCTGCAGCAGCAGACGCTTGTCGCCTGACTCGGACGAACCGTCCAGCAGAATGCCGCGCGATTGCAGTTGGTCAACCGGCTCACCGTGGTTCGGCAAACGACCTTCGAGCATTTCGTAGTAGGTTTCCGGCGGCGCGGTCATGAAGCGCATGCCGATGCTTTTCAGGTGATCCCAGGTCTTGATCAGGTCATCGGACAGGAAGGCAACGTGCTGGATGCCCTCGCCGTTGAACTGCATCAGGAACTCTTCGATCTGCCCGGCGCCCTTGGACGATTCTTCGTTCAACGGGATGCGGATCATGCCGTCCGGCGCGGTCATGGCCTTGGAGGTCAGGCCGGTGTATTCGCCCTTGATGTCGAAGTAACGGATCTCGCGGAAGTTGAACAGCTTCTCGTAGAAGTTGGCCCAGTAGGCCATGCGACCGCGGTACACGTTGTGGGTCAGGTGATCGATGATCTTCAGGCCGGCCCCGACCGGGTTGCGGTCAACGCCTTCGATGAACACGAAGTCGATGTCGTAGATCGAACTGCCTTCGCCGAAACGGTCGATCAGGTACAGCGGCGCGCCGCCGATGCCCTTGATCGCGGGCAGGTTCAGCTCCATCGGGCCGGTTTCGATGTGAATCGGCTGGGCGCCCAGTTCCTGAGCCCGGGCAAACGCCTGCTGGGCATTTTTGACGCGGAACGCCATACCGCACACCGACGGACCGTGCTCGGCCGCGAAGTACGAAGCAACGCTGTGAGGTTCGTTATTGAGGATCAGGTTGATCTGGCCCTGACGATACAGGTGCACGTCTTTGGAACGGTGGGTCGCGACCTTGGTGAAGCCCATGATCTCGAAGATCGGCTCCAGGGTGTTCGGGGTTGGCGATGCGAATTCGATGAATTCAAAGCCCATCAGGCCCATTGGGTTTTCGTATAAATCTGCCATGGTTGGCGCCTCATCATTTTCTTGTCAATTAACGGTTCGTTAGTTGCTAGCAATGCTGAGACCGGCGGGTGGCGCGCAGGAGATGCCCCGCACGCTGCGGGCGAGGAAGTCACCGTAGATCAATTGAAACCCAAAACTCTTCATTGTCGACCCAAGGCTCTTGCGGGCGAGGCTTCTGCTGCCAGAAGACGATTATTCTTATATGCGTAAACCGATTCTACACAGCGTAACCAGGTTTGTCCGCCTTATGTATCAAATCCCCTTTTTCCCTGCTCGCGCAAGGGGTTTGTTGCACAGGAAAATCCCCGCGAGGATCAGCCCTCCTCCCAGGCACATCGCCAGGGTCAACTGCTCGCCTAACAACAGCGCACCGAGGATCACCGCAGTCAGCGGGTTCAGGGCAATGAACACGCCTGAACGCGTCGCGCCGATTTTGCGAATGCCGTCGTAATAGCCGATATAGGCCAGCGCCGAACCCAATACGCCCAGGTACATCAGGCTCATCCATTGCGTTGCTCCGAGGCTGGCAAGTGCAGCAACACTCAACTCACCGCGAACAGCACTGGCCACCCACAGCATCAGCGTGCCCAACAGAATCGAGTACGTCACCGTTTGCACTGGGCCCAGGGTTTGATTCAGGTCTTTGGAGAACAGCGAATAAACGCCCCAGCCAAGCACACAGCCAAAGATCAACAGATCGCCAATCCAGGCATCGGGATTGCCGGCCAACAATTGTGGGTTACGGCTGACGATCACCAGGCTCGCCCCGGCAATGCAGATCACGATTCCGAATACTTTTGCTCGACTCAAGTGCTCCTTGAACAACAGCCATGACGCCAGCCCGATCACGGCAGGGTTCAACGCCACGATCAATGACGCCCGTGAGGCATTGATGTAGTGCAGCCCATAAAAGAAGCACAGGTTGTAGAAAAAGATCCCGAAAAAACCCAGCAGCGCCAATTGCAGCCATTGCCGGGGGCTGGGCCTTGCGAGAGGCACGCGGGCCAGTAGTAGAAACACCAGCAACGCCACGCTGGCCAGCAAGAATCGCAGGCTGGCGGCAAACAAGGGGCTGAGGCTGTCGGCCAGAAACCGCCCGGCGACAAAGGTGCCGCCCCAGATCATGGTGACGGCAGCCAGTTTCAGATAGACCGGGACATCCGAAGGGTTGGACAGGCTTTGCTCACAGGTCGTCATAGGTTTCCAGAACGAGAAATCGGGGGGAGATGACGTATCATTCGACTAATGCCTTCTCATCGTAAAATGAGTAAACACTCATGACCCTTACCCAACTGGAGATATTTTCTCTGGTCGCCGAGCTTCAAGGTTTTACCGCGGCAGCCAATCGCTTGGTGATTTCCCAATCCGCGGTCTCTCATGCCCTCAAGTCGCTGGAACAGGAATTGGGCGTCGAGCTGCTGCGCCGACATCAGTCCCGGGTCGAACTCAGCGACATCGGCCAACAGCTTTTGCTGCGCGCCCGAGCGATGCTGGGTCTGGCCAACACCTTGCGCCAGGAAGCAGCGGATGCGCGCGGGATGAAGCGCGGCACGTTGCGCATCGGCTCGTTTGGCCCCACCTCGTCGATCAAACTGCTGCCGCGGATCCTGCAGCACTACCGCGCGGCTCACCCGGGCATCGAGGTCCACATTGACGAAGGCCCGGACCGGCAGGTGATCCAGTGGCTGGAGGAGCGGCGTATCGACATAGGCTTCGTAGTGTTGCCCGAGGAGCGGTTCGACACCTTTGCGCTGATCGAAGACCAGATGGTCGCGCTGCTGCCCGTCGATCATCCGCTGGCCCGTCGCGACAGCCTGAGCTTGAGCGATTTGTGTCACGACCCCTTTGTCTTGACCGAGGCCGGTTCGTCAGAACTGGTATCGCGGCTATTCAGTGCCGCACGGCTGACACCGAACATCCGTTATCGCTGCTCACAACTACTGAGCACGCTGGATACCGTTGGCCGAGGCGACGCGCTGACGGTCGTCGCCGAAAGCTCATTGCCCGACGACCGCGACAGTCGCTACGTGAAAAAACCGCTGTCGCCACCGGTCGCCCGTCAGGTCGGTCTGGCAGTGCTCGACCAGCGCCAGTCATCCCCTGCGGCGCTGGCTTTTATCAAATTGGCCGAGGGTCTGAACTACCGCTGAGCGGCACACTTACTGAGGGCCAACTATCATGGCCTCTACCTCAACTCTTTTTGGAAGGCGTCCGGTCCTGCCAGCATTTGAGAGCCCAACTTCATCGTGACAGGTTTCGCAAATGCCACTGAACGTCAAAACCCGCCGCAAACGCGGCATCAGGATGGCGCTGACGCTACTAAGCGGATTACTTCCGGTGTTGCTGGGGTTCGCCATTCTTTATATGCAAGCTGAGCGTGCGCTCAGGCAAAGCACTGAACAGACGGCCGAAGAAGCCATTCGCCAATTCGAATTGATGCTCGACAACACCGCCCAGGCCGCCCGCGAATTGCTGCCGCTGGCCGGTCAAAACTGCAACGACGTCAAACTGGCCTTACGCGAACAGGTCACCCGCCGGCCGTTCGTGCGCTCGACCAATCTGGTGTGGGACAACACCATTTACTGCAGCTCTTTGTTCGGTGACGTTCAGGAAGCGAGCGTTTCCGGCGACTACAGCAAAGGCGCGTTGTTGCTGATGAAAGGCAACCCGGTTACGCCCGACACCGCATTGCTTGTGTATCGGCTCAGCAAAGAAAAACAGGGCGCGATGAGCACCCTGGACGGGTATCACCTGAGCAACGTACTGCGGCTGATCGGTCGCAAGACAGTGCTGCTACTGCAAGTCGGCCCCCATTGGTTGTCCGCCGATGGCAAATTTCATGACGGTGCCCTGCCCGCCTTTGCGGTGGCGCAAACCAGACTGGCGTCCACGCGTTACGCCTTTTCTGTGGCGGCCGGATTTTCTGAAGGTGAAACATGGCGCTACATGAGCAGTGAGTATCCGCCGCTGTTCAGCTTGCTGATCTTCTTCGGCGTGATGTCTGGCTTGATCGGGCACTTTGTGCAAAAACGCTCGTCATCGCCAAGTAATGAAATGCGGCGCGCCCTGGAAGCAGCAGAGTTCATTCCGTACTTTCAGCCTGTGGTGCATGGCGACAACAAGAAGTGGTCCGGCGCCGAGGTGCTGATGCGCTGGAATCATCCAAAGGATGGTCTGGTGCGCCCGGAGCTGTTCATTCCGTTTGCCGAACACTCCGGGCTGATCGTGCCGATGACCCGCTCATTGATGCAGCAGACTGCCGAATTGTTGGCGCCTGTTTCATCTTCCTTCGAGGGCGCTTTTCACATCGGCATCAACATTACCGCCAGCCACTGCAAGGACCTGGAACTGGTCGAGGATTGCCGTCAATTCCTCGCGGCCTTCGAACCGGGTGCCGTCAGCCTGGTACTGGAACTCACCGAGCGCGAACTCATCGAACCCACGGCCATCACCCACCAACTGTTCGAGCAGCTTCACGCGTTGGGCGTGATGATCGCGATCGATGACTTCGGCACCGGTCACTCAAGCCTCGGTTACCTGCGTCAGTTCAATGTGGACTTCCTGAAAATCGACCAGAGTTTTGTCGCCATGATCGGCGTTGACGCCCTCTCACGGCATATCCTGGACACCATCATCGAACTCTCGGCCAAGCTCGACCTGGGTATCGTCGCCGAAGGCGTGGAAACCACGGAGCAAAGTGATTATCTGACCGCCCACGGCGTGAACTTCTTGCAAGGTTATCTGTTCGGCCGCCCAATGCCCGGCGCGGACTTCATTAACGCATTAAGTCACCATTAACTAGCGGCGGTTAGCGACGAGACAAGGAAATCGCGCACCAATTTGAATCAAAAGACTACTGTTGTTACATGAAGAAAAAGACAGGATTTACTCTTGGCCAATTAACTACTACAATTTTTCATGCCTGCGCTAGATTGGCAGGTGAGCCATTATCACCGAGTCGCTTCAAGGCTCTTGGCTTATAGCTTTGTTTGCGGTTGGTATCAGCCAAACACACTATTGGAGTAAAGATATTGTCCAGACTCGCTGAATTTCGTGCAGCTGAAAAGGCCCTTCAAGAGCAGCTCAAGCAGCTGGAAAACCTGAAGAATGATGCCGGGCTCAAGAAAGAAATCGAATTCGAAGAAAAGCTCCAGGGGCTGATGAAAACCTACGGCAAGAGCCTGCGCGACATCATCGCCATTCTCGATCCGAACCCGGCAAAATCCGGTCTGCAACAGGCAACGCCTAAAACCCGCCGCGCTCGCGTGGTCAAGGTTTATCAGAATCCGCACACCGGTGAACTGATTGAAACCAAGGGTGGTAACCACCGCGGCCTGAAAGCCTGGAAGGAACAATACGGTGCAGCTACCGTTGATTCCTGGCTGCGTGGCTAAGCACTCGCGGTGACAAAAAAGCCCTGCCAATGCAGGGCTTTTTCATGGACGCCTTCTAAATGCAACGATTGGCGTCGATCAACTCGCTACTTGTTGAATAACTTTGTGCTTAATCCCTTTGGTATCTAAAAATTTCCGAATGGGCTGAAACCGGCAGCCATTGAAATCTTTAACTAAAGTTTCAAGCTGTTACGGGCGGCCTCTATTTCATCCTGACTTGCCTTATAAACCTCTGCCTGCCCCGCGTAGGAAAGAACATAGGCCTTATCGCCATCCACGGCGGCAACCAATGTTTGAGAGAGCACATGCCTTCCGTTCTGCGTGATCGTGCAGGTAGTTTCCAGCGCAGATAAGCGGCTCAAGGTCGTCGGGTGAATCTTGTTGCAGACACTTTGATAACCGCCTTGAAAGAAGTCCTTCTGCACCGACTTGCGCATTTCCAGCAACACGCCTTGCAGATTCACCTGATGACCGCTTTCCACCTGAGTCATGGTCAACTCCATCACCATCACCGGCGTGCCACCCTGATCGTTTTTCACCGCGCGCTGGCGGGACACCTGGGTATTGGCATCATCTTGCGGGACGGCTTCGACCTCCCAGCCGCTGGGCCAGGTCATGATTGGCTCATCTGCGTGAGCGCTGTTAACACCTGAAAGCACGCAGATCAGGACGAACATCGATTTACAGAAACGAATCATTGCAATGAACACTCACGGATTGAACCGTAAAGTCTGAGCCTCGCCCGTCTGTCAGGCAATAGCCGACTGTTTGGGTTTGGTGATGTCAGAGCCCTTGCGTATCATTGTCGCCATTCGTTAGCCCCACTTATTTTCCGGAGGGCCCATGAGCCTGCACGAATTGAACACCTTCCCAGGCGTGACAGCCCAACCTGACACCGCCACCCAGAAGTTCGTCTTCAACCACACCATGCTGCGGGTCAAGGACATCACCAAGTCCCTGGATTTCTACACGCGCATTTTGGGTTTCTCGCTGGTGGAAAAACGCGACTTCCCGGAAGCCGAGTTCAGCCTGTACTTCCTGGCACTGGTTGATAAAAACCAGATCCCGGCCGACGCTGCTGGCCGCACTGAATGGATGAAGTCGATCCCCGGCATTCTCGAGCTGACCCACAACCACGGCACCGAGAACGACGCGGATTTCGCTTACCACAACGGCAACACCGACCCGCGCGGCTTCGGTCACATCTGCATCTCGGTGCCGGATATCGTCGCTGCGTGCGAGCGCTTCGAAGCGCTGGGCTGCGATTTCCAGAAACGACTGAATGACGGCCGCATGAAGAGCCTGGCGTTCATCAAGGATCCGGATGCCTACTGGGTCGAAATCATTCAGCCAGCACCGCTGTAAAAAGATCGCAGCCTACGGCAGCTCCTACAGAATCGAGCCTGACCTGGCTTTTGTAGGAGCTGGCGAAGCCTGCGATCTTTTGATCCACCTACAAAAAACCCCATGATCACTCATGGGGTTTTTGTGTTTTCAGCGTCAGTTTTTATGCCGGAGCCGAGCTGCGGATCAAGTGATCGAATGCGCTCAAGGAAGCCTTGGCGCCCTCGCCCACCGCAATCACGATCTGCTTGTACGGCACGGTGGTCACGTCACCGGCAGCGAACACGCCCGGCATCGACGTTTCACCACGGGCATCGACGATGATCTCACCGCGAGGCGACAACTCGATGGTGCCTTTGAGCCAGTCGGTGTTGGGTAGCAAACCGATCTGCACGAAGATCCCTTCCAGCTCGACGGTACGCAACTCGTCCGACTGACGATCCTTGTAACGCAGGCCGTTGACCTTCTGGCCGTCGCCCAACACTTCAGTGGTTTGCGCACTGGTGATCACGGTGACGTTCGGCAAGCTGTGCAATTTGCGCTGCAAGACCGCATCGGCGCGCAGCTGTACGTCGAACTCCAGCAGCGTTACGTGGGACACGATACCCGCCAGGTCGATGGCTGCTTCGACGCCGGAGTTACCGCCGCCTATCACCGCCACGCGCTTGCCTTTGAACAGCGGACCGTCGCAATGCGGGCAGTACGCCACGCCTTTGTTGCGGTATTGCTGCTCACCCGGGACGTTCATTTCACGCCACCGCGCACCGGTCGCCAGGATCACCGTCTTGGCTTTCAGGGTCGCGCCGCTGGCGAAGTGGACTTCGTGCAGCTCACCGCTTTTGCCCGGCACCAGTTTGTCGGCGCGCTGCAGGTTCATGATGTCGACGTCGTACTGCTTGACGTGCTCTTCCAGCGCCACAGCCAGTTTCGGCCCTTCGGTTTCCTGCACGGAGATGAAGTTCTCGATGGCCATGGTGTCCAGCACCTGCCCACCAAAACGTTCAGCCGCCACACCGGTACGAATGCCTTTACGGGCGGCGTAGATCGCGGCCGAAGCACCGGCCGGGCCACCGCCGACGACCAGCACGTCAAAGGCTTCTTTGGCACTGATTTTCTCGGCCTGACGCTCGATGCCGCTGGTGTCGATCTTGGCGAGGATTTCTTCCAGGCCCATACGGCCCTGGCCGAAGTTCACACCGTTCAGGTAAACGCTTGGCACTGCCATGATCTGACGGTCATCGACTTCGGCCTGGAACAGCGCGCCGTCAATGGCGACGTGGCGGATGTTCGGGTTAAGCACGGCCATCAGGTTCAATGCCTGGACCACGTCCGGGCAGTTCTGGCAGGACAGCGAGAAGTAAGTCTCGAAGTTGAACTCGCCTTTGAGCGAACGAATCTGTTCGATCACTTCAACGCTGGCCTTCGAAGGGTGGCCGCCGACTTGCAGCAAGGCCAGCACCAGGGATGTGAATTCGTGGCCCATCGGGATGCCGGCGAAACGCAGGCTGATATCGGCACCCGGGCGGTTGATCGAGAACGATGGTTTACGGGCATCGTCACCGTTGTCGAGCAAGGTAATTTGGGTAGAAAGACTGGCAACGTCTTTCAGAAGTGCGAGCATTTCCTGGGATTTCGCACCGTCGTCGAGGGAAGCAATGATCTCGATCGGCTGGGTGACCCGTTCCAGGTATGACTTCAACTGGGCTTTAAGATTGGCGTCCAACATACGGGCGATTTCCTTTATTCGTTTCGAAAAAAAACGCCCGAGCGAATCTCGCCCGGGCGTTTTTATTGGGCGGTTGCAGCTTACTTAGGTGCGGAAACCCGCCCTGATGATGCGATCCACAGACTTAGATCTTGCCGACCAGGTCCAGGGACGGAGCTAGAGTGGCCTCGCCTTCTTTCCACTTGGCTGGGCAAACCTGGCCTGGGTGAGCAGCGACGTACTGAGCAGCCTTGATTTTGCGCAGCAGCTCGGAAGCGTCACGGCCAACGCCGCCATCGTTCAATTCAACGATTTTGATCTGGCCTTCAGGGTTGATCACAAAGGTGCCACGGTCAGCCAGGCCAGCGTCTTCGATCAGCACGTCGAAGTTGCGGGAGATGGCGTGGGTCGGGTCGCCGATCATGGTGTACTGGATCTTGCCGATGGCTGGCGAAGTGTTGTGCCAGGCAGCGTGAGCAAAGTGGGTATCGGTGGAAACGCTGTAGATCTCGACGCCCAGCTTCTGGAACGCGTCGTAGTTGTCAGCCAGGTCTTCCAGTTCGGTCGGGCAAACGAAGGTGAAGTCGGCTGGGTAGAAGAACACGACAGACCATTTACCTTTCAGGTCAGCGTCCGACACTTTTACGAAGTCGCCATTTTTGAAGGCGTCAGCTTTGAACGGTTTAACTTGGCTGTTGATGATAGGCATCGATGACTCTCCGTCAGGGTTGAAAAGTTTGGTTGAGAAGTTGATGGAGTGAATCCTACCGACTCGATTGCCGGATGGCTCATTGGCAAAGCTCATGCTGCTCATTGGTTTTCGCTATTAGCCGAACGTATTAATAGAAGAAAACTTACTTAGCAGCGCCAATGGTTTTTTCCGCGAGCGGTGTCATCCCGAGAAACGGGCTGGCTTCAACATAGCGCATGGCGGACTTCATATCCTTCCAGCCCACGTAACTCATCAACGACTTCAGGTCCCACCCGCTCTGGTGGGCCCAAGTCGCAAAGCCGCGCCGCAAGGAGTGACTGGTGTAGTGCTCGGCCGGGATGCCGGCGCGCTCCAGCGCTTGGCGCAGTAACGGGATCACGCTGTTGGCGTGCAGGCCCTCCTCGCTCAGGTGGCCCCAGCGGTCGATGCCCCGGAATACCGGCCCACGGACCAGCGCGGCTTCGGTGATCCAGTCGATGTACGCCTGCACAGGGCACAGGCGCTGCAACGCTGGCGTCTGGTAAGTCTTGCCGAGGTTTTCGCGGTCACTCTTGGTTCGCGGCAAATAGAGCGTGATGCCTGAGCCGGCAGCCGCTTGCACGTGCTCGATCTGTAACCGGCACAACTCATCGCTACGAAACCCGCGCCAGAAGCCCAACAGGATCAGCGCCCTGTCGCGCCTGGCCCGCAACAGAGCCGGTTGATCGCGTTCAGATTTTGCGGTTTGAGCTTCTTGCTCCAACCAGGCAACCACTTGCTCCAGATGTTGAAGCTGTAAAGGCTCGGCCTGTTTTTCTTGAGCCGGGTGTAGCGCGCGAATGCCCTTGAAGACCTTGCGCACCACCGGCGCCTTGGTGGGGTCGGGAAAACCCTGACTGTTGTGCCATTGCGCCAGTGCAGACAAACGCAACTTCAAAGTATTGATCGACAGCACACCCGCATGAGCGACGAGGTAGCGCGCCACGCTGTCGCTGGTCGCCGGCAGGAAGCCGCCCCAACTGACTTCGAAATGCTCGATAGCCGCCCGGTAGCTGCGACGGGTGTTGTCGCGGGTGGCGGCTTGCAGGTAACGATCCAGCTCAGTCATGCGCTCAACTCTCTAAAACGTACCGCTTTGGCGGGTGAAAACGCGCCACAGGGCTCATCACACGGGGTAATACCAGTATATCCCGCATGAATACCTAACGTATTTTAAGTTTTACGTTAGCGTGGTACATTGTGTAATTAAGTGGCATGTACCACAGTACGAAATCGTAGGAGAACTCATGGCTCGTGGCGGTGTAAATAAAGCAGTGGTCCAGGCAGCACGCTTGGCAATTCTGGCGCGCGGTGAAAACCCAAGCATCGATGCGGTACGGATCGAAATGGGCAACACGGGCTCGAAAACCACGATTCATCGCTATCTGAAGGAGCTGGATGACGGCACCGAGCGCGCCGAAGTGCCGCCAGAACCCATTGATGATGAGCTGGCAGGTTTGGTCTCACGCCTGGCACAACGCCTCAAGGAACAGGCGCAAGAACCCATCGACCAGGCACGCACGCAGTTCGATCAGCAGCGAAAAGAGTTGGAAATACAGCTGAAGGAAGCTCAACAAGCCAATGGCGAATTGCATCAGCAGTACGAGATACAAAGCCTGGCACTGACTCAAGAGTCCGAGAGCCTGCAAGAAACCGGCGCCATGCTGCAGACCGAACAAACCCGCAACGCCGGACTGAACCAGGCGCTGGCCGATTTCGAATTACGCTTGCAAGACAAGGATGAGCAGATTCGCTCACTGGAAGAAAAGCACCTGCACGCTCGCGATGCCCTGGAACATTATCGCAACGCTGTCAAAGAACAACGCGAGCAGGAACAACGCCGCCACGAAAGCCAGGTGCAGCAGATTCAGATGGAATTGCGCCAGGCCCAGCAAAGCGCATTGGTACGCCAGGATGAGATCACGCAACTGCACCGCGACAACGAGCGCTTGTTGACAGAGAACCGTGGCACCCTGAGAGAGCTGAGCCTGCTGCAGGATCAACTCAAGCAAACCAACGCTCGACAGGATCAACTGCTGGAACAGGTCAACCGTATCGACAGCGAACGCACCCTCCTCCAGGAACGTTTGCGCGCAGCCCTGCTAGAAAGTCAGTCGTTGAAACAGAGTGTCGACGAGCAGACGCAGATAAACAAAGCGCTGGAAATTGAGTTGCTCAAGACTCAGGCGAGCCTCGATGAGAGCGTGCGCCTGGCGGCCGTCATTGCGACAGCGCCAGACGCATCAGAGCCCCAAAAGGACGATTAACCTGCGACCGGCGTGCGCATGGTGACGAACTCTTCGGCGGCAGTCGGGTGCACGCCGATGGTTTCATCGAAATCGCGCTTGGTAGCACCCGCCTTCAAGGCGATCGCCAGGCCCTGCACAATTTCCCCAGCCTCCGGACCGACCATGTGACAGCCCAGAACCTTGTCGGTCTTGGCGTCCACCACCAGTTTCATCAGGGTGCGCTCCTGGCATTCGGTCAGGGTCAGTTTCATTGGACGGAAGCGGCTTTCGAAGATCACCACATCGTGACCGGCCTCCCGGGCTTCTTCCTCGGTGAAACCGACCGTACCGATGTTCGGCAAGCTGAAGACCGCGGTCGGGATCATCTTGTAATCGACCGGGCGATACTGCTCAGGCTTGAACAAGCGCCGCGCCACGGCCATGCCTTCCGCCAACGCCACCGGCGTCAGCTGAACCCGACCGATCACATCGCCCAGCGCCAGGATCGACGGTTCAGCAGTCTGATACTGCTCGTCGACCTCGACGAAACCTTTCTTGTCGAGTTTGACCCCGGTGTTTTCCAGCCCAAGATTATCGAGCATCGGACGTCGACCGGTGGCGTAGAACACACAATCCGCTTCCAGCTCACGGCCGTCCTTGAGGGTCACCTTCAGGCTGCCATCGGACTGCTTGTCGATACGCTCGATGTCGGCGTTGAATTGCAGGTCCATGCCGCGCTTCGTCAGCTCTTCCTGCAGGTGTTTGCGCACTGCACCGTCGAAGCCGCGCAGGAACAGCTCACCGCGATAAAGCAACGTGGTGTCGGCACCCAGACCGTGGAAGATCCCGGCGAATTCAACGGCGATGTAACCACCGCCTACGACCAGAACGCGCTTGGGCAGCTCTTTGAGGAAGAACGCCTGGTTAGAACTGATTGCATGCTCATGCCCCGGAATCTCCGGAATCTGTGGCCATCCGCCGGTAGCAATCAGGATGTTTTTGGCGGTGTAACGCTTGCCATTGATCTCGACCTGGTGCGGATCAACGATTTTGGCGTGGCCTTCATGCAAGGTCACACCACTGTTAACCAGCAGATTGCGATAGATACCGTTCAGGCGATTGATCTCGCGATCCTTGTTGGCGATCAGCGTCGCCCAATCGAACTTCGCTTCGCCCGGCGTCCAGCCAAAACCTTGCGACTGCTCGAAGTCTTCGGCGAAGTGTGCGCCGTAGACCAGCAGCTTCTTCGGCACACAGCCGACATTCACACAAGTGCCACCCAGGTAGCGGCTCTCGGCCACAGCCACTTTCGCGCCAAAACCGGCAGCAAAACGCGCAGCCCGCACACCGCCGGAACCGGCGCCAATCACATAAAGGTCAAAATCGTAGGCCATTTTCAATCTCCTCGGCAGTCCACAAGCATACCCGCAGACATCCGTTGGGCAAGCGCTGCAATCGATATGGGGACGGAAAATGAAAAAGCCACCCGAAGGTGGCTTTTCAATACAAGTGGGTCAGGCGCTATCAGTAGGCCTTGCCAGTCTTGTAGAAGTTCTCGAAGCAGAAGTTGGTGGCCTCGATGTAGCCTTCAGCGCCACCGCAGTCAAAACGCTGGCCCTTGAACTTGTAGGCAATCACGCAACCGTTTTTCGCCTGCTTCATCAGGGCGTCGGTGATTTGAATCTCGCCGCCTTTGCCTGGCTCGGTTTGTTTGATCAGCTCGAAAATATCCGGCGTCAGGATGTAACGACCGATGATCGCCAGGTTCGACGGTGCGTCTTCCGGGGCTGGTTTTTCGACCATGTTGCGAACGCGGTACAAATCATCAGCGATCAGCTCGCCGGCGATCACGCCGTACTTGTTGGTTTCCATCGGATCCACTTCCTGGATCGCAACGATGGTGCAGCGATACTGCTCGTACAGCTTGACCATCTGGGTCAGGACGCCGTCGCCTTCAAGGTTGACGCACAAGTCGTCCGCCAGCACTACCGCGAACGGTTCGTCACCGATCAGTGGGCGGCCAGTCAGGATCGCGTGGCCCAAGCCTTTCATTTCGGTCTGACGAGTGTAGGAGAACGAGCACTCGTCCAACAGTTTGCGGATACCGACCAGGTATTTTTCCTTGTCGGTGCCCTTGATCTGGTTTTCCAGCTCGTAGCTGATGTCGAAGTGGTCTTCCAGAGCGCGTTTGCCGCGACCGGTCACGATGGAGATTTCGGTCAACCCAGCGTCCAGTGCTTCTTCGACGCCGTACTGGATCAGTGGCTTGTTTACCACCGGCAGCATTTCTTTGGGCATGGCTTTAGTCGCTGGCAGGAAGCGAGTACCGTAACCGGCTGCTGGGAACAAGCATTTCTTGATCATATAAGTCCTTGATAGGGCTGTGTGTACGAGTTTCGGCGCAGTCTAATCAGGCGGTGTGCACCTTACAATGCCCCGCGCTGGCTAACCGATGCCATCATAGAGAAATATTTTCGCGGATAGTTCCCGAGATAGCTCCGCAGCCTTTATAGATAGCACAGACCATCAGATCTGCACGACCACGAATCCTACACCATCAGCACCCGTTGGGTGCATTTGGCGCTATCATTGCGCGATTGAACCAGCCAACGAGGCAGATAGATGTCGGAAGCAAAAAGTGTCAACGGGTTCCTGATCAATCAGGCGAAAGACGGCCAGTGGTGGGTAGACAGTGCAGGTGGCGAAAATATCGCTGGGCCTTTCCCTACCGAAGCGTCGGCGATTGAAGTGGCATCTGTTTTGGAGCTCGAACACCCAGCCCCGAAGCGTCGCGGCAAGGACAAGTCCTGAGAAGCACCGGACTCGACCCAAGCCCTGCCTCGCGCAGGGCTTTTTTGTGATTTCCTGCCACGAAGTGGCCATTCGCTATAACCTTTTGATGCCAGCGCTGTCACAGGCTCAGCCCCTTCATCCTGACGACGACATCGACATGAATAAATTTTTGCCACTGATCGCGGCACTGGCCCTGAGCGGCTGCGCCACTTCCGAAACGACCTACCTGAACAACGGCGAGCAAGGCCTGGCCATAGACTGCTCCGGGGAAGCTAATTCCTGGGCCACCTGCTACGAAAAAGCCGATGCCTCTTGCGCCGGCACCGGCTATCGGATCGTCGGTACCGACGGTACACCTTCGACCAAGGAAAGCGACAAGACCCTGGGTGTCGACGTCGGCAACTACAAGAACCGCAATGTCGTGGTGGTCTGCAAGTAAGGCGCCCTGCCCTACATGTGAATTTCGGCGAACTTGATCCCGAGGCCGCGCACCGTCTCGATCAAATCATCGAGGCTACTGAAAGATTCGACTTCATCGTTTTCATCCACCAGAAAATAACTGCGCCCAGCGCTTTTCTTGAAAAACACGATCCATTCTCCCGAATTCGCCGGATTCTGAATCACGTGGGTGGCAGAGATGTGACCCTCTGCATGGCGCTCCCGTACCTGCTCTCGCTTCATGCTCGACTCCAGAAATGACAATGCCGCCAAAGCGCTGCTTTGGCGGCATCGGTGCTGACGGGCGACAGTCTATCAGCCGGAAATGCACGCCGTAGCGGCATTGCGTACATCCATGGGGCGCAACGGCACATTGGAGATACGCTCATGCAACTTGATGCTGCTGCCAGTGGAGCGGTCTTCGATATCAAATACCGCGGCCGGCCCCGAGGAGAACTTCTGCGGCACGATGACTCGCATACCGTCCTTGTGCGGCTCGACTTGCAGGGCTCCCCGGCTGCTGGCCAGCTTCTCGGTGAGGCATTGCGCGTACTCCTGAGGCTTCTTGCCTGAAATCACGCTCATGGTCGGTAGCGTCTCATTGATCTCCGAGACACTCGCACAACCACTCATCGCTATCGCCATAGGCAGGAACAGCACACCCCACTTCATACAACACCTCCGATAAAGAGACTCCGACAGTACAAATGCTGTTTTTCTCCGAGGCTCGCTGCGTTTATCGCTCATAAAATTCCGTATAACAGTTTTTAATTGTCAAAGCAGACCTCGACGACCGGATAATAACCCGTTCGGGCTGATAAACTGCGCCAATCGCACATGCTATCGTTTTGATTTTGTAGAAAAAGCCCTTCTGGAGGCGCCTCATGAAATTTATCCACCAGCGCGAGCACCTCAACGAAGACGACATCGTCGTCATTCAATGCTCCCAAACATGCAATATCCGCTTGATGAACGACGCCAATTTCCGCAGCTTCAAGAATGGCGGCCGCCACACTTACCATGGCGGAGCATTTGACACTTTCCCTGCCCGGATTACTGCACCGAGCACCGGTTTCTGGAACATCACCATCGACACGGTCAACCGCCGGCCGATCAGCGTAACTCGCAAACCGACCCTGACTCACACCATCAAGATCATCCGCCGCTCCAGCACGAAACTGAGCTGAGTGACACCCAAACACGAAGACAAGCAGGTATGACCGTGGCCCAAACGACCAAGTACGTCATCAAATACAAACTCAATGGTGAGCGTCGCTTCGAATTTGCCCAGCTTGAAAAAGGCACCGAAGAAGAAGCCAAGGCCGCGCTGGATGCGCTTCATGGTTCGAGCGAAGACGTCATCAGCGACATAAGCGTCAGCAAAGCGCTGTAACGGGATCCGGAGCGACAACATGGACGTCTGCTCCTGCCCTCTGGAATTCAACCGCAAGCGCCGGAGTGTTAACCAAGTCGCCCCTCCCTAGACTGGCCACCTCAACCTTTGGTTAAGGAGTCAGAACATGCCTACTTCCTCGATTCGCTTCATCAGTAGCCCTTCCAGTCTTGGCGTCTTGCTGCTGGCGTTCAGCGCCGAGGGTTTGTGTGCGCTGCTGATCGGTGATGATCTGGCAACGCTGGAGCGAGATCTTTCGCGACGCTTCCCCGGCCAACAAGCACCGCAGCGCGATGAAGGCTTTATGCCTGCGCTGGAGCAAACCCTGCGCCACCTCGAAGACCCGCGCAGCACCCTGGATTTACCGCTGGATCTGACGGGCAGCGTGTTTCAACGGCGAGTCTGGAATGCCCTGCGGCAAATACCGCTGGGTGAAACCGCCAGCTATCTGGACATCGCTCGACAACTGGGGCAACCCACGGCTTTTCGGGCGGTGGCCAATGCCTGCGGAGCGAACCCGCTGGCGGTGATCGTGCCGTGCCATCGAGTGCTGCGTCAGGATGGCAGCCTCGGCGGCTACCGTTGGGGGCTGGAGCGCAAACGGCAACTGCTGGATCGTGAGGCACAGCGATGAGTGAGCAATCCCTCGCTGGACTGGACTGGGTCATGCTCGAGCAGCAGCTCGATCAGGATGGCTGCGCAATTATCAGGTCGCTTTTAAGCCACGCCACGTGCGATGAAGTCAGCGCTCTGTATGCCAGTGCCGAACCGTTTCGCTCGCAAGTAATCATGGCCCGTCACGGCTTTGGCCGTGGCGAGTACAAGTACTTCAAATACCCGTTGCCAGATGTCGTCGCCCGTTTGCGCAGTGCGCTCTATCCTCGATTGGTGCCCATTGCCAATCGCTGGTACGAGCATATGGACCTGCCGACCCGTTTCCCGGAAACCCATGAAGCGTTCCTCGACCGCTGCCATGCCGCCGGTCAGGAACGCCCGACGCCGCTGTTGCTGCAATATGGACCGCAGGACTACAACTGCTTGCATCAGGACCTGTACGGCGAACACGTCTTCCCGCTGCAAGTGGCGATTCTTCTGTCAGAGCCGGGCGAAGACTTCACCGGCGGCGAGTTCGTGCTGACGGAGCAGCGCCCACGGATGCAGTCGCGCCCTCAGGTCATCGGCCTGAAGAAAGGTGACGCACTGATCTTTGCCGTCAACCAACGACCGGTCAAAGGCGTTCGTGGCTATTACCGGGTCACCCTGCGCCACGGCGTGAGTCGCCTGCACAGCGGAAAACGGCATACCCTTGGAATCATCTTTCACGACGCGTTATGACCCCATGAACCCGATCACCTTCGACTTGTTTGCCGACGCGGAACCCGAGCAGCAACCCAGGCTAGATCGTATCGGCGAACAGTCCTGCGTCCTCAGAGGCTTTGCCCTTCCCTGGCTGGATCAGTTGCTGCCCGCACTGGACGCAGTTCTGGCGGCGGCACCGTTTCGTCAGATGATCACGCCCGGGGGCTTTACCATGTCGGTCGCCTTGAGCAGTTGCGGCGCGCTGGGCTGGACCACCGACCGCAGCGGTTATCGTTATACCCGCGATGATCCGCTGACCGGAAAACCCTGGCCGAAAATGCCCGAGGTGTTTTTCGAACTGGCACAAGCGGCGGCGCGGGAAGCGGGGTTTGCGGATTTCGTGCCTGATTCCTGCTTGATTAACCGTTACGTTCCCGGGGCCAAGATGTCGTTGCACCAGGACAAAGACGAAGTTTCCTACGCAGCGCCCATTGTTTCAGTGTCCCTGGGATTGCCGGCGATGTTCCTGTTCGGCGGCTTCGAACGCAGCGATAAAAGCCAACGAGTGCCGCTGTTCCATGGCGACATCGTGGTGTGGGGTGGCGTGGATCGTTTGCGTTATCACGGGGTCTTGCCGATCAAGGACGGCCAACACCCGCGACTGGGCGAACAACGGATCAACTTCACCTTTCGTACCGCGGGATGAAGCCTTCGAATTCGACCGCAAGACCCGGGGTGCAGCGACCCCGTCGGCTGGTTAATCTGCATGAAACAGGTCAGGACATGAAGCCATGACAAGCCATTCGACAAAGATTGCCACCGAGAACGATCCGCGCTGGGCCGCCGTCGTCGCGCGTGATCCCCGGGCAGACGGACAGTTTGTGTATGCGGTGAAAACCACCGGCATTTACTGCCGCCCCAGCAGCCTGGCGCGTTTGCCGAAACCGCAGAACGTCGAGTTCTTCGACACGGCCGAGCAGGCCCAGGCGGCGGGTTATCGCCCAAGCAAACGCGCCGCGAAGGATCAAAGCGACATCGCCGCGCAACATGCTGCGACTGTGGCGGCCGCTTGCCGCCAGATCGAAACCGCGGAGAATCTGCCTGTCCTGAGCGAACTGGCTGTTGCTGCGGGCCTCAGTAGCTTTCACTTCCATCGTGTGTTCAAAGCGGTTACCGGTCTGACGCCCAAGGGTTACGCCGCGGCCCATCGTTCACGCAGGGTCCGTGAGCGCCTCGCGGACGGAGACTCGGTGACCGACGCGCTGTATGACGCAGGCTTCAACTCCAACAGCCGTTTCTATGAATCCGCCGATCAACTATTGGGCATGAAACCCGGTGATTACCGCGCCGCCGGTCAGAACAACGACATTCGTTTTGCCGTCGGCCAGTGTTCTCTGGGAGCGATTCTGGTGGCGCAGAGTGAACGGGGTGTTTGCGCGATCCTGCTGGGCGATGACCCGCACCAATTGGTCTGCGATCTGCAGGACAAGTTTCGACGTGCGAATCTGATTGGCGCCGACCAAGGGTTCGAGCAACTGATCGCCAAGGTGGTTGGTTTTATCGAAGCGCCGGCCCTGGGCCTGGACTTGCCACTGGATGTGCGTGGCACCGCTTTTCAAGAACGGGTCTGGCAAGCCCTGCGGGAGATTCCCGCTGGCTGCACTGCCAGCTACGCCGATATCGCTCAACGAATCGGCGCGCCAAAAGCGATGCGCGCCGTGGCTCAAGCCTGCGGCGCGAACAACCTGGCGGTGGCGATTCCGTGCCACCGCGTGGTGCGCAGCGACGGCAACCTGTCGGGCTACCGCTGGGGTGTGGAGCGCAAGCGTCAGTTGCTTGAGCGCGAAAACCCGTCTGAGTCCTGAATGCCGATATAGACCGACACTGAATCCGGGCTGGTATAGACCTCGAAGTCTGTGGCGAACGAGCGGCAAATCTGCGGGTTGTCCTTGAAATAGGCCCAGATCAGGCCCCAAGCCTGAATGACGCTGTCCGGCATCGCCCCTTTGGCGCTGAACACCAGATAATCGCCTCCTTCCACCTGAACCTGCGCAAAGTCCTCGGAGGGCGCGGTGACCGCCACCCCCGCGGTCACATCGAAGTGGCCCGAAGCGTCGGACTCGTAGTTGGAATAGACGCCGTACATGAAGGAATCCGGCTGTTTGTGGGGGATCTTGTCGAAGATGTCCTCAACGAAAAATTGTTCCCACATCGGGCCGATGCGCGCAGTGTCTGGTTGCTGCTCTGCGGCATTGCAGGTGCGCACTTGCAGGCCCGAGACGCTAAAGGGCCGCACTTCACGCTGCTTTACATCCATGGTCGATAGTCCTTGTCTCTGTAATTTGTCTGTTTGATTGAGGGTGAAACAGTCAACGATTGACGTCGACCACCACCCGCCCACGCAATTGACCGGCGAGCAGGCGCGGCGCGGCCTCGATCACTTCGCTCAAGCCGATTTCATGGCTGATCAGCGGCAGCAGAGCGAAATCCAGATCCTTCGCCAGACGATTCCAGGCCAGTATCCGCCTGGCTTTGGGCTGAGTCACGCTGTTGATCCCGGCCAGGGTCACGCCGCGCAAAATGAACGGTGCGACTGAAGCCGGGAAGTCCATACCTTGCGCCAGGCCACACGCGGCGACAGTGCCATTGGCCTTGGTGCTGGCACAGGCATTGGCCAACGTGTGGCTGCCGACCGAGTCGATGACCGCCGCCCAGCGCTCCTTGGCCAAGGGTTTGCCCGGCTCGGACAGCGTGGCGCGGTCGATGATTTCGCTTGCGCCCAGTTGCTTGAGGTAATCGTGCTCGGAGGTTCGACCGGTGGACGCGACCACCCGATAGCCGAGCTTGTTCAGCAGGGCGATGGCGAAACTGCCTACACCGCCATTGGCGCCGGTGACCAATACCTCGCCCTGATCGGGCGTCACGCCATTATGTTCCAGCGCCAGGATACTCAGCATCGCCGTGTAACCCGCCGTGCCGATGGCCATCGCTTGTGCCGCAGTGAACTCCTTGGGTAGCGGAATCAACCAGTCGCCATTCAAGCGAGCCTTCTGCGCCAGTCCGCCCCAATGTCCTTCGCCTACACCCCAACCATTGAGTACGACTTGATCGCCGACCTTGTAGTCCGGATGCCCACTGACTTCGACAGTGCCTGCCAGATCAATACCCGGCACCATCGGGAATTTTCGCACCACCGGGCTGCTGCCGGTGATCGCGAGGCCATCCTTGAAGTTCAGCGTGCTGTACGCCACACGCACAGTCACATCGCCCTCGGGCAGTTGATCGTCATTGATCTCTTGCAGTGTGGCCCGGTAACCGCTGTCGTCTTTGTCGATCAAAATGCCTTGAAACATCGCTGTCTCCTATTGGAATCACTCAGTTGTGGTGCAATTGAAATAACACATCGCAACCTTTCACCGTACTCGACTTTAAGCCAAGAATGGCACACGACAGGAAAACTCGACTGGCCTTGTATCAGTTATTGCTGATACAAAAACGGTCCTACCGTCCCTGCCCTGTTATGACGTCGGAGAACCTTTCAAATGAGCAAATGGCCAGACACCCGCATTCTTGACCTGCTGGGCATTGAGCTGCCGATTATCCAGGCTCCCATGGCCGGCGCGACCGGTTCAACCATGGTTATCGCAGCCAGTAACGCCGGCGGCCTGGGCTCCATGCCTGCCGCCATGTTGAGCATCGATCAGTTGCGCGAGGAGCTGAAAACGATTCGTCAGAACACTCAGCGCCCGATCAACGTCAACTACTTCTGCCATCAGACTCCCGCCGCGGATGAGCAACGCGCTCGAGACTGGAAGAATCTGCTGGAACCCTACTACCGAGAACTTGGCGTGGACTTCGACGCGCCGACGCCGGTGTCCAATCGAGCACCGTTCGATAACGCGGCCTGCGAAGTGATCGAAGAGTTTCGCCCCGAAGTCGTGAGTTTCCACTTCGGTCTACCGGAAAAGTCCCTGCTGGACCGCGTGAAAGCCACTGGCGCCAAAGTGCTCTCCTCGGCCACCACGGTCGATGAGGCCATTTGGCTCGAGCAGCACGGTTGTGACGCAATCATTGCCATGGGGTATGAAGCCGGCGGCCATCGGGGCATGTTTCTCAGTGATGATCTGAGCAGCCAGGTGGGGATCTTTGCGCTGGTGCCCCAGATCGTCGATGCGGTGAAGGTGCCGGTGATTGCTGCCGGCGGGATTGCCGATGCACGAGGCGTCGCGGCAGCGTTCCTGTTGGGGGCTTCGGCGGTGCAAGTGGGCACGGCGTACTTGTTCACGCCAGAGGCCAAGGTCAGTGCATCTCATCACAAGGCGTTGCGCACGGCCAAGGAAAGTGAGACAGCCGTCACTAACATTTTCACCGGACGTCCGGCGCGCGGCATTCTCAATCGGGTGATGCGCGAACTCGGGCCCATGAGCGCCAAAGCACCAGCCTTCCCGCTGGCAGGTGGTGCGCTGATGCCGTTGCGGGCCAAGGGAGAAGCTGATTTCAGCAACCTCTGGGCGGGTCAGGCATTCACGCTGGGCGTTGAAATGACCACGGCGGAGTTGACCCGGAAGCTGGCTGAGGAAGGATTGGCGAAGTTGGTGAGTCGCTAAGACACTCACCTGTAGCAGCAGCCTTCGGCAGCTGCTACAGGGTCATGCGTGGTCGCAATAACGTGCATTCAGCACATTCCGTTTGCAGGCATTTCGCTATATATTCCGCTATATAGCGTTTACCCCCCTCTCTGCACTTGCCTGCCACGGAGCCGTTTCATGACCATTCGTGCCTCACGTTTTGCCCCCACCTGCCTGGCAACCCTGCTCGCAGTGTTCGCTTTCGGGTCCGCCCAGGCGGACGAAGTCCAGGTTGCTGTCGCCGCCAACTTCACTGCACCCATTCAGGCGATCGCCGCTGATTTCGAAAAAGACACCGGGCATAAACTGGTCACTTCCTTTGGTGCAACCGGCCAGTTCTACACCCAGATCAAAAATGGCGCGCCGTTCGAAGTGTTCCTCTCGGCGGACGACACCACCCCGCAAAAACTCGAAACCGAAGGCGACACGGTCAAGGGCTCGCGCTTCACCTACGCCATCGGCACCCTGGCGCTGTGGTCGGCCAAGGAAGGTTATGTCGATGCCAAAGGCAAAGTGCTGAGCGACAACCAGTATCAGCATTTGTCCATCGCCAACCCGAAAGCCGCACCTTACGGTCTGGCCGCTACTCAGGTGCTGGCCAAGCTGGACCTGACCGACAAGGTCAAAGCCAAGATCGTTGAAGGCCAGAACATCACCCAGGCCTATCAATTCGTCTCCACCGGCAACGCCGAACTCGGTTTTGTGGCCTTGTCGCAGATCTACAAAGACGGCAAAGTCACCAGCGGTTCGGCCTGGATCGTTCCGGCCAGCATGCACGAGCCGATCAAACAAGACGCGGTGATCCTCAACAAAGGCAAGGACAACCCGGCTGCCAAGGCGCTGGTTGACTACCTCAAAGGTCCAAAAGCCGCCGCTGTCATCAAATCCTACGGTTACCAACTCTAAATGACGCTATCAAATGCCGACTTTTCCGCCATCTGGCTGACCCTGAAACTGGCGTCCCTGACGACAGTTATCCTGCTGGTCATCGGCACTCCGATTGCGTTATGGCTATCGCGCACTCGCTCGTGGTTGCGCGGCCCGGTCGGGGCGATCGTCGCCCTGCCCCTGGTGCTGCCGCCGACGGTGATTGGCTTTTATCTGTTGCTGGCGCTCGGTCCTAACGGGTTTATCGGCCACTTCACCCAATCACTGGGGCTCGGCACCCTCACCTTCAGTTTTGCAGGGCTAGTGATCGGCTCGGTGCTCTACTCGATGCCATTCGTGGTCCAGCCACTGCAAAATGCTTTTTCCGCCATTGGCACTCGCCCCCTGGAAGTGGCCGCGACCTTACGTGCCAATCCCTGGGATACGTTTTTCAGCGTGATCCTGCCGCTGGCCCGCCCCGGTTTCATCACCGCGGCCATTCTCGGTTTTGCCCACACCGTCGGTGAGTTCGGCGTGGTGCTGATGATCGGCGGCAACATTCCCGATAAAACCCGCGTGGTCTCGGTGCAGATCTACGATCACGTCGAAGCCATGGAATACGCCCAGGCCCATTGGCTGGCCGGAGCGATGCTGGTGTTCTCCTTTATTGTGTTGCTGGCGCTCTACTCCAGCCGTAAAACCAAAGCGGGCTGGAGCTGATCGATGATTCATACGCGTCTGAAACTGAAGTATTCAGGGTTCGCCCTGGAGGTGGATCTGCAATTGCCCGGCCGCGGCGTCACTGCACTTTACGGTCATTCCGGTTCGGGCAAGACCACCTGCCTGCGCTGCATTGCTGGCCTGGAGAAGGCCGAGCAGGGCTTCATCCAGGTCAACGATGAAGTCTGGCAGGACAGCGACAAGAAGATTTTCGTGCCACCACACAAACGTGCGCTGGGTTACGTCTTCCAGGAAGCCAGCCTGTTTCCGCATCTGTCGGTGCTGGCCAATCTGGAGTTCGGCCTCAAGCGCATCCCTCGCCAACAGCGACGGGTCGACATGGCTCACGCGACTGAACTGCTCGGGATCGGCCATCTGCTGGATCGCCATCCGCAGCACCTTTCCGGCGGAGAACGGCAGCGCGTCGGCATCGCCCGCGCCCTGCTCACCAGCCCGAAACTGTTGCTGATGGATGAGCCGCTGGCAGCATTGGATAGCCAGCGCAAAAACGAAATCCTGCCGTACCTGCAGAGACTGCACGATGAACTGGACATCCCGGTGCTGTACGTCAGCCACTCGCAGGATGAAGTCGCGCGGCTGGCCGACCACCTCGTCTTGCTCAGTAACGGCAAGGCGCTGGCCAGCGGCGCTATTGGCGAAACGCTGGCCCGTCTCGACCTGCCCCTGGCGCTGGGCGACGACGCCGGCGTGGTCATCGAGGGGCACGTCAGTGCCTATGACCCCGACTATCAGTTGCTGACCCTGCAACTGCCGAACACGACCCTGAACATTCGCGTGGCTCACTCGCCGATGACACTGGGTCAGGCGCTGCGCTGCAAGGTTCAGGCGCGGGATGTCAGCCTGAGCCTGCAAAGTGTCGAGCAAAGCAGCATCCTCAATCGCCTGCCGGTCACCGTGATCAGTGAAATGGGCGCCGACAACGTCGCCCACGTGCTGGTCCGTCTGGACGCTGGCGGCACGCCGCTGCTGGCGCGGATCACCCGCTATTCACGGGACCAATTGGGCGTGCATCCCGGCCAGCAACTCTGGGCACAGATCAAGGCGGTGGCGGTGCTGGCGTAAATCCGCTGGCACGACTGCAACGGCGTGCGGTCAATGGCTGTAACGGCCCCTGATCCATTGCCAAGGACTACCGCCATGCCCGATATCGCGCTGTCCGATGTGCTGCCATCCGACCTGCATTACGTCGATGACACCCAGCCCGGCATCACCCGCAAGAAACTGCGCGGCAAGTTCTGCTATTACGACCCTGCGGGTCAGCGCATCACCGATCAAGATGAGATCAAACGCATCAACGCCCTCGCCGTGCCCCCGGCCTACACCGATGTGTGGATCTGCGCAGACCCGCGCGGCCATCTGCAAGCTACCGGTCGTGATGCCCGAGGTCGCAAGCAATACCGTTATCACCCACGCTGGCGAGAAGTGCGCGATGCCGACAAGTACTCACGCCTGCGGGACTTCGGCCTGGCCCTGCCGAAACTTCGCAAACAGCTTGAAGCACTGTTGGCGGCTCCCGGTTTCAGCCGCGACAAGGTCATGGCCACGGTCATCACCTTGCTCGATGCGACGCTGATCCGGGTCGGCAACACCCAGTACGCTCGGGACAACCGGTCCTACGGCTTGACCACCCTGCGCAACCGTCACGTCGAGGTCAACGGCAATGCGATCCTGTTCCAGTTCCGCGGCAAGAGCGGTATCGAGCACCAGATCACCGTGAAAGACCGACGCCTGGCGCGGATCATCAAACGCTGCCTGGAAATTCCCGGGCAAAACCTGTTTCAGTACCTGGATGAAAACGGTGAGCGGCACACCATCAGTTCCTCCGACGTCAACGCCTACCTGCAAACCCTCACAGGTGCCGACTTCACTGCCAAGGATTACCGAACCTGGGCCGGCAGCGCCTTGGCGTTGGCGGTTTTGCGTGAACTGCAGTGGGAGCCTGAGTCGGATGCCAAGCGGCATGTGGTGGAGATGGTCAAGAACGTTGCCAAACAACTGGGCAACACCCCGGCTGTCTGCCGCAAGTGCTACATCCACCCGGCGGTGCTCGATGGTTTTCTTTTGGGTGCTTTGGCTAAGCTGCCCAGGCCACGCGCGCGCAAAGGGCTCCGGGCAGAGGAAGTCGGCCTGTCGATGTTTTTGGAGCTGAGGGTCGCAATGGCTGAGGCGACGAACTGACCTGTCTATTTTTTGCACGATTGCAAATGGCTTCTATAGTTGTTGTGAACCTGAATTAGCTGCGGTGACGCCATGGAAGACATTTTCGTTGTGAAACGATGCAACAAGATCATCATCCATGGTCGCCGGGCCGGAGAAACCGATCATCCACCACCCGACGCCGCCGTCTGGTATCGCATCGCCGATACACGGACCCGCGGCTTCATCGGTGACGGTTTCGATCGTGAAGAAGACGCCCGGCGTGAATGCTGGCAGCTCAATGCCAGGTCGCAAGTGACAGCCCGACAAGGCTAAGGTCACCTGCCTTTTAGGGGGCTATACTGAAAAAGCTGAAGGAACAGCGACCCCATCGGCAGACAGCTCGCTCCCCGCGGGCTTTTTGCTGCCAACTACAGGTTTCTTGAACGGAGGTGTTTGCCATGTCCGAAAAAGAGTCCATCACCACGCTGCTCACCCTGCTCGACTCCCGTCAGGCTCGCCTGGCAGCGGCATGCAAGGAAATCGCCGACTGGGTCGATCATCAAGGCGGGCACCCGACGGCCCTCAGAATCCGTGATCGGCTGAACGACATCGAGAAGGACGCGCCACTGATTCGCAATACGCTGTCGTCGCTCAAACCTGTCGACCCGCCCCTGCCTCGGTTCAGATGATTCGATCCGGACATCCTCAAGGACACGGCCTGATTCAGGACGCATGAACGGCGACCTTATCGTCACCGGGTGCGTCCTTGCCTGAGCGCTTCCCGCTACATCCCCAACCCAGCCTGGCGCTGGGCTTTTTTATGGCTAAGCAATCCATTTCACACGGCATTCACATCTCAGGCTCTAGATTGACCGGACTCCTTTGAAGAATCCCCCTGGCCCGCCCGCATGCGGGCCTTTTTTTGTCCATCAATAGTCAACGAACAATCAGTCAACGAACGTCGCCGTACGCTAGAGGTCAAACCATTACACGCAACGAAGGAGACGTCTGATGGTTACTCACTTCAAAGTCGGCGGGCATCTGGCCTGCGGTCACAAAGGCAGCAAGCTCGTTTCAACCAGCGAACTGACCCGGGTGAAATGCAGAAGCTGCCGAAACACCGACGCGTTCAAGGATGCGCGCAAAGATCAGCGCAACGCTGCACGCCGCGCCGCACGCAAAGCCAAAGTTACGCATACAGCCAATGACTGGCGTGCGGCCTGGGTCGAACGGCTCACCGCCATGAAAGGACTGCAACGATTGCCTCGTGGTTTCACCGGTCAGCCTTTCGTTTAGCTGACAGCATCGGCGGCTGAATCGAGTTCACTCGATCCGGCCGCTGGCGCCATGATTTCCAGCAACGACATGCGTTTGGGTGCTGTATCTCTTCACCACCGTGCTTGATGGCCGCCTCCTATTAAGATAACGGGCGTGCGTTAGTTCGATGATACTTAATTAATGCACACTGAATTTATTGTTAGTTTTCTTTGTATTTTGGTCTACAAGCCAAATTGAAGCGCCATCACTGTGCACGGTATTGCATTCCTTTCCATATTCTTTATAGGTGACGCAAATCACGTCACCCGCCACAGTCCAATTACCTTTAACCTCTGGATAATTAGCGATTTTAATTAACGCTGCTCCGCCAGGACTCAATGTTTCCGAGAACGGCTCGCCTTTGGCGGTTTTGCTTTTGAGCTCACGACCAATCAACACCTGGTGAATTTCATCCCCGCTTAACTGCTTCGCCCCAGCAGGTGCGGGGGTATGGGCATCGTTTGGAGTCTGAGGTGCAGAAGAACATCCAGAGAGTAAGAACGCTACAGCAATGGCAGTCAATAACTTACTCATCACTTCCACCCCTTACAATTTTTTATATTCAGAAAACGTAACATCTAAAACTGGATAACCCCAAACCGATCTATATATCTTTTGACGATAAGATCAATAGCGGCGTCAGCGAGATGTGCACCATTGCCATGCATTTTTTTGGCAGTAAACAGATTCTTCAACTAGGGTTCTATCGAACCAAATTGCGCCGACGGTGTTGGCGGGCACTCATCAAGGAGGGGACAGATGACATCAATTCGTAAAACCGAGCAAACCTATCGCACCTGGTCCAGCCCAATCTTGCTTGAACTCAAGGAGAGAGAGCACCAGCTGGACGCTGAAGCCCGCCAGGCCCTTCAAAATATCTTGGTCGAGAGAAGGCTTGTCGATACTGGCAACCCGTCTGGCGAAGATCGACGCGGCGCTAATCCAGGGGCTAGCGGCCGGGGTCAATAACTGCCTTGGGGTAAAAAAAGCAAGCCAGAAACAAACAAGGGTTTGCATCAGCTTTCGCCCGCAAACCCTTGATTTTAGATGGTGCCCGAAGCCGGAATCGAACCTTCCTCTTTGTCGCTGAAAATAAAGGAAAATTTTAAGTTCGAAAATTTCTCTATCTCTATGTGTACCCTCATTGGGCTTTTCCAATGGTACGACAGACCGTCGCTGTCCTACCCAAAGCTGACGGTGGCGGCGGGCAGAGATCGGCCAAAAGCAACTATTCGCTGACCCCGAACAAGGGACCATACATCTTAAAGATGCAGAACCGGTCTGCCCCCTGTGCTGTGCCCTGGCGCTTCTACCTTGACCCGCAGCCCGATCAACAGCGCTGCGAGCAGCATCAGGATGCCCGCGGAGACAAATACGCCGGCGATGCCACTGAAACTGAACATAGCGCCTCCCGCAGCGGCACCCGCAGCGATCGCGGACTGCACCGAGGCCACCACCATTCCTCCTGCACTTTCCGCTTGATCGGGCACCGCACGGGCTACCCAGTTCGACCACGCCACTGGCACGCCGCCGAAAGCCATGCCCCAGAGTGCCAACAACAACGCCTGACACGGCACAGATGCGGGCAGCAACACCAGGGCTAATGCTGCAATGCCGACCAGCGCTGGCATCAGTATCATTGTCCCGCGCGGGCTACGTTCAAGTAGCCAGCCGGCCAGCAGCGTGCCGACGAAGTTAGCCGCGCCGAACCCCAGCAGCATCAGCGCCAATCCTTCGGGCCCCACGCCGGTTGTGCTTTCCAGAAACGGCCGAATGTAGGTGAACAGCGCGAAGTGCCCTGTGTGCACCAACACGCAGCCCAGCATGCCCACGGCAATACCCGGACGCAGCATCACTTCAAGCACGGTTCTCAACCGCGCCGTCCTGTGCGGCGCCAGAGGCGGCAGCGTGAACAGCTGGAAAACCAGCGTCACCGCCCCGACGGCGGCGGCCGCAACAAAAGCACTGCGCCAGCCGTACAGCCCGCCCAAGTAACTGCCGAGTGGCACCGCCACCACAGTGCCCACTGCAATACCGCTGAAAATAATCGACAGGGCCCGCGGCAGCAGCGCCGCCGGCACCAGGCGCATCGCCACTGCCGCCGCCATGCTCCAGAAGCCGCCCAGTGCTATGCCGAGCAGAATCCGCATGATCAGCAGCACCATCAGGCTGGAAGAGAAAGCCACCAGCAGGTTGGAGGCAATCATCAGCGTGGAAAAGCACAGCAATACCACTCGCCGGTCGATCCCTCGCGTCAAGCCTGGCACCAGTAACCCGGAAAACAGCGCCACCACCGCCGTCACGGTCACCGCCTGCCCTGCCAAGGCTTCCGACACCCCCAGTTCTAAGGCCATCGGCGTCAGCAAGCTGGCCGGAAGGTACTCCGCCGTCAACAATCCAAACACGCCCATCGCCAGCGAAAATACCGCCATCCAGGCCGGCGTCGTCGGTTCTGCATCAGCCTCGTTGCCAAAGCGCGCATCGGCTACAACGTCACACACCGCATTATTCATCATTAAATACCTCTGGAAATGATCTCAACCAGAAGTCTATGGACGCAGCCCCGGATGTTCTATGATGCAAAGTCTTTAATTTTTGACCGAAACCCCGAAATGACATCTCTAGATCAGTTCGCCTTATCGTCCGACCTCATCAACGAACTGTTGCGCGGCATGCGCCTGCGGGGCGTCGAGTACCGCCGCATCCAGGCCGGCCCCTTTTTCGGGCTGGGCTTCGCAGCCAACCCAGGGCACGCCTATTTCCACTTCCTCGCCTTCGGCACCGCCGTCCTGCGTGCGGAAGACGGCACTTTGTACGAGTTGTCTGCCGGCAACGCCGTGTTCATCGCCCAGGGTGAAGCCCATCAGCTTCTCTCTAGCCTGGACGTACCCGCCCAGGACATCGGCAGCTTTGACGCGGCCCCTCTCGGCGACGCGGTCTGCGCCGTGGATGCCTCACCCAGTGCCGATGTCAGCCCCAGCACTATTATTTTCAGCGGCTGCATGGAATTTGAACTTGGAAGCATGCAGGGTCTCGGCGGCTTGATGCCAGATCTGATGCTGATTGATGCCAGAGGGCAGCGTTACCCTGGACTTATGCCGATTCTCGCCTCCATGGAGCGCGAAGTTCGCTCCGCACGCGTCGGCTTCGCAGGCATCCTCGCTCGCCTCGCCGACGTAGTGGCGGCCATGATCGTGCGCGGCTGGGTTGAATGCGCCTGCGGCAACGCCTCTGGCCTGGTAGCCGCATTACGCGACCCCAGGCTGGCCCACGCACTCCTGGCCTTGCACCGAGAGCCGGCGCGTGACTGGACCGTGGCGGAACTGGCGGCGCAATGTCATACCTCCCGTTCGGTCTTCGCGGAACGCTTCCAGGCCACTATCGGCATCCCCCCGCTGCGCTATGCCACGGAGCTGCGGATGCGCCTCGCCAGTCAATGGCTGAGCCTCGAGCGACTGCCTATTGAGGCCGTGGCGCTACGCCTGGGCTACACCTCGCAGGCGGCGTTCAGCCGCGCCTTCAAGCGCATCACCGGCCA
Source organism: Pseudomonas sp. TH39(2020) (assembly GCF_016650715.1). NCBI lineage: Bacteria > Pseudomonadati > Pseudomonadota > Gammaproteobacteria > Pseudomonadales > Pseudomonadaceae > Pseudomonas > Pseudomonas sp. TH39(2020). The sequence goes on along the minus strand of NZ_JAEKFF010000003.1, from coordinate 23,977 downwards.
GCCACCCGGCGCCAGCCGGCAAATGGCTCGTTCTATTGTGTCTTGAAGTGACAACCATTGAGTCCTGCACCTGGTTCAAAACGGCCAGCATCCGATCTGTCCAGGCACGCAGCCCGAAGTAGCGTCGGCTAACGCCCAAGCGCCGCGTGGCGCATCGGCCTGGTCGTCGGTCGCAACCTGAAAGGAGAAAGCCTCGCTGTGCTTGAACCCTGACCCCGCGCTCAGCCCGAGACAAGGGATGCCCATCACCGTGAACTCGACCGTCAGGACATCACCCTGCTTGCCCGCCGGGTAGTCGCCTGGCGCGTAATGGACAGCGTCCACCGCCTGTCCGGGAACGTCTCGGCGTAGAACGTTGCGGCGTCCAGCGCGCCGCCGTCAAAACAGAGACAAATGATGTTTTTACTGGCCATTTTTAGTGCTCCAAAATGGGGACTGACACTCAGCTCTAGACCGCAGTTCACCAATCTGGTTTTTCCTACCCAGCGTCTTCGAACGCTCCTGTGCGTACCTCGCCGCTGCGCACGTAGCGGGTGATCAGCACACCACCAGGCGTGCTGGTCGAGTGCGCCAACGTGAAGGCCGACGCTTGGGCGTTCTCGCCGAACAGGCGCTTGCCGCGCCCAAGTAAGAGGGGAAAAATCATAAGCCGAAGCTCGTCTACCAACCCGGCTGCAAGCAGTTGGCGCACCAAGTCGCCACTGCCCTGCGTCAGTAGGTGGGCACCGTCCTGGAGCTTGAGCCCGCGTATCGCGTCGGCAAGCGTTCCCTCCAGCGCATGACTGTTCTGCCAATCAAGCGTATCAGGTCGATGTGTGGCGACATGCTTAGGCACACTGTTGAACAGGTCGGCGATGTCGTAGTTGCGTGAGTTGGCCCGCATGCGCGGCCAATACGCCGCGAATATGTCATAGGTGCGACGCCCCAGCAGCAACTCGAACGGCTGCGAGAACAGATCCTGTATGGCCTGGCCGGAGGCTTCGTCCGCGTAAGGCACGATCCAGCCACCGAGGCGGAATTTATCGCTGGTATCTTCTTCAGGCCCGCCGGGCGCCTGCATAACGCCATCCAGACTAATGAAAGCGGCAACGATGAGCTTGCGCATACTCTTCACCTCATTCGTCCACGTGAAAGTTGTCGTGCAGGGAACGCCTTCGACCACGGCGGCCCATCAGACTCATTCTCTGCCGGATAGTCGAACGAGGCACTGCGAAATCGACAGTGCGATACCTGGCTGATGCCTTACTTTTATCAAACGACATGGCATTTCGCGTTTCATTAGATCGCAGACCTTCGCGACAGGCAGGAATCGGCCCAGAGTGTGTAAAAACGCTTTCGCAAACCCTTGCTATGATTTCTGAGGATTTCATCGCAGGGATCGCCCATGAAGCGCTTTATCCAAGGTGAACATCGAGGCCAAGGAACCTTCCTTCCGGAGAGCCTCGACGATTACGTCACGGATACCAACCCGGTGCGCGTAGTCGACGTCTTTGTCGACGAACTCGACCTGGTCAAATTGGGTTTCGAAGGCGCCATACCGGCTGATACTGGCCGGCCGGCTTACCATCCCGCGATCCTGCTGAAGATCTACATCTACGGCTATCTGAACCGCATTCCATCGAGCCGGCGTCTTGAATTGAAAGAGAAGCCCAACGCAACGTCGAGCTGATGTGGCTGACCGGACGTTTGATGCCCGATTTCAAGACCATCGCCAACTTACGAAAAGACAACAGCAAGGCCATCCGAGGCGTCTGCCGCCAGTTCGTTGTCCTGTGTCAGCAGTTGGGACTGTTCGGAGAAAATCTGGTCGCCATCGACGGCAGCAAGTTCAAGGCGGTCAACAACCGCGACCGCAATTTCACCAGCGCCAAGCTGAAGCGGCGTATGGAGGAAATTGAATCGAGTATCAATCGATATCTGACTGCGCTCGACGAAGCCGATCAGCAAGAACCCTCAATCGCTCAGCCCAAGGCTACTCGCCTGCAAGAGAAAATCGCCAAGCTGAAAATGCAAATGAAGGAGCTTCAGGCGATCGAAATCCAGCTCAACGAATCTCCGGATAAACAGGTCTCACTGACCGATCCAGACGCCCGTTCCATGATGACTCGCGGCACTGGAATCGTCTGTTACAACGTGCAGACAGCGGTCGATACCCAGCATCATTTGATCGTTGCGCATGAGGTGACCAATGTCGGTTCCGACCGCGATCAACTCAGCTCGATGGCCAAGCAGGCCCGCGAGGCGATGGTGTCAGAAACGTTGTCGGTAGTGGCTGATCGAGGTTACTTCAAAAGCGAAGAAATCCTGGCTTGTCACGATGCAGGCATCACTGCCTACGTGCCCAAGCCGATGACCTCTGGAGCCAAAGCGGACGGGCGTTTCAATAACGATGCCTTCATCTATGACGCGGCAAAAAACGAATACATTTGCCCGGCTGGAGACGCACTGATCTGGCGCTATACCAACGTTGAAAAAGGCCTGACGCTACACCGTTACTGGAGTTCGAAATGCAGGGGCTGCTCAATGAAACCGCAGTGCACACCGAGCACGGAACGGCGGGTTCGACGCTGGGAGCATGAAGCCATACTGGAGGAAATGCAGAACAGACTGAGCAACGCGCCGGACATGATGCGAGTCCGCAAGCGTACGGTCGAGCATCCCTTCGGGACACTCAAACAATGGATGGGCGCCACGCATTTCCTGACCCGAAAGCTGAACGGAGTAAGTGCAGATATGAGCTTGAGCGTCCTCGCCTACAACCTGAAGCGGGTCATGAAAATTCTCGGTACCAGCGGTTTAATGAAGGCGCTGTCGGCCTGAAGAGGTCTGTATTTTGGCCACCCAGCAAGGTAGAAGCGGCGCTGGGGACTCCCGGGGCCTAGTGATGATCCGCAGGACTTGTTGCGAGCAATTACTCAGCTAACAACCGTCGGCGCTGCGCGCCGACAGTGCATCAGCGCGTTTTTACACACTCTGGGCCAAGAGCGGTCATACCACATGTAGCAGCTGTCAGGACTGCATAGTCGAACATCCAATTTTGGTCTATGGCAATCACAAGCGAGGCCAAGTGCATACTCTTCCTCGCCTCATCCTGCGCTCACGCAAGCGCACGGCGAGTGCCCCATGCTCTCTTCCTCGCACTCTGACTACAGGGTAACTGGCGCACTCAAAGCATACAGCCAAGCAAGGCAGCGTTCTGCTGGAGCACCGGCAGGCATTGATCGCGTAATTCCCGAAGGGTCAAACGTGCGGTAAATGTGCTGACACTCATGGCGGCGACCACTTTACCTTGGGCATTTCTCACCGGCACCGCCATTGAACGCATCCCCAGCTCGAGCTCTTCATCGGTAAAAGCAAACCCTTCGATCCGTGCCTGCTCGATCCTGTCCATGATCACTTTCGGGTCGACGATCATGTGAGCCGTGGTCGGTGACGGAGGATTAGTCAGGTAGCGGCGGACTTCTTCGTCGCTCAACCCCGCCAACAAGACCTGCCCCGTTGCCGAGCCATAGGCCGGTAGACGTGCGCCAAGGCGTACGCCGGTAGTCACGACTTTTGCCGTCTCGGCACGGGCAACGAATACCGACCAGCCATCTTCGAATACTGCCAAGGAAATCGATTCCCCGAGCGCTTCACGGGCCGATGCCAAATATGGCTGCGCCAGTTGCGGTAGCGGCGCTGCATCCAGATACGCCGCACCGAGTCGCAAGAACCGAGGCGTAGGTCTGAAGTGCTTTCCATCATGGGTCAGATAGCCCAGATCAACCAGCGTGAGCAAGCATCGGCGGGCAGCGGCACGGGTGGTGTCGGTCAGTGCCGCCGCGTCCGATACCGTCAATTGCGAGTGCTCCAAACCGAACACTTCGATGATTGCCAGGCCCTTTGCCAGGCCCGACATACCTTCCGGCGCGCGCACAGCTACGCCATCAGCGGACGTATTTTTCTTGACAACCATAATTGTCCAACGCTCTAATTGTTCGAGAAATGAAACAATGTTCGCTATTCGAACAAAAATAAAACCTCATGTCAACCATGTGCATGTCGGAAAGAACATTTTTCTGCAGCCATGAGGACCTGATCCGGGAGAAAAAATGAACATCATTACTGATCGAGTACCTGAAAACCCGCTGTGGCCTGATGGATTGACCCGTGTGCCCTACTGGGCTTTTCAGAGCGCTGCTGTGTACAAGGATGAACAGACGCGGCTGTTCCAGGGGCCTCACTGGAATTATCTGTGCCTCGAGGCTGAGATTCCCGAGCCCGGCGACTTTAAGACCAGTTTCATTGGCGAGACCTCGATTGTCGTGACCCGCGACAGCGACGGCGAACTTTACGCCTTCGAGAATCGCTGCGCGCATCGTGGCGCCCTCCTTGCCCTGGAGGACAGTGGTAAAGCCAAAGACTTCACCTGCGTGTATCACGCCTGGAGTTACAACCTGCAAGGCGATCTGACCGGCATCGCTTTCAAGGATGGCATCAAGGGCAATGGCGGCATGGCGCCTTCGTTCTGCATGGAGCAACACGGCCCGCGCAAGCTGCGCGTAGCGACTGTCCACGGCCTGGTGTTCGGCAGCTTCAGCGATGACGTGCCCGATATCGAAGAGTACCTGGGGGAGGAAATCCTCAGCCGTATTGAGCGCGTTCTGGGCGGACGCAAGCCAGTGGTTCTGGGCCGCTTCACCCAGATGCTGCCCAACAACTGGAAGTTGTACATCGAGAACGTCAAAGACTCGTACCACGCCAGTATCCTGCATCTGTTTTTCACCACCTTCGAGATCAACCGCCTGTCTCAACGCGGCGCGATCATCGTTGATGAGAGCGGCGGACATCACGTCAGCTACTCGGCCATCGACCGGGAAGCCGAACGTCAGGCCGAGCGCGATGCCTCCTATGCAGAACAAAGCATCCGCTCCGACAGCGCCTATCAGTTGCAGGATCCCTCTTTGCTCGAAGGCTTCAGTGAAGTCGGTGATGACGTCACGCTGCAAATCCTGTCGATCTTCCCCTGCTTCGTACTGCAACAGATCCAGAATTCGGTCGCAGTCCGCCAAGTGCTGCCACGGGGCGTGGAAACGACTCAGCTCAACTGGACCTACCTGGGCTTTGAAGACGACACGCCCGAACAACGACTGACGCGTCTGAAGCAGGCCAACCTTGTCGGTCCCGCTGGCTATATCTCCATGGAAGATGGTTGCGTAGGCGGCTTTGTCCAGCGTGGCATCGCTGGCGCCTCCAATCACAGCGCGGTGCTGGAAATGGGCGGGACTGACGCCGAATCGAGTGATAGCCGGATTACGGAAGCGTCTATCCGCGGCTTCTGGAAGGCCTATCGCGCAGCCATGGATCTATGAAGAGGGAATCATTCGTGACACATAATATTTTTGCACTGATCAGCCAGACTCAAGCCCTATATGCCCGCTGCATCGATGAAGGCCCGCTTGAAGCATGGCCGGAGTTTTTTCTAGAGAAGTGCCTGTATACCGTTACCACTGCCGATAACTACCGACAAGGATTGCCCGCCGGCATGATTTGGGCCGACAACCGCGGAATGTTGATTGACCGGGTATCCGCCTTGCGCGACGCCAATATCTACGAGCGGCACAGCTACCGCCATATGCTCAATCAGCCGGTGATCCTGGAATGCAACGGCAACCTGGTGCGCAGCGAGACTGCATTCCTGGTGCTGCGCATCATGCGCGACGGCACGACCGAGAACTTCGTCTCCGGCCGCTATATCGATTGCTACCGGGTCGATGGCGAGACAGCCATGTTGGCTGAACGAACCGTGGTGTGCGACAGCTCACGCATCGACACGCTGCTGGCGCTGCCGCTATGAGCCTGCCGGCATCGCGAATCCTCTTGAGCATCGGCGACCCCAACGGCATCGGCCCGGAAGTCGCTGTCAAGGCCGTCGCGGCTCTGCAGAATGAACCCGAGTTGAATCCGGTCATTGTCGGCGATCGGTTTGTCGTCGAAGCCTATGCGCAGGACGCTGGCCTGCGAGTCAAAGAGACTGACGGCACCGCACCGGCAGAAGCGGGAGTGATCCACCTGCTGCCCGTACATAGCCTGGCATCCGAGGCTTTCATGCCTGGGCAAGTGAATGCCTCGGCAGGTGCTGCCACGGTGGATTATTTGTCTGCCGCAGTGGTGGGTCTGAGCCTGGGCCGGGCACGCGGCATTGTCGCGTGCCCGCATTCCGAGACGGCGATCAATGCCGCCGGCATCGATTTTTCCGGTTACCCAAACCTGCTGGCCAAACTGGTAGGCGTCGAGTCCGACCGTGTGTTTCTGATGCTGATCGGTGCGGGGATGCGGATCGTCCACGTCACCTTGCACGAGCGCCTGGCCGATTCACTGGCCAGGCTGACACCCGAGTTGGTGGTGGCCGCAGGTCATGCAGCAGTTTCTGCACTCCACGCGCTGGGCATCAATGCTCCGCGCATTGGCGTCTTCGGCATTAATCCTCATGCGGGTGAAAACGGCCTGTTCGGTCAGGACGATCAGCAGATAACTGTCCCGGCCGTCGAGCGCCTGCGGCAGGCGGGTATCGATGCCCATGGGCCGGTCGGCGCCGATCTGATGCTCGGGCAAAATGGCTATGACGCCTTTATTGCCATGTATCACGACCAGGGTCACATCCCGATCAAACTGCTGGCCGGGCGTACCGCTTCGGCGCTGTCCATCGGTGCCGGCCTGATCTTTTCCAGCGTGGGCCACGGCTCGGCATTCGATATCGCCGGTAAAAACCTCGCCGATCCCGAAGCGGTGATCCGCGCGTTGCGCCTGGTAGGTGGTGCGGCTCTTTCCAGCCAGGAGGTTTTGGCATGACGTTCGACGTAACAGTCTCTGGATCGGACATTGCCTTTCCCTGCGAGCCCGGCGAGACAGTTCTGGATGCTGCCGAGCGGGCGGGGTTTTCGATCCCCTACTCCTGCCGCAAGGGCGTGTGCTCGACCTGCGAAGGCGGCTTGATCGCCGGGGAATTGCAAGTGCGAGGACAAGGGATCGCACGCGGGCCTGCCACGGGGGTGCTGCTGTGTCAGGCGCGCCCGTGCTCGCCGGTGGAAATCGCCCCCAAACGCATCGTTCAACGCGCGGCGCCGGTGCGCAAGGTCATTACCACCAAGGTCCATCGCCTCACCCGCCCCAACGCCGATGTCGTGGTTCTGCACCTACGTTTCCCTTCGGGTGTGCGCGCCAAATTCCAGGCCGGTCAATACCTGAAAGTGTTGATGGAGGATGGTGACAGCCGTAACTACTCCATGGCCAATGCGCCCCATGAGAGCGATGGCGTGCAACTGCATATTCGCCATGTTCCCGGAGGGCGCTTTTCCGAGGGCGTGCTGGCGGGATTGGAAAAAGGCGACACGCTCAACGTCGAACTGCCCTATGGCGAATTTTCACTGGACGAAGAGGTCGACCATCCGGTCATCCTGCTGGGCACCGGTACGGGCATGGCGCCGCTCAAGTCCATCATCGAAGACCAGATCAAACGCGGTGGTTCAAGACCCATGCACCTGTTCTGGGGGGCACGCAACAGCGACGACCTGTACCTCGGCGACCTGCCGGCACAATGGTCCAGGCGCCTGCCGGGGTTCAGCTTCACCCCGGTGCTGTCCGAGCCCGAGCCAGACTGGTCCGGCCGTACTGGTTGGGTGCACCGCGCAGTTCTCGAGGATTACCCCGACCTGGGTGCCTATCAAGTGTATGCGTGCGGTAATCCGGTCATGACAACCGCGGCGCTCAATGACCTGACTGCCGAAGGCCAGTTGTCGCCTGACGCATTCTTCTGCGATGCCTTCGTACCCTCTGGAGAGATCCAGCCGCCTGCATAGGCGGCTTTTTCTCCGCCTGCGTGTGCACGCAACAAAAACAACAAGGCCAAAATGGCCATGAGGAAAAACCATGTTGCCCGAATCAAAGCCCTTGCAGCTTCCGCAGTTCGTGGATGAACGACCCGTGAGTCCGTTTCAGTACGTGGTCATCATTCTGTGCGGTCTTGTCATGTTCCTCGATGGGTTCGATACCCAGGCCATTAGTTACATGGCGCCTTATATAGCCAGTGAATGGAATCTGCCCAGGCAGATGCTGGGACCGATATTTTCTTCGTCGCTCGCTGGTTTGATGATCGGCTATCTGGTGCTTACCCCACTGTCCGAACGCTTTGGACATAAGAAAGCAATCATCGTCAGCACCATTGTCTTCAGCCTTTGCACCTTGGCATCGGTATGGGCCGACAACGTGACCGAGCTGATGATCCTGCGCTTTATCACCGGGGTCGGCTTGGGCGCCGCAGCCCCAAGTGCGATCGCCATGACCGGCGAATACAGCCCCAAACGCTTTCGTGCAACCTTTGTTCTGGCTATTTACTGCGGTTTCTCCCTCGGATTTATCGCGGCGGGCCTGGCGGCGAACTGGTTCATCCCCCACTACGGCTGGCGCTCGATGTTCTGGATCGGAGCCCTGGCGCCGCTGATGCTGGTACCCGTACTGATTCGTTTCCTGCCGGAATCCATGGTGTTCATGATCCATCGCAAGGTGGCAGCCGAACGAATCCTGAAAATTTTCCAAAAAATAGACCCAACCATTGCACGACAGGAGAAGCCGACATTCATCGTCGATGCCCTCGAGCAAGGGCAAGGGCAACGTGGAGCACTCGCCAGTCTGTTCACCCGTGATCGGGTATTGGGCACCGTACTGTTATGGCTGGTGTTCGCGATTAACCTGGGTGAGTTCTACGCCTTGCAAAGCTGGTTGCCATCAATCATGACGGGGCTCAACTACCCAATGAGCACCGTGGTGATGGCTACCACACTGACCACCGTGGGCGGTATCGCGGCTGCGTTCATTACCGGCCCCTCTATGGACCGGTTGGGCGCCTACAAAACCCTGGGCATACTTTATCTCGTCGGATTCGTGTGCGTGGCATTGACCGGCCTGGCGTTCAAAAGCCCGCTGTGGATGCTGTTGACCGCCAACTTCCTCGCAGGCTGCTGCATCAGCGGCGGGCAAAAAAGCCTTATCGCCCTGGCGGCGGTTTTCTACCCGGCGCCGATACGTTCGACCGGAGTCGGTTGGGCGTTGGGCATCGGGCGGATCGGCGGGATTACTGGCCCCATCGTGGTCGGCGCAGCCTTGGGTATGGGCTGGTCACCCTCGGCAGTTTTCTATGCCATGGCCGTGCCGATGTTGATCGCCGGGTTACTCGTCCTGTTTCTCGGTCGACGATACGGCAGCAGCACGCTTTAAAACACGGACGGTACTACTCGACAACTTCAATGAAAGCTCACCAAGGGATGAATAAGGATTTACGTCCCTTGAAATCAACCCACTCTTTATTCAACTCAAACGCAGAGCGCTTCTTTCCAAAGCAGCGAAACGTTTAAACCGGAACAACATCGACGCGAATTCAACTTCATGTTGAGGCATCCCCGCGCGTGTCTACCTGCCCTACGAACAATAAAAACAGGAGTCATCTGATGTCCAGCACAACACTGAAGCGTTACTCGTTCCACTTGCCGATCATTATGGCCATCGGCCAAACGGTCCTCTCGACCGCTCAGGCCCAAGAGATTCAGTTCACGCCTCCCTCGCCCCTTGAGGTATCCCGCCCTTTGCGTCCGGGACCTGCGCGCTGGGTGGAGGATTATCGCTTTCTCGATAACCCGGCAAAACGCACAGACCCGTTCGATGCATTGCGTTTTCAGCGCCTGTCGGACTCTGCCTGGCTGCAGACCGGAGCGGAACTGCGTTATCGCGCCGATGCGGCGGACCAACCGGTGTTCGGCCTGCGCGGAGTAAAGGATGACTCTTATTTAATGCAACGTGCGCAAGTACATGTCGACCTGCACTTACTCGACGACAGCCTGCGCACCTTTATCCAACTACAAAATACTCGGACATGGGGTAAGGACCTGCCCAGCCCTTCCGATCAGAGCCGTAATGAAATACAACAGGCCTTTATCGACGGAAATCTTCACTACCAGAGCGGCACATTGACAACGCGGGTCGGTCGGCAGGAGATGGCTTACGGTAATCAGGTGCTGGTGACCTATCGCGAAATCCCTAACATACGGCAGTCGTTTGATGGTGTGCGCCTGAGCTGGATTGCAAAGGATGGTTACAAGCTGGACGCGTTCGCCACCAGACCCGTGGTTAGCAGAGACAATGGCTCGTTCAACGACACAAGCAATCATCAGCAAAAGTTCTACGGCCTCTATGGCACCCTGCCCCTGTCCAGTGTGTTGAAAGCCGATCTGTACACCTTTGGCCTGAAAACAGAGCAGCGCAAGCTCGACGGTTTTACCGGAGAGGACAATCGCTACACCTTCGGCACGCGGTTGTTCGGCACATGGAATAAATTCGACTGGAGCTGGGATCTGATGAAGCAGGTGGGCCATATGGCCAGCGCCGACATCGACGCCTGGGCGGTGTCCAGCGACAGCGGTTATACCTTCGCGGGTCCCTGGAAAGCGCGTCTGGGTTTGCGTGTCGATGCCGCGAGCGGTGATAAGGATGGAGATCACAAGGCCGGTACTTTCGACCCGTTGTTTCCCAAGAACGCCTTCTACGGTCAGGCCAGCCTGACAACGTTGTCGAACATCATTCTGGTAGGCCCGACACTCAGGTTCTCTCCCTTCAACAGGTTCCGTTTCGAACCGGGCATATTCGCTGCCTGGCGAGAAAGCAACGATGACGGCGTCTATTTGCCAGGCATGACCACAGCCCCCGGAACAACCACCAGCAGTGGAAAACGCTTGGGCACCCTGTATCAGGCCAACGCCAATTGGACGCCGACCGCTAACGTTTCCGTTGATCTCGACTATGTGTTCTACGACATCGGTTCGGCGATCAAAAGCGCCGGCGGCAACAACTCGCAAATACTGGTGCTGCGCTCGACGTTTCGCTTTTAGGCGTCAAGAACATTCGGCAGGAACACTGCTCGGCAATTCATTAAATTTGACGTCGATAAAGACATTGACTGCGCGCACCAGATTGATATAGGTGAATCGTCGAGGCTTTCCGACAGTAAGGTGCTTTGGCCTCGATATTCATCTTGAATACAAGTGTTTTAATGCATCACTCTAAAACCCATCTGATACGGTTTTTTTTCGATCACCTGAGCCTTTTTCGTCAACCAACAGTCTATAAAGTGCATGCCCGATGTTCTTTCAAACAACAAAAAGCAGCCAACTAGTTTTGGCGCTTGGGCACACTGACGCGCTCAAGAATCTAGACCATCCCAGGATCAACAATAGAACCCTGCTTATCAGAAAAAATGGGACAAATAACTATTCAAATGATATGGAGATGGCCGCTGTGCGAAAGCTTGGCTTGGGCTTCCTGGTAACTGGCATTTTGGGGCAACTATCAGCACTACTATGGACCTACATGTCCACAGGACCCATTTGTCAAAATAACGTCGACAATTCATACATCCAGCAAAAAGTGACAAAGTTCGAACAACTCATCGATGACACCGCTAATAAAGTTGTGACAGAGCTCAGTACAACACATTCCGACGGGCTCACGCCCCTTGCGAAAAACGGATCCCACATACCCGATTCAACGGAGGCTGACGCCGTACAGTTTTTGCTCGAAAAGCCAGACGAAACTCCAGCACTTACGCTGCCTTCATTGCCCGCACAGGCACACAAATGGACGATTATTCTCAGCGGTCTGATCACTGTTACCGGCCTGCTCTTGGCCGTATTCGCCCGCAAAAAAACCATTGATCCGCAATGGCACGTCTTTCGCACCGTGCCAGGCTCGCTAATCACGCTGGAACGCCCGTGTTTGACGTGCGGCGGCTTCATTTCCCACACTGCAAAACCCGCTTCAGCCACGCCTTCATCCGGCTTGTGGGTGATCGAAATAGCGTTGAACACACCCAACCGTCATCGCGCCACAAAAGCCATTAAGCAGCTGGAGTTGCCGGTAGCGCGTAAAGAAAACAACTTTGTCGTCATCGGCCCCTATAAACAGAAGCAGGACGCGGCTCGAGTCGTGAAAGAGTTGAGTGAAAGTCATGGCGTTAGAGGATGGATGATGGCGGGAAATTGACATAGCCCGATTTAGCGCTGCACCGACCTCAAACAAACGGCTACTTATTTTATGACACAAGAGAGCATTCATGATTGCAAAAGAACTTAGAGCCGAACTCGCCCTGAAAAAGTTCCTGGCCGCCAACTTATGGATCCAACTTAAGCTCAGCGAGCTGAACTACAGCCTTGCCGAAAACTGCGGGCTGTCGCCGGAAGAATATCGCCTGAAATTTCTGCAAGAAGCATTTGAAGCAGAAGCAGACGCTCACGACTGCGATTGCTGGGACTTCATTCTGCAGTGGGTGGCCGACACTAAGGAAGAGCTTGAGTTGATGCGTGAAGAACGCATGAAAGAGATTTATGACTTTCTGGACGATTAGTAGACCCTACAACTTTCGCAGCCTATACAAGCCGCCAGTTTCAAGATGAAAGACTAACTTCATAGGCGGGAGGGTTGCCCAATCCCCCCGCCCTCCTCTCGGCTCAAACCGTCGCATAACAATCCACTACACGCCGATATTGGCTGGGAGAAGCTCCGATATGTTGACGGAAAAACCGTGTGAAATGACCTTGCTCGGAGAACCCGAGGTTCTCCGACAACAGGCCCAACGTCCCACTGCGCTCTCGCTCCAGCCAGGCAAAAGCCCGGCGCATGCGCGCGTCGTTAAGCAACAGGGTCGGCGTCATGCCGGTATCTTTCTTGAACAGCGCAAAGAAGTGCGCCCGAGACAGACCACAAGCCCGCGCGGCATTGTCGATCGGGTTCGGATCATCGAGGTGCTCAAGCAACCAGGCGGTGCCACGGCGCACGCGCGCATCCCGAAACTCACCGGAGCTCGGCGCACCCAGTAGCGACAAATGCCGCCAGCTGGAAAAGTCCTCGATCAGTTCGATCAGGAAGTCGAACAGCATGAATTCCATGCGCTCTTTCGGCACGATCCCGCAGCCATGCGCTTCGGCGACCAGGATGTCGGCCAAGGTGCGATTACGGCTCGACAGTTCGATGCACGACTGGGCAAAAAGTCCGGCCGACTGCTGAGCGCCAGCGACTGCTGGGCAGTGGCCAGCCAGGCGGGCTCGATGTAGAGCGCCAGGATTACGGTGGCACCGGCACCCGGCTGCGGATCGTAGAAATGCGGCTCCCAGGCGTTGACCAGCACCGCCGTGCGATCGCTGAGCGGAACCCGCCGACCGTTGACGTTGAAGTAAGTGTCTTCGCCAGACACTTTGACCAGCACATGGCATTCGGAATGGGTGTGGGTGACCAGCGAACGATCCATATTCAGCAAGGCGACCCGGCCAAACCTGCCGTGGAAAACCCGTTGGGCAATCGACATCAGATTCCTCCGCTCGCTAGAAGTAATATTGTTTTCGGCCACAATGCAGGATTATCGCGGCGTCTATGTGTTTCTGGACCCCGGCGGTCACTCAATGGTTCAGCAACACGTGGCTGGCTACTATCGCGCGCGAAGGATTGAGGGTCTACCTCGACTTTCGCAGCCCCCACGCTCATCGGATAAACCGCCTTACAAGGCATGGCGTTCTTTCCCGTGATAAACGCGCAGGATATCGGCCACCACCGCCAGAGCGATTTCCGCCGGGGCCTTGCTGCCCAGATCGAGGCCGATGGGCATGTGCAAACGGGCAATCTGTTCATCCGTCAGACCACCGATGCGTTTGAGCCGCTCGGCGCGTTTAGCCGAGGTTGCCTGAGACCCCATGGCGCCGATGTAAAACGCCGGAGTGTGCACCGCTTCCATCAGCGCCAGATCATCGATTCGTGGATCGTGAGTCAGCGCCACCACCGCGGTCGCCGCATGGCAACCACCGGCGGCGATGAACATCGAGGGCAGCACGCGTTGCATCTCCACGCCTTCGAGCTGGATATGCAGCATCTCTTCCCGGGGGTCGCAGGCGATGACTTCGCAGCCGATGGCGCGGGCGAAACTGGCGCAGACTTCCGCGACCGGCGACAGCCCGGCCAGAATCAGTCGTAACGCCGGGCCAACACTGATGCGCACCGTCTCGTCGACGACTTGCACCCGCTCGCTGCCGTGTCCGGTGTCTGCGTCCAGGCGCAAGGCACCGCTGCTCAGGTCAACGTGACGCAGCAGACGGCGCTGGCCGAGTAACGCCGCTTGCAGACTCTCCAGGTGCGCGATCCATTCGAGACTGGCAGCGCGGTGCTCGACCAGCACGATCAGCACTCCGCCACAGGGCAATCGTAGACGGTGGCGTTGCTCGACGCTGTCGCCATAACTGACGATCTGCGCCGGTTCGCGTAATTCACCGCGCGCCAGGCTGTCGAGAAACTCCTCTTCGACGCAGCCACCCGACAGCGAGCCGACGTGTTCGCCCGTGCCATTGGTCACCAGCATCGCACCCGGCGCACGCGGCGCCGAGCCATAGGTGAAGAGCACCGTGCACAGCCACTGGGCCTGCCCGGCGCGAGCCCATTGCAGTGCCTGGTCGATCACCTGAACATCGAGATGACGCATGTTTTCTACACCTCAAGCAAAGGGTGGTGCTGCATGCGGGGTTACGTTTACGGTAACCTGCGAGCAACCTTGTTCAATCGTTGATTCAACATGCCGCCACAACAATTTTTGCAACTTGGGCCGCTGCGCCTGGAATATCGCCATCTGCCTCCGGCTGACCCGTCGCGACCGACGCTGGTGCTGTTGCACGAAGGCCTCGGCAGCGCCGACCAATGGAAAGACTTCCCCCAGCGCCTGGCCCAGGCCAGCGGTTGCGGTGTGGTCACTTACAGCCGTCAGGGTTACGGGCAATCGAGCCCGGTAACCCTGCCGCGTCCGCTGAACTACCTGAGCAGCGACGGCCCTCGTGAACTGCGGCAATTGCTCGATGCCTTGCAACTGCCGCAAGTGGTCTTGCTCGGTCACAGTGACGGTGCATCCATCGTCCTCGCCTATGCCGCCGCCAACGATCCACGCGTGTTGGGCAGCATTGCACTGGCGCCTCACGTGATTGTCGAGACTGAGAGCCTCGATGGCATTCGCCATACCACCGAGGTTTGGCATCAGGGCGAATTGCGCGAACGCCTGGCACGCCACCATGGGACGAATGTCGACGGCGCTTTTCACGGCTGGAGCGACAGCTGGTTGCACCCGGACTTTTCCCTGGACGATCTCGAAGCGCAGTTGGCTTATATCGAAAAGCCGCTGCTGGTCATTCAGGGTCGCGAAGACCACTACGCCACGCCCGAGCAACTGGTGGTCATCAAGCGGCAGGTGCCTGGGCCGTGCCGCTGTGTGTTGCTGGATAACTGTCGGCACTTTCCCCAAACGGAAGCGACCGGGCGGACCTTGCAGCTGATCTGCGAATTCCTGGAGCGCCTGCCCGCCTTTATTTGAAATTGCCTTGGGTTTCTGGAATCACCACGCTGCCAATCAGGTAGATCACCGACAGCCCGGCAGCGAAAATCGCCAGCACCATGGGGATCTGCGCCGGGCTGCTGCTGACCAGGGACACAAAGGTCGGCATGGTTCCGCCGAGGGCGAAACCGATGTTCCAGGACAACCCGGTGCCGCTGGCTCGCAGCTCGGTGGTAAAGCGTTCGTTGAGGAAGATCAGAATCGGCGCGATGATCGCCCCGCCCATAAAGCCGATGCCCACGCAGTACAGCGCGGTGCGAATCAGCGAACCCGGTTCGGCGACGCCAAGGAACATCATGGGCAGGCTCACCAGGTTGATCACACCCAGCAGCATGAAGGTCTTCTTGCGACCGATCAGGTCACTCAGGTAACCGAAAGCCAGTGCTCCGACAATGGTTGCCGCCGACCCGTACATGAGCATCTGCGAAGTCTGCGTATGGGGCACTTTGGCGACCACGTTGAGCAATGTCGGCAAATAACCGCAGGCCAGGTAATACGTGGCACCGCCTCCAAACGTAATCAGCAGATTGACCAGCATCACGCCGCGATACTCGCGACCAAACAGACGCTTGAGTGGCGACACGACCACTATTGCCGGCCCCTTGGTTTTGCGGGCTTGTTGCAGTTGCTGCCAGACCGGGGTTTCTTCCAGGTAACGAAACATCACCAGACCGAAAAACGTGCTGAGCAGGCCGCAGAAGAACATGAAGCGCCAGCCCCAGACGTCAAATTCTTCCCCGGTAAAAATCTCCGACAACACCAGATAAGTGACTGACGCCAACAGCGCGCCCATGCCGGCGCCGGCGCCACCGATCAACCCGGACATCAATCCGCGATAGCGCGGCGAGATGGATTCGGTGCCAATGGTGTGAGTGGAGGCGACGATGCCGCCAACGAAAACGCCCTGAATCACCCGCAATACCAAAAACAGTATCGGGGCCAATACCCCGACCTGGTGAATGGTCGGCAACGCGCCAAACAGTGCAGTGGAAATACCGACGCCGACCATCGACACCATCAACGCACGCTTGCGGCCGTGTTTGTCGGCATACGCGCCGAAGATCGCCGAGCCCAGCGGACGCACCAGCAAGGCCACGGCGAACGAGGCATATACCGCAGCCAGCGACAATGTCGGGGTGTCCGAGGGGAAGAACAGGCGGCCGATGATCGGCGCCACATAGAGCAGAATGAACAGGTCAAACAAATCCAGCGCCCAGCCGAATGTCGAGGCAAATGCCGCAAGCAAGGCCTTGCCCGGTGGAATCTGCGGTGTATCGATAGCGGCGCTGGTGGGTGATGCAGTTATTGTTGTTGTCGTGGTCATGGTTGCCTCACACAAACGGTGAATCGAAACGTTCTGCATCCCGGTGCGCGGGTTGCGGGTAATCAGCAGGTCAGCGGTGATACCTTGATGTGCCCTTTCAGTTGCATTGAAGGGGCGGCAGGCCCTGCTCCGTAGGGGCGCACGCCGTTGCCGACGTGCTCCCGGGCCTGCTCGCCGGTACGCATTTACTCGCCGGTGAACACGGCCGTACGCTTGCTGTGAAACGCTTCGACGCCTTCCTTGAAGTCCTTGGAACTACGCAGACGGCTGTAGCAGTGACCTTCCATTTCGATCGCGACGGTCAGCGGCGCATCTTCGTTGTCGTTGATCAGTTTTTTCGCCGTGCGCTGAGCCAGCGGCGAGAAGCGGCGCAGTTCATCGACCAACGCATCGACGGTGCTTTCCAGTTCGGTATCCGGCACGACCTCGGTTGCGATACCCCAGGCATAGGCCTGGTCGCCCGTGATGCGTTTGGCGCGCATCACCATGTGTTTGGTGCGGGTGATGCCGATGATTTTCTGCAGGCGTGCGGAGCCACCCGAGCCCGGGATCTGACCCAGGTTCTGCTCAGGCAAGGCGTAGCGAGTGGTTTGCGAAGCAATGCGGAAATCGCAGGCCAGGGACAGTTCGAAACCGACGCCGAAGGTGTAACCACGGTTGGCAACGATCACCGGTTTTTCGCAACGTGCCGGTGCCGCGACGTTCCAGGCCAGCTTCGAAACGTGCTCCGGCGACGCTTCGAGGAAGCCCTTGATGTCGCCGCCGCTGGAGAAGTGTTCACCTACCGAGCGCAGCACGATGACGCGAACGTCTTTGTGTGCGTCGAGGGCTTCGAAGACCAGGCGCAGTTGATCGCGCTGCCCCATGGAAATGACGTTCAACGGCGCCCGGTTGAGGATGATGTCAGCGCGCTCGCGGGACACATCGACTTCAACCTGGAAGCCATCGAACTGAGTGTCGAGAAATTGCTGGATCGCTTGTTGTTGCATGGGAGTGTCCTCTGAATGATTAGCTGATGGCCTTCAAGGCCTGTTCCTGAAATTGGGCCAGCAGCACGCGCCGCAGGACCTTGCCAACTGGAGATTTGGGAATCTGATCGATGAACTGGTAACGCCGTGGCCGCTTGAATTTGGCCAGGCCCGAAGCGATGCAATGGGCATCGAGGTCGCATTCCGAGACCTCGGCGCGCAGCTTGATAAACGCAGCAATGATCTTGCCCCACTGCTCGTCCGGCAGACCGACCACCACCACTTCTTCCACTGCCGGGTGCAGAGAGAG
This sequence comes from Pseudomonas sp. TH39(2020), assembly GCF_016650715.1. Classification (NCBI taxonomy): domain Bacteria; kingdom Pseudomonadati; phylum Pseudomonadota; class Gammaproteobacteria; order Pseudomonadales; family Pseudomonadaceae; genus Pseudomonas; species Pseudomonas sp. TH39(2020). Next base: position 5,933 of record NZ_JAEKFF010000003.1, on the reverse strand, counting down.
CATGTTTTCGATTTCCGCCGGGCTGACGTTTTCGCCACCGGTGATGATCAAGTCATCGACGCGTCCCGTGACGAACAGATCGCCCTCCAGATCGAAGTAGCCGATGTCACCGGTGAAATACCATCCGTCACGCAACGCCTTGGCGGTCGCTTCGGGGCGGTTCAGGTAGCCTTCGAACGCCTCGTCACTCGCCAGGTCGGCGATGATCTGGCCCTCCTCCAATGGGTTGACCTGCACGTCCACCGTTTCAGCATCGATCGGCACCACCCGCACTCGCTGGTTCATTGCGCTGCGCCCTGACGAACCGGGTTTGCGGCTGGCTTGCTGGTCGATGGTGAAGGTGTAAATCTCCGAGCTGCCGTAATGATTGACGAACAATTGCGGCTGGAACGCTTGCTCGACGCGACGCATCAAGCCGTCGCTCATCGGTGCACCGGCAAAGCCGATTTTCTCCACACTGGCGACTCGCTCGCGGGCAAAGGCCGGGTGTTCGATGAGCATGTGGTAGAGCGTCGGCACCAGGTATAGGTTGGTGACCTTTTCCCGTTCGATGGCCTGCAGCGTGGCTTCCACGTCGAACTTCGGCACACAGACAAAATGCCCGTCGATCAGCGCCATGGACAGCAACGAGCGCACGCCCATGGTGTGGTAAAGCGGCATGACACCCAGCGTGCATTCACTCTGGCGGTAGAGGTTTTGCGCTACGTGGGCAACCGCCGCGGCGCGTTCGGAACGGTGCCGACGGGGCACGCCCTTGGGCTTGCTGGTGGTGCCGGAGGTGTACAGCAGCAGTGAAAAGTCTTCGGCGTCGGCCTGCAAAATGATTCCGGACGGGGTCTGCGAACACAGTTCCTCGAAACTCAGGTCGGTGTCGGCGGCACGCAGACCGGCGGCAATCCGTGGCAGCCTTGTGGCGGCGCTGCAACCGGCCACCGCGGCCACCGTCGAGTCGTCGTAAGCCAGTGCACGGATTTGTGCATCTTCGATGCAGTAGCCCAGTTCATCGGCAGTCGAGCGCCAGTTCAACGGGGTCATGACGATGCCCGCAAACTGACAGGCCCAATGCAGAGTCGCCATCTGCCAGCGGTTCTGCATCGCTACCAGCAGTCGGTCACCCCGCTGCAGCCCGAGGCGTTGCAAGCCCCGAGCTGCGTTCTGGATATCGACGAACCAGTCTTCATAGGTTTTCTTCAACGCACCGTCACTGACCCCCACGGCGTGTGGTCGGCGTTCAACGGCAGCTAGGAAGCTGCGTCCGAGATCGAACATTATTGTTATTCCCCTTTGTTCGTTTGGCGCTGGGCAGCTACTTCGAGCACGGACTGGACGATGCCGGTGTAGCCCGTGCAGCGACATAAATGCCCCGAAAGCATGTCGCGTACCTGGGTCTCGTCCGGGTTGGGTACCCGTTCGAGGAAATCCACGCAGGACATGAGAATGCCCCCAGTGCAAAAGCCGCACTGCAAGGCGTGATGACGGCGAAAGGCTTGTTGCAGGTCGCTCAGTGTGTCGTCGTCGGCCAGGGACTCGACGGTCTCGATACGCCGCTCGTGCCCCTGTACCGCGAGCATCAGGCAGGAACGCATGGCGACCCCGTCCACCAGCACCGTGCAGGCACCGCAGACTCCGTGTTCGCATCCGACATGGACACCGGTGGCACCGAGGTCGTGGCGCAGGAAATCGCAGAGTTGGGTCCGCGGTTCGGCCAGCGCTTCGCGGGTGCGGCCATTGAGCTCCAGGCGAATCGGAAAGGTTTGGTCGGCAGTTACACGCATGTTCAGACTCCTTCGATCAGCTGATGACCCAGCTCGCGAATCAGTTGGCGGCGATAGGCAGCGCTGGCCTGCACGTCGTCTTGTGCATCGAGCGACCAGGCGGTTTGATTGAGCGCATCTGGCAGCGCCGCACCACGTGGAAGGCTGCGACGTTGCGGACGGTCGGCGACCCCGCCGATGCCGAGTTCGACCTGGTCCAGGCCGATGGCCGCGGCCAGGGAAACAATTGCAAAGTCGCCATGGCGCATGGCGATTTCGCGAAAGCGATAGGTGATGCCTTCGCGCTTGAGCGGAAAACGCACCTCGACGACCAGTTCATCCGCGCGCTTGTCGGTGGTGAGAATGCCCTGGAAGAAGTCGGCAGCCTCGACGATGCGCTTGCCTTTTTTCGACTCGAGAACGATCTCGCCGCCCAGCGTCACCAGGCACAGCGGCAACTCGGCGCTCGGGTCGGCATGAGCCACCGAACCACAGACTGTGCCGCGATTACGCGTCTGGAAGTGACCGATCCAGGGCATCGCCAGGGCCAATAAAGGCACCTCGTCCATCAGGGTCGAACGCGCCAGCAACTGCGCCTGCCGTACCCCGGCGCCTACCGCCAGGCAATCCTTGCGCAGTTCGATATAGGCCAGGTCAGCCACATGATTGATATCGATCAGCAACTTGGGTTGGGCCAGGCGCATGTTCAGCACCGCCATCAGCGATTGGCCTCCGGCGATGATGCGAGCCTCTTGGCCGTACTCGGCGAGCAGCTCAAGTACCTGACGACGGGTGTCAGCCCGAACGTAGTCGAAAGCAGCCGGTTTCATTGCGCACCTCCCTTGCCAAACAGCGCGCCAAGCGAAGCACGCAGGCGCGCCCACCAGCCGGTGGAGATGGCTTGGCCACTGACCCGTTGCGACAGGCGAGTAAAGATTTGTCCGATGATCACTTTCGAGGCCCCTTGCAACATACGGCCGCCGACCGCGGCAACTTTGCCGCTGACCGCCACCTGGTATTGGTATTCCAGGCGTGTATGGCCATTTTCCAGTTCGACGAAACGCACCTTGGCCTGGCCCTGGGCCGAGCCCATCGAACTGCTGCCGGATCCGGACAGACGCAACGAATGCGGCGGGTCCAGATCACTCAAGGCAACCTTGGCCTCGAAGCGCGCACGGATCATGCCGACGCCGACGGTGACGTCTGCGCGGTAACGGTTTTCGCCTTCAAGCACGAGGTCGTGGCAACCGGGAATGATCGCCGCCAGCGTCTGCGGGTCGAGCAAGGTATCGAAGACCTGTTGCGGCGACGCAGGGATCACCACCGAGTCGTTGGCCCGCAGTGCCGGTCCACCGGCAGCTGCCGCGTCCAGGCTTTCATCGGGCTCCATGCCGGCGGGCCGTGGCGGCTCGTCGATGCCGATCAGCGTGCGTACTTTCGAGGGTGTCAGTGGCAGACGGATGTCCGAGCGACCGAGGGCGTCGGCCACCGCGTTGGCGATGCACACCGGCGTGCTCATGTTGTTGCCCTCGCCTACACCCTTGGCGCCCAGTGGGGTGAATGGCGATGGCGTTTCCATGTGCAGGATCACCGGTTCGATCACTTCCGGTGCGGTCGGCACCAGATAATCGGCGAAGGTCCCGGAGAGGAAGCTGCCGTCCTCGCCGTAGGCGAATTCTTCCATCAGCGCCGCGCCGAGGCCTTGGGTGAAGCCACCACGAATCTGGCCATCGACCAACGCCGGGTTGAGCAGGCGGCCAGCGTCATGGCAGGTGACGTAGCGATCGATGTGGATCTCGCCGGTCATGCGGTCGATTTCCAGACCACAGATGTCGAAGACAAAGCCGTAGCACAGCGAGCTATTGACCTGATCCTGGTCGTCCGGTGCCACCAATTGCGGCGGGCTCCAGAAGGCGGTTTCGCGCAGACCGCCGCTTTCACCTTCCGGCAGCAGGCCCGGCGACCAGTGGGTCGCACCGGCAATCCGATGGAATGGCGCCACCGCCCCGCCATTGACCACAAAAATCTTGCCGCCCGCGAAACGAATATCCTCGGGACAGGCCTGCAATTGCTCGGCGGCAATCGCGGCGAGGCGATCACGGATCTTCAGCGCTGCCTTGTAGACGGCACCAGCCACAGCACCGGCAAAACGGCTGGAATAGTTGCCCGAGGCAATCGACCAAGCGTCCTTCTGGGTATCCAGTTCGACGTTGACCACGATGGACTCCAGCGCAACCCCGAGCACTTCGGCGACGACCTGAGCGACCGTGGTTTGATGGCCCTGCCCTTGCGGTGCCGAGGACACGTGCACACTGACGTCACCCAACGGGCCGACGTTGATGGTTGCGGTTGCGACAGCGCCGTTTTTCGGACCGGCCTTGCGTCGCTCTTCGGGTGTCATCGCGGTGGTGATGTAACCCATGTTGGAAATCGAGGGTTCGATGACGGCGGCATAACCGATGCCATAGATTCGGCCTTCGGCACGCGCCTGATCACGACGCTTGAGCAACTCGTCGAGACCGCCATCAGCCGCCGCCAAGGCAATGCCTGCCTGGTAATTGCCGGAGTCGAGCAACGCACCGGCGGCCGCGCGATAAGGGAAGGCATCGGCCGGCACCAGGTTGCGGCGGATCACGTCCAACGGATCAAGCTTCAACTGCACGGCGATGTGTTGCAGCAGCCGCTCCAGGGCAAAATACACCTGCGGGCCACCAAAACCACGGTTCAGGCCTGAAGGGGTTTTGTTGGTCAGCACCACCCGGTTGCGCACTTGCAAATTGCGGATTGCATAGGCCCCCGTCAGGTTGCCGTGCATGCGGTAGAACGTCGCCGGTTCGGGTGCTCTCAGGTAGGCACCACAATCGTCGATCTGGTCATAACGCAAAGCGGTAATGCGGCCATCTGCTTCTACCGCCGCTTCAATTTCGGTCACCCGATTGGTCGCCGAAGAAGCCCCCTGAAGATGTTCCAGACGGTCCTCGACCCACTTCACCGGTGCGCCGACCTTGCGTGACGCCAGGCCCATCATCACCACGTAAGGGAAAACCCCTTGCTTGATGCCAAAGCTGCCGCCGGAATCTTTCGGTGTGCGCAAACGCAAGCGGTTGCCGGGCACATTCAGCGCCCGGGCCATGACCGTGTGCAACGCATAGGGGCCCTGGAAATTGGCCAGCACGTCATAAATGCCGGTGGCGCGCTCGTACTGAGCCAGCACCACATAGCATTCAATGGGTGTGCAGGAACTGCGCGGAAACTTCACTTTGAGCGAGACCTTGTGCGGCGCCTGTTCAAAGGCCTGCTCCGGTTCGCCATAACGAAAGCGCCGTTCGTTGACCACGTTGCTGCCGACAGCTTCGTGCAGGATCGGCGCCTGTTCGGCGGTGGCCAGTTCAGGATCGATGATCGGGGGCAGCGGCTCGTATTCAACGCGCACACCTTCGATGGCGTCCTCGGCCAGGTAGCGGCTCTCAGCGATCACCACGGCCACCGGCTCTCCGACATAACGCACCTTGTCGACGGCGACGCACCAGTGCTCCATCGGCTGACGCACACCCACCGGAAACGGCAGCGCCCAGCGTTTGACGTCTTCGCCGACCAGCACGCCGTGCACGCCTTTCATCAGCAGCGCTCTGGAAAAGTCCACCGAGGTAATCCGCGCATGAGCGTGGGGTGAACGGATGATCGCCGCATGTAGCGTGCCCGGAGGGATCGCAGCGTCATCGGCATAGCAGCCCAGGCCACGCAACAATGCGGCGTCCTCGACACGGGTCTGACGGGCGCCAATGTGGCCGGTCTGGCTTTCGGTAGCAGGTTCTAAACTAGTCATTTTTTCGCGGCTCTTGTTGTATTGCAGCGCGATAGCGTTAGAGCCGAGTGTGTGAGAAAGGCGCAGGGAGCGCCTTGCCTGGGGAGAGGGAGTTCTGCGCGGGAGTCTGAAAATTTGCCTTTGCGTCTGATTTTCAGGCCTGGGACCCGGCAGAACTGCCGGTCAGGGATGGGATGCGGGTTGGCTCAGGAACGCTTCGATTTCTGCATAGGGCATCGGTTTGGCAAAGTAATACCCCTGAAAAATATCGCAGCGACTGCCCTTCAGGAAATCCACCTGAGACGCCGTTTCCACGCCTTCGGCGACCACCGTCAGGCTGAGGTGATGGGCCATGGAAATAATGCCTGGTGATC
>NZ_JAEKFF010000002.1:0-545841 GCF_016650715.1 Pseudomonas sp. TH39(2020) | reverse complement strand
CCGGAACAACCACCAGCAGCGGAAAACGCTTGGGCACCCTGTATCAGGCCAACGCCAATTGGACGCCGACCGCTAACGTTTCCGTTGACCTCGACTATTTGTTCTACGACATCGGTTCGGCGATCAAAAGCGCCGGCGGCAACAACTCGCAAATACTGGTGCTGCGCTCCACGTTTCGCTTTTAGGCATCAAGAACATCCGGCAGGAACGCCGCTCGGCAATTCATTAAATTTGCCGTCGACAAAGACGTTGACTGCGCGCACCAGATTGATATCGGTGAATCATCGAGGCTTTCCGACAGTAAGGTGCTTTGGCCTCGATGTTCACCTTGAATACAAGCGTTTTAATGGATCACCCTCAAATCCATCTGATACGGTTTTTTTTCGATCACCTGAGTCTTTTTCGTCAACCAACAGTCTATAAAGTGCATGCCCGATGTTCTTTCAAACAACAAAAAGCAGCCAACTAGCTTTGGCTCTTTGGCACACTGACGCGCTCAAGAATTTAGACCATCCCAGGATCAACAATAGAACCCTGTTTATCAGAAACAAATGGGACAAATAACTATTCACTTGATTTGGAGATGGCCGCTGTGCGAAAGCTTGGCTTGAGCTTCCTGGTAACTGGCGTTTTGGGGCAACTATCAGCACTACTATGGACCTACACGTCCACAGGACCCATTTGTCAAAATAACGTCGACAATTCATACCTCCAGCAAAAAGTGACAAAGTTCGAACAACTCATCGATGACACCGCTAATAAAGTTGTGACAGAGCTCAGTACAAAACATTCCGACGGGCTCACGCCCCTTGCGAAAAACGGATCCCACATACCCGATTCAACGGAGGCTGACGCCGTACAGTTTTTGGTCGAAAAGCCAGACGAAACTCCAGCACTTACGCTGCCTTCATTGCCCGCACAGGCACACAAATGGACGATTATTCTCAGCGGTCTGATCACTGTTACCGGCCTGCTCTTGGCCGTATTCGCCCGCAAAAAAACCATTGATCCGCAATGGCACGTCTTTCGCACCGTGCCAGGCGCGCTAATCACGCTGGAACGCCCGTGTTTGACGTGCGGCGGCTTCATTTCCCACACTGCAAAACCCGCTTCAGCCACGCCTTCATCCGGCTTGTGGGTGATCGAAATAGCGTTGAACACACCCAACCGTCATCGCGCCACAAAAGCCATTAAGCAGCTGGAGTTGCCGGTAGCGCGTAAAGAAAACAACTTTGTCGTCATCGGCCCCTATAAACAGAAGCAGGACGCGGCTCGAGTCGTGAAAGAGTTGAGTGAAAGTCATGGCGTTAGAGGATGGATGATGGCGGGAAATTGACATAGCCCGATTTAGCGCTGCACCGACCTCAAACAAACGGCTACTTATTTTATGACACAAGAGAGCATTCATGATTGCAAAAGAACTTAGAGCCGAACTCGCCCTGAAAAAGTTCCTGGCCGCCAACTTATGGATCCAACTTAAGCTCAGCGAGCTGAACTACAGCCTTGCCGAAAACTGCGGGCTGTCGCCGGAAGAATATCGCCTGAAATTTCTGCAAGAAGCATTTGAAGCAGAAGCAGACGCTCACGACTGCGATTGCTGGGACTTCATTCTGCAGTGGGTGGCCGACACTAAGGAAGAGCTTGAGTTGATGCGTGAAGAACGCATGAAAGAGATTTATGACTTTCTGGACGATTAGTAGACCCTACAACTTTCGCAGCCTATACAAGCCGCCAGTTTCAAGATGAAAGACTAACTTCATAGGCGGGAGGGTTGCCCAATCCCCCCGCCCTCCTCTCGGCTCAAACCGTCGCATAACAATCCACTACACGCCGATATTGGCTGGGAGAAGCTCCGATATGTTGACGGAAAAACCGTGTGAAATGACCTTGCTCGGAGAACCCGAGGTTCTCCGACAACAGGCCCAACGTCCCACTGCGCTCTCGCTCCAGCCAGGCAAAAGCCCGGCGCATGCGCGCGTCGTTAAGCAACAGGGTCGGCGTCATGCCGGTATCTTTCTTGAACAGCGCAAAGAAGTGCGCCCGAGACAGACCACAAGCCCGCGCGGCATTGTCGATCGGGTTCGGATCATCGAGGTGCTCAAGCAACCAGGCGGTGCCACGGCGCACGCGCGCATCCCGAAACTCACCGGAGCTCGGCGCACCCAGTAGCGACAAATGCCGCCAGCTGGAAAAGTCCTCGATCAGTTCGATCAGGAAGTCGAACAGCATGAATTCCATGCGCTCTTTCGGCACGATCCCGCAGCCATGCGCTTCGGCGACCAGGATGTCGGCCAAGGTGCGATTACGGCTCGACAGTTCGATGCACGACTGGGCAAAAAGTCCGGCCGACTGCTGAGCGCCAGCGACTGCTGGGCAGTGGCCAGCCAGGCGGGCTCGATGTAGAGCGCCAGGATTACGGTGGCACCGGCACCCGGCTGCGGATCGTAGAAATGCGGCTCCCAGGCGTTGACCAGCACCGCCGTGCGATCGCTGAGCGGAACCCGCCGACCGTTGACGTTGAAGTAAGTGTCTTCGCCAGACACTTTGACCAGCACATGGCATTCGGAATGGGTGTGGGTGACCAGCGAACGATCCATATTCAGCAAGGCGACCCGGCCAAACCTGCCGTGGAAAACCCGTTGGGCAATCGACATCAGATTCCTCCGCTCGCTAGAAGTAATATTGTTTTCGGCCACAATGCAGGATTATCGCGGCGTCTATGTGTTTCTGGACCCCGGCGGTCACTCAATGGTTCAGCAACACGTGGCTGGCTACTATCGCGCGCGAAGGATTGAGGGTCTACCTCGACTTTCGCAGCCCCCACGCTCATCGGATAAACCGCCTTACAAGGCATGGCGTTCTTTCCCGTGATAAACGCGCAGGATATCGGCCACCACCGCCAGAGCGATTTCCGCCGGGGCCTTGCTGCCCAGATCGAGGCCGATGGGCATGTGCAAACGGGCAATCTGTTCATCCGTCAGACCACCGATGCGTTTGAGCCGCTCGGCGCGTTTGGCCGAGGTTGCCTGAGACCCCATGGCGCCGATGTAAAACGCCGGAGTGTGCACCGCTTCCATCAGCGCCAGATCATCGATTCGTGGATCGTGAGTCAGCGCCACCACCGCGGTCGCCGCATGGCAACCACCGGCGGCGATGAACATCGAGGGCAGCACGCGTTGCATCTCCACGCCTTCGAGCTGGATATGCAGCATCTCTTCCCGGGGGTCGCAGGCGATGACTTCGCAGCCGATGGCGCGGGCGAAACTGGCGCAGACTTCCGCGACCGGCGACAGCCCGGCCAGAATCAGTCGTAACGCCGGGCCAACACTGATGCGCACCGTCTCGTCGACGACTTGCACCCGCTCGCTGCCGTGTCCGGTGTCTGCGTCCAGGCGCAAGGCACCGCTGCTCAGGTCAACGTGACGCAGCAGACGGCGCTGGCCGAGTAACGCCGCTTGCAGACTCTCCAGGTGCGCGATCCATTCGAGACTGGCAGCGCGGTGCTCGACCAGCACGATCAGCACTCCGCCACAGGGCAATCGTAGACGGTGGCGTTGCTCGACGCTGTCGCCATAACTGACGATCTGCGCCGGTTCGCGTAATTCACCGCGCGCCAGGCTGTCGAGAAACTCCTCTTCGACGCAGCCACCCGACAGCGAGCCGACGTGTTCGCCCGTGCCATTGGTCACCAGCATCGCACCCGGCGCACGCGGCGCCGAGCCATAGGTGAAGAGCACCGTGCACAGCCACTGGGCCTGCCCGGCGCGAGCCCATTGCAGTGCCTGGTCGATCACCTGAACATCGAGATGACGCATGTTTTCTACACCTCAAGCAAAGGGTGGTGCTGCATGCGGGGTTACGTTTACGGTAACCTGCGAGCAACCTTGTTCAATCGTTGATTCAACATGCCGCCACAACAATTTTTGCAACTTGGGCCGCTGCGCCTGGAATATCGCCATCTGCCTCCGGCTGACCCGTCGCGACCGACGCTGGTGCTGTTGCACGAAGGCCTCGGCAGCGCCGACCAATGGAAAGACTTCCCCCAGCGCCTGGCCCAGGCCAGCGGTTGCGGTGTGGTCACTTACAGCCGTCAGGGTTACGGGCAATCGAGCCCGGTAACCCTGCCGCGTCCGCTGAACTACCTGAGCAGCGACGGCCCTCGTGAACTGCGGCAATTGCTCGATGCCTTGCAACTGCCGCAAGTGGTCTTGCTCGGTCACAGTGACGGTGCATCCATCGTCCTCGCCTATGCCGCCGCCAACGATCCACGCGTGTTGGGCAGCATTGCACTGGCGCCTCACGTGATTGTCGAGACTGAGAGCCTCGATGGCATTCGCCATACCACCGAGGTTTGGCATCAGGGCGAATTGCGCGAACGCCTGGCACGCCACCATGGGACGAATGTCGACGGCGCTTTTCACGGCTGGAGCGACAGCTGGTTGCACCCGGACTTTTCCCTGGACGATCTCGAAGCGCAGTTGGCTTATATCGAAAAGCCGCTGCTGGTCATTCAGGGTCGCGAAGACCACTACGCCACGCCCGAGCAACTGGTGGTCATCAAGCGGCAGGTGCCTGGGCCGTGCCGCTGTGTGTTGCTGGATAACTGTCGGCACTTTCCCCAAACGGAAGCGACCGGGCGGACCTTGCAGCTGATCTGCGAATTCCTGGAGCGCCTGCCCGCCTTTATTTGAAATTGCCTTGGGTTTCTGGAATCACCACGCTGCCAATCAGGTAGATCACCGACAGCCCGGCAGCGAAAATCGCCAGCACCATGGGGATCTGCGCCGGGCTGCTGCTGACCAGGGACACAAAGGTCGGCATGGTTCCGCCGAGGGCGAAACCGATGTTCCAGGACAACCCGGTGCCGCTGGCTCGCAGCTCGGTGGTAAAGCGTTCGTTGAGGAAGATCAGAATCGGCGCGATGATCGCCCCGCCCATAAAGCCGATGCCCACGCAGTACAGCGCGGTGCGAATCAGCGAACCCGGTTCGGCGACGCCAAGGAACATCATGGGCAGGCTCACCAGGTTGATCACACCCAGCAGCATGAAGGTCTTCTTGCGACCGATCAGGTCACTCAGGTAACCGAAAGCCAGTGCTCCGACAATGGTTGCCGCCGACCCGTACATGAGCATCTGCGAAGTCTGCGTATGGGGCACTTTGGCGACCACGTTGAGCAATGTCGGCAAATAACCGCAGGCCAGGTAATACGTGGCACCGCCTCCAAACGTAATCAGCAGATTGACCAGCATCACGCCGCGATACTCGCGACCAAACAGACGCTTGAGTGGCGACACGACCACTATTGCCGGCCCCTTGGTTTTGCGGGCTTGTTGCAGTTGCTGCCAGACCGGGGTTTCTTCCAGGTAACGAAACATCACCAGACCGAAAAACGTGCTGAGCAGGCCGCAGAAGAACATGAAGCGCCAGCCCCAGACGTCAAATTCTTCCCCGGTAAAAATCTCCGACAACACCAGATAAGTGACTGACGCCAACAGCGCGCCCATGCCGGCGCCGGCGCCACCGATCAACCCGGACATCAATCCGCGATAGCGCGGCGAGATGGATTCGGTGCCAATGGTGTGAGTGGAGGCGACGATGCCGCCAACGAAAACGCCCTGAATCACCCGCAATACCAAAAACAGTATCGGGGCCAATACCCCGACCTGGTGAATGGTCGGCAACGCGCCAAACAGTGCAGTGGAAATACCGACGCCGACCATCGACACCATCAACGCACGCTTGCGGCCGTGTTTGTCGGCATACGCGCCGAAGATCGCCGAGCCCAGCGGACGCACCAGCAAGGCCACGGCGAACGAGGCATATACCGCAGCCAGCGACAATGTCGGGGTGTCCGAGGGGAAGAACAGGCGGCCGATGATCGGCGCCACATAGAGCAGAATGAACAGGTCAAACAAATCCAGCGCCCAGCCGAATGTCGAGGCAAATGCCGCAAGCAAGGCCTTGCCCGGTGGAATCTGCGGTGTATCGATAGCGGCGCTGGTGGGTGATGCAGTTATTGTTGTTGTCGTGGTCATGGTTGCCTCACACAAACGGTGAATCGAAACGTTCTGCATCCCGGTGCGCGGGTTGCGGGTAATCAGCAGGTCAGCGGTGATACCTTGATGTGCCCTTTCAGTTGCATTGAAGGGGCGGCAGGCCCTGCTCCGTAGGGGCGCACGCCGTTGCCGACGTGCTCCCGGGCCTGCTCGCCGGTACGCATTTACTCGCCGGTGAACACGGCCGTACGCTTGCTGTGAAACGCTTCGACGCCTTCCTTGAAGTCCTTGGAGCTACGAAGACGGCTGTAGCAGTGACCTTCCATTTCGATCGCGACGGTCAGCGGCGCATCCTCGTTGTCGTTGATCAATTTTTTCGCCGTGCGCTGAGCCAGCGGCGAGAAGCGTCGCAATTCATCGACCAACGCATCGACGGTGCTTTCCAGTTCGGTATCCGGCACGACCTCGGTAGCGATACCCCAGGCATAGGCCTGGTCGCCCGTGATGCGTTTAGCGCGCATTACCATGTGTTTGGTGCGGGTGATGCCGATGATTTTCTGCAGGCGTGCGGAGCCACCCGAGCCCGGTATCTGACCCAAGTTCTGCTCAGGCAAGGCGTAGCGAGTGGTTTGCGAAGCAATGCGGAAATCGCAGGCCAGGGACAGTTCGAAACCGACGCCGAAGGTGTAACCACGGTTGGCAACGATCACCGGTTTTTCGCAACGTGCCGGTGCCGCGACGTTCCAGGCCAGCTTCGAAACGTGCTCCGGCGACGCTTCGAGGAAGCCCTTGATGTCGCCGCCGCTGGAGAAGTGTTCACCTACCGAGCGCAGCACGATGACGCGAACGTCTTTGTGTGCGTCGAGGGCTTCGAAGACCAGGCGCAGTTGATCGCGCTGCCCCATGGAAATGACGTTCAACGGCGCCCGGTTGAGGATGATGTCAGCGCGCTCGCGGGACACATCGACTTCAACCTGGAAGCCATCGAACTGAGTGTCGAGAAATTGCTGGATCGCTTGTTGTTGCATGGGAGTGTCCTCTGAATGATTAGCTGATGGCCTTCAAGGCCTGTTCCTGAAATTGGGCCAGCAGCACGCGCCGCAGGACCTTGCCAACTGGAGATTTGGGAATCTGATCGATGAACTGGTAACGCCGTGGCCGCTTGAATTTGGCCAGGCCCGAAGCGATGCAATGGGCATCGAGGTCGCATTCCGAGACCTCGGCGCGCAGCTTGATAAACGCAGCAATGATCTTGCCCCACTGCTCGTCCGGCAGACCGACCACCACCACTTCTTCCACTGCCGGGTGCAGAGAGAGCATGTTTTCGATTTCCGCCGGGCTGACGTTTTCGCCACCGGTGATGATCAAGTCATCGACGCGTCCCGTGACGAACAGATCGCCCTCCAGATCGAAGTAGCCGATGTCACCGGTGAAATACCATCCGTCACGCAACGCCTTGGCGGTCGCTTCGGGGCGGTTCAGGTAGCCTTCGAACGCCTCGTCACTCGCCAGGTCGGCGATGATCTGGCCCTCCTCCAATGGGTTGACCTGCACGTCCACCGTTTCAGCATCGATCGGCACCACCCGCACTCGCTGGTTCATTGCGCTGCGCCCTGACGAACCGGGTTTGCGGTTGGCTTGCTGGTCGATGGTGAAGGTGTAGATCTCCGAGCTGCCGTAATGATTGACGAACAATTGCGGCTGGAATGCCTGCTCGACGCGACGCATCAAACCGTCGCTCATCGGCGCACCGGCAAAGCCAATTTTCTCCACACTGGCTACTCGCTCGCGGGCAAAGGCCGGGTGTTCGATGAGCATGTGGTAGAGCGTCGGCACCAGGTACAGGTTGGTGACCTTTTCCCGCTCGATGGCCTGAAGCGTGGCTTCCACATCGAACTTCGGCACACAGACGAAATGCCCGTCGATCAGCGCCATGGACAGCAACGAACGCACGCCCATGGTGTGGTAAAGCGGCATGACACCCAGCGTGCACTCGCTCTGGCGGTAGAGGTTTTGCGCTACGTGGGCAACCGCCGCGGCGCGTTCGCTACGGTGCCGACGGGGCACGCCCTTGGGCTTGCTGGTGGTGCCGGAGGTGTACAGCAGCAGTGAAAAGTCTTCGGCGTCGGCCTGCAAAATGATTCCGGACGGGGTCTGCGAACACAGTTCCTCGAAACTCAGGTCGGTGTCGGCGGCACGCAGACCGGCGGCAATCCGTGGCAGCCTTGTGGCGGCGCTGCAACCGGCCACCGCGGCCACCGTCGAGTCGTCGTAAGCCAGTGCACGGATTTGTGCATCTTCGATGCAGTAGCCCAGTTCATCGGCAGTCGAGCGCCAGTTCAACGGGGTCATGACGATGCCCGCAAACTGACAGGCCCAATGCAGAGTCGCCATCTGCCAGCGGTTCTGCATCGCTACCAGCAGTCGGTCACCCCGCTGCAGCCCGAGGCGTTGCAAGCCCCGAGCTGCGTTCTGGATATCGACGAACCAGTCTTCATAGGTTTTCTTCAACGCACCGTCACTGACCCCCACGGCGTGTGGTCGGCGTTCAACGGCAGCTAGGAAGCTGCGTCCGAGATCGAACATTATTGTTATTCCCCTTTGTTCGTTTGGCGCTGGGCAGCTACTTCGAGCACGGACTGGACGATGCCGGTGTAGCCCGTGCAGCGACATAAATGCCCCGAAAGCATGTCGCGTACCTGGGTCTCGTCCGGGTTGGGTACCCGTTCGAGGAAATCCACGCAGGACATGAGAATGCCCGCAGTGCAAAAGCCGCACTGCAAGGCGTGATGACGGCGAAAGGCTTGTTGCAGGTCGCTCAGTGTGTCGTCGTCGGCCAGGGACTCGACGGTCTCGATACGCCGCTCGTGCCCCTGTACCGCGAGCATCAGGCAGGAACGCATGGCGACCCCGTCCACCAGCACCGTGCAGGCACCGCAGACTCCGTGTTCGCATCCGACATGGACACCGGTGGCACCGAGGTCGTGGCGCAGGAAATCGCAGAGTTGGGTCCGCGGTTCGGCCAGCGCTTCGCGGGTGCGGCCATTGAGCTCCAGGCGAATCGGAAAGGTTTGGTCGGCAGTTACACGCATGTTCAGACTCCTTCGATCAGCTGATGACCCAGCTCGCGAATCAGTTGGCGGCGATAGGCAGCGCTGGCCTGCACGTCGTCTTGTGCATCGAGCGACCAGGCGGTTTGATTGAGCGCATCTGGCAGCGCCGCACCACGTGGAAGGCTGCGACGTTGCGGACGGTCGGCGACCCCGCCGATGCCGAGTTCGACCTGGTCCAGGCCGATGGCCGCGGCCAGGGAAACAATTGCAAAGTCGCCATGGCGCATGGCGATTTCGCGAAAGCGATAGGTGATGCCTTCGCGCTTGAGCGGAAAACGCACCTCGACGACCAGTTCATCCGCGCGCTTGTCGGTGGTGAGAATGCCCTGGAAGAAGTCGGCAGCCTCGACGATGCGCTTGCCTTTTTTCGACTCGAGAACGATCTCGCCGCCCAGCGTCACCAGGCACAGCGGCAACTCGGCGCTCGGGTCGGCATGAGCCACCGAACCACAGACTGTGCCGCGATTACGCGTCTGGAAGTGACCGATCCAGGGCATCGCCAGGGCCAATAAAGGCACCTCGTCCATCAGGGTCGAACGCGCCAGCAACTGCGCCTGCCGTACCCCGGCGCCTACCGCCAGGCAATCCTTGCGCAGTTCGATATAGGCCAGGTCAGCCACATGATTGATATCGATCAGCAACTTGGGTTGGGCCAGGCGCATGTTCAGCACCGCCATCAGCGATTGGCCTCCGGCGATGATGCGAGCCTCTTGGCCGTACTCGGCGAGCAGCTCAAGTACCTGACGACGGGTGTCAGCCCGAACGTAGTCGAAAGCAGCCGGTTTCATTGCGCACCTCCCTTGCCAAACAGCGCGCCAAGCGAAGCACGCAGGCGCGCCCACCAGCCGGTGGAGATGGCTTGGCCACTGACCCGTTGCGACAGGCGAGTAAAGATTTGTCCGATGATCACTTTCGAGGCCCCTTGCAACATACGGCCGCCGACCGCGGCAACTTTGCCGCTGACCGCCACCTGGTATTGGTATTCCAGGCGTGTATGGCCATTTTCCAGTTCGACGAAACGCACCTTGGCCTGGCCCTGGGCCGAGCCCATCGAACTGCTGCCGGATCCGGACAGACGCAACGAATGCGGCGGGTCCAGATCACTCAAGGCAACCTTGGCCTCGAAGCGCGCACGGATCATGCCGACGCCGACGGTGACGTCTGCGCGGTAACGGTTTTCGCCTTCAAGCACGAGGTCGTGGCAACCGGGAATGATCGCCGCCAGCGTCTGCGGGTCGAGCAAGGTATCGAAGACCTGTTGCGGCGACGCAGGGATCACCACCGAGTCGTTGGCCCGCAGTGCCGGTCCACCGGCAGCTGCCGCGTCCAGGCTTTCATCGGGCTCCATGCCGGCGGGCCGTGGCGGCTCGTCGATGCCGATCAGCGTGCGTACTTTCGAGGGTGTCAGTGGCAGACGGATGTCCGAGCGACCGAGGGCGTCGGCCACCGCGTTGGCGATGCACACCGGCGTGCTCATGTTGTTGCCCTCGCCTACACCCTTGGCGCCCAGTGGGGTGAATGGCGATGGCGTTTCCATGTGCAGGATCACCGGTTCGATCACTTCCGGTGCGGTCGGCACCAGATAATCGGCGAAGGTCCCGGAGAGGAAGCTGCCGTCCTCGCCGTAGGCGAATTCTTCCATCAGCGCCGCGCCGAGGCCTTGGGTGAAGCCACCACGAATCTGGCCATCGACCAACGCCGGGTTGAGCAGGCGGCCAGCGTCATGGCAGGTGACGTAGCGATCGATGTGGATCTCGCCGGTCATGCGGTCGATTTCCAGACCACAGATGTCGAAGACAAAGCCGTAGCACAGCGAGCTATTGACCTGATCCTGGTCGTCCGGTGCCACCAATTGCGGCGGGCTCCAGAAGGCGGTTTCGCGCAGACCGCCGCTTTCACCTTCCGGCAGCAGGCCCGGCGACCAGTGGGTCGCACCGGCAATCCGATGGAATGGCGCCACCGCCCCGCCATTGACCACAAAAATCTTGCCGCCCGCGAAACGAATATCCTCGGGACAGGCCTGCAATTGCTCGGCGGCAATCGCGGCGAGGCGATCACGGATCTTCAGCGCTGCCTTGTAGACGGCACCAGCCACAGCACCGGCAAAACGGCTGGAATAGTTGCCCGAGGCAATCGACCAAGCGTCCTTCTGGGTATCCAGTTCGACGTTGACCACGATGGACTCCAGCGCAACCCCGAGCACTTCGGCGACGACCTGAGCGACCGTGGTTTGATGGCCCTGCCCTTGCGGTGCCGAGGACACGTGCACACTGACGTCACCCAACGGGCCGACGTTGATGGTTGCGGTTGCGACAGCGCCGTTTTTCGGACCGGCCTTGCGTCGCTCTTCGGGTGTCATCGCGGTGGTGATGTAACCCATGTTGGAAATCGAGGGTTCGATGACGGCGGCATAACCGATGCCATAGATTCGGCCTTCGGCACGCGCCTGATCACGACGCTTGAGCAACTCGTCGAGACCGCCATCAGCCGCCGCCAAGGCAATGCCTGCCTGGTAATTGCCGGAGTCGAGCAACGCACCGGCGGCCGCGCGATAAGGGAAGGCATCGGCCGGCACCAGGTTGCGGCGGATCACGTCCAACGGATCAAGCTTCAACTGCACGGCGATGTGTTGCAGCAGCCGCTCCAGGGCAAAATACACCTGCGGGCCACCAAAACCACGGTTCAGGCCTGAAGGGGTTTTGTTGGTCAGCACCACCCGGTTGCGCACTTGCAAATTGCGGATTGCATAGGCCCCCGTCAGGTTGCCGTGCATGCGGTAGAACGTCGCCGGTTCGGGTGCTCTCAGGTAGGCACCACAATCGTCGATCTGGTCATAACGCAAAGCGGTAATGCGGCCATCTGCTTCTACCGCCGCTTCAATTTCGGTCACCCGATTGGTCGCCGAAGAAGCCCCCTGAAGATGTTCCAGACGGTCCTCGACCCACTTCACCGGTGCGCCGACCTTGCGTGACGCCAGGCCCATCATCACCACGTAAGGGAAAACCCCTTGCTTGATGCCAAAGCTGCCGCCGGAATCTTTCGGTGTGCGCAAACGCAAGCGGTTGCCGGGCACATTCAGCGCCCGGGCCATGACCGTGTGCAACGCATAGGGGCCCTGGAAATTGGCCAGCACGTCATAAATGCCGGTGGCGCGCTCGTACTGAGCCAGCACCACATAGCATTCAATGGGTGTGCAGGAACTGCGCGGAAACTTCACTTTGAGCGAGACCTTGTGCGGCGCCTGTTCAAAGGCCTGCTCCGGTTCGCCATAACGAAAGCGCCGTTCGTTGACCACGTTGCTGCCGACAGCTTCGTGCAGGATCGGCGCCTGTTCGGCGGTGGCCAGTTCAGGATCGATGATCGGGGGCAGCGGCTCGTATTCAACGCGCACACCTTCGATGGCGTCCTCGGCCAGGTAGCGGCTCTCAGCGATCACCACGGCCACCGGCTCTCCGACATAACGCACCTTGTCGACGGCGACGCACCAGTGCTCCATCGGCTGACGCACACCCACCGGAAACGGCAGCGCCCAGCGTTTGACGTCTTCGCCGACCAGCACGCCGTGCACGCCTTTCATCAGCAGCGCTCTGGAAAAGTCCACCGAGGTAATCCGCGCATGAGCGTGGGGTGAACGGATGATCGCCGCATGTAGCGTGCCCGGAGGGATCGCAGCGTCATCGGCATAGCAGCCCAGGCCACGCAACAATGCGGCGTCCTCGACACGGGTCTGACGGGCGCCAATGTGGCCGGTCTGGCTTTCGGTAGCAGGTTCTAAACTAGTCATTTTTTCGCGGCTCTTGTTGTATTGCAGCGCGATAGCGTTAGAGCCGAGTGTGTGAGAAAGGCGCAGGGAGCGCCTTGCCTGGGGAGAGGGAGTTCTGCGCGGGAGTCTGAAAATTTGCCTTTGCGTCTGATTTTCAGGCCTGGGACCCGGCAGAACTGCCGGTCAGGGGTGGGATGCGGGTTGGCTCAGGAACGCTTCGATTTCTGCATAGGGCATCGGTTTGGCAAAGTAATACCCCTGAAAAATATCGCAGCGACTGCCCTTCAGGAAATCCACCTGAGACGCCGTTTCCACGCCTTCGGCGACCACCGTCAGGCTGAGGTGATGGGCCATGGAAATAATGCCTTGGGTGATCGCGGCATCGTGATTATCGGTGGTGATTTCCTGGATGAACGAGCGGTCAATCTTGATCTTGTCGATGGGCAAACGCTTGAGGTAGCTGAGGCTGGAAAAACCGGTGCCGAAATCATCAAGCGCAATGCGCACCCCCAACATCTTGAGCCGGTGCAAGGCTTCAATTGCCTGTTCAGCGTTATGCAACAGAAGCGACTCGGTGATCTCCAGCTCCAACTGCTCACCACTGAGACCATGTTTCTCCAGGGTGGCCTGGACACACTGGACGAAATTGCCACGCTGAAAATGCATCGGCGAAATATTCACCGCCATCGAGATGCCGGTGATGCCCTGCTCGCCTAACTGACGCAGCTGCGCGCAGGCCGTATCGAGTACCCAAAGGCTCAGCGGGATAATCTGACCACTGTCCTCTGCCACCGGTACAAACACCGCTGGCGAGATAAATCCTTTTTCGGGATGCTCCCAGCGCAGCAACGCTTCGATCCCGACCACCTGTAACGTTCGCGCGTCTATCTGCGGTTGATAATGCAACTTGAACGACTGGGTTTCGATTGCCTTCTGCAGGTCATTGCGCAGGCTCGCGTGCTCGCAAACACGCTGATTGAGATCGCTGGTGTACCACTGAAAATTGTTGCGCCCTTGCTGCTTGGCTTTGTACATGGCCATGTCAGCCTGCTGGATCAGCTGCATCGGCTGCTCGATGTCACCATCGCTCAGGGTGATACCGATACTTGCACTCACGTGCAGGTCAATGCCCTGGATGCAGTAGGGTTTGGCAATGCTGGCCATCAAGCGCTCGACCACCGGAACAACGTCCTCATCACGAAGCAGGTCCGGCAGCAGAACGATAAATTCGTCACCGCCCATGCGCACGATGGTATCGCCGGGACGAACCTGCTGGGTCATACGCTGCGCCACCTCAATCAGCACCTGATCGCCGAAGTAGTGTCCGATCGAATCGTTGATGGATTTGAATCCATCCAGATCAATGCAAATCACCGCCAGACGACGCTTACGCCGACGACTGATGTAACAATCCAGCATAAGCCGGTCTTCAAGAGAGACACGGTTAAGCAAACCGGTCAGCCGATCATGGCAGGCGTTGAAGCTCAACTGGCGCTCGTAGTGCTTCTGCTCGCTGATGTCCCTGGCAACTCCGAATACCCCGACGATCTCGCCATTGACCATGATCGGCAGGTTGGAAATGTCCATGGTCAACAGCTTGTCGCTCACGTCGCGAACCCGTGCCTCGAAGCGCTGGGGCTCTCCGGTGCTGGCTGCAGAGAAATGCCGACTGACCCGTTGCAGGTCTTCTTCGACCACCAGATTGGCAAAGTGATGACCGATGAAGTCGATTGCGGTATGCGGCTTGAGCTTCAGGCCCGCTGGATTCACGCTCTGGATGTTGCCGGCCAGATCGAGGGCGAACACCGGGTTGGGGTTATAGGTGAACAAAGAACGAAAACGTTGCTCGCTTTCCTCCAGACGTTGGCCGTCACGTTCATGGCGGATCGCAATGGCTGCCAGTTGGGCCGCGCAGGCCAGTCGCTGAATCTGCGCCTCGTCCGGCGCATGGGCGCGGTTCTGGTACAGGGCAAATGTACCCAACACGCTTCCTTGATGGGAGAGCAAAGGCACCGACCAGCAGGAACGCAGGTTATGCCCCAGCGCCAGGCCGCGAAAACGCTCCCAGCTTGGGTCCCGGGCGATGTCTTCGGTGACCACCAGCTCGCGACGGAACGCTGCGGTGCCGCAGGTTCCTTCCTGTGGACCAATGGCCATTCCATGAATCGCCTGGCTGTATTCAGCTGGTAGACCAGGCGCCGCACCGTTCAGCAGGTGCTTGCCCTCGGCATCGGTGAGCAGTATCGAACAAAGCGTGTAAGGATCTTGTGCGTCGAGCATCAAACAGATGGCGGCAAGAATGTCGTCCAGTTGATGATTGGTCGCGATCATGCCGAGAATGTCACGCTGCGACTCGGTGAGAGCCACGCTGTGAAAGCTCGTGCGGCGGGTATTCATGGTGGTTCCTGAGGACTGCCGAGACCATCCGATCTTCAAAGAGTCTGGAAAAGTGGGCGGCCGGGCACAGTCCGCTCGCACTCCGGTCGCGCACTTTATAAAGCACCGACCTAGCCACAAAAAAGGCTCAGATCCACCATAAGAAACCGTATCAGATTGCTCCCATTCGGCTGGCTTCGCTGTCCTCAAGTCGCGGCAAAATTTCTCGGCCAACTTCTTCCACCACCTGAGCGGCATCGCGTTCGCCGTACTTGAAATTCAAAACCACATGGTTGACACCGGCCGCACTCAGGCCTTCGAGAAACTGCAGGATCACAATGCGCGTGGGATCTACTCTGATGGTCTTGATCCACTTACGGCATGAGGTATTGAGGCCTGGTTGGCTGACGAATGCAGGCTTGACGTAAAACTGCAGATCCAAGCCGAGCGATAGCGACTTTGCGCCCCTAAGCCTGCTCGCCAACGTCAGCGGCACACAAAACCTGCTCAATTAATGACCAGCACATTGCAAGCCCTGTATTCCGCAGTGCCTGGGTCATTATCCACAGATATACCCACGCCTTTTGTGGATAGCTTTGACGCCTATACGCACACTCCTCAGATAGCATAGGGACTCTGCGGCCTGCGCGGCTCCCAATGGCTATTCGATCCCGGTATCGCCAAGTAGAACTACCGGTACGCGAGAAGGCTCTGTCGGCCTGACGAGCAAGCCATCAGTTTCTTCGTCGACCTCACCCAGATGTTCGGCTGGGCCAGAAAGTGACAGCCTTGGCGGGCTTTACTGGTCGAGGGCGATCCGACGGAACTGGTTGTCATCACCCCATTGACTCCTGCTGACTACCGAGGCCGAAAGAAGCCGGATCCTTTCGCGCGCTGAGTTGTTGGAAAATATGCAAAAAAATCTGAAGGAACTGGGGAGTCAATACCTGAAAAAACCTCATTAGCAAGGGTGGTCGGCCATAAAAAATAGAAAAATAAATGAGTAGATAAAAAGCCTAGGTCGTCCTTTTTAAGATCCGTCTCATGTGCCTCTCAAAGGCAGCAATGCACCATGGATTGGCTTACCCACGGGATAGGCAGACAACCATCCATCTCTCAAAAGAGGCATTGCAATGCTGAATAAATTGAGCAAATACACTCTCGCCTGCGGCGCTTGCTGGCTGCTGGCTAGCACCGCTGCACAGGCTGCGGACGGGCAGATCGAATTCACCGGATCAGTGACCGACAACGCTTGCACCATCACCACCGGTGACGTGAACAAGTCCGTCACCCTTGACCCGGTACAAATCTCCGACTTCGGGCCAACCGTTGGTGCCGCCGCCAAGGCGAAAGCGTTCTCCATCAGCCTGGACAATTGCAGCACCGCGACCCGCAAGAACGTCGCGATCACCTTCAGCGGCCAGCAAGACGGCACCGACTCGAGCCTGCTGGGCCTGACCGGTGAAAATCAGGTGCGCGGTATCGCCATTCAGATCGCCGACGCCCGCACCGGCAACAAGCTGCCACTGAACTCGCCGACCGCCGACTACGACCTACGTCCGCAGTCCAACACCTTTGACTTCACCGCCGCCTACGTTCGCACCATCGCCGACACCAAGAATGAAGAAGGTGAAGTGACTGCTTCCGGTATCGGTACCGGTCAGGTCTACGCCCTGGCCAGCTTCGACGTCACCTACAAGTAATTGCTTGTCAATACCGTGGGCCTGGCGCCGTAGCGCTGGCCCACGGACTTCAAAGGTTCCCCATCATGCGTTTGAAACTTTGTTTTTTTCTCGCCCTGTTGCCGCTCTGGCATAGCGGGGCAGCGAACGCCGCCGTCACCGTTGGCGCCACGCGGCTGATCTACGACGGTGCCTCGAATGAAGCCAACCTCACCATCAGCAATCGCGAAGACAACTCGCCGTATCTGGTGCAGTCCTGGGTCAGCCGCTTCGGCAGCGCCAACGACGAAAGCGTCGATAACTTTATCGTCACGCCGCCGCTGTTCAGGCTCGATGCCAACCACGAAAACATCCTGCGCGTGATCTTCGCCGGCGGCGCCGACGTACCTCAGAATCGGGAAAGCCTATTCCTGATGAACGTCAAGGCGATCCCGGCGATGAGTGATGAACAACGCGGCAAGAACGTGCTGCAGATCGCCCTGAAAACCACCATCAAGCTGTTCTACCGCCCGGCTGGCCTGAAAGGTTCACTCAAGGACGCGGTGGCGCAGGTGAGCTGGAAGGCCAGCGCGGGCGCACTGACGTTCGACAACGCCTCCAAATACCACGTTGTGGTCAGTGAGCTGAAGCTCAACGGCCATCCGATCACCCAGGCACCGGATGTGCTCCGTCCCGGGCAACAGCAGGAACTGCCGATCCAAGCCAAGGCCGGCGATGAAGTGCTGATGAGCTACATCGATGACTACGGCAGCACCGTGACGGCGCCGACCATCCGCATTAACTGATACCCAAGAGTTACCCCAAGAGATCCCGTCCAGGAACGCCCATGTCCCGTTCACGCCCACTCACACGCCGTCGCGCCGTGAAGGCCTTCGGCTGCCCGCTTGCTGCTGCCGTGGCCTTGCACCTGGCACCCGCACAGGCCGGTTACCAGTTCGATGCGTCGTTCCTGGAGATCGGCGGCGGGCAGAGTTCGGCTGCAGTGAAACAACAGGTCAGCGCCATGAGCGAAGGCCAGTTGCCGGGGATTTACCGGGTGGAGGTGTCGGTCAACCAGCGTTTCGTCGAGCAACGGGATGTGCGCTTTATTCGCGCCACCGGCACGGCAGACCGTTCCGCCACCGGTCTTTTCCCGTGCCTGGATGCCGAGTTTTTCCGCGCCCAAGGGGTGGCCGACAGCGCCCTGCAAAACCGCACCGACGCCGATACCACTTGCCTTGCGTTCGACCAGGGGTTGGCCGGGGTGAGCTACGACTACGACTTTAACCGCCAGGTGCTGGCGATCGAAATTCCTCAGGCTTACCTGGGCAGCATTGCGTTTGAAGTGCGGCGCCGGCAGTGGAGCGAAGGCGAACAGGTGGCGTTCACCAACTATGCGTTTTCTGGCAGTACGGTGGAGTCCGATACAGGCCGACGCCAGGATCAGTTCGGCAGCTTGCGCAGCGGCGTGAATGCCGGTGCCTGGCGCCTACGCAACTTTTCCACCTGGCAGAAAGGCACGGGCAACACCGGGCGCTGGGAGTCGTTGGAAACCTATGCTCAGCGCGACATGGGCAACATGATGGCGATTGCGACGCTGGGCGACGCCACCACCGAAGGCGACCTGTTCGATGCTATTCCCTATCGCGGGCTGGGCATCGCCTCGGACCTGGACATGTTGCCGGACCAGGCCCGTGAGTTTGCGCCGGTGATTCGCGGCATCGCCAATGGCCGCTCGCGGGTGATCATCCGCCAGCGCGGCTATGTGATCCATGAGCAGTGGGTGCCGTCGGGACCGTTTGCCCTGACCGATCTGTACCCCACCGCCAGCAACGGCGATATCGAAGTCACGGTGGAAAGCCCAGACGGCCAGCGCCAGGTCTACACCCAGTCGTTCTCGTCGGTACCCTACATGTTGCGCGAGGGGCAGCAGAGCTATTCGGTGTTCGCCGGTCGGTACCGGCCCGCGCAGTCGACTCAGCAGCAGGACACCCCGACCTTTATTCAGGCCTCCCTGCGCCGTGGCTTGGCCGGTGGCACCACGCTGTTCGGCGGCAGTCTGCTCAGTGATCAATACAACGCCGGCCTGCTGGGGTTTGCCCATGACTTCGCCGGCTTCGGCGCGATTTCGGTGGATGTGACCCACGCTCGCAGCGAAGCGATGGGCCACGAAAAATCCACCGCCAGTGGCCAGTCGTTTCGCTTTCGCTATTCCAAATCCCTGGCGGCCACCGACACCAACTTCAGCCTGATCGGCTACCGCTATTCCACCGGCGGCTACTACTCGTTCAACGAGGCGCTCAGCAGCCGCAGCACCGAGCAGTCCCTGGAGACGTACCGCAGCAGCCATATGAAGAGCAACTTCACCGCCAACGTGTCCCAGCAACTTGGCGGCTACGGCGGCGTGTACGCCAACGTGTCGAAAACCGCCTACTGGGACAAGAGCAAGGCCGACACCTCGATCCAGCTGGGCTACACCCTGAGTTCCGGGAGTATTTCCTATTCCTTGGGACTGGGCTTGAACAAAGGTGCTGACGCCGACAATCGCACCTTGTCCCTGAGCATCAGCATGCCCCTGGGCGGTACGCGCAACCAGCGCGTGTCGGTCAACGGCAGCCAAAGCGCCCGCGGTTCGGCGTCGCGCACCGCCACCCTCAGCGGCAATGCGTTTGAAGACGACACTCTGGCCTATAGCGCAGGCGTGTCGCAGCAGGTCAACGCCAACGATCACGTAGTGGGCGGCACCTTCGCCGCACGCTATGACGCGCCCAACGCCATCGTGCACGGCGCCTATAACGAGTCCACCGGCAATCGGCAGTTGGACCTGGGCATCGAGGGTTCGGTGGTGGCCTACGGCAGCAACCTGATATTCAGCCAACCCCTGGGCGAAACCAACGTGATCGTCGCCACCCCTGGCGCACCAGACGTGGGCATCAGCAACAAGCGTGGGGTGCGCACCAATGCAAAGGGTTACACGGTGGTGCCGTCCGCCCTGCCCTACCGCAAGAACCGCGTATCGCTGGATACCCAATCGATGCCCGATGACGTCGACATCGCGCAGCTGGTGCAGGAAGTCACGCCCAATCGAGGCGCCTTTGTGCTGGCGGATTTCGACACCCGGCGCGGTAAACGCATTCTGTTTCGCATCAGCGACGCACGCGGCGAAGCGGCGCCTTTTGCCGCCAAGGCCGAACTGTTCGCGCCGGATGACCGCTCCCTGGGCAGCACCCTGGTGGCCGACAAGGGTCGGGCCTACCTGACCGGCGTGCCGCCGCAGTCGCGTTTGTTGATCAGCGTGGATGGGCAGCCGTGGTGCAGCCGCGAATTGAAACTGGAAGACGACAGCTCCACCGAGGGCGGGATCACTCAAATGAATATTCAATGTGAGCGCGCGGCCGGTGGGTCGGGTGCCAAGGATTCGCAATCATGATCGTGAACATAATCGATGAGGTGCGCGTGCGGCTTAGCCTCGCGCTGCTGTGCGGGGTGTTGTGCTGCATGCCACAGCACGCACAGGCGTTGATCGGCGGCAACCTCGATTGCTCGACGCCGGGCTACCCGACCTTCGGCTACCGTTTCCAACCAGGTGAAGCGATCAGTGTCGAGTTCAGCGGTACTTGTACGATTCGCCGTGCCTTTCCCTTCGCCGCCGGGGTGAACACAAACATCACTTACCTGTCAGGTTCCAACCACGCCACTCTGCTCTTTGTAGACCCCTCGAGCTGGACCTATGTACCCGTGCTCCCGCTGGGCCAATACAGCGGTACCTGCCTGGGGGGCACGTGCCAGAGATTACCCATCAATACGGTGGTTCGATACCGCTACAACCTGGTAGGCACGGCGCCCAGAACAACAGGTACGCGGCAGACGCTGGTGCAACTGGGAGTGACCTCCCTCAACTACTTGGCCTGGGCCCAGTGGTTTCTGGAGATGCCCTTTAACTACACCGTTTACAACCCTGCCTGCACCCTGAGTTCGCCCAGCAGCGTAAACCTGTCCTTCGGCACCATCAGCAGCGCCGACCTCAGCAACCAGAAGCAATCGACCACGGTCTCGGTCAACTGTCCGGCCTCCGTACAAGCCACCGCCACCCTGTCGCCAAGCCAGGCGGTGGTCAGCGCCAGCACCGGCGTGTCGCGCACCACCCTGGCAGGCCTGAACATGCAAGCGCGCTGGGATGACAACAATACGCCTGTGCCCCTCAATAGTCCGCGCACCCTGCAACTGCGCCAGGGCAGTAACAGCCTGATTCTTGGGTTCACCCCGCAACTTGAGGCAGGGCAGTCGCCCGCTGGTGCGTTCCAGAGCCAATACACCCTGACCATCGATTACCGTTGAGGCCTTTGCCATGAAAACGTCACTGCTCGCCCTGGCGCTGCTCAGCGCCACCGCCCAGGCCGCCGACACGGTGAATATCACCGTGCGTGGCACCCTCACACGCCCGCCTTGTGTAATGAGTACCAACACCAACCTGATCGCCGAGTTCGGCGATGTACGCATCGACCAGGTGGCCACCACCGGCACGGCGCTTGTGCCGGTAGTTTTAGTCTGCCCGGCAGGTTCTTCGCTGAACGTCAGCTTCACCTCCAACAATGGCACGCACACCGCCACCGTGGCCAAAACCACGGCCGACAACCTCGGCGTGTCGCTGCTATGGGACGACAACTCGGCGGCGAATTTCAACGGCAGCACCAAGGCCTACAACAACCTCAGCGGCAACGTCGATATCAGCCTCAGGGCTCAGTTGGTCGCTCGCGGTGCACTGACGCCGGGAGCGTTCACTTCGTCGATGGTCATGACCATCAATTACCTATGAAAGCGCTGCTTTGGATACTGATGACCGTGGCCAGTGCGGCGGTCGCGCAACCGGCGGATGAGGCGAAGATCGACATCAACGGCAAGCTGATCGCCCCGCCCTGCACGCCGCGCTTTCCGACTTCACAGCAGGTGAAATTGGGTGAGGCCAACCTCAACCAACTGCAGGATGACAACGTCGCCGCCACCGATGTGCCGTTGATCTTCGATTGCAACGCCGGCAGCCGAGTGACCCTTACACTCTCGGCGGGCTTGGGCAGCGCCGATAGTCAGACCCTGCTCACCAATCGCCCTGCCCTGAGGCTGCGTCTGAGCCTGTTGAATAAAAGCGCCAAGGCAGATTTCAGCCTGGGGGAAACCGGCACCTGGCCGGTGGAAGAAGGACCGCTGGAACTGACCCTGCGGGTCAAGCCCGTGTCACTGGGTGAACTGCCCGAAGCAGGCAGCTACAGCGCGACGCTGTTGATGCAGATGACCTACCGCTGACTACTGGAACTGCCTGGTCTCGATGCAATAGGTCAGCAAGGCCTGGTCACTGTCGACATCCAACTTGCGCATGGCCGAGATCTTTTGCGCGCTGACGGTCTTGTTGCTGCGGCTCAGTTGCCGCGCGATATCGCTGACGCTCATCCCCGTGACAAACAAACGCAGCACTTCCATCTCCCGGGGCGACAGGCTCTGGAAACGCTCCTGTACCTGATACGGGTTGCCCACCACCGACGTCGCCACAGGCTCCGGCCCCTGGTAACTGCGCTGGGCACTGATGGCGCTCAAGGCTTTTTCGATTTCGCCATGCAGGTGGTTTTTCTGGATCACCCCCGCCACGCCCAACTCCTGCAAGCGGGTGAGGATCAGGGTGTTGGAGATCATGGTCAGCACCAGCACCTGGGTCTCGGGGAAGTGCCGCAGGATGTATTCGATCAGCTTCAAGCCATCGCCGTAGGTATCGTCACCCGGCATGTTGAAATCGGTGATCAAGACTTGCGGCCGATGAATGCGCAACTGTTCGATCAGTTGGCTGGAGCTGACTGCCTCGCCCACCAGGCTATAGCGCGAATCGCGCTGGACGATTTCCCGCACGCCCACCAGCACGATGGGGTGGTCATCGGCGATGACGACGTTTATTTCTCGCATTTTTTACCTTTCTTGTAGTGGACATTCATCGAGTGGATGACTCTGCCAGTAAGCATTGCGCCACCGCCGTCAACCGTGAACACAACACCCGGATCTGTGTGGTGGCGTGCGTATCCAGTGGGCCTTCGCACAGGGTGCTCTCCCACTCCTGGCAAGCGTTGGACAGCGCCCCGGCGTGCACGCTGGCCAGCGCGCCATTGAGGCAGTGCAGGCGCTGGCGGACCAGCGTGGCATCGGCGGCAGCCAGACCTTGTTCGATCTGCTGGACGTCGACCAGCAAGGTGTCGCCCATCAATTGGCGCATGGCCGGGGATAACTCGATCCAGCCTTCGCGGTCCCGATCCGGCTGCGCAACCGACAAGGCAGTCGCCCGCCGACAGTGCGCCATCAACGCCTGGCGCAGCATGCTCAAGCTCAGCGGCTTGACCACCCACGCGTTCATGCCCACCGCCAGACAACGCTCGCCCTCCTCACGCAGGGCATTGGCGGTTACCCCGATAATCGGCACCTGCACGCCTTGTTCGCGCAAGGCGCGGGCCAAGTCGTAGCCATTGAGCCGCGGCATATTGATATCGGTGATCACTAGGTCGAACGGCTGGGAGCCCCAGATTTGCAAGGCGTGCTCGCCGTCCCGCGCCACGGTAGGGTGAGCCCCCAGGGCTTCGAGCTGCTCTTGCAGCACCGCCTGGCTGACCGGGTTGTCTTCGGCCACCAGCACGCGCACGTTCAAACAAGGTGCATCAGTACACAGTGGCATCGACGGTTGCGCGGCTGATGACGGGGTCTCCTTGAGCACCGGCAAGGTGATGAACAGCGAAAAGCTGCTGCCCAACCCAGGCTCACTGACCACGCGCATGCTGCCGCCCATCAGTTCACTCAACCGCGAGCAGATAGACAAGCCCAGGCCCGCGCCATTGCCGTCCTGGCCGCCCGTCACCTGATAAAAAGGCTTGAACAACTGGTCCAGAGCCTTTTCCGGAATGCCCACGCCAGTGTCGGTGACCTGCCATTGCAAGGCGACTTCATCCTCAAGCAACTGTTGCACCGTCAAGCGCAAACGCACCCGCCCGGAATCAGTGAACTTGATGGCGTTACCCAACAGGTTATGCAAGATCTGCCGGATCCGACCGGCATCGCCAAGCAGTCGCGGCGGTAGTTGCGGGTCAATTTCGGCATCGATCTGCAAGCCTTTGTTGCGCGCCGTCGCGGTAAACACCAGCACCGACTCTTCCACCAACTGGCCCGGGTTGAACGCCGCCGCTTCCACGGCCATTTGCCCGGACTCGATTTTCGACACATCCAGCACGTTGCTGATCAGTTGGAACAGAACGGTGGAGGAGCCTTGGATAACTTCCAGGTACTGGCGCTGGCGTTCGCTCATATCGGTCAGGGCCATCAGTTCCAGGTTGCCCAGCACGCCATACAAGGGTGTGCGGATCTCATGGCTCATGGTCGCCAGGAACACCGTCTTGGCCTCGTTGGCGGCGGTGGCTTCATGGCGGGCCTGGTTCAAAAGCAGGGTTTCGTCCACATGCCGGGTGATGTCGTTACAGCCGCAGAGAAATACGTCTTCGCCCTCGTAGCGCGCGGCCACCACCACAACCTGCAGGTAGCGCCCCTCTACCGCCAGGCACATTTCGCCGGGTGTGTCCGGGCCATCGTTGGCTTTCAACACCTCCAGCAATGGCGCGGTGCCGCGCAGTTGCAGGGCGCGCTGGTTTTCCAGGAGCAACTGGCGGTCGCTGCGACGCACCACGCACAGACCCGCCGGGGCGTTGTGCAGCATGATGCGGTTGAACGCTTCGCTCTCGAACAGGCGCTCCTGGGCTCGCTGGGCCGGGCTGACGATACGCGTCTTGTACCAATGGTTGATCCACCAGCCCAGCAGCACGGCCGCAAGAAACGTCAGGCCCAAGCCTAACAGCGGCCATTTGGCGTAGCGCAGAAAGTCTTGGTAGCTGATGGCGTACAAGCCCGTCCAGTGCTCACCGCCCTCGCTGACCATCTTGAACCGCAAGCCCTGGCTGCTGAAGCTCAAGCCCAGGGGCACCATATGTTCATCGCCGAGGCTGCCTAGCAACACGTCGCCCTGGGGCGAGATCAGGGTGAACTGGTTGTAGACCGACAGTTGAAGCACCCGCTCGAATTCATCGACCTGGGACGTGTCTACCACGGCCGCCAAAGTCAGCAGGCCTTGGGGCTGATTGGCCGGCAGTACGGCGGCGGGCGCATCGAGGCCGATCATCGCAACCACACTGCGACTGTTGTGATACAGCTGCAACGGCGCGCGCATCCAGCGCACGCGTCTGTCATTGAGCAGCGTACTCTGGCTCTGCTGCAGTTGATGCAAACGGCTCACCACCTCGCGGTATTGCTCGCGCGACAACGGCTGGTGCTGGCGCAACCCGCCAATGCCAGGCACGGCCAGGCTGGAGACATTATTGGGGGTAGACACGAACAACTGCGGTGAGGCGTAAAACGAACTGGACCAGAAGCTGCCATAGTAGTCGGTCAGTTGCACGCCAAACGCCAGCGCCCGCCGCGTGTCATCCGCCGAGAAAGTCTCAGCGTGGGACAAAGTGAACGGCAGCGATAAGGCGAACCCCTTGGCCTGCAATACCACCTGACCGGCATCGCGCTGCAACTCCACCACAGAAGTCGACTGCACTGCTGGCAGCGGCGGCGCGTTGCTGCGGCTGTAGCCGGTGGCCACATTACGCAGGAACGCCTCATGCTCATGGATGATCTCCACTACCCGGGCGAAGTGAAACTCGACTTTTTCTTGTTCGGCTTCGAGCAACCGCGACACCGCCCAGTAGCAACTGCTGGACAGCAACAAGGCGAATCCCGTCAGTAATAACAGGGCTTTGTTCAGGCGTTGGGAGCTTTGCGCCAGCTTATCCAAGCGCAGACTTGCATGTTTCATCGTCAGTACCGCAGAAGCCTGTATCAGGACGTGGGGCCTATGCTTGATCCCGGCATTGGCCAATAACGCCCGACTGACCGGGCGACCCTTCCTTTGGGCTTCATGACTGTGTGACCCTGGCAGTTTACATAAGTGCTGGCGTAGGGCCATCCTCTATCAACAACGCACTGAATTTATCCACCGCCACGGCTTGGGAGATCAGGAAGCCTTGTACCTGATCGCATCGAATGCGCCGCAAGACAGCCAGCTCCGCCTGGGTCTCGGCCCCCTCGGCGATGGTGGTCAGCCCGAGTTTACGGCCCAGTTCGACAATGCTCTGCAAGGCCGACGCCAGGCTCTCGTTCTCAGCACACCCATGCACCAGTGAGCGGTCAATCTTGACCTCATTGAACGGCGTGGACACCAGATTAAAGTAGGAACTGAATCCCTTGCCGAAATCATCCTGCGCCAGCCCAAAGCCCATCATGCGCAAGCGGCATGCTCCAGCGAAGTAGTTACTGGGCAACAGTGTGGTGGAGCTTTCCAGCAATTCGAAGGTGATTTGCCGGGGTTCGGCGTCGCTGCTCTGCACCTGGGCTAGCAGGCGGTCAACCAGGTCGCACTGGTCGAGTAAATGCGTGGGCAGGTTGATCGACACCGGCAGCCTGTAACCAAGCTGCGCCCAATGGGCCTGCGCGGTGAGGGCCTGGGCAAGGATGCAGGTCAGCAACTGGGTTTCTAGGCCCTGGCGCTCGATCTCACCGAGGAACTCCCCTGGCATCAATAACCCTTCCACCGGGTGCACCCAGCGCGCCAGGGCTTCAGCGCCGACGATCCGCCCGTCGTGCAGGGATTTCTTGGGTTGGAACCAGGCCTGGACCTCACCGTTGGCCAAGGCGTGCACCAGGTTTTCCCGGGCATGGCTGACACCCCGATGGCAACACGGCGTGCGCGCCTGCTCGGCCAGTTTGTCCAGGCAATCGCGCAGAGTGCGCACCTCGGGTTCGCGCACCGGCTTGGAGATCAGCCCTGCGACGATCAGCCCCAGATTCCCCGCTACCTGCCCGGCGCCCACCAGCATGCGCCGCGACGCCACGCTCATCAGCGCCAGTGCCGGCGGCGCCTGCATTCGGGCCAATTGCTGGATCAGTTGCACGCCGTCCATCCCCGGCATCATCAAATCGCTGAGCAACAGGTCGTAGCGCTGTCGGGCCAGGCGTTGCAATGCGGTGACGCCATCCCAAACCACGTCGACGTCAAAGCCGCCAATGGCCTGGAAGACGTTGATCAGGTACTCATGCTGAAAAGGATGGTCCTCCACAATGAGCACGCGATAGGCACTCAAAGCACCCTCCTCTGATAGCGATGCAAGCACTGATAGAGGGCCCGCAGGGTAAAGGGTTTGACCAGACAATGATCCATGCCCGCGCTCAGGCAACGCTCGGCTTCGTCGAGCATCGCGTTGGCTGTGGCGCCGATGATCGGCAGCGAGCAACCCAGACGGCGTAGTTGTTCGGTGAGTTCGTAACCATTCATGCGCGGCATGTTGACGTCGGTGAGGATCATGTCGAACACGGTGTCGTCCCACAGTGAAAGGGCCTCAACGCCATCGCCGGCCAGCACCACGGTGCAGCCGAGCTCTTCCAGTTGGTCGCGCAGGATCAACTGGTTGATCAGGTTGTCTTCGGCCACCAGCAGACGCAGGTTGAGGCTGAACTCGGTGGGTTTCTCGCTGTTCCTGGGCGACAGTTGCTCTTCGCCCCCCTGGGCGCGGCTGACCGCACGATTGAGGGCCTGCAAGTTGTTCAGGCCGATCTGCCAGCACGCACCGGGCCCTTTATAGGCGCCATGTTCATCGACGGCGGCCCGGACCCGCGGCCCTGACCAACGCATCAACTGGCCGGGCTCGGTCGGGCCGGGATAAAACTCTACCAGAACCGCGCCGGGGTCGGCCTCGGCGGACTCCGGCGCGCCGAGTTGCGCCCGAGCGCCCCAGCGGCGCAACCAGCCGCCGACACTTTCCGCCAGCTCCCGCACCGGCGACACAACATAGACCCGCTCCCCCAGCAGTGGTTGGGCCCAAGGGTCATTGCCGTCGTCACTGACTTGCTCCAGTGGCAAAGTGAAGGAAAAACTGCTGCCCAGGCCCGGCTCGCTGACCACCCGCAACGTGCCGTTCATCAAGTGCATCAGGCGCTTGCAGATCGACAACCCAAGGCCGGTGCCGGCGACAACATTGGCATTGCCACTGGCCTGGAAGAACGGCTCGAACAGATACTGCTGGTCCTCCTCGGCAATGCCCTTGCCGGTATCGACCACCTGCCACTGCAACATGGCGCGCTCTCCTTCACGGCTTTCCAGGCGCAGGCGCAACACAATCCGGCCGCTCTCGGTGAATTTCAGCGCGTTGTTCAGCAGGTTATTGAGGATCTGACGGATGCGCGTGGCATCCCCGCGCACGCGGTCGGGCAGTTGCGGGTCCAGGCAGGCAAACAACTGCAGGCCCTTGCTTTGGGCGGCGCCAGCGTAGCCTTGGATCACCTTCTGCACCAACTCAATCGGCGAAAAAGTGCTGAACTCGAGGGACAGTTGCCCAGCCTCGATTTTCGACACATCCAACACATCACAGATCATTTGCAGCAAACTCGCCGACGAGCCTTCGATGGCATTCAGGTAGCCGCGCTGCTGGCTGTTGAGGTCGGTGCGCGCCAGCAATTCCAGAGTACCCAGCACGCCATACAGCGGCGTGCGGATTTCATGGCTCATAGTCGCCAGGAACAGGGTCTTGGCCTCATTCGCCGCGTCCGCCAGAGTGCGCGCCTGCTGCAACGCCAACTCCACCTGTTTGCGCTCGGTGATATCACTGAAGGCGCAGATCAACACATCTTCACGCTGGTAACGGGTTGGCGCGAAACTCAGGTACAGGTGGCGGCCGTCGGCCGTTTGCAGCTCGTCGGTACTGCCTTGCTCGGACTCATGGAAGGCGCGGCGAATCCAGCCGTGGCACAACTGCTGGCGCTCCTGACCGTTGCCCAGCCATTGGCGAGACAAGGGGTTTTCCAGCACCACCTCGCCATCGCTGCGACGCAGTACACACAAGGCCACCGGGGCGATGCGAATCACCGCGCTGCTGAACGCCTCACTCTCCACCAGCGCTTCGATGCGATTGGCCGCCGGGATAATCAACCGCTGATCGATGCGCCGCACCAGCCGCACCATCACCAGGCTCGCCAATACGCACAGCATCAGGCACACCAGCAACGGCAAGGCCAGACTGGGCAACAGTGAACGCAACTCCAGGCTGTAGACGATCTGCCATTGGGAATAACCGAGGTGCTTTCGAATAGCCAATCGGTCCGGCAACCAACGACTGCCCTCCCAACCGAAACTGGCCGTGGAATGATACTGACGCAGCACCTGCACAGCGGCGGGTTGATGCGGCGAGCTGCTGAAAATCAGCTGGCCTGAGCCGTCGAGCAACATGAAGTCGCCGGCTTTTTCATGCTGCAAGGCATTGATCAGGTCCGGCCCGTCCACCTCCAACCCGAGCCAACCCGAGGTGGGGCTACGGTCGTCGAGGCGGGTGAAGATGTACAGCGGCGAATCCAGGCGGTTCTGCTCGGTCAGCCACAACTCATCGCTGACCGAAACCTTGCCGGTGTCCACCGCCATCAACCGCCGCAATACCGGCTCCGGTACATTCGCGGGGGCAATGCCTACGGTAAACAGGCGTTCCACCACAGGCTTGGCACGCTGGGCCACGTAAATCAGATTGACCTGAT
This sequence comes from Pseudomonas sp. TH39(2020), assembly GCF_016650715.1. NCBI lineage: Bacteria > Pseudomonadati > Pseudomonadota > Gammaproteobacteria > Pseudomonadales > Pseudomonadaceae > Pseudomonas > Pseudomonas sp. TH39(2020). The sequence goes on along the minus strand of NZ_JAEKFF010000002.1, from coordinate 516,295 downwards.
TGACCTCCAGGTAATCGAGCATGCGCTTGGTCAGCCACAGGCTCCAGATATTGCCCGCCTCGCCCAGGGTGATATGCACCTCCTCGGCCGGCACTTCGTTGAAATTGCCCACCGGCGCCGTGACATGACGCACCGTCGACAAGCCCAAGCTCTTCAGCAACGTCTGGCGACTGACAAAAAAACTCTGCGCATCGGAAATCGCCTCATTCATATAACTACGCCGCAGCGAAATCTCCTCATTAAACGCTGCCCGCAGGTAACTGTAGGCGCCCACGTAAACGCCAAGCACCAACGCTAGAGCGAACAGACGCAACAGTTTTCTGGCGGCCTTAGGCGTGGAGAAGGAGGAGTCGAGCGGTTGCAGGAAATGTTTGAGTTTCATCGCCGAGAAGTTAAGCGTGGCGAGGCGGTAGGTGAATAAGACGGATCTCAAAAAGGCGGGATGCCGGTGAGCCTGTGGTGAAGGCTGCTGCCAAAAGGGGCGAACCTTGAGCAGAGTTTCTGCCCCCTTTGAGCTGTTGATTCCACCGAGAGCTAGCCATTTTGTAGGGGTAAAAACGCCACAAAATAAAAAGGGGTCGCGAAATAAAATCTCGCAACCCCTTGAATTATATGGTCGGGACGGAGTGATTCGAACACTCGCCCCCTAGCACCCCATGCTAGTCACAACCGACCGACATCAGTAGGGATTAGTAAGAAGCTGTACCTCAATTGGTAGCCGTCCCACTGTCTTCTACTTCCTGTATGCCACACACGTATCGTGACCAGTGATCCATCAACATTTGCCGCTTGCCGAAAAGGTCTCCACGGCGATAAGCCGCCTCAACCGCATTCTCTACTGCATGTGCAAGTGCCTGCTCGCACACCTCCCTAGGATAGTGGGTGACCTCACTTGCCCAATCCCTAAAAGTCGAACGGAATCCGTGAGTCGTGAGATCGTTGCGCTTCATTCGACGCAACACCATCAGCATCGCCATGTTACTCAGCGGCTTCCCTTTTCGAGCACCCGGAAACAGATGATTGTTCCCCTTTACCCGTGGAAGAGCGATCAGCAGATCCAATGCCGCTTGTGACAAAGGGACCCGGTGCTCTTTCCCGGCTTTCATTCGCGACGCCGGAATGGTCCATATCCCTGCCACGAGATCAATCTCCGCCCAGGTAGAGTCAAGCACTTCACTGGTTCTGCAGGCTGTCAGGATGGTGAAGCGCAGGGCTTTGGAGCTCAGATCTTGTGCTTCTTCAAGAGTTGCCACAAACGCGGGAAGTTCGATCCATGGGATGGCTGAATGATGTTTTACGGCGCGCACCTTTAGGCGAGGGGGCAAAAGCTTGTCCAAGTGCCCCCGCCATCGAGCGGGGTTTTCACCATCGCGCAGCCCTTTGGCCTTGGCTGCATCAAGGACCAATTCGATTCGGTTTCGCAACCGGCTGGCGGTTTCAGGTTTTACTGTCCAAATCGGCTTCAGGATAGTCAGCACATGCTCAATGCCGACCTCCTGCGTAGGAAGATCACCTATGACCTTGAACGCATAAGTAGCCAGCGTGTTTTCCCACTGCTGAGCATGCTTGGCATTTTTCCAGCCCACCATGTGGGCAGCGATATAGTCGAGAGCAACGTCTTTGAAAGGGGTTGCCTTGGCTCTTGCTGTAGCCTGAGCTAAACGCTCGGCTTCTTTTTCCAGCCGTTGTCGCTCCAATTCCTCATCCCGATTGGTGAGCGGATCGACGCCTGACTTGCTCAGCTTTCTGGCCTCGGCTGCTTTCTCACGAGCTTTGGTGAGACTTACTTCGGGGCTCCCGCCCAGCCCCATGTCTCGGTTCTTGCCGGCAATCTTGTAGCGAAAGATCTAACTGGCGCCACCGGAACGGCCAACTTTCAAGTAGAGGCCGTCGCCATCATTGGTCATTCCAGCCAACCCAACCCTGATTATTTTCTCTACGGTTTTTGTCGTCAGTGATGCCATCAGTCACCTCCTATTTAAAAGATGATGACTCAATCTAGATGAGTCTCAGCTCATACCTTGGCCCCTGGCTTTCCGTGGTTGCACACGGAACACAAAAGACAAAAATCTTCATAACTGACTGTTTTTGAAGTTGTTTTACGCACCAAACAGAACTTCAATGAACATCAAAATAAAAGACATCGCCTCCGCCATATTTGTACCGACAAAGCCCTGATTAGTCAGGGCTTTGTCGTTTCTGGCTTTTGGAAAAACCTTCCAGCCCACACCCTGAATGAAGTATTGTTTTTCGACCAGCGGCCAATTTTTCGGATGCTAAATTGCTGCTGCACTCCTGCCGTACCGGTTAAGACGTAAAAGCTGCAGGAAGATCTTGGACAAAAGTAACGATCTTGATTTCGTCCTCAGCAATCCCAACTATATTCGGTCACGGCGTTGAGCAGTCCCATGCGGCCCCTTTAACAGACTGCAAGGTTGAACCTCGCCCTGTCCCTCATACAGGCTTTGTACTTCGCGCATTGCTCGCTGCTTGTTCGGTAGCACTTCTGGAATGGGGCTGTTAGTAGGGTCTAGCACAGTACGCAAGGAAGAAGTTCATCGCTTCCGGCCACTGCACCCTGCGAGCATGTACATTTTGGACATGAATTCGTCCCACTGCGAGACCGTAGTATCCAGTTGCTTCTTTACCGCTTGTGGATCAAACCGAGTGCTGTGCGGAACCTTGATGGCGCGACTACCCCACATGTTTAGCATCGATCACACATTTTGTGATCGATGCTAAACATGTGGGAGCGCGCTTGCCCGCGAGGAGCTAGTCCAGGCGCTGAAGATGAATCAATCGACTACCGCTTCTTCTTTCAACCGCTTGGTCTTAACGGCATCAGTCGAGACAGGCTTGGCGTCTGCCGCTTTCAAGTCCTTGCTAAACGTCCCGTCGTTCTCGCCCTTGAAGAAGTTCTTGCCGTAAATCAGCAGGCACAACACCACGCCAATGGCGAATGCCCAGCTCGCGCCCTTGATGGCTAACACTGCGCCGATCACACCAGCGATGCCGAGGTCCCGCTGGCTGCGGGCTTCCAGAATCCCAAGACGCACGCTCACGTAGCCCTGAATCAATAGCGTCAGCGACAACGCCACACCCAGAATCGGCTGCACCAGCGTCACCACTGGCAGTAGCAGCAAACCGGTATTGGTGCCCCAGCGGAACGACCCAACGCCGCCTATGATCGACTTCATCGCCTTTGGTCCGCCCTTGAAGCGCTCGATTACCACCACCAGCATCGCCGCCCACTTCGGCCCGCACATCGCCACGTCCGGACCAAAGATGCTCATGAAAGCGTTACGCGCGCCAAAGATCAGGTGCGCTCGATCCGGGTTGTAATCGACAATTTCGTCAGTGCGGACTTTTTCCGCTTCATCCAGCAGCGATTTCGCACTCAGCACATCGCCAAAGACGATGATGTACACCGCCAACATGGTCGGCAGCGCCGAGATGAACATCGACAACGGGGGCATGCCCAGACCAAACACCGTGTAGTTGCTCCACAACCCGGCAAAGTCAGGCTTGCTGATGCCCCACTGGATAGTCGGCCATGGCGCTTCGCCGAACAGCGGCGCAATCACTACCGCCAGCAGGATGATCGGCAGAATCCCGAGTTTGGCGAAATTCCACCAGAACCGGTTGCGCTGCTTCAGCTCGTTGAAGTGCTGGGAGAAGATCAAATAGAACGCCAGGCCGACGGCAATCGAGATGGTCCACGGCAGCACGTTGAACTTGCCGCCGACCTGAAACACTGCAATCACCGCACTCAATCCTGCGCCGACGATGATCCCTGACTTGATCGCGGGCGGCACGTATTCGACTACCTTCTTCGCCATGCCGGTGGCACCCAGCGCAATCGAGAACACCCCGAGCATCAGCTGGAAGGCAATCAAGGCGTGGACACGCTCCGGGCCCATGGGGAATTGCGCGCAGTAGGCCATCAACAATGGAACAGCCGGCGTAATCCAACCCGGTACGGTCGGATCGCCCAGCAGATGGTGCGTGAGGTACAGCAGGCCGTTGAGCATCACCACCGCCAGCGCGACCTCGAACGGCATGCCAAGCAGCTCAGTCATCAGCGGGATGGCAGCCAGATCGACGGCGCACATCAGCAAACCCTGGAGGTAGTCCGGCATCTCAAACTTGTAGTGAATGAACGGCAATCGCACCTTGAACGGGCCGAGAGGAATGTACGGGCTTTCGCGCCCCGCTTGTGGGAGATCGGACATTGAATGCACCTGTTTTATTAGTCTTGTATTGGCGAACGCCCGGCCTCAAGGGCCGAGCGTGGTAGCGTTTCTTTGATGAATCAGTAAGCGGAGCGGTAGATCTTCTCAATGTCGATGGCGGTCAACTTGCGCGGGTTGTTACGCATCAGGCGGTCGATCTTGCTGGCCTCTTCGGCCATCGCCGGAATCGCATCTTCCGGGACGTTGAAACTGCGCATGCCGGACGGAATATCGACCGCGACGCACAGATCAGTCATCGCTTGAACGGCCTGGTCGGCGGCTTCCTTGTCGCTCAAGTGAGCCACGCGTACGCCCATGGCCTCGGCGATGTCGCGGAAACGCTCGACGCAGGCCATCTTGTTCCACGCCATCACATACGGCAGCAGCAAGGCATTGCTGACGCCGTGGGCGATGTTGAAACGCCCGCCCAGCGGATACGCCAATGCGTGAACCGCGCCGACGCCCGCATTACCGAACGCCATGCCGGCCATGAGACTGGCCGTAGCCATGTCTTCGCGGGCTTGCAGGTTTGAAGGGTTGGCGTAGGCCTTGGGCAGCGCCTTGGCGATGAGCTTGATGGCGCCGAGTGCGATGGCATCAGTGATCGGCGAGGCGTTGACTGACAAGTACGACTCGATGGCATGCACCAACGCATCGACGCCACTGGCGGCCGTGACACTGCGCGGGCAAGTCAGGGTCATGATCGGGCTGACCAGCGCGACGTCCGGCAGCAGGTAATCGCTGACGATGCCCTTCTTCAATTGCGCTTCTTTGTCGGAAAAGATCGCGACGTTGGTCACCTCAGAACCGGTACCTGCGGTGGTCGGAATCGCTATCAGCGCCGGACCTTTGCGCTTGACCAGATCAACACCGAACAGTTCGGCCAATGGACCTTCGTGATTGGCAAACGCCGCAACACCTTTCGCGATGTCGATGGCGCTACCGCCACCCAAGCCGATCAGACCGTCGTGACCACCCTCGCGATAGGCGCGGGTGCAGTCCTCAACGATGGAGATTTCCGGTTCCGGCTTGACCCGATCGAAGATCCCGTAACGACGGCCACCCAACTGCGCCAGCGCAAGGTCGACAGTGCCGGACTTGACCAGAATCGCGTCAGTGACGATCAGCGGGCTGTTGACGTTGAGGCGTGTCAGTTCAGCGGCCAGTTGTTCGATAGCGGCTGAACCTGTGATCAGTTTGTTGGCGATTTTGAAGGCAGAAATGCTCATCTGGCTCGTCCTGTATGCGTTGTTTTTAAGGAAGACGTGGCAGATGAGATAGCGAAAGCTGTGCCAAGACGCGCAAAGCCCCAGCTGGCGGGGCTTTGGGTGAAATCAGGGGATTTGACTCGCGAGTATTGATCAGCTTTCTAATCGATTGAAACCGTTTTGATTTAAATCCTAATCAGAGCGTTCCCAGCGCTTCATCTTCTGCACCACCGTTGCCTGGCTGACGCCCAGGGCTTTCGCCGCCTGACGCGTGGTCTTGTGCAATTGCAACGCGGCGCGAATGGCTGAGCGCTCGGCGTTCTCCAGGACCTTGCGCAACGGCAGGCGGCTGTCATCGGTATTCTGCGGATTGAGGTTGAGGATTTCTTCCGGCATGTCGAACGCTTCGATGGTGCCGCTCTGATTGGTCACTACCAGCCGCTCGACGATGTTGATCAGCTCGCGAATGTTTCCGGGCCAGGCGTATTCGCACATCAAATCGAGGGCTTCGAGACTCCACTGCACTTGGCGCTCGTATCGGGTGTTGCAGCTGTCGAGGTAGTAATGCAGCAGCGGCGGGATTTCTTCGCTGCGTTCGCGCAAGGCCGGAATGTTGATCGGCACGACGTTGAGGCGATAGAACAGATCAGCGCGGAAGCGCCCATCTGCGACCAGTTGCTTCAGGTCGTGATGAGTGGCACTGATGATGCGCACGTCGACTTCCTTGAGTTCCAGACCGCCGACCGGGATGAAGCGATTTTCTTCGATGACCTTGAGCAACTTGACCTGCACCGCCAGCGGTAGATCGCCGATCTCGTCCAGAAACAACGTGCCGTGGTGCGCCAGCTCCAGCAGCCCGCGCTTGCCTTTCGGGCCGGCGCCGGTGAATGCACCGGGTGCGTAACCGAACAGCTCGGCTTCGATCAGGTTCTCGGGCAAGGCGCCACAGTTCAACGCAAGAAAAGGTTCTTTGGCACGAGGGCTGGCGTTGTGGATGTACTGCGCGACTAGGGTTTTGCCGACACCAGTTTCGCCTTGCAGCAGGACTTTCACTGAACTGGCTGCAACCTGGCGCGCGAGGGCGAAGACGCGGCCAGAGACTTCCTGATCGGCCATCAATGGCGAATGCAGCAGATTATCGCGCTGCCCGGCGTGGAGTTTGGCGGTGCTGTTGCGCAGTTGTTTGAGCTGTTGCAGTTCGTCGCGTTCGTGCTTCATGCGCAGCAGTTCGGTCATATCGCGTACGGTGCTGACGATGTAACGAATACGCTGCTCGTCATCAAGAATCGGCGTGGCGCTGACCAGCAGTTTCTTGCCGTGGCTGAGGCTCTGCATCACCGAAACCGGCTGACCGTCCTGCAAGACGCGCAACGAAGCCGATTGCGAAATAACGCCGGCTTTGACCATTTCCTGCATGGGTCTGCCGACCAACTCTGCGCCGCTCAAACCGGTCAACCGCTCGTAAGCACGGTTGACCTTCAGCGTCTTGCCTTCGCCATCGGTGATGTACACGCCGTCGTGCAAGGCGTTGAGCAGTTCTTCGAAACTGGCGTCGTTGACGTTCACCGGGAGGCTCCGTGCGTGAGGGAGTCGCAAAAACGTGGAGTTTAAACGGTGATCGCTAAGAATATGCAAAAGATGTGGATGTCCACGTGGGCGAGGAATCCGCAATCTACATCGGAAAGTGGTTTGCCCCGGCGCTGTACGTTTCTGCTGATCGACTATGTTTTTACACACTCTGGGCCGATTACTGCCTTTCGCCAAAGACCGTTTTGGGTCGGCTGCCGCTCACCTCATTAGCGTTCAGCCTCACAACGCTTTGGCGAATATCTCGCTCAACCAGTCCACAAACACCCTTACCCGTGGCGACATGTGGCGGTTGTGCGGATATAGCACGGAAACCGGCATCGGCGGCGGTGGCAGATCGATCAGAATCTCTTTCACCAGCCCCTGGGCAATCTGCGTTTCCATACGGTAATGCGGGCACTGGATGATGCCGAGCCCGGCAATCGCCGAGGCGGCGTAGATCTCCGCGCCGAACACTGACAACGCGCCATCGATTGCCACTTCTTTCAGCTTGCCATCGACCACAAATTCAAATGGAAACAGCTTGGCCGTGGTACGCGAAACGTAGTTCACCGCGCGGTGTTGACTCAGGTCGGCAAGGCTTTTCGGTTCGCCGTACTTGTGCAGGTACGCCGGGCTGGCGCAGGTGATCTGGCGCAAGCTGGCCACACGCTTGCCGATCAGCGCCGAGTCGCTGAGGACGCCGGCGCGCAGCGCGCAATCGACGCCTTCGGCGATCAGGTCAACAAAGCGGTCGGCCTCGCTGATGGACAGTTCGATGTCCGGGTAGCGGGCGATGAACTGCGGCAGCGCCGGGATCACGAAGTGCTTGGCCAGCGTGCCGTGCAGATCGACCCGTAACCGTCCTTTTGGCGCCACGCCGCGAAACGCGAGTTCGGCCTCTTCCAACTCTGCGAGTAATTGCACGCAGCGCAGGTAATACGCCTCGCCGTCCAGCGTAGGACGCACCTTACGGGTACTGCGCTCCAGCAAGCGCGTGCCGAGCCAGGAATCGAACCTTCCTCTTTGTCCCTGAAAATAAAGGAAAATTTTAAGTTCGAAAATTTCTCTACCTCTATGTGTACCCTCATTGGGCTTTTCCAATGGTACGACAGGAGCGCAGTGGGTCGGTTCTGCTGTCATCAGGTCTTTCGTGGGTAAAGTGCGCGAACTTTAGTCCTGATCATTAAATGCAGCGAGACTATCCCAGCAATTGGAGAAGGATCGAGATTGGCTGAGTTTTCACCCTAACATTTAGAGGTAGCAGCCAACCAATCTAACTAGTCCACCACTATCGGCCTTAGTGTGGGCATTCCTTGCAGAATGAATCTGCTCGATGCATGAGTGCCCACTTCCATGCGCACGTTATGCCGCTCTTACAAACTAAAGCGACTCAAGCTGACCTGATTCATCCAACGCCTTTTTTATAGTGACCATCGAAGCGCCAGCACTTTCCACAAGTTGAAGCCCATTGGTCACTCGCTCGCAGCCGGCGGCCATGCTTCCTTTAGCCTTGAGCATACCGTTTTGTATGGCATCGACCAGGGTAACGATCTCCTTCGTCGACTGGGCCGTGCGACTTGCCAAATTGCGTACTTCATCGGCTACGACGGCAAAGCCACGACCTTGTTCTCCCGCCCGTGCTGCATCAATGGCGGCGTTGAGTGCCAGCAGGTTGGTCTGCTCGGCGATGCCGCGAATCACACCGACAATCTGGCTGATATCGTTGGACTGAATTGCCAACTGATCAATATCGGACGAACTTTGCGTCACCAACTCGGCAATCTGACTCATTTCATGGATCGATTTGCGCATCACCCCCATGCCTTCATCGGTGATCTGCCCCGCCCTCTGCGTCGTACTCTGGGCCTGCCGAGCGTTGTCGGCGATGTGATTGATGCTCACCGAAAGCTGCTCGACCGTAGCCGCCATGGACGATGCTGTATCGCTTTGCAGGGAAGCACTGCTCAGCCCTTGTTCAGACGAGAGAGCCAATTGCCGAGTAACGTTCTCGATTTGCACCGAAGCCTGGTTGATGTTGCCGATCATAGCCCGCAGGCTTTGGCGCATGCCTTGCACCGAATGCAACACGCCGGTCGGGTGTTTACCTTGATCGAGCAGAGAGCTGGCCAGGTCGCGCACCAGTTGCATCCAGTCCGAGCGGAACTCGATCAGCTCACCCTCAAAGTGTCCCTGGGATAACTGATCGTAGTGAACTTGCCACCCCCCCATATTCCGGGCGTGCTCATCGATGTCACTCGTCAGAAAACGCTGGATGGGTAATGCCGATCGGATATCAACCGAGGCTGGCGGTATCAGCACAAAATTATTGTTCATTGACCCAACCTTTATCAGTTCCAAGGCTTGCAGGCCTGATATCAGGCAAGTTCCATTCCGACCTCAGGGTGGACCGCTCATTTGTGCCGAAAATGGATAGTTCAACGATTCATACCTTTTACCCTTTAAGCCTGGCGTCACCCAAGCGTTCACGGCCCGGATGTTCCCGGGCCGTTGTGCTGGTGTACTTCCTTGCCGAGCCCTTCAGCTCTCCTTGACTAACTGCGTAAGAAGCCTCGTTTCAGGCTTTTTTGCGAAGACCTTCTGCGGCAACAGCAGCCAGGCCAATGCCGGCAGCAAGATCAAGGCGCCGAGCATGTTCACCAGGAACATGAAGGCCAGCAGGATGCCCATGTCGGCCTGGAACTTGATCGGCGAGAAGGCCCAGGTCGACACCGCGACCGCCAGTGTCATGCCGGTCAGCAACACCACCTTGCCGGTGAACAGCAGCGCCTGATAATAGGCTTGAGCCAAGGTGTCACCGGCGCGCATTCGAGCGAGGATCACGCTCAAGACATAGAGCGCGTAGTCGATGCCGATGCCCACGCCAAGTGCGATCACCGGCAGTGTCGCCACTTTCACTCCCATGCCCAGACTCACCATCAGCGCCTCGCAAAGAATCGAGGTGAGCATCAGCGGCAGCATCGCGCAGAGGGTTGCGCGCCAGCTACGGAAGGTCAGCAGGCATAACAGGCTGACCGCACCGTAGACCCAGAACAACATCTCGTGCATGGATTTTTTCACCACGATATTGGTCGCGGCTTCGATCCCGGCACTGCCCGCGGCCAGCATGAATTTGACCTCTGGCACCTGATGCTCAGCGATAAATTTCTCGCTGGCCTCCACTACCCGGTTCAGGGTATCGGCCTTGTGATCGGCCAGGTAAACGTACAGCGACAGCATCGAACAGCCCTGATTGAAAAGCTCTCGCGGCGCGCGGGTCTGCACCGCACCCAACGCGCCGTCATTGGGGATCAGCTCATACCATTTGAAGTTACCTTCGTTGTAACCGGCCGTGGCGATCTTGCTCAGCGCCGCCATGGAGGTGGTCGACTCCACGCCTGGTAATTGCTCCAGCCGCCAGGCCAGCGCATCCACCGCGGACAGACTGGCGTAGCGCGTGCACTGATCCTCCGAGGTTTTGATCATGACCACGAAAATATCCGAGCTGGCTGCGTAGTTGCGAGTCATGAACAGCGCGTCGCGGTTGTAGCGCGAGTCGGCCCGCAACTCCGGTGCGCCGGGATCGAGATCGCCGATCTTCAGGTGCAGGCTCACGGCAAAACCGAACGCGGCCAGCAGCAGGCCGCCCAGCATGGCGCCAATGGCCCAGCGCCGCTGGGTAAACAGATCGAGAAAACGCCACAACGGATGCTTGATTTGCGCCTGCAGCTCGGCGGTTTCCGAACTCAGGCTGCGTTGTGCCGCTGCAGGACTGACACCGATATAGCTGAGCAAGATAGGCAACAGGATAAGGTTAGTGAAAATCAGCACCGCCACGCCGAGGCTGGCGGTGATCGCCAAATCCTGGATCACTCGGATATTGATCAGCAGCAACACCGCGAAGCCCACTGCATCGCAGAGCAACGCGGTCATGCCGGCGGCGAACAGTCGGCGGAAGGTATAACGCGCGGCCACCACTCGGTGGGTGCCGCGACCGACGTCCTGCATGATGCCGTTCATCTTTTGCGCGCCATGGCTCATGCCGATGGCGAACACCAGAAACGGCACCAGTGCCGAATAAGGGTCCAGCTCATAACCGAGGATGGCGAGCAGACCGAGCTGCCAGAGTACCGCCACCAGCGAGCACGTCACCACCACCAAGGTGCTGCGCGCGCAACGGGTGTAGCCATAGAGCACCACCACGGTCACCAGTACCGCCACCACGAAGAACAGCAGTACCTGGGTCAACCCCTCGATCAGATCGCCGACAATTTTGGTGAAACCGGTGATGTGAATCCGCAGATCATCGGTCTGGTACTTGTCCCGCAGGGCTTCCAGTTGCCGGGAAAACTCGCCGTAGTCCAGGGCTTTTCCGGTCTGCGGACTGATTCCGAGCAAGGGTACGAAGATCACACTGGACTTGAAGTTGCCGGCCACCAACTGACCGACCTCGCCAGAGCGGGCGACGTTGGTTCGCACCTGTTCGATACTGGCGGCAGAACCATCGTAATCGTCGGGAATCACCGTCCCCCCATCAAGGCCCTCTTCCGTCACGGCGGTCCACCGCGTGGTCGGGGTCCATAACGACTTCATGTAAGGCCGATCGACGCCCGGCAGCAGATAGAACTCGTCGTTGAGCCTGACCAGGGTGTCGAGGTAGTCCTTGGTGAAGATGTTGCCCTGCTTGACTTCCACGGCGATCCGCAACGAGTTGCCCAGGCCGCTGAGCTCGCTGCGATTTTCCAGGAAGTTGGCGACATAGGGGTGACCGGTCGGGATGGTCTTCTCATAACTGGCGTTGATGCCAATGCGCGTGGCTTGCCAGCCGAGCAGCAGAGTCACCAACAGGCACAGCAGGATCACCAGCGGTCGATGGTTGAAGATCGCCCGCTCGGCGAAGTTGCCCGAAGCCTGATCAAAGTTTTCCAGGCGGCCGATCACGGTTTGGGTTTTGTCGTCTTTCAAGTCTGACTCCTGTTGCACGGGCCTCGGCCCGATAGCGCTACACCGTGAAGTTTCAAGGTTTGCCGGATGCCCGCGTTTCCTGGTCAGCGGCCACGCCACTCAAACCGACGCTGGCCAGACTGCCGTCGGCCGCCTGTTGCAGGGCCGCGACCGTCGCGCCGCTGCGGCTCTGACGTTTGTCGAAGCTGCGGCCCTGGTCATGGCTGAACAAGAGTTCACCGCTCTGGCTGACCATCAGCAGGCTGCCGTCACGCAGTTCGATGGCGGTCGCCAGCGTTGAGTCGACGCCGGTGTCGAGGCGCCGCCAACGGTTGCCACGGTCATCGGACCACCAGGCGTTGCCGCGCAATCCATAGGCAATCAAGGCGCCGCTGCGGGTGCCAAGCAAACCGAAAAAGCTGCCTTCATAAGGTGATTTCAAGGCCTGGAACGAATGCCCGGCATCGCTCGAACGCAACAGCAAACCGCGCTCCCCCACCAGCAGCAGGTCATTGCCCGAGGCACGGATGCCATACAGGTTGAGGCCCTGCGGATTGGCCACATGCTGCATCCAGGGTTGCCAGTTTTGCCCGCCGTCGTCAGTGCGGTAGATCTGGTTGTAGGCACCCACGATGTAGCCATGCAGCCGGTCACTGAAGTACAGGTCGAGAAACGGCTTGTCCGGTCCGTCGCTCAGCAGATGCCGTGCCTGTTCCAGGTTGCTGGCGCCATCCGACTGATCGGCATCACGCTGCGCTGCCTGCACTGCCAACTTGGCAGCACCTTCGCCGTCGAGTTGCTTGTGCCAGGTTTCACCGCCGTCCTCGCTGTGCAACACCACACCCAGATGACCGACCGCCCAACCCTGCTCGGCATCGACGAATTGCACCGCCGTCAAGCTGACGCTGACCGGCACACTGGCCTGGCGCCAACTTTTCCCCGAGTCGTCCGAGAGCAGCACGATGCCCCGCTCTCCGACCGCCACCAAACGCTCCCCGGCCCGGGCCAACCCGAGCAATACCGCGCGCGGGGCCTTGGCGGTCAGCAATGCCGGCTGCTGCAGCACCGCGAACGTCGCGGCCTGCGCAGCCATGGACGTGCTCGCCAACAGACACAACGCCAGCGTGCAAACACCCCATCGCAGGCCGAAACTCGCAAATATTTTTTCAACGTTCATGTCTTTATCCCGCTTGGAAAATCGCTCGCGACCGCGACGAGCTTCTCGCCCGCCACAGCCACCCAGGGTTCAACGCATGTTTTCGTTGGCCATGGCATCCGGCGTGAAGTAGGAGGCCGAAGGTTTCGCGACTTTCTGGTACTGAACCGCCAGATCATTGCTCGAGGAGTTGAGGAAGTAGGCGCCTGTGTCGAGGTTGTAGCTGCCCCACATGACCTGTGCGGTGAGCGCCGGCAGGTCCGGTGCCAGCAGCGTCAGCGAATACATCTGGCGTCCCAGCTTGCCTTGGGCGTCATACCCGTCGGCCAACAGGATCTGCCAGGAGTCCTCGTCGATGTAGTAAGTCCGACGCGGCACCACATGGCGTTTACCGGATTTAAGCGTGGCCTCGACCACCCAGACCCTATGCTTCTCCCAACGCACCAGATCGGGATTGAGGAAGTTCTGTTTGACCAACTCGTCGCTCTTGGCCAGACCGGCGCGGTTGTTGTTGTAGGCGACGATCAGTTCTTTCTTGCCCATCAGCTTGAGGTCGTAGCGATCGGTCGGCCCGAACAGCATGAACGCTTCGTCGAACAGACCGACCCCGGAGGTGACGAAGTCCGGGGTGTCGTAGGCGATGTTCGGCGCCCGACGCACCCGACGCTGGCCGACCAGGTACTGCCAGGCCGCACGGTTGGCCGGGTCCAGGTCCCAATGGGTCATCAGGCCTTCACCTGCCTTGGACGACGGCAGTTCGGTCAACAGTTTGCCAATCAGGTATTTGCCGGAAAAATTTTCCGGGCTGCCGTTTTCGACGTAGTAGGGAAACTGGTAGGTGTACTGGGCACGGGTCGCCTGGACTTTCTTGCCGCCCGCCGTCATCAGCCAGGTGTCGAAAGGCGAGCTGATGGTATCGCCGCCCTGCCAGGACAGCCGATAGTTCCACAGGACTTGCGCGCCGTTGTCCGGAATCGGGAACGGGATGCCGCCGTAGGCGCTGGCGACTTTCTCGGTCTCAACGTCCAGCGTGGCGCGGAGGGCATTCTTGGCGGTGTTGTCATAGACCCATTGCGGGGCTGCTGCCGAGCGATGGGTCGGGTAAACGTCCAGCCGGTAGTCCGGGTATTTCTTCAACAGAACCTTGGAGCCTTCGGCCAGCTCGCTGGCGTACTGCTCCATGTTCGAGGCCTTGATCGAGTACAACGGTTTCTCGCCGGCGAATGGATCGGGACGTTTATCGCCCGCCTTGTAGCCCGGCGCGACCTTGGTGTAACCACCGTCCCAGGCCGGAATGCTGCCATCGGCGTTGCCGGCCCGCTCACCGCCAAGGGGCGTCAGCCCGGACGTCAGGCGTGCAGCCTGCTCAGGCGACACCGCTGCCTGTGTCAGGCTCATGCCGGCAAGAGCCAGGGTGAGGACACACGTGTTGAGAAATGTTTTGTTCTGCATGGCGAATCCACCTTATTAGAATGAGGTTTTCACGTAGAGCGAGACGAAGTCGCGGTCGGCCAGCGACTGCCCGTAGCTGAAATTCCCGTCCTCGCGCAGCCCGGCTTTTGGCGCACCGAAGAAGTTCACGTAGTTGAGGCCAACATCCCAGCGCTGCAGATAAGTAGCCTTGAGCCCGACACTCCAGTCGCCGGAATGGGTATTGCCGAAGCCCGATTTGTTGACGGCCGAAGAGCGCCCGTCGAGCACCACGCCCATTCCGATCGGCACGGTCAGGTCGATCCCGTCGACAATCTGGAAGTACGCCGGCTCCACCAACACGCGTAACGCCGTCGCATCGCGGGTCGTGTTGGAATCCAGAGCTGCGGCGTTCTCAGTGATGCTCAGGGTTCGGTTCCAGGCCAGTTCAGCCAGTGCCGAGCCGCCGTCCCAGAAGGCCGTTGGTGATAACAGGTAAATCGCCGACAGGTTGGCGTGCGCAGTTTTGCCCCGAGCAAACAGCGAGTTGTCGCCACCATCGGCATCCATGCCCGGTGCCACCACTTGCAGATTGCTCACCAGCGGCGCATTCCAGCGCACAGAGGTTTCACCGGCAAAGTTGAACGGGCCATAGGCGGTGGAGAAGCTAACGCCAGCCGTCTTGATATCTTCGGCGTAGACCTGACGATAAGAACTCAGGATCGGCAACCCGGTGGCCGCCGCCGCTGCGCCGTCGAGGTAGGCGTACAGCCCAATCGGGGTTTTGTCGTGATACTGCGCAGCGTAAAAACCAAGTTCCAGTTCGGTCCCGGTCGGTTTGAAGCGAATCTGCATACCGCCCTGCCCCGAATTCCTCGGTTTCAGATCGCCGCCATTCACGGTGTCGTTGCCAAACACCTCGCGCAGCGAACCGCTGCCGTAGCCGATGGCATCGACGTCGCTCAGGTAGCTGCCGGCACCGGGCAGGTTGGAACGCTCCCACTCGAACTGGTAGTAGGCACCCACCGACAACTGCGGGTTGATCTGCAACTGCCCGGAGATCTGATTGACCGGGCGAAGAATCTCCTTGAACTGGGTCCCCGGCACGCTAAGCAACTTGACCACATCGGTCGGGCCCTGGGCATTGGCAATCCCGTTGCCGCCGTAGAACAGGCTTTCACCATAGATCAGGCTGTGCCGCCCCAGACGCACCACACCCTGGGAGTCTTCACCGAGGTCACCGCGCAGGAACACAAAGGCGTCGAGGATTTCGCCGTCGCGGCCATGGAGCTTACGGGTCTCGCTGAGAAAATGCGTTTGCTCGCTGCTGTCGGTGTCCTGGTTGTAGATATCGTCGTACCAGGCAGCGCCACTCACACGTAGCCCGTAGTTTTGCCGACTGAGGTCCATTTCGGAAAACAGGTCCAGACGGTTGGAGACCAGACCACTACTGAAGTTTTTATCGCCCTGGCTCTGGATCGAGGGATACAGGCCGTTGGCGGTCGGCGCGTTGACCAAACGGCTGTCCTGACCCTGTAGACGCCAGGCCTGGCTGTATTTGATGGTGTTGTCCCAACGCAGTTTCCAGTCGGAATCACCGAGGTCCATTTGCATGGCCTCGACCCTTTCGACCATCACGCCTGCGCTGCATAACGCCAGAAACAGGGCGCAGTGCTTGAAACGAAAGCAACGTTTAACGTTGTCCATGGACGCTCCTCATTATTTTTATTTTTGGCATGGCTTTGCACGCATGGCGCCAGCCAACACGCTCGGGTAGCGGCCTGCGCCGCTGTCTACGGGTGTCCGTTTCAGATGTAGGTGGAGGCCAATCCGCCATCGACTGCCAGGTTGACGCCGTTGATCCAGCGCGACTCGTCGGCACACAGGAAACCGATCACCGCCGCCACCTCATCGGCATAACCGGGGCGTTTCATGCGATGAGCATCAGCCTGGGTCCGGGCCTCACCGAGCATGCTCACGAAGTCGCCCAGGATGGGCGTGAACACCGGGCCTGGCGCCACGCTGTTCATGCGCACCGAATGTTCCAGAAACCAGGGCTGGGCCTGCAGGTAGTTCCAGACGATCAAGGCTTCCTTGAAATACTGGTAACAGGTCTCGTCCGGTACCGGGTGTTCGGCCAGCCAGGCTTGCGCGGTGGCAAAATCTTCGATGCGCGCCAGCGCCTTGTGCAGGTCCAGGCGTTGCGGCCATTCGGCACCAAGGATCGAGGCGATATTGACGATGCTGCCGCCAGCCGTGATGCGCGGCAGTAGCGCACTGCTCAGGTGGCGCAACCCCAGGTAATTGACTTGCGCCAGCAGTTGCGGGTTTGCAGTGCCCGGGACCCCGGCGATGTTACACAGGCTGTCGATCCGTGCCGGTAACTGCGGCAACAGCCGGTCGATGCTCTCGGCACTGCTCAGATCGCCCTGGACAAAGCCGTCCAGGGTCATGTGCGGGGCCTTCAGATCCACGCCAATCACCTGGGCGCCGTGGCCGCGCAACAGGCTTGCAGTGGCTGCACCGATACCCGAGGAGACCCCGGTCACCAGCACAATCTTGTTGTCGAGTTTCATGTTGTGTCCTCTTATTGTTTTTGTGTACTCGCCCGGTGGACCGACCACCCTCGTCGGCCCTGGCCCCATCAGAATGGGTAGCGCGGCGCCTTATCCTTGACCGTCACCCATTGCCATTGGGTGTACTCGTCCCAGTCGGCCGGGCCGCCAACGCTGCCGGCATTTCCTGAACTGCCACGCCCACCGAATGGATTGACGCATTCGTCGGCCACCGTCTGATCGTTGATGTGCAGCAGACCGCAATTGAGTCGCTCGCCAATTGCCATCGCGCGCCCAACCGAAGGCGAGATGATCCCCGCGGACAGGCCATACTCGGTGCGATTGGCCAACTCGATGGCCTCCTCGTCGCTGGCAAAACTCACCACCGTGGCCACCGGACCAAAGATCTCCTCGTCGAACGCACGCATGCCCGGACGCACGCCTGAAAGAACCGTAGGTTGGTAGAAGAGCTGTTCAAACTCGCCGCCGGCTTCCAGAATTGCCCCGGCCCTTACACTCTCCGTGACGATTTCATGCACACGTTGCAACTGTCGTTTGTTGATCAAAGGCCCCAGCACCGCCTCGCCACGAGCGGCATTGCCGACGGTGATCGCCCGTGCTTTCTCTGCCAGTCGGCGGACCAGCTCTTCAGCGATCGACTCATGGGCCAGGATGCGTCCGGTGGCCATGCATATTTGCCCCTGATGCAACCAGGCCCCCCAGGCGGCGTTGCTGGCCGCCAGGTCGAGATCAGCGTCTTCGAGCACGATCAGCGAGTTCTTGCCGCCCAACTCCAGGGCCACTTTTTTCAGATGTCGCCCGGCCACCTCCGCGACTTTGCGTCCCGCTGCGGTGGAGCCAGTGAACGCAATCATCCGCACATGCGGGTCGCGGCACAGCGCCTCACCGGCCACCGCTGCGCCCGGCAAAACCTGCAGCAACCCCTTGGGCAGACCGGCTGCCTCAAATAACCGGGCGATGATGAAGCCACCACTGACCGGGGTCTGCGGATCGGGCTTGAGCACCACGGCGTTGCCGGCCGCTAGCGCGGGTGCTACCGAGCGCAGGGAGAGCACCAGAGGAAAGTTGAACGGAGAAATCACTCCGACCACGCCATGGGGCAACCGGCGTGCATAGGACAAACGCCCCGCCTCGCTCGGAAGAACCAGGCCATGGGGTTGCGACAGCAGTCCGGCCGCCTGATGCAGTAAGACGATCGCCTCACGGACCTCATGCTCGCCCTTGAACAGACTGCCGCCGCTTTCCCGAGCGATGTACAGCGCCAGCTCGGCAAAGTGTTGCTGGGCCAGTGCTGCGGCTTTGCGAAAGATCTCCGCCCTCTCACGCGGCCCCAATGCCGCCCAGCCCGGCTGGACACGGGCAGCGTTGAGACTGGCAAACGCGATGTCCGCAGCATCGGCCAGGCCGGTGACGGTCAGTACCTCGCCGGTGGCCGGCTCACGTACGGTATTGCTGCCACCCAACGGACGTATCCAGTCGCCATTGAAAACGCGTTCACACCACAACTCGTCCCGCAGAAAATCAGAGGGTTCACTTACCGACATTTCGGCCTCCCGGCTCTTGTGTTTGTCATCGCCCGACGACGCCTTGCTGAAGCGGTGAAGTCGTCTGCGTCGTGAAAGCACTAGAGCAAGGGCTGTGCCGATTTCCTGCGTGCCACCATTATTTAGATGGCGAAGGCTCTGGCCTGTGGGCTCAAGATGAGTACTCAAAGATCGGGCGATGGTCTCGACGCTCCGCCAGCACCGGGTCACTTGTTCAAATGATAAAGTTATGTTTAATAACTATTTTTGAAGTTACTCATTTCGATCAGTCATTGCGCTCAGGGGCATAACAATGAATAACCCCCACTTGCTGTTTCCCGGTCTCGCGATACGGGAGGAGCATTTCTCGCCCCGCGGGGACAGTACCCAGCTGGCCGAGGGCAACTCACCGACCCTGGCCGAGTTGACCGAATGCCTGTTCTTTTCCCCTGTCGACGGACGCATCTGGCTCAACGATCAGCGCATGCTGCTATTGCACAGTTCGTCCTTCGGCGCACTGCGGCGCGAGATCATCGATCGCCAGGGTCTGGAACAGACCCGTGGTTTGTTTACCCGCACCGGCTACCTGTCCGGCGCACGCGATGCACGGCTGATCCGTGAGCGTTGGCCGGACGCCGATGCCGCGGCGATTTTCTCCGCTGGCACTCGCCTGCACACCCTCGAGGGCATGACCAAGGTCGAACCCCTGCACTTCAAGTTCGACGCCGACTCCGGCTTCTACGAAGGTGAGTTCCTCTGGCATCACTCCTGCGAGGCCGACGAACATATCGCCGCCTACGGGATCGGCCAGGACCCGGTGTGCTGGACCGAACTGGGCTATGCCATCGGTTATGTCAGCGGGCTGTTCGGCCGCCTGGTGATCTTCCGTGAAACCGAATGCCGGGGCATGGGCCACGAGATCTGCCGAGTGGTCGGCAAGACCGCCGAACAATGGGGCGATGTCGAACAGGACCTGAGTTATCTCACCGCCTCGCCATCAAGCGTCGCTCCCAGGCAGCGTCCAGCACCCGCACCCGCCCCCGATGACGACAGCGAAATGCCTGGCAGGCCAAAACCTATCGGAGCCAGCGCCGCCTTCAATGCCGCCACCCTCGCCTTGCAACGCGTGGCTCCAACGCCGGCGACGGTGCTGTTCAGCGGCGAGTCAGGGGTCGGCAAGGAGCTGTTTGCCCGCCAGTTGCATCAGTGCAGCCCACGCCATCTGGCACCGTTCGTGGCGCTCAACTGTGCCGCGATTCCGGACAATCTGATCGAGGCGGAGCTGTTCGGTGTCGAACGCGGCGCCTATACCGGTGCCACCCATTCGCGCCCCGGGCGCTTCGAACGGGCCCACGGCGGCACCCTGTTTCTCGATGAGATCGCCAGCCTCAGCCTGCCCGGACAAGGCAAGCTACTGCGGGCCTTACAGGAACGTGAGATAGAGCGAGTCGGTGGTGGTCAGCCAATCAAGGTCGATGTACGGGTGGTGGCGGCAACCAACGTCGACTTGCGCAAAGCGGTAGCGGCTGGAGACTTTCGTGAGGACCTGTTCTACCGCTTGAACGTCTTCCCCATCACCCTGCCGCCACTGCGTGAACGACGCGACGACATCCCGTTACTGGTCAATGCGTTCCTGCGGCGCTTCTGCCAGGACTACGCGCGCAAACCCGCCGGGCTGACCATGCGCGCACTCAAAGCATTGCTACGCTACGACTTCCCCGGCAACGTGCGGGAACTGCAGAACTTGGTAGAGCGCGGTCTGATCGCCAGCGAGGATGGTCAAGCCATCGACCTGGTCCACCTGTTTCGCAACGAGCCAATACCACAGGAGCTGTACTCTCTGGACGACAAGGGCAGCCTCGCGGCCATCGACCAGAGTCCCGCCAGCGCACAGCCTCGCCCGGCCTTGCTGGAAACCTTGACCCGGCTGGAACAAGGCTTCTCCATTGAAGGACTGGAGTCGCGCTTGATCGACGAAGCGCTGCAACAGAGCGAAGGCAATCTGGCTGCGGCTGCACGACTGCTGGGGTTGAGTCGTGCGCAGTTCGCCTATCGGCTGAAGAAGTACCAACAGGCGTCGACAGAACGGCCATCCTGAAGCGCACAGCCATCCACGTCTATCAGCCACAAAAAAACCGCCACTGGCGGTTTTTTTGTACATGAACATTATTCAATGGATCCATTAGAGATAATTAAAACAGACTCAATATAAATAAAACATGCTATTAAAGCCTCATTACTAGCACTAATGGCATCGAGCAAGGTTGACTTGCGGCATTCGATTGCCTCCTAATGGATCCATCAAAACAAAAACAAGCGCTGACCTGGAGAATTTCCATGTACCCAAAAAACACGTGGTACGTCGCCTGCACCCCAGATGAAATTGCACAAGGACCACTCGGGCGGCAGATCTGCGGCGAAAAAATTGTTTTCTATCGCGGCCAGGAAAACCAGGTCGCAGCGGTCGAGGACTTTTGCCCGCACCGCGGCGCGCCGCTGTCATTGGGCTATGTAGAACATGGCAACCTGGTGTGCGGCTATCACGGGCTGGTCATGGGTTGCGACGGAAAAACTGTCGAAATGCCAGGACAACGAGTGCGCGGCTTCCCTTGCAACAAGACTTTCGCGGTGGTCGAACGTTACGGTTTTATCTGGGTCTGGCCTGGAGAACAGGACAAGGCCGACCCGACGCTGATCCACCACTTGGAGTGGGCCGTGAGCGATCAATGGGCGTACGGCGGCGGTCTGTTCCACATCGGCTGCGACTATCGCCTGATGATCGACAACCTCATGGATCTGACGCACGAGACCTACGTACATGCGTCCAGCATCGGCCAGAAAGAAATCGATGAGGTCGCCCCGACCACGACGGTCGAGGGCGATGAAGTGGTCACCGCACGGCACATGGAAAACATCATGGCGCCGCCGTTCTGGCGCATGGCCTTGCGCGGCAATAATCTGGCCGACGATGTGCCGGTGGACCGCTGGCAAATCTGCCGCTTCTCGCCACCCAGTCACGTACTGATCGAAGTGGGTGTCGCCCATGCCGGCAAAGGCGGCTACCACGCCGACGCCGAGTTCAAAGCTTCAAGCATCGTGGTCGACTTCATCACCCCGGAAACCGACACCTCCATCTGGTACTTCTGGGGCATGGCGCGCAACTTCAATCCTCAGGATGAAGCACTCACCGCGACCATTCGCGAGGGTCAGGGGAAGATTTTCAGCGAAGACCTGGAGATGCTCGAACGCCAGCAGCAAAACCTGCTGGACCACCCCCAACGCAACGTGCTCAAGCTCAACATCGATGCGGGCGGCGTGCAGTCGCGCCGAGTCCTGGAACGAATCATCGCCAGAGAGCGAACCCCCGAGCCGCAATTGATCGCCACCGATCAATAGCCTGGCCGTGGCACCCCATGCCGTACCCGCCCCTTGCGCAGCACAATTTCAAAATAACCAGAAGTGACCACTGTGGTGGCAACGCTCCGAGGATGAAACATGATCGATGTGGTCGTGGTATCTCGCAAAAACGAAGCTCAGGACATCTGCAGCTATGAATTGGCCTGCGTCGATGACAGCGCACTGCCCGGCTTCAGTGCCGGCGCGCACATCGATGTGCACCTGCCCGGTGGAGTGATCCGTCAATACTCCCTGTGTAATCACCCCGAAGAGCGCCACCGTTACCTGATCGGCGTGCTCAAGGATCCGGCCTCGCGTGGCGGCTCACAATGCCTGCACGAACAGATCAACACCGGGGATCGTCTGCGCATCAGCGAGCCACGCAATCTGTTTCCGCTGGCACATCAGGCCAGGCGCAGCCTGTTGTTTGCCGGCGGCATCGGTATCACGCCGATTCTGTGCATGGCTGAACGTCTTGCCCACAACAATGCGGACTTCGAAATGCATTACTGCGCACGCTCGAGCGAGCGTGCAGCCTTTGTCGAACGAATCAAGAACTCGTCTTTCGCCGACCGGGTATTTCTGCATTTCGATGAACAACCCGAAACAGCGCTGAACGCCGCCAGGGTATTGGCCCAGCCAGGAGAAAACGTTCATCTGTATGTTTGCGGTCCGGGTGGTTTTATGCAGCACGTGCTGGACAGCGCCAGGGCTCAAGGCTGGCAGGAAGACTCGCTGCACCGCGAATACTTTGCCGCTACGCCAACCGATACCAGTAACGATGGAAGCTTTTCGGTCAAGGTTGGTAGCACTGGCCAGGTCTTCGAAATCCCGGCCGACAAGACCGTGGTTCAAGTACTGGAAAGCCATGGCATCGATATCGCCATGTCCTGCGAACAAGGTATTTGCGGCACATGCCTGACCAGGGTGCTGGAGGGAGTGCCGGATCACCGCGACCTGTTCCTCACCGAAAATGAGCAGGCACTTAATGATCAGTTCACACCGTGCTGCTCACGCTCAAAATCACCGCTGCTGGTGCTGGACCTCTGAAAAGGCCGAGCCTCACTCAGAGCGGTGAATGACCTTCATCCGCTCATTGGCTGTCGCAGAACCAAATATCTCGGCATAGCGCAGGGTAGCGTTGGCGTGTTCGCGCATGATCGCTTCGGCGCGGGCACCCTGGCGATTGATCAAGGCATCGAAGACGGCATGATGTTGCATGTGGGCGTAGTTGAAGCGCCGATACTCGCGGGTCATGTCGTTGCGATCCACCGCCAGCGCGGTCACCGAAGCAAACGGCAGATGGTCATTGCGCGCCAGCGCATCGGCGATGGCCGGGTTGTGGCTGCCTTCGACGATCACCTGATGGAAGCGCATGTTGAGGTCATGGTAGACCTCCAGATCGTCTTCTGTGACATAGCCCTTGTCGAATAGCTCGTCACCTTGCAGCAGGCATAGTTCCAGGATCGCGCGCCCCTCTGCCGAGAGTCCGCGCTCGGCCGTCTGACGGGCCGCCAGGCCTTCGAGCACTCCACGTACTTCAACGGCACCGGCAATGTCATCGGCACTGACCGAGCGCACCTGAAACCCTCGACCGCCGAACCGCACCAGCAACCCTTCCTGTTCGAGAGTTCGAAAAGCCATACGCACCGGCATCCGGGACACCCCGAACAGCTCCGCCGTGGGGATTTCCATCAGTCGTTCGCCAGCAGCCAGCTCGCCCGAGGCGATCATCTTGCGCAGCGCTACCAGCACCAACTGACCGGGCTTACTCATCCAGGCAACTTCCAGAAAACGTGGGCGGCCATAGTAACGCAAGCCTTGCACAAGCTGGAGATCAACTCGCACAGCAGCAAATACGCAAAAAAGAAGCTCGCGGTTTCCAGTTTGCCAGCGCGCAAGAGGCTATAGGGCTCAGCCGCGGTACTGCGGGTTCTCGATCAGCACCGCCATGCCCTGCCCGCCACCGACACAGGCAGCGGCGATTCCGTAGCGCAGATTCTGCTCGCGCAGCTGTCTGGCCAGGGTCATCACCAGACGCAGGCCGGTGGCGGCCAATGGATGGCCGAGGGCGATGGAGCCGCCTCGGCGGTTGAGCTTATTGATGTCCATCTCCAGCGCCTGGACCACTGCCAGCACCTGCGCGCCCTGCGCCTCGTTGATTTCAAACAGGGCAATATCGTCCTGCACCAACCCGCTGCGTTGCAGCAGCAGCTGGATCGCCGGAACCGGGCCGATCCCCATGAACTCCGGGGCCACGCCAACCACCGCCGTCGCCAGCAGGTTTGCCAGTGCCGGTCGCGTACCCGCCGATGCGCGACCGACCAGCACCGCCGCCGCGCCATCCACCACTGCACAGCTGTTGCCGGCGGTTTGCACACCCCCCGCATGAATCGACCGCAACTTCGCCAGCGCGAGGAAATCAGTGCGCCGAACATGGCTGTCGAGGGTGGCTGCGTCTACCCGACGCGGCAGCGTAATGCCCCTTGGCTGATAGCCGTCCAGCTCGAACGACTCGTTGCGCACTGCGACGATTTCATCGGCGAACCAGTCAGAGGTCTGCGCTTGCAACGCTTGCTCATGGCTGTTGAGGGCATAGGTATCCACCGCTTCGCGACTCAGGCCATGACGCCTGGCAAGATTTTCCGCCGTGGCAATCATGTCCAGTCCCGGTGCCGGGTCGTATAGCGCTTCCCAGAGGAAATCCTTGAAATCCACCGACGCACCGAGACGAAATCCGCCTCGATGGGTGTAGGCAGCAATCGGGTTGCGCGACATGGATTCGGCGCCCACACACAGCGCCAGTTCTGCGCCGTCGCGAAGTTGCTCACCGGCCTGGCGCAGCAGCTCGAAGCCGGTGGCGCAGATGCGCTGCACCGCCAGCGCCGGCACCTGTTGCGGCACACCGCTGTAAAGACCGATGTGGCGTGGCAGCAAGTAGGCATCGAAGCTGGCCTGGGCCATGGAGCCCGCCAGCACAGTGTCGACTGTCCTTGGATCGAGCTCGGCACGGGCCAGCACTTCACGACCGACCTTGATGCCCAGGTCGATGGGCGATACCTGGGCCAGCGCGCCGCCAATGTCAATCCAGGGCGTGCGCACGGCCTCAAGAATCGCCACATCGGTGAAGGCCGAATACCGCCCTGCGTAACTCAAGACCGTGGACCGGCGCGCAGGATAGAGAGGTCTTCGTCTCGATACAGCGCCTCAACCTTGTCGGCACGCCATTGCAAGACCGCCCGCTGGTTGATCGAGCCTTTGTCGGTGATTTCACCGCGATCGATAGACGCGGCCTCGTCGAGCAGCGCAATCCATTCCAGGCGGCTGGCATTACCGGTGGCGTCGCGGTTGAGCCGTTGCAGCCAATCACCGAACCACTGACGCACCGGCACGCTGGCCAGGACCTCGGCATCGCTGGCGTCCGGACTCAAACCGGCCAGAAGTCGGCATTCGTACAGCCGAGGAAAGACCAGCGCACCCAGACATTCGCGGTCGGGCGCGGCCACCACCATATCCTGAACATAAGGCGAACCTTCGAGCACCGCGCGATTGCGCAACGGGCCAACGCTGACAAACACGCCGGAGCTCAGTTTGAAGTCCTCGGCAATGCGGCCGTCGAACATCAGCCCCAGTTGTGGATCACGGGCATCGGCCAGTTTCAGCGCGTCGCCGGAACAGTAGAAACCTTGTTCGTCGAACACTTCGGCGGTCTGCTGTGGTGCACGCCAGTAACCCGGCATGATGTGCGGCCCGCGAAAACGCCCCTCCAGCTTGCCATCCACCGGCACCAGCCGCACTTCACAACCGGGAGCCGGCAGGCCGATATAACCGGCCATGGACAGTGGCCCGGTGGTGAAGGTGCAGGACGGTGCCGCCTCGGTCATTCCGAGCCCTGCCATCATGCGAATGCGTTCGCCACAATGCTGTTCGGCGACCCGGTCCAGGCGATCCCAAATCCTCTGGGACAAGCCGGCAGCGGCGAAAAAGAACAGCTTCATGCGCGAGAAAAAACGTTCACGCAACTCGCCATCCTGCTCCAGGGCGTTGACCAGTTCTTCCCAGCCCTTGGGCACAGTCAGGTAGGCGGTGGGCGATACCTCTTTGAGGTTGCGCAGTGTTTCGGCAAAACCCTGGGCGGTCGGCTTGCCATCGTCCAGGTAAAAGGTGCCGCCGTTGTACAGTACGATGCCAACGTTGTGGCTGCCGCCGAAGGTGTGATTCCACGGCAACCAATCCACCAGCACTGGTGGTTCTTCGCCGAATACCGGGAAGGTCTGCAACAGCATCTGTTGGTTGGCGCAGAGCATGCGCTGGGTGGTGACCACCGCCTTGGGCAGCTTGGTGGAGCCGGAGGTAAACAGAAACTTGGCGATGCTGTCCGGCCCGGTCGCCGTGAAGGCGCAATCGGCCTCGGCACCGCCGGGCTGCTCCAGCAGGCCGGCAAAGCTCATCTGACTCCGGCCCGGTATTTGGCCATGCACGGTGATCAGCGGCGTGTCAGCCGGCACCACCGCATCGATTGCCCGCTGATAGGTCGAGGCGTCGCTGACAAACACCAGGCCCGGTTGTAGCAGGTCGCAGACATGCCGCAACTTGGCGAAATCCTGAGACAACAACGAATAGGCCGGTGAGACCGGGCTATAGGGAATGCCCGCGTACATGGCGCCCAGAGCAATTTGCAAATGCTCGATGTCGTTGCCCGAGAGGATCGCCAGCGGTCGTTCGGCCGAAAGCCCATAACTGAGCAGGCTTTGGGCAATGGCGCGGACGCTGGTCAGCATCTCGGCGTAACTCACCCGGCGCCAGTCGCCGCCGTTCTGGCGAGCCGCGATAAAGGTCTGTTGCGGGCGCACCTGTGCCCAGTGCACCAGGCGATCCAGCAAACGTGCGGGCAACTCAGCCAAAGGCTCCAGGGAGCGCATGTGCAAAATGCCCTGCTCTTCGCTGACCTCGACCGCTGGACGGCCGATGGATACGTGGCGATAGCGCGGCGCACTGGCTTCGTTCTGGGGTGGCGATCTGAATTCGGAACTCACGTGCTTGTTCTCCATCAAGGCACACCACGGCTCGCACAAATGCGTTCACCGGGGCATGGCAGCCTGCGACTGCAGCCTCGTTATTGTTATGTCTGGCCTGCACGCGGGCGACGATCGCTCTCAAGCGTTCGTCGCCCAAAGGTGCGACGGCTGCTCAGATCGGGTAGTGCCGCGGTCCGTTCTGCAAGGTCACCCAACGTAACTGAGTGAAGTGCTCGATGGACGCCTTGCCGCCAAAACTGCCATAGCCGCTGGACTTGACTCCGCCGAAGGGCATCTGCGCCTCGTCGTGCACGGTCGGGCCGTTGATATGGCAGATACCCGATTCGACCCGCTGAGCCAAGGCCAGAGCGCGGCTGGTGTCGCGACTGAAGATCGCCGCCGACAAGCCGAATTCGGAATCGTTGGCCAAGTGCAACAGCTCTTCGTCGCCCTCGCCTCGTAGCACCACCGCCACCGGGCCAAAGGATTCTTCGCGGTACAGACGCATGGCATCGGTGACGCCGTCGAGCAAGGTCGGCTGCAGAATGCTGCCCTCCAACTGACCACCCGCAACCAGGGTTGCGCCCTTATCGAGGGCATCGTCGATCAACAGTTTGATGCGTTCACCGGCATTGCTGTCCACCAGAGAACCGAGGACCGAACCTTCGGCATTGGGATTGCCCGCGGGCAAGGTGGCGATCTTCGCCGCCAGCCTGGCTACAAAGTCATCGGCCACTTTGGCATCGACAATCAGGCGCTCGGTGGACATGCAAATCTGGCCCTGATTAAAGAAGGCGCCAAAGGCCGCCGCCTCCACCGCTGCATCCAGGTCGGCATCCTCCAGCACCAGGAACGGCGCCTTGCCTCCCAGCTCCAGTAACGCCGGTTTGAGATGACGCGCCGACAGTTCGCCGACGATGCGCCCAACATGGGTCGAACCGGTGAAGTTGACCCGACGCACCGCCGGGTTGGCGATCAGCCGTTCAACAATCGCCGCGGCATCCTGGGGCGCGTTGCTGATGACGTTGACCACGCCATCACCGAGGCCGGCGTCTTGCAACACTTGACCAATCAGCCGGTGCACCGCCGGGCTCAGTTCCGACGCCTTGAGCACCACGGTGTTGCCGCAGGCCAACGGCATGGCGATAGCGCGAGTGGCGAGGATCACCGGCGCGTTCCAGGGCGCGATGCCCAGCACCACGCCGCAGGGTTGACGCAAGGCCATGGCGAAGCTGCCGGGCACATCGGAGGGAATGATTTCGCCGGTGATCTGGGTGGTCATGCACGCGGCTTCGCGCAGCATGTTGGACGCCAGGTGCACATTGAAACCGTACCAGTTGGCCATGGCACCGGTCTCGCCGGCCGCCGCGATGAACTCCGCGCTGCGAGCCTGCAACTGCTCAGCCGCGCGCAGCAACCGGGTACGTCGCTCGTTGGGGGCCAGGGCCGCCCAGGCGGGGAATGCCGCTTTGGCCGCAGCGACCGCAGCATCGGCATCTTCCAGGGTGGCGGCGGCAACGCGCGACACAACTTCACCGGTCACCGGATTACGCCGTTCGAAAGTTCGACCGTCTCGGGCGGGGCACGACTGGCCGCCAATCAGCAGGGGCACGTCCAGCATGGTGATTCCTCTTTATTGTCTTTATCGGGAATACGTTCGAGGGGTTCACAGTAGCGCCGAGGCGCCGAAGCGAACAGCTGGCGGACGCTCGATCGCCCGGCCAGCTCGCCTTGATCTCAACGCTGCAATTCAGCGCTTGTAAGTCTGCAAACCGGGCTTGATGCTCTTGTCGTCGAGGAACTGCTTCATGCCCTGCTCGCGGCCACCTTCGGTGTCCAGCAGGCGCGACTGATCGAGCTTGGCGTACAGGTAATCTTCGTTCTGCTCCCAGGTGAGTTCGCGGCAACGCTTGAAGCCATGCTTGGCCGCCCGCAGCACCACCGGGTTCTTCTCCAACAGATTACGCGCCAGTTCGATAGTCACGTCACGCAGTTGCGCCAGGGGCACGCTCTCGTTGACCAGGCCCATCTCGGCGGCTTTTTGCCCATCAAAGGTCTTGCCGGTCATGATGTAGTACAGCGACTGGCGATGACCCACGGTGTCGGCCATGGCCTTGCTCACCAGATTGCCCGGCGGAATGCCCCAGTTGATTTCCGACAGGCCGAAGGTGGCTTCATCGGCGCAGATCGCCAGATCACAGGCCACCAGTGGGCTGAAACCACCACCAAAGCACCAGCCGTTGACCATGGCGATGGTCGGCTTGGCGTACATGCGCAGCAGTTTCCATTGCCATTGAGAGGCTTCGCGACGGATTTTTTCCTGGAGGATTTCCGGGCCGGCGTCCACTTCACGGAAGTATTCCTTGAGGTCCATGCCTGCGGTCCAGGCTTCGCCCGCACCGGTCAGCACCAGTACGCCCGCGTCCGGATCCTGCTCCAGGGTTTCCAGAACGTCGATCATCTCGCGATTCAGAGTCGGGCTCATGGCGTTGCGTTTTTCCGGGCGGTTGAGGATGACCCACGCGATGCCTTCCTCGATTTCCACTTTGACGGTTGTCCAGCGACCTTCGTAATTGCTCATGGTGATGCTCTCTTGTTCTTGGCTTGACGATGGGTAAAAACTAAACCGACATTTTAGTTATGTCAATTAACTATTAATTGAATTAACCAAATATTTTTCGCCATCTAACTCCATTGAAAGGCGCCGTGTTAGGCTCCTGACGTAGCTATTCCTGTCCAACCTCGTCAAACTAGATACCTTTATTAACCTGAAACCCGAGGGATTTTCCCGCAATGGCCAAGTCGTCCAAAAATGTCGCTGCCCCCGAAGCCCTGGCCGACGACGTCGAAATTAAGGCGCCCATGGACTCCGCATTGGACGAACTGATCGGTTACGCCATGCGCCGAGCCCAGTTGAAACTGTTCCAGAATCTGATCAGCCGACTTGCGGCCCACGACTTGCGGCCCGCGCAGTTCTCGGCACTGGCGATCATCGAGCAGAACCCCGGGCTGATGCAGTCCGACCTGGCCAAAGCCCTGGCTATCGAACCGCCCCAAGTGGTGCCGCTGCTTAACAAACTTGAAGAGCGCGCGCTCGCGGTACGGGTACGCTGTAAACCGGACAAACGCTCCTATGGGATATTCCTGAGCAAGACCGGCGAGACGCTACTCAAGGAGTTGAAGCTGATTGCCGCCGAGAGCGACATGGATGCCACGTCCGCTCTCGACAGCCAGGAACGCGAAGAACTGCTCAGGTTGCTGAAAAAGGTCTATCAGGCCTGAAACGCGAACGCCGGCGCGCTCCTGGAGAGCGGCCGGATTCATTACAAGTGAAACGGCTTACCAGATCGGCACGGTGTAGAGCACCAGAAAGCGCGTCTGGTTTTCATCGCGAAACGCCGCGCTGGCGGGGAAGTCGTTGCGATAGATCGACTTGCGCGCCATCAGCCCGACATTCTTCAGCGGACCACTCTGGATCACATACCCCAGCTCCATCTGGAACTCCCGCTCCTTGCGGTCGTCGGCATTCAACGCCGCCAGTTCGATATGGTCACCGCGCACATAACGCAGGCGACTCTTCAGGCCGGGCACCCCGGCGGCAGCGAAGTCATAGTCGTACATCGCCTGCCAGGTTCGCTCCTTGGCATTGAGAAAATCCGAACTCATGGTCAGCTCGCTCATGCCCATCAACTCGGTGCCTGACACATAGGGCGTCGCCGTGTCGCCACTGGCGTGCATATAGCCAAGGCTCAAACGATGGCCGCCAAAGCGATAGCCGAACAGCGCCGAGAGGTTGCGGTTGTCCACTTTGCCGGCCTTGGCGCTGCCGTCTTCATCGCTGAAAAAACTGCGCAGGTCGCTGGTCAGCGTGCCCTCGCCCACCTGCAGCGTGTGCAGCAACGCCAGGGTGTTCTGCTGATACAGGTCCGCCACTTCGGCGTGATACACGCGCAGGCTGAGGTCCTTGTTCACCTGGTAATCGCCGCCGACATAAGCCATGTGCGATGAGGTGGCCGCGCCGTTGAAACGCCGGTTTGGCGAAGCGATGCTCATTGGCTGGTAGTCGGTGGAATCACGCTTGTTGATGCGGTCGATGTAGCCGGTGTTGACGGTCAGTCCGTCGATGTCCTTTGAGCTGAGCGTGGTGCCGCGAAAAGTCTGCGGCAACAGCCGCGACGGGCTGGCGAAAGCGAATGGCAGGAAGATCGACACGTCGCCGGTTTTCACCGTGGTCTGGGCAACACGCATCTTGGCGGTCATGGCCAGGCGCGAATAGTCGTCCGCCGCGCGCTTGTCGCTGCTGGACACCGGCAGCAACTCGGTGCCGCTGCGGTCCGGCGCCGAATCCAGCTTGACCCCCATCAACCCACGAACGTCCAGGCCGAAGCCGACACGCCCCGGGGTAAAGCCCGACTCCACATTCATGATGAAACCCTGAGCCCATTCCCGGGCCGCGGTTTTCGCTCCGTCGTCCTTGTAATCCCGATCCAGGTAGTAATTACGCAAGGTCAAGGTGCCGTGACTGTCATCGATGAAGCCGTCAGCCAGCGCCGATGGCGCAATCAAACTCAGGCCCAGCAGGGCCAGGTGGCGTGCGCGAACAGGTAAGGTTGAATCCGCCACAAGGGCGTCCCAAGGAAGGTTTGGCATGTTCGATGTCCACTTATTGTTGTTGTTTTTTGAACGGGATCGTTGGGGTTATCCCGGAGATCTGCGGCCAGAGAATGGAAACAGCCTGGCATGGCGTCAACCGTAAGTGACCGATAAACGAACATTAATATTATTATCTATTTTAAGAATTTATCTTTATAGAGATGTCATCTAATTGATTTAAATAGGTTTAATGCTGTTTTTCAGCAAACAATTCTTAGTATTCATTTTTTAGTTATCTTTGTTAATCTTATTTAAGACCTGTCATCGCCTCGTGAGAACAGGCTCGCGCTCATCCGTCAGCACACCAACAAAAACAATAATGAGGTTCGCCATGGACACCCCATCACGTCGCACGACGCTGACCATTGCCCTGTGTTTTATCGTTGCACTGATCGAAGGTTTCGACCTGCAAGCTGCCGGTACTGCCGCCGCGGGCCTGCGCCAGACCTTTGCCCTGGACCCGAAATCGATGGGCTGGGTATTCAGCGCCGGAATTATCGGTTTGCTGCCGGGCGCCTTTTTCGGTGGCTGGATTGCCGATCGAATCGGCCGCAAGAAAATCCTCATCGCAGCGGTGCTGCTGTTCGGTGTGTTCTCCCTCAGCACCGCCTACGTCAGCAGTTTCTCTGGCCTGCTACTGGCTCGCTTCATGACTGGCCTGGGCCTGGGCGCCGCCCTGCCCAATCTGATTGCTCTGTGTGCCGAGGCCGTGGGTGAGCAACGTCGTGGCACCGCGATCAGCATCATGTATGCCGGCGTGCCGTTGGGCGGCGCATTGGCGGCGGTGGTCGCCATGCTCTTCACCGAGCATTGGCAGACGACCTTCATCATCGGCGGGCTCGCGCCGTTGCTGGTGGTGCCGCTGATGATCCTGTTGTTGCCCGAGTCCAGCGCCTTTCGCCAGCAACAAGGCACCGTCACCATGGCCCGCACTTCAACCATCCAAGCGTTATTCGGCGAAGACCGGGCCCGCGTCACCTTGGCGTTGTGGCTTAGCTACTTTTTCACCCTGACCGTGATGTACATGTTGCTCAACTGGCTGCCATCACTGCTGCTGGAGCAAGGTTTCAGCAAAGCCGAGGCTGGCCTGGTGCAGATGCTGTTCAACATCGGCGGCACCCTCGGCTCGCTACTTGGCGGGGTGCTGCTGGATCGCTGCAACGGCGTCAAGGTGGTGCTGTTCGTATACGCCGCATTGCTGGCAGCGCTGGCCGGGGTCGGACTGTCGGTGGGTATCGTCCCCATGGCCATCGCCGGGTTTTGCGCGGGGTTGTTTGTGATGGCCGCGCAGCTGGTGCTTTACGCCTTGGCACCACCGTCGTACCCGACCTCGGTACGTGCCACCGGCGTCGGCGCCGCGGTGGCCGTCGGCCGCCTTGGGTCGGTAGCCGGTCCCTTGGCTGCGGGGCAGATACTGGCGGCCGGTGCCGGCACCACTGGGGTGTTACTGGCGACTTCACCTGGGTTGGTGATTGCAGCACTGACCATCATCAGCGTGATTGTCCGATCGGCCCCGCAGACTGTGCCCGAACTGAGGACGGCAACCCCGGTCACGGACAAACCCTGACCGCGCCGCCGGCCGCAGAAACAAAAAAAGAGACTGAGGTCTCTTTTCTTGTTTTCAGCGGCCGGCTACCACACGGCGATATGGGAATCGGCTCGCGGCTCGGTGCCGCCGCACAGCACACCGGTGTCCGGGTCACGGATAATGATCTGCCCTCGGCCGTAATTGATCAGGTCGCAATCAACCTGAATCTGGTGTCCACGCCGTGCCAGCGAAGCGGCCAAGTCCCGAGACGCCCCGTGTTCGATGCCGACCTTCATATCCCCCAGCCATTGCCAGCGAGGAGCGTCCAGTGCGGCTTGGGGGTTGAGGCCAAAATCCACCAGATTCATAACCATCTGCACATGGCCTTGGGGCTGCATGTAGCCGCCCATGACGCCGAACGGCCCCACCGGTGCGTCACCTTTACTGATGAAACCGGGAATGATGGTGTGAAAAGTTTTTTTGCCCGGTGTCAGGCAGTTGGCGTGGTCAGGATCGAGACTGAATTCCTGACCACGGTTCTGCAAGGCGATGCCGCTGTCTGGTAGTACCACACCGGAACCAAAGCCGTGGTAGTTGCTCTGGATGAAGGACACCATATTGCCCTCCGCATCCGCCGTGGCCAGGTACACCGTACCGCTGGCGTGGGGATCGCCGGGATTAGGTTCTCGTGCCCGATCAGTGATCTGTTCACGACGTCGGCGGCTATAGGCATCGCTGAGAAGGTCAGCCACAGCCACACGCATGTGCAGCGGATCAGTGATGTAATGCAGGCCGTCGCTGTAAGCCAGCTTCATGGCTTCCAACTGACGATGCCAGGTTTGCTGGCTGTCTCGGTGATCGAAGTCAAAGCCCTGAAGGATTTTCAGGGTCATCAGCGCCACCAGCCCTTGACCGCTTGGGGGGATTTCCCAAACATCGTAGCCGCGGTAGTTGATGCTGATCGGATCGACCCATTGGGCGCGATAGTCTTGCAGGTCGCTGGCTCGCAGGTAGCCGCCGGTGGCCCGGGAATGGGCATCCAGACGCTGAGCCAGGTCGCCGCGATAGATGCTTTCGCAAGAGCTGTCCGCCAGTTCCTCCAGCGTTCGGGCTTGCGCCGGGTTGCGGAATAATTCACCGGCCTTTGGCGCACGACCATCAATCAGGAACGTGTCGAACCAGGCGTCGAGTACTGGGTCTCGATGTGGGCTGAATTCATCCAGAGCAGTCTGCCATTGCTGGGCGACCACCGGGGACAGCGGAAAGCCATCCCTCGCCAGACTGATGGCGGGCTGAAGCAACTCGGCAAAGGGCAGCTTGCCGAAACGTTTGGACAGCTCCGCCCAGGCCGAAGGGCAACCCGGCACAGTGACCGGCGTCCAGCCATAAAGCGGCATCTGATCGTGACCACACGCCTTGACTGCATCGATAGTCAGCGCTGCCGGCGCCTGGCCGTTGCCGTTCAACCCGTGCAATTGGCCCTTGCTCCAGACCAGGGCAAAGGCGTCGCCGCCCAAGCCGCAGCCAGTGGGTTCAACCACAGTAAGCGCTGCTGCCGTGGCAATCGCGGCATCAATCGCATTGCCGCCATGGCGCATGATCTCGATGCCGGCCTCGGCAGCCAGTGGCTGGGAAGCCGCGACCATGCCACGGCGGGCAAACACACTCTGACGTTGCGACGCATAGGGATATTCGTGGGCAGAAAATTTCAACATAGCAAAAGTTCTTCCAAACAAAGATTCACTGGCCGGAGGTGATCCGGTTCCATTACCCGGTGATAAAAGACCTGACTGAAAAGATCACAGCACGCGACTGAGAAAGGCCTGGGTCCGCGGGTGAGTCGGTCGACTGAAGATCTGCTCCGGCGGCCCCTGTTCGATCAGTTCACCCTGATCGAGGACCACCACGCGGTCAGCGACTTCTCGCGCAAAACCCATTTCATGGGTGACCACCACCATGGTCATGCCGTCATCGGCCAACTGCTTCATCACCTGCAGGACCTCGCCCACGGTTTCGGGATCCAGGGCGCTGGTGGGCTCGTCAAACAGCATGGCCTGTGGCTTCATCGCCAGCGCCCGAGCAATCGCCACGCGCTGCTGCTGTCCACCGGACAGCATCGAGGGGTAATGCATCGCCTTGTCCGCCAGACCGACTCGGGCGAGCAACGCCCGGGCCTGTTCCAACGCTTCTGAGCGTGGCACGCCAAGCACCTGAATCGGTGCCTCCATGATGTTTTCCAGCGCGGTCATGTGGGGGAACAGATTGAAGCGCTGGAAGACCATGCCGATGTCCCGACGCTGGCGAGCGATGTTACGCTCGGAATCGCGCACCAAGCTGCCGTCGGCGCGCTCGCGGTAACCCATGGCACGGCCGTTGACGCGAATGCGCCCGCCCTGAATGTCTTCCAGCAGATTGATGCAGCGAATAAAGGTGGTCTTGCCCGAACCCGATGCACCGATCAACACCACCACTTCACCGCGCCGCACCTGCAAGGAAATCCCCTTGAGAATCTCCAGATCGCCGAAAGACTTATGAATGTCCAGAGCCTCGATGATCAGTTCTTCACTTTTGTGCGCCATGCTTAACGCCCTCTCAGCAATTTGAGCGTGCCGCGACCGAACATGCGACTACCAGCCGCTGGCGGTGCGGGTCGATCGGACTGTCCGAATCGCGCTTCCAGCCAACGCTGGAAGAAGCCCCAGAGGGTGGTCAGCAGCAGGAAATAAATCGCCACCACCAGGTACAGCTCAAATACCCGGAAGGTCGCCGACGTGACCATTTGCGTGCTCAGCAGCAACTCCTGCACGCCAATCACACTGACCAGTGTCGTATTCTTGAGCATCACGTTGAATTCATTGCCCAATGGCGGAACGATGACCCGGAACGCCTGAGGCAGAACAATTCGCCGCATCAGTTTGGCGAAGGTCATGCCCAGCGAACGCCCAGCCTCGTACTGCCCTTTGTCCACGGCGCCAATCCCCGCACGGATGATCTCGGCCATGTAAGCGCCTTCGTTCAGACCTAGGGCGATAATCGCTGCCTGGATGTTGCCCGGTACCACCAAACCAAACAGCTTCACGTCCTCGAAACGGAAGATCCCACCGGCCGCCAATGCGGTGTAGAGAAAGACGATCTGCACCAACAGTGGCGTGCCGCGCATCAGCCACACGTAAAACCGCACCGGCAGATTGAGTAACGGATTGCGCGACAGACGCAACAGCGCTGCCCCCAGTCCCAACACACAACCCAATGCCATCGCCAGCACACTGATCAGGCAAGTCAGCCAGAGTCCGGTGAGATACACCTCGCTGGGCTGCAAAAGGTATTGCCAGAACACATCCCAATTGAAATTCATCGAGCGTTCGCCTCAGTCGAGTGTGTCGCTGGAAACATGCCACTTGCTCAGTAACTGCACGTAACTGCCGTCGCTGCGCATGTCACTGATGATCTGTTGTACCGCTGCAGTGAGCTGCGGATCATCCTTGCGAACTCCCAAGCCGGTGAGAATACGGCTGAAGGCCGGAACGCCCTCCTCAAAAAGATCAGGCGCCATTGCGGCGTAGTACCCGGCGGTTTCCACTGTGGTGCCGTATGCATCTACCTGACTGATACGCAGAGCCTGAAAGGCGTCGGTGTCAGTGTTGTAAACCACCAGTTTCATCGGCGTCTTGCCAGCTTTGGTCAGCTTTTCGTTCTCGGTATCCAGCAAGGTTTTGATCGTGGAGCCATTGAGCACTGCCACCTTGTGCCCAGACAGTCCATCCAGGGTTTTGATGCCCTTGGGATTGCCTTTTGGAACAACCACTGACTGGCTGGAATACATGTAATTGACGATGTCGATCACCTCCCTGCGTTCGGGCTTGTCGAACAGCTGATCGACGATCATGTCGCACTGCTGGGCGAGCAATGCTGGCAGCAACCCGGAGAAAGGAATGACCCGCCATTGCACCGGTTTGTCTCCCAGGCGCTTGGCGATTTCCAGCCCCAGATCGACCGTCAGGCCCCTGGGTTTTTGCGCCTCATCGAAAGACACCAAGGGCGGTGAGTCCATGCCCGAACAATAAGTGAGTTTGTCGGCCTTTTGCAGTCGCTCC
Organism: Pseudomonas sp. TH39(2020); assembly: GCF_016650715.1. Classification (NCBI taxonomy): domain Bacteria; kingdom Pseudomonadati; phylum Pseudomonadota; class Gammaproteobacteria; order Pseudomonadales; family Pseudomonadaceae; genus Pseudomonas; species Pseudomonas sp. TH39(2020). The sequence goes on along the minus strand of NZ_JAEKFF010000002.1, from coordinate 478,991 downwards.
GGCACTTGGGGCGCGGCAACCGCCCACTGTGCACAGAGCCCGAGGGATACAGCCGCAAGTAACATATGGCGTTTATGCATGACGAGACACTCCAGTTGTTTAGTAACGGGGCAGTACTCAAAGTCAAAACACTGTCGGGTTTAAGCCCGATTCTATTTTTCCGATTGCAGAAACTGGATCAGCGCCGGCACCGTGCCCTCGATGTGCTCGCGCACTATTGCCTCCGCCCGGTCGACATCGCCTGAGCGAATGGCGTCAAGGATCACCGCGTGTTCCTGGCGAGCGCTCAAGGGTTTTTCGCTGTGTTGCAGCCACAGGCGCATTGGCGCCTCGATCAGCGAATACAGCGCCGATATCTGCTTCATCAGCCGAGGACGGCCGCTGAGGCTGCACAGGTATTCATGGAAGGCACGATGAAGCCTGACCCATTCGGCGCTTTCGTCGCGGTAGTCATCCATCTCGTCCAGCATGCGTTCCAGAGCCGCCAGCTGACGTTCACCGATCTTGGCAACGGCCACGCGGATGGCCAGCCCCTCCAGGGCACTGCGCATCTCGAAGACTTCGTGCAATTCGTCGAAATCCAGGCCACTGACTATGGCCCCGCGGTTAGGCCGCAGGGTGACCAGGCCTTGAGCATCGAGACGGCGAAAGGCTTCGCGCACTGGCATCCGGCTCATGCCGACTTCGCTGGCAATGTCCTCAGCGATCAGACGGTCGCCTTTGCGGTAACGACCGCCACAGATCGCTTCCAGCAGAAAGTTGTAAGCCTCCTCCTCGGCAGTCATGGGCTGACGTTCAACGTAGGTGGGAGCGAATTGCATAAAGTCACCTTTTGCAGTTTTGTATCCAATTATCCACGGATTCAAAAAAGCAGAAACCGTGCCAGCCTGCTAAAAACTGCCTCAAGTTCTTAATTGGAAAGGAGTTTCGACTCAAAAACTGGTGATCTTTAGATCGGCGTGACACTCGCCGTGTGCTACGAAATGGCCCAGTGCGCCCCAAAATGGGTGAATAACGGTATCCAGGTAACAGCTCATTTCACCTCCGAAGGCTTTCTTTCTCGCGAAAGAGCGCACTACAGAAATTAGCGCTTTAAAAGTTTTACTCGATTAAGTATTTTGCATGGATGATTGGGCGATATCCGCCCCCCTTTTTCATAGCGACAGGGACCTCCCGTGAGCGGACTACGTGAACGTCAGAAAGTCGAACGACGCCAAGCCATCAGCAAGGCAGCGATCGAATTGTTTGAGCGCCAGGGTTTCCAGAACACCACCATCGAACAAATCGCCAACCAGGCTGGGGTGTCGGCGCCCACCGTGTTCAAGTACTTCGGTAACAAGCAGGAAATCATTCTGGAAATCCTGCACGACGCTGACCAGCGAGCACTCAAGGACGCCCGCAGCCAGATGCCTGACATTAAGGATCCAGTCGATGCCATGTGTTACCTGGAGCGGCGGCTGACCGGTTACGCACTGGAGGTCATGCACCCCAGCCTCTGGCGTGAACTGCTGCCACTGATCCTGTTTGGCGGCGACAACGGACTGCCCGAAGGCTATCGCGCCATGAACGATGCGCTCCGGGCTGAAATCAGTGGATTGCTCAGAGAGCTGCAACAGGCTGGCAAGCTACGCGCTGACCTCAACGTCGACCTGGCCGCTTTCCTGTTGAACGACTATTCACACCTGCAGTTGTTCAGGCTGGTCAACCAGGAACCGCCGGATGTCGAGTCCCACTCCGCTCAGGTAAGGCATATCACCGAGCTGCTCTTTTACGGCATGCGGGCCTGAGAAAACACACAGATGCAACCACCTCGCAGGGTGTTTGGCTGAACGCCAAACACCAGAGGGCCGATTATTAAATCGAACGGCGGACCGGTATGAAAAAAGATAATTCGGGCAGTTCAACGATGGAGAGTTCACGCCTGGTGCTGGGCGGCAATGTCTTTGGCTGGACCGTCAACGAACAAGATTCGCTGAAGCTACTCGACGCAGCGTTTGAACTCGGCATCAACACCTTTGATACCGCAGACGCCTATTCCATCTGGGCCAGTGGTAATAGCGGCGGCGAGTCGGAAGCCATCATTGGCAAATGGCTGAGTCAGAACAGCCACCGACGCAGTGAAGTGAAGATTATCACCAAGGTCGGGGCCGAACTCTCGCCCGATCAGCACGGGCTCTCGAAAGACAGAATTCTGCAAGCCGTGGATGATTCGCTGCGTCGGCTGCGAACCGATTACATCGATTTGTACTTCTCCCACTACCCGGATGCCTCGACAGCGCACGAGGAAACCCTGGAGACTTACAGCACGTTGATCGCCTGCGGCAAGGTTCGCTCGATCGGCGCATCCAACTACACCCTCGAAGATCTACAGGCCGCTAAATCCTCTGCCGATCGCCACGCCCTGCCCCATTACGCCTGCCTTCAGGTGGAGTACAACCTCTGTGATCGCCATGACTTCGAACAGCAGTTGCGTGCTTTTGCCCTGGCCGAGGGCTGCGAGGTCCTGACTTACTTCAGCCTCGCGTCGGGTTTCCTCAGTGGCAAATACAAAGGCCTGAATGATCTGACGCATAGTGCTCGCCGCGAGGACCTGGAAAAGTACTTCGATGAGCGCGGCATGCGCATTTTGCACGCTCTGCATCAGGTGGCGCAGGAGCAGCAAGTCTCACCTGCGGAAATCGCCTTGGCCTGGGTCATGCACCAACCCGGCATTACCTCTGCCATAGCGAGTGCCACCAACCTGGAGCAACTAAACAGCCTGGCGCGTTCGACGCAGCTGAGGCTGGATGCTCAAACCCTTGAGCGACTAGACCTCGCCAGTCTCCTTTGAGACTGGCTGTACGCGATAGCCCAGGCACGTGGCTGGCATGACCGGCCACAGTGCCCCTCACCTCAGGTCTTGAAACGCTCCAGCAAACGTCCTTGCTCTGTGGCCTGTCCACTGACATCAGCGATCTCCTGCGCCGATTCACGTGCGCTGACCGTCAGGTCCTCGCTTAGCCGGCGGATGCGACCGACCGAACTGTTGATCTGCTCCGACACCGCGCTCTGTTCTTCGGCAGCGCTGGCAATCTGGACGTTCATCTGAGCCACCCGACCTATGCCTTCACCGACGCCGTACAGCGACTCGACTAACGCACCAAACAGCGCCGCCAGTTCTTGGCCCAGACTCTGGTTCAAAGTCATCGAATGCACGACGACGACGGTATCCTGCTGCAGGTCTTCGATAATCAAGCGCGTTTCCTGAATCGAGTCCTGAATGCGGCTGGACAGGTTGCGCACCTCATCGGCCACCACGGCAAACCCTCTTCCATATTCACCAGCCCGTGCAGCCTCGATCGCTGCGTTGAGCGCCAGCAGGTTGGTCTGTTCGGCGATGTCGCGGATGATGTCGAGGACGCTGCCGATCTTTTCACTCTTGACGGACAGCTGGTTGACCTGACGGTTGGCGTTGGCCAGGTCCTCGCCCTGACGGGCAACTATTTGGGTGGTTCTTTCGATCAGCCCCGTGCCGTCGTCGATGGCCTGCAAAATAGCCCCCGTCGCTTCCGACGCCGATGCGGTATTGCGAGCAATCTCCTGCGCCGAAAGGTTCATCTGGTACATAGCCGTTGCGACCTGATCGATGTCCTGGCGCTGGTGCTCCATGGTTTGCAAGTTGGCGGTGCTGCCTTGGGCAGATCTGGCCGCCGCTGCCCGCAACTCGGTCATCGAGCCCTTGAGACGGGTGACGATAGGCTGCAACACATCAAGAAAAGCGTTTAGCCCGCTGGCCACCCCGCCCAGTTCGTCGGCACGGGCGTAGTCCAGGCGCTTGACCAGATCGCCTTCGCCACGGGCCAGATCGTCGGCCATCAGTGACATTGCTCGCAGTGGTCGTACGATGCTCAGGGACGCGAGCCAGATCACCACCAGTCCAAAAACCGTCAGCGCCAAGCCCATCAGCACCTCCTTTTGCACTGCCGCTAGGAGGTGCTCATTCATCGCTTCGTGCAACTTAAGCAGCGGTGCGAACATCTGCTCTGAGGGTACCTTGACCACTATGCGCCAAGGCTCGGCCCCTGGAATGGGTGAGAACGCCTGACTGACGAGCAAATCCTGCAGCGGCCGTGATTGTCCTGACAATAATGCGGAAGACTCCACGCCAGGTTCCTTGAATTGACCGCCCAGTGCATCCTTGTCCAGCGTACTGCCAGCAACCAGTCCAGAGGCGCTGACAATCCACACATCCCCACCCTGCCCCGGCAAGCCTGCCTTGGCGGCCAGGGATAAGGCTTGAATCTGGCTTAACTGAATGTCGATACCCAGCACCGCCACCACGCGACCGTGATCGATCACTGGCAGGGTCAGCGAGGTCATGAGAATCGGACTGCCAGAGGCATCATCGAGATAGGGATTCAGCAGACAAGGCTGCATCGTTCGTAGCGGGCAGTCATACCAGGTGCGGGACACCTTGCCGTCGGCCATGGGCGTGTCGTCGACAATGCTCTTTTCTTGCACCGTGACTTGCTCCATCTTCCCGCCGCTCTGGCGAAACCAGACCGGTGCAAAACGCCCCAGCTCGTTGCTACCCAGTTCGCTCTGTCCGGCAAAGCGCGCGTCCTGCCCGTCGAAAGCGTTGGGCTCGAAGGCGACATAAGTGCTGATAAACATCGGATTGGCTTGCAAGCTGGCCTGCAACTGCCCAGTGATGTAGGCCCTGGCGTGCTCTGGTGTCAGCGCCCCACTACGGCTAAGCGACATGATTCGCATGACCTCCGCTGATGAGGCCTCACCGACGCGCAGGGCATCGCGGAAAAACACCTGGACGCCAGAGGACTGAAAACCGACGGACTCGGCCACGCGCTCCTCGATAGCCTGGGTCAGGCTGGCAGAGGTCAACCCCTCGGCGCGCTGACTCAAGCCACTCATTTCCTTGATTGCGGTGCCGATCAGGGCCAAGGCCAACAGTGTCAGGCATAGCCCGACCAGTAGAATAATTCGGGCTCGTAAAGTGACAAACATGGCGCGTCTCCTGTGCCGAGCGGCTACACAAAAAAATGGCGACATGCCTGTCGCCGATCAGAAAAAGAGCCCGTCACACCTCCCTGCACTGCCTGTCATCCACACGCGTCCAACCGGCGATGCGCGCCAGCGACAAGGGTTAACAGAGGCCGTACTCAACAGCAGAGGTGAATCTCGGGCATCAATAGAAGCGGTAGCAGCGAATCACTACCTGACTTGCATTGGGGTAATGCACCTGGCCGATAAAGCTTGCACGGGTGAGCCAGTCCAGGCGCCCCTTAGGCACTTGAAACACCGGCGTGCAGGTACAGTGGTACTCCGTTTCGGGAATCGGCCACTGGCCTTGTCGCTCCAGCTGGCGACCGTATTCGGTCATGTTCAGCAGGCCGATGTTACGGATGTTGATCAACTCCCCCTGGTCGGTACGCAAGCTGTAGCGTGCGTCCAGTTGACCGACGCCGTCAGGGCGCAGCAGGAAGATATCCTCGCCCCCGGCCAACACCTGACCTTTGAAGTCCAGCCCTTCGAAATCCCCCCCGACAATAGGATAGTTGCAACGCACTCCCTCGACGCTCTCCCCCAACATCAGCCCAGGGCCGATATCGACGCACAGGGTCAGCACCCGCTGCAGATTGGGTGCAGCGCCCATCAACTCCAATGGTTCAGCCATGGCAAACACTCCTGTGTGGCCCGGCACAAAAGCACCGGGCCACAATGATCAGAGATTGGTCTTGATGCTGGTCCAGGTGCGAGTGCGGATCCGCTCCATGGCTGGCGGCATGGGCTGTAAAGCGAACAGGGTTTTGCGCGCTTCGTCCGGCACATACATGTTGGGGTTGTTACGGATGTCGGCGTTCACCAGCGCGGTGGCATCCTTGTTCGGGTTGGGGTAACCGATCTTGTTGCTGATCCGGGCGATCACATCGGGGCGAAGGATGTAGTTGATGAACTCGTAGGCCTCCTTGGTGTGGGGTGCGTTAACCGGCACCATCATCACGTCTGACCACATCGGCGCACCTTCCTTGGGTAACGCCATTTCCACCCTCACACCCTTGCCCGCAGCATCGGCCAGGCTTTTGGCCAGCGCCACGCCGCCCGACCAGCCAACGGCGACGCAGATGTCACCGTTGGCGAGGTCCATGCCATAGCGCGACGAGTTGAAGTAGGTGACGTAAGGGCGAATCTTCATCATTGCCGCCTGAGCCTGCGGGTAGTCCTCGCGTTTCTGGCTGTTGGGATCGAGGCCCTTGTAGTGCAAGGCGATGGGCAAGATCTCGTTGGCTGCATCGAGAAAACCGACGCCACAACTGGCCAGCTTGCTGAGGTTCTCTTCCTTGAAGATCATGTCCCAGGTGTTCATCTGCACATTGGCGCCCAGAATCTGCTGAACCTTGTCGACGTTGTAGCCGATCAGCGTGGTGCCCCACAGGTAGGGCGCAGCGTAGCGGTTGCCCGTGTCACCCACCGCCTCCAGGGTTTTCATGAACTCCGGGTCCAGATGCTGCCAGTTCGGCAACTGGCTGCGGTCCAGAGGCTGGACAGCACCCGCCGCGATCAAGTGACTCAGGTTGGCGCTGCCGGGGTAGACAACATCATAGCCAGAGTTGCCGGTGAGCAGCTTGGACTCCAGGGTCTCGACGCTGTCGAACACGTCATAGATCGGACGGATCCCGGTTTCCTCCTGAAAACTCTTGAGGATCTCCGGTGGCAAGTATTCGATCCAGTTATAGATGCGCACCGTGCGCTCTTCAGCCAGGGAAACGCCCGCCGTCAGCAACGACAGCGCAACGGACAACAGGGTGTTACGTACATGCTTGTTCATAATGAAACACTCCTACGCGGCCGCGGGGCTCGCGACACTTAATAGCGGTAGGTGAAGTACAGTTCCAGCGCGCTGAACTTCTGATCATCGCCGAATACTTGCTTGGCAGCGGCCAGCGGCTTGACCCAGTTATACGACAGTGACGTATAGAACGACGGAGTCGGCGTCCAGTCGAGGAAAACCACGCTTTCATCGGCAAAGCGCCGATCGCTGACGGGGGCGCCCATGTAGTTTTTCTCGTCCAGCCAGAACTGATAGTGAATCGCACCGAGGGTCAGCGTTGGGTTCAGGTGAGTTTTGAGTGAGAACTGCTGAACATTTTCGTTGCTGTTGAACAACAGATAGTTACCAACAACATCCCCCACCAGCCAGGTGCTCCAGTCGACGAAGCCTTTGCTCAGAGGGTCCCAAGCTTTCTGGCGATTGTCGGTGAGGTTGTCATCGCCGGAAAATCTGGCATAGCGATAGCCGATGACCGGCGTCAGAGGCAAGCTATTGAACGCGTAGTCTGCCTGGCCATACCAAGCGTTGGCATCGTAATCGACGCCCTCGCCACTGCCTTTCTCCAGCGCATATTCGGCGTTGAGCGTCAGGGCGGACACGCCCGGCAACTTGGCGTTGAGTGCCCTTACGTTGTACACCAGCATCCCGTCCCGGAATCGAGGGGCGGTACTGCCCTTGGGGCCCAGCGCATGAACCTTCATCGCCATGGCACCCAGCGTCACCTGGTCGTCGAGGTTGTAGTCCAGGTTCGCGCCCGTCATGCGGAAGTCACCCAGATCGTCGTCGGTTCGCAAGGTGAAGGCCTGGCTCTTCAAGGCCCCATGATCCCAGGCCAGGATGGCCGAATCCTTGAAGGCGGTTCTGGGGCCAAGCCAGTAAGCGCCGTCCTTGAGCTGATCGAGGTTACCGTCCATGACGATGAAGCCAGTACCAATCATGTAGTTCTGGCGCCCGGCAGTCAGCGTCCATTCCCCGGCGCGGAAACCACCGTAGAGTTCTTCGGCGGCCACATCACCGTCAGAGCTGCGCGTAAAGCCGCCGGCATCGCCATCGCCCAAGGTCGTCGCCGCCACGAGCGAGCCGCCGGCCAGCAGGCTGAAGTCAGGCTGCAGCGAGTAATCCAGCTTGATACCTGGCTTGACGTAGAACTCCTGCCAGTCGATTTCCGTGCCGCCATTTTTGCCGCTGCGCACATCGACGCGGCCACTGCCAAAGTTGACGTTGCGAGTGGAAATAGTCGCCCCCCGGCGCTGAGATTGACCTCACCCTTGAGGTTGCCGTCCTCGAAGGTGTAGCCAGCCAACGCAACGTGGGTGGTCAGGGGTAAGCCGAACGCTAAGAGCGCTCGAGAGAAACGCGTCATCGAAACCATATGAAGCTCCTGCGTGATTATTATTGTTACAGGGCAGTGAAATGGCGGCGCAGTACGCCGCCAACACCTGGCCGAGCCAGGCGAATAGGACGCAAACTTCTTGTATTTATGGGGCGTTTCAGTCGCTAAGGTGCGCAGCAATGGCACGCAGCATGCGCACACTGTCAGCATCGAATTGGCTGACGGCGTCGGTCAGCGATGACTGCTTGACGATCACTACACCGGACCGCTTGTCGACAAACAGGTATTGGCCGTGAATACCACCGGCCATAATCGCCTGGCTGTGGTCGTTGAAGACGTACCACTGGCTACGGTAGGAAGCGCCGGGGGTCCAGTTGGAGAAGTCAGAGTCTTTGGCGTAGATCGCTGGATCGGCACCGGCGAAGAGACGTGCGACCGTCTCGGTCGACAGCAGTTGCAGTCCATCCTGGCGACCATCGTTGGCCAGCAGGCGACCGAAACGCGCCATGTCACGCAAAGTGGCGCTGAAACCGGCACCGGCGACGCTGCGCCCCCACGGGTCGGCCATAAAGTAGCCGTCACGCTCACACCCCAATTGGCTCCAGATTTCTTGCAGTAACTGATCGCAGGCCTTGCCCGAGGCGCGCTCCATGACCCAGGCCAAGGCTTCGGTAGTGGCGGTCACGTAATGAAAAACGCCACCGTGGGTGCCGCGTTTTTTTAGAGACGGCAGGTATTGGTACAACGACTCGAACTGGGCGTATTGCGCAGGTGCAGGCTGAAAACCGCAGGCATAGCCGTATTGCGAACTCTCCGAGTTGGGGTCGTCATAGACTTCGCTGTACTCAATGCCCACGGCCATGTCGAACAGCTGGCGTACGGTGGCATCACCAAACGCGCTGCCCACCAACTCAGGCACGTAATACGCTGCGGGCAACGTAGGGTTGAGTAAACCGTCACAGACCAGTTGCTCACCGAGAGTGCCGATCAGTGACTTGGTCACCGAGAACATGATGTGCCGGTCTCGGGGCCGCTGACCGTTGAAGTAGCGCTCGAACAGCACGGTGTCGCCCTGCATCACCAAAAAGGCATCGGTCTGACTGGCCACCAGGTGATCGATGACGCTGATTACCAGACCACACTCACTGTCGAAGTGCAGCTCATCCAACGCGTGTGCAAATTCTTGCAAAGTACTGACCGGCCCGGAACCCGCCTGCACATCAATGGAGGGACGCAGGCGCGCCAGATTACGGAAACCCCACTGGCTGAACGGCGGGCGCATCCAATTGTTCCAGGTGACGCGGCGTTGCGGCTCTGCCGGGAAGCCCTGCATAAGCAAAGGCGCCTGGCGCGCGTCGAATGACGTTCCATTAGTCTCGATGTAAAGACTGGCCAGTGAAGGCACGGTGTTCTGACTCATCGGGTTGACCCTGAAAATGACTCTGCGTGCGAGCAGATGCAGGGAAATAATTACCCGATATTATTTTTTAGTCAATAAAACATTTATCTCAATTAAATTACTTTGAGCGCTCAGCGCGGACCTACCCTCCTCTGGTGTCGCGTGTCACCGCCCGGTAAGTGCGCAACTCCTGAAAGCGGCCTCAAATCCCGCCCTCGCCAGCAAGCCATTGAGTAGCATCCTTCCAATCGCCCCGGGTTCGTAGACACCTCCAGGCCTTAATCTGAGGCCAATCAGGAGGTGCCATGAGCAACCCGCGTTTTACCAAAGAATTCAAAATCCAAGCGGTCAATCAAGTGACCGAAAAGAAACTGCCTGTCGCTGATGTAGCTGCACCGACTTGGCGTGTCGACTCATAGCCTCTATGCGTGGTAAAGCGCTACAGGAAACCTCAAGAAGTACGACAGCAAGACGATGATCAGCACGCTGAACTGCGCCATCTACGAGTGGAGCTCAAGCGGGTCACTGAAGAGCGAGACATCTTAAAAAGGCCGCCGCGTACTTTGCCAAGGAGTGCGGTTGAAGTACGCCTTTATCAAGCAGCGAGCAGACGACTATTCCATACGACGGCTTTGCCTGACGTTGAAAGTCCACCCCAGCGGTTATTACGCTTGGTTGGCCATTGATGCGCTACTGATGGCGGTTTGGAGGCGAAAACCGAAACAGGAGATGATGGTTCACTTCGACCAGGGCAGCCAGTACAGCAGCTCCGATTGGCGCAGTTTTTTGAAGGCGAACAATTTGGTTGCCAGCATGAGTCGCCGAGGCAACTGTCATGACAACGCCGTAGCCGAGAGCTTTTTCCAGCTTCTGAAGCGGGAGCGGATAATGCGGAAAATCTACGCCACGCGGCAAGATGCTCGTAGCGATGTGTTCGATTACATCGAGAGGTTCTACAACGCAAAACGCCGCCATGGTTTCAACAGTCAGTTGGCACCGGTAGAGTTTGAAAAGCGTTACACAATGAGCTTGCAAGATGTCTAGAGAATCCGGGGCGATTCAACAGATCCATGCCATCTTGGCGGGCCCACCATGTATCGACCCGCAGTGCGTTAGCGCAAAGAGGAAAAATACTGTGTAGGCGGTTTACCCATTGCTTTCTTGAACATCGTAATGAATGCATTAACGGAGTCATATCCCAGAATGCCAGCCACACGTTGCACAGAGACCCCCTCTGCCAAATGGCTCAGAGCGATGATCAGATGCAGTTGCTGGCGCCATCGTCCAAAGCTCAGCCCGGTAGTGCTTTCCACCAGTCTGGCTAGCGATCGTTCGCTGGTTGCAAGCCGAGCTGCCCACTGGCGCAGAGTGGTCCGGTCGCCAGGGTCTGCAAAGAGCGTATCGGCAATTGAATGAATGAGTCAATCAACAAGGGCGACAGGTAGCCTGACACGGAGGGCAACAGACGAAAAAAGGTCTTTCTCCATACCGGCCTGAACATTTGTACATTGTTGAAAACAATTATCGCAAGTGCCTTTTTTGTGCCCGCAACACAGCCCCAAATATAGACACTATGGCCGCGAGAAGGCTTATCAAACACAAAGGGTGCCTTAGGGGGGAACTACACCCTGAACTGTTCCATCAATCTCATCTGCTGAGTGGTCAGGCTATGCAGTTGGCTGGCAACCTGCGCCGACTCGGTGGCTTGCTCGGTCAGGGTTTCGGTCACACTGCGGATTGCCGAGATATTGCGATTGACCTCTTCGGCGACTGCACTCTGCTCTTCCGCCGCGCTGGCGATCTGCAGGTTCATGTCGCTGATGACCGTGACCGCATCACTGATCTTGCCCAGCGCCTGAAGTGCCTTTTGGACTTGTCCTACATTACTGTGAGCCTTGGTTTGGCTCACGTGCATCGCCACCACGACACCGCGAGTACCGTTCTGGATGCGCTCGATGACCTGGCGGATTTCCTCCACGGAATCCTGGGTTCGTCTGGCCAGATTGCGCACTTCGTCGGCGACCACCGCGAAACCACGCCCGCTTTCGCCCGCACGGGCGGCTTCGATAGCCGCATTGAGGGCAAGCAGATTGGTCTGTTCAGCAATGCTGCGGATGACGTCCAGGACCGTGCCGATCTGTTCGCTATCGACCGCCAGCGCTTCGACTTCGGTCACCGCCTTGCTGACGTCCGCGGCTAGGATGCCGATGTCACGGGTACTGCGCTCAATTATGCCGACCCCATCCCTGGCCGATTGGTCGGCCGCGCGGGCAGCCTGAGCGGCATTTGACGCGCTATTGGCAACATCATGGGCGGTCGCGCTCATTTCGTTTGAAGCCGTGGCCACCTGATCGATCTCACGAAACTGCACCTGCATGCTTTCGCTGGTCTGCCTAGCGATTAACGAAGACTGATCGGCGGTTCCGCGGGCATCGAGGGTGTTTTGCTTTATCAGGGTGATGGTCGGTTGCAACTTGTCGAGAAAGCGGTTGAACCAGTTGACCAGTTCGCCCAACTCGTCTTTCTTGCTGTACTGCAAACGCTGGGTCAGGTCGCCATCGCCGCTGGCAATCGCCTTGAGCATACCGGCTACGCGAGTGATCGGCTGGGTCACGCTTGAGGCGGTCATCCAGATCAGTAAGCACCCCAGCAGGCAGGCTCCAGTGGCCATCAGCAGGGCTTGGAGGGTGCCGTTGGATTGGGCTTTATCGAACACCGTTTGAAGTTTATCTGCATCGGCCAGCAGTACTTGGTGCGGTACGTCGATGGCCACGCCCCAGGCTTTTGCATCAGCAATCGGTTTGACCGGATAGACGGCCCGGATCAGCCCCTCTTGGTGAAGGATCTTCGGCGTATCACCGTCCAGTGAGGCAATGATTTGTTTACCCTCCTCGCCAAGCGCTTCCCCCATATTTGCGCCAACCTGGGTGGCGTCGAAGCTGAAGGCGGCGAGTATGCCCGTGTCGGAGACAATCAGCATACGACCCGAGCCATTAAACAAACTGCTCTGGGCGACGTTGGCAGCTGCCTGCAGTGAGTCCAGCGCGATGTCCAGGCCCACTACACCTATGACCTTGTCGCCGACGATCAAAGGCAGGGAGATGGTCGTCATCAATATCCGCTTACCGTCGACGGTGTCTGCGAAAGGCGCCATAAGACAAGGCCGCTTGCTGTCCCGAGGACACGTGTACCAGCTGTTATAGGGAGCACCACTGATGCTGAGCGCCGTGCTGCCAAGGTCGCTCTCGTTGATCTGCAGGCTCATCACCTGACCGGTGCCACGGTTCCAAGCACTGGCGAAGCGCCCCGACTCATTAGACGCACGGGCCGTGTCATGGGCGAACTCGGCGTCCTTTCCATCCAAGGCATTACGTTCATAGACCAGCCATACGCCCAGCACTCCGGGATTGCGCTCGAAAGTGGTCTTGATGCTTTGATTAAGTTCTTCACGCAGTGCTGCGGCTGTCAGTCCACGATGGTTTGCCATATTGCGCAAATAGTTCGCCTGGTCGGCCAGAGCAGTGATGACGGTCAGGCCGGTACCGAAGGTCTTCTGTAAACTCGCAGCCTGCTCGGAAGCTTTTGCCAGTAGCAGGTTCTCGCCACTGCCGGTGAGCATCTGGCTGCTGGATTGACTGATCATCTGCTTGTTCAGATTGCTTTGATAAAGATTCATGCCAACGATCAGGCCCATCACGCCGAGCAGGCAGAGCCCGGATAAAAGCACGATCTTCAAGCGAATAGACATGGCGTCGAACATGGAACTGCCTCATGGATGAACAATATGTTTTGTCAGTCAGATAAGTGCTTCCACCTACTTGGCATTGGCACTATGCGCAGCCTGCAAAAGCAAGACTGCGCGGTTGTGCGTTTCAGCATTCGTGTGGACGGCCGCAGAGACGGCGCTACAGTTCGGTCAGTGCTTGACCATCACGTGGCGAATCACGGTGTAATCCTCCAAGCCGTACATCGACATATCTTTGCCGTAGCCGGACTGCTTTACACCACCGTGCGGCATTTCGCTCATCAGCATGAAATGGGTATTGACCCAGGTGCAGCCGTACTGCAGGCGTGCCGCAAGACGGTGAGCTCGCCCTACGTCAGAGGTCCACACCGATGATGCCAGGCCATAATCAGAGTCGTTTGCCCAGGACAGTGCCTGCGCCTCGTCTTCAAATTCGGTCACGGAAACCACCGGGCCGAAAATCTCCCGACGCACCACTTCGTCGTCTTGCCGCGCGCCGGCAAGTACCGTGGGTTCGAAGAAGTAACCGGGACCTTCCACGCGCTTCCCGCCCGTCACGACTTCTATGTGTGGCAGTAACCGTGCTCGATCCACGAAGCCGACAACACGGTCCAAGTGCTGTTGGGTGATCAGCGGCCCCAGCTCAGTCTCAGGATCATCCTGAAGACCAAACTTGATACTGGATACGGCGGTGCCGAGCTTTTCAACGAGGCGAGCGTAAATGCCTTTTTGCGCATAGATCCGGCAGGCTGCGGTGCAATCCTGGCCGGCGTTATAGAAACCGAAATTACGTATGCCCTCTACAGCCGCATCGATGTCTGCGTCGTCGAAAATGATGACGGGGGCTTTGCCTCCCAATTCCATATGCATACGCTTAACGGTGTCAGCGGTGCCGGCGATGATATGACTGCCGGTGGCCACTGACCCCGTCAGTGAGACCATCCGCACTTTCTCGTGGGTAGTAAGCGGCTTGCCTACACTGGGCCCTCGTCCGAACACAACATTGACCACGCCTGCAGGGAAAACCGTGGCCATTAACGAGCCTAACTTAAGCGCCGTCAGCGGTGTCTGTTCGGAAGGCTTGAGGACAACGGTATTGCCGGCCGCCAAGGCGGGAGCCAGTTTCCACGCGGCCATCATCAGTGGATAGTTCCAAGGCGCGATCGAGGCGACGACACCCACGGGATCGCGCCGGATCATCGAAGTATGACCTGGCAAATACTCGCCCGCCGCCGAGCCTTGCAGACACCGGCTCGCACCCGCGAAAAAACGAAATACATCAGACACGCCAGGCAGTTCGTCGCCCAAGGCGGCCGCGTAAGGTTTGCCACAATTATTCGATTCCAGCCGGGCCAGTTCTACGGCATGGCTATCGATGAGGTCAGCCAGTTTGAGCAACAACAGCGAGCGATCCTTTGGCGTGGTCTGGGACCAGCTCTCGAAGGCGGCGTCAGCGGCTTGCACTGCGCTATCAACTTGCGCAGGCGTAGCCTCGGCAATGTCCACTAGCGCGATCCCCAGAGAAGGGTTCATTACCGCGAGCCGCTCGCCTTCGCCTGCGACCAATTCGCCGTTGATGAGCATTTTAATGTGCATAGGCGTCTCCAATGAGTGCAGGCGCCAGATGCCTGTACTCAGAAAGAATTTAGATTTAACGGACAATAAGTTGCTGACTAAGTCAGCCGTCCAGTTGGGGAGTCACGACAGGTTTGCGTATCGGCCACATGGTTTTTCATGCAGCCTTAAAGTCACAGTGGGGCTCTATACGGGTATATCCAACGATTGCTTGCCTTTCAGAATCCACGCGACGATGCCACCGAGTACAAGCCATGCGACACCGACGAGTTGGGCGTTCGAGTTCGCGCTGAACAGTGCGTAGCAGAGGACGGCCGCACCCAGCACAGGGGAAACGAGATGTCTGAAGAAGGAGCGATCAGTCTTACCCCTGAAGAAAGCGATGACAGAAGCATGCAACATCACATAGGCACACAATGCGCCGAACGTGACCATCGTTACGATGGTTTCAATCTGGTCTTTGCCGACAATGGCAATCACCAGCGAGAGCGCAGCGACCAGGTATAACGCGGTCGTTGGTGCTTCATTTTTATTAAGTTTGGCGAGCACACGAGGCAGCTTTTTATCGCGTGCCATGCAGTAGATGACTTTTGTCGTGGTGGCCTGGGAGATAAGTGCATTAGCCAGCAAGGCTATCAGTGCATTCGTCAACGTGATGACCGGCAGGAACCACGTCCCCACCACTTGGGTGCTGACCGTGTAAAAGGCAACATCAACGGCGCCATCCTGATATTTCGACCCCAGGGGAACGAACACAGACGCCAGGTAGACTTGCGCGACGAACAGCACGGTCACGATCACAAGCAACAACATCGTGGCCCGCGATACGGTTTTACCGCCCCCCTCGGCCTCCTCGTTCAACGTAGAAACAGCGTCAAAGCCGATAAAGCTCAGGGCGGCGATTGGTACGGCGCCAAACACGGCCGACATGCTGAATTGCGACGGGTTATAGAAAGGCGCTAACAGTTGCTCCTTGGAAACCGTTCCTCCGGCGATAAGGCCAACCGCAAACACGACGAAAATTGAGAGGACAACCAACTGGATGACCAGCAGCACCTTTCCCACATTCACATTAACGGTGATACCGAACAGATTAACGATCATGGGCACAACGACGAAAATCCCTAACCAAACCACCTTGTCGATGCTGGGAAACAAAGGTTGCAAGGCCGCCGCACCTAGAACCGCCAGCAACGCGGGAAGCAACAGATAGTCCAGCAAGATGGCCCATCCCGCCATAAAGCCGAATGTGGCATTGGTGCCCTTTGTCACATAGGAATAGACCGATCCCGAGAGAGGGATTCGTTTCGCCATTTCGCTGTAGCTGATTGCACTGAACACCATCGCGATGGCGGCCAGCGTATAGGTCAGCGCGGTCAGTCCATTGGACGTGTTATGAATCGCTCCAAAGACAGAGACAGGAGCAATCGGAACGAAGTAAAGCAACCCGTAGACAATGACGTCCGTCAGCGAAAGTTTCTTGCTGAGTTGACCATTATTACTGGGTACGACCAAGGTATCGCTCATTTTTGTTGCCCCTTGACGATTGGCCCGGATTTTCACCCGGACATTATTTAGGTACAGTTGCCGCGTGTCGCCAGCACTTGCTGTGGAACCGCGCACCGCTTTTGTTATTTGCACATCGGGACTGGACAGGACCTATTCACTCAAACACCAAGATGGGTCTTTTGACGTTCGATGAATCCAGTTTAGAAGCCCCTCTTACTGTCGACTATCGAACCAGCGAACCGCGCTTTTCGTGTGAGTGCATGGCGCCTGTATTGCTATGAACTTGTCGCGTCCAAGGAGCAGCCGGGCGTGGCTGCCCCGTGGGGCCGATCAATGTATGCACCGCTGCCTGGTCCGCTCCCCCAGGCCAAGCATCGGCCGGGCTCGGCGCTCATGCATCTGAATGGACGGTCAATTGGAATCGATGACGACGCTCAACGCTTCAGGGTGCAGGAACCGCTTGAGAACATTGCCGGTGAGTCGCGCGACATTGTTGTCGTAACGGTTGTGGGAAAGTGAACCGGTGTAGGCGATCGATCCCACTGAGAACACGCCGCCCCCTCCTGGCAATGGACACAGAACGATGTCCGCGCGCACACGGGACTGCTCGGTCCCGCCAATGCCAGGGATTGATTCGTAGACGTCCTCGGCGGCGAGAAGGTAGGCATCCGACAACGGCCCGGACGTCGCCAGGACAAGCGCACCCGGCGGGGCCCCTAATGACGGATCGTACCGGTCGATCTCCGCGCCGGCGGCACCACCGCCCATGATTCCAAAGTCGCCAATGCGCTCGTCACTGCCAATCCCTTCAAACGCAAAAGCGGCGAGTGGGTCGTAGCTGTCGGTGAGGCGTTCGTAATACGTGCAGCGGTCGAAACCTTGCGCGGCGAACCCCACGCCTAGCAGTCGCTGCGGCGCCTTACCCTTGTTGCGCCATAGACCGGCCATTTCACCGGAGGTCTGGTGGCGGCGATCGCCAAACGGCGACTCGTGGGGGCGTGTACCCGCGTCTGACCTGCGCAACTCCATGACATGCCGCTCTTCCGGATCAAATGAAACGGTCGCGAAAAAACCGTTTCCGCCCAGGTACATCAAGCGTCCGCCGTTCCCGGTGAAAGCCTCGATCGCGTTGAGCTCGTTGCGTGTCACATATTCTGGATGACTGCCCGTGATTAGAACCTTGTAGTCCTTGAGCAGGTCGACGCCTTCGCGATCCAGGTCTTCATCCGTCAGCGCGTCGAATTCGCAGCCGATTGTGTCGAGCCAATGAACGATGCAGAGATCTGCAGGAAGCCCCCATACGCCCTCTGCCTGGAACCAGGCGCGGTGTTTGGGGTTGAGCGTCATGATGGGCCGCCGAGTGCTGCCGAAGACGACGCCAGAGCCATCGTTATGGATTTCATAACAGGAACGACCGAACTCAGGATGGCTCTGAAGCGTCAGATCTTGCCGATCAATGATCGGTGTCCGACTGACGATGATTTCCGCGCCATTGGCTTCAAAGGCTATTCGGTCGTTGGCGTACGCCAGATAAGTCGCCGTAGAGAAAAGCACCGCCACTTCGCGCTTCTGACGTCCCGGCCTGACGAAAAACGGGATGTATTGTTCAACACCTGCACTGCACAGTTTCGCGGCGTATACACCACTCGCGAGATCGTCTGGGACCTGAATCTTGAACGCCGTTGGCCACTGGGCGTCGGTGATGTCATCGTCGTGAAAATGAATCGCATCAAACTCGTCAGGTGCCCGCCGAAAGTCGTCGCTCAACCCCTTAAACCTATGGCCCGCCACTCCCCGTGTCGGCGCGTTGAAGCAGCGTCCATGCAAACCGTTTCCGGACACGTCTACAACATCGCTGAGCAACAGGCCATCGTCACGAAGGCTCTTGCCAAAGTGCCAGGCGGCCAGCTCGGCAACAACCGCATCGCCGAGAGAGGGACGCAGAATGCGGACTCCACCGATTTTTCCGTTGTAGGCGGCATTCGCCAGCCATCGACCGTCTTGCTGACAGGCCAGCGCCCCGATCCTGAAGGGGGCCTGGCTTTCAGTCAGTCGCGCGCCGAACGGGACAGTACGTGATTCTGCGCGCAAGGCACTGGCGCTCGCTGAGAGACGGTTCATGATGTTGTCGATTGGTGTCTGCTCCAGGCAGACCGTCCCGGCATCCGATTTGACACGGACTACGACGCGATACCACTGGTGTGCAATAAGTGGCGTTGCCAATGAAACTTTCTTTGTCTCACCATCTGCCACCCATATAAACGTTGGCCGGCCTTCCTCCAGCACAAGGGCGTAGCCAGAACAACTGGCCACGGACCAGTTTCCCAAAATGGCCTGTAGGCCCGAATCACTCTCAAATGAGTTCTGCGTTACGTGGTAGGCCCCGAAGTTGCCCGAGCGCGTGCCTTGCGGCAGTGTCGGATAGACATGGGCTTCAATAACCAAACCGTTAGGGGATCGTAGAAGTCCTTGCGTGTCGGTGATTTCCACATAAGAGCCCGGCTGGCACACATGCTGGATACCCTCGTAGCTCCCTTCGAACGACGATTCAACAGGCGTCTCAAGGAAACCGGGGCCCGCCTCCCCCGTGAACCCGTGTCGAAGCTTCACAAGCGAGGCGTCATATCGCGCGACCCCTTCGCAACTTACCTTGAAAGAAAGACTTTCACCCGGCGACACAGAGAATCCGTCGCTATAGCCGAAAATTTGCTGACTGACCTGGTTCATTCTCATTTCATCCGTTATGCGACTGAGAATCCGTTTCGCGCGACTCGGCAGCGAAAAGGGCTCGGCATCGAAGCGAAAAAACGTGACGCAATGCGTCTTCGTAAGTCAGGAAAATGCCTGAACTTCGAACGAAGTTGCCTGGCTCTCCAATCACAATGTTCCCGACGCCCCATGGCCCGTCGGTACCCAGCGAAATGACAATCGCCTTGCCGGCGATAGACGCACCGCCCAGCCCACGCACGACCCTTCGAGTCTTGTCATCGTGTGGCCCGAGCGGAGACCGTTCGTAGGCGCCGATCACGCCAGAGTCGCAGTCGTCACGCAGGCGCTCAAAAAACCGAGACTGGAACAAAGCGGCCAATTCAGCTTCGCGATCTGAGGAGGTACGCATGGTCATTCCCTCAGTGCGGTAGTTATTGATGTGTTCATACTTTTCTCTTGCTTGTCAGTGATTGCACAGATATCCAAAAATGCGCCTGGCCGCGTTGCGGAGCGCTGGTCCGGAGGAGATACGCTGACCGCCCTAGTACCGGTAGCGATATCGTCCGATGGACCGCCCCCCGCGATCTATCGCATGAGAGAACCAAGATTTTCGTTAGCGCGCACGGTGCGCAGAGTGGGTGCACGAGTCTGGTCTTTGCTCGCAAAAGGCTCACCTACAGAGCAACGGCTCACGGCATACCTCAACTTCCGCACCATTGGTCTGCTTTAACTGGACTTAGTCATCCCCCGGTTATTATCGAAATATCACACGGGGCTGCCGACGGCTGACTAGGCTGGCCTGGAAGTCATGGCATAGGGCTTGCTTGAGCTTCTAAGGCAGTGATTTTTTTAGGAGGGCGTGTGGATTCGTTACATTTGATAACCCGGTTCTCGACGGGCGAGGTTCATCCACAAAGACGTCTTGCTGCCTGGCAGGATTTCATGAGCGATGTCTACTACCCGATAGACGTGGCGGCCTACAACCCGGCATCGTTCTGCGGAGTCATTGAATCCACCCAGATCGGCGCGGTCGGAATTACTCGCTTTGCCGCTGATGCGCAACGGGCTGTGCGCCGCAAAGTACATGCCGGACGCGATGATTCGGATTTTTTCGCGCTAGTCATGCCGACCATGCAAACTGAGCAGTTCACACACCTGGGTCGATTTGGAGACGTTGCGCCGGGCCAGGTCTCTGTCTTCAATTCCGCAGAAACCTATCAGCTGGATATCCCCAACGGCACGAGAAACGTAACAGTCAAAATACCGGCCGACCAATTCAGGGCGATGTGTCCGAAAATTGATGCGCGTTGTGGCCGCGTCGACGTCGCCAATTCGCGTTTCGTGCCGCTGCTAACGCAATTCGCGTTGCAAGCATTGGAAAACGCCTCCTGCCTTTCCCTCGAGCATGTCAGAAGCTTGGAGAGAGGATTGCTGGAATTGGCTTTCTTGATGATGGATGTACCGGAGACCGATGCAGCGGGGGATTCACGAACGGTCATCGATCACTTCTTTCACCGTGTCATGGCGTATATCGCGGCAAACTTTCACGACGCGGATCTTGCACCTGAGCGAGCAGCTCAAGCTCACCGCGTTTCCATCCGCTATGTCCACAAGGTTTTCCAGGCTCACGATACGACGTTCGGGCGAGAACTTCGTCTTGCTCGGCTCAGGCACGCTCAAAAGCTTCTGCGCGAGAATGCGCTGCACAAGGCTCGGCCCACGACCATTGCGGAAGTGGCCTACAACTGTGGTTTTTCCAGCCAGGCGCTTTTTTCCGTCCGGTTCAAGGAAGCTTTTGGATACTCACCTCGAGACGAAAAAAGCCATTAGTCCCACGCTAGCTCCCATCAAATGGAAGGCACTCATCGCGAAGTGCCTTTTTTGGTGCATTCTGCGCCATGCCCTCTATGTTTCGTCGCATGAGGGTGAGGCGATTGGCTGCGCCTTACGGGCCTGGCTTTGCAACCAGGATACTTGTTCACGGGTAACGGTGCGCTGAATGCCGACGCCACCGCAAACGATGATCGTGTCCATTGGTGGGGCTTTGTGCATGGAGGCGTCAGGGGTGATTTGCAGGCCACCACTTGCCCAGACCTGGCCGCCATCGAGGTGAGGGTGGTCCAGCGATAACCTAATCCTCCCTACGCCATGGCTGGAGGGTATTACAAGCTCCTGCGTCTGAGGCCGTAATCGACGAACTCCACCGTGTCCGACGGTACGACTCAATCCGTTGGTTTTTTGCTGTTGGATAACTAGCATCCGCAGTAGAGCCACTGCGCATGGCCAATCAGGTGTCGGGGACGACCAGAAAGCCCCGCTTAGAGTCAGAGATATCTCGACCACCCGGGTCAGGCTCCAGCTCGCGGATGGGGGCTAAATTCATCCAGAGCAGTGTGCCATTGTTGGGCGACCACCGGGGACAGTGGAAAGCCATCCCTAGCCAGACTGATGGCGGGCTGCAGCAACTCTAGTACGGGCCGCTCGCCGAAACGTCTGGACCGCTCCCCCATGCCGACGGGCACCCTATTCGATAGTGCAATTTACCTGGAGGATATTGCTCAAACATTCGCCCATGAAGAGTCTGGGGCTCACTTCGGCAAAATCTGCCTTTCGTTCTGAATATCCTCACGATATTTGAGTGCCAGAGGTTGGCATGCCGCTCCAGTTGCTGCGGACACTGGTTCGTCATGAACCATAAGAGGCCCAGTGCGCTCGCAATCGCCATCACCAATGTACCAACGATAACCAGGCTATAAGCCGCCTGAGTCGTTGCCGTCAGCGATCCATTATGAAGTCACGCTGACGGACCAACACTCATGCATGAGTGAGGTACCAGCGCCAGTCCTGCTCCCCGACTTCAGCATTGAATTTACGGAACTCGCGCCATTTGATCGCCAGGAACACCTTTAGGAATTCAGCTCCCAGCGCCTCACGTGCCCAGGTTGAACGTTGCAGTGCCTGCAGCGCTGTAAGCCAGTCGGTGGGTAGAAAATCGGTCGCCTGTTCATAGCCATTGCCCTCAATCGCCGCGCCAGGATCGCTTTGATGAGTGATGCCGTAGTGAATGCCCGCAAGTACTGCGGCGGCGGCGAGATAGGGGTTGGCATCGGCACCGCAAATGCGGTGTTCGATGTGCCGACTTATCGCGGGGCCGCCGGGCACGCGGAACGACACAGTACGATTGTTAACTCCCCAACTTTTGGCCAGCGGCGCGTAGCTACCGGTCTGGAACCGGCGATATGAGTTGGCATGCGGGCAAAATATAGCCAGCGAATCAAGCAAGGTCGCCATCATCCCGCCAATTGAGTGACGCAACAGCGGCGTACCCTGTGGGTCATCGCTCGCATACAGGTTGTGACCATGCTCGTCGGCCAGACTGACGTGCAAATGCATACCGCTACCGGCCTGATCGCTGAATGGCTTGGCCATGAAGCACGCTTGCAGCCCATGTTTGTTGGCCACACCTTTGACCAAGCGTTTGTAACGTACGCCTTCATCAATGGCCTGGAGTGCGTCGAAACGATGTTCCAGCGTCAACTCGACCTGGCCTGGAGCATACTCGGATATCGCCGTACGCACGGGCAACCCCTGTAGGGCGCAAGCCGCGTAGAGGTCATCAAGAAACGGTTGAAGCTGCTCCAGTTCGTATACGCCATAAACCTGTGGAGCAACAGGGCGTGCCCCATTGGTCTGCAACGCTGGCTGCGGCCGACCGTTGACGTCGCGTTGCTGGTCCAGCAGGTAAAATTCCAACTCAACGGCCATTACCGGATGGAATCCATCGGCTTTCAGCCGCTCGATGGTGTGCACCAGTACATGGCGTGGGTCGGCCGGTGCGGCCGGAATACCTTGGGTCGGGTGCATGCTCACCTGCACTTGGCCGGTGGGATTGGTGCGCCAAGGTTGCAGGGTCAGGCTTCCCGGTAAAGGGTAGGTCCAGCAGTCGGCGTCAGCGACATCCCAGACCAAGCCCGTCTCGTCGACGTCTTCACCCTGCACGGTCAAGGCGAGAATGGAACTTGGCAGCGGCCGACCATTTTCGTAGATCGCCAGTAGCTCGTTGCGATGCAACAGTTTGCCCCGAGGAACGCCGCTAGCATCGATAAGGAACAACTCGATGCTCAGCACTTCAGGGTGGGCGGCGAGATAATCTTCGGCCTCTTTTTTATCAGCAAATTGCATGTCAAACCTCTTAGCGCTCATTCAAGCGACTTGGCAGTATTTGTGAAATGTGGAGTCTTTAGACGTCCAGTTATGAAGGGATGACCCGAGCCCCAGGTATGGCAAGCAGCGTGGTTAGCGCGTTATCCAACTCAACGAGCAGCCTGTCGATATCCGATGAACTTGTCTGTGGACAGCACAGGGTCATGTTGTGAAAAGGCGTGATCAGGATTCCGCGATTGATTAGATACAGGTGCAGAGCCATCTGTAGGCTGTCATGAAAAGCCGCCTCGGCTTGCGCCCCGGTTCTCGGCGGGGTGGCACAGAATTGAAACTCACACCGCGCCCCCAACTCTGTTACCGACCAATTTAGTTGGTGCTGCTTAAACAAGTATCGAAATCCCTTAGCCAATCCTGATGC
Organism: Pseudomonas sp. TH39(2020); assembly: GCF_016650715.1. Taxonomy (NCBI): domain Bacteria; kingdom Pseudomonadati; phylum Pseudomonadota; class Gammaproteobacteria; order Pseudomonadales; family Pseudomonadaceae; genus Pseudomonas; species Pseudomonas sp. TH39(2020). The sequence continues at coordinate 455,310 of NZ_JAEKFF010000002.1, read as the reverse complement.
GAAATGCAACATGTTCTCGTAGGCAGACTCTGTCATGACCTCTTCGAGATTGGCTCGCATGCAACGCATCGCCAGCGCGTTGGCGGACAGCGTCGTTCCCATACCACTGTGGCCATGCCCCCCGCTCTCTTCGCTAACGGTCTTCTGCGCGTCGTGCATTGCCAACGCAACTTGCTCGGTCACGCCAAAGACAGCGCAGGGCACGCCACCTGCTATGGGTTTACCCACCACAAAAAAGTCAGGTTTCAAATCCCATTGGCGAGTGCATCCACCGATGCCGGTAGAAATAGTATGGGTCTCATCAATGACCAGCAGGCTGCCATATTTAAGGGTCAACTCTCGACACTTTTGCATGAATCCTGGATCGGGCAAGACCATGCCTATGTTCGTCATCGCCGGCTCGCACATCAGCGCGCACACATCGCCCAGGGCTAAAGCAGCCTCTAGTGCGGCGACATCGTTGAAGGGGATAGATCGACTGTATTGGGTCAAGTCGTAGGCTTGACCCACAAGACCTGAACGGTGCACTGTTTTGCCCTCGCGGCACCGTACCATCACGTCATCCACCGTGCCGTGATAACAGCCGTCGAACACCAGCAACACATTGCGTTTGGTGATAGCTCGCGCCCAGCGCAGCACATAACGATTGGCGTCAGTAGCATTGGCGGTGACCTGCCAATAAGGCAGCCCAAATCGCTGAGCCAGCAACTCTCCGCAGACCACCGCGTCTTCGCCAGGAAGCATCGTCGTTAAGCCGTTATTCGCCTGCTCTGCGATGGCGCGGGCAATAGGGTCCGGCGAATGGCCAAACATAGTGCCTGTGTCGCCCAGGCAAAAATCAACGTACTCATGATCGTCAACATCTGTGAAGCGTGCACCTTTGGCACACTGGACGAAGAGCGGCGAAGGCATGGACCAATCGCTCATCCAATGCATGGGAACACCGTTGAACAGATTCGCCTTGGCACGCTTGGCCAGCGCCATGGACGTTGGGTTATTTTCTATAAAACGGGCACGCTCGGAGGCGGTAAAGGCAGCAATCGCTGATTCACAAATTCCACTTTTCGACATGATCAAAACCCTATGTTAATTATCAAATTAATTAAAAGTCGTTACCGTTCAGATAGGAAACAATCCATCGCCGTATTCAGTCCCCTATCAGTTCCTGAATGACGCATGAATGCTGCTCAGTGAACTTACCTGTTCTTTGATATATCGCGCTTTTATATATCGCGGTGATAGCCGCCACCCCACCTAGGATCATTCGTTGATCGCGCTAGAAAGCATTCAAAGTTAATAGCCGGCTTGAGTAGATTAAATTCTCTGTTTTACTTTCGGCCAAAAGAGAATAAACCGTCAGTGTCCTGACCTCAGGCTTGAGGGGCTTTGTTCTCGACCAGACAGTTCCCGCCATCCACCACGATGACTTCACCCGTGATGTAACTGGATTCAGGAGACGCCAGAAATGCAACCGCCGCAGCCACTTCGCGAGGACTGCCTGCCCGCCCTATTGGGGTGAAGCGCCCCGCCTCTGCTTCAACGGGGGAGGTTGACCCCGTCGTGATCCAGCCGGGAGCAACGCTGTTTACGGTGACCCCCTGCTTAGCGACTTCAAGTGCAAGCCCCATGCTCATGCCAACCATCGCGGCCTTAGCGGCGCTATAAGCCGCTTCGCCCGGATTGCTGCACCGGGTGCCCGTAGTGGAACTGATATTGACAATGCGCCCGTAATTTCGCGCCCTCATACCGGGCAAAACGGCCCTAGTTAGAAGAAAAGCTGTCGTTAAGTTTCTTGCCAGTGACAGATTCCATTCATGCAGCTCCATCGCTGCCAACTCCGAGAAAATCTCGGGGCTTCCTTGCATGGCCATACCGGCATTATTCACCAGAATATCGACCCGCCCCCAGACTGACTCTGCCCATATGCTGAATTCACGCACCTGACTTTCATCGGTGAGGTCAGTTGGCCGGCCTTCAACTTCAAACCCTTCGAGGCGTAGCTCTTTAACCCGATCCGCGATGCGGTTGCTGCTGGCGGTGACGATCAACTTCGCCCCAGATGCACCTAGCCTGCGAGCGATCGCCATACCAATACCTGCTTCACTTCCGGCACCACTGACAAGTGCCACATGCCCCCTCAATTCCGTACCCAACATGGTGTTCCCCACGTACTTAATTTGTAATAGGAGTGGAAATTAGGCTAATAAATCTGATAAATAAAGACGATCATTATCAGAAAATTTGACAACCATAATGGCGTTTACCAGCGAGTCACTTAAAGTTTTCCTCTCGGTCGTGGACAGCGGCTCCTTTTCCGCCGCCGCACGAAAATTAGGCCGGGTTCCCTCCGCTATCAACATGGCGGTGTCACAGCTTGAAGCAGAGCTGGATCTCTTGCTTTTTGACCGATCAACCCGCAAAGCCATTCCTACAGCAGCCGCCAAAGCACTTGAGCCCCAGGCAAGACAGGTCGCGAGCCAGTTAAACCTGCTGGACGCGCATGCCCTCCAGCTTCATCAGGGGCTGGAGGGGCGCTTGATCCTTGCGATGGCGCCGGAGCTGCAAACAGGCGTATGGAATCGTCCGCTGTCAATTATCGCCAGAGAGTTTCCCACGCTTGAAATCGAGATTCGCTCCGCTTCCCATCCGGAGGCGATTCGCATGCTCCATGAAGGGCGTGTGCAATTGGCACTTGGATTTGAACGACCAGGGCTTGACGAGCGGGAGACGTTTCTTGAAGCGGGAAGCCAGTTGTTAGTAGCAGTTGCATCTCCAGATCATCCTGCGGCCGCCGGCAAGAAAAGCCCTTTAGGTGAGGAGCAACTGGTGAATGTTCGGCAGATCATCGTTGCTACTGGAGGACCTACAGATTCTGACCCACGTGTTGTGCTGTCGCGGCGGATTTGGCTCAGCGACAGTTATCTGGCAACTCTGGATCTGGTGCAGCAAGGATTGGGCTGGGCTTATCTTCCACAACCGCTGGTACAACCTCTAATCACTTCGGGCGCATTGACGGAAGTGGTATTTGACAACATGCCGAGTCAGATGCGGTTATGGGTCGATATCATCTGGGTAAAGAACCGACCTCTGGGGCTGGGAGCGAGTCGTTACCTGAGTCTGATGCGCGAAATTGTCCAGGGCGAGCCTCGTCGTGCTTGAGGAGTCAAAAATTACGGGCCATTCTTAGTGGCCGCCAACTGCTTCCTCTGGCGTGACGCGCCCCATCGCGAAGATCAAGCAGATCATCACCAATTCTTGCGGTATCGCGGTCAGTTTTCGGTCAGCGGCAACAGATTGATGGTTGGTGGTTGGTGACTCAAACTCTTCAATGACTATGACACTCTGGACTACAGCGAGTGCTGCAGTTCGCCTGACGGCCGAGTCGGGACGCTTGAAGATGCTTCTAGAAACCCAGGCTTTGGTGATCCTTGTTCGGAACATCTGCTGGGGGGCATTTGCCTTTTTGAAAAATCATTGCCAATACCCATCGGCGTGAAGTTATAGGGTTTTCCTACAAAATTGATCTCCCACAGTAAATGTGCGTATTCCTGTGGGAGCGGCTGAAGGACGACCCGACTTGCCCATGAAGACTGCCGTGCCGACGACAAAATCCTGACCAAATATCAATCCAACTGATGCCGAAAAGGTAAGTCCGGCCCGGTTCTACCGCAGGTCAGGGCAGCGGCGCTGACGGCAAAGGTGAGCATTGCGTCGATCTGTTCACGGCTCAAGCGTTGCAAGCCCTCCACCGAATCCAGTTGCTGCTCAGTCAGCCAAGCGATCAATGCCGCCTGGAAGGTGTCGCCCGCGCCCACGGTATCGACCATCACCACTACACGGGCCGGCACCGACCAAGTGCCATGGCGGCGACTGAAAACTGTCGCGCCCTGACCGCCACGGGTGAGGAATACCAGTTGGCAGCGATGTTCCAGCCACCCCTCGATCACGCTCTGCGGCTCACGCCCGGGGTAGAGTAGGTTCAGGTCTTCGTCACTGACCTTGATCAGATCGGCATGTTCGACCAGAGCGCCGATACGTTCGCGCCACAATTCGATATTCGGCTCTGGGTTGAGTCGCACATTGGGGTCAAGGCTGATCAGGCGTTTGCCACTTTCACGGCAGACCAGAGCCAGCAGTGTATCGGCAATCGGCTGTACCACCAACGAGAACGAGCCGATATGCAGCCCTCGCACCTCAGCGCCCAACTCAGGCAAATGCCCCGGCAACAGCTGACGATCAGCGCAGCCTTCACCGCGAAAGCTGTAATGCGGCGAGCCATCGGCACTAACGGCGACCATAGCAAGGGTGGTCGGCGCGTCCAAGTTCTGAAGGTAGTCCAAGCGCACGCCCTCCTCCCGCAATACTTGCTGTAAACGCCGGCCAAGGTAGTCGGTAGACAACCCGGCAAACAGCGCCGCGTCGATACCCAGGCGCCGCAGCCCGACGGCGACGTTGAACGGTGAACCGCCGGCAATGGCCTTGTAGTTTATTTTTGAAGCTTGAGCTCCGGGGTCGTTTTCACTAAAGAAATCGAACAGCGATTTCGGCTTTACTCATCTAAGGCATTTTGGCGCCTGCTACAAGGCCCAGCTCGGCGAGCAACCGTCTAAAACTGAGTGCGCGATGACCCGCGTCAGGGTTGAAACGGCACCCTCACGTCATCCTGCGCCGGAAGGGGGCTGATAGGCACACGGATGGCGATGCCGTACGCAACCAGGCAGCCAAGCCCACAGCTTCCCACCACCAGGCACATGGGCCATGGGGTGCCATCGGCCAGGCGACTGACCCACAGACTGGCCAGCGCCCCGCTGGCGAATTGCACCGAAATACCCAGGGCGACACCCGCCCCTGCCTGCCCCGGGAACATGCTCATCAGGCTTGCCGTGCAATTGGCTCCCAGCAAGCCCGTGACGCCCATGTACAGCACCATGCAAAGCACAATGCTCGTCAGCCCGCCCCACTGCGTATACCCCGCCACCATCAGCGCCAGCCCTGCGACGCCCGCCAGCACGGCGCCCACTCCCAGCATGCGCTGTGGCCCGAAGCGAGTGACCCAGCGGGCATTGATAAAGGTCACCACGATGATGCCGAGAATGTTCAGGCCGAACAGCCAACTGAAGGTGCGCGGCGAGACACCGAAGTACACGACGTACACAAAGGGTGAGGCGGTGATAAAAGCGAACATGCCGCCAAAGGCCAGTGCCATGCACAGGATCAGTGCCACCGCCCGAGGTTGTCGGACGATGCCCGGGTATGCGGCGAACGCCCCCTTGAGCGAGGTGCCGCGCGCCTGCGTTGGCAGGCTCTCCTTCAGTCCCACGCTCACCATCAGCAGGCACAGCCCGCACAGGATGAACAACGCGGCGAATATGGTGCGCCAGCCGTCGATCAGCACCAGCCAGGTACCGATCATTGGCGCGACCAACGTCGCCATCATCGTCAGCAGATGCATCCAGGACAGCACCTTGGCCGCTTGTGCCAGACCGAACAGGTCTCTGGCGACGGCCCTCGCCAGGACCAGTGCGCCGGCCCCGCCAAGGGCCTGGAGAAATCGCCATGCAGTCAGTTGTTCGATGCTGCCGGCAAACAGGCAGCCAAGGGTTGCCAGGCCATAGAGCACGAGACTGCCCAGCAACAGTGGGCGACGCCCATAGCCGTCCGACAGTGGCCCATAGAACAGCATGCCCAGGCACAACCCAGCGAGAAAGGCACTGATCGTGTGTTGCACCTGGGCTGTGCTGCTCGACAGGTCATAGGCGATCTGCGGCAGGCTGGGCAGGTAGGTATCGATGGAAAACGGCACAAAGGCCGTCAGCGATGCCAGCAGTGCGATCAGACGTGTCGTGGGTTTCCTTGGCCCGGGAGCTCAAGGCTTTTGAGAAAGCCTGCGACCAGCGCGTTGAACACCTCGCCTTGATCATCGTGTACATAGTGACTGGCACCTGCGACCTCCACCGTCCGCACGTGCGGGTTGCTGGCGCTCATCGCCTGCAGCGTCGAGGGCGGCAGAAAGTCCGAGCGGCCGCCGCGAATGAACAGGGTCGGGCAATTCAGCGCGCGCACCGCCGGCCACAGGTCTGTCGGCTCGATGCTCAGGCGTGCCTCGGCAATACCCTGTTGATCATGGCGCCAGGTGATCACGCCCTCGCTCTCTTTCATCGAATGAGCGAGCCTTGACGCCAGGCCCTGTTCCGACAAGCCCGGGCGCGAAGCCTGCCAGAATGCGCGGGCCGCCTCCCAGCTATCGAACTGCAAGGGCGTCTGGCTCATCTCGCGGCGAATGCGCGCGGCACCATCGCCCTGGCTTGAAGAGCCGGGACCGATGTCCTCAATCATCAAGCCAATCAACCGTCGCGGATTTTGCCGCGCATATTCAAGGGCGTTGGCGCCCCCTAATGAGTGCCCCAGCAATACAAAACGCGACAAGCCAACATGGGTGGCAAAGTCCTCGAGGTCCTCGACATACGACTGCGTGTGGTAGCTGCCGGGCGAGGCCCAGTCACTCAGTCCTCGGCCCCTCTGGTCCAGGGCATAGATGCAGTAGCCCGCACCCAGAGATTGCACCAGCGATTCCCAGGTTTGTGCATAGGCCCGCAAGCCATGCAACAGCACAAGGGGAACACCGGTCGATTCACCCCAGCGCAAAAAGTGCAGGCGCAAGCCAGAACGGTTGGTAAAGAAACAGCTGTCAGATGGCATCGGTTGGTTCCTTTATGCGTGGCTTGACCGACCTAGAAACGATCGAACCGATAAGGGCTTGGATCAATGATCGGCGCATGACCGCTGACGAGATCCGCCGCGAGGTGGCCTGCCGCCGGCGAGGTGCCGAAGCCATGCCCCGAGAAGCCGGTGGCCACGGTCAGCCCCGGTATCTGCGCGACCGGCCCTATGACCGGATTCGAATCCGGCGTGACGTCGATAGTGCCTGCCCAGGCCTGAGCGATCCGCGCGTGTTCAAAGACCGGCCAGGCCGCCATGAGGTTGTTCATCGCGTCGTTATTGAGCCGCGGGTTGGCGGCCGGGTCCTGAACCCTGACATGCTCGAACGGGCTGACGCTGTCGGATTTCCAACGCCGGGCAAGCGCCAGGTCATTGAAAAAAGGTTTGCCCAATGACACGTTCAGAACGCTACGTTGCGCACGGAACTGCGGCATATATTGCTTGGCGAGCAACAAGTGATCGAGTGTCAGGAAGGCATCCAGTTTGCCGCGCTGGGTAATGATGAAGCCGCCGTCCCGGTGCTTGCGAAACGAAAAGTCAGGTGCGCCGACAGCGATTTCAGTCGGCCCTTCCATTGGGTGGGTACGCAGCACCGAGCAAGTCAAGGGCAAGGTCGGCAACGACACACCGAGGTTGCCCAGAAAGCGCCGTGACCACATCCCACCTGCGAGCAGCACATGATCACAGCGAATCTCACCTCTCTCCGTGACCACGCCACTGACCACACCGGCGGACATCTGCAGCGTCCGCACCGCGCACTGCTCGATAATCACCACCCCCATGTCCAGGGCTGCCTTGGCGATAGCGCTGCTTGCCAGCGTCGGTTCGGCACGCGCATCGGATGGCGTAAAGATGCCGCCGGCCCAGTCACCCACGCCGCCTGGCACCAGCGCGCCAATTTCGCGTTTGCTGAGCAGCCGTGAATCCAGTGACAAATGCTCCACCGACTTTAGCCATCCCTCATGCATCGCCATCTGCGATGGGGTTCGGCCCACGAACATGATGCCCTCCCGGCGATACCCGACATCCGCCCCTACCCGCTCAGGCATCTTCGCCCACAAGCGGTCCGCGGCGAGGGCCAGGGGGATATCGGCCGCATGGCGGCTGGTCTTGCGTACCCAGCCCAGGTTGCGTGACGACTGCTCACCGGCGATATGGCCTTTTTCCAGCACCACCACCGAGATATTGCGTTCGGCCAATGTCATCGCAGCAGTCAGGCCGATAATCCCGCCGCCAATGATGACGACAGAGGTTGCGGAGGGAAACACGGTAGACGTTTTCACGGGCGCTATTGTGGGTGCCATAATCAAGACTCGGTAAGCGAATGAAGTAAGCCACGCCTACGCGTGGCCGCGTGACAGTTACTGCGACAGTCGAATGACTTCAACTTGCGCCTTCGACGCATTGCGATACGCCGTCACTTCCAGCTCAACCTTGTAGACCGTCGACCCCAAGGGCGGACAGGTGACGGTGCTGGCCGGGTCAACGCCGCGAAACTTTTCGCCGATCAGGGCCATCACGGCCGGGACGTCCTTGGGGTCCTGGATGAACACCCGCGAACACACCACGTCCGCCAGGCTCGCATCGACCGCCGCCAGGGCCGCCTCGATGTTGGCAAACACCTGATGCGTCTGCTCGAGGATATCTTCCGGAATCAGCTTGGTCTGCGGGTTGCGGCCTGCGGTGTTGGACACATAGATCCAGTCGTCCACGACAACCAGGCGCGAATAGCTGGCCTGATCTTCAAACGGGGAACCGGTCTTGAGCTTGATGATTTTTGTCATGTGGAATGCCTCTTCAAAATAAGTGATGGATGGCTTAACGCAGAACCGGGGTTTCCCACAGGTTCAAGGTGACGCCGATGCCTTTTTCGATGGCGTTGCGGTACACCACCGTGCCCCAGGCCACGTCTTCCACGGGCATGCCCCCCACCGACATGATGATGATTTCTTCATCGTCCCTACGGCCTGGCGCGGCGCCGGCAATGATCTTGCCGATGTCCTCAACTTCATCGAGCTGCATCTTGCCTTCGGCAATCATGTCCATGAAGCGCACGCCAATCACCGGCACGCAGTGATGCGCAGGCTTGGGCAGTTCTTCAAACCAGGCTTGGTAGAGACCGGTGTTGTCCAGCACCTTGCGTACGTCGCGCTGTTCCATCCCGTCGTCAAGGGAGCAGGAGGCAGGCATCGCCAGGAAGGCACCTGGCTTGACCCATTCGCGCTTCACAATTGGGTAGGTCGTGGGATCGCCCACCTCACCGGAGCTACAATAAGTAACAAGGTCGGAGTCACGAACCACCGCTTCAAGTGTGTCGACCACTTCGATCGTGGTTACCTGCGGATAGGTTTCCTTGACCCAGGCGATAAAGTTATCGAGGCTCTTCTGGCCACGACCTTTGATCTTCAGTGTGTCGATATGCGGGCATACCGCGATGAATGCCGCCAGCGTGGTCTTGCCCATCACACCCGGGCCGAGCAGGCCGACGACTTTCGAGTCCTTGCGTGCCAAATGGCGCGCGCCCACGCCGGGAATCGCACCGGTGCGGTACGCGGACAGCAGGTTGGCCGACATATGGGCCAGCGGTGCGCCTGTGTCGGGGTCGTTCAAGGTAAACATCAGAATCGAGCGCGGCAGGCCTTTTTCGCGGTTGGCGATATTGGAGCCGTACCATTTCACGCCTGCGGTGCAAAAGCTGCCGCCCAGGTAGGCAGGCATGGCCATCATGCGTCGGTCAGCCGTGGGTTTGGGCATGTTCGGGAAGGGTGAATCCTGCGGGAAGATCACCATCGCGCCGTGGGAGTCATTGTTCGGACCGGCCATGCGATAGTCACCGGCATAGAGCAGGCCGAACATCTCCTCCATGGTGTTAACGCACGCCAGCATGTCAGTCACGCCCGCGCGGATCATGTCCTGCTCGGAGAGGTAGATGAAGTCGATTTTTGTATTTGTAGACATAGTTGTTCTCGGGCTGAAGGTGATATCGCTGCGGTAGGCGCAGCTCCACGCTGTCGACCTCGAGTATCAGGGCGCGTTTTTCGGCGGTATTGTAAATTTCGGACATGCCCGATTGGCCGGCGCGCAATAGTTGGCGTGATTAATGCGTAAAAACTTCCGTATCGCTGCTCATCGAAGGTGCAACCATGATCAAACAGTGCGCGCCGCCTCCCAGGCACCACACTGCGAACGAACAGCCCTGGTTCGTGCTCAACTCTTCACGGTATTCGGTCATGCCCTCCGAACACCCGGCGATCTCGCATTTCTATGCCTTCGATGTGGCTCAATCAGCCAACCTGCTGGCCGTGCCGGACGGTTGCGTGGATATTGTTTTCGACTGTGATGCAACACGCCCTACCGCCCGGATCTGTGGCACGCCGCTGGCTGCCCAAGCGGTCGAGTTACACCAGAACCATCACTACTTCGGCGTGCGCTTTTCACCGGGCGTCATTCCCGGATTTATCAATGTGCTGGCCGAAGAATTGACCGAACGGGAACTCGACCTGCTGGAGGTCTCGGGGTTCGCCCAGCGCATCTTCGAAAATATCGTTCAAGCACCGCTGCTGGGCGATCAGATGCGGCTGTTCAACGACTACCTCGCCCCCCGCCTGATGGGTAGAACGTCAGCACTCACGGCCATGGTCATTCAGCAGGCAATGCGCCACCGCGGTGATATTCGTATTCAGCAACTGGAAGAACTCAGCGGGTACACCAGTCGCACGCTGCACCGACAGTTCAGCCAGGACACCGGCATGTCACCCAAGACCTTTTGCCGAATCATCCGCTGCCAGGCAGCTCTGGACACCCTCAATACCCAACACGATGTATCGTTTTCGGAGCTGGCCCTCGACCTGGGCTTTTCCGATCAATCGCACTTCCTGCGCGACTTCAAGAAACTTGTCAGTACAACGCCTTGCGACTATCAACGCAAAATGACCCAGAACGCCTACACCGACCGGATCAACTACGCCTGACCCTCCCTTTCAAAAACAAACGCGCGCCTTCATCACACCTGGGTAATTCCCTGTGTTTCGAATACGGCAAGGCATATCCAGCGAGCCGAGTTGCCAGCTTCGCGCAGCGAAACCAACAATTCACGAGCGCTTGAATATCAGCCTGGAAAAGGAAATCGGGTGGGAGGAAAGCGTCAGCCGCACATGGGGTCTTTAGCGCATTGCCCTGAGCGTTTCGGACGGTGACTCGCCAAACAATTGCCGGTAATGCGCGGCGAAGTGGCTCAGATGGAAAAAGCCCATCGCCATCGCGATCTCACTGATGTTGTGAGTGCAGGCAGAGGTTGTGATCAAGCGGCGTCGCACCGCGTTGAGACGTAGATTGCGCAGGTATTCGACCGGACGCATTCCGGTCACTGCCTGAAAACTGTTCTGCAGGGTCCGGCGACTCACCCGCAGGTGTTCGCACAGGTCGAGAATGCTCAGTGGTGTATCACCACTGGCATCGATCAGCTCTTGGCAACGCTTGACCAGGTAAGCACTCACGGCGAAATTACCGCGACGACAACGTACCTCATCGGTGGCGTGGCTGAACAAATCGAGGAACGCGCCGAGCAGTTCTTCCTCCAGCATTTTCTCGGCGGTTGAGTTGATAGCGTCCGTCTGTTCCAAGAGGTGACGAAACAGCGGGTGAATGCGCTGACGTATTCGCAACAGTAACGCGTCATCCACGCTGAGCTGGGACGTGGTCTTCAGGCGCTTGAGCTGATCGTCAGACAATTCGAAGGCCGCCAGTTTGGCGAAGCGCACCGCGTCGACATTGAGCGCGAAGAAGTGCATGCCTTCAGGGGCGTGCAACACAAACTCCTCGCCGTCGCGCAACAGTACCACGCTGTGAGTGCCCACCTGTTGCCCCTGCACCACCGGCGCGCGGCCTAACGACATGGCCGCGCACAGCCGACCTTTCGGCGCATAGCCGCGCTGCACCACGCGTTTGTCCAGCACTTCCTGGAATATTTGAAAGCGGTCGGCGGACAACTGCCGCAGCTCACTGGTCAGGCAGCCACGGCCAAGTTGGTCATACACTTGCCGCCAGCCTTGGATGGAGCCAGCGTGTTGTTGAGGGTCATTGAAGGTTCGAACTTCAGCGAGCATGGTCGTCGTTCCTCGGTGGCCCCGTTGTTTTTATCGGCCTGAAAGGGACTCAGTCATCCGTGACGGCAGCTATCGTTCACACAGGGGTGGCGTCCGCCGTGAAAACCAAAGCCAGTTCCATGCCAAGCATGTGCAGGCTGTACGTGGCGGGCTGGATATTCATCGGCGGCAACAACGCACCGGACAGCACGACTTGCCCATCCTCCACACGCTGACCGTCGGCCAACAGACGCCGAATCAGCCAGCACAGATTGGCCAGCGGACTGTCCTCCCGATCGCGTGTATCACCACTACCGCAGAGCGCGCCGTCGCACTCCAGGCGATACGCTACGCTGACGTGTTGTACAGGATCGAAAGGGATGCGCGGCCCGAGACAATAAAGCCCCGCCGCCGCGTTGTCGGCAAGAAAGGCGCCCACTCCGAAATCCCAGCCCTGCCAACGGCAGTCGGCGATCTCGAACGCGGGTGCCACGTCGCCGATGGCTGCCAGAATATCCTCGTCGCGGTAGTCCCCCGGCGCCAGGGCACGCCCCAGTACAAACGCCAATTCGATCTCCAGCTTGGGCTGGATCAACCGCGAGAACGCCACCGCCGTACCCGGCTCGACGATCATGGTATCCATCAGGCCGCCATACACCGGTTCGTCAAGGCCAAAGCGTTTTTGCGCGGCGCTGCCGGCGAAGGCGACCTTCCACCCACTCAGTCGCTCGCCTGCGGCCTCGCGGTGGTCCAGCGCTTCGCGTTGCAGCGCATAACCCGCAAGCCGATCTATCGCCTCGGGGACCAGTGGCGCAATGGCTTGCGCCGTGCGCGTCGCCTGATGTAGCCGGTTCAGTAGCGCGTTGCCGCTGTTCATGACAGTTGCTCCGCCAGTTTGCGCAGCACACCTTCAAGCCTCTCTGGTGTGGTAATGGCGGCGACAAACCGGTCCGGACGCACCACTACGATGCAGTCACGCACCTTGGAGAACCATTCACCCAGGCGATTATCCACGTCCTCCACACTGATGGCGTCCAAGGCCGTCAACGGCTGGCCGCGTCCGATGCCACTGCGCGAACGATTGACCTGAATAAAACGCGTGTCCCAGCGCGCCCAGTAAGCGGCCATTTCCTCGCTGAGTTGCTCGCGCGGGTTCACCCGATAACCCAGCACCGCATAGGAATTGCCAAGCACCTCATCCAGGCGACAACGCTGGCCCTGGGCGTCTTCGATGTACGGCTGAACAAACAGCTGGCCGACCAGATCATCTTCGCGCAACTCGGCACGCTCGTGATAGACCAGGCCCTTGGTGATGGTGGCCTTGGGTTTGAATTTGAACTCCAGCAGGTGCGAGCGCAGATTGTCGACAGTGTTCACCGCCTGGAACAACCAGTCGCGCACGCCGGCCATCAGCGGGTTGGTCATTCCCAGTACCGCGCCCATGTTGTCGGCCAGGGCTACCAGCTCGGTGGCATGCCCACGGCGCTCCTGATCGTAGCTGGCGAGGATCGAGTGCGAGGCACGGCCCTGGATGATCGCCGCCAGTTTCCAGGCCACGTTGGCCACGTCCCGCAGCCCGGAATTGAGGCCCTGCCCGGCCCAGGGTGGAGAAATATGCGCGGCATCGCCCACCAGCGCCACACGCCCTTCGACAAACCGCACCGCGACCCGCGAGTGGTGGGTATAGGCTCGGATGCGGATGACGTTCAACTGATCGACCGCGTTGCCGATATGCCCACGGATCAATTCGCGAATGGTGCTCTCGTCACACATCTTCGCCTCATCTTCGCCTTCCAGGAGCATGAACTCCCAGCGGCGTTGCTGGTACGGCAGATAGATGCACACGAAGGGCCGTTCCGGGTCGGCATGCAGTGCGGTGTAGGGTGCATCGAGGGTGTCATTGGCCGTATCGACCACCACCCATTTGCGCGCATGTGTCAGCCCCGACAGCTCGATACCGAGCTTTTTACGCACAGTGGAGCGTCCGCCATCGGCGCCGATGACATAGTCAGCCCGCAGTTGATAAATCTCGCCCTGAGCATCGCGCACCTGCAATGTCACGCCCTGCCCGTCCTGCTCGAGCTCGAGCATTTCATGGCCTTGGCGCAACACAACGCTGGCACGCTGCTCCAGGGTTTCGCGCAATGTGCCTTCCAGCAACTGCTGCATGAAAATATTGCGCATTGGCCAGCCGTAATGGGCGGTACTCGGCTTGACCTCGGCGAAACACACACCGCGAGCATTGTAATAGCGCAGCGGTACATCGCAGATCATGTCGCGCACAGCGAGTTCGGCAATGCCGATCCCCTGCAGCACGCGCAGTGCTTCATCATCCATGCCCACTGCGCGCGGGTAAGGCAGTACGCCGTCGGCAAGTTCAAGGACGACGCAGTCGATACCGTACATCCCCATATAGTGCGCGGCCGTGATCCCGTTAGGGCCGCCGCCGACAATGACAACTTGGGTCTTCTCCTGCTTCATCGCTATTCACCGCTTTCTTGTTGTGGTTTTAATCCGACGCCGCTAAAGCCATGCGCCTGAAATCAGTGCAGCCCATCAATACCTTTGACGTCCGCCGCTTGCAGACCGCCCAACCGCGCATGCAAGCGCCCGCGTGTAGCGAAGGCCCAGATCACGATCACTTCATCCGGCGCAGGGCCGTCACCGAACATCACCGACATGCTGTCGTAGTGGGAACGCACATACAGGGCATCTTTGTGGGCCAGCGGTACATCAATGGTTGAGCCTGGGCCGCCGCGCTTGCCGGTGGAGGGCACCCACGACTTGCCGCCACCCAGCGCGACGCGGATCGGATCGGCGGCCGGGTTAGTCAGGAATGCGTTGCCGTGCTCGTACTCGCCCGCGCTGCCTACCAGGATCGCCTTGCCATAGCTGACAATCTCATGCGAACCGGCCAGTTCCAGGATGCGCCGGCCAAACTCTTCACCCAACAGCGGCGAAGGTTCGACCAGTTCGGCAAGCGATTCGCTGTAGCGACCGGCATAGGGGTTGGCGATCACGGCGGCGATCGCATATTTGAACAGCGGCTCACCATCGGCCAGCTGGCCGCTTTCGTTGGCCAGGGTTTCTTCGACAAAGCTGTACCATTTGCGGATGTGATAAGTAGCGAAATTTGCGGTTTTCATCAGGGTTGCCTCAAAGTGGGTCTAGTGGGTCCAGATTGAAATGTCGGCTTGGCGCGCCAGCGGCCTTGAACCGTGCCTTGCCGAGCGCATCGTCGTGTTCGGTCTCAAGGAAAAATTCCATGCGATTACCGTCAGGATCGTTGAAATACACACCATTGCCGATTTCGTGATCGGTGATCTTCACCACCTCGACGCCCTTGCCCAGCAACATGCCGTAGAGCTGGCGCAAGGTGGTCATGTCCCCGGCGATTTCCAATCCATAGTGTTGCAACCCCAACCCGCCCTGATGGGCGCCGCGCTCTGCACGAAGCAAGGCGATGTCGTGATGTTTGGTACCAAACGCCATCATGACCCAGCTTTCGCCTCGGGCACTTTCATGCATGCCCAGGATGTCGGCGTACCAGCGTGCCGACACATCTGGATCACTTACCGAGAGCGATAAGTGAGTACGAAGGATTTCGACTTTCATCGCGTGAGACCTCAGCTTTTTTTGACCACGGATTGATGCCCTGCCTTGATCTGCGCCACTGCGGGGGTCCAGAGCACGTCAGCGATCTCACTGAATTCGCGCCACTGTTTCTGCCAGCCATCACCGCCATTCTCGGAGGTGAACAAGTGCCCATACTTGGTTCCCGCAACGATCTGTCGCGGATTCTCCGGGTTGAAGGCAATGGCCCATACGCAGGAATTGGGTTGTTGCGACAGGGGCAACACTTCCCAGCTGAGCGCAGCATCACGGGACACCAGGATCTTGCTGGTGGTACCGGGCGTGCCATCGGAAATACTCAGGTACAGGTCGCTTTGCGTGCCCAACGGCGCGTTCATGGCGCGCATGTAATACAGGCCGAACGCTTCTCGACCGATAATGCCGGTCCAGGTCAGCCCTTCATCCAGGCTGCGGTAGACGGCGTTGACGCAGACCACCACGATGACTTTCTGGCCGTGATTGGGCAGTACCAGAATGTTGTGGACATCCGAGTTGTAGTCCCACAGCAGCCGATCATCGACGCGCGTCCAGCTGTCGCCACCGTCACGGGAGTGGAATAACCCACCCTCTTCAAGGCCGAACCATAGCTGGTTGCGGTCGGTGGGGTCATAGGCGAAAGCCAGCAGCCGTGGGCGGCTGACCCCGTCGCAGAACTCTGGAATCTCCACCGGCGCACGATCCCAACTGAGACCTCCGTCCAGGGTTCGCCACAGTACGGCGCGCGAAGGTGCGCCAGTGCCGACGAAAATTCGTTTCGCATCCTGCGGATCGACGGCGACTTTCCAGACCGTCTGACCGTTGAACGGCGAATCGACACGCTGCCAATGGCCGCCAGTGTCGCGGCTGACACACAAGCCTACGTCCGTGCCGGCGTAGATCACCTCAGGCTCGTCGGGGTGCACACTCAAAGATCGAGTGATCGCGTCGAACTCCAGGTCCTGCCCCAGGCCCAGGCGATGCCAGGTACGGCCATCGTCGGCGCTGCGGATTACCGCTTGACCTACGGTGGCCACTAACAGGGTTCCATTACTCATCGTTGGTACTCCTCAGATGTAGATGCCGCGGGTCAAACCGCCATCGATGCCGATGGATTCTCCGGTCACCGCGCCAGCCTTTGGCGACGCCAGGAAACCAATCAGCCAGCCCATCTCCATCGGTGCCAGGGTGCGGCGAATCGGCGTCGCGTCAATGTAGGCCTGCTCAACCTGTTCCGCGGTCTTGCCTTGCTTGACCGCTTCGCGCTCGTACAGCTCCTGGATGTGCGGAGTGTCCACCACGCCAGGGTGGATCAGGTTGACCGTGATGCCCGAAGGGCCCAACTGGTCGGAGAGGGTTTTGGTCATGTGGGCGATCGCCAGGTTGCGCATCCCCGAGAGGACTTTGCTGCTGCGCCCGGTGAGGCCGCCGATGTTGATGATGCGACCGAAACCGCCGGCCTTCATGTGCGGGGTCACAGCCTTGGCGCAACGGAAGTAGCCGATCACCTTGGTGTTGAGATCCGACAGCAACTCGTCGTCGCCGGCATGTTCGATGTCATTGCGCACCACTCCGGACGGCGCTGCTGCACCGTTGACCAGGATGTCGATGCGGCCGAAGTGTTTGTGCGCAGCTTCGACCATGTCAGACACGGCCGACATCTGATTGGTGTCACAGTACAGCGGCAGTACTTCGTTGCCGGTCTGAGCCGTGATCTCTTCGGCAGCTTGTTGGAGAAACTCCATGCGGCGTGCGCAGATCACCACCTTGCAGCCCTCTTCGGACAGAAAACGTGCGACTTCCTTGCCGATACCCATACCGCCGCCGGTGACGATCGCCACGCGGCCTTTCAATTCCAGATCCATAGCATTTCCTCTTTTGATTATTCGATTCAGGCCAGATCGACGAAGACGCTCTTGGTCTCGGTGTAGGCATCGATCACGTTTTTACCCATTTCCCGGCCCCAGCCGGATTGCTTGTACCCGCCGAACGGCGAAGCCGCGTCGACCACGTTCCAGCAGTTGATCCAGACCGAGCCCGCCTTGAGCTGCGCCGCCACGCGGTGCGCCGAGCGCAGGTCGCGGGTCCACAGACCCGCTGCGAGGCCATAAGGCGAATCGTTGGCGCGCAGCACCAGGTCGTCGATTTCGGTCCAGCTCATGACGGTCAGCACCGGACCGAAGATCTCTTCGCGGGCGACACAGGCACGCTCGGCGCGATCAAGGAACACGCTGGGCGCAATGAAGTGGCCGCGCTCCAGGTGGTCGGGACGGCCGCCACCGCAGATCAGTTCGGCGCCCTCCTCCTGGCCTCGTTGCAGGTAGCCTTTGACCGTACTCAATTGGCGGCCCGACACGAGTGGGCCCATGCTGGTGGCCGGGTCCAAACCATTACCGAGCACGTGTGCGGTGGCATGCCGTTCAAGCTCTTCCAACACCTGATCAAGCACGCTGGCATGCACGTATAAACGCGATGCGGCCGTGCACACCTGGCCCTGGTTGTAGAAGATGCCATCGGCCGCGCCTTTGGCGGCGCGCACGATATCGGCGTCCGGCAAGATGATGTTCGGCGACTTGCCGCCCAGTTCCAGCGAGACCTTTTTCATGTTGCTGGTGGCCGCCTGAGCGATCAGCCGGCCGACATGGGTCGAGCCGGTGAAGGCGATCTTGTCCACGTCGGGATGCTGCGCCAGCGGTCCGCCCGTTTCCGCGCCAAGACCGGTGATCAGGTTGACCACCCCCGCTGGAAACCCGGCGGCCTCGATCAACTGCACCAGTCGAATCGCGACCAGCGGCGTTTGTTCGGCAGGCTTGAGCACCGCGACGCAGCCTGTCGCCAGCGCTGGGCCAAGCTTCCACACGCACATGTTCAACGGGAAGTTCCACGGCACGATCAGCGCGCACACGCCCACCGGCTCACGCAAGGTGTAGTTGAGCATCGGCGCACCGCTGGCCGGCGATACGGGCAGCGTGCTGCCTTCGATCTTGGTCGGCCAGCCGGCGAAGTAGCGAATGATGGTCGCCGCGCTGGCCGCTTCGCCTCGAGCGGCTGAGATAGGTTTGCCGTTCTCCAGCGTGATCAACTGCGCCAGCTCCTCGCGGTGCTGATCCAGCAGGTCCGCCAGTCGAAACAGCAGCAGACCGCGCTGGGCGGGTGACTGAAGTGCCCAGGCGCCGGTGAACGCTGTGCGGGCTGCCGCAACGGCCGCATCTACGTCACGCGCGTCGCCTTGGGCCACTTCCGTCAGGGTTTCTTCAGTCGCCGGGTTTTCCACGGCAAACCGCCGGCCAGCGGCGGCGTCCTGCCAACTGCCACCGATAAACAGGCGGCCAGGCTGGGACAGAAAGTGTTGCACAGCAGGTAGCACTTCAAACTCTTTCATCATCGACTCCTTCACAGCGCCATTTCGATCAGGCAAGGACCACCGTCGGCATTGGCATTGGCCAGCGCCCGTTGCAGTTCGGCATTGGTTTGCACCGTGCAGGCCGGCACGCCGTAGCCCTTGGCCAGCGCCTTCCAGTCAATCCGCGGGCTATCGAGCACCGTCAGGCGCAGCGCTTCCGGCCCCATTTCGGTCACGCCGAAGCGGCGCAGTTCGTTCTGCAAAATGGCGTAGCGATGGTTGGCGGCAATCAGGATTACGACCGGTAACTGCTCACGGGCGATGCTCCACAGGGTTTGGATGGTGTACTGGGCACTGCCGTCGGATTGCAGGCAGAACACGCGATTGCCCCGCTCCGCCAAGGCGGCGCCAAACCCCACCGGAATGCCCTGGCCGATCGCGCCACCGGTATTGGTCAACACCCGGTGCCGCGCGGCGCCAGCGGAGGCAGTGAAAAATGGATAGCCGCAGGTGCCGCCTTCCACGGAGACAATGCTGTCGTCCGGCAGCGATGCGGCTAACACCTGGCCGATGGACTGAGGTGTGAGCTCGGCATGCCCCCGCGGCAGTTCGATACCCATCGGTGTCGGCACGTAAGCCGGTGCATTGAGGGCATCGGCCAGCGCCGTCAGCGCGCCGGCTACATCGTCACCGACATCGGCCAGCGTCAGCAGACGCTCACGCTCGGCGAGGCGCGACGGGATGCCTTCGTAGCCGAAATAACTGATGGGCTCCGGCACCCCGGCACACACGACCTGGTCGTACTGCTCGAGGATTTCAATGGCCACTTCCGGAAAATACGGCAGGCGATCCAGGTTCGGCAAACCACCGCCACGGTAGCTGAGCCGTGGAAAGGTCTCGGCAAACATGCGCACGCCAGGCAGTTGGGCCAGGCGCCCCGCGGCTTCCAGACCCGCGACCGACAACCCCTCATCCCCGACAATAAACACCAGGCGCTGCCCGTCACGCAGAGCCTGCGCCACCGTCTCGACCCGGTCACCGGCAAACCGGCGAACCGGCGCTCGCATCGGGGCGAACACACCGTTGTGCGTCACCGCGCTGGCTTGCAGGTCCATGGGCAAAATCAGGCTGGCGATCTGACCTTTGGCCTGCCAGGCCGCCCGCACCGCTTCCTGCAAATCTTCGCCGATACCCGACGCCGTGCGCGAGGTGCGCACCCAACCGGAGACAGTCCCGGCCAAGGCCTGGATGTCACTGGCCAGCGGCGGATCGTAGTTGACATGCCATGACGCGTGATCGCCGATCACGTTGACGATGGGGGTATTGGCACGACGCGCGTTGTGCAGGTTGGCGATGCCATTGGCAAACCCGGGGCCCAGGTGCGTCAGGGTCATCGCCGGCTTGCCGGCAATCCGGCCATACCCATCCGCCGCCCCCGTGCACACCCCTTCGAACAACGACAACACCGGCTTCAGTGCAGGTGCGCTGGCCATGGCCGCCACCAGTGGAATTTCGGTGGTTCCAGGGTTGGCGAAGCAGTATTCGATACCGCTTGCCGCTGCCGCATTCACTATCAGTTGCGCACCATTCATTTTCAGCCCTCTTGCTTGAGCATTTGCAGTGATGAGATTTATCACACATAAACACTCACGCAACAAGCATTAAATTGTTGTATATCTCTTGATATGAGATTTACGTGATTTTATTTACGCTAGAAAGGCTGCCGAGATTGCGTTTTTCTCTCACTGAGGTAGTGTTGCGCCAGCGTTTGGCGCTCCTGCGGGATGTCTGGTCTACGCCGGAACGAAGCACGCGCCCTCCCCCCGTCTTTAGGAACGAAATGAGCAGCCTGAGCAAATTGCTGAGTGTCCTGGACCTGTTCGGTCCACAGACATTGAAGATCGACCCCGACACCATTGCCGAGCGCATGGGCCTGTCACGTGCGACCGTGTACCGCTACGTCAAGGATTTGTGCGACGCCGGCCTGCTGACCCGCGTGGACGCCGGCAGTTATGGCTTGGGGCCGCGTGTCATCGAACTGGACTGGATGATGCGTCAGTACGACCCTATCCTCCTTGCCGGACGCGAGTTGATGCACGAGCTGTCCGCGCAAACCGGTCTGGCCGTGTTTGCGAGCGTTTTTTATGACGGTCGCATCATCAACACCTACATCGCCGAACCCACCGACACCTACCTCTTTGCGTTCGGGCGCGGGCAACCGCTGCCGTTCTTTCGCGGCGCGCAATCCAAGGTGTTGATCGCCTTTCAGAAAGGTCGCCGTTTGCAACGCTTGTTCGACGAGCACATGGCCAACGACCCGGACAGCCCTTATGACTGGCCGAGCTTCTCCAAGGCCGCGAAAAAGATTCGCAAGGACGGTTACTGCCTCACCCATGATGAACTCAACCTGGGCTTGACCGGCATCGCAGCACCCATCATCCAGCCGGACATCGACGAAGTGGTTGGCAGCCT
This sequence comes from Pseudomonas sp. TH39(2020), assembly GCF_016650715.1. Classification (NCBI taxonomy): domain Bacteria; kingdom Pseudomonadati; phylum Pseudomonadota; class Gammaproteobacteria; order Pseudomonadales; family Pseudomonadaceae; genus Pseudomonas; species Pseudomonas sp. TH39(2020). Next base: position 434,082 of record NZ_JAEKFF010000002.1, on the reverse strand, counting down.
GTCCGCCGTCGGCAGCACGCAGAGCTTCAAGCTGCTGCGCCAGGAAACAGTGATCGAAATGGTCATGGACACCACTCGGCGCATCGCCGAAAACATGCGCAATCAGTCGAACACCACCGTGCCCTAGCCTATGGAAAAGCCGCCGGTCCCTTGCCTTGGACGCGGCGGATATGCGGTCAGAACGGAACAGCCACCGACAATTGGCTGTACGCGTTGGTGCCATTGCCGCCGACTTGATTGCCACCCGTGGTTGAGTCCTGATCGGGTTTGTAGAGGCCAATCAGCGGGGTAATGATCAAGTGCGGGTTGACTGCCCATTCGGCGTAGATATCCAGCTCACGGGCATTGAGGTTCAGCGCATTACTTTTACGCACCGTGTCGAAATCGAAGTACAGCGCGCCCAAGGTCAGGTTTTCCAGCGGCGTTGCCTTCAGTCCGACGTGCTGAATGCTGGTATTGCTGTTGAACGGCCCGGCGTAATTGCCGGCGACTTCGCCCTGAAACCAGGTGCCGTAGCCCATGCTCAAGCCAGTGAACAGCGGATCCCATTTCTGTGAATAGCGGGTATAGCGATAGGTCACCTTCGGCGCCCAGGCGGTATCGGCGAAGGTGTAGCCCGCTTCGCCGTACCAGGCTTTCTCCGGCCCGGCGTCCTTGTCCTGCCAGGCGTATTCGAATGCCAGGCTGACGTTCTTGATGCCCGCATCGCCTTCACCGCGAACGCTGTAGACATTCATGCCTTTGCGCTGGCGTTGAAAGTCGCTGGCCCATTGATCGCTCACGTCGATGCCGTGTACCCAGGTCAACCCGATCGTACCCGGCTGGGTGGTGTAATCCAGCGTGCCGGCGGCCAGTTCGGTTTCGGCCTGGACGCGGTTGTCGGACTTGAGCCACACCAGGCTGCCGTGCAGGCCGTCTTGCCCACCCAGGCGCAAAAGCGCGGTTTGATCGAACGCATGCCGTGCAGCCAGGTAGTAAGCGCCCCCACGGTTCATCTTGCCATCGGCCGGGCCCTTGCCCAGGTTCAGTCCGTCATCGTTGATCAGGAACCCTCGACCCAGCTTGACCACCTGGCGCCCGCCGGAAATATCAACCCCGTCCTTGCCCAACGCGGGGAACAGGTTGCCGGAGCGCCAGCCCAGGTAGGCGTCTTCGATCTTTGTTGTGCGCTCGGTCCCCAGGGAATTGCCGCCTGGGTCGCCGTCGCCCCAAGTGGCGGAGCTGACCAGGGCGAATGCCCCATACGCGGTGCCATTGCCCGCCAGGGACTGGTCGCCACTCAAGCCGTATTTGATGAAACCTTCACGCCAGGTAGATCCCCCAGGCGTGCCGTCGTAGTTCTTGCGACTGTTGAACTGGCCGAACACGGCGGTCATGTCTGCGTTGAGGTGACGGCTCTCATCACTGTACAACTCATAGGCCTGGGCCTGATTGATGGCGCATAGCACCAATGTGCACACAAGCGTGCTACCAAACACGGGATGATGTGATGGATTGCGCATGGCTCAAGCTCCTTGCGGTGCGCCTTTAAAAGGCTGTCTTAGGTATTGGCGAGAAATCGGTGCGGCAGCGCGGCACCGATTTCGCGGGGGCTAGCAGCAGGTGGCAAGCGCCGCTTCGAGCGCAGAAACGATCAGGCCAGCCTCGTCGGACGTCAGGGTCAACGGCGGCGAGAGAATGATCTTGTTGCCTATCGGACGCACCAGCACGCCGGCACGCCGCATTTCGTCAGCGATCCGCGACGGCTGGCCGTCTGCGGGGTTGAGCGGTTGGCACGTGGTTTTGTCGGCGACCAGGTCCAAGGCAATCATCAAGCCCTTGCCGCGCACTTCGCCCACGACGTCATAACGCTCGGTCAACGGTGCGAGTTGCTCGAGCAATTGCGCGCCGACCCTGGCGGCGTTGCCCGGCAGATCCTCGGCTTCGACGATATCGAGTACCGCCAGGGCGGCCGCACACGCGGTCGGGTGACCGCTGTAGGTGTAGCCATGCATGATCACGCTGCTGAAGCCCGGGCCGCTCTCGATCCCATCGACGATGCGTTGGTTGAACAGCGTGGCACCCAGCGGGATATAACCGGCAGTGATGCCTTTGGCCAGGCACAGGATGTCCGGCGCGACGCCCCAGCCGCGACTGCCGAGCATGCAGCCCGTGCGGCCGAAGCCGGTCACCACTTCGTCGGCGATCAACAGAATGCCGTGGCGATCACACACCTCACGCAGGCGCGGCCAGTAATCGGCTGGCGGTACGATCACCCCGCCTGCGCCTTGCACCGGCTCGGCGATCAATGCCGCAATGGTCTGCGCACCCAGCAATGCGATCTGATCCTCCAGCTGACGAATACAGTGCGCGGTCAGCGCTTCGGGATCGCGGCAATCCCAGGGATTGCGATACAACCAGGGCGTGTCGAGCAAATGGCAGCCGGCCAACAGTTGGCCGTGGTTGTAGTGGTAAACGCCATTGCCTCCCACCGATGTGCCGCCCATGTGCACACCGTGATAACCGTTACGCAGAGACAGGAAACGCGTACGCCCCGGATCGCCGCTGGCGATCCAGTATTGGCGCGCCATTTTCAGCGCGGTTTCCACCGCATCGGAGCCGCCGGAACTGAACAGCACCCGTGTCATGCGCTCCTGGGCAAACATGGCGGTCAACCGTTCGGCCAGATCAAATACCCGAGGGTGGGCAATACCGTCGAAGGTCTGGTAATACGCCAGCTCGTCCAGCTGCGCGGCGATGGCAGCCTTGACGCTGGCGCGGTTGTGCCCAATGTTGACGTTCCACAGACCACCCACACCATCGAGCATGCGATGGCCGTCGATGTCGGTGATGTAGTTGCCGTCACCACGGGCGATGATCAACGTTTTGGAGCGTTGCTCCGGGGCGCTGGAACTCATGGGGTGCCAGAATTTCTTCTCGGCGGTCTTGTATTTTTCGTACATGATCAAGTGCCTTATTCGGTATCACGTTTGCGGACAAACAGCAGTTGCTGGCCAGTGAACTCCAGCAGCCCCTCAAGGCCGAACTCGACGCCAAACCCGGACATCTTGCTGCCGCCAAACGGCGTGTTCGGCTGGATCTGCGCGTGGCAGTTGACCCAGGCAACGCCGCTTTCCAGGCGGCTGGCCAGTGCCTTGGCCTGCTCCACGTCCGGGCCCCAGACCGATCCGCCCAGCCCCATGTCACCGGCATTGGCGCGCCGCAGCACATCCCCGACATCCCGGTATGCGATCAAGGGCAACACGGGACCGAACTGTTCCTCGTCGACCAGACGCTGGCCATCTGTCACGTCCGCGACCAGGGTGGGTGGATAAAAGAAGCCGGGGCGATCCAGGCGCGCGCCGCCGCACAGCACGCGCGCGCCTTGTGCCCGCGCGTCGGCGACTAGCGCGTCGACATGTTCCAATTGCTCAAGGTTTTGCACCGGGCCAAAGGTGACGCCAGCTTCCAGGCCATCGCCCACCACTTGGCGCTTCGCAATCAGGGTCAGCGCATCAGCAAAGGCCTCGTACTGCGATTCGTGGATATACAGGCGCTTGAGGGCCGCGCAGGTCTGGCCCATGTTGAGAAACGCCGCCTGGAAAATATCCTCGACCACCGCCTCAATCGGCGTACCGGGCAGAATGATTGCCGCGTCGTTGCCACCCAACTCCAGGGTCAGGCGCTTGAGGTTGTTGGCGGCGCCGCGCATGACGCTTTGTCCGGTGGCGGTCGAGCCGGTGAACACAATCTTCTGAATGCCAGTGTGCGAAGTGATTGCGCTACCGAAACCTTGCTCGCCCGTCAGGCAATTGATCACGCCGTGAGGCACATGGCGGGCGATGATCTCCACCAGACGCAAGGTGCTCAGCGGGGTCAGGCTCGACGGTTTGCTGATCACACAGTTACCGGCTCGCAGCGCCGGCATGATGTGCCAGACGGCGATCATGAACGGCCAGTTCCACGGTGTAATCGACGCCACCACACCCAAAGGCTTGCGATGCAACTCGATCCGCTGAGTAGGGGTTTCTTCCACCAACTCCACGGCAATCTCCTGACCGGCCGCATAGCGGGTCCAGGCGGCGGAACCCATGACTTCGGAAAACGCCAGTTCCAGCGGTTTGCCTTGTTCCAGCACAATCAGCCGGGCCAGTGACTCGGCCTCCCGCTCGATATCCGCCGCGACCGCCAACAGGCGCTCGCAACGGTCTGCGTGGGTGCTGTGCCGCCAGCTTTTGAACGCCGCCTGCGCGGCGTAGACCGCCTGGTCGAGTTGCGCCAGCGAGCCAGCCGGGCATTGGGCGAATGCAGCACCGGTGGCCGGGTTGATCACGTCAAACTGGCCCTTATCACCGGCAACCTGAACACCATTGATGAGCATCTTGTAGTTGTGCATTTGAAACCTTCCTTTCACACACTGACGAGCCATGCCGAGCAACGGCAGGCCGGTATTGTCTGGTTAGTCGAGCCGTAACGAGTGCGGCCTTAAAGCTTGTGGCTGCCCAAGGCAAGAAACCGTTGCGGCGAGATCTTTCGCAATCTCGCGGCGAGCATGACGCCGATGATCAGGGCCACGGGAATGATGGCGCAGAGTCCGTAGGACAACAGCTGGCTGGCCCCGGTCAGCACGTCGAAATGCACCACCGCCAGTACCAGCACGAGCACTAATGCCAGGGAGGAGAAAACAGGCAGGACGCGCCCGCGCCAGATCCCGACGTTAAGCTCGGGATGACGCTGAAAGTAGACGCAGACCGCTACCGACGTCAGCGCCATCAGCAAAATGACGCAGAGGGTGGCGAGATTGGAGAACCAGGCGAACAGTTGCAGGATCGGGTCCGCATCCAATGCAGCGAAAATCAGTACCACCACCGCGGCAATCAGGCTCTGCAACACCGAACCCATATGGGGGCTCTGATGCACGCGATGAGTGGTGCCCAACAGACTGTGCAACAGGCCGTCACGGCCGATCGCGTAAAAATAACGCGCCGCGGCGTTATGAAACGCCAGGAGGCCGGCATAGATACTGACCATGAACAGCACGCGAATGACCTGGGTCAGTTGCGGCCCGACAAAGTGATCGGACATGCCGTAGATAAACGTCGTCGGATCCTGCAAGGCCTGCAGCATCGGCACGATCTTGTCCGCGCCCACGCCCACCACCATCGACCACACCGACAGTGCGTAGAACCCGCCGATCAGCAGCACCGAACTGTAGGTGGCAATCGGAATGGTACGTTGCGGGTTCTTGGCCTCTTCGCCGTAAATAGTCGTCGCCTCGAAACCGATGAATGCCGCGAAGCAAAACAGCAGGCCGATGGACGGGGTACCGCCGAGCACATGGGTGCGGTCGAACGCATCAAGGTTGATGCCGCTGTCGCCGCCGGATTTGAGGATGGCAAAATCCAGGATCAGGATCGCCAGGTACTCGGCGATCACCACCACCGACAGCACCCGCGCCGACAGGTCGATCTTGCGATAACCCAGAATCGCAATGCTCGCCATCGCCATCAGCGAGTAGGACCACCACGGCAACACCAGGCCGAAGACACTTTCCATGGTGCCACTGACGACCCCACCGAACATGCCATACAACCCGACCTGAAGGATGTTATAGGCAAACATCGCCAACACACCGGCCGCCCCGCCTGCCAGGCCACCCAAACCACGGGAGGTGAACGCATAAAAACCGCCGGCATTGGTCAGGTGCCGGGACATGGTGGTGTAACCCACCGAGAACGCCAGCAACACCAGCAACGCCAGGATCAGCAATGCCGGTGTGCCGGCGCCATTGCCCAGCATGATGCCAATCGGGAAGCCACCGGCGATCACACTTAAAGGGCTCGCCGCCGACACCACGAAGAAGATGATGAACCCGACGCCCAGGGCGCCACGCTTGAGCTCCGTGGAGCTGTTGATCGAGATAGGTACACTCATGTTGTTGACCTTATTGTATGAGGCAGTCGCTGTTGGGGTGGCCCGATTGAATTCCATCGGCACCGATTAGCGTTTTGTTTTAGTTGCGCGCTGAATTCGATCCTATGCCCGCCCCTGAACCGCTCGCTATCCCAAATCGGTAGCATCCGAGGCGCCGCCCCAAAACAGGTCGATGCGTCACCGGCAATCCGGCAGTCCTTGCCGATTCGGGATAACCGCTTGCCCGTTCCCTCCCGCATGCTAGCGTCACCCGCTCTATACCCAGATGCCGGCACCGATAATAAAAGCGAGGGCCAGGTCCACAGCCCATCGCAGCCAAAGCCCTCTGCAGGAAGCCTCAGTCATGCTTTTAGCTCATCTCACTATCCAATGGCGGATCACACTCCTGAGCGGGCTGTGCCTGCTGGCTGTCGTCGGCGCGCTGGTAGGCGCCTCGGTGTACCAGAATCAACAAAGTGCAAATTTGCTGAAGGAGCAGAGCAGTCAACTGCTCGGGCAAGCCGCCGTGGAGCGCTTGCAAGCCCAGGCCGTTGCCCATGGCCAACATGTCGAACGCTTTTTCAACGAAACGGCGCTGTATGGCGAAGGGTTCGCGCAACAGGTTCTGCAACTGCGCGATCAAACACTCAATGGACGCCTCACGGCTGCGCAATTGCGCGAAGCGCTGATCAGCGTGACCCGTCAGACACTGCTCAAACGCGAAAAAGTGCTCGGCCTGTACGTCATACTTCTGCCTGACGCGTTGGCGAGCGCAGACGCCGCTTTCGTCGGGCAACGTGCGCTGGCGAGCAACGAAAAAGGCCGCTTTGCGCTGTATTGGTCACAGAGCCAGCCGGGACAACTGGTCCAGGATGTGCTCACCGAGGCGCAAATCTTCACCGACACTGCGCCACCCGGCAGCGAACCGACAAACGTCTGGTACACCTGCCCTCAAGCTCAAAAGCGCACTTGCGTGGTGGAGCCCTACACCAGTGAGGTGGAAGGCCAGAAAGTCCTGATGAGCAGCGTTTCTATCCCTCTGATCGCCAACGGCAAGGTCCTCGGCGTGGTCGGCATGGACATTAGCCTCGATACTCTGCAAAAGCTGGCTGCCGACCTCGGCCAAGACCTGTATCAGGGCAACAGCGAAGTGTCCATTGTGTCGCCCACCGGCCAGGTGGCAGGACGCAGCGGCGAAGTCTCCGGGTCCACCCTCGATATACGCCAGGCTCTGCAAACCGTGCCAGGCAATCCACTCTGGCAACTGGAGATCAAGGTTCCCCAAGACCTGGTGCAGGCTTCCGCTCGGCAAATGCAAAGCGAACTGGACGACAAAAGCCACCAGGCCAACTGGCTCAACCTTTGCCTGGGGGTACTGGCCAGCTGCCTCGGCATGGTACTGATCTGGCTGGCCGCCTACGGGGTGACACGCCCACTGCTGAAGGTGGCGGGTTTGCTTGATGCCATCGTCGATGGCGATGGTGACCTCACCCAACGCCTGCCCACCGGGCGGCGCGACGAATTGGGCCAATTGGCCAATGGGTTCAACCGTTTTCTGGACAAGTTGCAGCCGATTATTCGTGACATTCAAACCGCCTCCCTGGATACCCGCAACAGCGCCAATACCTCGTCGGGGATTGCCCGGGAAGTCAGCGCAGGGATGCAGCGCCAGTACCGCGAAGTGGAGCTGGCCGCGACCGCCCTGCATGAAATGAGTGCCAGTGCCCAGGAAGTGGCGCGCCACTCCCACGGCGCCGCCGACGCAGCGACAGCCGCCGAAAGCGCGAGCCGATCTGGTCAAGCGGTGTTCTCCATCGCCGAGAGCAGCATCGAAAGCCTTGATCAGCGTCTGGACACCACCCTTAAGCAAGTGCATGCCCTCGCCAATAGCAGCACCCAGATCGGTCAGGTGCTGGACGTCATCAGCACCATCGCGCAGCAGACCAACTTGCTGGCGTTGAATGCGGCCATCGAAGCGGCCAGAGCGGGCGAACAGGGGCGCGGCTTCGCGGTGGTGGCTGATGAAGTCAGGCACCTGGCCAGCAACACCCAGAGCTCGGTCGAACAGGTCCGCACGGTGATAGAGATGCTGCAGCACTTGAGCCAGGAGGTGGTGCACAGCACCCAACTGAGCCGTGAGCAAGCCAGCAGCAGCGTGATCCAGGTGCAACAGACCCGTACGGCGCTGGAGAATATTTCCCAGGCAGTGGATGTGATCGAACAGATGAATCAGCAGATCGCCAGCGCAGCCCTGGAGCAAAGCACGGTCGTGGAAGATATCAGCCATCGGGTCAGTGACATTCGCAGCATCAGCGAAACACTGACCAAACGGATGAGCGATGCCTCAACGGCCAGTGACTCACTCCATGAAATGGCCAACCATCAACAGCAGCTTGTAGGCCACTTCCGTGTGTAAAGGGGCTCGGCCGGCTATCTGACAGCTGCCTGCCGGCGCTGAAATCTTGAATGGATTTCAGTTGCCGGCTTCCTACTATCCATTATTGAGCCCCACCCATGATTCCCCCGCGACGCTGGCTGATCCTGGCCGTTATTTCCAGCGCATTGCTGCTGATCGTCATTGATATGACGGTGTTGTACACCGCGCTGCCGACACTGACCCGTGAACTCGACGCCTCGGCTTCGCAAAAGCTCTGGATCATCAACATCTATGCATTGATCGCTGCCGGGATGCTGTTGGGCATGGGCACACTCGGTGACCGCCTCGGGCACAAACGCCTGTTTATCGGCGGACTGAGTGTGTTTGGCCTGTTCTCGCTGATCGCGGCCTTCTCGCCATCGGCCAGCGTATTGATCGGTGCCCGCGGCTTTCTGGCCGTCGGCGCGGCGATGATGATGCCGGCTACGCTGGCCATCGTCCGGGTGACGTTCGCCGACCCGCGCGAGCAGGCCATGGCTTTCGGCATCTGGGCATCGGTTGCTTCAGGGGGCGCCGCGTTCGGCCCGGTCGTGGGCGGCCTGCTGCTGGAGCATTTCTGGTGGGGCTCGGTGTTTCTGATCAACGTGCCTATTGTGCTGGTGGCATTGGTCCTCGGCGCAGTGTTGATCCCGAATCACCCGGGGGATGCCAAAAAACGATGGGACTGGCTGGGTTCGCTGCAGGTCATGATCGCGCTAATCAGCCTGGCGTATGCCGTCAAGGAACTCGGTAAACGGGCGCCCTCCTTCGACGGCATGCTGGTGGCGGTCGTCCTGGGTGGGTTATTCCTGACGCTGTTCATTCGACGCCAACGCCGTGCCCCACAGCCGATGCTCGATCTGGCGCTGTTCACTGCACCTGGCTTCAGAAATGCCGTCATTGCAGCAGTCGTGTCGGCCGCCGCGTTGATCGGCATGGAACTGGTGTTCAGCCAACGCCTGCAACTGGTACTCGGCATGTCGCCGCTGGAGGCGGCATTGTTCATCCTTCCTCTGCCACTGGGCTCCTTCGTCGCAGGGCCGCTTGCCGGTTACTACCTGCCGCGCCTGGGAAACCGGCGGATGCTGTTCTGGACGTTGCTGCTGTCGTCAGCCGCGATGCTGAGCTATCTCTTGCTGTACAACGCTGCGGTTTACCTGCAAATCGCCAGCCTTGCCCTGTTGGGCTTGACGATTGGCGCGGCACTGACCGTTTCGTCCAGCACCATCATGCTCAGCGTACCCGCCGATAAAGCCGGCATGGCCGCCTCCATCGAGGAAGTGTCCTTTGAACTGGGCGGTGCTGTGGGTGTGACGCTTGCGGGCAGTCTGTTATCGGCGATTTATGCGTATTCGGCGGGCCTGATGATTCCGCCATGGCTGAACCTCAACCCCGCGACATTCGAGAGTCTCGACGACGCGCTGGTCGTCGCCGAGACGTTGTCACCCGAAGGCCGCGCGATGCTGAGCGCATTCGCCCGTGCGGCGTTTGATGCAGGCTTTGTTGCCGTGCTGGCAGCGTCGGCAGTCCTGCTGTTGATCGCATCGCTGCTGGTCAAGTTGAGCAGACAGCCGCAGCCGCACGAGGTCGCAGACCATCCTTGGTAAGCGTTGAACGGTTCTGCGTGGGGACCTTAAAGCTTGTGGCTACCCAATGCCTGGTACCGCTCCGGCGACGCCTTGCGAAGTCGTGCCGCCAGGAACACACCACCCAGCAGGGCTGCGGGAATGATGGCGCAAAGACTGTATGACAAAGCCAGGCTGGCGCCCGTCAGTACATCGAAATGCACCACCGCAAGTACCAGGACCGCCAATAGGGCAACACAAGAGAACGCGGGGAAAATCTGCCCACGCCAGATCCCCACCTTGAGTTCGGGGTGACGCCGGAAAAAGAAGATTACCGCTGCGGAGGTGAGCGCCATCAACAAAATCACGCACAGCGTGGCCAGGTTGGACAGCCAGGCAAACAGCTGCAGGATCGGATCGGCATCCATGGCGGCGAAAATCAGTACCACCACCGCCGAGATAAGGCTCTGCAACGCCGACCCCATATGGGGACTTTGGTGCACGCGATGGGTAGTACCCAAGCGGTGCGGCAACAGGCCGTCACGCCCAATCGCGTAGAAGTAACGGGCCGCGGCGTTATGAAACGCCAGCAGACCGGCATAGATACTGACCATGAACAGCACCCGGATAATCTGAGTCAGCCAGGGGCCGACAAAGTGATCGGACATACCGTAAATAAAGGTCGTCGGGTCCTGCAAGGCTTGCAGCATCGGCACGATTTTGTCCGCCCCTACGCCCACCACCATCGACCATACCGACAGTGCGTAGAAACCACCGATCAGCAACACCGAGCAGTAGGTGGCTATCGGGATAGTACGTTGCGGGTTCTTGGCCTCTTCGCCGTAAATAGTCGTCGCTTCGAAGCCGATAAATGCCGCGAAGCAGAACAGCAAGCCGATTGACGGTGTGCCGCTGAACACATGACTGCGATCAAACGCATCAAGGTTGATGCCGCTGTCGCCGCCGGATTTGAGGATGGAAAAGTCCAGGATCAGGATCGCCAGGTACTCGGCGATCACCATCACCGACAGTAGCCGCGCCGACAGGTCGATCTTGCGATACCCCAGAATCGCAATGCTCGCCATCGCCATCAGTGAGTAAGACCACCACGGCAACACCAGTCCGAACATGCTTTCCATGGTGCCACTCACCACCCCGCCGAACATGCCATACAACCCGACCTGAAGAATGTTATAGGCAAACATCGCCAACACCCCGGCCGCGCCGCCTGCCAGGCCACTCAAACCACGGGAGGTGAACGCATAAAAACCGCCGGCATTGGTCAGATGCCGGGACATGGTGGTGTAGCCCACTGAAAACGCCAGCAACACCAGCAACGCCAGGATCAGCAACGCCGGAGTACCGGCACCGTTACCCAGCATGATGCCAATCGGGAAGCCACCGGCGATGACACTTAACGGACTCGCCGCCGACACCACGAAAAAGATGATGAAACCAACACCCAAGGCACCACGCTTCAACTCCGTCGAACTGTTGATCGGGATAGATACGCTCATGTTCTTGACCTTATTGTATGAGGCAGTCGCTGTAGGATCGATGCAGCAAGCCGTTCACCGTCACCGAGATAGCTTGTCGTTTTTGTCGCACGCTGGATTCGATCCTATGCCTCACCATGAACGCCCCGGTATCCCAAATCGGTAACCTGTTACGCCATCACCTGAACAGCACCATCCGCCAATCACTGCGAAGCGAGACGCGCCGTCAGTTCCGACGCCGCGCCAGTCACCAGGTCGCACAGATAGCGCTGCTGAAATGCACCGAACCGCTCACTGCGCCCCACTAGGGTCATGCTCCCGAGGACGCGCTGCTTTTCGTCGAAGATCGGCGCCGCGACGCCACTGCGCCCCGGGTGCAGCTCGCTTTCACTGATGCAGTAGCCCTGCTTGCGGATGGCGAGCAGGCTCTTGATAAACGGCTTCCACTCCAGCCCCAGATGCTGCAATTCGGATGGGTTCACGTGAGCGTCGTAAACACGTCGGATTTGGCGCGGTAGCAGATAGGCCATTACGACCCGGGAGGTCGCGCTGTGGAAAAGATCGATCGACCGCCCCCTGCCGCTACCGACCGGTCCGGCATCGGAGCCACGATGGATCAGCACGTTGACCACTGAGTCGCCATGCCACTCGCTGACCAGCGCGTCCAGTCCGGTGTCGGCGACCAGTTTGTCGACCAGGTCCCGGCTGCATGCCAACAACGGATCGTAGTTCGTCATCAGATTTTCCAGCGTGACGATTCGTGGGCCGAGCGCGTAACCGCGCGGCAATCGCTTCAAAAAGCCCCCGTCGCCGAGTTCGCGCAGATAACGATAGGCGGTGGCGGACGTGTAGCCGAGCTCCCGGCAAATGATGTCCACATCGATGACCGGTTGTTCCGGGCGAAACAGGTCGAAGACCATGAGCAGACGGCGCAGGCTATTCATCTTTTTCGACATCCTTGTGAAGCCGACAGTCACCCCGCCACTGCTTTCAGCGGGCGGGTGTTCAGGCATGAGCGCAACCGGTGATGGCAGCGCGGGCGGTATGGGATGGCAACTCTGCGAACAGCTCCTGGTACTCCGCCGCAAAATGGCTGAGGTGAAAGAAGCCCCATTGGGCAGCGGCATCGCCGATCGAGAGATGCGATGCGCGGGTGGACATCAAGGTCCGACGTACGCCGTTGAGCCTCACAGAGCGCAAGTAATTCAGCGGCGTCGTCTCGGCAACCGAGCGAAAGCTGTTCTGCACGGTACGCCGACTGACCTGGAGTCGCTGGCACAACTCGATCACGCTGGGCACGTCGATCATCTCCGCGGTCGCCAGACGGTGGCATTTCTCGACAATGAAGCTGCGCGTGGAGCTTGCGGAGCGTTGTTGCTTGTCGCAGGCCGGGTCGGTCATGAGTTGCAGCAACTCGCCGAGCATCGCCTGCTCCAGCGCCAGCTCCCGTTCCCGGTCTCGTGTGCTGTCGAGTTCTTCGTACACCAGGGCCTGGGAGAACATCGCCAGCAATCGGCGACGAGCGTCTGCAAAGCGCGGCGTGGAAACCCTGATCACCGGCTGACGCAGCAACAGGCTGACCTCCTTCGCCGAAGCCGTTTGCGCCAACGCCTGCTCGAACAATTCACGTTCGAAGGTGATCGACAGCAGCTCCATGCCCATCGGCATATGGAACATGAACTCCTCGCCACCGTGAAGAAAGAACAGGCTGCTATCGTCCGCCTCCCGCCCCTGCATCCGAATCGAACCCGGGGTGGTGATCGGCACGGCAAAGCACATCTTGCCTCGGGGAGCCACGCCGTGCTGCACGACACGCTGGTTGATCTGCTCGAGAAAGACGTGGACACCCGCCGTCGACAACTGCATCAGCGAACTCTCGGCCGAGCCTGCCGTTAGCTGACTGTAGTCCTGGCTCCACTCCTGGACGGTAGCCGCATGGACATGGACGTCTCTGAAATGGCTGATAGTCTGATTTTTCATGATGTCGAAAGCCTCTGCCAATATTCTTGTTTTTATATCGCCTTCCTATGCGATATTCGCACATAGTGAGAATTATGCATAATTCTTTATGGAATCTTGAATTCACTGCTGGAAGGTGCGCTCAGGGCGGCCACCCAAGTGCCGATTCGGGCTACCGGCCACAGACACGTCGCGGAGATGATCAGCACACTTAAATCGACATTCAGAGAGAACGTCATGAGTGAAGCCAAACTTGAATCCCTCCACTTCGCGGATGCCCCGCGGATTATCTCCAGCACACTTCCCGGCCCCAAAACCAGCGAGGCCCTGGCGTTGTCGGCACGTACTGAATCCATGGCGCGCGGCGGCGGACGCATGCCCATAGCCATGGACCGCGCCTTCGGCGCTACCTTCAAGGACCCCGATGGCAACACCTACATCGACCTGTCCGCCGGCGTGGGCGTCAGCAGCGTAGGCCGCTGCCACCCGAAGGTGGTGCAGGCGATCCGCGAACAGTCCGAAGTGCTGATGCATGCCCTGGAAATCAACAGCACCCGGCGCACCGAACTGGCGGCCAAGCTCTCCGAGATCGCGCCCGACGGCTTGCGTGGCGACTGCATCACCTTCTTCACGCAAAGCGGCAGCGATGCGCTTGAAGCCGCCATCAAGTTCGCCAAACGCATCACCGGGCGGCACCAGATCATCGCCTTTCATGGTGGCTACCACGGCGTGTGGAACGCCTCGGGTTCCCTGACGACAGGCACGGCCTACCGCAAGGGCTACGGTGCCCAGATGGGCGGGGTCATTCACGCCCCCTACCCTTATGCCTACCGTTTCCCTTTCGACACCACTCACAAAAGCGCCGAGCAGATCGCCGGCGAGTACGTGGACTATCTGTTGAACACCCCCTACACCGCCGCCGATGACGTGGCTGCCGTCATCGTGGAGCCGGTGCAGGGCGAAGGCGGCTATGTGCCCCCCTCGCCAGAATTCCTGCAGCTGTTGCGCAAGGCATGCGACCGTAGCGGTACGCTGCTGATCGTCGATGAAGTGCAATCCGGCGCAGGGCGCACCGGCAAAATGTGGGCGGTCGAGCACTCGGGCGTGAAGCCAGACATGCTCACGTTCGGCAAAGGCATCGGCAGCGACCTGCCAATGGCGGGCCTGATCATGCGTTCGGACCTGGCGGCCGCAATTCCTGACGGATCGATGCCCAACACCTTTGCCGCCAACTCGTTGTCCGCGGCAGTGGCGCTGACCAACATCAGCATCCTGCAGGACCCGGAGCTCGATCTGCTCAACCGCGCGCACACACTGGGGTTGGAGGCGCAGGAACGTATCCGTGGCTTCAACAGCCCGTTCGTCGCTGAAGTCCGAGGCCGCGGCCTGATGATCGGTATCGAACTGGTCGAGGACCAGACCACCAAAGCCCCCCTTGCGCCCGAAAAGATCGGCCAGCTCATGGGCTACCTGATGAACCACGGCGTGCTGATGATTCCCTGCGGTCGCTACAGCAACGTGATGCGAGTCATGCCCTCGCTGACGATCTCACGCTCGCTGTTCTTCAAGGCACTGGACATCTTCGGCGACGCCCTGGCCTCCCTCGAGGCGTGACCCGACCACTCCACATCACTCATGGACCCCAAAATGACTGAGCACTTGAATCACTTCATCGAAGGCGCGTCCTTCGAAGCCTCCGACGGCCGTCGCATAAACCTCGTCAATCCCGTGACAGAACAGGTGTACGGCAGCTCCGCACAGGGCACGACTGAGGACGTGGACCGCGCAGTGGCGGCCGCGCATCGCCAACTTGAGGGTGGCGCCTGGAGCCAGCTCGACGGCGCCCAGCGCGGTCAATTGCTATCGAAACTCGCTGACCTGGTTGAACGCGACACCGAATTGCTGGCCGACATGGATGCCAACGCCATCGGTCGCTCACCCATCGAACCGCGCCGAATGGACTTGCCCAACGCGATCGCCAACCTGCGTGCCGCCGCCGGCTGGGCCAACCAGCTTGAGGGGCGCACCATTCCCACCGGTGGCTACTTCGGCACCAAGACCCTTTCGTACACGGTACGCGAGCCAGTGGGTGTGGTCGGCGCCATCGTTCCCTGGAATTCGCCGTTGATGATCACAGTCTGGAAGCTCGCCGCTTTGCTGGCGGCAGGCTGCACCGTGGTCATCAAACCTTCGGAAGAGACGCCGCAGTCTGCCCTGCACCTGGCGGTGCTGGCTCAGGAAGCGGGCTTCCCTGACGGCGTGATCAACGTGGTCACCGGCTACGGCAATGAGGTGGGTCGCGCCTTGTGCGAACACCCGCTCGTTGCCAAGATCAGCTTCACCGGCAGCCCCGAGGCCGGACGCGAAATCCAGCGCACCGCCGGTGTGCTGTTCAAGCGCGTGGCATTGGAACTGGGCGGCAAGAGTCCCCAGATTGTCTTCGACAATGCCTCTTTCGAAGACGCGCTGCGCGGGTGTGCGCTCGGCCTGTTCGCCAACCAGGGCCAGGTCTGTGCAGCCGGCTCGCGCATCCTGGTCCACCGCAGCATCGCAGATCGTTTCGGCGCAGCGCTTGCAGATGCCGCACAGGCAGTCAACGTGGGCGACCCTCGCCAGCCCGGTGTACAGATGGGACCGGTGGCCAAGAAAGCGCAATTCGATCGCGTTAACCGATACATCCAACTGGGTATCGACCAAGGCGCCTCGCTGCTGGCCGGCGGTGTATCAACGCCTGAACGGGGCTGGTTTGTCCGGCCGACGATCTTCACCAACGCCAACAACGCCATGGCGATCGCCCAAGACGAAATCTTCGGGCCCGTCGGCACGCTGATCACGTTCGACAGCGAAGAGGAAGCTATCGCACTGGCCAACGACTCTTCCTACGGCCTGGCGGCCACGGTCTGGACGACCGACCTGGTGCGAGCGCACCGCGTAGCCGCTGCGGTGAAGGCCGGTGCCGTGGGTATCAACTGCTGGAGCCCGTTGGACGCCAACCTGCCCTGGGGCGGCGTAAAGACCAGCGGTATCGGCCGTGAAGGCGGGTTTGCCGGCGCGGTGGCCTACACAGAAGAGAAAGTCATCACCGTGCTGCTGCCTTCCTGAGCACGATCCCTGTCCTGACCGAATCACCCTCCGGCCCCTGTGTCGCGAGGGTGACCGTTCAAAAGTGCATCCCTGATGCCGTTGATAATCAATGGAGAGACTACGATGAACCCGATAGAACAACAAACAACCGATCGGTATCCGACGTCCCTGCGAATTTTGCACTGGGTACGCGCCGTGCTCATCGCAGGCCTCCTCTGGGCAGGCTGGCATATGACCGGTCTGAATGACGAAGTGGCGAGCAAGTACGAGCTCTATTACCCGTGGCACAAATCCTTTGGACTGTTGATGTTTCTGGTTGTCCTGACTCAGATCGCCCTGCGTTTTCGGACCCCCGTGCTTCCGCAGCCGCTGGAAACGCTGGCGAGCTATGAAAGGTTCCTGTCAAGGCTTACGCAGCGTGTCATGTATGCGCTCGTCGTGATCGTGCCGTTGATGGGGTACTCAATGTCGAGCACCTACACGATGAGTGACGGGGTTTTCTTTTTTGGGGTCAACCTGCCGGAGCTCCTTCCGAAAAATGACGATTGGTTCGCCGTCTTCCAATGGCTGCACAAAGTGCTCGCCTACACTCTGCTCGGACTGATCGTGTTGCATATCGCGGGCGCTTTGAAACACCGGTTTTTCGACCGGGACCCTCGTAACGATGTCCTGCGCCGCATGCTGTGACTGGGTGGGGCGTTGACGCAAGATGTCAACGCCTCATGGGTTGGACCGGAGGGGCCCGAAGGCCCCTGGTCAAAATACCTGCAACAGACTCAGTCATTACGGGAAGAGCGGCGGCTTAGAAAGCCACCCATACGATGAACTGGAAGTAAGTGTTCGTTGATGCGCTCCCGCTCTGCAGACCACCGTCCCCGAGCCACTTTTCGGGCTTGTAGAAGCCAACTAGCGGCGAGAGTGTGACGTTATCCGTCACCATCCAATCCAGGAAAAGGTCGACCTCACGTGCAGCGAAGTCCTGCTCATGCGTACGGGAGAGCTGGTGGTAGTTGAAGGCCATTGCGTTAAGGGTCAATGTCTCGGTCGGTTTGACTGAGAGGAGCACGTCGTTGATCGCCATGTTCGAGGTCACTGAACCTGCGTAATTGGCGGCGACTTCACCTTGGTATCGCTTGCGAAAACCTCCCTGGAACAGAAAGTCGTAACCTTCGGAATAGCGCGAATATCGATAGCTCACCGTCGGTTGCCATTTTGTATCGGCGAAGGTGTAGCCGGCGTCGAAGAACATCGCCCGCTGCGACCCTGAACGTTTTTCCTGACGCACCACTTCGAACGCAAAGTCGGCATTCTCGATCCCGGCATTGCCCTGCCCACGAATGCTGTAGACGTTCATGCCCTTGCGCTCAAGCCGATCACCAAAGGCATATCGCTCGTCAACATCCAGACCGTGCACGTAAGTCGAACCGATCGAGCCAATGGGCGTTGTGTAGTCGAGGGTGGCGGCAGCCACTTCAGTCTTCGACTGCCCGGGGTTGCCGGATTTGAGCCACATCAGGCTACTGTGAAGGCCCTCCGTCCCCCCCAGTTTCAAGACTGCCGTGTTCGCGAATGCCAACCGCGGGCCAAGGTAAAAGGCGCCGCCGCGATTGAACCGGCCATCCTGGACGCCTGGGATAGGATTGAAGCCCTTCCCGGGGGCGAACCCGTCATCGGTGATCAGGAAGCCGTCCACCGTGACGAGCTGCCGGCCGAAGGAGAAATCAACGCCGTCCTCACCCAGCGCAGGAACCAGGTCACCTGACTTCCAGCCCAGGAAAGCGTCTTCCACAGCCGTTTTTCTTTCATCCCCGACGGTGAGCCCACCCGCATCCCCATCGCCCCATGACCCCGTGCTGATCATGCTAAATCCGCCATAGATGGAGCCGGGAGTGATTTTGTCTGTCTTGCCGTTCAGGCCGTATTTGGCGAAGCCTTCCTGCCACCGCATTGTGCCGGGCTCCCTCTGCGGGTCGGCGAGGTAGTTTTTGTTGCTGCCGAACAAGCCATACCCTGCCCAAATGTCGGCGTTAAGGACAGTTCCTCCATCATTTTCGTTGTAGAGCTGATAGGCGAGTGCCTGCGGCTCAAATGTGCAGAGTGCAACCAGCGAAAGTAATGGGGCGTAGCTGAGGGTGCGCATGACGTCTCTCCTGTTTTTATATTTATGAGGCGAGCCAGGAGTGTTCCGGCTTGGGTCGCGAGAGCGGTAACCCAAATCAGCACTTTCAAGGGGCGAACCGCCCCTCCCCCTGCGCGATATCCCCCCGCTGCAAAACATCTTCGATGCCTTGAATGGTTGCCGTTTTGGGCTATGGGCTCTGAACGCTACGCCCCTATGCTGGGCCCATAAGAACCATAAGAACCGAGGCACCCGTCATGATCCCTATGTCACCACCCCCGCTGTTACGTCAGGGGCTCTGCCTTCTGACCCTCATCGCTTGCAGCGCTCTCGCGCCTGTGGCCAGTGCCCACCACTCGTTCGCACTTTTCGACCAGACCCAGACGGTCTCGATCAAGGGTGTCGTCGAGCGTTTCGCCTGGACCAACCCTCACATCACGATTTACGTCGATACACCCGGCCCCCCGGCCCAGCGATTCAAGATCGAGACAGGCAGTGTCAACGCGTTGCAGCGCACTGGCTGGAACGCCGAGTCGATCAAGGCTGGCGACAACGCCGAGGTGTCCTTCAAACCGTTGAAAAACGGTGAGCCAGGAGGACTGCTCGTGGAGATCAAGATCGGTGACGTCGTACTCACGGGCGGCGGATAAGCAGTCCCTCCCAGCTTCATGACTACCCAGCCGAACAGACCAGACCAGCAGCACGGAGGCGTTTCAATGAAACCGACACGAACCCTGAACACGGCAATGATCTTCCTGGGCATCGCCCTCGTGACTGTCGCCGGGATATGCAACGGCGCCACACCGTCGAAACCTCTGCACGACAAACACAGCGTCGGCACACGCCCCGACATCAGTGGTACTTGGGAAAGAACCCCGGACGACTGGTTCGGTGAGAACCCGGACGATCCGGTGCACCCGGGTGGACCGATGGACCTGAAGGCGCCCTACGCCGACGAATACGTCGAGTTGAAGAAGAAAGAAGCCGTGGCGAACGAGGCCGGAACGCCGTTGGCCACCACGAGCTCGAGATGCCTGCCCGAGGGAATGCCAACGTTGATGGCGGCGCTTTTCCCGATCCAGATCATTCACGACGACAAGCAAGTGATCGTCCTCGGCGAGTATCTCCAGCAGGTTCGCCGGATTCTTTTGAACGAAGCGATGCCACCAAAAGAAAAGCTGGATCCTAAATATCAAGGCCATTCACGCGGCCACTGGGAAGGCGACACGCTCGTCGTGGAGACACAGCGCGTGCGAACGGATGTGCGCTTCTACGACGTTCCGCACGGTCCGGACATGAAGATCACGGAACGCATCAGGCTGACGGCGCCGGACCATCTGGAAAACAAGGTCGTGATCGAGGACTCGCAGGTGCTCAAGGCCCCGTATCGCTTCACGTTCGAGTACAAACGGTCCAACTACGCCATTCAAGAGTATGTCTGCGAGAACAATCAGATCGTGATCGATAAAGAGGGCAAGGCATCCCTCAGTCTCGAGTGAAGTCGCCATTAATCGCCATCGGAGCTGACCAAATGGAAAGACTGACAACAATCAGCCTCCTGCGACCAACGCTGAAAAGCGTCCTGCTGTCGCTGCTTGTCACGTCGACCGCGTTCGCAGAAGTGCCTCGCATGCCCACGGTAATCGCTGTGCCATCCTCCGGACAGCTGCCGCTTTCGTCGGCGAAACGCCCGGGCACCGAATACAGCGACCTCGACAAGTACGGCTACGTCGAGGAGGAGTTTTACCTGCAAGGTGTTGCCCCGGCCATTACCGCCTCGGGCAAAACCCTGCTGGAGGCGCCTTACACCACACGTATTCTGGTACGCAAACCGGCTGACCCCGCACGCTTCAATGGCACGGTCGTGATCGAGCCGTTCAGTTGGTTCGGCGAACGCGCCGCGGGATGGATCTTGACCCGCGACTATTTACTACGTCGCGGCTACGCGTACGTCGGGTACACGCTGAATGTGAACAAGCCGACAGTCGATCCCAAGTTCATCTCGGACACCCCGGCTGCCGAGGCCGAGCAGATCGCTCAGTACGGACGGATCGTGAACTTCGAGTTCATGCGCCGCTTCGACTTTGCACGCTACGCGCCGCTGGGCACCTATTACAACCCGGAACACTTCACCCGCGGTGAAGGTCCCGATCCGTTCGCTCCACAGTCCCAGGGCATCGGGGCGCAACTGGCGTTGCTGCTGAAAACCAATGCAGCGCAAAGCCCGTTGGCAGGTCTCGACGTTCAACGCATCTACGTCAATAGCTGGGCCGTGACCGCGCAAGTCTGGATGGACTACCTCGACCAGGGCCGGCACCAGCAATGGCGTATGCCCGACGCAAGACCGCTGATCGATGCCTACATGACCGGCCGCATGGCCTACGGAGAGGTGGGCGGCGACGTCATCCGGCTGCCGCGCCAGACGCCCGACGGCGCGCCGTTCGTGACCGTCTACAGCCAGTCCGAACTGATGCACGACGTGATCGAAGGCATCAACCTGCCACCGGATACCGACAGCCCGCAGGTTCGCTACTACGAAGTGACCGGCATGCCACATCTGCGGCTGGCTGACCTCGGTACGGAGCATACCGAACTGTTCGCTGCCGACATCGGCAAGGGCGACGACCCACGGTGCCGGACGCTGTACGACGAACCGGCGGAGTTGGTCGTCTCGTCGCTTCTGGATCGCATGGACCAATGGGTACGCGAGGGCAAGCCCATGCCGACTGCTCCGCGGGTCGCCCGCGATGGCAAGACCGCCGCGCGCGACCCCGCTACCGGCAACCTGCAAGGGGGCGTACGCCCGCCGTGGATCCAGGTGCCCAGTGCGACCTACCTCACCGATCAGGAGACCGGCTGCGGCCTGATCTACGACACCAAGGTGCCTTACTCCAAGGACGTGCTTCGCCAGCGTTATGGAAGCTTCAGCAACTACGAACAGAGATTCGAAGACGCCAAGGCCCTTTCGATCAAGGAAGGCTACCTACTGCCAGAAGATGCGGCGGGCCTGCGTTCGATCGCAACGCCTCAAGACTTCTAACCCATTGGGAAGAACAGCAAATGTCATCATCACTCATCATTGCCTGGATCTATGCGTCACCTTTGAGCACAGCCATCCGGGACATTCTCTGGATCATACCCACCGTCCAGAGCATTCATATCCTCGCTATCACAGTGCTCTTCGGCTCTGCGGTCATCTCCGATCTTCGGCTGGCGGGTGTGTTCGCCACGGACGAGCCCTTGCGTGGCGTCGTTCGCCGGTACTACCCGTGGATGCGCAATGCGCTCCTCGTCCTGCTCTTCACGGGGTTGATCATGATCATCGCCGAGCCTGATCGCGTACTCGTCAACTCGACCTTCTGGCTGAAGATGGCCCTGGTCGTGAGTGCGTTCACGCTGACCTTGCTTTTACGGCGCCCCCTTCTGCGCCCTGCCGACGATGCACAACGTGATGGCAAGCCTCCTCTTGTCAAGGCGCTAGCCTGGCTGTCGATCGGCTTGTGGTGCGTCGTCATCATCTGTGGTCGCTGGATCGCCTACGCGATCTAAGCGTTTTCAACGAAAGCTCCCAGGTATTCGCCATGGACATTCAACCAACACTACAAGCCCTCCAGGACACCTCTGTCGCCACCTTCATCCGAGAGTCGGGCTCCGCCTTTCCAGCCCTTGAATCGGTACATGTGATCGGCATCGCCCTTGTGTTCGGGACCATCGCCGTCGTGGATTTGCGTCTGCTCGGCGTTGCCTCCCATCGCCGCAGCGCGCTACGGCTGATAAAAGATTTGCTGCCGTTCACCTGGGTCGCTTTCGTGGCTTGCGTGATCACCGGCCTGCTCATGTTCGCCGCCAATGCCACGACCTATGCCGAGAACACCGCATTCTTGTGCAAGATGGGCGTGTTACTGCTGGCTGGGCTCAACATGGGGATCTTCCATTTGGGCGTCTTTCGCCGCATTGCCGAATGGGACACAACGCTAACGCCTCCTAGCCAGGCGCGTGTCGCGGGGTTCAGTTCGTTGGCATTGTGGGCGGGCGTGGTGTTCCTCGGCCGCTGGATCGCGTTTCTCTGATGGCTCGTCTATCGCCGCGTCGCGCATCCGGTGCAGATATGCCCAGCGATCACGCAAACAGCGGAATCAAGGTGGTGCGCCCGGTATCCGGCCGATGGGAATCGCTGGCACTGTTGCTTGCGGCCCTGGCAGTCATCGCCAGCGTGGCAGGCTATATAACGCTGCGACCCCAGAAAGTCGGCCCACCGATAACCTTGAGCTGGCAGGTGCGTTCCTTCGATGGCCTGGGTGCGGTCGATCAGGCGATTCACAGCGCTCTGCTGCCAGCCGGTGAAGAAATCATCTGGTTCAACAACGATACCGGCGGCTGGATCACGCTGGAGCATGCCCAGAAAATCTTGCTGCCGCCCTTCTACCGTGACGCCTTCTGGAAGACCAATGGCGAGGTGCACTGGCAATTGATCCTGCCCGGCACCCACCTGCCCCATGCGCTTTCCGCCGACGCTGTCACGCCTGCAGACCAGACCGCCAGCAAGGTGTCGAAAGCCACCCAGGGCCAGGGCGCTACGGTCTACTACGGCTCCGGCGGCCGCGCGCCGGGCCAGAGCGCCTACCTGCTCGTCATCGGTCACGCACATGCCGGTGTCATGTGGGCCAACCAAGCGACGATCTGGGTCCACCGCGACCCGAACGCGCCCTACCCTGGCATCGTCAAGCCCGAATCGCTGGTCGGCGATGGCTGGCGCCAGGTCATCCCTTACAACGGTGCCAGCGAAGTCGAACGCGTAAAAGGAACTCAGCCATGACCGTTTCTACGAAACACCGCGCACTGTGGCGCCGATGCATCGCGCTATTGCTGCTGATACCCGCCATCGCACTCGCCAGCCCGGCTCCCTCTTCGGGCAAGAAGCTCAAAATCGGCGTCACACTGCATCCCTACTACAGCTTCGTGGCAAATATCGTTGGAGATCGGGCGGAGGTCGTTGCGCTCATCCCGGCGGAGGCGAATCCGCACAACTACCTGCCGCAGCCCGATGACATCACCCGCGCGATGAATATCGATGTTCTGGTCGTCAACGGCATCGGACACGATGAATGGGCCTTCCAGATCATCAAGGCCGCTGGTCGCGGGACGACCCTGCCGATCATCCAGGCCAATGCCTCGGTTGCGCTCATTCCAATCGGCGGCGGCCAGGACGGCGTCAAGGTGGTCAATCCGCATACCTTCGTATCCACCACGGCAGCGATACAACAGGTCTTCGAGATCACTCGCCGGTTGGGGGAACTGGACCCGGACAACGCTGCGGTGTATCGACAAAACGCCCTGGCGTATGCCGCGCGTATCCGGGAGCTAAGGGCCGGCTTCATGACCCGTTTCGCCGCGCTGGATTTGTCTTCGTTCCGGTGCGCGACAACGCACGCGGGCTACGACTACATGATGCAGGAGTTCGGCCTGTTCGTGAGCGCCGTGATTGAGCCGCGTCACGGCGTCGCGCCGACTGCACGCCAGTTGGCCAACACCATCGACGCTATCAAGAAGGCCAATGTACGTGTGCTTTTCGCCGAGAAAAATTTCTCCCTCGACCTGGCCAAGCCTATCGAGGCAGCCACCGGCGTGAAGGTGTTCGCGCTGTCTCACATCACCGGCAATACCTACAGCCCGGACGAATTCGAGGTAGCAATGCGCGAAAACCTAGAGACCTTGGCCGAAGCCGTTGAGTTTACGCAGCGATGAACGCGATGAAGGAGGAACAAGCGATGCGCGGCCCCGCCATAGTGTTCGATAACGTCTCCCTGCAACTGGGAGGTACGCAAGTGCTCGACAAAGTGAGCTTCCGGGTAGAAGCCGGTGCGCTGCACTGCCTGGTAGGCCCGAACGGCGGCGGCAAGACTTCACTGGTGCGTGCGCTGCTGGGCCAGATGCCGCACTCAGGGACGGTCCGGTTCGAAGGCGAGGTCACGACACCCATGGGGTATGTCCCGCAATTGCCGGACTTCGACCGCAACGTGCCGATGACGGTCAACGACATCATGGCCCTTCTCGGTCAACGCAGGCCGGCCTTCTTTGGCTCAAGCCGATCTGCCAAGGCGGCCAATGCCCAAGCGCTGGAGCGCACCGGCGTGGCCGGAATGGGCGCAAAACCTTTTGGCAGCCTGTCCGGTGGCCAGCGTCAGCGAGTGCTGCTGGCGCAGGCGATCAGCCCGGCGCCCTGGCTACTGATCCTTGACGAACCGACCGCCGGCATCGACGAACCGGGTGTGCGACTGGTGGAGGCGCTGGTGGCCGAGCTGAACGGCCGCGGCGTCACCATCCTCTGGATCAACCATGACCTGGAACAGGTCAGGCGCATCGCGCAATCGGTGACCGTTATCAACCGGCGGGTGCTGTTCCATGGTTCGCCCGACCAGGTCGCCTACCCTCTGGAGGCTACCCAATGAGCGCCCTGTACGAATTGATTCGCAACCAGCTCCAGGCGCTGGCCGCGAGTGGCATCCTGCCGCAACCGTTCGAGTACGAGTTCGTGATCAATGCGCTGCTCTGTGCAGTGCTCATCGGACCGCTACTGGGCGTGCTGGGCTCGATGGTGATGATCAAGCGCATGGCGTTCTTCAGTCAGGCCGTCGGTAATGCGGCGATGACCGGCGTTGCCATTGGCGTGCTGATCGGCGAGTCCTACACCTCCCCCTACTTCTCAATGTTCGGCTTCTGCCTGCTGTTCGCCCTGACGCTGAAGTACACGCAGCACCGCACCACGCTGGCCAATGACACGCTGATCGGCGTGTTCTTGTCCATCTCGCTGGCGGTCGGGGCCTCGTTGCTGCTGTTCGTGTCGGCGAAGATCAACACGCACGTAATGGAAAGCGTGCTGTTCGGTTCCATCCTGGCGGTCGACTACACCGACATGAACGTGCTGCTTGTGGTAACGGCGACGTGTGCTCTGCTCGGACTTCCACTGTACAACGGCATGCTGTTGGCCAGCCTCAATCCGAGCCTGGCGCATGCCCGCGGCGTGCGAGTGCGAAGCGTCGAGTACCTGTTCGTCGTACTGGTCACCCTAGTGACGGTGGCCTGCCTGAAAATCATCGGCGCAGTGCTCGTCGAAGCCCTTCTGCTCATACCGGCAGCGGCAGCACGCAACATCAGCCATTCGCTCCCTGGGCTGGTCACGCGCGCCATCCTGATTGCGACTTTTTCCTGCGTGGTCGGCATCCTGGCACCCATGCAATTCCACATACCCGTACCGACAGGTGGCGCAATCGTGATCGTCGCCGCGTTGGTGTTCGTCGTCACCACCGTCATCCGCGCTACCGCGTCCCGGTTCAGAGGTGCCAGCGTATGAAATGGCTTTGCATGTCACGTCGACCCTGGCTAGCGATGCTGGTACTGCTGCTGGGCAGCCCGCTTTTTGCCTTCGCGGATACCGGCAGGCAGCATGTGCTTGTCGCACTGCCAGCGGTGTATGCGCTCACCTCGACGCTCAGCGACGGCACGACCCTCAAGGTCGTCCGCCTTCCGGCAGACGCTGCCGTGCCCATGGAAAGCCAGGCCAACGCGCTGTCGCGCCTGGAGCCCGCCGTGTTCCAGCAAGCCACAGCCGTGGTTACCCTGGGCAGCCTCTGGCGCGCGGATCCGCTTTACACCACTGCACGTCGTCACAATCTGCGAATCGTCGAGATCGATGCCTCGGACTCATGGGACACCGTCAAGCCCGGCGTGGCCGTGGCCCGCGTGCCTTCGAACGACGTTCCCTGGGCAACTGAACGCGACGTCGATGGCGGACTGTCGCCGTACGCTTGGCTCGGCCCCGTCAACGCCATGCGCATGTCGGCGATTATCGCTACCGACCTGGCACGCCTGTCCCCCTTCGATGCGCTTCGGATAGAGCGCAACCTCGCCGCACTCGAAGGTCGATTACGCCAGCTCAAGGCCGACTACGGTGCCCGGCTGCTGGCAGTGCCGGATCTGCGCGTGCTGTCGCTGGCCAATGAGTTCACCTACCTGTTCGGCGAGTTCGGCATTTTTGTCGACGGATGGTTCGTCCGACAGGACATCGACTGGAGCGACGCCGACCGTACCGCACTGACCCGATACCTGCGCGAGCGTGACATCCACGTGGTGGTCCACAAGTGGGCACCGGACGCCAGGATCGCCAAGGCCATCGAGGACGGCGGCGCACGGCTGTTGATACTGGATGCCGGCAACCCGGGAATGCTCGCCGATGCGGCCAACGGGTACGAAGCACTCCTGAGTTCGAACCTGGATGCCTTGCTGACGGCCTTCGCACCACCTGGCGCCAATACAAGCGGCGATCACAAATCGCCGCTCCAATGATCAACCTCGACCGTAGAGATCGAAGACCTTATGAAACCGCTATGTTCAGCACATCGGATACTGATAGCAGGCGCCCTGGTGTTCTGCCAGGCAGCCTTCGCTCATGGCCCCGTCTTCGACTGCTACATCGAGAGCGATGAACTGGTGAAGTGCGAGGCGGGTTACACCGACGGCAGCTCGGCCGCTGGCAGAAAAATCCATGTCCAGGACACCAGCAACAAAGTGTTGCTCGAAGGAAGCGTCGGCAAAGACAACACCTACACATTCCAGCCCCCCGCCGAAAAATACTCCGTTGTGTTCATGGGCGGAGACAGCCATCAAGCCACGATTCAGTCCTCCGACATTTCAAGGTGAAATCGACCATGCCGATCAAACGACGACTGCTCCACGCACTTGCCGCCGTGACATTAGGCTGCCTGACAGGCGCAGCACAGGCCCATTTCCAGATGCTCTACGTCGAGGAAACGGCGCTGCCGCGCGCGGATAAACTGGAGTTCGCGCTCGTGTTCACGCATCCCTTCTCCGGCGGCCCCACCATGACCATGGATGAACCTCGCGCCTTCAGCCACATCAGCTCGCACGGAGGGGAAAAAATCGATCTGCGCCAATACTTGCGCCCTGTCCAGTGGCAGAGTCGCGATAATCAAACGACCGCCTATCGTGCGTCGATTCCACGCGAGTTGGTGCGCTCACTGGGTGACCATATCTTCGTACTCGAACCCGAGCCCTACCTGGAAACCGAGGAAGATGTCTACATCCAACAGTTCACCAAGCTGATCGTGAACGTGGGCGGAGTACCCGGCAACTGGGCAGAACCACAAGGGTTGCCGGTTGAGATCCAGCCACTGAACAAGCCTTATGCAAACTGGACGGGCGGAGTGTTCCGCGCCTTGGTGCTGGCCGACGGCAAGCCCGTTCCGTTCGCCGAAATCGAAATCGAATACATCAACCATTCCGTCGATATCGAGAAAAACGCCTTCGGCCAGCAAGACTATGTAACGGCACCTCAAGCTTCATTCAAATCCCTGAGCACCTACACGGACGCCCAGGGCGTCGTGACCATCGGCCTGCCCCGGGCCGGCTGGTGGGGCATTGCAGCGCTCGACATCGGCAAAACGAAAACCCATAAGGGCAAACCCTTGTCGCAAGATGCGGTGCTGTGGATGCAGGTGAGAGATATGAAATGACACAAGCCCACCGGGGGCAGTAGCAGAGGAAATGAGAAAGATTTAATTTGCGGGTGTTTGGATGACGCAAAATCGCTCCTGGCCATTGACGTCCTGCGACCAGATCGAAGGACTCTTCGCGGAACGGGCGCATGTTATCGAAGATTTCCGACAGCGCAGGAGCACCCATAACGATTCTGAACACTCCCCTCCGTCTGACTTCTCAGAAAAAATCATCCAGTGCATCCGAGTAAGGCAACCAAGGTCACCTGCTTTTCCTTCAACGAGTCGGGACGCCACTGAACGATCAGGAAGACCATTTAGCTCACGGTGCGTCAAATGCTGTTCAATGAGTTTGTGAAGAACGTCAAGCGGGGGCTTTATAAGGTCCGCGTCCATCACCTACGAGGTGTCTTCAGAGAGGCGTTATCCCAAAGTGGCAGCCAAACAAGACTTGCACCAATATGGTTCAAATCAATCATCGTTAGGTTTTTTAGCATGCCGATTTTGGATAACGATATTGAGAGCAGGCACCTATGATCTGAGGGCTGCCGTCTTTGAGCGAGCAACGCTAGACGCCAAAAAATGATAACACCCGTGAAGAGTTTGAGCCAAATGAGGGATTAAGACACGACACCGCTAGTCGATATCTTACAAATCGGGATAATTATAGATTTCGTCGGCTATGAAGCTATGTAAATGGAATAACCTCATCGAGTAAAAAATCCGAACTCACAGCCACTGCCAGTAATTTTCTAGCAGGTAAGCGATGTAGAGATGTTTCGCGGGAGGCCGATCCATAAGGAATGGAGGTCCGTTCGTACATGTCTTCAAACAACTTTAACCCGCAGGCTAAAACCTTTTATCGGCCCATCGACGCAGCACTGCGTTGGTGCAACCTCATTCGTTACGAACCGCAGATCGTGCAAGCGGCTTGGTCCTGCCCGGAAAAGCTCAGGACCCTATTTCCTCAATGGCCTTGCCTACAGGCCAATACCGACAGAATTTATGACGCCGTCCGTAATGGCGAATTACCGTACGGCTCCTTCGGTATTTCGGTCCCCCTGGGCACCCCCGTGGAGCTCACTTTATTGACGGTTCGACATTCGGATCTGCGTCATTGGATGAAAATCTACTACCCCGATCAGCGACCCGACTTCCTGTTCGAATCGAACGACGACACTCAAGATAAAATCAGCTTGGGTGTTTACTTTGCACTCCAGGCCGAGCGGGATGCCCTCCTACGAGAGCGGGATACGCTGCAGCATCAGCTCCGAGATATTATAGCCAATCTTCAGGAGTTGGGACTTGAACAAGAAAGCCTGAAAGCGTTGGTCAAAACACAGGGACAGCTCAGTAAACGTAGTGAACACACGTACCTGCAGACCATCGGTGCCTTGGTCAACACCGTCTTGGACGTGTCGCCCTCAGGCAAACCGCTTTCCGTGTTCAAGAGCCAATCTGCAATCGTCGATGCGATTATTGCTCGTTACGGTGAAACATCTGGTTTAAGCAAGCGAACACTGGATGAAAAGTTCGCTGCGGCCAACCGTAGCCTCAAAAAAACCACGTGAGCCATGGCAGTGCACTGCAATGCCCTCGATTGCAGTGCAATGACTCGCTCACTTTTTTGCTCTTCAATACAGGCCACTTCCCATCACAGGCCAATCGGCGCCAGGAGTGACCAGCATGTCCAGCCAACCCTCACCCATCGTTGAAGCACCTCAACCACAAGTCGAACGTCACATCATGCGGCGTGACGAGGTGGAGCGAAAAACCGGCTTCAAGCGGGCGCACATCTACAACCTGATGAAGGAAGGTAAATTCCCTCAAGCCAAACGCATTGGACTGCGCGCCGTCGGCTGGGACTCGCTGGAGATCGAGCGGTGGGTCACCGAGCGCTTGGCGCAGCAGGCCTGATGCCATGCGCGTGGTATCAGTGGTTTCCACCAAAAGTGGAGTAGGAAAAACCACAGTAGCCGTTAATCTCGGCGGTCTTTTGACGGATGCTGGCCTGCGCGTTCTGCTGCTGGATCTGGATGGCCAACCCACCCTCTCCATCTATTACGCCTTGAACCAGAAAGCTGTTGCTGGTGCGTACGAGCTCATTGCACTCAACCTAGCAACTCCTGCACAAATTGTTTCCAGGACAGTGATCACGGGACTCGACCTGATCCTCTCTAACGACGATCAAGGCCGGCTGAGCATCTTGCTGCTGCATGCCCCTGACGGGCGATTACGGCTGCGCAATCTGCTCGACAACTTCCGTCCCCATTACGATCTGCTTTTGATCGACACCCAAGGTGCGCGTAGCGTGCTGCTGGAGATGGCCATCCTGGCCTCCGATCTCGCCCTCTCGCCCATCACGCCGGAAATGCTCGCTGCCCGCGAACTGCAGCGCGGCACCTTGAAGCTACTCAGCGAACTCGAACCATTCCGCCACATGGGCATTCCACCACCACCCTTACGACTGCTACTGAACCAGGTGAATGCCATTCGGGTGGACACCCGGATGATCATCCGTGGCTTGCGCGAGACCTTTGCCGAGACTGCGAATATCTCGGTTCTAGACACCATAGTTCCAGACCGAGTGGCGTATCTCAACGCCGCCTCCCTGGCCTACCGGTCCATCGAATCGAAACGCGCCAGTCACGCGAACGACGCTCGCCTTCAGCGCTGGAAACCATGCACGCGTTGGCCATTGAGTTGTTTCCGGAATGGCGCGAGGCGATCTCTTCGGTGAGCCGATGCGCGGAGGTTCAATGAGACAAATCACCCAACTGGCATTTCTCACCCCGTCATTGTGTTTGATCGACCTTGAGGCCAACCACGTTTGGCTAGGAGTCTTCTGATGTTGGATCAACTGCCCATCATCGTTCCACCCTCCATTCAACCACACCACCCACCTTGCGAGGAGTACTGCACCGTGGTCTTTCGCCTGCAGGGTAGGCGCTCGGCTATGGGATGGTTCCTCGCAGAACTCTCCCGACATTTCGAAGGTTCGGGCCCTGCCGAGATCGTCAAGTTCGAGGTCGGTGACCATTTGCGTAACCGGCGTTAACTGAGGTTTTTCCGATGAAGAAGCTCAGTCAGGAGCAGATCACCGACAAGCTGCACCAGGACCACTTCCCCCGAGGTCCAGAACTGGAGCGGCTGTCCGATCCACTTACTGATACACCTATGCTGGTCACGCTGGAGGAGTTGCGGCCCTACGAACACAACCCGCGCTTCATCCGTAATCCGCTATACGACGATATCAAGGCTTCGATCCGTGAACGCGGGCTGGATCAACCGCCACCGATTACCCGCCGCCCGGGTGAAACCTATTTCATCATCCGCAACGGCGGTAATACGCGCTTGGCAATTCTCGGCGAGCTGTGGCAGGAAACCCGCGACGAGCGTTTCTTTCGCATTCATTGCCTGTTCCGACCTTGGAGCAATGAAATCACCGCCCTACTCGGCCATCTGGCCGAAAGCGATCTGCACGGCCAGCTCACTTTCATCGAACGGGCTCTGGCGGTAGCCAAACTCAAAACCATGCTCGAAGCAGAGGGAGCTGTGCTCTCACAACGTGAGCTCGTTCGACGTCTTGCCGCTGGAGGCTATCCGATTTCGCAGTCGCACATCAGCCGAATGCTGGACACCCTTGAACACCTACTGCCCGCCATCCCACAAACCCTGTATGCCGGATTGGGTAAGCCCCAGATCGAACGCCTAATCGGCCTACGCAGCCAGGCAGAACGAACCTGGAACCGCTATCCAACCGCCCCCATCGCGTTCGCCGATTTTTGGCTCGATACACTGGGTTACTTCGATGCCGAACCCGAGTCCTTCGATCTTGAGCAGCTCCAGGATGAACTGCTCGAACGCATGAGCCACTTGCTCGGACAGTCCTACCGTATGTTGGCCTTGGAACTGAGCGACACCCAGCGGGTCATCTCGACGCCGGGCATCGTCGTGACTACGCCCCCAGAGAACAACCATTTGCCGAGCGTTGATATCGCCGCTGCAGGAACTCCCTCCTCCGAGCCCCATTCCAAATCAACGGATGCCAGACCCCAGACCGAACCAACGCGAGAGGAATTGCTTACACCGCCTGAAACGAACGTCGTATCAGCGGTCAGTCCTCCATCACGCGTTCAACAGATTCGTGAACAAATCGATCGCGAGACCGCCACCGACGCAGCATCTTCGGTCGACACCTATGCGATCGACGACATCTGGACCATCGCACCAGCACTGGATAGCCCCGAACAACTGCGATCCGCCATTGCCACACTGGCGCGGGAAATGGCGGCATATGCCGGACATCCCGAGAGCGTCATCGATCAGCAGCTTGGCTTGGGCTTCGCCCTCAACATCGAGCGAGTTGATCTTGCAGCGCCTCGCGCGACCGGCGTTCACTTATTGCTCCTGGCCCTGCTGCGTGCTCAAGACGACGTGAACTGGGAGGATCGCAAGCAACTGCCTTCAGCCTTGTTCGGGCAGCTGCTGTTGGGGGTCTATCAACTTCCGCTCACAGATCGTCCCGCCGTGGATGTGGGACTGGAGCGATTGCCCGACAGTCTGCTCATCAAACTGTATCGCCTGATCCGCCTGGCCCGCCGCCTGATCGACTTAACGCTTAACCAGGAAGGCAACTCACCGAAGGAGCTGCTATGAATCTGTCCTTCAATGTGCTCAACCAAGCCATGCTGACCCAGGTGCTACACGAGTTGCGCCAGGGAAACCTGCAGCGCTGCAAAGCACTCGGACTGGGTGAGGATGACATCTACCTGTTGCAATCCTTACCACCCACCACCCTGTCACGCCTGGCCCATGCCACCGTCCCCTGGGTTGAGGTCAAGATCGACTCGCCGGTGCTGCATCGATTGATCGAACAAGCCGAACGTGACGAGCAGAACGAGCGATTGATCAACCGAGCGCTCAAGCTGGGCGCCAGCAGCACCATCATGTATCAGTGCTTCGGCCTGGCGCATTCGGAAACCGCCCTGCGTCGGCGTCTGCTCAAGATAGAAACCCGTAAGGGCCGCCCTCAGCATTTGAGTGAAGCGCAGGAACACGCGCTCTGGCAGCGATGGTGCCAGCTGCGCGCTCAAGACAGTACCGGGGATCAGCTCGACGCCATGATGATGCTGGCGGAAGAGCAACAGATCAGCTTGACCATCGTTTGGCAGCAGATTGACCAGTACAGCAACAACACATGAACACTGCCCCGTCCAGTCGCTGGCAACGTGTCCTGCAGCAATGCACCCAGCGGCTGAGTGAACGCTGGCCCGCACGCCCCACCACTGAACAACCCTCCAACCAGGCTCTACAGGCTGGCTTTTTGTTCAGTGGCCAATCTCACGAAGTCGTGCCACGTCGGCTGCTGTTGGATAGTCGGCTGACGCCATTGGAACGGAATGCCTGGCAGGTGTTTCGACTCATGCTGCACGGTCAGGGCGTGGTCACACCGCGCTATGAGGATTTGCAACCTTACCTGTCTAGCGTGCCCTACGGTGCGTCAGCCTCCCGTGAAACCATTGCTCGGGTGTTGACGATGCTCAGGTTGACGCGGTGGCTCAGTTTGGTGAGTCGCGGACGCGATCAGCTCAGCGGACGTCTCCAAGGTTCTCTGTATGTCCTGCACGATGAGCCGTTAACCCCCGCCGAAGCCATGGAACTGGATCAGGATTACCTGGCGCTGGTCGGACATGCCCTCGGTCATGCCACCAAGGCGGTGCGTATTGTCGCCCAGCACGTTGTGGAGGAAGTCCGCCAAGACACGAATATCGATCGGGATCGGTTACCGACGCGGCTCGACAGTTGGGGCGAACTTTGGGCACAGCAAGGATTGGATCCGGCAACCGATGCCACTCTGCACGATTTCGAACGGGGGGAAGATGCCCTCGTTCGGAATCGTGCAGGCCCTCGTTCGGATTCCGAACCGAGTCTGAACGCCAGTGTTTCCGGCACCGTTCGGAATCCGAACGCCGCCTGTACTGTATTAAAAGAAAGTATTTGTACAGTACCGCGCGCGACCCCAGCGGTGGATAACCTGCACTGGCCCACTCCGCTGCACCTGAGCCCAAGCGAGCGTCAGGCCGTCGCCGTGGCGCTGAACAAGCTCAAACCCGCGGATCGTCAGGCGGTGCTCAACGAAGCGGGAGCACGCTGTACGGCCGGCGGTATCCGCAAGCCAGCGGCGTATCTGATGGGTCTGATCCAGCGTGCGCTGAAAGGTGACTTTCGTCCTTGGGCAGGTCAGGCCGAACCGTCACCCATTGCAGAACCACCCCCACCCACCCCCTCGCGGCCATCTCGACAACAGGGCGAACCCGCGTCTGCCCTTGCCCAAGCGTGCCTGAATGAGCTGCGCCAACTGCGTGGCAAACGCGGTGGACGTCAGTAGATTTGATGCCACTGGCATCAAATCCATGGAGTTCCACCCTACGAACACATCGGACCAAACTATGAAACTTTTAGGGGAAAGCCGGGACATCTCCTCCCATTGACGTCTCCATAGTTAACCCTCTTAAACCAAACCGAACAGACCGCATTCAGCTTTTTGGCTGTCCTTGACCCTCATCTGTCGCAACGTTCCTGTCCAAGCGAATGCGAGGACAACACCGTGGCCGATCACTATCAACTCAATCTGGGTTCATTGCGCAGCAGCATCACCCTGACCCTGCACACCCACCACGCCGCCCGTATCTGGCAAGGTCGGGCCGCACGTGAAGGCGTCCACTCGATCATGGGCATGGCCGGCTACATCAGTGTCACCAACCTGATCAAACAAACCGCGGCCCAGGACGATCCCTATGCCGACTGGGCCATCGTGCAACTCGAAGAAAAACTGATGCAGGCCAAGGCTGGGATGCTGGAACTGACCCTACAGCTGGACCGAATCAGACAGGACCTGCCGACACAGATCGACATGGGCGACAACCTCAACATCCACCCCGTCACCTTGCCGTTGTACATCGGCAGCCAGCTGGGTTTTCTGGCGGTCTACCTGCTGACCGACTACGACACCCTGGTGCGTCGTACCCTATTGGCCCATCACACCGCCTTGATCGGCCGCGTCGACATGGAAGCCTGGATCGATGATGGCGCCCATCTGCTGCGCAGCCTATTCGGCCAGGCCCAGCGCTATCGGCATGCCGGCGTCACACGCGATGACATGGCGGCGAACAACGCCCGTGCCATTGCGGCCATCGAGAAGATGGGTTTGCCCCCGATGGACATCCTGGAGGGTCATCGCCGCTCCCAGTTCGCGCCGCCAATCACTCGCCGTGGTGCGGTGGCAGCGGATGACGCCGACGCGTTGGCAGAGGACGCGGGAGCGTCGTCTGCGACAGTGAATGAGCCGGAGGACGAAGCATGAATCCGATGATCTCGGCTCAACCAATGCCCCTCGAAGCATTGACACCGGATACCTATCGACAGCTCGAACACGCTGCCTCCCTAAAAGGCCTTTTAAAGCCCTTTAAGGGTAAGGGGGAGTTGGAACTCCTGGCGCAGGTGGCGAGGGAAATCGAGGCACAGTTATGTCAGCTGATGGAGGCTGTGGTACAGCAAGCCGGACAGCCCCCTTACTCACTGCTGGATATTCGATTGGTGCTGCAGAACACCGGCGCGGGCAGCACCTTTTTGCGTTGGCGCACCCGTGATTTCACCCGTATGGGGGTTGCAGTCTGGGAACGCCAGATCCGCAACAAAGCCCTGCCGCAGGTCGTACGCGAGGGATTGCACCGTTTCGAATGCGAGCGCATTGCCCTGAACCTGCAGATGAGCGTGGTGCATTCGCTCTACCGCCAGGCTACGACCTGCGCGGTCAAAATGGCCAGTGCCGAACGGTTACTGCGCCAACTCACAACCGAAGTGGAGGTATCAGGATGAGTACTTTTTTTGTTGGCGAAGGCAATATCGGCAGTGCGCCAGAGTTCCAGGAATTTCCATCAGGCAATGACGAGCCACGGCGATTGCTACGGCTGAATGTGTACTTCGACAACCCCGTGCCACGCGAGGGCAGCTATGAAGATCGAGGCGGCTATTGGGCGCCAGTTGAGCTCTGGCACCGCGAGGCTGAACACTGGAGCACGCTGTACCAGAAAGGCATGCGCGTGTTGGTCGAAGGCCGCACCGTGCGCGATGAGTGGGAGGACAGCGATGACAATGCGCGGGTGACCTTCAAGATCGAGGCCCGTCGAGTCGGCATCCTGCCTCACCGGGTGCACAGTGTGGTCATGCGGGAACGATCCAGTGAGCCGGCGGCATCTGCGACACACGTCGGGCAAAATACAGAGCAGGCCAGTTCACCTACGTCGAAACCCAGAAAGCGCAGAGGACAGCCACCGTCGGACTGACCGACTGACTTCAGGCATCAAAATTGCGCCTTTGCGCGAAGTTGCTGGTCAGTTATTACTCGCTGCTCGTGAAGACTCACCCTGTTGCCCACGCTACAACAAGGTAGCAGCCTCGGCCCATTCAACGCTGCCCTCACCGACTAATATGAGGAACCTGCCATTCAGGTTTCTCATATCTCGCAACTGCCGTTTCCTACAACGCTGCTCCGAACTCAATCCGGAGCAGTTCTATGCGCCTCTTCCTCTGCGAAAAACCTTCCCAGGGTCGGGACATTGCCAAGGTACTCGGGGCCACGCGGCGTGGCGATGGTTGCCTGATCGGCACAGAGACAACCGTCACCTGGTGTATCGGCCACCTGCTGGAGACAGCACCGCCTGAAACCTATGGCAAGCAATTCAAGAGTTGGTCGCTGGATCATCTACCGATCCTTCCCACGCAGTGGAGGGTTGAGGTCAAACCCAAGACTGCGGCTCAGTTCAAAGTCATCAAGCGCCTGCTCAGTGAAGCCTCTGCTGTCGTCATCGCGACCGACGCCGATCGAGAAGGTGAAATGATTGCCCGGGAGTTACTGGAACTCTGCAAGTATCGAGGTCCCGTTCAACGTCTTTGGTTATCGGCACTCAACGAGGCGTCGATTCGCAAGGCACTGTCCTCACTGAAGTCTGGTCAGGAGACCTTCCTGCTTTACCACTCAGCCCTCGCCCGCAGCCGCGCCGACTGGCTGATCGGCATGAACCTGAGTCGTTTGTTTACCCTTCTTGGTCGGCGGGCGGGTTACGACGGCGTGTTGTCAGTGGGACGCGTCCAGACACCCACTTTGCGCTTGGTGGTGGATCGGGATCGCGCGATTGCCAGCTTCGTCTCGGTGCCCTATTGGGAAGTGGATGTGCATCTGTCCTCAATGGGGCAACCATTCAGCGCCTCGTGGCAACCACCAAGTTCAGGACGAGATGAGGCCGGTCGTTGCCTGCAACAGGCGCTTGCCGGTCAGACTGTCCAAGCGATCTCTAGCAGTAAGACCGCCACGGTACTCTCGCTGCAGACTGACCATTCCCGTGAAGCGCCACCTCTGCCCTTCGACTTGAGTACACTGCAAGAAGTCTGTTCACGCAAGCTGGGACTAGGCGCCCAGGAAACCCTGAACATCACCCAGGCTCTGTATGAAACCCACAAAGCCACTACCTACCCGCGCAGCGATTGCCGCTATTTGCCAGAGAGTATGTTCAACGAGGTACCCTCGGTATTCGATGCCCTGCTCAAAACGGATCCCGCGCTGCAGCCCGCATTCGGAAGACTCGATCGATCACTGCACTCCCGCGTGTGGAACGATGCCAAGGTCACCGCGCACCACGCCATCATCCCCACCACCGAGCCGGCGAACCTTGCGCGGATGTCCGAACAAGAACGCCAAGTCTACGAACTGATCCGTAGCCACTACCTCGCACAATTTCTTCCGCATCATGAGTTTGATCGGACCCAGGTCGAGCTGGAGTGTGGCGAAGAACGATTGACCGCTGTGGGCAAACAGATCCTGGTCCAGGGCTGGAAAGGCTTGCTCTACGAAAACACCGAAGACGATGAGCCCAGTCACAAGTCCCAAGTCTTACCAGTCTTGCAACAGGGTACTCAGTGCGCAGTGGACGACGTCGAACTCAAGTCCATGCGCACTGCCGCTCCCAAACCTCTCACTGAGGGCGATCTGATCAAGGCCATGAAAAATGTGGCCAAGCTGGTCAACGACCCACGCCTGAAACAGAAACTTCGGGACACCACCGGTATCGGTACCGAAGCCACGCGAGCCGGCATCATCAAAGGGTTGATTGATCGCGGTTATTTGCTGAAGAAAAAACGCGCCTTGATGGCCTCCGCAGCGGCCCATACCCTGATCGAGGCGGTACCCGCTGCAATCGCAGATCCAGGTATGACCGCGATCTGGGAACAGGCTTTGGACGAAATCGAAGCGGGACGTCTGACTCTTGATACGTTCGTCGCCAAGCAGGCGAACTGGATTGCACAATTGGTCGAACACTGCGGAGCGCTCACCTTGGCGGTACCTGTCGAAGCCGGGCCAGCCTGCCCCATTTGCAATGCCTCAATGTTCAGGCGAAAGGGGAAATCAGGGCCGTTCTGGTCATGCTCCCACTACCCCGACTGTAAGGGCACTGTGCCGATCAGAAAAGATACGCGTCACCCGTGACGCGCTTTTGGAGATCAACAGGTGTGTTGGGGCGATGTACTGGTCAGTGCATCATCAACGGCGACTGATCCCTCTCTAAGTCGCTTAGCGGTTGTCCGATTTCACGGGCCAAGGCGATGCCTGTCGAAATCCATATCTGCCCTAGTTCGTTGAACGCTTTCAGGTGAGCAGGATTTTCGTTGAGCCAATGAACAAGGCTGTCGAAGTGTTCGGGGTTATCCGGACAATCATGGATCTTGATGAACAGCTCCAGTGTTCGATCCCAGATCAGATCCATGACGTTCTCGCTCTGCTCTTCCATGCTCAACCTTTCCTCCGTTTGGCCCTATCAGACCGCTCATTCTCACTGGTCACTTCGGGCTCCGATTCCTGGAGGAATAGAAGTCACGTCGCGATACACAGCTATTTCAGTCAATATATCAACCCTATAAGTCGATACTCAACCGTTAAGGATGTTCATGTCAATGGGTCTTTGCTCAACCATTCGGGTTGAATTGGAGAACTCATCACTTGGCACATAAACATCCAACCCAAGCCCAAATCGGGCGCATGATCGCGAAGCACCGGACGGAACGTAATCTGACCCAGGAAGAGGTAGCTGAACGCTTGGGGATCGGCAGCGAAGCCATATCGCGCCTGGAGCGGGGTGTGGTGGAGCTTTCCGTGGTCAAGCTGATGCAACTGGCGGACATTTTCGACTGCCGGATGGATGAACTGCTGACCGAGTCGAGCAATCGTCCCAATGACCAGGGCCAGATGATCGCCGGTCTGCTGAGTGGACTGAAAGAAAGCGACCGTGCCTTTATCTTAGCAACCGTCGAACAATTAGCCGCTCATCTCGGCAGTAAGTAACCTCTTTCATCGCGCTCAACGTAGCGTCTTATGAAGGAGCGCCCACTGGCTTGACGTCGTGTTGCCCTCTCTGCTGTAGTAGCTTCGGATCACCGCCAACGGCGACCCAAGACCGATTCGCTCCGGGCAGCTCGGTCGAACTCTTAGAGTTCGGAGCCTTCTCTTCTGCGGAATTTCATTCCTGATTTGTGCTCGACCTGATCACGGTGACGGATGACCACTGTTGCCTCTACCAGGCAATAGCGGTCATCCGCTTCGGCGATCGTATTCAGTCCCGGAGCCCACCGGGGAAACACTGGGCACCCTTTGTGCGCGGATGCGTGCCAGCATGTTCCGACCCAGGCCACGACAAGGGTCGGTTGGCGAATCATGGCGCAGTTAAACCAAGTTTTGCGAGGAGCTTTTCGACTGCGTAAGACCGCCAAAGGTGGCTTTTCTCTTCCTCGCCTGGCACCCCGCCAGGCCCACTCTTCATGTTCTTAAGTCCAGTGACTACCACTGTATTCTGGCCATAAAAAATCCGGTTGCAGCGTCTTGACGCTCCCCTGTGACAGGCTTATACAAAGGGCGTGGTTCGCTGTCGTTGACAGCCCAGCCCAGGTAGCCAGAACCTTCAAGGCTACGCCACGTTCGTGGTGGTTTACCCAAGTGCGATCAGCGTTCGGAAGCTCGCGCGGTTACCGCTTCAGCGGTGATGAATGCCCACTACCCTATGCCTGCGAATCACCACCGCAGACTTCCTCTGCTGCACCATTATTCCTCCAGACGCATCGTTCTGATCGTCATCGGCTTACCGGTGTCGAGTCGTTCATCGCTCGCCTTCACCTTACCCACCCTGACGGGGGCTCACTTCTCCGTCAGGGATTGTGCGTCGCCGTTTTCCCTTGAAACAGGAGAACCACCATGACCCACGCCAACCACTCCCAAGAAGCGACCACTTACTTCAATCTGCACACCGTCGGTATCGGCTACCTCAACCGTGTTCGTGAAGTACAAGTCCGCCGCGGCCAGCCATTCATGGCCTGCGATATCGCAGCCCTGCACGGTGCCACCGATGCTGTGGAGTACACCCGCTTCGACTGCAAAGTCGCTGGGGGGGAAGCTGAACGCTTGATTCGTCTCTATATGGACGCCGTCAACGCCGAGAAAAAGGTCTTGCTGTCGTTCCGTATCGGCGACCTGTGGATCGATCCGTTTCTCTACGAGAAAGGCGTTAAACAAGGCCAACCGGGCGCCAGCCTGAAAGGTCGTTTGCTGTTCATCGACTGGATCAAGGTCAACGGCACGTTCGAGTACAAAGCGCCCGCCAGGCAGGAAGCAACAGCACCTGCTGAGCCAGCGTCAAACAGTGAGCCATCCCCAACGTCGGCTGATGCCGAAGCTGAGGAAACCGAAAACCCAACAGAGGCTCGGGTCGAACCTGAATCTCCTCCGACTCCCCGCACGGCCCGCCGTGATGCCACCCGTACCGTTCAGTCCACCTGAACGGTTCACGATGCTCCACATCAAGGCGCTCCCTCAAGCGCCTTTTCTTCAATCAGCACAGGAGAACCGACATGGAATCCTTCTGGCTTTGCGACGACTGCCTGTTCGCGGCTGCTTACGAGGACTACAGCACGTTATCGCTCTACTACACGACGGATGAAGTCGAGAAACGCATCGCCGGTATCCATCGTGGACTGGTTCGCTTAATGCCCATCAGTGCCGACTTCGATCCCGCAGCCGGCTGGGGAATAAAAGCCTTTTCCCCATTGCCCTGCGACTGTTGTGGTTCACACCTACACGGTCAACGCCACCGATTCACTCGGCTGTAAACAGCGCCATCTGCTAACACCCGCGACTCTATATCCACCTCGGGGACACCACTCCCCTCGGGCGTGTACCCCTGATTGTTCCCTTCGGAGGTACCACCATGAGCACCCAACTCACACTGATTGAAACCTCGGATTTCGAGGCTGATCGTATCGTCCAAGAAAACCAGGTGATCGACGAAGCGCTGCATATTCTGGATCGTCGGCTGTTCGCCCGCGGCCCTAACCTGACGTCGCCTGACGCCGTGGCCTCATACCTAAAACTGCATCTTGCGCAACAAGAGCATGAAGTTTT
Organism: Pseudomonas sp. TH39(2020); assembly: GCF_016650715.1. Taxonomy (NCBI): domain Bacteria; kingdom Pseudomonadati; phylum Pseudomonadota; class Gammaproteobacteria; order Pseudomonadales; family Pseudomonadaceae; genus Pseudomonas; species Pseudomonas sp. TH39(2020). Next base: position 392,535 of record NZ_JAEKFF010000002.1, on the reverse strand, counting down.
CGGTGTGATTTTTCTCGATGCCAAGCACCGGGTGCTGGCGTTCGAAGTCCTCTTTCACGGCAGCATTGATGGGGCCAGCGTTTACCCCCGCCAAGTCGTTAAGCGTTCCCTAGCACATAACGCTGCGGCCGCCATTTTTGTTCACAACCACCCCTCAGGTTGTACGGAACCCAGCCAGGCGGATCGCGTCTTGACCGCACGATTGAAAGAGGCCTTGGCCTTGATCGAAGTGCGCGTACTGGACCACTTCATCGTGGGTGAAGGTCGTCCTCTCTCCCTTGCCGAACATGGCTGGCTTTAACCCTCACAGGCGTCTTCGGGCGCCTTGTTCATTTTCATTCTGGAGTACTCTCATGAACCCCACACACCAAGCCCCAGCCTTGCTGACGGCCTCAAACCCATTTGCTCGCGGTTACGACAACCTTCATATCGAACGGCTGCTACTGATCACCTACGAAAACGACTGCCCTCCCTGCTTTCGACCAGTGCACGACTCACAAGCCCATCTGCCCGACAATGAGCTGCAACTGTTCCCCTGCCTGTTCAATGACGATTTCGCCTTGATCAGCGAAGGCCAATCCATTACGGATGATTTGGATGAACGCTTCCAGTCCACCGGGCTAGTGCGCCAAGTGATCTACGCCGTGATTGGCGAAATGTTCAATGAGCGGCATCACGTCGGCGACCTGTACTCCCTGGAAGAAGCCCAAGCCATGGTCCATCGCTTGAACTTCGAATCGGGACACTACAGTCGAGCCTGGGAGATCAGTACCGCACACCTTCCTGAAGAAGCGATGTTCAATCTGGAAGAGTGGATCAGTAACTCCGCTCCGAGGCAAACCGGTCTTTTGTTTGAGCTTTTCGCGTTGCCGGATTGCTGCGGCATCGGTTGCAAACTGATCGGCACGCCCTGGACCGACGATAACCTGGTGAAGATCGGGGGTTGTCCTTATTCTTCGCTGAGGCAAGAGCAGCTCGACGCCGGTACGCCGGCAGCCCTGGTCAACGTGCTGTATCTGGCGGCATTGGCGGATGTGCGATTGTTGATCTTCGACCCCGACGCTGCCGTCTTGGATGGGCTCGCCATTTTTGATGAGTAGCAACGTGTTCAGCGTTAATACGACCCGTCTTGAATCAACTTTCTCACTGAATCGCTCCTTCACCTCATGTCAGGTTCTGCACTGAATCTGACATGAGGTTTTTTCCATGGAGCGTTTTTTCACGCCTGTCTGCCTGCTGGGTTTTTTGAGCGCCTGCACCGCGCAAATCCCCAACACATTGCCGACCCATCCAGAGATCGACAGTGGCTCCAATCGAGCCCAGCTCTCGAAGGGCGCAGCCGAAGGAAGCCATCCGGCAGAACTTCGTTATGGCCGCTATACGCTGGTCAGCACCGAACCTACCACGGAACAACGTGATCTTCTCGCCCAAATCATCGACGTGAGCATCCCCTCCAGCCTGAGCCCTTCGGTGCAGGATGCATTGCAGTACGTATTACAGCGCTCGGGCTATTCGCTCTGCCCCATTACCGCGTCCGTGAGGGTGCTCTTTACTCGGCCCCTGCCCGCGGCCCATTACCGGCTCGGCCCGATCTCTTTGCGCCGCGCGCTGCAAGTGCTCGCGGGCCCCGCCTGGCAACTCACGACCGACGAAGTCAGCCGTTCGATCTGCTTCGAGCAGCAGAAAACGGATGCCGGTGTTGCGCTGATCACACCCGTCTTGCCTCATCAGTCGGAGGCACGTCCATGAAAGCCTCGACGTTTCAAACCCTCATTGTCGGCTTACTTTGCCTGGCGGTCGCCGGGCTGAGCGGTGGTTTGTATAACCAATATCAGCGCCTGGCCGAGCTACAGAGCACAAACACTCAGTACCTACACACTTTGGACACCCTGCAACGTGATTCAAACGCCCTCAAGGATACGCAGGAGCAGCTGCAGTACGCGCTGAAAGACCTGAAGCAGATGGTCGACACCGGTGAGCAACAGGCCAATACCCTCGATCCGATGCTGGATCAGTGGGCGCAAGAAATACAGGAGCTGCGCGACGGTCTGGCAACCCGTGCCACCGCGGCGGACATGACAGCGCTACGCGCACGCCTTGAACAGGTGGAGCAGCAACTCCTGAACCTCAGGACCCAGCCATCACCGCCACCGCCGACGCCTTCCGCAACCAAACCGAAAAAAGCCGCTCGCCCCAAGCCCGCCCCGCTCTCCCCACCGTTCTCGGTGTTGGGGGTCGAATCCCGCGGGGGTGAGCGCTTTTTGGCAGTCGCACCTCATGACAGTCGCTCTCTTATCGATGTTCGGCTGCTGCATAGCGGCGAGCAGCTCGGAGCCTGGCACCTGAAAGTGCTGGAGCTGAACTCAGCCATCTTCGCGGTGGCCGCTCAGCCAGACCAGACCGTGCACCTCCCTTGAGAAGCGATCATGAACAGAGCGCCACTCCTCCCCGTCGTGTGTCTGGCCTCACTGCTGACCATGGGTGCTGCGATGGGTAACCCCATCACGACACAGTCACAGATCCAGGACACGCAGTACGCTCCGCTGGGGCGCTCTCACACAGAGCAGGCGGCGAGCTGGGGGCTGACGGAGCAGGAGTGGACGCGCTTCGAACAGATCCAAGCCGGCCCACGCGGTTTCTGGAGCCCGAACCTCGATCCGTTGACCGCACTCGGGGTCGAGGCCCAGACCGACCAAGAGCGCCAGCGCTATGCCGAACTACAGGTAGCGCTGGAAGCCAAACGCGCCGAGCGCGAGTTGGCCTACCAAAACGCTTACACCGCGGCCTGGGCCAAGCTGTTTCCCGGGCTGCTGCCGATTCAGGGCATGGCATCCCCGTCCCCTACCAGCTCATCGGTCGCACCGCGCCAGGCCTTGTTTGTGGAGGACCACTGCCCAGCGTGCACCGCCGAAGCGCAACGTCTGCAAAACGGCGATACGGCGTTCGATATCTACCTGGTGGGCAGCCAAGGCCAGGATGAACGCGTCCGTAGCTGGGCTCAACAAGCGGACATCGATCCGGCCAAGGTCCAACGTCGGCAGATCACCTTGAACCATGATCGTGGTCGCTGGTTCAGCCTGGGTGCCCCGGGGCCACTGCCTGCCACATTTCAACAGGTGAATGGACCATGGCAACGCCTCGACTGAGCGGTATTGCGCTCCTGCTGACGATACTCGCAGTCCAGGCTGACGAACTTCTGCCTCCGGCCTACCAACTGGCGGCGCATGACGCCGACATCCCTTCTACGGTGCTGTTCGCGATCGCCCTGCAGGAGAGTGGTATCCACGTCCGTGGTCGACTGCTGCCCTGGCCCTGGACCCTGAACATCGCCGGAACACCCTACCGCTTCGCCACTCGCCAGGCCGCCTGTCACGCCTTGCTTCAGGCACTCGCCCGACATGACGCCAAGCGGGTCGATGCCGGTCTCGGGCAAACCAACCTGGGTTACCACGGACAACGTTTTTCCAGCCCTTGCGAAGCCCTTGACCCCTACCGAAATCTCGCCGTGACCGCCGCGCTGCTGCAGGAGCATCACGCTGCCACCGGTGATTGGGTCTTGGCTGCCGGGCGCTATCACCGTCCGGCAGGAGGCGCGCCGGCAGCACGCTACCGTGCTGGCTTTTCCCAGAGACTCGAACAGCTGCTGATTTCCTTTGAACAGGGCACACCACCATGAAGCGAATCCCCATTGTCTGTTATTGCATCCTGCTCTTGGCACCTTTCGCCCAGCCGGAACTGACCGTTGCCGAGGATCAGCCTAGCGACTTCACCCGACTCCATTTTCAAGTTTCCAGGCCGCCAATAAACAACAAGACCCAGCCTGATCGGGCCATGCATGCGGACCTGTCCACGTTTGCCGATGAAGCCTGGATACTGCCCATCCGCAGCTCCCACTTGAGCCCCGGCCAGATCACGACTCGCGCCCTGAACATGCCGGGCTTGCGGCCATTTTTCCTGGTCGGTGAGGATCCCCAATCACTGGCTTGGTTGCGCCAACGCGCGGCTGAACTGCAGGAAATGGGCGCGGCGGGCCTCGCCGTCGAAGTGGCCGATACCGAAGCTTTGGCCCGAATTCGAGCTGCCGCTCCGGGCATCACCATCCTGCCGGTCAACGGCAACGACATTGCCACCCGCCTGCAGATTGAGCACTACCCCGTCTTGATCACCGCCACCTCACTGGAACAGTGAGTCCAGGTCATGGCCGAGCATGCGATGGAGTCCAAGCTCCGGCCAACGGTGGAGCTGTATACCGTAGCAATCTGTATCGCTGCCGCGGTGTTGTGCGTGTACTCGCCCTGGGCTGTGGCCCTGTCACCCGAGATCGGTCTGGTTGCAGCGCTGGCCTATGCCCTGTTCGGCCTTATCCGGCTGCGACAAGCTTGGGAGGTGCTGCGCTATCGGCGCAATATCCGTCGGCTGCCCCGCTACGAGCTGACCAGTCGGCAGATTCCGGTCAGCCGCAAGCGTCTGTTCATGGGCCGAGGATTTCGCTGGACCCGCCTGCACACCCAGCGCTTGGTCGAGGCCCAGGATCCGGCGGTCGCCCACTATGTCGACCAACCGACCCGCTATCGTCTGGCACGCGGACTCGAACGGCGCCTGGAGCATGCACCGTTTCCACTCTCGATACTGGCCCGTGTCACGGCCTGGGACAGTGCCTTCAATCCGTTGCGGCCTTTGCCCCCAGTCGGTGGCTCGCCACTATTGCATGGGGTCGAGCCCGATGAAACGGAAGTCAGTCTGCCGCTGGGCGAACGGGTCGGACACACCCTGGTGCTCGGCACTACCCGTGTCGGCAAGACCCGGCTCGCCGAGGTGTACATCACCCAGGACATTCATCGCGTCGAACATGAGGTGGTCATCGTCTTCGATCCGAAGGGCGACGCCGACTTGCTCAAACGGATGTACGTCGAAGCCAAACGGGCCGGTCGGGATAAGGAGTTTTATTTTTTCCATCTAGGCTGGCCGGAGATCTCCGCTCGATACAATGCGGTGGGACGCTTCGGGCGTATCTCGGAAGTGGCGTCACGCATCGCCGGGCAGCTCAGCGGCGAAGGTAACTCCGCGGCCTTTCGCGAGTTTGCCTGGCGTTTCGTCAACATCATCGCCCGTGCCCTGATCGAGTTAGGCCGGCGTCCGGACTACCTGCAGATCCAACGGCATGTGGTCAACATCGACGCACTGTTCATCGAGTACGCCCAGCAGTTTTTCGCCAAGACCGACCCGAAGGCGTGGGAGGTGATCGTTCAGCTTGAAGGCAAGCTCACCGAGAAAAACATTCCCCGGCATATGATCGGGCGCGAAAAGCGTGTGGTGGCCATCGAGCAGTACCTGGCGGTGAAGCGGGTATTTGACCCGGTAATGGACGGGCTGCGTTCGGCGGTACGATATGACCGTACTTACTTCGACAAAATCGTTGCCTCGCTGCTGCCGCTGCTGGAGAAACTCACCACCGGCAAGACCGCCCAGTTACTGGCCCCCAACTACACCGATTTAGATGACCCGCGGCCAATCTTCGACTGGATGCAGATCATCCGAAAACGCGGCATCGTCTACGTCGGCCTGGATGCACTGACCGACGCCGAGGTGGCCGCCGCCGTGGGCAACTCCATGTTCGCCGACTTGGTCTCGGTCGCGGGGCACATCTACAAACATGGCATTGACCATGGCCTCCCCCCATCGGGCAGCAGCGGTGACAAGCTGCCGATTAACCTGCACGCTGATGAGTTCAACGAGTTGATGGGCGATGAATTCATCCCACTGATCAATAAGGGTGGCGGCGCCGGTATCCAGGTAACCGCCTACACCCAAACCCTCAGCGATATCGAAGCGCGAATCGGTAACCGCGCCAAGGCCGGCCAGGTGATCGGCAATTTCAACACCCTGCAGATGCTCCGCGTGCGCGAAACCGCCACCGCTGAACTGCTCACCCATCAGTTGCCCAAGGTCAATGTGCTGACCAAAACCCTGGTGTCAGGCGCCACCGACACCTCCGATCCTGAGGCCAACACCGACTTCACCTCGTCCTCACAGGACCGTGTCAGCAGCACCAGTGTGCCGCTGATCGAGCCTGCTCACATCGTCAGTTTGCCCAAGGGGCAAATGTTCTCCTTCCAGGCCGGTGGGCAGCTCTGGAAAGTCCGCATGCCTTTACCTAAACCCTCCAACGACGATGCCATGCCCAAGGACCTGCAGGAGCTCACCCAGCGAATGCGGGCCACCTACAACGCGCAGGCGGGGCAATGGTGGAGCGCCAGTGGTGGTGGCCCAACAACAAACTTCGATCTGGATCAGGTGGGGTAGCCCGCCCCGCCACAGGTTTCGATTCAGTAAAAAACGATCCAGAAGGCGTCGTGCCCACATCAACTCTATAGCGCGCAATGGAGTGAACTATGGCGACTTCCGCCCAGAACACGCCGCCACAACCCATCCAGCGCCCAGGACTGATCATCTCGGCGATCAGTCTGGTACTGCGCATCATCGGTTTGCTAATCGCCTCGTTGCTGCTCTCGATTCTGATTGAGTTTGCTGGCCTGCTGCTGTTCTGGGGTGATCAGGGCTGGCGGCATAGTCAGGCCATGCTGAGCAGCGAATTGGTCTGGCTGAGTGAGCACTTCAAATCTTCACTCATCCTCCAACAGCCCGGACAAACGATTGGCCAGTGGCTGGAGTTCCTCAATCATTGGCTGGTGGTCAAGACCGGTTTTGCGGATTTTGCCCAACAGGCGCGAGTGGCGAGTCAGGGCAACGGTTTCTGGAGCTGGATCAACCAGTTCTACGTGAGTATCGAGGACTTTGTACTGGCGGCGGTGTATGTCACCTTCACCTTCGTGGTGCGCCTGAGCATTCTGGTCCTGGCGACACCCTTGTTTCTGCTGGCCGCGCTCACCGGTTTTGTCGATGGCTTGATGCGCCGCGACCTGCGCAAATTTGGCGCGGGGCGAGAAAGCAGTTTTGTCTATCACCGCGCTAAACGAGCAGTGATTCCACTGCTGATCGTGCCCTGGGTCATTTACCTGTCCCTGCCCTTTTCACTCAATCCTATAGCTATTCTTTTGCCTTGCGCGGTATTGCTCGGAGTAACGACAGCTATCACCGCGACGACGTTCAAAAAATACATCTAAGCGTTATACAAACACCTACCGAGGGAACGAAATCGGCAATCTCTTCGACAAGGTCGTATGAATGTCTTAGAAAGACATTCACTTCGTCTGGACGTCATCTTTGGGGCTTGGACAGCCCTCCAAACTTCTACCATTCTTGCTGAGTAAGTGTATTGAGTCTGGGGCCGTGCCTATTACCAGATTGGAGCAGATTGTCGACATTCTAGGAGATTACGGCCTTGATAGATCTACCGAAGATCCCCCAGGATCTAGTGACGATAATTTCTGATTCCTTCTTGGAACTCCTCGCTAAGGAAGTGAGCGATTTCACTCGCGGTCTCGCCGCAGATTGTCAGACTAAGTGGACCACCCAGCTTCAAAAAGCCGTGGCCGGTGACGTTTTTTTGGTATTTACGGTCACGCGAACCGATCCCAATCCGGTTGCGCCAACGGTAACGCTACTCCTTCGTTATGCCGACCATAGCCCAAAGAAGCTTCCGCAGCTCAAGTTGGCGCTACTTCGAGCGGAGATCTGCATCACCCCGTCGATTAACCTAACCGACGACAACCTGCCAATCGTGGTTATCAAGGGAATCACAAGTTTTGCTGTCGAGATCGACATCAAGCGTGATCGCTATGAATTGGGGATCGGCTACGCGCAGGATGACAATCCAAAGACTAAATCGAAACAAGTATTGGTCGCCGTCCTTTGGAGGGAACCGTTTTTCTACCTATTCGGAATCCTTGGGTCAAGCGAGAAAGGCGGCCTATTGATCGATGTCATGTGCGAGTCGCCGTTTGCAATTCCGTTGGGGCCGACCGGAATCGCCCTCAAGGGCATAGGGTTGCTGTACGGCGAGCGCTTCGCCCCCCTACTCCTCGGAGGAACACCCGAGACCGTCATGCAGCGGATGATGCAAGCAGAAGCAGATGAATATGCGATGTGGGCCGCCGCCGGTAAAAGCCTTGAGACTTGGATTGCCGTTCCCGAGGACCTACGCATGTTCGGGGTCTCTGTGACGTTGGTTGACTTGGCCACATGTGGCAGCGTTTTCAAGGCCGAGCAGGCGGGTATTGCCTACCTGAGCTTCGGCCCCACCATCGTATTCAAGGGGGGACTGCGCATCTTTGACTTGTTCGACGCAGGGGAAATAGTTGGAGCAATTGACCTTCGCTCAAAATCGATATTCGGTCGAGTGACCAGCAGCTTTGTCATCATCCCCGACGAGGTTAGGGCCGTGACGAGCGTAGAACTGAGCGCCGCGCTGAATAACCCGATGCACACCTATGCCGCACTTGGCGGCTATCAAATGAATGGTTGTCACCTCGTCATCTTCAACCGCTTCCTCCATTTAATCGGCGGAGTACGCGTCGTTCCATTAATTCCCACCGCTGCTGCAAGAGGAGCATGCCAGGTACTGGGTCAGGGCAGCATTTGCGGCTTTGGCGGCGGTTTCAGCCTAGCGATCGACATGGCAGCCGAAGTGGGGTTGAACCCGCTGGGATTTGGTGGGCATCTCGGAATCTCGGGGTCGGCCTGGATAGAGGTCTTTGGCGAACGGATAGGCCTCGGGGTCGGCCTTGTCACCGACTTCCAGATTGCAGAACCAAAAATCTTCACTCTTGACGTCGTGTTCACGCTTGACTTGTGCTGGCCGCTAGACGACCTGCACTTTAACGCAGAGATTTTCGCCTTGGATGACCGACGGCCAGCGACACCGCTAGCTCCGCTAAAGTTTGGCCCGAGTGATCCACTTTCCTGGTTCCATGGCCCGAGCGGCAACATGGGCACGCTGACGGCCAATGACACCAAGCTTTGGCCTGACGTGATCATCTCGGTGGATTTCCAAAGGCAAGCAGGACAGAGTGGCATCATCGTCAATCCGAGCAGTGGGGTCCATGACGAAGCAAACGTGAAAGTCCAGCACGATTTTAGTGAAGTCAAGATCGAAAAGCTCGATCCCAGTAGCGGAACATACAAGTCTATCGACAATGTCCGCGCGAGTTGGCTCCTCAGTGCGAACGGGGATCGATGCGAGACGACCAACCGACTTGCCATACCATGCACCGATCCGCTTGGGTGGCTCAACCGGTTCGACTATGCGCAACCATCTACTATCGAACCCATCGACCGCCCCAGATTTCAGACCTTTGGCGCTGGCCCAAGTCAATTTTTCGATGTGCAAAACGGAGGCGGAAATGCTGTGGCTACATTCGAGGAGGTCGACATCGAATCTCGCCTAGCATTCCGCCTGATCCCAGTACCTTGGTCTGACAGTTACGACCGCGCCCTCGTTAGTCGCGGAATGGAAATCGGCTTCTCCAAAAAGCTCGCCAGCGGAATCCAGTTGATCGCGACAAGTGCATGCGAGTTACGCATCCTTGGCTCGTTCGATACCCACCCGCAGATTGGGATCAAAGGTGGGGCCGCAGGTCAACCACATCGCATTCGCCGGATCGGTAGGGACCGCGCCGAATGGTCCATCCCAATTACACGATCATCCGTGGAAATCAGATCCAAGCTCACCCTCAACGCCGAGCAAGCAATACAGCTTGTGGCTATCGGGTACAGCCAAACCGTCGAAATCCTAAATCCTGTACCTGATTTGACGGTCCTGCAACAGGGTTTCTACCAACTGACGATCAAAGGTGTCAGCCGCGCACATTATCGTGGTAATCCAGCCCAAAAAGAACCAACCTGGGAAATCGTCCAGCCGTTCGAAATAGTGCCGCCGCCAACACGCCCCTACATGCGTTATTCCACATTGGGGGATGAGCGTCTTTTTGGCCTAGATGTGAGGGGCTGGAATCCTAATCCGCGGGGAAACGGCTTCGGTCATTACCAAGGCCATCACGGACTGATCCGTGCTCGCGTCGGCTATCTCTCACAGATTTATCAAAATCTCTGGATCGCTACCAAGGAAGGCGCCACGCCAGAGCGCGTTGCAATAACCCTCTGCGAAGAAGGGACCGCCGTCGGCGGTAAGGCCAGCCAAGATTGGAAAGTGGCGACTGGACTTCCGGTGCCAATAGAGGAGGAGCTTGTTTTCAAAGTGCCACCAGACGTTGGTACACACCGCCTCTTAATATTCCGGAGCCTGCTAGGCGACGGTACTGACCTTAAGATTATTGACGATTGGCTCTATCGCGTCTCACGCCATACAAGTCCTGTCGATCACTTAACGCCGAGCTTCGATGGTTTGAACCGAGCGTTTGGGCCATTCGGTAGCCGTACAGTACCCCGTAATGTACCTCCGCCACTCCCTGGTGCCTTCGATTTCGATATCGTGCCCGATTCGAAACTCAAACGGGGATCGGCGCTACCGCCTTTCCTCAAAGCCTTCGGAAATCTTCAGGACCCGCAAGCAGGCCTATGCTTCCTGCGCATACTCGACTGGTGCGGCATCTTTAACGCCGATCCTTCACCCGTTGATGAAGGACCAATGTTTCGCCCCGAAGACCCGGATCTCTGCGTTGTCTTTGACTCTGCCAAAGCGCCTTTAGGTCTGCTAGTTAGGACGTCAGAACCCTGCGATTGGCGGAGGGTGAATATCACCCTGGTCGTCGGAACTTTTGACGCTAACGGCGAGCGGCTTGAGACGCAGCTGATCCCTTCACCAGATGGCTGCTCCTGCCTCATCCTCGCGATCGTGGAAGGGGTTCCCGTCAGACTCCCCCGCACGAATATCGCGATGCGGCTGCGTTTCAGACTGCAGTTCGATGGGCTGCCGCGCCTCACGGTCGTAGGCGACATTGGGCGGAAGGTTGAAGAAATCCGCATGACATTCGTTCAACCCTTTGGCGATGCCTGGTAGACCGAGGAGCTCGACATGAACTTTTCCATGCTATGCGATGAGCCACCAGTCCAGGTTTGCCCGCCGAAATTCCGCTTACGCGCTTCCGGCTGGATCGATAGCACCAATATCGGCGACAACAAGATAGGCACGCCGCCTCCGCAAGGAATTCGACTCCGTTGGAATTGCCCATTTCTCGAGTTCGAAGCTATGCAGCGTCCAGGTAAGCCCTTGGTCTATGAAGTACAGCGAAGTCGTCCATTTGACCAAAATTCACTTTGGCTGCCGAGCCCCAGCGCCGGCCATCTACCACGCACGCCTACGCCAAGGGAACTCTGGCAGCCATTAGGCCAGGAGAACGGTAATGATTTTCTGTTCTCCGTCGAAGGTGATCCGTGCCGCGGTGTCGACGCGGTCTATTTTGAGATGCCGGCGAACCATCGGAACATCACCGTAACGCTCATCACGACCAGTGGGGCGAGCAAGGTTTCCGGTGAGGTTACCGGCGGCGACAAATTCTATTTCGAGCTGGCCGATATCAAGGTCGTTGCGTTTTCTGGACCATGCCAGGTGCAAAAAGTCATGGGCCTCTTTTTGGGCGCAGGAGCTGGCGACGGCCTCGAGTTCATGTTCGAGCCAATTGCGTGGGTTGATGCCGAACGTTGGATCAATACGAACTTGGACGAAATCTCCGAACGAATTGCGACCCAGAGCGGGACTCCCTATGTCGACCTAACGGCCTCCGGCTGGGCCGAGGTGCAGATCGCAGGGAGACAAGTATGGAACGCGCTCGAAACTGGCGCCCCTCTACCAACCACGGCCATTGATACAGTCCAACTGGCCAGCGCTTTAAGATGGGAATCGGCCACCCTGATGGGCTGGGGCTTCATTGATGGCGAGCATCCGGCCAATCCGATCGTCGACCAAATTCGGTTGGACAAGATGCTGTCCGTAGCAAACGACCAGGTTTACGCTTACCGAGTCGTCGCCGTGCTCAAGACGAGCCTGGGCACCGAGAAGCGGTGGCCAAGCATCCCCGCCTTCGCTTGGGCGCGGCATGCGCCTCAGCTATCGCCTGTGGTCTGCCGGGCACATAAAGTACCATTGTCTCAGATGAAGCTGTCCAATTGGATCGATATCGGCCAGACACCGTTGAACGCCGGGCCTGCCCCTCGGCAGCGCATCTATTGTTCGACCTCGTGGGAACTCGAGACGGAGCTGCCGATGACCGAGCTCATCTTCACCCGGCCGGTCGGGGACGATAGCGCACTAACCGGCGAAACCTTCAAAGATCCTGGCGAATTCACCACTGGTTCCAATCGTGTGGAACTGAGCTTTCGCGGCCTTGCCTTAGTTCAGCATCGCAATTTAAAGTTTGAGGTTCCCTATTTCGACAGCGACATCGGTCTGGCGCTCGCTGCCGGCGACAGCTGGGACCGCAAGATGCGTTTGGAACCCTCACCCAGAATCCAACCACGCATCGACTATGAAGGTATTTGCATACCAATCGGGAGTGCCAAGTGCAACGGAAATCTCAGCATCGAGGGGTACGGGAACGTCGCCATCGAGTTAGACCAGAAGATTGCATGGGAAGCCGATCCGCTAGCCGCGTACGGCGGCAAAATAGCACTTCTAATGCAGCACCCTAGGAAGACCGTATTTGAAGCCGATGTTGAGATTGGTCCCGCGTTTCTCACACTCGATGGAGACTGGTCGACGGAAATTAATTCCAAACTCACTCAAGCCGACCTCAATCATTTCATCGGTGGAATGCTTACAGTCGAAGGCCTGACAGCTCGCATCAAGGCAATCGGGCGAATCAACTCCGGTCGCGTACTCTGTACGTTTGAGGTAGCAACAAAATGCGGAGGAGCGATGCTATACCTCACGCCGAATGGCCAGACCGTAGCGCACTTGCGAGAAGACCCACAAGCAGACCGCTTGTGGATCGTTAAAAAGACTATTGATGTCCTCGAAACTGGCCTGCCGGCGAAGTATACAGAGGAGATAGAACTACACATGCTCGACCATTCCATGATGTTGGCTTTCGCAACAAGACTAATCGTCAAATTCGAGGACAAAACCTATCGTGGCCCGATCACCACTCTTTGCCAAGCACCTTATATCCATCCTGCCCCCAAACCACCGCAAACATGCTTCTCAGTCGACCAAATCGCAACCGACTTCTATGGGCGCCAGATTGTGCGCGTAGTTGCCGACCGATGCCCGCAACTAAACTCCAAGAATGAGGTGCTTGCTGATACCGGTCAGTGCGCTCAACACAACCCTGACTTTAAAGTCCGAGCAACTATGGCTCCCGGCGAGAACCTTAGCACTAAGGACTATCTTGCCAACCGATCCGAGGGCCTGTTTGGTGCGCAGGCAATCTTCGAGCGACAGCACCTATTCGAGGGTTTCGATGATCTTGCCCGTCAACCAGAAGCCGGCGCCTTCACCGTTGGACTGTCCTATGTAAGGGAGGCAGACGGCAGGGAGAGTGAGGCTACACTGCAGAGTTTTACCGCAAGGAGAATCGAGTAGCAGGTGGGATGAACACAACCGCGATTGAAAGCAGACAACACTCCAGTCAATCGATTATTTTCGCTAAGCCAACCGCACAGGCAACGCGCTATAAAGGCGATTTCGCACTAGCCCTTCGATGGTTAAAAACCAGGCCAGGCTTCATCTACAATTCGTCGAAAACAGCAGGGGCATATAAGATCAAGCACGCCCAAAAAGTTAATTTCAAATACAATAAATGATACATTTTTCGTATAATATGGGAATGAAAAGATTTATAAATATATTAATTAATTTTTTTCGATTACCCCTAGAGCTCAACCTCTTTCCATGAAAGCTCGAAAGCCACATAGCTGTAAGTAACAGTGCCAGTACTTCTCCGAAAAAAGCGATTCATCGAACCTCAGGTTTCTTACTGAATAATTTGGCCTCTAATTTGATTCTGTCCTCAGTTCCATATGGGCCAGCATCATGCCAACTACTGCTTTTCGCTACCTGTCACTACTCTCGCTGGTACTTGTCCATGGCGGTAGCTATGCCGCATCTGCTCATGAACAGAGTCAGCTTAGTCTGGTTCTACAGCAACTCGACGCTATCGAACGCCTTGCAACACGAACTGATACAGCCAGCACATCTGAATCAGTCGAGCGCTATCGCTTCGACTATCCCCGCCTGACTCAGGACATCCAACGCATCCGTCACGGTGTGCATAGCTACCTTTCCCCTTCCCGCGCTCAACCCCGCGATCCCGCTGAACTGGTCGGTGATTACCGTCTCGACACACCGCCAGCGGAGCCGTTGCCATGAGCATGACTGACGCTCAGACCTCAGCGTTCCAAAACGCCTCCGGCTTCTCGGCACAGAGCAGTTCGACGCTGTGGCTGTCCCTGGTTCTCGTCCTAGCGTTGCTTTGGTGTGCCTGGGTGATGTGGACGGCTTACCGGGGTTGGGCGAACGGTAGTGTGCGTTTCGGCGCCTTCGGTGGCAGTGCCGCGCGCGTACTTCTTACCCTGCTGATTTTGATGTTTTTCACTCTGTCCTAACACTGGAGATCACCGTCATGTTCAAGTGCCTTGCTCCCCTAAAAAACAACCTGCGTGATCGTGCGAGCCAGCGCTTGATCGGTCTGCTGTTGGTACTCGGTCCAAGTCTGGCTTTTGCCGAACTTCCCACCATGGAGGCTCCTTCACGCGGTGAAGGTTCCGGGTTGATCGAAACGATCAAAAACTACGCCTACGACGGCGGCATCCTCCTCGGCCTGCTGATCGCCCTGCTCGCTTTCTTGGGTGTGGCCTGGCATTCCCTGACCGTCTATGCCGACGTGCAGAACCAGCGCAAGACCTGGAAAGACCTCGGCGCGGTGGTTGGCATCGGCGCCCTGCTGGTGGTGATCATCATCTGGTTCCTGACCAAGGCTGCCGCAATTCTGTGAGGTCGGCATGAACGACACTATCGAACGCCTTGCCGACGGCACCTTGGTTTTTCTACCGGAGCGGCTCAACCGTGATCCTGCCGTATTGCGCGGTTTAACCAATGATGAGATGTGGGTGGCGCTCGGCGTCGGCGCACTCGTCGGCCTGGTGCTGGGTGTTCCTCTGGCGATCGCCACCGCCTCCATTGCCGTGGCGCCGACCGGCATGATCGCAGGCATGACGGTGGTGCTATTTGCCGGTGGCACGCTACTGCGTCGGGCCAAACGGGCTCGCCCCGAGACCTGGTTGTACCGCAAGCTCGAATGGGTACTGGCCAGCCGTTGGCGCCTGGGTCGCGGAAGTTTGATTCTCCACTCCGGCGCATGGACGGTTCGCCGTTCGCGTCGACTGCGTCCTGCCCTGTCCCGGTGGCAACCATGAGTCATTTTCGGAACAAAGTGGATGCCCAACAGGCTCATATCTTCAGCCTGCGTCTGGCCGTAATAATCCTGGCCCTGGTCTGTGCTGGACTCTGGTATGGCTGGCGCTCGGCGCCGACCGATCTGACCGTGCATGTCCCCCCGGATCTGCGCTCGGGCAGCACTCGCAAGTGGTGGGATGTCCCCCCAGAAAATGTCTACGCCTTTGCCCTGTACATCTTTGGCCAGCTCAACCGCTGGCCCTCGGATGGCGAACAGGATTATCGCCGCGCCATCTATGGCTTGCAGTCCTACCTGACCCCCGCCTGCAAGGCCTTCCTCGACGGTGACTATGAGTACCGCAAGGCCGCCAGCGAACTGCGCCAGCGGGTGCGCGGCGTCTACGAAATTCTGGGTCGAGGTTACAGCGAGGATCCGGAACTCAGGGTCAAGCAACTCGATCGCGACACCTGGCTGGTCAAGCTCGACCTCAACGCCGATGAGTATTACGCCGCCGAACCGGTGAAACGGGTGGTGGTGCGGTATCCATTACGCGTGGTGCGTTTTGACCTGGATCCCGAGCGAAATAAGTGGGGGCTGGCACTGGATTGTTATCAGGGCACACCGCAAAAAATCTCCCTGCCTGGAGGTGAGCCATGAAGCGGATTTCTACCCTTGGACTCACCGTCGTACTGATGCTATGGGGAGCAGCACAAGCCGTCGAACTGATGCGCTGGGAGCGCCTTCCCCTCGCGGTCCCACTGGTGATCAATCAGGAGCGGGTGGTTTTTGTCGATGAGGCTGTTCGCGTCGGCGTGCCCTCAACCCTGACGGGCAAGCTGCGCGTGCAATCAACCGGCGGCACACTGTACCTGCGCGCGTCGGAAGCCATTGCACCGACCCGCCTGCAACTGCAATCGGTCGCGACGGGAGAGATCATCCTGTTGGATATCGCGGCCACTCCCGGCGATCAACCGCTGGAGCCCGTGCGTATTCTTAAGAATGCTCAGGTGCAAGCTACCGAGGCTGAATCCAGCAGCGTCCCTGTCCCAGAACGTACACCGATCCCGGTGGCGTTGACGCGCTACGCCGCGCAAAGCCTGTACGCGCCGCTGCGCACCGTAGAATCCCTGCCCGGTGTACGCCGCGTACCGCTAAAGCTACGCACCGAACAGCCAACCCTGCTACCGACCGAAAACGTGTCCAGCACACCCATCGCTGCCTGGCGACTCGGTGATTACTGGGTGACGGCGGTGAAGTTGCGCAATCGTGGTTCAGAAACGGTACAACTCGATCCGCGTCGGCTTCAGGCCAAGCTGTTCTCTGTGGCCTTCCAACATGCTTTCCTCGGGCCTGTCGGCACCGCTGAAGACACCACGATTGCCTACCTCGTCACCCGCGGTGCCGGCCTCGAGCACGTCGTGCTGCTCCCACCCGTTGATCGAGGTGCGGACGATGAAAGCTAACGCCTTGCTCAAATGGCTGGTACCGGCTGCGCTGCTGGCCGTGATGTTGATCATCCTAAAAAGCTGGATCGCGGGTGGCAGCACGCCCTCTCCAGAGAACCCAGTTGATCAGGGAAATATTCAGTTATCCGCCGAGCAAGCCAAGTCGCTCGGCATTGCTGGCGATACCCCACGCGACACGGTCGCCACCTTGGTCGGCCAGGTGAAAGCCATGCGCAGTGACATGCTCGGGTTGAAGAAACACAACGATTCGCTGCAGACGGAAAACAACCGCCTGCGCGAACGGGAGAACAGTGTCGATTCGCGTATCCAGACGGCGCTTGGCAGCGTGACCCAGCAGGTCGACGAAGGCCGTCGACAAGCCAACGAGGCCCGACTCAAAGCGGAACAAGACAGTCGTCAGGCTCGCGGTCTGCTGACGCAATTGCAGGATCAGTTGTCGGGGCTGACCGGCAAAGGCAAGGATATGCCAATCGGATTGGGGCTCGAGCCTGGCGACGGTGCTCAGTTTGACGGACAGCATCCTGCCAATGATGCGCTGCAGTGGATTGAACCCTCGGATGCTTCGGGCACCGACACCCGAGGCAAAACCAAGACCTCCTCCCCCGCACTGAGTCTGTCTACCGCCTTCAACTCACTAGAAGGCTTGAAAGACAATCCTGTTGATCGCAGCCAGAAACAGCTACGTATAGTCACCAAGGGTGAGCGTGACCTGACGCGAGCCGTTGACCGAACCGAAGGGGCGAAGCCGGTCTACACCATCCCCGAAAACGCGACATTGATGGGCTCAGTCGCCATGACCGCGCTGATCGGCCGCGTCCCGGTGGACGGCACAGTGAATGATCCCTATCCCTTCAAGATACTGGTCGGCCCAGAGAACCTGACCGCCAACGGCATCGACCTGCCGGACGTCGCAGGTGCCGTAATGAGCGGCACGGCGTCCGGTGACTGGACCCTGTCCTGCGTGCGCGGGCAAGTCGAGTCAATCACCTTTGTGTTTACCGATGGCACCATCCGTACGGTGCCTCAGCCGAAGGCGGTAGCCAGCCGCAATGCCTCCACCACCCAGAGTTCGAACACCGACAAGATCCGCGGTGGACTCGGTTACCTGTCCGATCCGTATGGCGTTCCTTGCATTGCAGGCGAGCGGCGCTCGAACGCCCAGCAGTACCTCGGCAGCCAGAGCCTGATCACCGCGGCCGGGGCCGGTGTCGCTGCCTTACTCGGGGATGAGCGGAACAACAGCAGCGTGATCAGTTCGGGTGGCCGTACGCTCGGGGTCACCAGCAGCAGTGGCAATAGCGCACTGAATTCAATTCTCAGTGGAGGGGTCAGCGACATCCGCGAGTGGGTCAACAAACTGTATGGCGAAGCCTTTGCTGCCGTGTACGTGCCACCGGCAGCACAAGTCGCCCTGCACCTCGACCATGAGATCACCATCGACTACGAGCCCAAGGGCCGGAGCGTTCGCCATGAAAAAGACCATGCCTCTCTGCCTGACCTGGATTAGCTTGCTCTGCTGGGTCCTGGCGGGGTGTTCCACCGACAAGGAGACGCTTCTGCCCCATGGCGAGCAAACCATGTTGGACATCTGGAACGGCGCCGGTTCGCAAGGCACTCAGCAGCAACTGCTGGATGCTCGGCAGCAGTTACGCCGCCCTTTGGCTCAAGCAGATTTCTCCGTTGCTCTCCAGGAACCGTACACTCGCACAGCAGCGAACGAGATCCGCAACCTGTTCCCTCGCTTGCCCAATCCCGACTTAGTGCTGTACGTGTATCCGCATTTGAGTGGTGCCGAGCAGGCACCAGTCCCGGGTTACTCGAGCGTCTTTCCGTTTTACCAACGTGTGCAGTACGCGTTGCCGGGTGAACGTCAGGAAGACTTGTAGTGCGTACTGGCAATTCGGGCAACCGCACTCCTGCGTGGAAAGCCTGGCGCAATCCATTTCGCCCTCGCGCGACCTTGGCTGATGAAGCTGCACTGTACGCGCACAACCCCAGCTTCACCGATCACCTGCCGTGGGTCGAATACCTCGACTCCGAGCAGTGTTTTCTACTGGAGGACAATCGCTCGGTGGGCGCGGTGTTCGAGTTATTGCCCATCGGCACCGAAGGGCGCGAACCCGATTGGCTGATGGCCGCCCGCGATGCCCTCGAGGATACCCTGCAGGATAGCTTTGACGAGCTGGATCAAGCGCCTTGGGTGGCGCAGTTTTTCTGCCAGGACGACAACGACTTCACCCCCTACCTGATCCGGCTCACCGACTATATCCAAGATAGAGCACGAGGTACGGTCTTCACCGAGGCATATTTGGAGCTCAGCCGCCATCATTTGAAGGCCATCGCCAAGCCTGGGGGTCTGTTTGAGGATAAAGTGGTGACACGCCTGCCTTGGCGTGGCAATAACCGCCGCGTGCGCCTGGTGGTCTATCGCTGGCTTGAGTCTGACGCTGAGGCGACAGGACTCACCCCGGTGCAATCCCTACATCAGGCTTGCGAACGAATCGGTGCCTCGCTGCAAGCCTGCGGGGTGCAATCGACCCGAGTCGATGGCCGAGGTCTGTATGCCTGGTTAGTGCCCTGGTTCAATCCGGCACCCAGGCTCACCGATGAAGCGCCCGAGGAGTTCTACCGCCGCGTGGCCTATCCGGAGTCGGGCGACGGTGAGTCGCTGGAACTGCCCTTCGATCACGACTTTGCCGAGCGACTGTTCTTCAACGAACCGCGTTCGGATGTGCAGCACGGACTCTGGTTCTTTGACGATCAGCCCCACCGGGTCATGGTAGTGGATAAGCTGCGCCGGGCGCCCTTGATTGGTCAACTCACCGGAGAAACCCGCAAGGGCGATGCGGTGAATGCCCTGTTCGACCAGTTACCCGAAGGTACAGTCATGAGTCTAACCTTGGTGGTCAAACCGCAGGATGTACTTGAGGATCAATTGAACCGACTGGCGCGCAAATCCATCGGTGAAAATCTGGCCTCGACCCAGACCCGCCAAGATGTTGAAGAGGCTCGTGCAATCATCGGTCGCCAGCACAAGCTGTACCGCGGCACCCTGGCGTTCTACCTGCGCGGTCATGATGAACAGCAATTGCACCAGCGGTCGGTCAACCTGGCTAACGCACTACTGGGTGCGGGCCTACAACCGGTACACGAAGGCGATGAAGTCGCCGCCTGCAACAGTTACCTGCGTTGGTTACCGATGGCTTACAACCCGGCCCGCGACACGCGCAACTGGTACACCCGCCTGATGTTTGCCCAGCACCTGGCGAATCTGGTTCCGGTGTGGGGCCGCAGCACCGGCACCGGCCACCCGGGCATCACCCTGTTCAATCGTGGTGGCTCGCCGTTGAGTTTTGATCCGTTATCACGCTTGGACCGTGCCATGAATGGTCATCTGCTGTTGTTCGGCCCCACCGGTGCCGGCAAGTCGGCGACCCTGGTCACCCTACTGATGCAGGTTATGGCCGTGTACCGCCCTCGCCTGTTTATCGTCGAGGCCGGCAACTCATTCGGCTTGCAGGGAGACTACTTCGCGACACAGGGTCTGTCGGTCAACAAGGTCCAATTGAAACCTGGTGCCGCGGTCAGTCTCGCCCCGTTCGCCGATGCCTGGCGCCTGGTCGAGCAACCGGATCAGGTGGCGAGTCTGTCGATCGATGAGCTGGACGATGAGCCGGCAGCCAGTCGCGAGGACCAGCGCGATGTTCTCGGCGAGTTGGAAATCACTGCCCGCCTGATGATCACTGGCGGCGAAGCCAAGGAAGAAGCCCGCCTGAGTCGAGCCGATCGCAGCTTGATTCGCGAGTGCATCCTGGATGCGGCGCAGACCTGTGTCGCGGCGGGTCGCCAGGTACTGACCCGCGACGTGCGCGACGCTTTGTTACGCGTCGCCGCTGACACACACTTGCCGGAGAAACGTCGCGAGCGTGCCCAGGAAATGGGCGAGTCCATCGACCTGTTTTGCCAGGGTTTCGAGGGTGAGTTGTTCGATCGCGAGGGCACGTCTTGGCCCGAGAGCGATGTGACCATTGTCGACTTGGCCACTTACGCTCGCGAAGGCTACGAGGCGCAGATGTCCATCAGCTACATCAGCCTGATGAACACCGTGAACAACCTCGCCGAACGCGACCAGTATTTGGGGCGGCCGATCATCATGGTCACCGACGAGGGCCATATCATCACCAAAAACCCGCTGCTGGCGCCATTCGTGGTCAAGGGGACGAAGATGTGGCGCAAGCTCGGCGCTTGGTTCTGGCTCGCCACACAGAACCTTGCCGACTTTCCCACTGCTGCGCAGACCATGCTCAACATGATCGAATGGTGGATTTGTTTGAACATGCCGCCCGCGGAAATCGAAGAGATCGCACGGTTCAAGAAACTCACGCCGGCACAGAAAGCCTTGCTGCTCTCCGCCAGTAAGGAGCCGGGAAAATACACTGAGGGGGTCGTGCTATCGAAGAAGCTCGAAACGCTGTTTCGGGCCGTGCCGCCAAGTCTTTATCTCGCCCTGGCCATGACGGAGCCCGAGGAAAAAGCCGAGCGCTGGACACTGATGCAGGAGAACGGCTGCTCAGAGCTGGAAGCGGCGTATCGGGTAGCTGAACGGATCGATAGAGCGCGAGGAATAGAACCCGCATAGGGGAATCTATTCAGGCCTCTCGCTCTAAAGCGAGTGACCGGTTATTGCGGTACGCCCCGGAGCCGCTGCTGAATCCTCAACAAGAATCCGGCTTCGAAGGCATCCTGGAAGTCACCGACAGGAAAGGTCTTGCGGGTTTGCGCCAGCTCCCACCACAGGGGAATCTCGCCGGGCGTATCAAGCCAAGCCTGAGCACATTGCACGCCACGTTCGATCATCGAGGCAAACTCGTTGCTCCAAGGTGTCAGAAGACTTGGGCAACCATCCGCCGCAGGAATTGAAATGTAGTTTTCGTCCATACCCACCCTAGATTTCTGATTTATTGTTAGACGCGGAGACAGCCTCGAAAATCCTAACGAAGCCAAATGAAAGCTCGATAACAGGCATGAGCATCAAATAGCCTAGATATACCAATGTAGACTATATCCCGTGGATTGAGAGTCCCTCAAGGCGCAATTTGCGCGCATGACTCAAGACTACGAACAGCTTCGTGTGCAGCTAGCGGAAAACATCCGCTTGATGCGACGCGTAAAGAACCTCACCCAAGAGCAGTTAGCGCTCATGGCCGAGGTGGATCGTACCTACGTCAGTCAAATCGAACGATGCACGGGCAATCCGTCGCTGTTGGTCCTGTGCAAGCTGGCCAATATTCTCGAAATCACCACAGATCAGCTACTTGTAGAACCCGATACCCTGCGCAGCGCCCTTCACGTCAAATAATAGTCTCACGTCCCGCAAATCCGATAGACCCGCCTTCATAATTTCCACTGACAGTCTTCAGTCCGTAACCGAACCTGCCCAGGCCATACACCGAGAGCCTGGATCATGCCTGTTGCCTGCTCGTCAATCCCGCCCACAACGCTACGGCCCTTGGCGCTGAGCATCCTGCTGGCGTGTGGGCCAAGCATGGCGCTGGACACCGCCAGCATCACCTCCTCCGTGCTTTCGCCAAACTGCCTCGCATACAGGGTCGTCGGCATTTGTTTCTGGCTCCTCTGCACACCCTTCGGCTGCACAGTCAAAACCTCGACCAAGGTTCGTCATTTCATTCCTGAGCTGGTGGTGTCGAGCTACGCCACCACCGGCAACAATCCCTGGACCGAGATGGCCCCCCTATCCTCCCCCATCAGTGGTGCGGAAGGTGGCGGCAACCTGATCACGCCGAACAGCCGCCGCGACAATCTGCCCCGCTTCAAGAATGTCGATGGCATCGGCCACCCGGGTGGCTGGGCCGCAACGCAACTGGCTTCGCAATCCGGCTATGCTTGCGCCAGCGGTGCAACTGCGTTCATGCCCTACTACCTGAGTACCCTGGACTCACTGGCCTGGCGCCATGGCATCCCAGAAAGTCTTTACCCCGAGTCGCTCATGCCGGGGATCCGTGAAATCGGTCGCCAGGCCTCAGGAGCCATGTGGGGCAATGTCTATCCTCGACAGGGCTTTCTCGTGCAGCCCGACGATTTCAAGGCGGCCGCCGTCATGGCGCAACGGGCGGGTGATGTGATTACCAGCAACTGGCAGCCGCATGTGTACTTACCACTCACACCCGCCAAACGCGACGGCTACTGGCCGCCTGGCCCAATCGTCGAAAACGACGCTTCGACCCACAAATGGCAATTGCTCTCCCCCAAAATTCAGCCCACGTGCGTCATCTTCCCCAGCAATCCTGTACAGAGTGCGGATGGCGGCTACGCCTGGTCGCTGTGGCGTCCCTATAGCTGCTGCAAACGTGAGGGACAGACCTTCCTGTTCAGCATCGACTTCGAAGGCGGTGCTTCATGAGCCGGCTTCGCGCGCGACCCTGGTTGGGCACGATGAGTCTGGTGTTCTACGGACTATTCGCCATGGTCACGCATGCCCACGCCGCCGAAGGCGATTACCGCTTGGGCACCCAAGGCGAAGTACTCGACGACCGAGTGATGTACACCATCGGTGGCGGCTCGGCAGCCGGCTCACCGAGTTCGCTTTACCGACCCAGTGGTCTCGGTGTCGGCGGCTCCTGGCGAGCGAACATGATGTGCGGAAACATGAGCCTCACCAATACCCTGCAAAACCAGTTGAACGGCGTCACCGAAGGTTTCCAGCAGATCATGGGCAGCATCGTGCAGAACGCGACCCAAGCGGTGATGTCGCTGCCGGCGTTGATCATCCAGCGCGCCAACCCCGGCCTCTATGAGTTGTTGAGCAACGGGGTGATGCAGGGGCGTATCGACTTCGACCGCTCCAAACTGACCTGCCAGGCCATGGCCGAAAAGATGGCGGACAAGGTCGGTCAAGCCGGTTGGGGCGCTCTGGCCAAGAACCAAGAAATGCAGGGTAATCTGGAACAAACCGGCGGTGATGCGGTGGCCGCGGTGAAAAACACCGAGGCCCATAACGGCAACAATGGGGTGTCCTGGGTCGGCGGTTCGAAGGCCGGTGGTAATGGGCAGATGCCCATTCGGGTGACCTCCGACGTGGTGCGTGCGGGCTATAACCTGCTGCATAACCGGTCGGTGGATGACAGCACCTCGATCAGTAGCAGCGATTGCTTAGGCGGGGCTATTTGCCAGACCTGGGCGTCGCCCCAGGAGGAATCCGAATGGGCCGTTCGGGTGTTGGGCGAGAGCGAGGTCGCGACCTGCGACACCTGCGAAACTCTGCGTGCGACCGCTGGCAGCGGACTGACGCCGCTGATTCAGGAGGCCTACAGCGAACGCCTCAAGGCCCTGCAAGGGTTGCTGTCTGGCTCACTGTTGCCTACCCCTGACAACCTGGCTAAAGCCTCCAGCCCGATGCTGCCGGTGACCCGAGGTGTGGTCGAAGCCCTGCGCGACGATCCCGACCAGGATCTGTTGGCACGGCGCTTGGCCAGTGAGACGGCCTTGTCCAGCGTACTCGACAAGGCGCTCCTGCTACTGCGCACTCTGCTGGCGGGCAGCCACGAACCGAACATCGCTTCAGCCGAGCCGGCCCAAACCGCCTTGACGAAAAATATCGACGCCCTGGAGCGCGAAATACGCCTGCTACAGACCGAGTTGCAGGTACGGCAGATGCTGGCCACCAACACCGCCAGCATAGTGCTCGATCGGCATGCCGGCGGCGCCGACGCATCGCGCACCGTCGAGCAAGGCGACCCTGAGCCCGGCCGACTCAATGACGCCGATGCCAAGCGCAAGTGAGCCATGAAACGCTCGCGGCTATTCACTTTGCTTTCGAGTCTGGGGATTGGCGCAGTGATGATCCTGACCGCCGCACTGGTCGCATGGATCGGCCGCGCTGCGCTGGGTAGTTTCGAGGCCTGGCAGCAGGCATTCGAGTCCGTAGGGCCCTATCTGCGGTGGTGGCGTGCCCTGCTCTACGGCGCCCTCTTTGCGCTCTGGTGGGATCTGCTTCGGCGCTACCAACATCGGCCACTGGATCGACTGCGCGTGAAACGCATCGGGACATTAGGGTTCGTGCTCTTTACCTGCGTCGAACTCACCCGACTCTGAGGTCACCACCATGCTCATGAGCACCAACAGCTACTTGGAGTTTTACCTCTCCCTGCTGGCCTGGATCATCAACAACGGTCTCTGGAGTGTACTGTCCGATACCGGACTATTCGCCGCGCCCTTCGGCGCGATCATCTTGCAAGAGTGGTTGTCGGCTCGTCAGCAAGGCGCGGATGAAGGCAACAAGGGACTATTGTCGGTACCGCGGATCGAGAACCGGTTGTGGCTAGCCTACATCGTCGTCTTGTTCGGCTGCGCGCCGGTCTTTCCGTTGAGCCTCGCCTCAATGGCGTTCGATGATGCGGCGAGCC
Source organism: Pseudomonas sp. TH39(2020) (assembly GCF_016650715.1). Classification (NCBI taxonomy): domain Bacteria; kingdom Pseudomonadati; phylum Pseudomonadota; class Gammaproteobacteria; order Pseudomonadales; family Pseudomonadaceae; genus Pseudomonas; species Pseudomonas sp. TH39(2020). The sequence goes on along the minus strand of NZ_JAEKFF010000002.1, from coordinate 367,395 downwards.
AGCGCTGCGGTGTCAGTGTGGCCAAGCCGGCGGAAACGGCCTGGGGGACCACCTTCAACACCATCGGCGAACGCTCCGCCAACGTACCGATCTGGTGGTTTCTGGTGCATGCCTTGAGCAAAGGGGTAACCGCCGCAGCCACCGCCTCCATTCCCTGCGCACCGGATATTCGGCAGATGCGCATGGAGATCGACAGTTCGCGTATCAACAGCCAGGTACTGCTGCAGGAAGTCGCCGACTTCACCCACGACTGTTATGGCTATTCCCGTTCTCGGTTGTTTACCAATCGCCCGCAACTGGACAAGGCACAAAGTCACGACGCGTCCTGGATCGGCTCAAGCTATCTTCTCGACACGCCCGGCTACTACGACACGGATCGTTCACGCACACCGCGAATCAGTTGGCCGTATGACGAAAGCCGCGATGTTTCCTTGCCGCGGCTGGAGAATGGCGCGGGCTACCCCACTTGCAAGCAGTGGTGGAGCGACAGCGGGGTTGGCTTGCGCGAGCGGTTGATCCAGCAGGTTGATCCCTCTCTACTGACTCAGCTGAAAGGTTGGCTGACTGGCCGCTCGAGCAACGAGATCGAGGATGCCACCCTGCGCGAGCTGGTCAGCCCGCGCCAACAATCGATGTCCATGTCGCCCGGACAGGTGTACCAGGACTATGGCTCCAGTGCTCGCGGCGGGTCGATCAATCAGGGGCTCAATAACCTGGCCACCAATACCGGATTGGCACTGGGCTCCTTCAGCAACTTCCCGGCGATGAATGCGCTACGCGCCGCCCTGCCAATGGTGCAGGCTTTTCTGATCATGGGCATCATCATCAGCTTGCCGCTGATTCTGCTGGTCAGTACCTACCAACTGAAGACCGTCATGACGGTGACATTCGCGCTGTTCACGCTGCACATGCTGAGCTTCTGGTGGGAGTTAGCACGCTGGGTCGACTCCAGCCTGCTCGATACCTTGTACAACCAAGTTTCGGCTTCCAATCAAGTGCTGTTATCGCTGCCCACATCCGGCTTTATGGATGGGACCGTCACGGCACAGGTGATTGAGTATGTGATGGGGGCGATGTTCATCGTGCTGCCGATGCTGTTTCTAGGGGCCATGAGCTGGGCAGGATATTCAGTCGGTAACGGGATTCAAGGCATGTTGGCGAACGGTAGCAAAGCCGCAAGTGATTCAGCGAGCAAAGGCACGGATCAAATATTGGGTGCTGCTAAGCGCTCAATTAGGTGACTTGCTGTCGCCTATATAATGCCCATTGTCGTCGAAGTCACCGATGTAGAGATCAGCACCTAGGTAGTCTGGCCCTGGATTTTCCTCTTGATGATCGGAGCCAACAAAAGCCCTGAACCATAGCAAAGTGATGACAGCCAGCATCATCACAATGAAAGTAACCAGCCAAGCACTGACAAAGAGCAGCACCCCGATCAGCGCCAACTTGGCAATCAGAAAGCTCCCGCGAATAAGTAGTTTACTTGCGGGCAGACCTGCCGTCACCGCACGCTCAGCCACGCGGAACTCAAACGTTTTCAACTTACGATAGCCACGCTTCACCGACATGCCACATGCGTACGCCCAGCGGTGAGCACAGGAAACCTGAACAGGGTTCTGAGTCGGCATGGTCTCGCCCTCTTCTGAGCGTTTTCATGGTTGAGACAGGAGTAACAGCCTACTACTGAAAACTGTCCGTGCCTGACCGTTTATCAGTTGCCCAGCCGAAAAATCTTCACTGGAAGACAGAAGACAAGCCCCGTGAAACAGCTTCTCTACAGTGATTGACCCATATAAATCGTCCGGCTAAATACTAGGTACGGATCGCTGTTACCGACAGCACCCTGCCCAGATAGTCAGGACCTTCAAGACTATGTCACCTCGGTGATGGTTCTCCCCAAGTGCGATTAGCGTTCGGTAGCTCGCACGGTGACCGTTTCTACGGTGATGAACGCCTACTGCTCTCCTGAGCGCCTTTCGAGCTCTGCTCGTGAGGAAAACCCTCTTGATTTTCTTTAACCCACTGCGGGGAAATCTTTCCCTGCACGGGACAAGTTTCTTCGCGTTTTCAACGGAGACATACCATGTCCGACTCACTGACACCGGAAACACTGAACACCCTTCGGTTGCCCATCGTGTTCACCCCTGGCGCGTGGCAACACGCAGTACTGCTAGAGCACTCCGATCACGCTGAGAAGCTGCAGATCGATCGGTTGAGCCACGTATTGCGCGCAGCATTCGAAGCCCACCTGGCCTCTCCACACGAGCCCTATGTGCTGTTCGAGGTAGTCCACATTCAATCAACAGCTCACTTAGACCAAGACCCTTTGCTGCAATTGAGTCTCAGCCTACTCCAAGAACCGGGCAAGCCTGCCGCCTTGCTGATAGCGCTTGCAGGCGAACAGCAGCGCTAAGCCAATTGGCGGCGCCCACCTCCACATTCGGACGACATGCAAGACCTGCATCAATCCAACCCATCACCCAACCGGGGAACCCTCCCCGACGGGCAAGGCGTTCCTCCGTTTTTCTCTCGAGGAAAATGCCATGCGCGATATCTACCAAGAAGTGACTGACAAGATCGTTACCGCGTTAGACCAAGGCGTTGTCCCCTGGATCAAACCCTGGTCCTCAAGTGGCTCAGCTGACGTCAATCATCATCAACCCTACCCCATTAACGCCATCACGCGTCGTCCCTATTCGGGTATCAATTTACCGTTGCTCTGGGCTGAGGCCAGGTTGCAGGGGTTCACTCAAGATCGTTGGCTGACCTTCAACCAAGCCAAAAAGGCCGGTGGGCACATTCGTAAGGGTGAGCACAGCGCCCTGGCAGTGCTCTACAAGCCGATGGAGCGCGAGGAGCAGACCGACTCAGGCCAACCCGTACTGGATGAAAACGGTCAGCCCAAGGTCGCTCACTTTGGCATTCTCAGGACGCATTTTCTGTTCAACATCGAGCAAACGGATGGGATCAAAGCGCTAAATGAAACCCTGCTCGAAACGGAACCGACCGATCCTTTCCAGGCCAACAGCGTTGCGGAAAATCTGCTGTTAAGTTCAGGTGTACACATCGTTCATCGGCCTGCCGACGAAGCCTTTTACCATCCGATCAGGGATCTCATCCAACTGCCGACAAAAGCACAATTTCACGATGAAGGCGGGTACTACGCTACCGCACTGCACGAGCTGACGCACTGGACCGGGCATCACTCTCGGTTGCAGCGCGAAGGCGTGACGTCATCCTGTCCATTCGGCTCGCCAGGCTACGCTTTTGAGGAGTTGATCGCCGAAATGGGCGCTGCTTTTTTATGTGCCTACGCCGGTGTACAGGGAGAGCTGCGGCACGAGGGCTACATCGACTCCTGGCTCGGCCTGCTCAAGGCTGACAAGCGCGCGATCTTTCGCGCCAGTGGTCACGCCCGAAGCGCATCTGAGTATGTGCTCAACCTGGAGCAGCAACTGGGGCAAGTAGTCTTGGATGACTCGCTGTGCATGAACGATAGAGCTTAATCGTTACCTCACCGCTGCAATCGCTTCACAGGGCCCAACGCGAGTTGAGCCCTTTTTTCTGTGCCCAGAAAAATCCCCATGCCGCGGGGCTCTGACGCAAAGAATCAGAGATGGGCACACGCCCGCAGCATGTCATTCCGTATCCAGGTTCTGCGCAAGAAAATCCACCAGCTCGAACGGACTCCGGCTGTCGATCACCTTGTAGATCAAATCACGCTTACTACGCGGCAACTTCTTGACCACGCTCTTCGCCGAATCCCTGACGGCTTCGTCGGTCCCATGGATACGTGCCGCGAGCAACAGCACGAGCGTGGCGTCAGTGAGGTTCATGGCAAGACCCAAAAAATATGCACCGCAGTGTACCGACTCTTTTCTTTTTCGTACCAGCCCCTTAACAAAACGATGTTTAGCAGTATCAATATCCCGATTGCCGCACAAAGGGACACGAGCCAAAAGGACGGGTAAGGGTTGGAAGGGAATGGGGACTCAAGGGTAAGAGCCCTATCCGAAAAGGCTAAAAGGCCACTGACCCAGCCACCTCCCGGAGGTCACGATGCTCAGTCTGTTTCGCCACAAAAGGCAGAAGCCCCCTCCACCACCGACCGTGAGCGTCGCCGAAGGTTACCTACCGATCGAGTCGGCCCACAGCTTGTTAGCAGCGGAGCACCGCCGCCAGTTGCTCGATCGCATCTGGCAGTACACCGCCCTCTCCCACGCGCAGTTCATCCAACTCTATTTAAATCCGATCCATCGCTACGCCGAACAGGTCCAGCAACTCCCGGCTAGCGAGACGCACCACCATGCGTATCTAGGCGGCATGCTCGACCATGGACTGGAACTGGTCGCCTGCAGTTTGAAACTGCGTCAGTCGTATCTGCTTCCCTCCGGCGCCGCGCCCGAAGACCAGGCCGCCCAGACTGACGCCTGGTCCGCCGGTATCGCCTATGGCGCCCTACTCCATGACATCGGCAAGATCGCCGTGGACCTGCTGGTCGAACGTCAGGATGGCAGCCCTTGGCACCCTTGGCACGGCCCCCTCGATCAGCCCTATCGGTTTCGTTACCTCAAAGGTCGCGACTATCACCTGCACGGCGCTGCCGCAGGCTTGCTCTACACCCAGATTCTCGACCGACCTATCTTGGACTGGCTCAGTGGATTTCCGTCACTATGGGCCAGCCTGCTGTATGTCCTGGCGGGTCAATACGAGCACGCCGGTGTGCTGGGCGAGTTGGTCATTCAAGCCGACCGGGTCTCCACCGCGCAGAACATCGGTGGCAACCCAAGCAAGGCGCTGCAAGCGCCGATTCATTCGTTGCAACATCACTTGATCTGCGGGCTGCGTCATCTGGTTCAGCACGAGCTGAAACTCAACCAGCCAGGTGCCGCAGCATGGCTGACCCAGGACGCGCTGTGGCTCGTCAGCAAGACGGTCACGGACAAGCTGCGAGCCTACCTGCTATCGCAATCGATTGAGGGCATTCCCTCGTCCAATATCGCCGTGTTCGATGAACTGCAGTCGCATGGGTTAGTCGAGTCTACCCCGGAAGGCAAAGCCATCTGGACCGCTCTCGTGACACAGGGAAACTGGGAGCAGAGCTTTACCTTTCTGCGCCTTCAGCCGGCGTTGATCTGGGGAAGCGAAGACCGCCCCGAGGCTTTCAGCGGAACGTTGAGCGTGGCTGCCGATGACCACTCGACTGACGCTCCGGCATCACCACCAGTGCCTAAGACTGTTAGTACAGGATCGCGTCAAAGCTCCTTGTTGCCAGATCCCATAGCGATGGAAGATGCCGACTATCTCGGAACGCTACTGGATATGTTCGACTCGGCAGAACCTGAGGTTCGTGAACAACCGTCAGAAAGCGCTCTCGGAATTTCAAATCCCACTTCGGACAACCCTGGCCAGGCATTCCTGAATTGGGTCAAGGAAGGCATCCTAAGCCACAAGCTGATCATCAACGACAGCAAGGCCAAGGTGCACACCGTGAGCGGTTTGGTGTTTCTGGTAACACCTGGCCTCTTCCAACGCTACGCCCAGGAGTTTCCCGGTGTCTCACAAAGTGCGAATCAAAAAATTGAAGAATGGCGCTGGGTGCAGAAGCAGTTCGAGAAACTGAATGTCCACAGGAAGCGTGAAAATGGCTTGAACATCTGGACTTGCCAAATCGAAGGTCCGCGGAAGAGAGCGACACTCAAAGGTTATTTACTTGAAGAATCAAAACTGCTGTTCGAATCGATACCATCCGATAATCCCTTTCTTAAAATCGAAAAACTTCCAATGACATAGCGCCAAATGGTCGCGGTAGGGACGGCAGTTACCTGCCGCCCCCCGCCCAGATCCGTACGTGCGGAACTACCGCATACGGCTCCTGCCTTGGGTACGTGACGCGAAGCGATCCTCAGGGTAAGGATGTGCATTTCTAGGTCTAGGTATGTAGAGGTCGGCAAGGCGTCCGTAGCGTGACCATTGAAGCCGATGACGCTGGCTGCGACGTTTGAGGGCTTGCCGCCATAGACGGCAAACCGCCAGACGAAATCCACCAAGACGTATCAGATTTCCCGGCACCGCGTGGTAATTGAAGTAACCCGTGACCACCCGGGTAAGCCACTGACCCACGACTCGAACAGACTCGTGACGTCGGCGTTTCAGCTCATCCCGAATGGCCAGCAGCGTCGCACGCATTCGCTTCTTGACCGTCAGCCGCAGTATTTGAAACCCACCACTTCTGTTGGTACTACAGCAGTGTGTGAAGCCCAGGAAATCAAACGTCTCCGGTTTTCCTAAACCTCGCTTCCTACGATTTCTCGCAGCAAAACGACCAAACTCAATCAGCCGTGTCTTCGAGGCGTTGAGGGATAAACCGAACCTGGCCAAGCGTTCCTGCAACTGCACCAGAAACTGCTGAGCCTGCCATTGCGTCCTGAAACCCACCACGCTGTCGTCCGCATAGCGCACAACGATCACATCGCCACGGGCATGCCGCTGGCGCCACTGCCTTGCCCATAGATCCAGCACGTAGTGAAGATAGATATTCGCCAGTAACGGCGATATCACTGCGCCTTGGGGCGTCCCCTTGGTCGCAGCCACCCTACGGCCACCCTCCATAACACCCGCCTGAAGCCATTTGCAGATAAGTCCGAGCATCCGCCGGTCTGCAATCCGGTGCCCCAGAAACATCAGCATCCATTCATGGTCGATCTCATCAAAGAACGACGTGATATCCGCATCCAATATCCAGTTCACCTTCTGGCCCTTGAGCGCGACTGTCAACGCATCCAGCGCATCGTGCTGGCTACGTCCCGGCCGAAACCCATACGAGAATCCTAGAAAGTCTTCTTCATAGATCGCATTCAAAACGGTAACAACCGCCTGCTGTACGATCTTGTCCTCAAGAGAGGCAATGCCCAGCGGACGCTGCCTGCCGTCGGCTTTGGGAATATAGACCCGCCGCGACGGCGTTGCCCGATAGGCTCCACTGTGAAGCCTTCCGTGCAAATCGGTCACCCGCTGGAGAAGACCTTCCTCATATTCTCGCCACGACATACCGTCCACGCCCACCGCCGCATCGCGGCGAAGCGCATAAAAGCTCTGCGCCAATAATTGCGGGGTGATGTGGTGCAGCAATGCCGTGAACTGCAAGCCCTTGTTCCTTCGGGCGGCTTCACGTACACCTTCAAGTCCCATCGACGCGCAACTGATCCGGCTCAGTGTCCGGGACGCGGGGGGCATGTCGGTGTTTCCCTTGGCTACGTCCCTTTCCTCCACTATCTCCGCCGGGCCAGGCCCTTTGTTCGATGGCTTCTCAGGTACTACGGACGTATCCGACTTCTCAGCGACGTGGACAGCAGGGTTACGGCTTTTGGCCTTTCCTGCTCCGCCCGGTGCTTGCGCACCGGGCACCGCTGAGATCTCCCAGTTTCTGTGCGAAGGACTTCCCGACGTGCACAGGGTCTCCGACCGCGCGGGATCAGAGCATGACTGGCGTATATCGCCATGCCCCGTATTGCCTTCTGCTTCGGATAACAGCATCGGCATCCCGGATTCCTGATTACGCGGCTCAATGGCTGGCCCATCGGTTTCCCCTGTCAACGCTTCACCCTGCACCTCGCGGTGCAACATGCATGACTCGGGGTCTGGTTGATTCGCCATTTCCTACCAGTATCGAACTTTCATCGACTATCCTCCGCCAGCTTTAACTGGCGCTCTATCCGTCCGGCGAAGTCATCTACCCAGCCCTGCAAAGCCAAGACATGGTGTGCACTTAAATTTAAGTGGGCACCAGTTCTAGCCTTTTAAGCGGGTATTTCATGCAGCCACAACGCCGTTCCTACTCCAAATCCTTCAAAGTCCAAGTCATTCAAGAGTGCGCCCAGCCCGGCGCCTCGATTGCCAGCGTCGCGCTGAGCCATAGCCTCAACGCGAACCTTGTCCACAAATGGATTCGGGTGCAAACGCAAAAAAACACGGAGCTGCAACCTGCTTTTATTCCGTTACCCATGCAGCTAGCCGGAGCAAATTCGCAAGCTGCATCATCGAATATCTGCGTTGAAATCCAGCACCCGCGTGGAACTGTCAAAGTGAACTGGCCGACCGATAGTGCGGCCGCCTGCGCGACCTTTCTTCGAGACCTGTTGCGATGATCCGCATCGACTCCATCTGGCTCGCCACCGAGCCCATGGACATGCGCGCCGGCACCGAAACCGCTCTGGCGCGTGTGGTCGCCGTGTTCGGTGCAGCGCAGCCGCACTGTGCTTATTTGTTTGCCAACCGCCGCGCCAATCGCATGAAAGTGCTGGTGCACGACGGGTTGGGTATCTGGCTGGCGGCGCGCCGCCTGCATCAAGGCAAGTTCTTCTGGCCGGGTTCTCGACACGGCTCTCAGATGGAACTAGGTGCCGAACAACTGCATGCCCTGGTGCTGGGTTTGCCTTGGCAAAGAGTTGGGCCAGGCAGCGCGATTTCCATCATATAACGCCTGCCACGACCAGCCAGGCCGTGCAATTGTCCGATGAGCCTATCGTCGCTTTTAGGCTGTTCTGGCAAAATCGGCGGCATGACTTCGCTTCCTAATCTCGACCACTTAAACCCTGAACAACTGCGCGCTCTGGCGGCGCAGTTGATGCAGCGTGTCGAGAATCTCGATCAGAAAGTCGAGACGATGGGTAAGCAAATCCACCATCACAAAACGGTCAACGAGAAACTGGCCCACGAGATCGCGCAGCTCAAGCGCTTCAAGTTTGCCAAGCGCAGCGAGCAACTGAGCCCGGATCAGGCCAGTCTGCTTGATGACCTGATCGATACTGACATCGCAGCCATCGAAGCCGAACTTGAAGCGCTGCAACCCGCTCCCGTTTCGACCGAGGCTCGGCAAAAACCTAAACGTATCGCTTTGCCGCCGCAGTTTCCGCGCACCCTGATCCATCACGAACCCGACAACAGCCACTGCCAGTGCGGCTGCGCCCTCAAGCGTATCGGCGAGGATGTCAGCGAAAAACTCGACTACACGCCAGGCGTGTTCACCGTCGAGCGTCATATCCGTGGCAAGTGGGTTTGCGGTCAGTGCGAAACGCTGATCCAGGCACCGGTTCCGGCGCAGGTCATCGACAAAGGTATCCCAACCGCCGGCCTGCTGGCCCATGTCATGATTGCGAAGTTCGCCGACCATTTACCGCTCTATCGTCAGGAGTCGATTTTTGGTCGGGCCGGTTTGGCCATCGCCCGCTCGACCCTGGCGCAATGGGTCGGCAACTGTGGTGTGCAGTTGCAGCCGCTGGTCGATGCCCTGCGCGATGCTGTTCTCGAACATGGCGTAATCCATGCCGATGAAACGCCGGTGCAGATGCTCACGCCGGGTGCGAAGAAAACCCATCGAGCCTATGTCTGGGCCTACGCCACCAGCCAGTTCTCGGACTTGGCGGCGGTGGTTTACGACTTCAGCCCTAGCCGCGCCGGAGAACACGCCCGCAACTTCCTGCAAGACTGGAAGGGCAAGCTGGTCTGCGATGATTTTGGCGGCTACAAGGCCAGCTTTGAACTCGGCGTGACCGAGATCGGCTGCATGGCCCATGCGCGGCGCAAGTTCTTCGAATTGCACGCCACCAACAAGAGCCAGCTCGCCGAACAGGCCTTGCGCTACATCCAGTTGCTGTACGAAATCGAACGTGAAGTCCGCGACCTTGAACCGGATTTACGCCGCCGAACACGGCAAGAAAAAGCGGTACCGGTGATGGATGCTCTGCATGCCTGGATGATCGCCCAGCGCCAGATCGTGCACGACGGCTCGGCGATAAGCAAAGCTCTGGATTACAGCCTCAAACGCTGGACGGCGCTGTCGCGCTATCTCGATGACGGTGCTGTGCCCATTGATAATAACTGGGCAGAGAACCAGATCCGGCCGTGGGCGTTGGGTCGCAAAAATTGGCTCTTTGCAGGATCACTGCGCAGCGGTAAACGCGCGGCGGCGATCATGAGTTTGATCCAGTCGGCGCGGCTCAACGGGCATGATCCGTATGCTTATTTGAAGGACGTCCTCACGCGCTTGCCGACGCAGCGGGCGAGTGAGATTGCGGAGCTGCTGCCGCATAGGTGGCAACCGGTTTAGTGACGCAAGACGGGATGCCCGGACGCATACCGCCAAATAAGCCAGGCACATAGTTCGGTGGGGCACCGCGACTTACCTGGGCACGGACGGGGCCGTCACATACATCGTCTTACTAAGCTCATGGTTGGCGAAGGACAGTGGCAGCTACATTGACAGCATTAAGTCTTTTAGCCACTAATACAAATAGATGGAAATCATCAATGGCCACCGGTTCTGCGATCAAGAAGATCACAAGGGAACCCACATGACATCGCTTACCAAGGTAAAGGCCCCCAAGGGTTCACTTAAGACCCTACTGGAGCAATGGACGGCGATGGTGGAGCGTTACGCGGCGATCCATAAGTATGTCGATAACTGCTGGTGGTACAACGAGCGTGCCACTCTTAGCTCGCTGGCCGGCGCCGCCTGGTCCATGGAAAACTGGGTGGCCTTGGAGGAGTTCTCCACGGGCAAGCGCCACAAAGTTAAAGCCGATGGCGTGGAATCGGGCGACCTGCGCCCGGGACGGTGTGATCTCTATGTCACCAATCGCAAGGTTTGCTTCGGTTTCGAGGCCAAGCAAGCTTGGCAACGGGTCGGGCCACGCTCCAACCCGACACGCAATGTGCACAAGGGCTTGCAGGCTGCCTGGGAGGACAGCGGGCATCTGGCTAACGATACAGACCACCGTTTCGCCGCCACCTTCATCGTGCCTTCGCTGCCACTAAACGCCGTCACCGACGAATTAGGGAATGTGGACCCGGAACAAGTCATGGCGCTGCTAAATACCTGGCTAGAGGGGCAGCGGGGATTTGTACGCCCCGGAGGCAAAGAAACCAGTTATGCCTACACCTTTCCACACCTCGGTCATGAAGGTTTCATTTCCGGTCCCAGGTATTACCCCGGTGTGGTGCTGGTGCTCGAAGAGAGGTTCAGGGCGGCTAAGTTGTTGGATGGGGAGAACTGAGTTTCGGTGCAATGCAACGTTACCGGATTAGCACCTTTGGCACGGGATCGCCTGACACCATGACCTGCCTTGCTCACTCGATACATACGCTTGATCAGCGCCCAAACATTACTCCACCTCAGTATCTAATTGTATCGACACGACTAACGCTCGACGATAATGTAAAGGCGATGCATGAAAATCAACGACCAGCACGTGAGGTGCAACGGACACCAATGTCTTTATCCGTTCCACAGGAACTGAGACGTAGACCGAGAGCAATCGACCATTTGCGCTCATCGAGCCAATACTTGGAGTAACAGATTCTTTGGGGATGAAGGCAAACCCTTCCACCAATTGAATCTCTATCTCTGGATACTTAAATTCCTCCGGATAAACCACAGTACCTTTGAAAGTGAGGACAGCGAATTCTTGGATAGCGTCCTCCCCAGACGATACTTCGCGTCGGGTAGCCATTCGAAATGACCACGAAAAGTCCCAAGAAGTAATCTTCGCCTGGTACCATTTAAGAGAATATGGTGAAAGAGTCTGAGCACGTCTAGCACTTTTACCTCGACCGTTGTTAGGTTTGACCATATCCACCTCCCTACAGGGCCGAGCTAGACAAGAAAATCAACCACCAAACTCGACAATGAAAGGCTAGACCTATCCAGTGAACTACACACTGCGCATAGTTCTACTTTCTTTACACGAGAGTGGTTATACCTCCGGCCCTCTATAAATACATCCACTTGTACATGTCTCGTGAATACGTATTGCGGATAGCTCTGGAAGCAATGGCTTTAGTTCCTGCCAAACCCAAACGGCTAAAACCTCGCTCGTCGGATTTTCCAGTCCGGGAATTTCATTAAGATAATTGTGATCTAAGCGTTCATACAGAGGCGCGAAAATTTCCTTTATCTCGGAAAAATCCCTGACCCAACCCGACGTTCTATCGACAGGGCCATCAATATAAATTGCAATACGAAAGGAGTGACCATGCAGACGCCCACATTTGTGCCCTTCTGGAACATTGGGCAGTCGATGAGCGGCCTCAAAAACGAACTCTTTAAAAATCTCCACTGATTCCTCCCGTATCTCACGCGACAAAAAACCAAACAGCTAGACTAAACCTTCCAAGACTCAAGATCGACGCATAACGTTTCAAACAAAAACTCTACAACTTTGGCTCGCCCCTCACCCAGCGCTGATGCAATGGTGATCACGGAAACCAAAATGGAGTTAACAGTGTGCAAATCGGTTACATCACTCAAACAATTCAATATTTCTTCGAATTTCCCCAACATAGCAGTTTGGGAAAAATCTAATGCCTGCACCACATGGGTAGATGGCGTCAGGTAGAGAATATTCGCACGGGTCCGCAAACCGTAAGCTTCAGTCAGCATGCCATACCCTTCCGAAGGGAAAGCTTCGTCCTGCCCTGCAAGCCTTCTCAATGCCTCCTGAAAAGCCATGGACAGATGAAGAATGACTTCTGAGAACTCTTTTACACTGGCGTCACTGGCCAGGGCTGGAGACAGATCCGAGGAAACCAAAGTAGTCATAATGCCTCCTAAATATTAGTAATGAGCACCAGTTAGCTAGGTACGAGTTCCGAACTTCGAACCACCCTGGTCAAATGATCAGTCAAAAGATGAATATCACCATGTAAATTCTGAACTCCATTCCATGGCCGGTTGCCTGTTTTAAAGGACCACTCTCCCGAATCGAGCGTCCAAGCTGTATATCCTTGTAGCTTTCTAAGGCCTAACTTGAATACTGGGGCCAGTGGCGCTCCTGTAGCACACAACTGCTCCATGACGAACCCCATGGAAATAATCCCCGCGCTATGGACGAGACGAGAGCTTTTAGGTGTGTGACCATGCCAAGCATTTCCGAACACCTCCTGGACCGCCTGGAAAAACTCACTGATGGCCAAGAAACACCGATCCTCACCTCCCGACAACTCAATCACCTCCCGACAGTAACCGTCAGATAAGGAATTCATTACCAGTTTCTGGAGCGACGTATCACCGATGACTCCTGAGGGGTTGGTATGCTGCTTAATCTGTCCTTGCAAAGAAGATCGATCGTCATAATTCAGCATTTCCACGATGCGGGCTGCGCGGGCGCGGGAAGTCATTCTGAATGGAAGGCCGCTGACAGACGGGAGCAGTTCATATACCAGCGACTTCGGTAATGGACTGGTGTTGTTGACGAGAATGAATTGCCGGCGAAGCTCTTCCTGATTTTCACACACAAGAGCAGACACCAGTAACTGGAACGAACTCCCCTCGAGCCCAGCTAACGCAGATAGGCGCTGCTGACCATCCACAACGAACCCAGGAGGGCCGGATGAAATATCCACCTCAATTTCTGCATAGGCTCCATTTCCTTCCACCACCCGGACCCCACTGGTAAACGCTAACACCACAGCATTGGGCATTACCGCATCGGGACGGGAGAGGTAGTCGCGAATCTCTCGTATGTGCTTGGACACCTGTGGCCGCTGAAAGCCATGAAGGGCGCCACGATCATCACGCTTGACTCGGTCGATGCTAGCGATCGCCAAAATCTGCTCAACGGTAGCCGCAAACGATACCACTTGGTGGGTTGGGCTCTGTAACGCCTTGATTGCGCTGAACTTAAGCAATGAGTCTCTTCCTTCATCGAACGGCCCCCCAGAAAGAGGGGTAGCAGCAGTATTGAGGCTCTTATACCAACCCTTCCGCATAAAAACCAGCCTAAGCGCATTGGCCCATACAGTTATTAAATGGTAAATTGTCAGCCTCAGATAAATGCAACACCCGTCAAAACAGGCCTACAGTTTTCCCATGAGAACCGTCATCATCACCAACTGCACCAATCGAAAACGTCTCGACGGCCTGCCGCCAGTGGTGCTGAACGACGAGTGTTATTCATCGATTGCTGCCATGGCAAAGGCGTGGAAGGGGCAAATAGACGAGCGTCCCACCACTCTGATGGCATCTTCACTTTACGTGGGTAGAAGCGTTTCTGACGCGAGGCGCGTAGCAACGAAGTTGGACGCAAAGCTAATGTTTGCGTCGACCGGCTTAGGGTTGATTGAAGGCGATCAGAGATGTCCACCGTACAACCTGACGGTGGCTCAGGATCCGAATTCTATCATCCCACGTCTCGAAAAATTGGGTGTGCGCGCATCAGATTGGTGGGAAGCCGTGAATGTCACCCAATCAAAGGGAAGCGCCCTAGCGGACCTCGTCAGCCAACCCGACATCGACTTGGTGCTCATTGCCCTCTCTTCAAACTATGTCCAGTTGATAGGCGAAGACATTGGAAAAATCAGGGACACGCAGATCGACAAGCTCAGAATATTCACTTCGCGCCCAGGCATCGAGATGCTTCCCAGCCATTTACGACGCATCGCGATGCCCTATGACGAACGCCTTGAAACCTCAACACTACCAGGCACTCGCAACGATTTCCCTCAGAGAGCCCTGCGTCATTTCATTGAGATTCTTGAACTGTCGAGTGCTCCTGCTGAGATCGCTCGAAAGAGCGTCAGCGCGGCGATGGATCTTTTATCCCTAGCAAAAACGACCATCCGGCGGCGCGCATCGGACAGTGAAATTGCCTACATGCTTGAGTGTGTATGGGCTGACTACCAAGGCAGTTCCACCCGATTGTTACGCTACTTAAGGGACGACGCCCTGGTGTCGTGCGAGCAATCGCGCTTTCGGAGGATCTGGCAGGACATCAAAGGTCAAGACAGCATAGAGAGCAAAGCATGACGAGCGAAGATGCGATTGTGGTGCGTGCACTACGCACCACGCAAGGCGACAACCTTGATGTGTATGCATTATTCATCAGGGGATCTGACCTGGTCCGAATTGCCGACATCAGTCGCCTGTCGCGCGAAGACAGCAGTCCCCTCAAAGGTTTTCAGCGCCCCGAGATTAAGAGTCATGTCAAAGGGATCACTGAGTACCTCAATCAGGGAAATGTACTTTTTCCCAATGCAATTATCTTGGCGCTGTCTCCTGACCTGCGTTTTGTTGCAGCACGCGGAAGCAAGCCGACAGGCGACGCGGGGCTTTCGCAAGCGGGTACGCTGACGATCCCTATCAGGGAGGAAGGAATGAGGTCTGCCTGGATCGTGGACGGGCAACAGCGCTCATTGGCGTTGGCGAAAGCGGCCAATTCGGATCTTCCTGTGCCAGTGATCGGTTTTGTATCCGACAGCCTGACCACTCAGCGCGAGCAATTTATTCTGGTCAACAAGGCCAAACCCTTGCCCACTCGACTGATCAACGAACTACTGCCGGAGACAGGCAGCATCCTTTTGCCCCGTGAACTGAGTGCTCGCAAGGCACCAGCTGAGCTGTGCGGGCTTCTTAGCCGCGATCCCAACTCCCCTTTCCACAAACTCATAAAGCGGTCGTCCGAGCAAAATAGCAAAGCAGTGATCACTGACACTGCTGTAATAACGATGATCCGCAATAGCATCAGTAATCCGTTGGGGGCGTTGGCTCCCTACACCTCCAGCACCGACGGTGCGGCGAACGTTGAGTCCATGTACAACCTACTGACGACCTTCTGGCGGGCAGTGCGTGATACGTTTCCAGAGGCGTGGGCACTTGAATCCAAGAGCAGTCGACTCATGCACTCAGCGGGGATCATCGCCATGGGAGTGCTTATGGATCGGATCTACGCCAAAATCGGTGGTCAGCGCGAAACCTACGAAGCCGTGCTACAAGAACTGGCCAGAGTGGCCCCTTACTGCGCATGGACAACAGGTCAGTGGCCGATGATTAATGTCCAGTGGAATGAAATCCAAAGCACCCCTCAAGATATCAAGGCGCTGCAAGAAACCTTGATCCGCCTCTATATGACCAGCGCTCACCAATGAAATTTTTATACGCCGACACCCAAGACTACGTAGACCCGGACTACGATTTCATCAACGATCGAAATGCGCCGGGCCGGAAGAGATACTGGGATGACCAGTATGCACACGAAATGATGACCCCCGTCCCTTATGATGGGCTCTTGGTCTCGATGAGCGCAGTGCGACCTGCAAATGGCGTCGCTAATTCAAAGGTTCGGTACTCGACTTCCGAGCAGCAGCGCTTCCTCAGAGAAGGCGCGCGCAAATTTCTACGACTCGATGGCATTCAGTTCAAAGATACGATGGTCCTAGGTGACTGCGGGGCTTTCGCCTATGTAGAGCACCCTACCCCTGCGTATAGCCCAAGCGAAGTAGTAGAGTTCTACTCAGATGCAGGATTCACCCACGGTTGCTCGCCGGACCACATCATATTCAACTGCGACTCCAGCAATCCTCCAGCGCTGAGCCAGTCGGAAGATGTGCTGTTTCGGTACGAAATTACGCTCAAAAATGCGCAAGAGTTTCTGCGTTTAGTGAAGGAGGCGGAATGGCCTTTCGAACCTCTTGGAGCGGTACAGGGTTGGTCTCCTCAAAGCATGGCGAACGCTGCAAAACAACTCGAAGACATGGGTTATCGCTACTTGGCGATCGGAGGTCTAGTACCTTTGAAAGTCGATCAAATCCATGAGGTTTTGAAAGAGCTTCGAGCGGTCCTTAAGCCCGAGACAAATATTCATCTGCTGGGTTTTGCTAAAGCTGAGAACATCCATGAGTTCACCGGATATGGCATTACCAGTTTTGACTCAACCTCCCCCCTTATACGCGCATTTAAAGATGCGAAGTGTAATTACTACATGGGCAACAATACAAGCAAACTGGATTACTACACAGCTATCCGCATTCCTCAGGCGATTGAAAATCCACGCCTGATGCAAGGAATAAAAAAAGGCACTCTGAGCGCAGAAGAGTTACAAATCAAAGAAAAAGCGGCGTTGCTAGCGATCCGCGACTACGATAAAAACCTGCTCGACTTTGATTCAACTTTAGCCGTGCTAGTAGACTATCTCCGACTGACTCTTTCCGGATCGATATCATCATCAATAGAAATGGAAAAAGAAATCGCCAAGCATATCCGACTAATCTCACCCACGCTGAGAGATAAACCGTGGCAAAAATGCCAATGTTCGATTTGTCAGTCCGCGGGTATCGAAACTATTATCTTTCGAGCCAGCAATCGAAACAAAAGACGCGGATTTCATAACTTAGGCGTGTACCACCGCCACCTTCAGAAAACTCTGGAACTTTCGAAACAATGATCTATCGATTTAAGGGTGTGCGCGCCCAACAGGCCTCCGGGCATGATGTATTTTCGTTTGCGGCCACTCCAAATGAAATTTTAGATTTTTCTGAAATTGAGAGAGTCGGCCGCGATGAGGAAGGCCACCTCAAAGGCTTTCAGCGCCATCAAGTCGCGTCGCACATCAGAGATATTCGTGACTATCTTCAGCGCGACGATGCATTGCTTCCTAACGCAATTATCTTGGCCTTTCTGGATGGGGTAACGATTAAAGACCTCGGCGAGGGTATTGTAGAAATCATTATTGATGCTGCCGAATCCAAACCAGGCTTTGTGGTCGATGGACAACAACGACTCAGCGCCCTTGCAACGATGGAAAAACCTGGATTCCAGGTATTTGTATCTGCATTGATTTGTAAAGACTACAACGAACTGCGACAGCAGTTTGTGCTCGTCAACAATACGAGGCCGCTGCCAAAATCGCTGATCTATGAACTTTTACCGACTGTTGACGGCCTGCCAGAACGGTTCACGAGTCGTAAATTTGCTGCTCGCATTATTGACTTGTTGAATTTTCTGCCTAACTCCTCTCTATTTGGCGAGATCAAACAACATACGAATCCTAGAGGAGTACTAAGCGACATGGCGATGCAGAAGTTCGTGATGAACTCTGCGAATGATGGCGCGATTCGTAGTTTCATGAAGTTTGATGACTTTGAGGGGCGCAGCATCGAACTTATCAATAACTTCTTCCATGCAGTGCGTGTAGTTTTCAAATCGGAATGGGAAGGACTAGCGCCCAGGAATTCACGTTTGAAGCACGGGGCGGGCCTGGTTTCTTTGAGCTTCGTTATGGAGTTGCTTTACTCCGATCAAGGCACAACCAGCAAGGAAGGCTTTATCAAAGGTCTAAAACTTTTGAAACCTCATACGGCATGGACAAGTGGCGATTGGCACATTTCTGAAACCGACCGCCGCCCCTGGAATGGTATCCAGAACACGCCCACTGATATCGGATTGCTCACTAAGTATCTGACCGAAAAACTCAAACAAGAACTGAAACGGCGCTAAATCAGACCCAGTTCCGAGGAGAGCAGCATGCACACCAAAGCCTTAGTTCTTTTTTCAGGCGGACAAGATTCAACCACCTGCCTTGCCTGGGCGCTGGAACGTTACGAGCACGTCGAGACCATTGGCTTTGATTACGGCCAGAGGCATCGAATCGAACTCGAATGTCGGCTGAATATCTTGCAGGAAGTACGTAACAGATTTCCGAACTGGGCCAAGCGACTCGGTGAGGACCACGTGCTTGACCTCAAATTACTCGGCCAGATCAGCGATACGGCGATGACCGCTGAGAAAACTATAGAGTTTGAAAAGAATGGACTGCCCAATACGTTTGTACCCGGGAGAAATCTGCTGTTCTTGACGTTCGCAGCCACTATTGCCTACCGACGGGACCTCACAGTGCTGGTCGGGGGAATGTGCGAAACAGACTACTCAGGCTATCCAGACTGCCGGGACAACACCCTCAAAGCCACCCAGGTGGCCTTGAGCCTCGGGATGGACGCTCCGGTGACCATTGAAACGCCCTTGATGTGGCTCAACAAAGCGCAGACCTGGCGTTTGGCGGAAGATCTAGGTAATCGAGATTTTGTCAGCCTGATCCAAGAAGAGTCCCACACCTGCTACCTCGGGACCCGACAGCAGAAACATGAATGGGGCTACGGGTGTGGAACGTGCCCAGCTTGCGAACTGCGCAAAACTGGATATGAGCAGTACATTCAAGAACGAGATTGATGATGGTTCAGCGGTGGCGGATCAGTGCACTCGCCACCTATTTGAATCAGATGAGTAAACAAAATGACTTACAGCATCAAAGAAATGTTTTACACCCTTCAAGGGGAAGGCAACCAAGCGGGTCGACCCGCGGTATTCTGCCGATTCGCTGGTTGTAACCTCTGGTCGGGACGGGAACAGGACAGAGCTAGCGCGATCTGTACTTTCTGCGACACGGACTTTGTGGGAACGGACGGGTTGGGTGGTGGAAAGTTCAAGGATGCGAATGGCCTTGCCCTCGCAATAAATTCATTATGGCCTATCTCCGATCAAGGTCACAAGTACGTGGTATTGACCGGAGGAGAACCGCTGCTGCAGGTAGATGATGCTTTAGTAGAAGCACTGCACAAACATAGTTTTACTGTGGCTGTGGAAACAAACGGCACAATAATACCGCCAAGCGGGATTGACTGGATTTGCGTCAGCCCTAAATCCACAGCCGAATTAAAGATTACTCAAGGCGATGAATTAAAATTAGTTTTTCCACAAACTGAAGCACAACCAGAAAAATTTGAACACCTCACCTTCAACCATTTCTATCTCCAGCCAATGGATGGACCAGAGTCCCACAAAAACACTGAACTGACCATAAAATATTGCAAGTCTCATCCAAAGTGGAAGCTCGGCCTACAAATGCACAAAGTACTGATGATCCCTTAGAACAAGTCTGACTGAAATATCAGTTCACACCAACACCTAAATAGCCTTCCGCTTTAACCCTTCTATAAACTCACGAACTATGCTTGAGGCACCTTTACCATACGGGTAGATAATATCCCTTCTTACATTTATCACCGGATAAAATGCCTGATGTTTTGAACTACGAGAAGAGAACACAAAATAATCGGCCGTTTTGGCCAGATGGCACAAGGCTGGAGTAGCGGTATGATCATTGTTAATCTCGACCTTGAGTCCTGTGAAAATTATTTCCAGTACGTCCCGAGCGCGGCGCGCGGCACCTTCTGTGAGAGTGTAAATACCCAACAACTTCCCTTGTAAATTAGGGGTTAATTCTATCGCTGAATCGATGTCTGATTCAGACTCCTTGCTATTGCTAAAATCTGGGACTGGCTCACCAACCTCAAGAATTTCTTGCATTAGCGCAAAGGTTAAGTGACGTATTGCTGGATCTTTTATTTGCCTCCAATGCTTTGCCGCAAAATCCTGTAGCGACTGCCAGACTTGACGACGCAATGGTGCTGCTGGGCAGGGCGCGTCCAGCAGTACATCCATCAACTCCATCATTCTGATATACGCTTCAGGTCCTTTATTGATATCCCATAACATCAGTATCGCGTCAATCAACCTCGTATACTCATCAACTGTGAACGGTTGTTCCAACATCAACTGCGTCAGTTGTGCTGCCAGTGACAGCAATGCGGGGTTGACTATAGAATCAAGAGCTAGCAACTCCAACAACTCTAGCCAGAGAATTCCCTCACAAGTCACGTCCCGTTCTTCCAACCAATCCAACAGCAACGGCAGCGTGTTACGAAGAATTGTCTGCCCCTCAGGAGATCCAGCCTGAATGCATTTAAGCAATCTTTCCGAGCTAAAAGATTCAACTGTCCAATTTTCGCAATACTCTTGTGCCTTTCTCTCCAGCCCGTCAGTTTGCGATTCAGCATCAGTCAAGCGCTGAAACCAACTATCCCAGCCACCCAACTGTTCTCTAGAAAAGCGGTTTTTCATATCTTGCAAAATTGCGGTCATCATAGGCAATGATTGCAATGGCTCAAACCAAGACGCAGGCATGGTCTGCAATTGCTGCCATAACTGCTGCAATTCAACTAATGATACATCCAACGAGCGTTGCAGTAACGCCTGGACCGCCCCGGGCCCCTCCTTCTGATCTTTCGGTTCATCAACAACTGGCTCTATTTCAATTTCAGATTGAACTTCCTGAGCAAAATCTGCCCAATGTAGTAGTTTTCGCAACCAGTCCGACTCAATAAAAACGGGCATTTGCTGCCGAACCTGTGCACTCCCTAAAGCAGCGGCACCAGCAACCCACAACTGCCAATCTTGTTTAAAGCTTTCGTGAACTTCAAACAGCGGAACCGTTATAAATAGTGGGCTTAACGGGTAGCACAAATCGGCCAACTCGTCCCTGCTTTCCTCACTTATGAGTTCAGTAATTAGCAGCCGATTAAGCCCTAACTGCCCCAGCGCTCGAAGCAATAGCCGAACTAATCGTAACGGAACACGACCGCCGAGCAAACTGGGCAGTCGTGAATGGTTAACGACTTCCTGCCAACGATCTGCTGAAGCCAAAGCCTGCAACTCCAACGACAGCAGATTAAGTGGACTGAAGCCTCCCAAACTCTTAAGCTCTACGTAAAAACGCCAAGCATTTTCGCCATCATGTAATCGATAGGCCAGCATGAAATCACGCAACACTCGACCTATTGGTCGTTTGACCAAAGATGTAAGCGCGGGGCGTTGACGATACAACTTCAGTACATTAGCAAGTACTGTAAAGATTCTATGTTTCTGCTGCTCGCACACCCCGTAGAGCAAATCAATACGCAACAATCCTGAGGGGGCACGTGCTAGCAATGCACTCTGCCCCTCGTTACTTGGAGTGTTAATCAGTCCATAATCAGGTGAGGTACCCGCTGTCCCTAAAAACGCAGCGAGCACCTGACGTAACTCCTCCAGCGCACGGCGATCCTCAGCGGCTGCGTAGAAGCATAATTCCGGCGGACAGCTATACGGTAACAGTAACGGCCACCGCCCCGCACAGGCGCTTTGCACCAAAGGCTCCAACAAACTCTGATACGGCTGCGGATATTTTCCGGCAAACACTTTGTCTGGATCGATCTGGTTGTCAACTGCAAAAAATGGCTGCAACCATGTTGGCACTGTGCTCATGAATACGCCTCGAAACGGTAATGATCTTCAAACTCCAGTAACGCTTCAGAAATTATCTGAGAATTACTGGTCAGCATGACGTGCTCGTCATTACGGTTTGTTCCACTCCAAGTGTAGTTCATTGATCCCTTCAAAAAACAACTGGGGGTAAGTAAACCTTTGGTATGAACCTGCTCACTAAACTGGTAACAAAAATCATGACCGACAACTAAACGACCGTTCAACTGCTGGACAAACCGGCGACTGTACGCGTCGTTACGAGTCACCACCCTCAACCGACACCCGCCGTTAACTGCTCTCGCCAACACTTCATTAAAACTTACGTCTCTACCGCCCCAACCAGGCTCAAGTACATCCCACTGCCCAGAACAGTTGTCCAGAACAGGAAAGTCACTTAGCCAAGGCGACACTAACCATATGGGCTCTGGGTGGAGCAATAGACCCGCCATTAGCCCGCCTAGTACTTCACGAAATTGCCTACGCCCCAGTGGGCCATGTAAAAAAATTTGCCGCTGATCATTCATGCTAAAACTCTTATTAAATGGCCTCGGCCAGTTCGACGCGCAATACCAAACCATCCTGCAACCGAGTTATAGCCCCAATGCGCGGATATAACCAAAGCCCTGAGTGATCAACAGGCTGTAACTGAATATCAGAAATCAGTTGCGAGATTTTGGTGATCTGCGCACGCGGCAGTAACAGGTCTGCTCGCCCTGCTCGGCATAACACCTTGTGCAACTCAGCCAAGTAATCAGGAGAAAATTGAACATGCGGTTGGGTCTCAGCAAACAGCAAACTGCCAAGCAAGCGCTCGGTGGTAGCAACACTATGTTGGAATGGGTTGTAGTAACTCATTTCAGACTGGCGAATGGCATGACCACGTGGCCACAACAACCCCTGATTGCGACAAAGGCCTTGGAACACCTCAACGGGAGATGCCTGCCTACCCAACTCTTTGGTCGCTAGTGCATGAGCAACGATATTCAGACCCCACTCAAGGCCGCTATGGGCCTCCAACGCTCGCCAACTGCTCAGTAAATCAAGCAAGTTTGCGTCAGTGGAGTCACTGCTACCAGGTCTTAAAACTCTCGAATGCAACACACTCAAAAAACTGTGACTCAGGGTAAAGCCCTCGCTGAGCAGAAGTCGGTGCAACTCTGCATTGGCATCACGACGCTGCTGCAGATCACCGGCCCCTCTCACCGCGGCTAGCGCATCGGCCAGACTACCCCCAGGGGCTACCTGCTCCAGCAATTGGAAAAGATGAAAATCGATCTGCTCATAGTCACCTGGCTGCAGGCTACGCGCGAGAGTATTAAGAACGCGAAGCGGATCCTCGAAATATGCTTGCTCCAGGCGACTTATAATTCCGTTGCCCCCAGCCTCCGCCTCATTCAACCAAACTTCTAGGCAGTCCTCCAGCCAAAAAGCATCGGCCACCACCACCCGTTCATCAACATCTGGCAACAGTACGCACATTGCTCGCTGGGCAGCGCCAGCCAGGGTATTGGCTAGCAATGTGCGACCCCAGAGGAGCAATTCAGGTAGCAAATCTACATCAACCCACAATGCACGGGCGCACTCCTGTAGGCCGTTAAGCAGATCATCTCGTGCTAGCAACTCACGTAAATCTGTTTGCAGTTTTTGCTCTTGCACAGAGTCCAACTGCTCATCGGGTTGAAACAAACTCTGTGGGATTATGCGCAAACGCTCAATACCGGCCGCCGTGTGCAACCGGGTGAGGGCACTGGTTATTGGTTGAGGTTCTGTAGGATCCAGACTAAGGAACTCTCCAGCCAGCGCAGCTAAATAACACTCTGCAACCCAATTTGCCTTGAACGAATCACCACCAAAAATATCTAGTTGATCAACAAGATGACGGAAGAACACAGGGCGGAGTCCATGTAAAACCTGCGGATTTGCCAACATATCGACAATCACTTGATCACTAATCCGAAATCGAATGCGCATACCATCGACCCATTGCCGAGCACCGATAGCAACAGGTTCACCACTGCGCTCCCAATCAAATCTGACTCGGGTACTTGCACCGTTGGTAAACCGTAAAGTGGCTTGCGCCGCAGTGCTAAAACGCACCACCTCCAGAGGAGTCATTTGCTGGTGCAAACAGAAGGTCACATCGGTAAGATTTCTCCCCCAACTGCCAACTGGAGGCTCATGCAACTCAGTCAGTGACGGCACACGAAACTCGGCCTGCCACACTAGTCGCGCGTTGCTTTTCTCAGTTAAATTTAACTTCGGCTCGAGACGGCGGGTATAGACAGCATTAGGACGCAGTACTGTCAAGGACTGAGCAGCGCTACTGCCAACCGAGCCTTCATCGCGCAACTGCTCGCCAAAAGCCTCACAGACCTCAAACCCAGACTGTTGGATGGAGTCAGGCTCAGGAACAAAATTTACTGGAATTAGCCAGTCAGCATCCAAGTTACTGTCAATGGCATACCGCTTTGAAATTCGTCCTGGGGCAAACTCGCGTAGCGCTTGGAAAATTGGCAAATCTCTCCACTCGACGCTCAAATCCACCCCGCGCACCAAGGCGATAAACAGACTAGGTAAGCTGAGTTCGCTAAACAGCGCTTCGGGGATAAATTCCGGCAGCGGCGAACTCCCTTTAGCCACATCCTCCCACAGTTGGCCATTGGCGCTCCAATCGGTAACTAGTTTGCGCTGCAGCGCAGGTAGTAGTTCAAACATTACCGAACGCGGGGGTGCCCAGAGAATGCGCAGCAGAGTACCGTTATCAACCTGGAGGGCATCTTTTAGATAGGCGGTAAACTGATCTTGCTGGCTGCTTGGTTGCAGTAATTGCTCAACCAAAATCAGTAGTCGCTTGCAACTACTCTTATTAGCCTGAGGCTTACGAAGTATCGTCCACACGGCACCACTACCTAATTGCGCACTTAGCCAGTCGAGCAGTGCCATAGCCGCCTGCATTTTCTGAATATGGCTGTTGTGCAGCGGTAGACCCTGCCGCTTAATTTCTGGGCTAAGCAACTCTTCGTAGCGTTGAAATGCAACTCGATCACGACCGAACTCGGAGAGAACTACCAACATCCAAGGGCGCATGTTGCGAGAGCGGCCTGCACGGCCCTTGCGCTGCAAATAGGATGCAACATCACGCGGTGCCTTATGCTGCAGGACTGCCCCCACTGCCGGGTCATTGAAGCCTACCTCAAGTGAAGCCGTAGCAACGACAATCTCAGCGTCAGCATCGACCCCTGCATCCTGGCTCGACGTACGACCGACTACCGCACGATCATCCTCACCGAGCAAATGGCCGATATCTGTGCCCACTCGCCAGTCTTGCCCCAGACGGATACGTTCTAGTGGATGCGTCGCTTCCTGCTCATCTTCATCCTGCCGATCCTTTGGACCACGCAGGCTAGCCAGTGTTGGGTGATGGGGTGTTAGCCCCCACTTATTCGTGCGCCATCCTTCAGCATCTGCTAGCTGGTGATAAAGACGATTGTTCGCGTCCAAGTCGTCGGTAAAGACAAATGCTTTACTTCCCCACGTCCCCTTAGAACAGCTCTTGCGGGCATCCAGAATACGCCTAGTTAGCATGCTGGCCTGAATGGTGGTCGACAGCAAAGCAGTCTGTGAGACCGGATCACCGCGCAGTACCATCAGGTACTCCGCGCCTTCATCAATCATTTCATCAGACAACGGTTCAACCAGTTCAACATGCTCGTCGCGCGCCCCGACCAGTTCGGCAAAAAAACGTGCGGCATCGACTAAGGTTGCAGATAGCCCAACAAAATGTGGTCGGCATTGAGCGCGTTTCATCCAACGCCGCAGTAAATAGGCCGTCTGAGCTCCGCTACCGCCACCGTAAGTGTGCACCTCATCGAGTAACACTAGCGCTGGCCCCGCTTGCGGGCCAACACCAAACAGATGGTTACAACTGTAATCCCCAAGTCTCCGATTGAGCATCTCAGTGGTGGTAAACAAAATGTCCGGCGGAACATCGGTCTGGCAGCGACGAGTCAAAGCCACCTCGTCATCGGCTACGTGGTGCCCGCAGCGATTGCAGTTAACCTCTTTAAGGTTGGCACGCCATTCCATCTTTCCGCCGCAACTGCTGCTCGGGCAACGTAGTAGGTCAAACGCCAAACTTGGTTTCTTCGTTTTAAAATCTACCCCCGCCCATCGCCACTCAGTAGGAGTATCTCCGTACAGTGCACCGATGCGAATCTTGCGGCCAGTTCCGGTTTGCATCAGACCATCGAGTTTACGACACTGGCTCCAGGCTTCCATAAACTGGTCTTTGAGCAGTTCATTGCGCGGATAGATGGCTAGAATCCGCACCCTGGGCGTGTGATCACTCAGCAGGTCTGCAGCTAGCGAGGCTAGGCCTGGTAAATAGAACGACAGCGTCTTACCACTACCAGTACCGGCACAAACGATGGTGCCGGAGGCATGAGTCGGTCGGTAGCGATGCTCACTAAAAGCCTGCAAAATACTTGATGTGGCGCGGGACTGAAAACCGGCCAAATTTCGCAGATTGCTGGCTGGATTGAGTAACAACTCAATGGCGGCCTTTAAATATTCAGGATCACACAGTGTCGACAACTGCAACCACTTCGGCAGCAATTGCGCCACATCATGATCGCGTTTGGGGTAACTACGAGGCCGACGCAAAAATCGGAAATCCGACACTAACGTACGAGCGCGACCTATCGGTTGGTTGAGAAACCATTGCCGAAGGTTGCGGTACAGGTGCGCCGCCTCGCCCATACGCGTCCGGTAAACATTTGTGAGCCCTTCAGGATGGGGCACCTCGATGAGCATCGCGTGCTTGCTCAACGCAATCAGCACATCATAGGGATCGTGATCAGGCAGTACTTCTTCCAGGATTGTCAACACCTCATCTTCGCTGAAGAAACCACCGGTATCGCCCCAAACCAACAAGCTGGTTTCCTGCTCTTCCAACTTGTCCAAGCAAGCGTGCAACTGCCCCAGAGTAATGGTCATCAGAAAGCTTTCCGACTAACTGTGAACTGCTCCAGCAGATCGTGTTTTTGAAGCCACTGAAAAGCCTCTAGCGTCATCATGGACAGCGGTGCCCGCCCAAGACTTGCGAGTTGATTAAGTTGATTAAAAAAGCGGCCAACATCTGCTGGCAGATCGAAATCCATCTGATCCCGCACCTGCTGCATGCGTTCAGCCAGTTTCTTTAACTCTTGAATAGACCAAACGGTCTCAGGCATCTGTTTGGCTTGTGCCAAGAACTGCTTACGAAGAGCGACGTATTCCGTATAGAATTTCTCGACGCCAGGAATACCGCGCTGGGTATCGAGCATCACCTGCTCAACACGGCATAAGCTATCAAGTTGAGCGGTCCAATTTTTCCAACACGATATAACTTTTTCTTCTAACTCAGTGGTTAGTTTGCCGAGTGCTACCTGAGCATTATCAAGCGCATCATCCTGACGGGCCGCAGATTTTTTCTGAGACCAAACGTCAGTGAAAGCTTTAAGACTTACAATTGCTTTTCCGCATTGCTTTTGTAGTTCAGTACTTAATTGCATCGACTCGGGAGCATCTACCGGAAGCGCCTTGAGCACCGCCGCATTGGCCACCATAACTTTAAGACTACTGGCGATATTTTGGAAGCGCTCATAGATATGCTTACAATCCTCGATGGATTCACGGGACTGTCCAGCAGACTGACTTAACAGTTGTTCACTGCGCAGACTTTGGACCTGCTGTTCAAGCATGCTCATGATTTTCGTCCCGCAGATCAGTCACAGTTTTAGCCATTTCATCAAGTAGACGGGTCACACTGTCTTGAGACTGCTTCAAAATGTCGCCTCCCCACTTCTCATTTTCCGACTCTAACCTAGGCAACACGAAACCGTAAAATATGTTCCAATTGGTTAGCACCTTCACTACTAACTCCAACCGTAGACCATCAAGTTGGTTGACTCGTTGCAAGCGCCTAATCACATCCGTTTCTTCACGGAGTGCAAGCAGGTCTTTAACCACTCTCCAACTCTCACTGTCTTTCAAGGCAACCAGTGAGGCCTGCATTTTCTTAGCATTAGGGAAATCTGGCAGTGTTGGATAATGCTGCCCACCAACACTGATATCACGCACCAGCCCCGCCATCTCATCTAGCAAAGAACAGAAGGTATCTTGTCGAGTACAACCATCTAACACTTCAACAACATTGATTGACGGTCGCAGAGCTTGAGTTATTGTGTTTGACAATTTCACTAGTTGAGGGTCTTGGTTGGTCTTGGCGACTTTAAAAGCGTTGAGTGCTAGATCTCCATCCATCCCGTGATCATTCGCGGAAACTAGTTTCAACCAGGCCTCACGCTGATCATCCCATTTCTCAAGCACTTGCTCGCGTGCTTGCTTTAGCTCTGGCACAACTGCCGACATCTCACTCTCACGAATCTCCTCAGCGGTTCTGAGTAATTCGTTTAAGCGCTGACGGTCATTATTGCTGTCCGTCAGCAAACCCAGTGTCATGGCCGATTGCAGTTGCTTACCTAGTACGCCTGGTAAGGCTTGCCGCATCTCGACCGCCAGTGTCTGCAACATGTCCGGCACCCAGTACGCGGCGAAACTCTGATAGAGAAGATAATCCCCGAACCCGTTGGGATACCCCCACCCGATGTCGCGGTCAGACTTGCGGTTAAAGTATTCGTAACGGAGCAGTGCAAGTGCTACACCCTGCAGAAATTCTGCTTTCTGCGGAAGCTTAAAATCCTCTTCCAAGCAAAAATGCATCTTACTTCCCGCGTTATTACCCATAGCATAAGGAAGCTCGATAAGTATACGACTTGAAATCTTCAGAGAAGGCTTTTCCTTTAGGCCAATCCAGTCCAGGCGTGCATACTGCTCATACATCCCCAAGAGGCCTGCCCGTAGAATACGAGCCTCTTCTTGCCCAAGCTTTTGCTTACGCTGAAACCAAAGGGTGACAACCTCTTCTAATAGGTGCAACTCTAGCTGATTGGAGTCAACAGTCTCAGGGGATAATTCTGGTAAGGCGCCCTGTTTTACCGCTCGAATTGAGGTTTCCGAAACTATGGATCCACTCGGGGTAGCCTCATAAATACTCAATCCGTCCTTGAGCATTGCAGCTAGGCCGTCTAAACCAAAGATCCTGGCAACCCGGCGATCCATCTTTCTTTGCAGATCTTCGATCGAGCGACTGTCATATCCCCAGATCGCGGCTAGTGTTTTGCATCGCTCTGGCTTTTCAAGCTTCTGCAAAGCACCTGACAATCCAGCCTTAACTTTAATCCCGGCAAAGTCAGCGGGCGGAAACGCCTTCGACAAGCATGTTTTCCGGTAATTGCTTAGCGTGCGCAAGAGAATCTCGTTCAATACCTGGCGGGGATTAAACTTGAGTTCTTCATCGCCTTTACGACAAAAACTATCTGCCAGTGCAGCAATGGCATTACGATTAAAAGGGAATAATGGCACTCCAAACGTAGCATACCCGAATGCTTTTAAGTCATCGCTATCGTCATCGGGATCTGACCAAACTGGCGGCCACGAATCAGATTTTCGAACTAACCAAGAAGATTTCAGCGCCTCACTGCCAAAGCGGGCGGCATTCAGATAACGTCCGCAGAAATTGACAATTCGCTCTAAGGTCTGCTCAGGGTCTTGTCCCTGCTCACGAATATGCCACTCATATTGCGCACGGGTTTTAATTGTATCCTGACGCCGCAAATAGCCTTGGTAGCCATCGGTTACCGCAATCGCCGAACGCAGCGTGCATAACTCCTGCTCACCATCACGCACCGATTCCTCCAGCAAACTGTCTATGAGCACGTCTTCAATAGCGGAGATTGCCGCCATGTCCTCTACCAGTACCACCAGAGTGCGGTTTTGTTGTTTCAGTGAGCGGCGTATCTCTTTGAACAGGTCTTGAAAACTGCCACCATTGAATTGAAAAAGATATCCAAAAACCGTACGTGTAGACTCACCAAGAACTTCATTCAGTACGCGGGCCGCACCCTCACGCGCAAGTTGGTTGGTGTTCAACTGGGTCTGACTGACACACTGCCGTGCGCTTAGACATAAGTCATCAAGATTGAAACTAAAGTCAAGATCCCCGTCCTTGATTTGGTAATCGTTACGGAGAAGTTCATGATCAGTTGCCCCCTGCGTCAAACGACTAGCAAACTGGTGTATGCAATGCTCTGGTTTAAGCAGGCTTTTTTTGAAGTTAGGGTCAGTAATTAACTCTGAGAGACCCCGACCAGGCAGTGTATAGGTTTGAATATCTCGCAAGCGCTGCGCCTCTTCAGCCCTCAACTGCTGACGTGCCGATGGATGTTCACGGTAATACGCCACCTTCTGAGCAGCATCTTGGTGCAACTCATTCAACTGCTGAGACATGAATGTTAGCAACAGGTCCGCAACCGCATCGGTCTTTAATTGCTCACCAACCGAACTTATCCTACTACGAGCCTGCTCGAAATCCTCTCCCTCAAGTCCAGCCAATAAGAGTTCCAGTACCTGGCGCAGACTGGCATTTTTCGGAATGCGCACGACATGCCAACTCTGGCAATCAGAGTGTAATTTTAGTTTGGCATCCAACCAGCGAATCAGGTGGGACTTACCTACCCCGGAACGTCCAATGATAGGGATCGGTCGTTCTATCGATAGAAAGTGTTCAAGCAGATTTTCTTCGTCGCATAATTGATCCGCACCAGAGCCCACACGTAGCAACTGCATAGGCTCATGCACCGCCAGCAGTACATGCTCCGCCAGTTCTTCGGCCTCCGTGCGAATGCATTGGGTGACATATTCAGGCTGGGGCCAGTAATTAATCAGGCTCATACAGTCACCGCTGGAACGTAGACAACCTCACTAACAAAACGATGGACTCCGCCAGGAAGTTGTAGTTGCATACTAGTGGTGTCGTCGGAGGCCTTCTCAAAGCGCAGGCGAAAAGCACTCTCCAAACGCACCAATGCGTGGCTTAGTGCCGGACTGACCTGATGAGCCTCCCTCGGATGCCAACCTAACTCCTGCATCAAAGGTTCGAGTAAACAACGGAAGTGCCCCCCGTCCAACAGGGGTATTTGCTCGGCCAATCGCTCAATAAAAACCTTTAACGACAATTTGCTTTCACCTAAAAACATCGTTTCTAAATACGGCACAATAGCTCGAGTTGGATCGACAATATATCCCGCACCGAAAGGCTCGAGAAATCCAAAAAAATCGCCGTACTGTAAAAAAATAGGTAACTCGTTAGTGAGATTAAGGCCTCGTTCACCAGGTAGCCAGCGATTTACCGCTTCTTGTGCATTGCTAGACAACAACGGTTCTCCCCCCATAAAGGTATAGCCCTGCTGCACCAGCAGACAGGTCATAGCCCGAAAAAAAGGTTCAACTCGTCTATCATCCAGAAGGGCCTGATCAGCATTTTTTTTGGCATTGCCGATTATTAATGCCAACACTCTATGTGCTAAATTTCGATCTGTCGCGCCCTCAGGTACAGAGATCATGCCAGTGTCATCTTGCAACCAAAGTCCTTCCTTTAACCAAAAATCCAGATTCCACTCAAACCGTTTTTGAGCATTTGCGGATTTAGGTAAAAACTCAGGACGAAGAATCTCCAAAACATCGACACGAGATATAGACTTACCTTTTCGCACTAGCACTCGATCAATGAGATTCAGCAACACCAAACTGCTGCCTGGATTGGCATTATTCACCATCGACATTATTGAGACTCCTGTACAAAACTTTCCAAAACCATGCTGCCGGGGTGACATTCCCACCACGTGCGATAAGGCAAATACGGGTCAGCCAATCCTTCAGGTGCGACAATAACTCTTAGGGGATCATCAAAACTCGGCAGCGGCAAATGAGTTTCTCCAGGCATCAGTAGCACCAACTCCAGCCATCCCCCAGCACTATCTTGAGGTGCAAGCGCACACCAGAATGGTAGCGTCTTAAGGGCGTCGTCTTGGTACATCTCATCCAGCACTACCTGACTGGCGCGTACAGCCTGAACTTGCCTGGTACGCAGTAAGTTCTGCAACCAGAAACGCCAATTGTGCAGCATCGCTTTGGAGGTAACCCTAGCGTACGACTCAGGTCGGTAGCGGACCCGCAACAACTGTGAAGATGGCATCCAACTCGGAACAGATAATGGCTCCACGCCGCGCAGATGGAATAAATGCCCCAGCGTCGGGGTAAAAGCTCCTCGTCCTTGATTACGACAGCCAGGACATCCGCCACAACTGCGTTCAGGGGCGATGCCGCTAGGGCGATAAAACTCATCCAACTGCCAACATAGCGGTTGCCGCGTGTCCTTTAGCCATCCGGTTAGACGAGAAAAACCATCAGCCCTGGCCTTTTTTTCCTGATCACGGCGCGGGGCTACCTGTTGCTGCCATACCTCTGGAGCCAAATGGGCGTCAATGAGGATCTGAACGCCAATACGGCTGAAATAATCCTCAAAATAATCATTAAGAACCTGCTCATTCTCTGGAGTTATCTCACCCTCGAACTGTGGCGGTTCGGGTGGAGTAAAAAACAGACGAATCACCCCCGCACGCTGCATCAACTGCAGGGTGCGCAGGTTCCATTTTTCATTACGCTTGCTATGTCGTGGCAGGCCGCGATGCAGAGCAGATCGAGAAATTGTGAAGTATTCACCGCTGCTCTCCCTGCTTTCCAACAACATTTTCCAGCGTTCCACCCCCAACTCCGCAGAGATCAACTTCTCCTGCGAAAGTCTTTCCGCCACACTCAACTGTCCTGGGTGGTAGATAAGCCAAGACCAGCAGGCTGTACCGTCACGCCCCCCTCGACCAGCCTCCTGATAGAACCGATCCAAACTCTCCGGCACAGCCGCATGCAGTACCGAACGCACCCCGGACTTATCCATGCCTACACCGAAGGCGGAGGTAGCGACCATGATATCTAGTTCGTCATTTCCCCACTTGCGAATCAGCGCGTCGCGCTGATCTGCGGCTGTTGAGCCATGGAATAATCCGACTCTAGTGAACCCATTGCCAAGCAGTAAATGTTTCCAGTTTTCAGCCTCTTTTTTCTGTGTGGTATACAAAATCAGTGGCCGAGGCAAACACCGAAGCGCGTCCAATACAGCAAGTTGATGCTCTGTAGGGTCCGCGGTTTTCAACACATTAAAATTCAATTCTGGGCGTAAAAAGCTGCCATGAATTTCAATGGCTTGTTTGCCTTCCAGAACAAAAGAATCTTTAAGCAACTGCAGCGTCGGATCACTGAAGGTTGCCGACATCAAGACTGTACGTATGCCTTTCGGTGAATGCTCCCTCAGCGAGCGAAACAGGGGTGCCAGCAACTGGAATTCAGGACGAAATCCTGCCCCCCAGTGGTCAATAATATGCGCCTCGTCAACAACCAGAGCCTCCAACTGCCCTTGCTGTGCCAACCGAAATAGCGCCGGCCGGAGTTTGCCGCTAGCTAACTCAGGCGAGCAGAACAAAATACGCTGCCCCCCGTCTTTCAAACGTTCGAGGACTTGCTGGTGCTCAGCATCCGCCTGGCCTCCATACAAGACATAACTACCGCCATGACCACAGTCTGCACGGTTAAGTACCTCAGCGGCACGGGTTGCCTGCTCCAGCGCCAACCCTACTGTTGGTACAATGACCAGTACCAGTTTCTGCTTGCCCGAAAACAGGCTCAGAGCATGAATGACTAGGGTCTTTCCGCTACCGGTTGGCAGGTTGATGATCAGCGTACTGTCAGGAGGGGATGTTAAAACTGTACGTATTGCTGCTTGCTGCCCAAGCCCCTGGTATGAAGCGAACTGCTCATTTTTGAGCCTTTGCCGCAAAGCTGCATCCATTGGCACGGCCTTCAGATGTCGACGGGGATGATGTCCATAAACATCAAGCGCATCATTATTCTGAACATCCGCCATCCGCACGTAACCCGTCATGGCATCCCGGACTACTCCAGCACGAGAAAGATGCATGTCACTAACGGCATTGGCAGGTAGTCGCAACACGGGGTCGATCATGCCGTGCGCTAATGCACAACCCAAAGCATCCCGGCACACCGCCGCGCGGTCCGCCGGACCAGATTTAAGATCCCGAAAAACCTTTAATAACCGAATAAAAAACGATTCAGACAGTGTGCTGGTTTCGCAAACTAAGCCTGGATTCAACAATGCTGCTTGTAGGGCGTTCCACTGTGCTTGCATCAAGCCCCCTTCAGCATCTTGTTTGTACACACAACTACCGCATGCATCGATAGCAGTTGCAGTTGCGGCTCAAACGAACAGATCTGCACCTGGGGCAGGTCAGCCAAAATCTGTTGGCGACTTCTAGAGGCGATCTCCAAGATCATTCGCTTCCAGTGCTCTGCAGGTAATAAGGACTCAAACTCAGGCCAGGCGTCACTGCGCAGATTGAAATCTTGAAAGCTGGGATTAGCTTTGTCATAAGGCCACTCCAACGACCTCAACATGCTCTCAGCAACCACCAGACTGCCATCCTCCGCCAGCCAATGGCTCTGCACTGAAGGCATCAACGCCTCATCGCCACAGACTTGTTCCAGACGACTAGACCCAAGCTTCACAGCGGTTACCAACCAATTAAGTCGGAAGAATATTTTCGGTGCGCTCAAATTGCCTTTTTCAAGTATGCGCAGAAAAGCGCTGGTTGCTCCTCGCGAATCAACAGTAATCAAATTATAAACTGAGTCTACAAACGGCTGACCATATCGAAATGGATACACACCGGACTGACCAGCAACCTGGGTTCTAGAAACACTCATTGGCGCAGTTGCCGGGGGATTGCCACTTTTGGGATCGATACCGGTTAGGCAGGTAGCAACAAAGGTTTGGACGTCCACTAACGTCTTGGTGCCCTCACGTGATCCCTCTACGGCGAACCGGAGTCTAAATGGACTTTGCAAGTCACCCTCAAAATTGAAGGACAGCCCCTTAGTCATCCATGCGCACATGCGCTTGGCTTGCTCTTCTGCGGAGTCGTCGGCGCTGGCTATTTGTTCGGCGAAGTCCTTAGCCTCGCTGACCTCATCATCTAGCGCCAGCAACTCTTCCTGAACCTTCACGCGACGTCGCTCACGTACAAGCAAGCCATCATCGCCACTTAAGCCTGTTGCGCTCCGTAGCAGCGCCTCATCACCCGAAGAGGCTACTGCTTTCCAGGTGCTCTCAAGATGCTCCTCCAGTACATATTGCAAGCTAGCTACCGTGTTGTTGAATATGCCTACTGACAGATCCAGCACATCAATCCAGCGGCGGATTAATCCGTCATTTGCAGGAAGTAGCGCCAAACTTTCTACTGGACGAACCCCGACCAAGTTGGCACTGTAACGATTAAGTCGGCCAAGTCGCTGCTCAATACGACTGAAGGAGCGTGGCAAACTGTAATGCACTGCAATTCGCTGGCCCCCATGCAGGTTAAGACCGTCCTCACCCCGCTGGTCGCATACCAACACTCTGACAGAACTCACAGGGCGGATGAATCGCAACTCTCGTTCGGGGATATAACGTTCAACCGCCACATCTAACTCGAAAGCCAGCAAAGTGAATATATGTTGCGCAACCTCCTCAACCCCACAGAATACCACTGCCTTGCCGTTTTTATGTTCAGCAAGCCAATTGCGAAGGCTTTCAATCAAGCAATTGTCTTTATCTACCTGTTCGTGAAGGGCTTGCTGGGAGATATCATCAAGAAACTCCTGTTCAGCCTGCTTCAGCGAACCGGACAGACGTTGAATGGTCTGACTAGCGCGCCGACCGACTAGCAAAGGACTGACCAATAGATCATCTACCCATTGCAAGTACACCTCTGCATTCATCGCCTGGAAATCATCAGGATCACGAATTGCTTGACTGCGATACGCCTCAAGCAACAAATCCAAAGACGGCATTTTCTCGGCCAATGGCCAATAACTACGTTTCAAGCCGGCAAGACCTGGAAACAGCCATGCCAGTTGCTGCGACTCGCGCCGGTTACGCAACATTCGCTGATGAAGTCGGTAGTGTTCGCCGATGTAACGCCTTACGGTCTGGACTGCCTGCATTCTCAGATCACCACTTTGCTCAGCAAAAAAATCTACAAGCGGAAGGGTCTCATTGACTAAAGATTGCAGAGACGGATCATCAGGGAATTTACTCACCAAACTTTGAAGTATATGCTCCAAAGCTGCGTTGGAGTTGCTTGGCGTTAGGGCGCTGTACCAACCACCGACTAATTCTCGCTCAGCAATCTGGGTAGTAAAACGACGCACACCCTCCTGTGACAATTCATAGGCCTCAGGACTAAGGCAGTGCAGCATTGCCAAAAAGTTCTTCTCATTACCGTTTAGCGGAGTACCAGAAAGAAGCAGTACAACCGAGGCCACCTGACAGCCTTCGGCCAGGGCACGAAAACGCTCACGCACTGCAAACTGTTGATCCCATGCCCAAGGTGCAATTTGGTGAGCCTCATCGACCACCAATAAGGTCGGCAACCAACCCTTGAGCACACTATTTACTTGCTCATGCGAGCAGATTCGAATCAATCGCTGCGGCTCAGCCTGACTTGCCAACAACTCACTAAGGTGAAAGCGTCCAGACAACTCATCTCGCCATTGCTCGATAAGTGCCGCAGGTACTGTGATAAGCACTCTTGAGTTATGTTTTTTCTCTAACACATGCTCACGAATGATCATGCCCGCTTCAATGGTTTTGCCGAGGCCTACTTCATCTGCCAAGAGGTATTTAGGTATTGGATCCTGGAGAACACGACGCACTACAGCAATCTGATGCGGCTCCAACTCAACACTGCTGCTGGGAATTGACGAAATTGAACGACAGGCTGCGCGCTGCTCGATATAAGCGCTCAAAAAATCATGCCGTAAGGAGCAAAAATAGGGTGCGTCATTTGACCGTGCAGCCAAAAACGCCGCCGGGTCGAGCAGTTCTCCCGGCCCTATATTCAGGCAATTAAGTTGATCAATGTCGACCTCTTGCTGATCTCCACCAGCCCGAAAAATCACTAGATGCCTGTTACCGGGGCGAGGACCAGCGTACCTGCCCCTCCTCCAAATACCGCTTGCACGATCCTGACAATACACAATCGACTCTTCGTACAACTGTGCACTTTCAAGCAAAGCAACATCTACGGCTTTCAGTCGACACTCAGAACTAATGGGCGACTCAAAAAACCCCACCACCCCCTCATTGCTCTTGTGATCCACGCTCAGTAATTTTCCTATACCGGAAAAATTACTGGAACACACGAGATCGCCAACCATCAATCCATTCATTCCATTCCCTAAATGTTCGTCATGTAGCGATATTCGGGGGCAACAAAACCACAACCACTATCGGCACGGACAGACAGCAGCGTACACAGATGATCCAGATTATCCGTGTCGATTGCTTTGAACCGTTTATGGAGGGCCACCCTTGGAGAACCGTGACCTGCCTCACATGAGCAAAGCGTTACATTACCCATGTCACCAACAGGCGGTAAAGCAAACCAGGTAAGCCAGCGGTAATTTTTCGTATTTCTAGTCAACTTATCCATCTACTGGCCATCCTTGTCTTCACAGCGATCCGCATCACCGCAATCCTGACTTCAACTGCCTTCATTATCGAGATCACGATCTGTGCCGCTTTTGTCGTGACCCCATCGGCGGTCGATACCCAGATCGCATTCTGGGTCTACCCTATTGTAGTCCCACTGACCATCGGTGCTCAGCTCACTTTTCTGAGTCTGAATGCTATTTATGCCGGCATGACCAGCGAAGCCAAAATAAAGCTACGGAGCCGCAAGGCAACTCCTTTGCTTGGTTTAAACACCGTAGCGATTGAATCGCTGCATTCTCTCGCCCACTCAAAAACTCACTGCCACGCCACTCAAGTAATCTGTGAGCAAACCTTGGATCAGCAGCACTTTGCGCTGCAACTGCTCGACATGCGCACGCTCTGCTCGTAGTGCCGAGTACACCTCCCGATATTCCTGCGTCAGCCTCTTGCTGACTGTCTGTTGGTGAGTTAAGGCGTCGGCCCGTTGCGCGAGAGCATCCTGGATAGTACGCAGGAGCAACGCTTGAATCAGTAACGCAACCATCAGCGTGATGATGACCAAGCCTGCCCCTCCCAAAATTGACCACACCAACTCCTTACCTTCCATCTCGTTTCCCCCGGCACTAGCGGTCAATCTTGAACCGCAATCGCAGGATATGTAGCCTTTGACGACAGGTCTATGATGTAGGCATATACAGGTAAAGTTTCTGCACAGATGGAGACGTTATGAAACGCAAGCAATCGATCGAACAAGTACGCTGGGATCTGGCCTTACGCTATCGTCTGATCGAGACCATTACCTGGTGGGAGGGCCGCCTGACCACAGGGCACCTGATGCAGAGCTTTGGCATCAGTCGGCAGCAGGCGTCGAAGGACATCAACAGCTACATAAATGAATATGCGCCTAAAAACCTTACATATAGCAAGTCGCTGAAGGGCTATGTGCCGAGCAAAGCGTTCAAGCCACTTTTCATCGATGACAGTGCCAGCGCCTATTTACACCTACTCAACCAGAATCACGAACGCGCGCCGCACATCGACGGCCTAGCTCTGGCCTATGCCCATACTGAAGTACTGCATGTGCCAGACCGCACGATCCGCCCAGAGGTACTAAGACCGCTGCTTAAGGCCTGTCGTGAAGGCCTCCGACTGGAAACCGAGTACGTATCATTTTCCACGCCGATTTCAGAAATCCGCCTGATTGCTCCACACACGCTGATCTACACCGGCATGCGCTGGCATGTACGCGCTTACTGCGAGAAGAATGGCGAGTACCGCGACTTCGTACTCAGTCGCTTGCGGGGTGAGCCGGACGTATTAGACACCTCTGCATTTAGCCGCGAGGCAGATACCGGTTGGAACACCCTGGTTGATGTAATCATCGAACCTGACCAACGCCTGACACCTGAACAAAAGAACATCATTGAGATCGACTACGGTATGCAAAACGGCCAACTCATCCTCCCTAGCCGCGGCGCTCTCGTGCAATACGTACTGCAACGTTTTCAAATTGACGCGAACAAAGTGGAATCCAGGGCGAGCGCACAGCAAATCGTGGTAACCAATCTAAACGCGCTACAGCCCTGGCTGTATCACTGAGGACAGCAGAATACGTGTGAGCGGCGACTGCGTCCGCGTAATTTGCTTCAAATTCCGCGGGCAGCCATAGGCTGAAATAGCAGACACCGGCATAAGTATGGGGATGCCAAGCAGCGCTGCGCCCAAGCAGGACAAATACGATGATGGCGAGTACCAGATACGTTGCCTGCCGAAGACTGGCGACTGCCTACGGCTCACTACCCACCTATCCGCATTTAGATTGGGGGACGCGCAGAGATATGTTCGTGTTTCAGGATGATAGATGCCTAATAGATCTCTGTCAGAGAGTGATGGGAATCGACCCCTTACAGAAACTGGCGGACCGAAAACGGCTAAATTACAGAAGGGTGCTAACGGAATTCTTAACACTAAAGACCTGCAAAATTCGCCAGTCACATGCATTCTTGCCGGGGCAAAGTATCTCGCGCGCTTACAACTAGGCAACATCACGATTTATGGCCGAAAAATCTGCGGGGGTAAATGTGGGGGTATTTTTCAGACATGAAAAAACCTAACCTATTCAGATTGGGCTAAGTCATTGATAAATATGGTCGGGACGGAGTGATTCGAACACTCGCCCCCTAGCACCCCATACATGGAGTAGCCGGATATTGGTGCTCACATCGGCGATGGTCAAATGGGAGGCAGAGGTCGCGGTCCAATACTTATCGCCGAGATGTCCATCTGGTCTGGTCCGGACCGCCCGCCCGCCGGCGGCGTCGAAGCCGAAGACCAGGTCGGCGCTGAAGCCTGCTGCGAGCACGAAGACATCGTCGCCATCGAGCGCCACTAGCGAGTCGTTGCCGGTCCTGCCGCTGATGGTGTTGGTCAGCGGGTTGTCGGCACCGGTGAAACTGCTGCCGGTGTAGGTGAGGTTCTCGACGTTGTTGCCGAGCAGATAGCAGGCCAGGGTGGTCTGCACCAGGTCGACACCCCGCCCGCCGCTTCGTTGACCCCATCGCCGAGATTATCGACCACAAAGGAGCCGTTGCTGGCACCGCCTTTCATCGGGGCGTCGCTGAGACCGCCCATCGAGGGTGTCTTTTCCGCCCAGCCCAAGCAGCACATTGTTGCCCTCCGCCCCCCGGGCGGGTCGAGACTGTCTCGGCCGACCTGGCCCACGCTGGACTTCGTCGCCGGCTGCACCGTCGGCGAAAGCCAGTCGCGGTCGGAATTGAACCTGCGCAATCACTACAACTCGACCGGCCTGGAGACCAACATCCAGCTGTACCGCGTTGGTGTAGTCAGCGTTCTCAGCAGCCAGGCAAGCGCCAACAGCCCCAAGGCCCAAGGCCCAAGGCCCAAGACAAACTCGACGCTACCCGCCAGGAAGTCATCACCGGTACCACCCGCGAGTACCGCGGCTTGCAAATCGGCGCTCTGGAAAAGGCAGTGGCCTCCAATAAACGCTCGCTACTGTCGACCCGCAAGGACTCCGGGAGGCATCCACAAAAGGGCGGCTCATGGCCATCATTCACCATTCGCGGTAGGATTGCCGCCCTTTCAGGGGATGCCCAGCGCAAGGATTCGCCAACGATGATCAGGAACAAGGCTGTGAAGGTCAGAGTTACCCATTTCGAGGCGCTGCTTGCCTCGCAACGGATGCCACTAGCACTGGACAACTACCAGCGTCCCTACGTCTGGGGCAAGGAAAAGGTTCAACAGTTGCTCAAGGACCTGCACGAGTTCAAGTTGGAGATGGCGAACGGACTCGACTACTACATGGGTGCGTTGCTCATTCACCAGGACCGCGCAAAGAACAGGCAATTCGTCATTGACGGACAGCAGCGCCTTACAACGCTGTGCATTCTCTACCATGTGCTGCATGGCACGCTGCCAAC
Organism: Pseudomonas sp. TH39(2020); assembly: GCF_016650715.1. Lineage (NCBI taxonomy): Bacteria > Pseudomonadati > Pseudomonadota > Gammaproteobacteria > Pseudomonadales > Pseudomonadaceae > Pseudomonas > Pseudomonas sp. TH39(2020). The sequence goes on along the minus strand of NZ_JAEKFF010000002.1, from coordinate 326,501 downwards.
CGGGGCCGACTTTGCCTACCGGTCACCGGAGTCGGTCAACAATATCCAACAAGCCCAGCGGATCATCGAAGCCGAGGGGTTAACGAATGACTGCAAGGCCCTGTTCCGGCGCATCATGTTCAGCGTGATAACGGTACCCAACGAAGACCTGGCGTTCACCTTCTTCGATAACCAGAACAGCCGCGGCGTGCCGCTGGGCGCCGCGGACCTGCTCAAGGCTTTCCACCTGCGGGCCATCGAGGGCGAGCACCGGGAGAAACTGCAGGCACGGTTCGCCGGGCGCTGGGAGCATTGGCAGAAACATGACCACTGCCAAGGTATCGCGGGTGACTTCGATGAGTTGCTGTTCGGCAAACTGCTCTGGCGCGGCCGGCGCTGGCGTGGTCAGAAGGCACTTCAGGAAGAATCCCGGGACGGCGTGATCAATGAGTTCCAGGCAAATACCCTGCGCCCTGACCAAGGGAACCGGCTGGACATCTCGCCCGCGCCGCTCGCCTATGCTTCGGCGCAGTTGCTGGTCTCCCGGGCGGGCAATCTCAGGTTGAGCCGCGGCGCCTTGCCCGAGCCGGACGACATCGCTGCCCTGCCCTTTTCCCTACGCCAGCCGATCCAGCGCGGGCTCGGTTTCTTCCTGTATGTCGAAAAGTACGCCGCCCTGGTCAACCAGCTTTTCGGCATCTCGACGCAGGAGCGGGCATTCCGGCAGTTCTACAGCGCGGTGACCCTACGCCTCTCGCCGTATCTGCGCGAGCTCTTCTGCCTGGCGGTGGTGATGTTTGTCGATCGTTTCGGTACCCGCGACCTGCTGCGCTTCGCTCTCAGCCTGGACTTTGTCATCGGCGCCATCCGCATCGAAAAGAGCTACATCTTCGCTGCAGCGGTCACCGTCTACCTGCGCGACGCGTCGCTGAACCTGCTGGATGTCATCGCCCAAGCCTATACCCCGGACGAAGTCATCGGTTTCCTGATGTCCGACCCACGCGCCGCGGCCATCTATGCGGCCGAAGAAATCCAAACAGACTCGACGGTACGCGGACGCTACAAGGCCGCGGTGTTGGCGTTCTATGGCAAGGAAGGCAAGCTGGCCGGGCGTGAGGCCTGGATCAAGGAGCAATGCGCATGACCATACAATCGCACGCCATCACGTTGCGGCAGATCGCCGAGCAGGGCATGTTCTTCCGGATCCCGGTGTTCCAGCGCCTATATGTCTGGAGCGATGAACAGGTACGCACCTTGCTGGAGGACCTGTGGGCCGCGTATGAAGAGCGACGCCCCATCGTCTACTTGGGCGGCATCCTCGTGATGCCCCGGCACCAGAAAGGCTCGACCGTCGAATACGACCTGATCGATGGCCAGCAACGCTTCACCACCTTGTGGTTGTTGGCGCTGACCTTGGGCCAGAACCTCAGGCCGTTCCTCGCAGGCGAACACGAAGGCGGGCTTCGCCCGCGCCTGGGTTTTCCCATCCGGCCGGACATCGACAAAGCGTTCAGGGCCATCTGCGCCTCCGGCCAGGCACCATCTGTAGAACATGACAAGATCGACAACGCGCTTGGGATCATCGAGGAGTTCAGGAACAGGCATGAGAACGCCGAGTTGGCTGCGTTCAGCGAATATGTGTTGAACAGCTTGACCGTGGTCATGACCCAGTTCCCGGCGACGATGGACCTCAACAAGGTGTTCGAGGTGGTTAACAACCGAGGCGCGCAGTTGCAGCACCATGAGATTCTTAAAGCCAGGTTGCTCCAGCACATCGATAATAGCGCCGAGCGAGAGCGGCATGCCGCGCTGTGGGAGGCTTGCGCCTACATGGACGACTATGTGGAGCGCAATCTGCACCGGATCACTCGGCTCGATGTGCACCACCTGTTCTCGAATGCAGATGCAAAGCGCGATGACGAGCAACTGGCCTGGTCGTCCCGCGTTCTGCAAGCTCTGCGCGATGAGTTCTCCGCCACCCGCGCCGCGCCCCCGCTGGCCCTGAGCGAGATCCTGGCCGGCAAGGCGGCTGCGCCCCCCCAGCTCGGTGGCGAGCACCTCGAAATATTCCAGGGCACGCGCAAGGTGCGCAGCATCATCAGCTTCTCGATGCTGCTACAGCACGCGTTGCGCATATGGCTGCACGAGCAGGGTGAAGCGGACATTCCCAGGATCAGCGACAAGGACCTGCTGTCCCTGTTCGACACACATTTCCTCAAGCCGTCCTGCGCGGGCTCCAAGGTCCGAAAGTTCATCGCCCTGGTGTGGGAAGTGCGCTACTGCTTCGACAAACATGTCATCAAATGGGTGGAGGTCGATGGCGATGAACACCACCTCATCCACAACATGCACAAGCGGCAAAGTCCAGCCGCTTCGGGCAAGGTCTACACGACGTTGTTCCGGGAAGAAAGCAGCGATCACGAATTCGCCTTGCTGCAAAGCATGCTCTACCACTCGCAGCAGATCACTACTCACTACTGGCTCACTCCTCTGCTGGCGTACATACGTGCAAATCGAACGGGCCGGGCCAGCTACCTGCGGCAACTCAAGCACCTGGATAACCACTTACTGTGCACTAGCGACAGCCGGCCATTGATCGAACGCAGCCATGTCTTGCTCAACGATGACGTGGCAACCTTGCCGTTACTCGACCCCGATATGGTTTTGGGCGCAGCCTTGGGCCTGAAGTTCGCGCATTACTGGTTCTACAAACTGGAGTTCGTCCTCTGGAGCACCAATGCCGCACAGTTGAATAACCAGCAGCGCGCCCAATTTAGGATGACGGCGAAGAGCTCGATCGAGCATATTTCGCCGCAGACGGCACAGGACGTCGACCTCGATACCGTCTCGGACCAGGTACTGGACACCTTCGGCAACCTGGCTCTGGTTTCGCGGGGCATCAACTCCGAATACGGCAACAAGCCGTTCAACGAGAAGCGCCAGCACTTCCACAACCGGAACAGGGAACGCGTCGACTCGCTGAAAATGAAGCTGATCTACGCCCACAAGCAATGGGGTGACGCGCAGGCCGCGCAACATCAACAGAACATGATCGATGTGCTGGCCGGTTATCTTGCTAGTCAAACCGCTCGCCGATGACAAGCTGCCGGGTATGTTCACCAGAACCGTTTGATTGAGCCACCGGAACGCAGTGGACCGGGGCGCATTTCAGCCGTGCTTTTTCTTGACCTGCGATGCGAGTGGGAGCAATGCAAAATTTTCAGGAACTGAAAGCACCGCATTAGAGCCAAGGCAAAATGTTCTTCGCAGATCCGGATAGCCTATGAGGACATCGAAAAATACTCCTAAACCTCCACTGGCCCCTTTGGGACGGGCGCCAGCCAGCCAATACTGACAACCTGGCCTCCGTGCTCGGTCCGCAGAGGCCCCCTGAGTCGAGACGCCGAGCACCGGCATTGAGGTTTACACGCCGCTTTCGAAAGACGCCAAAAGACTTTGGTCTTATGCCCCACAGGTAGATGGCATATTGCCTACAAAATGAGTAGCATCGACGCAAACTTGATGTTTGTGAGTTGAGATGTAGAACAAGGAAGTCTCATGTCCCAAGCGAAAATTACTCTGCCCAGACTGTTCGCGTTGTCACACCTGATCCCCACCTCAACGCATCCCGTTCCTTACCCACTTGCCAATAGCGATATCCAGGATCAGGCCTGAGGGTTCCCTGTGGACATCCCTCAGTGACGCGCACCATTTTCATCTCACCGATGTAGGACGCATAGGCATGGATGCTATGCCCATCCATTTCATAATTCTCAAGGAGTCTTGCCATGAGCAACACCCCATTCGACCCGTCGAAATTCACGGTGCCGAAGGCCAAGCCGCTCCCGGTCATTCTTCTGCTCGATGTCAGCGCCAGCATGAGCGGAGACAAGATCCGCAATCTAAATGATGCAGTGCGCGACATGCTGCATACGTTCCGTGGCACTGAATCCAGTGAGACTGAAATCTGGGTCTCGATCATCACCTTCGGATCGCAAGTCAATCTGCATCAATCCCTGGCCAGTGCCGGCGATATCCAATGGCAAGCACTTTCCGCCAGTGGCACCACGCCGCTCGGCGTAGCGCTCGACATGGCGAAAGCGATGATCGAAGACAAAGATGTCGTGCCATCACGTGCCTACCGTCCTACCGTTGTGCTTGTCTCCGATGGGCAGCCGGACAGCGGCTGGAAGGAGCCGCTGAACAGGTTCGTCAGCGATGGTCGTTCCGCGAAATGCGATCGCATGGCGATTGCCATCGGTATTGACGCTGACAAGGCGGTACTCGGGCAATTTATCGAAGGCACGCAGAACGATCTCTTCTATGCGGAGAACGCCAAACAGCTACGGGACAGATTCAAGTTCGTCACCATGTCGGTGGTGATTCGTACGAAGTCGCAGACGCCTAATACCCTGCCGGCCGCGAGCGAGATCGAGGATCGTCAGGCATCGCTGGAACCGCAGCCACAGAACACTTCAGACGACGATGGGGGCTACTGGTAATGGCACAAGCAATCGGAGACCCGGACGAACTAGAGCGATTCGCGTATGCGTTGCAACAATTCATCGACTCACTCAACGACTCAGTAGGCACACTGGACGGTGCATTCGCGTCGCTTGGTGATAGTTGGCAGGACGAGAAGCGCTTGCAGTTCGAGGAGGATTACCAGTCGCTCGTTCAGCAATTGCATCAGTTCAGCGCACATGCAACGGAACAGGTGCCGTATCTGGCCGCACTTGCTTCGCGTCTGCGCGACTATCTGCAGAGCTAGGGGAGCAGGGGTCGCGATGGCACAAGTTTCAATCGGCAAAGTGGAGAATCTGGAAGACCTCGTGCGCGATTTGCAGTCAGTACGCGAGGCGCTGGAGTTCTCCTGCCACGCCCAAATTGCGGCGGTGGAACACCAGTGCGAAGACACTCGCAACGAGTCGCAGTGCAGCGAAAACCTGCTGGAAAGTGCTATCCAGCAGGAACAAGCGGCCCATCAGGCGCTTGAAAGCGCTCAGCAGGCCCTGGATAGCAGCCAATCGAGGATCGGTTCTGCCGAGTCCTCGCTGTCGGCCTGTCTTGCTCAGCCGGATGCCAACGACGACGGGGCAGGCCCGGACTGCTCGTGGGAGTACGCTTGCGTTGACGAAGCGCAAGCGGATACAGACCAGGCCCAGAGCATGCTGGAGTTGGCACAGGCCGATTTCGAACGGGCCACAGAGAACCGTCAGGCCATGGAGCGACGGGTAGATCTGACAAAGCAGGCTCTGGCGATGGCGAGCCAGGCGTTGGCTCAGGCGTTGCTGGAATGCAATGCACGACTCCTGTCCGTGACGCAGGCCATCGATATCGGCATCGCTCGTTTGGCGGCTGCGCAACAGGCACTGGATGCCTATCTCGCGACGAATCCCAGCGCTGCTGACTTCCATGCCTGGCTGAAATGGGACCCGACGCAACACGGTGGCCCTATCACGCCGGATGTACTGCGAGACCGGATGAACCTGTCGGCAGAGCACCGACACTTGCTGCAGGAATATCTCTACCAGCGTAATCCTGATTACCGCAGGCTGATTGACAAGTATCGCGGCCAGTGGGTCACCGCCAATGGCGACGTAGAGCGCAACATCGTCGCACGTCGGGCACGGATACACCTGTGTGGCGAGTTCGGCGAGCAAATCGTTCGACACGCACTTGCTCCACTGGGAGGACGGATCGAAACGCAAGGCCGGACGTTCGTTGGCGACAACGGGCGATACACCAAAACCGACCTGCTGATAACGGACTTGCGAGTGCCGGTGATTCTGGGGCGTGGCGAGGGTATGGGCGCGCCGGTGGGCGGTTCGATGGCATTCGAAGTGAAATGCGGCAAGGCGCAGTACCTGTATGCGCAGAAGGACCACATGGTTTTTCAAGCCGAGGGCCACAAGCAGGCGGATGCGCAATGCACGCTTTGCTCGCGAGACGTCCAGGACCTCTCACCGCAGAAGCAGAAAGAGCTTCGCGACGCCTTGCGGCAGGCCGGTTCGCCGATGGTGGGAATGCTGCCGAGGAAAAACGACATAGATCAGTCCTGCCTGGATTTCATTCGCCAAAGCGAGGAGGAACGGCCATGAAAGTACGATTTGCCATTGTTGACCCCGACATCCTCACGCCGGTCCGGGATGCCGTTGACCTGCTTAGACATGCGGTCAACAACGGCCACATGGATGACATTGACGCGGCCACGGCGCAACTCCTGGCATTGACAGCCGATTGCCAATCGATCGACTTGTCCGAAGAGGATTGGCGAGCGTTCCTGAATGGGATCTGGAAAGGCAATCCCCGGATCAAATCCAGTTATCTATTGCCGGGCGCGGTATGTGTATCGCTGTTTCCGACAATCGCCGCTGATGCGGCGGTTCTGGAGTTGCCCATGGATGATGAGATGGGAGACGCAAATGTTTGACGATGTCATGGGGCTGATGAAGGTTTGCACTGGCAGGTTCACCGAAGGAGCTACGGATGCATTTGCCAGCTCTATTGTCGCCGAGGTGCTGACCCCGATACTCAAGGATATCGATTCACTGCGCAGTTTCAGCGAGGGCTACCAACGGCAGGTGCTGATCATCGATGGCATCCTGGAAGAAGCGCAAATTCTCCAGGCGAGATCAGAGGGACCAGAGACATGAACGGTTCCCTGAACACCCCCGACCACACCATGACCAGGATCACCGAAGCCCTCGCTGATTACCGCGAAGGACTGGCGCGCATCAATCGCGAATTCGATGCCGCCGCGCGGACGAAAGATCGAGCTATCCTCGATCTGCAAAAAGACATGGCGAAACACCGGCCCCCCTTGGATGAAGACACGGTGTACCGCCTCATGGCCGAAAGAAAGTATGAGGACGCCAGCCGGGATCAGCGCAAATCGAGTTGGCGATCAACGCTCACCCGCAAATGGGAAAGCATTGCGGCCGAAGCCGTACACTTGAATGTACGACTTCGCCGACACCAGCCCGCGCTGATGGATTTAGCGCCGACTGCTTCGTTGGCAGCGACAGAAATACCCACGAACATTTCTTTCGGCGCGTATCGAGTAGGATTCGAGGACCTTGCCTGCTTTGTCCCTCACGTCCTTCCCTTCCCGTTCCCCCATGCCCTCGCCCTGTCGGAAGACAACCCGGCACACAAAAAGTGGGCACATCAGCTGCTCTTGCGATTGCTCTCGGCTTTGCCACCAGGACAACTGGAGTTAACACTCGTCGACCCGCTGCGCCTCGGGCAATCGCTCGAGCCGTTTTTGTCTCTGCTCAAAGTCGAACAATTGGTACCGGAACAACGAGTGCTCACGCGCTCGGACGAAATCGAGGCCGCGCTTGGCAAATTGCAGGATGAAGTCGAGCAACTGATTCAACATCGCTTCAATGACCTGTCGTCCAACTGGTCGGAACATAACGCAAACAACGCCGACAACCCCCTTCCTTACAAGGTGCTGGTGTTGTTCAACGTGCCGGAACAGCTCTCGGACAAGAGCCTGTGGTTCCTCCAGCGGATTTGCGAGAACGGTCCGCGTTGCGGGGTCTTGCCCATCATCGCGATTGACGGCGCACGCCTTCAAGACCCGCGCTACGAGAAATTTCGGGCGACGATAAACGCTTCTACCACGGCATTCGACACACTGTTCAACGCCGGGAACAGCGAGCATTGCGGACTTTCATTGACGTACCAGCCCGAGCAATGGCCTCGGCAAGACTCGCTGGGCAGCTATTTCTCTGCGCTCGCCGATCTGTATGCCGCGAAAGCGCGGTTAAGCAAATCGATGCCTGATCTCTGGACGGATTTTGCCAAAGGTGCGACGACCTGCGGCGGCTTCGACATCCCCATCGGCTGGACCAGCGCCGGAGGTCCCACGCCTCTGATCCTCGGTGCAACAACCTCCGAGCACCATGCACTGCTCGCCGGTAAAACCGGGTCCGGAAAATCCAACCTGCTGCATGTGCTGATCCACACGCTATGTGAAAGATACTCACCGGCAGAAGTTGATCTTTACCTGCTGGATTACAAGGAATCAACAGAGTTCAACATCTACGCGGACCCGCCGCTTCCCCATGCCCGGCTGGTCGCTACGGAGAGCGATCCCGAATACGGAGTGACGGTGCTCCAACACCTCGTGGGCGAACTGGAAAAGCGGGCATCCATGTTCAAGACTGTAAAAGTCCGCGACTTCGTCGAATATCGCGAAGCCACCAAGGCTCCGTTGCCGCGAATTCTTCTGGTCATAGACGAATTTCAGGTTCTCTTTGCAGGTAATCGCCCGGTCGCGGAGGCAGCAGAGCACCGGCTCTCGCAATTGTTGAAGCAGGGTCGCTCATTCGGCATTCATATTCTTCTCGCGACGCAGACCCTTAAAGGCATCAATGCCCTGTCGCTGGGAAGCATCATTACCCAACTGGGCTGTCGCATAGCACTGGCCTGTGGCCAGGAAGACTCCGCAATGATCCTCGGTGCGAACAACTGGGCGGCAACCGAGTTGCGTAGCCCACCAGAGGGAATCATCAATAATGCCAACGGTGCCAAGTCCGGCAATTTGAAGTTTTCGATTCCACTGGCAGAAAGCAGCTTCTGCCGAACACACATCAGAAGGCTGGCGGATTACGCGACAGCGCGGGGCATGTCGGGCAAAACGAAAGTGTTCAGTGGCTCCCACATGCCCGAGCCGCCAGTCGCGATCGACTATCAGTCGGCCTGCGCAAAACAAGAGGTGCTGCTTCTGGGGGAGCGGCTGACATTTGATGCCGACAAACTGACGGTCCCACTTGTCCACCGCTCGGCATTCAATGTGCTGTTCAGTGGCTACAACGACCCTATCCATGACGGCTTGCTCACCACCACCCTTTCCAGCCTGGCTGCGCTCGACAGTTTCGATGAGGTCATCTATTTCAACGGCCGTGGCGTCACTTCCGACGGCGGTTTCCTCGATGCCTCGCGGGCACTCGGCACACGCTTGAGAGTGTTCGACAACGTCGCTGAGTTACCGCTGCAAGCAATAGCGGACGGTATCGGCACTCGCCGTGTCGCGTTGATCATCGATGGCCTTGATTCCGAGAAACAACTGTATCCATCCGCCTCGTACAAACCGGCGAAAGCAGGCGAACCGCCCTCTCCTGGCGATCTCCTCAAGCGCATTGCCGAAGATGGACCGCGCAAAGGCGTGTTCGTTTTCGCCTTCGTGGAGCGATGGCAACGCTGCGCTGCCCTTTGTAAGGATCTCTTCGCCTTTTTTGAGCTGCGCGTAGCGTATTGCATGAACGAAGACGACGCCGGATCACTGCTGGCCAGTGGAGGCATTGGCAAGTTCAAAGGTATCGAAAAATCCAATCGCGCCGTTCTGATGAACAGAATGACCAATGAGACTTCATGGTTCCGGCCCTACGTTCAGAAGAGTTCCCTATGAAGAAATCCCTGCTTACCTGGTATGGCCTCACGGATTTCCGCGCCTCACTGGGGTTCGAAAACACCATCGGTCCGATCGCCGGAGCCCTCGAGGCGGAGGACTACTGTGAAGTCGTTATCCTTTGCTATACACGGACGGATGACGAAACCGACAAGCACGCCGGGAGTCAGGGCGACCTGGCAGAAAATCTGGCGTTGATCCACGACTCGAACCAACAACATGAATACAGCGTCACCAGCGAGTTTGTGTCGACTTTTGCCAACACTCCTGCGGCACATGAACACTATGCCCGCTGGCTGAAAGATAAGCTGCAGGCTCTCGGCAAGCGTACAGACATCTCCCTCAAGAGCGAGAAGTTGCGCGAACTCAACGATAGCGAAGGCATCTACGCTTGCGCCATGCGTGCCTTGGATTCTGTTGCGAAGACAGCCGGAGACAAACTGGTCACCCTCTATTTGAGCCCGGGCACACCGGTGATGGCCTTCATCTGGGCCTTGACGGCACTCGCACATCCAACCCTTAAAAAGCGCCTGATCGTTTCGCCTGTCATTGGCAAACCACCCGAAGCCATCAGCTTGCCTGCGGAGTGGCTTGAACGGCATGGTGTCAGCCAGAGTGCGGCACGCAACGCCCATGACGGTTTCGATGTGACTTTTCACCTTTTTGGCGAGCAACGCATGCCCTCTTTACTCGGCATCCGCCAGTTTGCATCGAGCCGGCATGTTTTCGTCAACTCGAAGGACTTTCCGGCGGCCTGCATGCGGGCATTCATTCACGACGCAAACTTTGACGAACTGGCCGTCGATCCCTGGGATGCCCACGACGTCCAGGAAAAAATCATCGGTCATGCGAGGACTTTGCCGGCAGGCGCGCGCATCGGCGTCAACCTGACGGGCGGAACGAAACTGATGTTCGCCGGGGCGCTCTCCGCAGCCCGTGCGCTGGGGGGCATCCCGTTCTACTTTGACAGTCGCAACCAGCGCGTGACGTATGTCGACAGCCTTCGCCGCGAAACCATCAGACCGATTGACTCGGTCGAAACGTTTTTGCTGCTCAATGCCGACGGACTGAAACTGTCCTCCGTTGCGCCGTTACAGGAGCTATCGTCAGACCGCCGCCGCCTGACCGAAATGCTCTGGAAGCACCGTCGCAAGCTCTCAAAAGACTACAAAAAATTGTGCAGCTTCAGCAGCCAACACGAAAAAGAGCAGCAAAGAAATGCGCCGCTCACGCCCTTCGTTATCGAAAGCAGTGGATTCGTTTTCAGCTTTGCCAAAGGCAACGTCGCCTCCGTCGTGGGCAACGGACTGGATCTGCGTTTCAACGACTGGGCCGACTTTGCGAAATACCTGTCGGGCGGTTGGTTCGAGGAATACGTCTATCTGCGCTGCAAACCGTACGAAGACCGCGGGATCATCAAGGACCTGCGCATCAATCTGACGCTGCAACTGAATCGGGCAAGTGCCAATTCATTCAATGGCAACGTTCCACATAATGAACTCGATGTCACGTTCACAGACGGTCGTTCGCTCTACATAGTGGAATGCAAGGCGGGCTACGTAAGCCAGGAACAAGTGATGAAATTGCAGAACCTGGTTCGCTACTACGGTGGCGTCGAGGGGCGTGGAATCATTGCCTGCTGTTTTGCTCCCCAGTCGGAGTCGGTGCGCAAAAAGATCGACGATGCACGTTTGACGCCCTGGTGCGGAGACACCTTTTCAGCGCAACTCGACGCGCTGATGACCGCGATCGCGCAACGTACCAAATCGATAAGAGCGTCTGTATGACGCTCTTTGTGGTGTGTGACATCTCCGGCAGCATGGCTGATCTGGCCAAGCCATTCATCATGCGAACAACCGTCATGACGATTGCGCAGTGGGTACGTTTGGGTTATGGCCGCACACCAATCAGATTGTGTGCCTGGGCCGGCGAAGCGTACTTCCCCGATTGGTCCGAGAATCAGGAGTATCCGGCGCAACTGCTTGCTTGCCGTGGAACGTCTAGCGTTGCAGCCCTGATTCAGTTGCTCGGAACGCAACCTGAAGGGAAAATCCTGCTGCTTTCCGATGGGTTCTGGTCTCACGCCGATACGAAACTACTGAAGCAATGGTCCGCGAGCCTGCCGCCGGACACGCTACGCATTATCAAAACAGGCGCAGATGCGAATCCACGATTCAAAGGCCCCGATGTGTTTGTGACTGATGAGTTCTTCGCCGCGCTCGACGGCTGGCTGGAAGACTGTTCAGCATGATGCTCTGGAAAAGTTTTGGTGCAAGCGTTCGAGGCCCGGCACATATAGCCTCGCGGACTCCCAACCAGGATGCCTGGGCATCGTTCCATCATAACTGGGGGGATGGCATCGTTGTTTGCGACGGGCTCGGCTCCAAGCCGTTGTCCAATGTTGGCAGCGCGGCTGCCTGTGTTGCAGTGGAACGCGCGGCACACGCCTGCCGTGGACAAAGCGAAATAACCCCTCGATTCCTGTCGCAATGTATCCAGTCCAACTGGTTATCACTTATTGCGCCGCTTGAACCCCGCGATTGTGCAGCCACCTGCCTGTTCGCATTCCGGCTTGGAAATGGCGTCATCCACTTGGGAATGCTGGGCGATGGCTTGCTCGCCGCCGTCAGGTTCGATGGCTCGATGTTGGCGCTTAGCGAGGACAAGTCACAGAGCTTTTCAAACATCACGGCCGCACTGTCATCGAGCGACTCCGGGAGGGACTGGCAGATTACATCGCTGCCAGAACAAGACTGCCTGGGCATCTTGCTCTGCACCGACGGTGTCGCAGACGACCTGGACGATGTCGACGGCTTCGTTACCGGCGTAATGGAGGCACATCGTTCTCTCGCCACGATGACTGCCAACCAGCGTTTGCAAGAGATGCTCGAAAACTGGCCAACACCAAAGCACAGCGACGACAAGACTATCGCCTGCCTCTGCTGTGAGGAGATCAGCCATGGATAAGCCCGCACGAACCGCTCGCACAAAACCACTCTGCGATGACTACGGCAATCAGCATTACCTCACTGAAGAACTTGCCAGAGGTGGCCAGGGCGTCGTGTACCGTACGCGAGATGCTGATCTGGCGATCAAGCAACCACTCGACACCTCGGGTGAGCCGGACACAAAAGCCGACCTGCGCCGTCGCTTCCAGAACATCCGTCTGTTGCCAATTCCGTCGCGCATTCCTGTTTCTCTGCCTCTGGCCATTCTGCGAGATGAGCCTGGCTATGTAATGCGGCTATTGAACGGCATGAAACCCTTCAATTTTTTCGATCTCGACGGCGATGCGAAAAAAGCGCTCGAATCTCAGAACCCTGCACTTCCTCGGTGGCTGGCAGCCGTTCCTGATCGGGAGTTGGCATTGCGTCTGTGGCATTACGCCAACACAGGCTCAACCCGGCGCCGCCTGTTTGCGTTGGCAGAATGTGCATCGATCCTCGCCCGTTTGCACAGCGCGGGATTGGTGTACGGCGACATCTCCGCGGACAATGCGTTCATTGCCGAGCACGCAAGCGATGTCTGGCTTATTGATGCCGACAATATGCGTCTGGAAATGCCTGGTGAAGGCACTTCCGTCTATACGCCGGGTTATGGTGCTCCGGAAGTTGTTCGGGCAACCGATGCTTCGCGCCCGCGATCGGACTGCTGGGCGTTTGCCGTGATGGCATTCAAGACACTCGCACTCTGCCATCCATTCATCGGCAAGAAAGTGCTGGAGCCCGAGGATGAAGACAGCGGTTGGGACGCCGAGCCGACGACAGACGAGCGCCCTGCCGATCTGCAGGACCAGGCCTATGCCGGGTATTTCCCTTTTATCGATGACGAGGACGACGATTCGAACGAGGGTGATACCGGTTTGCCCCGCGAACTGGTCGCGACGGCTGGGCTGCGGCGGCTTTTCCACGAAACCTTCGGCGCCGGGAGAAATCAGCCGCATCGCCGTCCGACGATTGCGTTCTGGGCGCTGGAATTGAAGAAAGCCTTCGACCTTTCGCTGCAATGCCATGCCTGCGCCATGAGTTACTTTGCCGATGACCATACGCAATGTCCTTTTTGCCGTGCCCCCCGACCGCCCTTTGCCCGCGCCATAACGCCACGTGGGGAAATCGTGATCCCGGCCGACGCAAAAGAGTTTTCCTTGCCGCACCGTTTGTTTCACCCATTTTCATTCGAGCATAACAACGCGCAAGCGTACGAGGCCGTTCTCGACTTCGACGACAAGACTGCACACCCCGTGCGAGGGACGAAAACCTTTCCCGACACCCTGGTTTTCAAATTCGCAGGAGCAGAGAAATGAAGTTCGACGACATTCCGGCCGAGATCCTTACGATCCGCGTCAAGCAGCCTGACAACGCGGTGGAAGGCTTGCAGGGTCGCGCAGTCCTTTCGATTGAGACCAGTGCGGCGCGTCCCGACGATTTCGATCTGCGTCTCAAAGACTCACTCCTCTGCGTGCGGACCGTCGCGGCCATCGACACCCGTCGCCTCAATGCGGAACTCGCCAGCGGACGCGCAATGCTGGCGCGATTGGTCAATCCTGCCGCCGATGGCAGCATGGAGTTGCAAATCGCATTCTTCTCAGGTGGGTGCCTGGAGATGGGTGAAGTCGACATCGGGGTGGACGAATATGTGGAAACCAAGATCAACGAAATCACCGGGCGCAAGGGTCAAACCAAAGGTGAACGTCTTTACAGACTGCTTGATGAGCATTGCTGCTTCCGACAAGACGGCAGCTCATTCTTTTTCTTGATCGCTGGCCCCGCAATTGATGAAGCGTTGAAGCCGGAACCTGCCGTGAACAAGACGAGCAGCGACAGTGACGCTCACTTGGAGCAAGACCCGGAAACCGCAGATGAGGACGATATCGCGATTGGCCACGCAGCCCTCAGCCAGGACAAACAGCCGACCCGCAGCAATTCCTTCTGTGTTACTGGCGATGGCATTCGCTTTGTTGCGACACAAACCTCGCTGCCGGAGGGTAAATCGATATTCTTGACCACGCGCATGACCAAGTCCCGAGGCAGGACGGATCGCGCACTGCGCCTGGTCAAAGGCACGCTGCGCTTTACTGATTGGTCACAGACAGGTCAGATCAGCGCTTTCGCCAAGGCGCAGTTAACCGAACTGACGCAGGACGATGTCAGCTATCTGAAAAAATGGGACGAATTCGGCGATCTCGAAGGCGAATTGCTGCTCAAGCGAGCACGGACAGTCGGCGCCTTGCAGTTCTCCGACATGGCCGAGAAACGCGACGGAACGGTCTCTGTTCGCATTTCCCAAGCCAGCGAGACTGCTTTGAAAGCCTTGGAGCAGGGCCTTGTGCCCGAAGTCAAATTGATCGAACAACTCCCGGATTACCTGGAAGACGCATCACTGCGCTTCAAGGATTTCGCGAGCGGAATAGAGCGAGCCGTAGAAAAAGAAAAGCTTCTTCAGCAAGAAGAGCGGAAAAAAACAAACACCCATTTCAAGGTGATCGCTTTCGACAAGGAATCGAAAATACTGACGCTCAAGACTGAAACCTTGCCAGCGCCGTCGGGCCGTTTCATCCTCTCGCTGGCGGGAGAAATCACCCAGATCAAGCGACGGTTATCCGCCCGGCACTCGATCAGTGAGGGCCGCGCAGCCAACCCGCAACTCGGGTTGCTGGTAGAGGAAAAAGGGAAAATCGCACCAGCCCGCAAGCCACCGTCAATCGCACCGCTGACGGCATTTGTTCGCCGCAAGGTGTTCAAGGAAGACCCCACCCCGAAACAACTGGAGGCAATCAGTTGCGCATTGGAAACACCCGACATTGCGCTGATTCAAGGGCCACCCGGGACCGGCAAGACCACCGTCATCGCCGCGATCCTCGAACGGCTGAACGAGATGGCCGACAAACGCGGCGCGAGTATAAAAGGCCAAGTGCTGCTGACCGGTTTTCAGCATGACGCGGTCGAAAACATGATCGAGCGAATGTCGCTTAATGGTCTTCCCGTTCCCAAGTTCGGCACGCGCTCCAATACACCGCTGGAAGAATTAAGCATCTTCGAAAAGAGGATGGACGAATGGTGCGCAAAGCTTGCAACTGAACTGCGCGAGCGAAATCCGCAAATTGCCGAAATCGAGCAGGAAACGGAAATCAAGCTTCTGTGCCTACACTATATCCAGACGCCTACGCGTGCATTGGGTGCAGACCTTGCCGAAAAAATTGCTTCGCTAGGCATTCGGGTTCTCGGCGAAAACGGTGCACGTCAAGCCGTGAATCTCCTGAACAGGATGCGCCAGGAAGAACAGCTGAATGACAGTTCCGGTCAATGGCTGGATGTCGTGCGCCGTATTCGCTGCCGTTTCGAGAGTTTCGCAGACGATGGACCGGATCGAGCCGCTGACGCATTGGACGACTTGCGCGACATGCTTGATCAGGCGGATCACGATTTACTGGACAACGCCAGCCTGTGGCGCAGCGAAGATGGACCGCCGCCATTTCTCGAGGCGCTGGCAAACCTGAAGAAAACACTGCTCGTCCGCTTCACCACTCCTCCCGTCTTTCGCGTAGAAAAGCGCAATGACGCCGTCGTTGCGCTGGCAGAGTTGGCCATCAAACGTATCAAGTCCGTGGGACATACTGCCAGGGACAAGCGGTCTGCCGCGTTGGCCGAATTCCTCGCTGAACTCGACAGCAACCCTTACAGCATGCTGGAGGCAGTGTCCGATTACAGTTTCGCGTTCGCGGCCACCTGCCAGCAGAGCGTGAGTGGGAACATGCAAAAACAGAAAGGCATCAGGGGCGATGATGAAAACGACAACCAACAGAGACTGGAATACGAGTATGTGATCGTCGACGAGGCCGCACGAGTCTCGCCGCGCGACCTCATGGTGCCGATGGCACAGGGCAAGCGCATCATTCTCGTCGGCGACCACCGCCAATTGCCCCACATCATCGACGAAGAAGTGGCCGGTCAGATGGAAACCGGCGAAACGGGACCGTCAGAATCCGAATGGCTCAAGAAGTCGATGTTCCAGTACCTGTTCTCAGAACGCCTGAAGACACTGGAGGACAACGACAAGATCCCGCGGCGGGTCACGCTCGACAAACAATATCGCATGCACCCGACCCTCGGCGATTTCATCAGCCGTAACTTCTATGAGCATTTCGATCCATCCGAGAAATTCAAATCCGGGCGGCCTGCCAGCGATTTCGTCCATGCCCTTCCAGACACCGACGGCAAACCCGCGGTCTGGCTGGAGGTGCCCGCGGAAAAAGGGAAGCATCTGCGCCGCGACACCAGTTGGATACGTCCGGCCGAAGCCACTGTCATCTCACGCCAGTTAAGGGCGTGGATGGATTGCGACGCTGGCAAGGATCTGTCGTTCGGGGTGATCTCGTTCTATAAGGCGCAGTCCGAACTCATCAGGGAGCAACTCGGTGCGTTTGCGGAAAACGAGAAGAGGCTCCGTATCGGCACGGTGGACTCGTTCCAGGGCATGGAATTCGATGTCGTGTTTCTGTCGACCGTGAGGACCTTGCCACAAGATTGGAAAACCTCTCTAGAGAGTCAAGAGAAGCAGGCACGGTCCCTGTTCGGTCACCTCTGCCTCTATAACCGCCTCAATGTCTCGATGAGCCGCCAGAAAAAACTGCTGGTGGTGGTCGGCGACTCAGGTCTGCTGCACGGAAAACTGGCCGCCGAGCATATCCCGGGACTGGTGGATTTCCATCGTCTCTGCCAGGAACAGGGAGTCATTCTGCAATGTTGAAACTCCTGGACTACGGCACACCAAAGCCGTTCGGTGCTGCCATTGGCGGGCAACGCGATCTGATGTGGCCAGTGAACACTTATCGCGTGACCCTGCCAAAACCCGTTGCAGATGGCGAGCGCCTCAACGCCTTCGAACAACTCATTCTCAAGCTCCTCGCGGTATCCGGTGCGATGGACGCTCAGGCACTGGCGGAGGAAACCCGCATTCCACTCGACCTGATCGAAAGCATCCTTCTGCGCTTGCAGGACAAGGCACTGATTGATCCATTCAACGTTATTGTCGAAAAGGAAGATGTCGGTGCGAACGACGATGAGCAAGTGCCGGTTTTTGCCACCGCGCTGGTGTTTCGCGAACTCGTCACCGGACAGATGCTGCCATTCATGCACTGGTTGGACGACAACAATCCATTGCAGAAACAGGAAGAGAACAAGCGCTATAGGCGCATCCCACTGAATGACGCCCACACGCATAGCCCTCCCACTCAGCGCGATATCATCAGCTTAGTACGCGTGATACAGAGAAGATCCGCGGCTTCGGGACGGGAGGAAAATATTCCGCCGATTCAGAAGATCATGATCATCGATAAAGCAGAACGGCATTTCCTCCACTGTCCGATTGCAATCCAGAAAAGCGATGGTGAATTCCGTATCGCCGACCCGTTCGGCAATGGTTTCTCATTGATCCTTGAACGGGCATTCGAACATCTGCTTGAACAAGATGAAGCGCAGGCCAACTGGTTGAAAAACTGGAAAGCCTCACTGAGCAACCCGAAGGCGCACAACCAGGACGAAAAGCCGAAGGAGGCATTCGAGACCGAAGACAATTGGCTGCGCTTTCCAAAACTTCTTCACAGTCTGCGCCTGCGGCCCAATGCCCCCTTTCACTCTATCGCTCAGATCTACTCGGCCCTGGAATGGGCCCTGTTTTACGCATGCATCAAGTCTCCCTATGAAAGTGAGTTGGAAGGGCTCAAGTTCACAGAGCCTAAAGAGCATTGCGCCTTGCTCGCGCAGGCCGCGACCAAGATCGGCCTGACTGCGCCGCGATCGGGCTTCAGACCCATAAGAGAAGGCAAACTCATCGATTTTCAGAATGGCAAGGCGGAACTGGAGACCCTCCTCGCCATCGCCATCCTGCAAGCAGAAGACGATGAGTCCAATCCCTTGCGGCGCCTCGCGAAACAGCAACCAGAGCTCATAAACCAGCTTCTTCACATCAAAAAGCAGCGCGATGAAAAGGGCCACGGCAAAGGCAAGGCTGACGCCCCGGAGATGGAACTGTCGGACGCAACGTTGATGCGTGAAATCATCGAGACACTGCTTGTGCAGATCAAGTTTTCACAGACTCTCGCGTCCACCTCTCCTTCCGACACAGACAGCGATTTTCGCGCAGACTCGTTGCTGGATGCCCGCGCCAGCCTGCAGAGCGAGTTCGGCTACAAGACATTCAACCGCTTCGGGGCCAACCTGCAAGACCGGCTCGTTCATGTCGAGCGCGCCTTTCTGTCTTTCAAGGACGGGGACGATGCACTCGCATTCGTTCGCGATCTCTACGCAGCTTTGCAGTCCGTCTTCGAGGTGTCGCTGATCTATTGGTTACCCCCTGAGGCCGACGATGCGCAGCTTATCGCGGTCGCCGGAACCAGAGCTGTCAATGCCGGCCTCTGCAGCAAACTGCCTGAAGGTCTGCGCACGGTCAGGCCTGCAGCGGTGCGGCAAACCTTGCAGGGTGTCGGACAGTCGCTGGGGGCCTGCGTGATCGCCCTTCTGCTGATGGCTGATGAGGACGTATTGAAGTCAATTGCCAGTACTGCCCCGTCTTTCGTGGACGATATGACAGCTGTGATTACCAAGCGGGGCCACGGCAATGAACCGCTGCCAATGCTAAAAGAGCAAGTCGCGCAACTTCGCAAAGCATCTTACAAAATAATCAAGACACTGATAGAGGTATAGGGAATGGAGCACTCTGGCAAATTGGAAGATGCCGCGAAGCAGGATGCCGCTGAGCTAATCCGAGAAACCGAAATAGCTGCCCGTGAACAGGCGCTTGCCAAGCGTCAACAATCCTTTGATGAAGAGAAACAGCGCACGATTGCCAAAGTGAATCAGAAGGTGGCCGAGCTCAATCAGCTCGAGCAAAAACTCAAGGCCGATGAACAAAAACGCGAGGCCGGATTTGCCAACGAACGCGCTGCGCTGGCAACTGAATTGCGCGACAAGCGCACCGAGCTGGCAGTTGAATTGAGCGATAAACGTACCGGACTGGAAGTCGAACTGCGCGACAAACGTGCCGCGCTCGAAGATGAATTGCACGATAAACGTGCCGAACTGCAAGTTGAGCTGCACAATAAACGTGTCGGGCTGGAAGTTGAACTGCGCAATAAACGTACCGGCCTGAGCGATGAGTTACGCACTCTGCGTGCCGACGCCGAACGAAAGATTGCCGAAAACCGTGAACAGCAAATTTCCTCCCTCGAAGAAGAGATCGCCAAGCTGAGGGCCAAACGCCTGTCCGAAGTTTGCGATGCCGAAAACGTTGAGCGCGACCGTATCCGCACCGACATCGCCAAAGAACGCGATGCCTGGGCGAAGCATCACGAAGACGCCCGCGCATTGCTGGACAAGGAATATTCGGAGCTTGCGAAACAGAAAGCCGCGCTGTCTGCAATGCAAGGCGACATCCACGGCCGAAAAATGGAGCTGGAAATTTCCGAGCGGAATCTGGAGCGCAGAGAGCAGCGGCAGGAGCAACAATGGAGCAGACGGAACGACTTACTCGCTGAGGAACTTGCTGCGAATCTGGAAGAAGCACACAAATCACTGAACAAGCACAAACAATCCTATGTCGAGGATAACCAGCGCCTGCGGGACAGCCTCGCTACACAAACCGACCTACTGGGCGTATTTGAGCAGTTGAAACGTCAGCTTGGCGGTAACGACCCGGCCGAGGTCCTTCGCGAGTTGAACAGCCAGTCCGATGAACTCAAGCGTCTGCGGGAAGATCTCGCCACAAGGCCCACCGAAGAAATGCGTCTGAGGACCCAGGCGCTCGAATCGGAGTACAAAACTCAGAAGGCCCGAGCAGACGAACTGTCCCGACAACTCGAGAGCAACAGCGCCGATGTTGCGGAGGTCGGCGAGTTGCGCCGCAAAAACGCCGAGTTCCATGCGCAAAACGTGTCCCTGTCGCATAGGGCTTCTATCTTCGAAGGTTCGGCAAACGAAGCGCAAGCCGAACTCAACCGCCTTCGCGCTGCTTACGAACGCCCTGCGGAAGTCGAGGCGCGTCACAAGGAAATCGAGATTCCGCATATCGCTGCAGAAAAAGTCGTGCAGCCTGCGCAGCGCGAAATCAATGAAATGAAATGGCTCACGGACATTGGCAACGCATGCACCGCCTACGGGTTGAATTTCAATCCGCGCATCCTGAAAGCCTTCCATACAGCGCTGAAAACGTCCGAATGGTCTCCGGTTACCGTACTCTCAGGCGTTTCCGGCACCGGTAAATCCGAACTGCCGCGCCTCTACTCGCACTTTGGCGGCATTTACTTCGAGCCGCTGTCGGTCCAGCCAAACTGGGATTCGCAGGAGTCGATGCTTGGCTTCTTCAATTCGATTGACAACAAGTTCGACGCCCAGCCGGTTCTGCATTTGCTCGTGCAAAGCCAGAAGCAATGGAGTGAAGAATATCCGGGGTTGTCTGACTCCGTCTGCCTGGTACTGCTTGATGAAATGAACCTTGCTCACCCTGAACTCTACTTTGCCGAGTTCTTGAGCAAGCTTGAACTGCGGCGTGGCAAGAAAGGCAAGGATGTACCGTTTCTGCCGGTAAAAATCGGCGCGGGAATGGAGCCTTACAAACTTCCGCTAGGCCGTAACGTCCTGTGGGCGGGAACAATGAATCAGGATGAAACCACCAAATCACTTTCTGACAAGGTGATTGACCGCTCGATTATCATCAACTTCCCGCGTCCGACCGAGCTTAGACGTCGCCTGAAACTCAAGCCTCTTAATGAGAGTAATCGTGGCAACACGCTACACAGAAAGACTTGGGATGACTGGCTGACCAGAGAAAGCATCTTCTCGGAAGAACAAATCAACCCCTTCATGCAGTTCATCGAGAAACTGAATGAGGCGTTGTCTGTGTCCGGCCGGGCGCTTGGCCACCGGGTCTGGCAGTCCATCGAATATTACATGGCCAACTACCCGGACGTCCGGGCGGCTCAAGACGCTAAGGACGAAACCCTGCTGGCCGAGGCCATGCACACCGCCTTCGAAGATCAACTTGTGCAGAAGGTCATGCCCAAGCTTCGCGGGATAGACACTCGCGGCAAGAGCCAGACTGACTGCCTCGATAAAATCCGCAACCAGCTCAATACGGGGGTTTTTATCGGTAAACCATTCAATCTTCGCGAAGACTTCGACCTCGCCTGCGAACTGGGCTACGGCCAGTTCATCTGGCAATCGGCAAACTATCTGAATACGCCAGTCTCGCAATCGCCGACAGAGGACAACAAACGAGTCGCGAGTTCGACCACGGCCGCTGAAGAAACCCCTCCAACCTTGTACATGAAAGACGAGGTCGATCAGAACAAGCGCCACAAGATGTGGAACGGGAGGTCTGCTGAAAAACGCGATGAGTTGCGCAGACAACTGGAGGAAAGCGTAAAGGCCGGGAGAATCGTCGGCAATGATATCTGACCTTTCATCACCGGCGGACATCTCGCTGTCCGGGCTTTACGCCGATAACCGAGGCACGCAAAAGGACAGCGACGTCATCCGCACTTTGCTCGATCAGTCAGACTGGTTTTGCCATGCCGTCGAATTCGACCCGAGAAGCGGACAAGCGCTGCCTCAATCGCTGTCATCGGTGCTGGCAAGAATGTCCGGGTATTCGCCGCCTTCTGCAGGACGTCCGGTTCGCGACCGCCTCTGGCGCATCGTTGAACACAGCCGCCACTCGGTTGAGCGCCTTTTCCGTGGGCTTAACGAAGCGCCTCGTCGCGAACAGGCGCTGCTGCCGGTTCATGCCGTACGCGAACTCGATGCCAACAGTTTCATCAAGCTCAGCAACCGCCCAGGGCGCAATATCCGAGAAAAACTGGCAGGTAACCCTTACCTGCAGGGCGTTCGTCGGTTTCAATCGATCAACTTGCCAGAAAACCGCCTGCTAAAAGCCTTTGTCGAGCACCTCGCGCAGCTACTGGAGTTGCGCCGGGATATTCTCGGACACGAAGATGAGCTGCTCTTGCAAATCCTGACCTGGCTACGTTCCGGCGAGGCCCGCGACATCGGTCGCTGGGAGAACCTGCCGCCGAACAACACGCTCCTTTCGCACCGCGACTACCGCCGTGTATGGGATGCCTGGCGCTTGCTGCAGTCGTTGGAGGATGACCTCTCTGCCGATCATTCGAGGCTGCCGGAACGTATCCGGACCAAACGCTTGTGGAACACCTATGCCCAGATGTGGCGGGACGGTAGTCACCGCTTCGCGGACATGCCGGTATTTTTCGATTACGACCGCTTCGAAATTCGACCGTGGTTATCAAAAGTCGTCGCTCAGCGAGTACCGGAGATAATCAACCGCAACGTCAGTGTTGAAGATATCCGTACCCCGGTTTGCGTCGATTTCGCCACCCTGCGTCCTCGTTATGCCACGGGCACAACCGTCAGATTTCTGCCCGACGCGTTTCTCTGGCAAAAATGGCGCGATGCGAATACCGCGGTGGCACTCGACCTTTTCACGTCCGATGCAATTTATGCTCATGCGCAGGCGACTACCCTGTCTTCGGCGGATCTTTTTTTCTCCAGAACCGATCCCGAGCAACTGGACCCTGCCGCCCGCGCATTTGCCTCAAGACTACACAGCGTGTTCAGGCACGAGACGCTGATCTGGCTGGTTCCCGACGCCCTCAACGATTTCGAGCTTGACGTTACCCGCCGCAATGTCAACGCCCGGTTCCAGAATGCGATCCCCCTGCCCCGCAGCATCGCCGCGGCCTTTCTGCGAGCTGATTACTCGAAAGTCAGAAATGACTCCGCGATCGTGGTTATCGATAGTGTCGGCGGAAAAACTTGCGTCACCAAATTGATTGCCAGGTTCGACCCGGAGCTCAAGAAAGTCTTGCCCGAAACGAACGGGTTTTATTGGGAGCGCCATCCTCCAGTCATCATCTCGAACGCGTCGCCAGAGATGCATGAAGAAAAAAAATACGAGATCCCCACACTCGACGATCAAGGGCAATGGCGTGAAGCACCTCGCGCAACAAAGCCCACCGTCGTCGACGCCGCGGCCCTGAGAAACGACCCGCGCATCGGGCAATTCGCTTTCGCGATCAACTTGACGAACAGTCCGGTGACGGGAGGCATACGTCTTCATTCGCTGCAACAACGTGCAGGGGGTATCGCACTGTGGCGCGACCAGATTCCCGAACTCTCGATCAAGGCCGTCAGGGACGGACTCCATCGGCGCTTCCACCTTGTTTCCCGTGGTACGACCGTCAAACCGCTGCGTGGCAGGCCGGTCGCTGTTGAGGTTGGTGAAGATTTCACGCTCCCCGCTGGAAGAACTTTTTATCAGTTTCCTTTGTTTCTGGGCGACAGTACCGAAGACCTCGGATATTCGGCCCGTTTGGAATCGCCGGCGTTTCCACTCAACAAAGACGTTGTATGCAAACTCCACCTGACCTTTGAATATGGTGCGGACGATCCTTACAAACTGATTTTCGTACCACAAAATGGATCGTTCCATCCGGTAACCGCTACATGGTGCCGCACTGCAGAAGTCATCATTACCGACGCCCCTGCCCCGCAATACCCTGCCCCGATGACATGGGCGGATCTGCACCACGTGCCAAGGGATGGCGGCGATGAAACCGCTGATCTGCTTGACTGGATACCAAACGCGATTGCACAGCTGGATCAGGATATCTATATACGCCCCCGGGAAAGGACAACCGGTGTCATCAGTACGACATGGCGCCAGGACAAGAACGAAGGGCATTTCACCTTTGCCAACACTGACCTTTCTGCAAAAAAAGTCTTCATTCATCAAAAAAGCTTCATTGATGGAATAAACCACGCGGACTTTCTTGAAGGCAGCAGGATTTCATTTGAAGTCATCGAGCGCGCTGGCAAGTACTCCGGCCGAAATATTGCGGGTGAACATCATCAGGAAATAGAGCGCCTCAAGGATTTCGATGAAGCGTCAATCAGTATGCCGCTCAACAGAATACGCAAAGCCCTTTATTACCCGGTGATCCAAACCTGGCGCGATGGACGTTCGATTGACGATGCAGACTGCCCCAAGGCTTTTGCCGACGCTGCCCGCACCAACATCGACTACCTCGCGTCCCTGTTGCATGAAAGTCAGCTTCCGGAACAGGTAAAAGACGAAATCCGTTTTTTGATGTGCTGTATGCACAGCGATGCTCCCGATGAATGCGTTCAGTGGATAACCGAACAGGTCAGCAAGGACAGGATTGACAACCCGCGAGCAGTCGGCTTTGCACTCGGTAGTGTTGTCGAACCGTGGCAGCAATCCATATTGTCCGGGTTTATGGAACGTCCGACGGAGAGCGCCCTTCGCGTGTTTGCTTACGCTATCTGGCGAGACAGGCACTTTGTTGAACAATTTGATGTGGAGCAAATGACGGCAATTCTTGATTCGCTGAACACTGTCCTAAGTCAAATCAAGCCGTGCCCGCCCAGAAAGAAGATTAATGACAAAAGGACGACCCTCAACTGGCTCCAATTAACCACCGAACCGCTTGAGCTTTTGCTGGGCCTGCTTCGAGCACGTAACTCCCCGGACGCTCAGATCAGGATGCTCCTTCAGCCCCATCAGAAAGTCACCAAGGAGTTGGCCAATCGTGTCGAACGGGTGACGGAGTTCGTTGCGCAGTCGAATGGTTGCCTTTATTCCCGTATACAGATCAACATCGAGAAGCCCCACGGCGACCATACCCCTGACTTGCTTTTCGCCCTGCGGCTGTATCTGACTGGCGACGATGGCGCAAACGCGATCCATATCACCAGCGTTTCCGATAAAAATGACGAATGAGCAACAGAAACCCGATATCAGATTTCATAAACTCTTGGGAGTCCGGCCAGACCAATCTGCGTGTACAAGGTCGTGTGTAATTCGTGTTCATTTTCGGTGAGGCGCCGATCGCGATCACTCTTGCCGCGCGAATGAGCTTGCATGGTGTACAGAGACTCCGGGGCGATTCAGTCGGTGCTGGATGAGATCAATGGGCGTTGGGGGAAAGGGAAGCTGCGGTCGGATAGTGTGCCGGATAATCCTGTTTGGGGGATGCGGCGGGAGATGATGAGTCAAAGTTATACAACGCGGTTGGATCAGTTGTGGAGTGTCTCGTGCGAGTAATACTCGCTTTCGAGTATTTCATCCAAGGTTCTCCGCAAAATGAGTCCAACCACGACGACTGGATCCAATATGCAGACTCCCATATCCAATGCGGGTCTCAACCTCTGCCTTTTACAGCTAAAACCAAAAAGCCATCACGCCCTCAAACCCCGCCTACACTGAGTATCCCCTAATTGGTTACCTTCATTACGTAGGTGCTTAAATGACATGGAACAATCCGGTCACCGGTGTCATCGCCTTTTCAACTCTCCTAGCAGGATGCATATCGAGCCCAAACTTTCCCGAAACCCCCGACCCGCGAATGGAAAGACGCTCCCCCCTGGCGAGCGCAGACGCTGATTCGATTAAAAAAGATTACGCACAAGAAAGAATCCGGCGCGGCGCACCTCGTATTGGTCTGGCGTTATCCGGTGGAGGAACCCGTGCCGGAATGTTCGCATTCGGCGTGCTGAATGGGTTGAACGATACAAAATTGCTGGATCAAGTAGACGTCATTTCGTCGGTTTCTGGCGGTGGCTATGCTGCTTATTGGCTGTTTGCCCGGCGCTTGGACGCGGATCAAGATAATTTCAAGTACCAGGAAGCCTTTGAAGATTGTCGACCAGATTGGTGGGTTAAATACGATAAGGAAGACAAGGAGGTAAACCTCAGGCTACTCAGACAGAACGAGAACAACCTGCTCGGCCTCAAGGAGCTTCCAGGCTGTAATCTGAAGTGGTCAGGTCAACAATGGACCGGTGCAACAGACGACTATCGTTGGCAGGCCCAACTCGCCCGCTACCCGGACGTGTTTCGAAGAAGCCCGGTCGTTTTTAACGGCGAAAATGGGAGTGGCCCTAGCGCCGGGGCATTTCCCGTCGCACTGGCAACGGTTTTGGAGGTTTTGCGCTTCCCCTTTGTTCCAGACAGCTACTTGGGGCGCAAATACGAGGAAGGTATCTCGCGTACCTGGGGCCTCACACCGGAGCCTCGACTTCATAGCGCTGGCGAGAAGGTTGAATTTGCCAACGCCGATACCGATCTCTTCGGCGGTCCTTATGTAAAGCCTGGAGTTCATACATGGGAAAAGTTGCGGCAATTGGATCATAAGCTGCTCCAGTCACAGGATAACGAGCAGCCTGGTAATGCTCGGCCATTGCCCCTCTGGATCATCAACACCACCGTTCTCCCCAAGCAAAATCAACCCGATGAACGCTCGATTTTTGAACTGACACCATTCAGCTACGGCTCAGAAGCATCAGGTTACCTCTCAACAGCCGACTACCCGGACATGCTGCCTGAACTTCCCGGATCCGTGAGAGCCTCTGCTGCGGCGGGTGACTTCCAGGGCTTTGGCACCAGTCACTGGCGTAAGGTGCAATGGGTCAGTACGGTATTGCCTGCCGCCCGATGGGGCGTCAACGTTAAAGACCATCCCTTCGGTGAGGGCGTAGGCACCATTCGCCTTAGCGACGGCGGTGGCTCCGACAACCTGGGGTTGATCAGCCTCGTTAGGCGAGGCATTCCCGATATCATTCTGGTAGATGCTGAAGCGGACATTGAAGGCCGTTTCGAGGGGCTGTGCTGGGATCGGGAGATTCTCAACAAGGCCGGCTATGACTTAACATTTCCGATGCTTGAGGACTTTTCAAAGTTGTGCGCTCAACGTATCGCTGAACGGGAAGGAAACATCCCTGCCGATCAGCGCGCGTACAATGTCAGCGCCTGGAACAATCCAGTCCTCCAAGGCAGCATCGTAGCGCTAAAAGGCAACGGCAAAGATAAGCTCTTGCCGGCGATGAACGTCTGGTTGATCAAGCTGGCGTGGAATCAGGAAAAGGTTCATTCAGCACTGAACGCGGAGCAGTGTGAAACACACACGCATCCTGTTTCCTGCATGTTGACGGTGTATCACGCTCATCAAACGTACACAGACACCGAGTTGGAGCAATATCAGTTGTTCCCGCACTTATCAACCATGGGGGCGACCTGGAACGCGAGTACGCCTTTACTGTGGGCATGGCGAGAACTTGGCCGGTCAGCAGCTTCGCAGCTTCAGATAACAGGCACGAATGGCGAACTAAAAGTAAGCCTGAAATCCTCTGACCCGAGCCCCCAGAAATTGCTGTTCAGAGCCCCGGATCACCAAGCAGTTTCGATCGCACCTTCTAAAAAACACTAGTCAAACCACCGGGGCGGGCCCCCCTGTCACACTGCGTTACACGGCGTCCGCATCGGTACTGTCGCCAGGATTTTCCCAGCGACATTGGCCGAAAAAGCACCCCATTGACGAGACCGCCAGGCTAACGTGATTGATGAACGATCAGCACCAGTTTTACTCTGCCCGCGCTCATTGCAGACATCCTGTCTGCCAGGCGTTCAACGGTGCTACAGCACCCTGAAGTCCAGCAGCGCTGGCGTTGCAGTCGTTACCTGCCACAGTGTTTTTTTTTCAACAGAGCGTTATGGCTTGGTATCTGAAGGCCTTTGACGACCCCGGCATGGGGATCATACGTGTTGCCGACCGCGCAAACGGTCGCGCCAACTGAGAGGAAGGCCCCAGCCGCAAGATATGGCGCCTTCCTTTTTGTACACCTACCCAGGGAAAATTCGAATTCCCTCCGGGGAGCGGCGTTCTCTTTTATAAGGAGAACAGCCATGCACCATTCCTCCCCCAGTCAACGTCGCAGCAGCATCTGCCGCGAGGAAGAACGCGTCTGGGTCAGTTTTTATCAACGCGTCGGCCGCGATCCATCACTGGCAGCCGAGTTGCTGGC
This sequence comes from Pseudomonas sp. TH39(2020), assembly GCF_016650715.1. NCBI lineage: Bacteria > Pseudomonadati > Pseudomonadota > Gammaproteobacteria > Pseudomonadales > Pseudomonadaceae > Pseudomonas > Pseudomonas sp. TH39(2020). The sequence goes on along the minus strand of NZ_JAEKFF010000002.1, from coordinate 298,211 downwards.
GTTGATGAAAGCAGACGCCGTCATGCACCGAGAACTTTTGGCGTTATATCTGTGTTGTCGAGAATCGATCCGCTGCCACGAGGCGCGTCGATGGCGTGATCAGCAATTGGCGAATATCTTGCCCCGGTGAGAACCGTAGAGGTGCTGGGGCAGCGATACAGCCTGGCCGAACATCAGCGCACCGGCGTGCTGCGGCACTTGATTGAAGTGGCTGAGCTGTCGGCATATGGCTTGGTGAATGCGGTGACGCATTTCAGTCAAGAACTGGATGACTATGATCGGGCAACGGAGTTTGAGGTATTGGGCGGGAAGTTGATGGCGTTGCCGGCTGGACCTTGGAAAGGTTTGGCTGAAGCGGCGTGACAGAAGGGACAACGGGTCGGTGTGGCATACGCCGGCCCTGTTCATCCTTCCAGTCACCACCTTGATCCGGTAAGCGCATGCGCGCCCAGTGCAGCCTTGTGCGAATATTTCTCTTGAGTTGCCACAGGGCACATGGTCTATTTCGGCACTACAGTGTGGACGCGCACGTTCAACCATGGGAAGGTCAGGAGCGACAATGGCAAAGGTCTTTTTTTCGTATTCGCATGATGACGAGCAATACCGTGATCAGCTGGAAAAACACTTGGCGTCATTGCGGCACGAAGGGCTTATCGAGTCATGGCATGACCGGCGCATACAGGCCGGACAGCACCTCGGAAATGAAATTGATCTACAAATCAACGCAGCCGATGTGATCCTGCTGCTCGTCAGCTCCAGCTTTCTCGATTCCCGCTATTGCTATTCCATCGAAATGACACGGGCCCTGGAGCGAAATGCCACAGGAGAAGCCCGGATCATCCCAGTGATCGTCCGGCCCTGTGATTGGCATTCGACTCCGCTGGGCAATCTGCTCGCTGCGCCCAAGGATGGCAAAGCCATCACGACATGGCCGAATTACGACGAGGCCTACACCGATGTCGCTCGGCAGATCCGTGCTGTGGTGACACGCATTTCACCGGCAGTGACCTCGCCTGTCCCACTTGCCGTACCAGGTGTGCCCTGTTTCTCAGCGTCAGTAGTTGCACCCCCTCGCTCCAGCAACCTCGCCCTTAAAAAGACGTTCAGTGAATTGGATGCTGATAGGTACTTGCAGGAATCGTTTGACTTCATCTCACGTTTTTTCGAGGGTTCACTGCTGGAACTGGAAGCACGCAATGACGGGATCAGCTGTCAATTTCGCCGCATCGACGGCAATACCTTCACCGGCGCGATCTATTGTCAGGGCAATAAAGCCAGCGAATGTTCAGTAACACTTGGCGGGATGGGCGGACGAAGTATTGAATTCTCCAGCAGTGCGTCTGCTCGTGGTGGCTTTAACGAGATGCTTTCGGTGGATCATGATGATCAGTCACTATTCCTCAAGTCACTGGGTATGGCCATGCATGTTTCACGCTCACAAAAACTGACCCAGGAAGGTGGTGCAGAACTGTTTTGGTCAATCCTCATCGGACCGTTGCAGCGATGAGATGCCCACGTGTCGATGACTCCACGCTTCGCCAACCTGCTCGCGCCGGACAAGCCGAGCCTCGCGCATGAGTTTGAGCCCTAAAAGCTTCAAGGAAGCCCTGGCCCAATTCCGCGGCGAAGGGCTTTCCGAATTCCGCCAGCGTCAAAAACTCAACGACCAAGCGGTCTGTGAAGCCAAGCAACTGGTCGGACTTCCACCGTCGCAGTGGCCATCGCTGAGTTTCAATTGGGACACCTCTGCCCCCTCTCAACGCCACTCACTGGATGCAACGCCGGCCGAGTCATTCCATGAGCTTTACCCCAAGGGGTTTGCACTCGGGTGGGTCACTTTGTCGGACCTTGACGAGAAGCTCGGCCATTTCAGCCGGCGAGACACCTTAGAGGAACTCTGGGGCAGCGGTTTCAAGGACAAACTGTCTTCCATGATCGCCTATTTGTCCCATGGTGGTCCGGTGTCTCCACCGCTGGTAAAACCGTTAAAAACCGGTGAGGTGATCTTTCAAGGCGGAAATAACCGCTACGCAGTCGCCAAAGCTGTTGGGATCCTTGAGCTGCCGATTTATGTAGAACCCCAACATAAGGCAGCCATTTCCCTCATCCTGCCGATACGCTGGTGTTCAACAGAAACGCCCGAAGAAATCACCTCGAATTAAGCATCATTTTCTTGGTTGATGTGAGCTGAAGCCTTTGCAAAACCCTCAGGGTGTCACCTAACACTCCCTTGCTATGGTCTCGACCTATCAAAGGAGCGAAATCATGTGCCACCTTCAACTGAGCAACGTACAAACCACCAACCTTTACCAGCTCCAAGCCATCAGCCACGGCCTCCTGCAAGACCGTGTCGGCACCATCAGCCGCTTTCACCTCGCGGTCGAACTGTCCGACCGGCTAATGTCACTCAACGCGGGCCAACTCTGGGCCTTGGTGGCCCATGCCGTCCACCACATACTGTTCCCCCCGCGCCCTGACCTGATGGATCTGATCAAACTGCCCCTCCCACTGATCGGTGCCTTGGGCACGGTGCACAGCACAGCCACCCGAGCGCACTAAGGCCAAACCATGGACACACGTCGCGCCAAACACGCTCTACAGGCACTGGGACTGGCACACGCATGCGCAGGTTTGGCGCGCGACCGGTCACGGTGCAACGGCTCAAGCATTTGTTGCCTCGCAACCTCAGGCACTGGTTCTTTCCAAAGCCTGAGGACACGCCGCGTGGTTGTGCCCCTGCTCCACGGAATGGTATCCACGCGCCAATGCCTTGAATCGTGGGGAGGCCTCTATTTTTGTTGAGCTCTTCCATGGCTTAGTTGATGCCGTGGAGATGAAGGTATACTGAATGCCATCCTGATCCATCATGGCCTCTGTCAGGAATCGCCACTCGCGATCGCTCGTGAACCTGATGCTACTGGGGGCAAAACTGGGGGGCATATTTGAAATTTTCTATCTGAAAATATTGTTCTAGAGCCCAGTCAAAATGTTCTTTGGAGAGCAAGAGTTTGACTGTAAATAACAGACTCTAGACTCGCAGCGCTTTGTACGCGGAGCAAGAGCCATAGCTGGACTTACAGAGACAATCGGCAGTACCGGCGGCAGGGATGGATGGTGGCGCATTCAACTCAAGCGCGTCATTTTTCCTTCGTAGTTGAGATGTCTTGCCAAATGGTGCTCTCCTGCGCAATAAAAAATCCGACTCAAGGGCAGCGTATCGCGATCATTAGCCCGTAGAAATCAGATGTTGACCGTCATTTTTCGAGTGTCTTCCGGTGCCTCATATGGCGCAAGAACTCCTGCCCTCCAGCGGCAACTCGAAAAACAACGAACTCCCATCAGGAGCACTCAAGTGTAGCGGTAACATCCATCGTCACCGCTCGAAGTTAACGCCTCAGTTTGAGCCCAGGGCACTACACACGATCCGCTTGGTCACGTCGAAATTATCCGAAGTGAGGGCATCAATTGGCGAACGATCTTTTTGTCGCCAATCGAGTGACATTCTCGCCGGCCAGATTCGCAAACTCATGAGGCGTGACATGCTCCTGAAAATTCGCCGTAAGGTACCGGCTCCACCAGTTCATGATCAACCGACGCTCCTCAATGAACTCTGCCTTGTGAATGTAGGCAGCTCGAACGCTGTTGCGCTCTCTATGACTCATTTGCCTTTCGATGGCCGTCTCAGACCACAGACCTGACTCGATCAGTGCGCTACAGGCCATTGAGCGGAATCCGTGACCACAAATGTCTGTCTTCGTGTCGTATCCCATGGTGCGCAACGCTTTGTTCACGGTGTTTTCTGACATCGGCTTCCAGGCCCTAGCATCACCGGCAAACACCAGGTCGAATGTGCCAGTGAGGGTGTGGATCTGTTCAAGCACGGCCACAACTTGCGGCGATAAAGGCACAAGATGAACATCGCCCGCCATTTTCGTCCCCCGTGTTGAATGGCGTACGTCCTCCAGTTCCGGCCGAGTATCCGGGATCTCCCATACGCAACGCTTGAGGTCGAACTCACACCAACGAGCGAAACGTAACTCACTCGAGCGAACAAACACGTGCAGCGAGAGCATGAGCGTTAGCCGGGTCAGCTCTCGGCCCTTGTAGGCATAGATTCGTGCCAGCAATTCAGGCAGGCGTGACAGGGGCAATGCAGGCCGATGGGAGACTCGCGGCGCTTTGATCAAGCCCTGAAGATCGTACGCAGGGTTTATCGGAATAAGACGAAGGCGTTTTGCCTCACGCATAATACTTTGCAGGTATCTTTGTACCCTTAAGGCGACGTCAATCGTTCCACGTTTTCTGATCGCCTCCAAAGGTTGCATCAGATCATAAGTATCGAGATCAGCAATCGCGCGAGCACCGATAAACGGGAACACATAGTTATTCAGACGGTTGAACACATTTTTGGAATGGTCGGGAGTCCATCTGGCCGACATGTTCTTGTGCCAGTTCAACGCAACGCTTTCAAAAGTACGGCCGTTAACAGCATCTTCCGTTTTGGCTTTACGCTTGTTCTCGACGGGATCAATGCCGTCTGCGAGCATCCGCTTCGCATCTAAACGCTTCTGGCGAGCTTCGGCCAGGCCAATTACGGGATAGCTGCCGAGGGAGGTCAACCCCTCCCGGCCGTCAGGCTTTACATACCTGAGACGCCAGCCTTTACGACCATTGGGTTGAATTAGGAGATAGAGACCATCACCGTCGAAAAGCTTGTAGGGACGGTCCGTTGGCCTTGCTAAACGGCAAGCAGCGTCGGTAAGCGGAGCAGTTGTGCGCGACATAAGGGTATCATCCTTAATCGAACCAAAGACTACCCCTAACTCTACCCTCTAAATGACTGGATTCCAGAAGAATGGACGAGAATCCGACGGAATGCTAAAACGAAAAAACCCGCCAGAAGGCAGGTTTTTCAAGGCTTCCAAAGAACTCAAAAGCGCTCAGTGGAATGCAAGATGGTGCCCGAAGCCGGAATCGAACCGGCACGCCCTTACGAGCGGGGGATTTTAAGTCCCATGCGTCTACCAGTTTCGCCATTCGGGCGGTAGCGCGGTGAAGCAGTCTGAAGACTGTCAAATAACGATCTGGCAGTTCTGACGCCTGTGCAGCAGAGGGGGAAATATATACATCCCGCTCCGGCGAAGCAAGTTCGCGACTGGCCTTTTCAAGACTAAATCTTGCAGGACAGTGCAAATAAAAAAGCTCCGTAAATCATAGATCTACGGAGCTCGTTTAAAGTGGAGGCCGAGGTCGGAATCGAACCGGCGTAGGTGGATTTGCAATCCACTGCATAACCATTTTGCTACTCGGCCTCAAACATCTGATGTCATGTAGCACAACATCAAACGCGTACAAACTTGGAGTAAGATTCTCGATCTAACTCCTTGAAAACATTGAGCTTTTTCAGCGGTCAGTGCTTTCGATGGCGTGAATTATGTACTGATTTCCCGAGGCTGGCAACCCCTTGATTTCAAAAAAAATTCCGTCAGGTGGTTTCCATGTTTCAAGGGGGTTGTTCAGCCCTTCAGGCCGGGATCGTCGGTAACGTCTTCGACCGCGATCAACGGCTCAATACCCCAGTCCCCATGCAGATACCAATCGTCTCCGATCATTTCGGCTGGATGCATTGTCCTGTCGGAGCCATTGCCGCACGCCAGGGAATTGGCTGGACAGTATCTATCGCAGCCCCAGCAAATGCGCTCGGGGTGCTTGGGACTGATGGGAAAATTCTTGGCCATGTCGATCCCCGGTTCGCTTCTAGGATGAGCCTCCAACCTACATTGCTCGCGCAAAAGTGACCTTGATACGGATCAAGGTACGGCTAAGCTTTGTCCTGCCGGGAATTCGACTACGTCAGAGCGTTTTCCCAGTCCTTGGGCAGCCACATAAAAACACCTGGAGAAGCTTCTTATGCCTGGTAAAAAGCCATCTGCCGGAGAACAGAGCCCTGTTCGATTGTCGACCTGGGATGATGAAGGCGCGGAAAAATCACTCGAAGCTGAAGCATTTTCCTCTCCCCCCGAATTGACCAATGCAGAACTGGTCCACCTTCGTGTCCGGGTAATTGCCCTGGAAAACCTGGTCATCGCGTTACTGACACAAGGTTCGGATCAACAGTTAGCCGTCGCCCGCGAAATGGCCGCCTACATTTCACCCCGGCCCGGCTTCACCCAGCACCCTCTGACGATTCACGCGGCTGCGCAGATGAGCGACAGCGTCGACCGCGCCGAGCGGTTTCGAAAGCGTTCCCAGGCATAGGCTTAATCACTGAAAACTTGATAACAATCATTATTGTTTGCAAGAAAGCTTCCTACACTCGGGCTCTTACTCGTCAGTGCCCTGGAAGACATCATGCGTACGACCTTTTCGTTGTCACTCGCCCTGCTCTTGCTCACACCGTTGGCTCAGGCCAAGGAATACCCGATCGGGGAACCACAATTGTGTCCGGGGCTGGAAGTCGGGGCGGTGTATTTGCAGCCGATCGAGATGGCGCCTGCCGGGATGATGCGGGCTACCGCAGATTCCGATGTGCATCTGGAAGCCGATATTCGCGCCACGGCGGACAATCGACAGGGCTTTCAGGAAGGCAGTTTCGTGCCTTACCTCAATGTCTCGTTCAACCTGAAAAAACAGGGCAATGAGAACGAACTCAAAGGCGATTTCCACGCCATGGTCGCCAATGACGGTCCGCACTATGGCGACAATGTAAAGCTGCTCGGTCCAGGCAAATATCAGCTGACCTTCACCGTCCTGCCACCCGGCGGTCATGGGTCCCTTGGCCGCCATACCGATAAGGAAACCGGCGTAGCCCCCTGGTTTGAACGCTGCGAATTGCATTACGAGTTCATCTACGCCGGTATCGGTAAAAAAGGCGGCTATTGAATGAAGCGCCTGCAGATTGCCTGGCTGATGCTCGCCGGAGCAGTTGCGCCGTTCATGGCCTATGCCCAATTACCGAGCTATGAACTCAGCCTGCGCGATGGCCACTTCACTCCCGCCCAGTTGGAGGTGCCGGCCGGTCAGCGCTTCAAGATCATCCTGAAAAATATCGGGCAAGGCCCAGCCGAATTCGAGAGCACGCCGTTGCGGGTTGAAAAAGTGCTGTCGCCGGGCGTGACAACCTTCGTGGTCATTCACCCGCTCAGGCCCGGCCACTACCCCTTCTTCGACGAGTTCAATCCACAACTGCCCGAGGGCGGCATCCTCGCGAAATAACCCGTTCAAACACGGAGCTTTCATGAATCAATCAATGTTCATTGTCTGGCGCGAAAGCGTCGAGGCGCTGCTGGTGATCGGCATTCTTCAGGCCTGGGTCAGCCAGCAGCATCAGGGTGATCGACTGGCGAAGTACTTGTGGGCAGGCGTCGTGCTGGGGTTGATGCTCTCGGGCCTGCTGGCGGTGTTGATTCTGTTTGCCGGTGAGACCATGAGCGGTTCAGCCAGCGAGTGGTTCCAGGCTGCACTCGCGCTGGTGGCCAGCCTGCTGATCGTGCAAATGGTCGGCTGGATGCACCGCCACGGGCGCACGCTCAAGCACGATTTGCAACGGCACGCCGATAGCCACCTGGCCCGGCAAGGTGGCGCAGGCCTGTTACTGCTGGCCATGCTCGCCGTCAGCCGCGAAGGCAGTGAAACGGTGGTCTTTCTCTATGGCGCCGGTGCTCAGTTACGAGGTCCGCAGCTCGGTTTGTTTGCCATCGGCGGCGCAATGGGACTGGTGCTGTCGGCGCTGACCATTGCCCTGCTGCACAGCAGTCGCCGGTTCATTTCGTGGCAGCGATTCTTTGCCATCAGCGAAGCTGTTTTGCTGGTACTCGGCGCGGCATTGCTGGTCAGCGGCACCGAGAGAATTGGCGGTCAATTACTCGCCCTGGACTTGCCGGAGGTGATGTACAGCCTCGTGGGCGATGCGCTTTGGGACAGCAGTGCCTTGCTCAGTGACAGCCATGGACTGGGTGGTTTTCTTGCCGGATTTGCCGGTTATCGCGCGACGCCCAGCGCCATGACGTTACTGGTGCTGGCGGGTTATTGGCTGACCGTCGGCGGATGGCTGCGTCAACGTGCTGCGGAAAAAGTCCCATGCCTGAGCTGAGTCGCCACAATCGTTTACTCCAGCGCCTTGGCGACGTCATGCGTCGTCATGCGCCCGTCATTCGTGCCGTGCAGTGGGTCGTTGTACTGTTTTACGCGTTGTTGTTGGTGATCCCGGCGGTGTTGCCGCTGCCGGACAGCCAGGCACGGCTGCTCGATAACCTGACCCTGTTCGCGCAGTTTTTGTTCTGGGGCATTTGGTGGCCGTTCGTGTTGCTGTCGATCGTGCTGTTCGGACGCCTCTGGTGTGGCGTTCTCTGTCCGGAAGGTTCACTCAGCGAATGGGCCAGCCATTACGGCAAAGGTTTGGGTGTGCCGCGCTGGTTGCGCTGGGGCGGCTGGCCAACCCTGGCGTTCTGCCTGACGACCCTCTACGGCCAGTTGATCAGCGTCTATGACTACGCCCAGGCGGCGCTGTTGATTCTGGGCGGTTCGACCGTCGCCGCGGTCATCGTCGGGTTGCTGTTCGCCCGGGGCAAGCGGGTCTGGTGCCGTTACCTGTGCCCGGTCAGTGGCGTCTTCGCCCTGCTCGCCCGACTGGCGCCCGTGCATTTTCAGGTCGACGAACAACGCTGGATGGAAAACGCCGCGCCACGCCTGCCGCCGCCCAACTGCGCGCCCTTGCTCGATATCCGTCGCATGCAAGGCGCCAGTGACTGTCATGCCTGCGGACGTTGCAGCGGACAACGCGGCGCCGTTCAGTTGATCGCCCGCTCCAGCAATCAGGAGATTCTTCACGCGACAGCGCAGACGCTGTCACCGTGGGACGCGCGCTTATTGCTGTTCGGCGTTATCGGCCTGGCCATGGGTGCGTTTCAGTGGACGGTCAGCCCATGGTTCGTCGCCCTCAAACAAACCCTCGCCCAATGGCTGGTCGAGCACGACCAACTCTGGGCCCTGGAGGACAACGCGCCCTGGTGGCTGCTCACCCACTACCCGCAGCTCAACGACAGCTTCAGCTGGCTCGACGGTTTCAGCATCGTCGTTTACTTGAGTTTGAGTTCGATGGTGTTGGGCACGGCGTTGATGATCCTTCTGCGCCTGACAGCGCGACTGGCGCAAGATCCTGCACTGTATTGGCCCCTGGCGCTGACACTCACGCCCTTGGGTGGTGCGGGATTGTTTCTCGGACTGTCGGCCACAACGGTGAAATTGCTTCGCTATGAAGGGCTGTTGCTCGAGTGGGTACTACCGGCGAGGGCCTGTTTGTTACTGGCCGCGATGGGCTGGAGCCTGTTGCTGAGTTGGAAACGGCTGGACCGCGAAGGCATTTCCCAGGTTCGTCGCTGCGCTGGCAGCACTTGCCTGTTACTCGCCATCGGCTTGGTAGGGTTCGGCTGGTGGTTGCAATTCTGGGGCTGGGCCTGAGCCCCCGACACAACCACCCACCGAATCAACTAGACCTTAAAACGCGCCACCGTCTGGTGCAGTGCCCCCGCCATCTGCGCCAAATCGTGACCCGCAGTGTGAGTATGTTGGGCCCCCAGCAAGACCTGCTCGGACAAGTTGCGAATCCCCATCAGATTACGATCCACCTCCCGCGCCACCAATGCCTGCTCTTCCGTGGCACTGGCAATCATCATATTGCGCTCGTTGATCTGCGAGATTGACCGGGTGATCTCATCCAGTGCATCGCCCGACCGTTGCGCCACTTCAAGGGTTGCGCGCACCAGGTTGCTGCTGCTTTGCATGGCCGTCACCGCATGGCCGGTATCGAGACGAATGTTGCCGATCATCTGCTCGATTTCCTGGGTGGACTCTTGAGTGCGATGCGCCAGGGCGCACTTCATCGGCGACCACGGCAAAACCGCGTCCGGCATCACCCGCACGGGCTGCTTCAATGGCCGCATTGAGGGCCAGCAGATTGGTCTGCTCGGCGATGCTGCGAATCACATCCAGCACCTTGCTGATGTCCTGCACCCGACCCGCCAGTTGCTCGATGCGCTGTGAGGTGTCGGTGACGCCATCGGCCAGTGCGCCGATTGAAACCACGGTTTCCTGAACCTGTTCACGCCCGCGCTGCGCGGTTTGCTCGGACTGCCGCGAGGCCTCGGAGGTGCTGACCGCATTGCGCGCCACTTCATCGACCGCAGCGGTCATCTGGTTCACAGCGGTGGCGGCCTGCTCGATCTCCAGCCCCTGCAATTGCAGGTTGCTGCTGGTCTGGCTACTGACCGCACTGAGCTCTTCGGAGGAACTGGCCACCTGGTCCACCGAGGTCGCAATGTGCCTGACCATGGCATTCAGACTTTGCTGCATCTGATACATGTTCATCATCACGCTGCCGCCGGCACTTGAGCTCACGGGCACCTGAATCGTCAGGTCGCCTTGAGCGATCTGACTCAAAAATCGTGCGGCATCATCCGGTTCGCCGCCCAATGGACGGGTCACACTGCGCGTGACGATCACCGCCGCAGCGATGACCAGCGCCACACAGAACAAAAACAACCCGAGCATATTGCGCCGGGCATCGCTGTACAGTGCCTGCGCCGACTGTTCCCGGTCGGCGAATATTTTGCCTTGCAGCGCCATCAACTGATCCAGGCTGCCATAAACCTCGCGTTCGGCCGGCACGACCTTTTGTTTCAGCTGTGCCATGGCGTCATCGAAGGCCCCTTGCCGGATCAACACCTGCACTTGAGTGAACGCCGCCACGTAGGCTTCGCGATTCTTCTTCAACGCGGCATAAGCGGTTTTGCCCTCTGGCAAATAGAACAACGGTTCAAGCGTTTCGAGCGCCTGGGTGATCCGTTTCTTGGTGGCGTCGATTGACTGCTGCACTTGCTGATTGTCTTTGTCGATCAGCAAATCCCGGGTGTTCCTGGCGTTATCACGTACGCCGGTGGCGATGACCATGATCGGATCGATCTTCGGCCAGTCCTGCTTGACGATGACGACTGCCTGTTCCTTGAGCGTTGCCAGATCGTGCAACGCGTAAAACGCCATGCCCATCAGCGCCAACGGCGCGATGGCAAAGCCGATGACGATACGTTGTGCTGTGGTTAATTTGGCCATATCAAATGCTCCCTGTTTGATACCTGCCGATTGGCAGCGCATTTGAAAACCTAATGATGGATGTCACCGTTAAACGTTGATTCGCAGCCACGGTTACCCCCGTAACACGAAAGCGGGAAACAGCTCGCGCATGGCTTCCCATAAGTCAGGTAGCAAGGCTTGTGCCGAAACGCTTGGCAGCAGCGGATCGAACATCCGCTCGGTGCGGACCAACTGCACGGCGAAGCGTTTGACGCCGAGTTCGCTCAAGCGCTTGGCGAGGATCAGCAGACGCGCCGGTTCGAACAGATGCCAATGCACGGTGGTGCGACATTCGTAGTCGACACCGCTGGCCAGCAGATACTCAAGGCTGCGCCAGTTGGCCGTTCCGCTGCCCTCGACCCGGGTGATCGCCTGGCAATCCTCGGGCAACGCCTTGACATCGAAACCGACCCAATCGGACCCGGTCAGTGCCTTGGCGAACGCCGCGGGCTTGATGCCGGCGCTGTGCAGACCAATGCGAAATCCCATCGCCCGCACCTCATCCATGGCGTCGAGCAATCCGTCCTGCAAGGTGGGCTCTCCACCACTGAACACCACCGCATCGAGCAGGTCCTGGCGCCGTTGCAGAAACGCCAGCACCCGCCGCCAATCCACTTCGTCTGTGCCACGAGGCGGGATCAACTGCGGGTTATGGCAGTACCGACAACGCCAGGCGCAACCCTGGCAAAACAACACGCAGGCGAGCTGTCCCGGATAGTCGATAGTGGTCAGGGGCACCATGCCCCCGACCCGTAGCGTTCGACTCATTGGCGCCCGGCCAGCGCCGCGCTTTCAGTGAAGTGCACCCGCTCGCGGTGCTCCGACTGTTTGCCTGGATTGAACGCCGACACAGGGCGGTGATAGCCCATCACCCGGGTCCAGACTTCGCAGCGTTGACGTTGAGCCTGGGGCAATGTTTGCGATGCAGTCATGGTGAAGCTCCTTGCAGTTAAGGGGATCGAAATCAATGAACGGTGCCCAGCTTCTGTTCTTGCAGCAGCAGGACCTCGTCGCACTTGGGGCAGAACTCATGCTCGCCATCGAGGTAGCCGTGCACCGGGCAGATGGAGAACGTCGGGGTCACGGTCAGGTACGGCAGGCGGAAACGGCCAAGGGCTTTGCGTACCAGTTGCTTGCAAGCCTCAGTGGAAGAAATCCGCTCGGCCATGTACAGGTGCAAGACCGTGCCGCCGGTGTATTTGCATTGCAGTTCGTCTTGAAGTTCCAGCGCCTCGAAGGGGTCTTCGGTGTAGCCCACGGGCAGTTGCGAGGAGTTGGTGTAATACGGCGCTTGCGGGCTGCCGGCCTGGAGAATGTCGGGGTAGCGCTTGAGGTCTTCCTTGGCGAAGCGGTAGGTCGTGCCCTCGGCCGGCGTCGCTTCCAGGTTGTACATGTGGCCGGTTTCTTCCTGGAATCGCAGTAACGTGGCACGCACATGATCGAGCATCTTCAGGGCAAACTGCCGGCCGTGCTCGGTGTGCATGCCCTCCTCGTCGCCGGTGAAGTTGCGCAGCATTTCATGCATGCCGTTGAGGCCGATGGTGGAAAAATGGTTGCGCAGGGTTCCGAGGTAGCGCTTGGTGTACGGGTACAAACCGGCATCCATGTGGTGCTGAATCACCTTGCGCTTGACCTCCAGGCTTTCCATCGCCAGTTCCATCAGTGTGTCCAGGCGCTGCAGCAAACCGCTGGTATCCCCCTTGAACACATAGCCGAGCCGCGCGCAGTTAATGGTGACGACACCGAGCGATCCGGTCTGCTCCGCCGAGCCGAACAAGCCGCCGCCACGCTTGAGCAACTCGCGGACATCCAGCTGCAAACGGCAGCACATCGAGCGCACCTGATTGGGTTGCAGGTCCGAATTGAGGAAGTTCTGGAAATACGGCAAGCCGTAACGCGCGGTCATCTCGAACAGGCGGTCGGCGTTTTCACTGTCCCATGGAAAGTCGTGGGTGATGTTGTAGGTCGGGATCGGAAAGGTGAACACCCGCCCTTTCGCATCGCCGGCCTGCATCACCTCAATGTAGGCGCGATTGAGCAGCTCCATTTCGACTTGCAGGTCGCCGTAGGCAAACGGCATTTCCTCACCACCGATGACGGGTATCTGCTCACGCAAATCCTGCGGGCACACCCAATCGAAGGTCAGGTTGGTGAAAGGCGTCTGAGTGCCCCAGCGCGAAGGCACGTTGAGGTTGTAGATGAACTCCTGGATCGCCTGCCGCACCTCCTGAAAACTCAACTGATCCTTGCGCACATAGGGCGCCAGGTAGGTGTCGAACGAGCTGAACGCCTGGGCGCCGGCCCATTCGTTTTGCAGGGTGCCGAGAAAATTCACCATCTGCCCCAGGGCACTGCTCAAGTGCTTCGGCGGGCCGGCTTCGACACGCCCCGGCACACCGTTTAGCCCTTCGTGCAACAGGGTGCGCAGCGACCAGCCCGCGCAGTAACCGGCGAGCATGTCCAGGTCGTGCACATGCAAATCCGCCTCGCGGTGGGCCTGGCCGATGGCCTCGCTGTACACCTCGTCCAGCCAGTAGTTGGCGGTGACCTTGCCCGACACGTTCAACACCAGGCCGCCCAGGGAGTAACCCTGATTGGCGTTGGCCTGGACCCGCCAGTCTTCACGGTCCAGGTATTCGTTCATCGAGGTCGCCACTTCGACCATGGTCCGCCGGTCGCGGCGCAAGCGCCCGTGCTGTTCGCGGTAGACGATGTAGGCGCGCATGGCGAGGAAGTAACCGGCGTCCATCAACACCCGCTCAACACGGTCCTGGATTTGCTCGACATGCAGCCTCGGCAACCCTTCAAGCCTGGCCAATACCGCCTGAAGCAAACCTTCGACCTCAACCTCGCCGTACTCCTCCGTCGCCTTGCCGGCGGCGATCAATGCCTGACGGATTTTGTCGGCATCGAAGGCGACCTGACTGCCATCGCGTTTGTGCAAGCGGTTACATCCTACTGCGATCAGCGTGCTCTGCATTTGGCCTCCAGACACTACATATAGACTTAAACAAACTTAAAACCACAACATGCAGTGAAGGCTACGGACAAAGTGCTGATCTGCAATTGATCGACATCAAGATTTGCCGGCAAAAAAACCGCCCAAAGGCGGCAAAGGGAAACTATTGAAAGGGCCAGAATAAACACTCGGATCTGAAATCCAACCTCACCCCAGCCCTCTCCCCAGTGGGGAGAGGGGGGAAGGGAGCAGATCTCCATGTGCTTCTATACCTGAGCTCGACTCGGGCTTTCAGGTCGATGTAACTCTAAGAACAACTCGGTCAGTCCCCTCGCCCCTCTGGGGCGGTCCGACGTTTCGGGAGGGTTGGGGTGAGGGGTGGATTTCGGATCAGCACACAGCCCCCGAATCAACCACCACTCATGTTCATGAACCGCACAATCTGCACCTCCCCTCCGGGACTGAAATCATGGCGCAGCGGCTTACCGCGCAACGCCTTCTGCACCGCGTTGATTACGGGTTGATCATCCAGCGGATATCGCCGCAACAATCCGCGTAAATCCAGGGCATCATCCTGTCCCAGACACAGCAACAGCTTCCCTTCAACAGTCATCCGCACCCGATTACAGCTGCCACAAAAGTTGTGACTATTGGGCGAAATGAAACCGATACGGGTCTCAGGATGGCGTTCCAGACGCACATAGCGCGCCGGTCCGCCGCTGTTTTCCGTACTGTCGAGCAACCGATGCCGACTAGCGATCAGCGTGCGCACTTCATCGCTGGAACAAAACGATTCACCCCGGGAACGACCGACGTCGCCCAAGGGCATTTCTTCGATAAAACTGATGTCGATGCGCTGGTCGATGGCGTACTGCACCAACGCCGGGACTTCATCGAAGTTGCGTCCTTTCATTACCACACAGTTGAGCTTGATCCGCTCAAACCCTGCGTCCCGCGCCGCTTCAAGGCCGTTTAGCACCTGGTCGAGATCGCCGTTACGGGTAATCGCCCGAAATTTTTGCCCGTCCAGGCTATCGAGGCTGATGTTCATCCGCTTGACCCCGGCGTCGACCAACGGCCGGGCCAGACGGCCCAGTTGCGAGCCGTTGCTGGTCATCACCAGTTCACGCAAACCGGGCAAAGCGGCGATGTTGCGGCACAGTCCGACAATGCCGGGACGGATCAGCGGCTCGCCGCCGGTCAGCCGGATTTTGCGCACACCCAGGCCAACGAACAGCGTCGCCAAACGCTGCAATTCCTCCAGCGTGAGCACCTGCTGACGCGGCAGGAACGTCATGTTTTTCGCCATGCAATACACACAGCGAAAATCACAGCGGTCCGTCACCGACATCCGCAGATAATCGATCTGCCGCCCAAAACCATCCTGCATCACAGCGTTCATCACTTCTCCCGGTTTGCCTCGATGCTCACTGCACCAGCGGTGAGTCGGCGCCCTGCAAGTGGATGCCACGAATATCGGCGGCACCGATCAGGGTTTGCAGGTATTGCACCAGCGCTTTCTGCCAGACGCCTTGCTGCAACTGCGTGCGGATCGCCGTCGACACCACTTCATAGGGCAACGGCATGCCTTCGATCCGCTGATCGACACTGACCACATGCCAGCCGTAGCGACTTTCCAGCGGTTTGCTGGCCAGGCCTGGCGCCAGGGTGAACAGCTGACGCTCCAGCTCGGGCACGGTCTGGCCCTTGCTGATCTGCCCCAAAGAACCACCTTGAGCCTTCGACGGGCAAGCCGAATATTTCACGGCCAGCTCGGCGAAACTGCCGGGGAATTCATCCAGTTGCTGCAGCAGGACTTCGGCCTGACCCTGCGCAAGCTCGCGGGCCTCGACATCGTCCGGTGCACATTCGAGCAGGATGTGCCGCACCGCCAGCAACGGTGCGCTGTGGAAGCGTCCGCGATTGTTTTCGTAGTAACGCAGACTCGACTCCTCGTCGCACTGCGGCACTTTCACCTCACGTTCGAGCAGCAAGCGCGTAGCCGCTTCTTCTTCGTTCTCACCGGCGCCGATCTCCAGCGACACGCCGAGTTCGGTGATGCGCTGCTGCAACAACTCGCGGATCACCAGTGCCCGGGCGGCCAGGAAGACCGCCTCCTCGCGGCTTTCGGCCGGGTGATATTGCAGCTCCTGGGCCATCGCCTCCGGGGTGATCAACACCTCGTTGACGCTGACGATCGGCCACTCTTGTTCACTGCTGGCGATCAATTGCGCCGGGGCGTCATCGGCCCCTGCGGGCTCAACCGGCAGAGCTTCAAACTGCGCCTGTGCGACCGGCGCGATGTCGAGAACGACCTCGGCTTTTTTAGAAGAACCGCAGCCACCGCTGCCCCCGTTACCACCACCACATCCACATCCACCTGACATGATTGTCTCCTCAGTACTTCTGACGAACGATTTGATAACGACGCCCCAGGTACCAGATCGGTGCGCTGATCATGTGTACGAGACGGGTGAAGGGGAACAGCACAAACAGGGTCAAGCCGAGAAACACGTGCAACTTGTAGATCAGCCCGACCGGCGCGATGGCCGCCGCGGCTTCCACCGGACGCAACAGCACGGTGTTCTGCGCCCAATCGGCGAGCATCACCATCACCGAGCCGTCCATGTGTCCGGTGGACGCGACGATGGTCAGCAGACCGAGCAGCAATTGCGCCAGCAGCACCAGCAGAATCAGGATGTCCGAAGGACTGGAGGTGGCACGGACCCGAGGATCGTTGAGCCGCCGGTTGACCAGCATCAGCAGGCCGATCAGGCACAGCAGACCGAAGAGCCCGCCCGAGACCATTGCCAGCAACTGCTTGTTCTCAGTGCTGATCACGTGGTGATAAATCGACGCCGGGGTCAGCAGGCCGACGAAATGCCCCGCCAGCACGAACAACACACCGATGTGGAAGAAGTTGCTCGCCACGCGCATGCCGCGCTGATTGAGCATCTGGCTCGAACCTGCTTTCCAGCTGTATTGCGACAGGTCAAAGCGGGCCCAACTGCCAATCAGGCAAATGGCCAGGGCGACGTAGGGATAGACCCCGAACAACAATAGATTCCATTTAGACATTGCCTACCTCCTTGGCCGGCACGGCGGCCAGCCCTTCATGCTGAAAATCCACCCAGTGCAATGGCACCGCGCTTTCTTCCCGGGCCTTGCCCGGTGAGCTTGGCAGCGAACTGCAACGGTCCTGCTGTTCGGCCTGGAGGAAGTCCACGGCCTCCTCTTCCCAGATCTTGTCGAGGGCTTCGAGGGAGTCGTCGCGAGGTTCCGCCGCCACCTGTGCCCGCAGGTCGGCGACCGCCTGATGCGGCTCGGCCCCGGCAATTTGCAGCAGTGCCCGGAAGCAGCTGGCATAGGCGCTTTCGCGTTCTTCCAGACGTGCCGCGAGCAAGGCCAGCAAGTGCGAAACATCCGCCAGGCCCTCGCGGGCCTCGATGTCTTCGCGGGTCGACAGGAACTCCAGGTACAGCGGGATGTAATCGGGCAACTCTTTGACGCCGATGGCAAAACCGGCTTCTTCGTATTGCGCCATCATGTCGACCATCGCCTGTCCACGGTCACGGGATTCACCGTGCACATGTTCGAACAACAGCAGCGACAGCGAGCGCCCCCGGCCGAACAGCGCACCGTAGTGCTCCTGCCCGTCCATCAGGTCATTGGCGCAGATCAGTTCGAGCAACTCGAACAACGCACCGCGCTGCTTCGGGCTGATTTCCCGTGACTGGATGATCGCTTGCTCCAGTTCATCGCGACCGCCAATCAGCGTCTCGGTCGGGTAATCGAGCAGCAGCGAAATCACTTTGAGAATTTGCATGCTCATTCCTCCCACAACTGGACGGTTTTCAGGATGTCGCGACGGTTGGCTTTCTTGGCGCCGAACATGTTGGTGTCGGAGCTGCCGCTGCAACCGCTGCCGAAACTGAAACCGCACCCGGAACGCTCGGCGAAGGCGTCGCTCATGGCGTCTTCACGGTGGGCGCTCGGTACAACAAAGCGGTCTTCGTAGTTGGCGATTGCCAGGTAGCGATACATCTCCTCGACCTGGGCCACGCTCAGGCCGACATCCGCCAGCACTTGCAGGTCCTGAACGCCATCGACTTGCTCGGAACGTTTGTAGGCGCGCATCGCCAGCAAGCGTTTAAGCGCACGCTTGACCGGTTTTTCATCGCCCGCCGTCAGCAGGTTGGCCAGGTACTTCAGTGGAATACGCAGGCTGTCGACATCCGGGATCACCCCGTTCATACCGACGGTGCCGGCAGTGGCGGCGTTCTGGATCGGCGACAGCGGCGGTACGTACCAAACCATCGGCAAGGTGCGGTATTCCGGGTGCAGCGGCAGTGCGAGTTTCCAGTCCACGGCCATTTTGTAGACCGGCGAACGCTGGGCTGAATCGATCACCGATTGCGGTACACCGTCTTCCAGGGCCTGACGGATCACCGCCGGGTCATTTGGATCGAGGAAGATCTCCAGTTGTTTCTCGTACAGGTCCTGCTCATTGGCGGTGCTCGCCACTTCGCTGATGCGGTCGGCGTCATACAGCAGCACACCGAGGTAGCGGATGCGCCCGACGCAGGTTTCCGCGCAAACGGTCGGCATCCCGGCTTCGATACGCGGGTAGCAGAAGATGCATTTCTCGGACTTGCCGCTCTTCCAGTTGAAATAGATCTTCTTGTACGGGCAGCCGCTGATGCACATCCGCCAGCCACGGCATTTCTCCTGGTCAATCAGGACGATGCCATCCTCTTCACGCTTGTAGATCGCCCCGCTCGGGCAAGCCGCGGCGCACGTCGGGTTAAGGCAGTGCTCGCACAGGCGCGGCAAATACATCATGAAGGTGTTTTCGTACTCGCCGTAAATGTCCGCCTGGATCTTGTCGAAGTTCTTGTCCTTACGACGTTTGGCGAACTCGGTGCCGAGAATTTCCTCCCAGTTCGGGCCCCACTCGATTTTCTCCATGCGCTTGCCGGAGATCAGCGAACGCGGGCGCGCGGTGGGTTGATGCTCGCCCAGCGGCGCGGTGTGCAGGTGCTGGTAATCGAAGTCGAACGGTTCGTAGTAGTCGTCGAGGCTCGGCAGATCCGGGTTGGCGAAGATGTTTGCCAACACGCGGAATTTACCGCCGATGCGCGGGTTGATCGTGCCGTTGGCATTGCGGATCCAGCCGCCCTTCCACTTGTCCTGGTTTTCCCATTCTTTCGGGTAGCCGATCCCGGGTTTCGATTCGACGTTGTTGAACCAGGCGTATTCCATGCCTTCGCGGCTGGTCCAGACGTTTTTGCAGGTGATCGAACAGGTGTGGCAACCGATGCATTTGTCCAGGTTCAGAACCATGCCGATTTGTGAGCGAATCTTCATCTCAGTTCTCCTCAATATCGGTCGGCAGCGGACGTGGCAGGTCATCGCCACTTGAACCATCGAGCCAGTCGACTTTGGACATTTTGCGCACCACGACGAATTCGTCGCGGTTGCAACCGACCGTGCCGTAATAGTTGAAACCGTAGGCTTGCTGGGCATAGCCGCCGATCATGTGGGTCGGCTTGAGCACGACGCGGGTGACCGAGTTGTGGTGGCCGCCACGGGTCTTGGTGGTTTCCGAACCGGGTACGTTAACGATCCGTTCCTGGGCGTGGTACATCATCACCATGCCGTCCTTGACCCGTTGGCTGACCACCGCACGGGCGGTCAGTGCACCGTTGATGTTGAAGCACTCGATCCAGTCGTTGTCCTCGATGCCGGCGCTTTTCGCGTCGTTCTCCGAGAGCCAGACAATCGGCCCGCCACGGCTGAGGGTGAGCATCAGCAGGTTGTCGCTGTAGGTGCTGTGGATGCCCCACTTCTGGTGCGGGGTGATCCAGTTCAGGACGATTTCCTTGTGGCCGTTACTGCGCTTGCCTTTCACCCCTTCGATGGTGCGGGTGTTGACCGGCGGCCGATAACTCATCAGTTGCTCGCCGAACGCCTGCATCCACGGGTGATCCTGGTAGAACTGCTGGCGACCGGTAATGGTGCGCCATGGAATCCCTTCGTGAACGTTGGTGTAACCGGCGTTGTAGCTGACGTGATCGTCTTCGAGACCCGACCAGGTCGGGCTGGAAATGATCTTGCGCGGCTGTGCCTGAATGTCGCGGAACCGGATGGCCTCGTGGGCCTTGGACAGCGCCAGGTGGCTGTGGTCAATGCCGGTGAATTCCGACAGCGCGGCCCAGGCCTTGACCGCCACCTGGCCGTTGGTTTCCGGCGCCAGGGACAGAATCACTTCAGCGGCGTCGATGGCCGTGTCGATTTTCGGCCGACCCTGGCTGATACCGGCGTCGCCTTCTTTGTGATTGAGTTCACCGAGGAATTTCACTTCGTCGTCGGTGTTCCAGTTGATGCCT
Organism: Pseudomonas sp. TH39(2020); assembly: GCF_016650715.1. Lineage (NCBI taxonomy): Bacteria > Pseudomonadati > Pseudomonadota > Gammaproteobacteria > Pseudomonadales > Pseudomonadaceae > Pseudomonas > Pseudomonas sp. TH39(2020). The sequence goes on along the minus strand of NZ_JAEKFF010000002.1, from coordinate 277,736 downwards.
TTGCCACCGTTGCCGTTTTTCTCCAGCAATGGCCCAAGCGAGGAAAACTGTTTGTAGATGTTCGGGTAATCACGCTCCACCACATGCAGGTTGGGTGCGTTCTTGCCCGGCTCCGGTGCCACGCCGGCGCTTTTCCAGTCGGTGCCGCCAAACGGTTGGGCCAGTTCGCCGACACTGTCGTGCATCAACGGAATGGTCACCAGGTCCTTTTCAACGCCCAGATGCCCTTCGGACATGCTGGAAAACGCCTTGGCGATGCCTTTGTAGATTTCCCAGTCGGAACGCGATTCCCACGCCGGGTCGATGGCGGCCGACAACGGGTGAATGAACGGGTGCATGTCCGAGGTGTTCATGTCGTCTTTTTCGTACCAGGTTGCGGTCGGCAACACGATGTCGGAATAGACGCACGTCGAGGACATGCGGAAGTCCAGCGTGGTGACCAGATCGAGCTTACCGATAGCGCCCTCGTCCACCCATTCGGCTTCTTCAGGTTTGCAATCGCCGACCTGGCCGATGTCTTCGTTCATCACCCCGTTTTTGGTGCCCAGCAGGTACTTGAGCATGTACTCGTGGCCCTTGCCCGAGGAGCCCAGCAGGTTGGAACGCCAGATGAACATGTTGCGCGGGAAGTTGACCGGGCTGTCCGGCTGTTCACAGGAGAAACGCAGCGAACCATCCTGCAGCGACTTGACCACGTAGTCTTTCGGGTCCATGCCGGCCGCCGCGGCGTCGCGGCAAATGTGCAAAGGGTTAGTGTTGAGTTGTGGTGCGCTGGGCAACCAGCCGGCGCGTTCGGCGCGGATGTTGTAGTCCAGGGCATGCTCGGGGAATTGTGATTTATCGGCCAATGGCGAGAGCACGTCGTGCATGCTCATTTTCTCGTGACGCCATTGCGAACTGTGGGCGTAGAAGAAGCTGGTGCCGTTCATTTGGCGAGGCGGACGGTTCCAGTCCAGGCCGAACGCCAGGGGCAGCCAACCGCATTGCGGACGGAGTTTTTCCTGGCCAACGTAGTGCGCCCAACCGCCACCGGTCTGACCGACACACCCGCAGAGCATGAGCATGTTGATCAGCCCGCGGTAGTTCATGTCCATGTGGTACCAGTGGTTCATCGCCGCGCCGACGATGATCATCGAGCGGCCCTTGGTCTTGTCGGCGTTGTCGGCGAACTCACGGGCAATCTGGATGGCTTTCTCGCGGCTGACGCCGGTGATCTGCTCCTGCCACGCCGGGGTGCCGGGCACCGAGGCGTCGTCGTAATCCTTGGCCACGTTATCGCCGCCGAGGCCGCGATCGATCGCCAGGTTGGCAGCCGACAGGTCGAACACGGTAGCGACTTTGGCCACGCTGCCGTCCGCCAGCACCACGTTATGCACCGGCACGCGGCGGTATTGCACGGCATCGCCGGCCACGTGCTGGAAGTGCTCGTGGGACTCACCGGCAAAATACGGGAACGCCACTTCAGCCACGTCATCGCCAATCAGGCTCAGCTTCAGATCGATCTCACGGCCTTCGCCGCCTTCACGGGGAAGGATGTTCCACTTGCCCTTCTCGCCCCAGCGATAGCCGATGGAACCCTGAGGGGACACCAGTTCGCCGCTGACATCGAGGGCGATGGTTTTCCATTCCGGGTTGTTTTCCTGGCCGAGGTTGTCGGTCAGGTCGCTGGCGCGCAGGAAGCGGTCCGGCTGGTAACCGGCACCCGGTGCCTTGTCGACCATTTGCTTGAGCAGTACCAGCACCGGCAAATCGGTGAAGCGCTTGGCGTAGTCGGTGAAATAGGCGCTTGGTTTGTCCAGGTGGAATTCTTTGAAGATCACATGGTTGAACGCCTGGGCCAGCGCCGCATCGGTGCCTTGTTTAGGGTTCAGCCACAGGTCGGTGAGCTTGGCGACTTCCGAGTAATCCGGGGTGATCGCGACGGTCTTGGTGCCCTTGTACCGGACTTCGGTAAAGAAGTGCGCGTCGGGGGTACGGGTCTGCGGGACATTGGAGCCCCAGGCAATGATGTAGTTGGAGTTGTACCAGTCGGCCGACTCCGGCACGTCGGTCTGCTCGCCCCAGACCATCGGCGAGGCCGGAGGCAAGTCGCAGTACCAGTCATAGAAACTCAGGCACGCGCCGCCGATCAGCGACAGATAACGCGAACCTGCGGCGTAGCTGACCATCGACATGGCCGGGATCGGCGAGAAGCCGACGATGCGGTCAGGGCCGTATTGCTTGATCGTATAGACGTTGGCGGCAGCGATGATCTCGTTGACTTCCTCCCAGTTGGAACGAATGAAGCCACCCATGCCACGCTTGCTTTTATAGGAGTCGGCCTTGGCCTTGTCCTCGACGATGCTGGCCCAGGCTTCCACCGGCGCCATGGTCTGCCGCGCATCGCGCCAGAGCTTGAGCAACGGCTTGCGGATTTTCGGGTATTTGAGCCGGTTGGCGCTGTAGATGTACCAGCTGTAACTGGCACCACGCGGACAGCCACGGGGCTCATGGTTGGGCAGATCGTTGCGGGTACGCGGGTAGTCGGTCTGCTGGGTTTCCCAAGTGATCAGGCCGTTCTTGACGTAGATTTTCCACGAGCAGGAACCGGTGCAGTTCACCCCGTGGGTGGAACGCACGATCTTGTCGTACTGCCAGCGTGAACGGTAAACGTTCTCCCAGTCGCGAGACTCTTTGCGGGTCTCGCCATGACCGTCGGAAAACTCGTTTTGCTTACGGTTGAAAAACCGCAATTGATCCAGTAAATGACTCACGGTGTAGTCCTCTCAGGCTTTGTCGCGGAGTCTGTGCCCCGCCCACGCAATGGTTGGATTCGGGTCGTCTCAGCAGGGTGTCGCGGCGCCTTTGCGCGCGTACCACCACCAGGTCACCACGATGCAGCTCAGGTAAAAGACGACGAACATGTAGAAGGCCATCTCCGGGCCGCCGGTCAGGGCCATCGAAGAGCCGAAGGATTTGGGAATGAAGAACGCACCGAAGGCGCCCATGGCCGAGCTGAAGCCCAGGACCGCGGCCGACTCTTTGCCGGCATTCTTCAGCGCTTGTTCGCGCACGGCGGGTGGTTTTCCTGCCGAGGCTTTTTCGTGCTGGGTGCGGAAGATCACCGGGATCATGCGGAAGGTGGAGCCGTTGCCGATGCCCGTGGTGATGAACAGCAGCATGAACATGCCGAGGAAGCCGTAGAAGTTGCCGCCGGAGCCGTTTTGCGGCAAGAAGTGCAAAACGCAGAAGACCATCACGATCATCAACACGAAGTTCCACAAGGTCACCTTTGCGCCGCCGAGCTTGTCCGCCAGCCAGCCACCCAATGGGCGTACCAGCGCACCCACCAACGGGCCGAGGAAGGCGAATTTCAAGGCAATGACGTCAGGGAACGACGTTTTGATCAGCAACGGAAACGCGGCGGAGAAACCGATGAACGAACCGAAGGTCGCCAGGTACAACCAGCACATCAGCCAATTGTGTTTGCGTTTGAAGATGACGGCCTGCTCGCTGAAAGAAGCGCGGGCACTGGACAGGTCATTCATGCCGAACCAGGCCAGCACCGTCACCAGGACAATAAACGGTACCCAGATGAAGCCGGCGTTCTGCAACCACAACTGACCGCCATCCGGCAGTGCTTGCGGCTTACCGCCCATGAAACCGAACACGCCGAAGGTAATCACCAGCGGTACACAGAACTGCATCACCGAGACGCCCAGGTTACCCAGCCCGGCGTTGAGGCCAAGGGCCGTGCCCTGCTGCGACTTGGGATAGAAGAAACTGATGTTGGACATGCTCGAGGCAAAGTTGCCGCCACCGAAACCGCAGAGCAAGGCAATCAACACGAACACGCTGTAGGAGGTGCTCGGGTCCTGCACGGCGAAGCCCATCCAGATCGAGGGCAACAACAGAGACGCGGTGCTCAGGGCCGTCCAGCGACGGCCGCCGAAGATCGGCACCATAAAGGAATAGAAGACGCGCAAGGTCGCCCCGGACAGGCCCGGCAACGCCGCCAGCCAGAACAACTGGTCGGTGGTGAAGGTGAAGCCGATGGCGTTCAAACGCACGATCACCGTGCTCCAGACCATCCACACCGCAAAGGCCAGCAGCAGCGCAGGAATGGAAATCCACAAGTTGCGCGTGGCGGTCTGTTTGCCGCTACGTCCCCAGAATGCTGGGTCCTCGGGGCGCCAGTCATGAATGACCGGGCCTATGTCAGGCTTTTGCAGAACGGACATGTTCTTCTCCTAGGGCAATGCTGGAAATCGGGGACGGGGTCAGCAGCGGCGCTTTACCCAGCACCGGGCTTTTGCGTATTTCGCTGAAGTACATCCAGGTGAGGGAGACCCAGACCACGCCGTACATCAACATGAAGCAGGAAGAGCGCACGCCGGTGAGGTCCACCAGGGCGCCGAACAGGATCGGCAGCACGAAGCCGCCCAGGCCACCGGCGAGGCCGACAATGCCGGACACCGCGCCCATGTTTTTCGGGTAGTCGTTGGCGATGTATTTGAAGACCGAGGCCTTGCCGAACGCGAAGGCGATGCCCATGACGAACAGCAGCATGGTGAACAGCGCGGGATTGAGGCCGATGTGGAAATCCACCGGACCGTCGATCGTCTGCACTTGCAGTTGGGTCTGGGGATACGAGAGCAGGAACAGGCAGATCCAGCTGACCCACAACACCCACCAGGTCACGCTTTGCGCACCCCAGCGATCCGACATCCAGCCGCCGACCGCACGCAGTACGCCACCAGGCAGGGAAAAACAGGCCGCCAGCAGCGCCGCGCTTTGCAGGCTGAAACCGTATTCCTGCACGTAGTACTTGGTCATCCACAGCGCGAGGGCGACATAACCACCGAAAACGATCGAGTAGTACTGGCAGTAGCGCCACACCGCCGGGTCCTTCAGCGAGCTGAGTTGCTCACGCAAGGTGGCGCCCGTAGCACTGCGGTGGTCCTTGTTTTCAGCGCTGAGGAACCAGAACAACAGCGCAGTAATAAAGAGGATCGCGCTGAAGACTTTCGGCACCAGCTGCCAACTGCCGGCCGCGATCAGCGCGGGGGCGAGAAACTTGGTCACCGCAGCCCCGGCGTTACCGGCGCCGAAGATGCCCATCGCGAAGCCCTGATTCTCTTTGTCGAACCATTTGGCGACGTAGGCGATCCCGACCGAGAACGAGCCACCGGCCAGGCCGACGAACAGGCCCAGGACCAGGAACTGCCAGTAGGCAGTGGCGTGACTGATCAGGTACAGCGGCGCCACGCAGGCCAGCATCAGCAGGAAGAACACGCTGCGCCCGCCAAAGCGGTCGGTCAGCAGGCCCAGCGGCAACCGCACCAGCGAGCCGGTCAGCACCGGGGTCGCGGCCAGCAGGCCGAACTGGGTTTCGTTGAGCTGGAGAAGGTCCTTGATCGGCACCCCGAGCACGGCAAACATCATCCAGACCATGAAACAGACAGTGAAGGCCAGCGTGCTCATGCCCAGCACCAAGCCTTGTCGTACACGCGGTGGGTTCACAAATGCTCTCCAGTCAGTTAGCCATGGCGGCAGACTAGAGAGGCCAACCCCGCAAAAACTTGATCCATGTCAACGAAGCCCTGGGGGGCATGGGCCTATGCTTGCGCGGTCTACCTCTAAGGAGGTAGTGCAGGAAACCCCTAAAACCGTTGGTTTATCAGCGTCTTGAGGTTTTCAGCCAAGGTTTTTGCTGACAAGGATCAGTCGACAACTCTTTAGAGGTAGCGCGCCCGGGATCGGCGGCAAAACCCCTTCCTGGAGCTCCATGTGCTCTGTTTTCCTGATTTCTTCCGGGACTTGCGCCGATGATGCGCTGGTTGCGCAGCTCCCTGCCCGCTCGCGCCGGGCTGGCCGTGATCCTGATCGCCGTGCTCGCCCTCGCCAGTTCATTGAGCGCCGGACTGATCGCCTGGTTCAGCCAGGGCGATGCGGCCGCCATCAACACCGCAGGCTCGGTGCGCATGGAGACCTACCACCTGAGCTGGAAACTGGCCGCGGGTGCAACCGGCGAAGAAATCATCGCCATCACCGACAGCCTGCAAACCCGTCTCACCAGCCAGTCACTCAAAGCGGTGCTGGAAGATGGCCCGACCACCGCCCTTCAAATCAGCTACGGGCAAATCCAGCAGCAATGGAACGAGGATTTGCGCCCGGCACTGGAGCGCGGCGATGCCGCCTATTTTCAGGTCCAGGCCCAGCCCTTCATTGAACAACTGAACCAGTTCGTCAACCTGTTGCAGCGCCAAAGCGAACAGAAGCAAGGCTGGCAACAGGTGATCCAGGGCCTGGCCTTGTTCACCACCCTGTTCGTCCTGCTGATTGGGCTTTACGAATTGCAGTACGGGGTCGTCATGCCCTTGAAAGAGTTGGTGGATGCGACCCAGCGCTTTCGTCGCGGCGATTTCAAAGTGCGGGTCAATCATCAGTCCCAGGACGAACTGGGCCAGTTGGCCATGAGTTTCAACGCCATGGCCGAGACGATCGAAGACTCGCATCGCACCCTTGAGAGTCAGGTCCAGCAAAAAACCCTGAACCTGCAACAAGCCAATGCCGCCCTTGAGTTGCTGTACCAGAGCAGTCGAAGCCTGGCCACTCGCCTGGCCAATGCCGAAGGCCTGGATGAATTGATTCGACGCTTCCAGCAACGCCTGCCCGGCTTGCGCCTGTCGCTGTGTCTGCAAGGACAAATGCAGGCACCGGCCCAGCAGTTGCTCGCCCTGCATGGCGCGAACATCCGGGAAGTCTGCGCCAGCAGCGATTGCGCCACGTGCCAGAAGCACCATAAAGCCAGTCCGCAAACCTTCAGCATCAGTAACCAGGGCAGCGAACTCGGTGAACTCAAAGCGCATTTTGTCGACGGTCACCCGACGCAAGCCTGGGAAACCCAACTGATCCAGGCATTGGCCAACCTGATCGGCACCTCGCTCTCGCTCAAACGCCAACGGGAACAGGATCATCGCCTGCTGCTGCTCGACGAACGCACGATCATCGCCCGCGAGCTGCACGACTCACTGGCCCAAGCCCTGTCCTACATGAAGCTGCAAGTCAGCCGCCTGCAAACCCTGATGCGCCGTGGCGAACCGGTGGAAACCCTGGAAAACGTTACCGCTGAACTGCGCGAAGGGCTGAACAATGCCTACCGCCAGTTACGCGAATTGCTGACCACCTTTCGCTTGCAGATTCACGATGCGGGACTGGTGCAGGAGCTCAAGGACACCGCCGAGGAGTTTTCCCGGCGCGGGGAATTCCAGGTGCACCTGCACGTCGACGCGCTGGCCTTTCAGTTATCAGCCAGCGAGCAAATCCACATCTTGCAGATCACCCGCGAGGCGCTCTCCAATTGCCTGCGCCACGCCCATGCGCAGAACGCCTGGCTGCAACTGCGTCAGGACGGTGAAACCGTCAGGCTCATCGTCGAAGACGACGGGCGTGGCTTCAGCGGCAATGTCGACCAACGCGAACACCACGGCCTGAAAATCATGGATGAGCGGGCCCGCAGCTTGCGCGGCCAACTCGAAATAGTCTCCAGGGAGCCGCAAGGCACCCGCGTGCAACTGGAATTCCAACCGGAGTTTCTCGGGCAGCAAACAGAAGGTAGCGTCACATGAACCCGTCCCTGCAACACACCATCCTGCTGGTCGACGACCACCCGATGATGCGTCACGGCATCCGCCAGATGCTCGAACTCGAAGATGATTTCCTGATCGTCGGCGAAGCCAATAATGGTGAAGAAGCACTCGCGATGATCGAGCCGCTGCAACCGGACCTGGTGTTGCTCGATAACAACATGCCGCAAATGAATGGCATTGAAACCCTGCGCCAATTACGGGCGATGCACTACACCGGCAAGGTGCTGCTGTTCACGGTGTCAGACGCCGAAGACGATATTCGCGACGCACTGCGTCTGGATGCCGACGGCTACCTGCTCAAGGACATGGAGCCCGAACTGTTGATTCAGTACATCCGCAACGCCTTGAACGGCGAACTGGTGATCAGCCCGGGGCTGACCCAAGTCATGGCCCAGGCGCTGCGCTCACCGCAGCGCCAGACCGTGGTGGAACTGACTGAGCGTGAACGCCAGGTGCTGAAAACCATCGCCAGTGGTTTCAGCAACAAAGTCATTGGGCACAAGCTGGGCATCACCGAAGGCACGGTCAAGGTTCACGTGAAAAACCTGCTGCACAAACTCGGTTTGCGCTCGCGGGTAGAGGCGGCCGTGTGGGCCATGGAGCATCTGCGCAATGCCGGCTGACGGGCATGCCTCTTTGGAGGTAGGCCAGCAGAGGCATAGGTCATCCGGCCGGCGCTCTCTACTATGAGCGTCAGCGGAGGTACGCCATGCTGACCCACCCTTCCATCGTTTTAACGTTGCGCCGTCATCATCTGTTCAGCCAGCTACCGGAGAAAATCTTCGAGGAAGTCTGCGGCCTGGCGATGCTCAAGCGCCTGGCCTGTCACAGCACACTCATGCACCAAGGGGATCCGGCCAAGCGCTTTTTCCTGCTGGTCAGCGGCCAGATCAAGTTGTACCGGCTGACCGGCGAAGGTCAGGAGAACCTGGTGGAGATCATTCAGCCCGGCCAGACCTTTGCCGAAGCCTTGCTGTTCAGTCAGGCCCGTCTCTACCCGGTGAGCGCCACGGCGCTGAAGGACAGCGTACTGGTGACTATCGAGGGCAGCCATTACCGCAACGCCCTGGAAGATCAGCCGAAAGTTTGCCTGGCGATCCTGGCGAGCATGAGTGTGCACTTGCACCTGCGTCTGCGGGACATCGACACCTTGACCATGGCCAGTGCGAGCCGGCGGGTGATCAATTTCCTGTTCCAGGAGCGCAACCCGGTCAGCGGTTTGATTGTCTTGCAGGTGTCCAAACGCCTGGTGGCCTCGAAGCTGGGTATTCAGCCGGAAACCTTTTCGCGGATCTTGCACCGCCTGGTGGACTGCGGCCTGATCGCGATGGAACGACGCAATATCAGCATCCTCGCCGAAGAGGATCTGGCGGCCTTCCAATAGACGGAATTGACCGCAGTCAATGCGCAATGCCACCGGCCTTGCACACTGAAGAAGTCCATCCATGGAGAGCGCTCATGTCCCGTTCAACCTTGCCCCTGATTTACTCCTGCTCAGGCTGCTCCAACGTTGCCCAACTGGCCAACACCCTGGCCGTGCAGCTTGATCGCAGCGGCCTGGCGGAAATGTCCTGCATCGTCGGGGTCGGCGGGCATGTGGCGGCGTTGGTCAACAAGGCACGCTCGGCGCGGCGGATTTTTGCGCTGGATGGGTGTCCGTTGCAATGTGTTGAAAATTGCCTGAAGCAGCATGGTCTGCATGCTGATGTGCATCTGATTCTTAGCCATTACGGGTTGCGCAAGCGTTATGGCGAGGATTGCACGCAAGCAGAGAGTGATGAGTTGTTTGAACAGATCAAGCGGTTGATTGCCAGTGATGCTCGGCAGCATGAAAGCCTGCAGGAAACGATGGCCTAAGGGACAACGAAAATCAAAACTGCGGGAGCGAGCTTGCTCGCGATGGCGGGTTGACCGCTGACCTATGATTTTGGTCGGGGTGCATATCCGTTGCTGCGGTAACGGCAACCTAGGGTTCCGCCCTTACGGCGGGTCACTTGGAAAAGCCCCAAGTAACCAAGGGCTCTTGCCCCTGACGTTCGGTGCCTCGCTGTGGCTCGGCATGCCCTCGCTCCGGTCCTGCTCCGTGGGCCCGCCGCCATCGGCCATCCATGGCCGGGGGCGGCTAACCCGGCATCCATGCCGGGTTGCCCACTACGCAGAACCTCCACTCGGCCTCTCGAGGGGGCGAGTACCGCAAAAGCACCGCGAGGCGGCCTACCGGCCGGCCTGTCTCTTCAAGCGTACGCACTCCCCTGTGGGAGCGAGCCTGCTCGCGAAAGACGTGAACGATAACGCGTGCTGTCTGAATGAACGCGGTGTCCGGACGTTTTTCGCGAGCAGGCTCGCTCCCACAGGTACAACGCCAGGCTTTTGATCTTGCTTTTGATCTTGCTTCTGATCTTGATCTGCCCCGTCGGAAGGCCGAGCGCAGGTTCTGCGCAGTGGGCACCGCGGCAAGGATGCCGCGGTAGCCGCCCCCGGCCATGGATGGCCGATGGCGGCGGGCCCGCGGAGCAGGACCGGAGCGAGGGTATGCCGAGCCACAGCGAGGCACCGTACGTCAGGGGCGAAAGCGTTTTGGTTACTTTGGCGCTTTTCCAAAGTGACCCGCCGTAAGGGCGGAACCCTAAGTCGCCATCACCGCAACAACGGATATGTACCCCGACCAAAAACACAGGTCGGCTAACCCGCCGCCAACCCCTTCCCCGCCCGCTCCAGATTGCGCCACAGCCACACAGGCAACACATCAGGATCAAGACTGTCGATCAGGTTCTTCAACGCCAACCCCAACTCCGTATCACCCTCAATCACCAAACGCCGGCGAAAGAACAACGTATCCGGATCTTCCTGACGACTCGCCAGCAATAAAAACTCGCGCCAGTTACCACTGATCGTCACATGCGCCGTGGCGCGTTCAGCAATTCGCAACCCGTCACGAGTCAGCGTCAGGAACCACGCCAACCCCAGGTCCGGAATCCGCAAACACAACCAACGCCCACGTAAAACCTCGAACTCGCCATCGCGCAACGGCTCGGCGAGGCAACGATTGAGCGCCTGCTGCAACGCCAGACGCTGCACCGCAAAAGGCACCCGGCGCACCAACGGCAACAACCGGTCGGCGCCTTTCAACAACCACTTTTTACGATTCAACACAGGCCAACCTCCTCGACGCGCAACATGCCGGCCTGGCCATGCCAGTAGCCATTGCAACCGTCGACGAACAACGGCGGTGCCTCGCCCAGACGAACGCGTTGATAGGCACCAATGACCTCGACCATGCCTTGAGCGCGAGGGCTCAGACGCAACACATCGGCGCCACAGGCCACCAGCTCGGCGTAATCCGCCAGCAGATTGGTTACCTCGGCCGACATCGTTTGAATACCGTTAATGGTGAACAGCGCCTGCCCTTCCTGACTGGTCAGCGGCAGGCCGTCGGGGTAGTTGAGGCAGCAAAACCGGCAGTCGTCCTTGGGCAGGTTTTCCGCCCGGGCCGTGAAGCAGCGTGCGGAATAGGCCAACGGCAAATGCCCGTAGGCAAAAATCTCGACTTCCGGCACTTCACGGCCCAGTTCGCGCACCTGCTCAAGCACATCACCAATCAGCGCCGCCGAGCATTCCACCGGCGGCACCCAACGGGTCATTCCGCAGTCCAGCAGTTGCGCGAGCGTATGACCGTTGTACAAATTCAGTGCCGGACCACCCACGAACGGCAACTTGCGCTCGGCCAGGAACTGCACCGCGCCCATGTCGTTGGCTTCCACCAGCAATTGGCCGTTGTCGCAAAGACGGCGCAGGCTGGAAAGTTCGGAGGCCGCTTCGATCAGCGTCAGGCTGGAAATCACCAACTGTGCCTGACTGCATTCCTGCAACTCGCGCCCCAACCCCAACCATTGATCCAGTGAAAAGGCTCGACGTTTCGAACACACGGTTTCCCCCAGATAAATCACATCCAGGGGCAAGGCCGACATCTCGGCGTAAAAGTTGCTGAGTTGCTCTTTGTCCCAATAAAACAGAACCGGTCCAAGGCTGAGCTTCATGTCGCCTCCCTCATTGCCATGATCGATGGTAAGCACCCAGGGTGGTCTGGCTGCCTTCGGACAAACCGGCCAGTACCCGGCGCCATTCCTCCTTGACCCGAAAACTGCCCGGTGAGCCACGATGGGCATCCAGTGCCGCGCGCCAGACGCGGGTGACTTGTTCGACATAGGCCGGACTGCGTTGCCGGCCCTCGATTTTTACTGCCTCGACGCCGATGGCCGTCAATTCCGGCAGCAAATCCAGAGTGTCGAGGCTGGTGGGTTCTTCCAGCGCATGAAAGCGTTTGCCGCCGACCAGGAAGCGGCCTTTGCACAGGGTCGGGTAACCGGCGGGTTCGTCAGGGGTGTAACGGTCGATCAGCACTTCACTGAGCCGTGCGCTCAAGCCGTCGGCGTCGTCGCTCCAGCGCACCGCTTTGGCCGGCGAACAGACGCCGCACAGATTGGGCGACTCGCCGGTTATGTAAGACGACAGATGGCAACGCCCTTCGGCCATGATGCACAAGCTGCCGAAGCCAAAGACTTCGATGGGCACCGGGCTGCTCGCGGCGACCTGACGCACCTGCGCCAACGACAACACCCGTGGCAGTACCGCGCGCCGAATCCCGTAGCGCTGCGCGTAAAACTCAAGCGCCGCAGCATGGGTTGCCGAACCCTGGACCGACAGGTGCAACGCCAATTGCGGATGGCGCTGGCTGGCGTAGTTGAGCACGCCGGGGTCGGCAGCGATCAGCGCATCCACGCCGAAATCGGCGGCACGATCGACCGCCCGTTGCCAGCGTTCCCAGCCCTTGGGTTGCGGGTACGTGTTGACCGCGACGTAGAGTTTGCGTTGATGCTGGCGGATGTGAGCGACCGCCGCGTCGAACTGTTTGTCGTCCATGTTCAGCCCCGCGAAATGCCGGGCATTGGTGTCATCGCGAAAACCGACATAGACGGCATCGGCGCCTTCGCGCACCGCCGCTTTCAGCGCAGGCAGGTTCCCTGCCGGGCAGACCAGTTGCATGGGTAATCCTCATGGAAAAACGCGCCGCCAGTCTAGCGAGACCAGCAGGCACAGCCTTGACGGCAATCAATTGCGATCAATGCATCAGGTCGGCGAAGGACAGGAACATCACGTTGTCGTGCTTGAGCACTTGCTGCTCGCACTCGATCACCGCCAACCCGTCGGCCCAACACGCGGCGGTCAACATCGCCGAGCTTTGCTGAGGGTGCAGCTCCACGCTCAACTGGCCGTCAACACCCGGCGTCAGCCGAGCCCGCAGGTACTGCCGACGCTTGTTGCGCTGCAACCAGTCAAACCCGGCGGGCACGGCCAATGGCACCGGCAACACGTCTTTCACGCCCTGGGCCCTGAGCAGGAACGGACGCACCACCACCAACGCGGTAATCAGCGCCGCCGAAGGATTGCCCGGCATGCCGATCCAGGGTTTGCCGGCGACTTCGCCGAAGGCCAGCGGTTTACCCGGCTGAATGGCCAGCCGCCAGAAATCCAGGCTACCGAGTTCCTCGATGGCCTGTTTGAGGTGATCTTCCTCGCCCACCGAGACGCCACCGGAACTCAACAACAGGTCGCATTCCGAGGACGCCAGGCTCAAGGCATGCCGGCTGGCTGCCAACTCATCGGCCATGACGCCATAGTCATGCACCTCGACGCCCCAGCCGCTCAACAACGCCGCGAGGCAGTAACGATTGCTGTTGTAAATCTGCCCGGGCGCCAATGAATCACCCGGCTCACGCAGTTCATTGCCGCTGCTGAGCAAGCACACCTGCAACGGTCGATGGACTTCGACCCGCGCGATGCCCGCGCCGGCCAGCAACCCCACTTCTTGCGCACGCAGGCGTTTACCGGCCTGGAGCAACAGGTCTCCCCGGCGAACCTCCTCGCCCCCCTTGCGCACGTGATCACCTGCGCTTAGGGGTGGAAACCAGACACGCTCGCCATCAATCCGACAGCGCTCCTGCGGCACCACCGTGTCGGCACCCGGCGGCAATGGCGCACCGGTAAAAATCTGCACTGCTTGCTGCGCAAGCAACGGCGAGCACGCCGAATCCCCCGCCGCAATTCGTCCAGCAATCGGCAAATAGCCTCCGTCCGCTGGCAGGTCAGCGGCCCTGAGGGCGTAACCGTCCATGGCACTGTTGTCCCAGGCCGGCAGGTTGACGGGGGAATGAATGTCCGTCGCCAGCACCCGACCCAAGGCTTGATCCAGACCGATCTTTTGCGCCAGGGGCGGCGGCGGTGCCTGGTCCAGCAAACGGCTGATGGCCTCGTCCACCGGCATCAGGTGGCCGAGGTCGCACACCCGGCCAGTCATGAGCGTGTCTCGCAGGCGTCGATGACCCGTTGCCCTTGCGGTTTCAAATGCGGGGCGAAATTGCACGGGCCGGTGCGGCTGTCCAATTGTTCAAGCAGGATCTGGTTCCAGGCCGTTCGACACGCGCCCGGCGAGCCCGGAACGCAGCACACCAGCACGCCGTTGCTCATCCCCGCCAATGCGCGGGATTGCAGGCTGGACATGCCGATTTCCGCCAGGGACACCTGACGGAACAGTTCACCGAAGCCTTCCACGTGTTTGTCCAGCAACGGCAAGACCGCTTGCGGCGTGTTGTCGCGCGCGGTGAAACCGGTGCCGCCGGTCATCAATACCACCTGCACCTTGGGGTCGGCGATCCAGTGGGAGACCTTGGCGCGGATCTGATAAATGTCGTCCTTGACCAGGTCACGATCGATCAATACATGCCCGGCCGTTTGCAGCAAATCCGTCAGGGTCTGCCCCGAGGTGTCAGTGTCAAAGGTGCGCGTATCGCTGATGGTCAGCACGGCAATGTTCAGGGGTTCAAACGTGCGTTGCGCCAGATGGGCCATATCCAAGCCTTCCCGTAAATGAGGGTATGGGACGAAGCCTGAACTGGAATTCCCGGTGAGCCTATTCCTCCAAGGAGGTACCTCCACAGGGACATAAGGAGAATGTGCAGGCCACACAAAACCTGTGGGAGCGGGCTTGCCCGCGAAGACGGCGTCTTAGTCGATAAATGTGCTGAGTCGAGCATCGCCTTCGCGGGCAAGCCCGCTCCCACAGTTGATCTGCGTCGCTACATGCTTTGCACGATCGATCAAGGCGCCAAACGATTTCGCTGCCAAACGCCATCGCGCAAACGGTAATCGAGACGGTCATGCAAGCGGTCGGCACGGCCCTGCCAGAATTCAAGACGATCAGGGTGCAAGCAGTAGCCGCCCCAATGCTCGGGCCGCGGCACGGGCTTGCCGGCAAAACGTTGGGTGGTTTGTAGCAACAGCGATTCAAGCTCGGCCCGATTGGCCAGCGGCCGGCTTTGCGGTGAAGCCCAGGCGCCCAGGCGACTGTCCTGTGAGCGGGAATCGAAGTACGCATCCGACAGCGCCGGGTCGAGCCTGGAGACCTGGCCTTCGATACGCACCTGACGCTCCAGCCCCGGCCAGAAAAAGGTCATGGCGGCATGCGGGTTGGCGGCCAGTTGCTGGCCTTTGTCACTCTGGTAATTGCCGAAAAAGGTGAAGCCCTCATCGCTCCAGCCCTTGAGCAACAGCACCCGGCAGTGCGGGCGCCCTTCACTGTCGACGGTCGCCAACACCATGCTGTTGGCTTCGACAGGCGCGCGCTCGGTGTCGCGGGCCAGTTGCAGCCATTGCCGGAACATCGCCAACGGGTCGTCCAGCGCCGAATCGTCTTGCAGGCCAAAAAGGGTGTAGTTGCGGCGCATCTGTGCCAGGGAAAGGGGCATGACAGTGATCTCCAAAAAGGTTCCGCCCAGTGTGCAAGACACTGCGCAACACCACCTTGACCACCATCAACCTTATTTGAGACGCAGACGCCGAGCCAGTTTGTGCAGGTTGCTGGGATCGACTTCCAGAATCCGCGCGGCGCTGGCCCAGTTCTCCCCAGACAGGCTCAAGGCCTGGAGAATTTTCTTGCGCTGGTAATCGTCGACCGCTTCACCCAGAGGCTGGAACGGCTCATCAGCCGTAACGTCCAGGGGACTTTCGGCGACCGCACCCTGCCCGCCCACGGCACTGTCGAGGTCGAGAATCTCGGGCTCCAGCGTCATGATCAGGGTGCGACTGGTGCCGCGACTGAGCTGCTTCAACGCGGCTCGGCTGATCACATGTTCCAGCTCGCGCACATTGCCCGGCCAACTGTACGTCAGCAGCGCTCGCTCGGCCGCCGGCGACAGACGCAAACCGCGCAGGCCGAGCCGCGTCCGATTGAGTTCAAGGAAATGCCCGGCCAGCATCAATACATCATTGCCTCGCTCGCGCAGCGGCGGAATCGGCACCGGGTACACCGAGAGCCGGTGATACAGATCGGCCCGAAACAAGCCGTCGCGGATGCTGTCCGGCAGGTGCCGGTTGGTCGCGGCGATGATGCGCACATCGACATGCAGCGGCTTGTCAGCGCCGAGACGCTGGATCTCGCCGTTTTGCAGGGTGCGCAGCAGCTTCGCTTGCACGGCCAATGGCAATTCACCCACTTCATCGAGAAACAGCGTGCCACCGTTGGCGGCATCGAAACGTCCGGCACGGTCACTGGTGGCTCCGGAAAACGCGCCTTTGACATGGCCGAACAATTCACTTTCTGCCAGAGACTCCGGCAACGCGGCGCAGTTGACCTGCACCAGCGGCTTATGACTGCGGCGCGACAGACGATGCAAGCGCCGGGCGAACAGTTCTTTGCCGACGCCGGTCTCGCCCAACAGCAACACCGGCAGCTCGGAGTCGGCCAGTACGTCCAGTTCATTGAGCAACTGATGCAGCACCTCACTCTGCCCGAGGATTTCGCCTTCGTCCGCCGGCCTGCGTACGTCTTGAATATCGCTGCGGGACAAGCGCAGGCTGCGGTTTTCCTGCTCGAGCCGGGTGACTCGCACGGCGGCTTCGATCTGCAAGGTACAGCGCTTGAGCTCCTCCCGCGCACGGCTGTCGAAGGTCCCGGCGTGCAGCGCATCGAGGGTGATCGCGCCCCAGATCCGACCCTCCACGTACAGGCTCACGCCCATGCAGTCGTGCACTGGCATCGGTTCGCCGGCGTGATTGTCGAGCAAGCCGTCATAGGGGTCCGGCAGGCGACTGTCGGGCTCGAACCAGGTGGGTTCGCGCGACGCCATGATCGCCGCCAGCCGTGGATGCTGGGCGATGACAAACCGACGCCCCAACGCTTCATGCACCAGCCCCACCGTCGCCACCGGCCTGAGGCTGTCGTCATCCAGACGCAGCAATCCCACGGCGCCGCTGTTGAAGTACTCGCGCAGGGTATGGACCAGTCGTTGCAACCGCACAGCATTGGGCAACTCGACAATCAGGTCGGCCGCCAGGCTTTCACGCAGCATGGTAGTTATTACCCTCTATGGTTGGATTCACCCTAAAGCGTCCGGGTGCCTATCACCACAACTAAAAATTAAGTCATATTTTTCAATACGTTAAATATGGCATGCCGGGTGCAATGAGCCTGGGGAACCGTTGAAATCCAAACAAGGAACCCCCTGATGAGCCTGCCCCTACTGGAACAAAGCCTCGGCCAACTGGCTTGCGACATTCCCGGCGCCACGCGGATTTTCCACACCTTCAAACTGGACTTCTGCTGTGGCGGGCATAAAAGCCTGCGCGAAGCGGCGGCTGGCAAAGACCTCGACCCGGTGCTGATCGCCGATGCGCTGCACCGGCTGCAAGACACCGACGAAACCCAACACGATTGGCGCAGCGAACCCTCGGAGCTATTGATCGCCCACCTTCTGGCGCGCTACCACGCCCGCCATCGCGAGCAACTGCCGGAACTGATCCGCCTGGCCCGTCGTGTCGAGCAAGTCCATGGTGCGCGCAACAGCTGCCCTAATGGCCTGGCCGATCTGCTGACCGACATGCAACAAGAACTCGAAGGCCACATGCTCAAGGAAGAACAAGTGCTCTTCCCGATGCTGCAACAGGGCATCGGCCCTCAGGCCGCGCCGCCGATCCAGGTGCTGCGCTTTGAACATGATCAACATGGCGAAGCCCTCGAAAGGCTGCTCGCACTGACCAACAACATCACCCCGCCGGCCGATGCCTGTAACACCTGGCGTGCCCTGTACCGTGGGCTGCTGGAGTTTCGTGATGACCTGATGCAACACATCCATCTGGAAAACAACGTGTTGTTTGTTAATGCCTTGAACCGTCGTCATTGATCGATCGCCGCTCACACCAAACCCGCGCCAGCCCTCCGGTTGACGCGGGTTTTGTCTGTCAGGGACGGCGGCTGATCAACCGTGCCAATAGAACATGGCCTTGGCCAGGATCACGATCAACACCATGTGCCCGAGGATGCTGCGACGAATCCAGCTGGCGCGGGTCGTGGTCAGGCGTGCGCTTTTCAGCCAGTACGCCAGCAGGAAGTAATGGCCGATGATGCTCAGGGCCAGCAAGATCTTCAGGCTCAGCAAGGTGCCAAAACTGCTCGCCAGCGGCTGACTCAATACGCCACGGTGTTGCCACGCCAGGCTGATGCCGGCGCCATACAACAGCAACACCACGCCATGCAGCACCTTGCGCGAGCGCACCGCAATCGCTTGATCGGCGCCCGTTTGCGCGCTAACCGCCACCTGCTGGCGGGCGTTGTGCCAGATCACCACCTCGAAAAACAGCGTGCCGATGAAGGCAATCGCCGCCAGCAAGTGGGTGACCAGTAAAAAGGGATACATCACTGGCAGCCTCCATCAGTTCACGTGGTTAGCCCGGATGGCCGTCCACCCGGGCCCGCAGCAGCATCGGCCCATAGCGCCAGGCGTACAGCGCAAACGCCAGCGCCCAACACAGACCGGCCAGCCACAACGCAGACAGGGGAAAGAACAGGATCAACACGACCCGGCTCAGACACGCCAGGTTGAGCAAAATGAACGCGAGGGTCATGCCCGACGGCGGCTCCAGCGCACGGCCGGTATGCCCCAGGCTGACCCGCGCGATCATCGCCAGCACCAGACCGCCCATGGCTCCGATCGTCAGGCAATGCACCGCCAGACCTGGATTGATCGGCACGCCGAAATGCCACAGCGCCATTGCGAAACAGGCCACCGCCAACCAGGCATAAGCCAGGTACAACGACCACAGCAACGGCACGCGCCAGAGGGCGCGATCATGCCAGCGAACCAGGCGCACCAGATGCCCGGCGGCCAACACGGCGAACAACAGGCCCACCCAGAGATTAGGGTCAAGCGCGGGTCCCGCGGCATACAACAACGCCACCAGCGGTGAGCCAATCAGCAGCAGCCAATCGAGCCAGGGCCAAGGGGTCACGCCATCGACCTTGCCGAGGCCGCGCTGGATGAAGAACGGAATGACTCGCCCACCGATCAACCCCATCATCGCCGCCACCAGCCATAGGCCGGTCAGCACGCCTTGACGCTGCCAGCCTTCATGACCTTCGACCAGGCCGTACAGGGACAACCCGTCGGCTGCCGCTAACAACAGCAGCACCACCGCAATCGGGTAGTTACGTTTCTGCCGCACCTTCCACAAGGTGAAACCCATGAGCGCGGCCACCGCCAGCGGGAACGCCAGTTCCAGCACGGCGAGCACGGGCAACGGGGCATTGACCAGCCAGGCCACCCGCGCCAACAACCACAGCAATGCCAGCGCGGCGAGTGGTCGCCCGCTGAGGCCGGGGCGACCGGTCCAGGTCTGCACCGCCGTCAGTAGAAAACCCGCGATGATTGCCAAGCCGAATCCGAACAGCAATTCGTGTCGATGCCAGCCCAGCCAGCCACCCGCCGGCTGCCAACCGGAAAGCGCACCATTGAAGGCGGCCAGCCAGAGCGGAATGACCAGCACTGCCAGAAGGCAGCCGGCGAGGAAAAATGGCCGAAAGGCCAAACGTAACAGCGGCGCGATAGCCATCGCTTTACGGCGGTCAAGCACTTGCATAAAGCCACTCCTTTACCTTGCTGCTGACCTGACGCTAATCCACACGCGTCGAGGCAAGTCCGGGGGCAATGATCGGGTATTGGCGATCAATTGCCTTTGTCGCAGGTCAAGTGTGCAAGGGGCGTGCCCTGCAGCTTCTCGTATTCCTGTGACGAGGGCCTTTGCCCTTGTGGGAGCGAGCCTGCTCGCGATCACAGCGGTACATCCGGCATCAATGTCGGCTGACCTGCCGCTATCGCGAGCAGGCTCGCTCCCACAGAGGTCTTTGACTTAGGGTGGAAATGACCATTTAAGGGTTATTTGAACCCTAAACTCCGTAGTCGTTTTTACCCTCCTTTCTGACGACCCCAGTAAACAAAGGCCTCCAGGCATGGCCCGCGTCTTGCTCAATGGTTCAGGAATTAAGGAAACCTTGATCCTTCTCGATCCCCAGGAGTCGTCATGAAAAAAGTCATCCAGCCATTGGCCTGGTTTGTGGTGTTGACCTCGGTGCTGGCGTTGGCCAGCGGTGTCTCGCTGGGCCTCGTTTGACTTGATCGCCATCCCCTCCTCAATCTTCAGGATGAATTCTTATGGTGCTTCATCGCGTCCATCACCAGATTCTGCGCAGTCATCACTTGTTCGAGCCGTTGAACGAAGAACAGCTGGATGAGTTGATGAGTACCAGCCACTTGCTGAGCATCGACAAAGGCGAACCGTTATTCCGCCAGGGCGAGCCGGCAGACTCGTTCTATTTCGTGATTGCCGGCGCGGTGAAAATCTATCGCCTGACACCGGATGGGCAGGAAAAAGTGTTTGAGGTCATTGGTGATCGGCAAACCTTCGCCGAAGCGATGATGCTGATGGACACCCCGAACTATGTGGCCTCGGCCGAAGCGATCTGCCCGACTCAGCTCTACCGGTTATCCAACAACACCTACATGCGCCTGTTGCAGAGCAATAGCCGACTGACCTTTGCGCTGCTCGGCAAGCTCTGCGTTCGCCTGCATCAACGGGTCAACGAAATCGAAACCCTGTCCCTGAAAAACGCCACCCACCGGGTCGTGCGTTATCTGCTGACGCAACTGGTGCGCCAGCAAACCGTTGACAGCCAATTCGAACTGCCGATGGCCAAGCAATTGATTGCCGGGCATCTGTCAATTCAGCCGGAGACCTTTTCGCGGATCATCCGTCGCCTGATCGATGAAAACATCATCACCCAGGACGGCCGCCAGATCGCCATTCTCGATCGTCTGCGCCTGGAACAGTTCGAGTGAGTGCCATGCCCGTCTGTTTGTATTGCCAACGCGCCAACCCACCGCAGGAATCCGAATGCCGCCAATGTGGCATGCCCCTGCCGGTATTGGCCGCACACGCGGCACAGCGTCGTTTGCGCCGATTCAAGTGGTTCTGCATCGGCCTGACGATCTTCTGCGTGACGATGTTTTTCTGGCTGCCACGCAGCATCTCCTGAAGACCGCACAAATCCCCTGTAGCAGCTGGCGCAGCCTGCGTTCGGCTGCGAAGCAGTCGTAAATCCTGAACCCACGGTTTTTCTGAAACACCGCGTTGTATGGTTTTACGACTGCTTCGTCCGAACGCGGCCCGAGCCGAACGCAGCCTCGCAGGCTCGGCAGCTGCTACAGGGGCGCAGGCGACAAGGGACGGTGTCGATCACGGCTGGGTCAACTGCCGATACAACTGCGGCAACCGCAGGGGTAATTGCTCGGGCTGGCGGATCAAGGTGTAGCCATTGGCGCCGAACATGTAAGGCAGGTAATCCCCGGCCTCGCGATCAATCGTGATACAGAACGGCGTCAACCCCTGGCGCCGCGCCTCCAGCACCGCTTCGCGGGTGTCTTCAACGCCGTAACGCCCCTCATACAAATCCAGATCATTCGGTTTGCCATCCGTGAGCAGCAGCAACAGTTTGCTGCGTCGTTTGCTCTTGCCCAGCAGTTGGGTGGCGTGGCGGATGGCGGCGCCCATGCGGGTGTAATAACCCGGTTTTAGCCCTTGAATGCGACCACGGGTGTTGTCGTCGTAACGCTGGGTGAAGGACTTGAGTTCTTGCATGCGCACTTGATGACGACGCAGCGAGGAAAATCCGTACAGGGCGAAATCATCACCCAGCACCGACAAGGTTTCACCGAACAGCAGCAAACTGTCGCGGATCACATCAATCACCCGATGCTCATCGTTCAAGTGTGCGTCGGTGGACATCGACACATCGGCCAGCAACAGGCACGCCAGGTCGCGGCGCGTCTGCCGTTGTTCCATGAACAGACCTCGCTCCGCACACTGGCCATGCTCGCGTTCGACGTGAAAATCCAGCCAGGCCTGCATGTCCAGCTCAGACCCTTGAGGTTGCTGGCGTAACCATTGGCGGTCATTGCGCAGGTGCTCGAACTGGCGGCGCAGACGGTGCGCCGGGGCCTTCAGCCGTGTCGGCAGTGGCTGCGCCTCGCAGTCCCGGGGCACCATCATTTGCAGATTGACGAAGCTGTCCTGCATCTGCTGTTTGCGATAGTCCCACTCCGGCAACTTGATGCCCTCGCCCAGGGGAATATCGTCGACATCGGCCGGCGGCAAATCCAGGTGCAGCTTGAGGCCGCCGCCCTTGCGCAGACGGGTGCGCGACAGGCTCAACTCATCGAGGTCCTCGGCGACTCTGGCGGCGTCGGGTTCTTCGCTGTCGTCTGACCAGCGATCCAGGTCCACGTGTTCGGTCCAGCTGAACAGGTTCTCCAGGCGCACGATCAACAACCCACCGTCGCGGCTGCCTTCATCGATCCGCTTGGCGCGTTTGCTTGCGCCTTTCTGCTCACCGGGCGGGGTCGTCAGCGATTCTTCGGACTCGTCACCGAGGTCGGCCGCCTGCGGGCTGGCGAGGTTTTGCGGCGGGTACAGCCACAGCGGCAGCGGCCACGCGGCCCGTTCGCTGCGCGGAAAATGTTCGACACTGCCGGGCTCGCGCAGGGCTTGGCATAACGCCCGTTCCAGTGCCGCTTCGCCGGTACTCAATGTGGCCGGATCCGGGCGCAATTGCAGGTGAGCATCGACCAGACGTTTGTACCGGGCACGCAACGCGGGATAGCGCCGCAACAGCTGCTGCGTCCAGCGTTGATTGTCTCGCCCCCAATGACGCATCTGCCCGGCCTGAGCCGCCAGCAACGCGAGCCAACGATAGAGCTCCTCGTTCAATGCAACTTCAGGAAACACCGCCAGGCTCGACGGCAGACGCAGGTTCGTCTCGTCGCACCACGCCAAAGGTACTTGCTTGCAGGTGCCGGCGATCTGCTGCAGCACGTTGCGCCGCAACAGCAGATCGCGGTCGCTGGCGGCTTCGACACCGATACCACTGGCGCCGCCCATGGCGCGAAACAGCAGCGCCAGCGGACGTTGCTGGCTGGCCAGTTCGACGCGTGCTTCGGGGAAGTCCGGGCTGGCGCGCCGGGTGATGAAGCGATGCCAGACGCTGCCGACCCACTCTTCCAGTTCGACGGTAAAGGCCATGATCATTGCCCTTTTTGTAAAGCAAAAAAACGGCCCGCTGTATCAGCCGGGCCGACCTTTTCTAGCCGTTACAGCGGCTCATGAAGGCACCACGGCAGCCGGGGCGCGCAAGGCTACGCGGCCACGTTGCTTGAAGCTGAACAGGTAACAGAGCAGTCCCGCGAGGAAACCAAGACCGGCGCCAAAACGGGCCCAGAACAGCACCTGCAGATGTTCGACCGTGGCCATGAAGGGTAACGCGACGCCATCGACCTGCCAGCGTTGCAGATAAACCTGAACGACACCGGCTGCGGTGAGGAACAGCGTGATCATCACCATCGACAGCGTCATCAACCAGAAGCCCCAGATTTCGAAGGTCTGCGAGCGCTCATCGCCTGCCTCACCCAATCCGCGCAGTCGTGGCATGGCGTAGCTGATCAAGGTCATCACGATCATCGCGTAAGCACCGTAGAAGGCCAGGTGACCGTGAGCCGCCGTCAGTTGCGAACCGTGGGTGTAGAAGTTGACCGGAGCCAGGGTATGCAAGAAGCCCCAGACGCCAGCGCCGAAGAACGCTGTGACGACGGTTCCCTTGGCCCACAGGGTAGCGGCGCGGTTCGGGTGTTGCCGGCGACGGTTCTTCACCATGCTGAAGGCGAAGATCACCATGGCTAGGAACGGTAGCGGTTCGAGGGCCGAGAAGATTGAACCGACCCACAACCAGACCTCAGGCGCACCGATCCAGAAGAAATGGTGACCGGTACCGATGATCCCGGTAATCAGCGCCATGGCGATGATCACATAGAGCCATTTTTCCACGACCTCCCGGTCTACACCGGTGATCTTGATCAGCACGAATGCGAGCATCGAACCCATGATCAGTTCCCACACGCCTTCCACCCAAAGATGCACCACCCACCACCAGTAGAACTTGTCTCGGGCCAGGTTGCCGGGGTTATAGAAGGAGAACAGGAAGAACACCGCGAGCCCGATCAATCCGGTCATCATCACCATGCTGACGGTGGTCTTGCGACCTTTGAGCAGGGTCATGCCGATGTTGTAGAGGAAGCCCAGGCACACCACCACAATGCCCATCTTGGTGATGGTCGGCTGTTCCAGGAACTCCCGGCCCATGGTCGGCAGCAGCTCGTTGTGGGTCAGTCTGGCCAGGCCGGCATACGGCACCAGCAGATAGCCCAGGATCGTCAACACACCCGCGGCGGCGAATACCCAGAACAGGATGATCGCCAGTTTCGGACTGTGCAGTTCGCGGTCGGCCTCTTCCGGAATCAGGTAATAGGCGGCGCCCATGAACCCGAACAGCAGCCAGACGATCAACAGGTTGGTGTGCACCATCCGCGCTACGTTGAAGGGAATGATCGGGAACAGAAAGTCCCCTATCACGTATTGCAGGCCCATGATCAAACCGAACAGCACCTGACCGAGAAACAGGATCAGAGCAAACACGAAGTACGGTTTGGCCACGGCTTGCGAGGCGAATTTCAGATGCGGATTAGCAATGCTCATCGCTTAGCCCTCCTTGTTTGGCGGCCAGCCATTGGTGTTGATTTTCGAGCTCCATTTGAGGAATTCGGCGATGTCATCCACCTCCTGGTCACTCAACTTGAACTGAGGCATCGCGCGCCGGCCTGGTACGCCCAGTGGCTGCATTTTCATCCAGGCCTGCAGAAAGGGTTTGAAGCCCGCCTCCCCGCCGCGCCGCTGGAACACGTTACCCAGCTCAGGCGCAAAGTAGGCGCCCTCGCCCAGCAGCGTGTGGCAGCCGATGCAATTGTTTTGCTCCCAGACCAACTTGCCGCGCACCACTGATTCGGTGAGCTGCGCTTCATTGCTGCGCTCTGGAAAGGTCTGTTCCGTGTGATAGGTCAAAGCCAGGAATATCAGGAAGAAGAAAATGCTTCCTCCGAAGTAGATGTTCCTGGCCATGCCTTTGGTGAAGGTGTCTGACATGGTCGCTTCCTCTTTGCTAGGCCCGTCCATCATAGGAAGCGAAGGGTTGAAACCTGCTTGATGGCGATCAAGAAAGTCAGATGGTTTTGGTCGGGTATTACACTTGAGCCCTACTCGGTCCATGTAGCAGCTGGCGAAGCCTGCGTTCGGCTGCGAAGCAGTCGCAAACCCAGCCACCTCGGTCAACCTGATACACCGCAGTGCCGGATTTTACGACTGCTACGCAGCCGAACGCAGGCTTCGCCAGCTGCTACAGGGATTGGTTAACGGAACAAAATCAGCGTCAGCCCCACAACGGTCGCCAACACCAACGCCCAGCTCAACATCAACCGGCGCCACAGCCGCGGCGCGTGGCGCATCTCCATGAAACCGTCGGTGATCAGCCAGGCCTTGCCCACCGCCACCAGCAAGATGGCAATCGACAGCAGCGATGTCGCGCCAACGTGTGCCAGCACCACCGTGCAAACACTTAACGTCGCGAGCGCCGCCCAACAGACGAGCAATACCCTGGAAACAGACATGAGAACCTCGTCAACTCAGCACGTAGACCAGCGGAAACAACATGACCCAGATCAGATCGACCATGTGCCAATAGAGCACGCCGGATTCAAATCCACTGCGCTTGCTGGCGTCGTGCAGGCCACGGCGACAGCGCTCGGCCAACCACCCGAGAATGACCATGCCGAGCAGTACATGCAGAAAATGAAAACCGGTAAGGATCCAGTAGAGGGTGAAAAAGGTGTTGTGCTCCATGCCCAGCCCCGAGGCCTGCAAGTGCCGGTATTCCGTGAGTTTCAACATCACGTAGACACTGGCGGCGAGCAACGCCATCAGCAGGAAGACGGCGCCGTGGCGGGATCGTGAGCGCCTGACCTGTTCCTGCGCCAGCGCGGCGAACAGCCCCGCGGTGAGCAGGCTCAGGGTCATCGCCAACCCGGTGGAGGTGTTCAGCAACAGACGGCTTTCACTGAACATCTGCGGCTTGAGCGCCTGGGTCACGGCGAACACCAGGATCAGGATGGCGAACACCGACAGCTCGGCGAGAATGAAAAACCACATCGCCAGATCGCCCGGCAAGTGACGGCGCGAGACGCCCGTGGACTCAGCCGAAGTGGACATCAACCACGTCCATCAGCGCGGCAACGGTCAGCGGATCGTCGCTCAGCGGCTCGGCCAGGCAGGCCATGCAGGCCTCACGCGGGCTCATGCCGGAGCGGATCATACGCGCAGTAAAAATCAGCAGTCGCGTTGAGGCGACCTCCTCCAGATCATGTTGATCGAGCCGGCGCAGCGCCTGGCCGAGCCGCACCACTTGCGCTGCCAGCGCGGTGTCCACCTGCGCTTCCCGGGCAACGATGCGTTCCTCATCAGCCACCGGCGGATAGCCGAAGCGCAGCGCGACAAAGCGTTGGCGGGTGCTGGGCTTCATGCCTTTGAGCAGGTTCTGGTAACCGGGGTTGTAAGACACCACGAGCATGAAGGACGGCGGCGCCTTCAGCACTTCGCCGGTGCGTTCCAGGAACAGCTCCCGACGATCATCGGCCAGTGGATGCAACACCACCACGGTGTCCTGACGCGCCTCGACCACTTCGTCGAGGTAACAGATGCCGCCTTCACGCACCGCGCGGGTCAGTGGTCCGTCCTGCCACCAGGTGCCCTGGGCACCGATCAGGTGACGGCCGATCAGGTCGGCCGCGCTCAGATCGTCGTGGCAAGCCACGGTGTACAGCGGCAGTTTCAGCCGATGGGCCATGTGCTGGACGAAACGGGTTTTGCCGCACCCTGTCGGGCCTTTGATCAGCACCGGCATGCCGTGTCGCCAGGCTTGTTCGAACAGCGCCTCCTCATTATTCAGCGGTTGGTAGAAGGGTTCGATCGGGTGTTCGCAAGACTGGATACGGTCCATGGGCTGCCTGTTCCAAAAGCGGATTCAAGGAACACGCTACGGGCCCCTGCGACAACCTGGCAAGTGAGATGGCCGGCAAACTTGATCGTCGTCAAGCGAACATTGGCCTGCTCGGGCATAGCCTTGCACGGCACTAAGAACCTGCGTTCTGCGCTGCAGTTTCAGCACATCGCAAAGGTCTTGCCTGAGGAGAAATGGAATGCTGATCAGCAATAGAAAAACGTTTGCCCTGACCCTGACCACGCTGTGTTCGGCACTGGCCCTGGCGGTGAGTCATGCCGCCAGCGCTGAAGAGCCCGCCGCCGCGGCCACCCCGCCCATGGTCAAAACCGCTGGTGCTCCCGACATGAGCCAGGCCGAGTTCGACTCGTCCAAGGAAATCTACTTCCAGCGCTGCGCAGGCTGCCACGGTGTGCTGCGCAAAGGGGCCACGGGCAAACCGCTGACGCCGGACATTACCCAGAACCGCGGGCAACCGTATCTGGAGGCCTTGATTACCTACGGGTCGCCGGCGGGCATGCCGAACTGGGGGACGTCCAATGCGCTGACCAAGGATCAGATCACCTCAATGGCCAAGTTCATTCAGCACGCGCCGCCGACGCCACCGGAATGGGGCATGGCCGAGACGCTGAAAACCTGGAAAGTGCTGGTCAAACCCGAGGACCGTCCGAAGAAGCAACTGAGCAAACTCAACCTGCCCAACCTGTTTTCGGTGACATTGCGCGATGACGGCAAGATCGCCCTGATCGATGGGGACAGCAAGAAAATCGTCAAACTGATCGAGACCGGTTACGCGGTGCACATCTCGCGGATCTCGGCGTCGGGCCGCTACCTGCTGGTGATTGGTCGAGACGCCCGGATCGACATGATCGACCTGTGGCCGGTGGACCCGACCAAAGTCGCCGAAGTCAAAGTCGGCATCGAGGCGCGCTCGGTCGAGACCTCCAAGTTCAAAGGCTACGAAGACAAATACACCATCGCCGGTTCTTATTGGCCGCCGCAATTCACCATCATGGATGGCGAAACCCTGGAGCCGAAGCAGATCGTTTCGACCCGCGGCATGACCGTCGACAAGCAGGAATATCACCCCGAACCTCGAGTCGCGGCGATCATCGCCTCCCACGAATGGCCGGAGTTCATCGTCAACGTCAAGGAAACCGGCAAGGTCATGCTGGTCAATTACCAGGACATTAAAAACCTCACCGTCACCTACATCGACGCCGCGCCCTTCCTGCATGACGGCGGTTGGGACAGCACGCACCGCTACTTCATGACCGCCGCCAACAACTCCAACAAGGTTGCCGTGATCGACTCCAAGGAGCGCAAGTTGACCGCGCTGGTGGACGTCGGCAAAACCCCTCACCCCGGTCGCGGCGCCAACTTCAACCACCCGACCTACGGCCCGGTCTGGGCCACCAGCCATCTGGGTGATGACGGTATCTCGCTGATCGGCACCGACCCGACCAAACACCCGCAATACGCGTGGAAGCAGGTCGCCTCACTCAAGGGCCAGGGCGGCGGATCGCTGTTTATCAAAACCCACCCCAACTCTCATCACCTGTACGTCGACACCACCCTCAACCCCGACGCCAAGCTCAGTCAATCGGTGGCGGTGTTCGACATCGACAAACTCGACGCCGGCTACACCGTGCTGCCCATCGCTGAATACGCGGGCATCAAGCAAGGCGCCATGCGCGTCGTGCAACCGGAATACAACAAGGCCGGCGATGAAGTCTGGTTCTCCGTGTGGAGCGGCCAGACAGACGAATCGGCGCTGGTGGTGATCGACGACAAAACACTGAAGCTCAAGTCAGTCATCAAGGACAAACGACTGATCACACCCACCGGGAAGTTCAACGTCTACAACACCCAACACGACATCTATTGAGCTCCATCAATGCAAGGAAACACCATGAAAAATACTCTGTTTTCACTGTTCGCCCTGACCGCTGCGCTGAGTCTGCAGCCGGCCATGGCCCAAGACGCGCTGGAGTTGTTCAAGAGCAAACCCTGCGCAGCCTGTCACTCCATCGACACCAAGATTGTCGGCCCGGCGCTCAAGGATGTAGCGGCCAAGAACGCTAGCGTACCCGGGGCCGTGGACACCCTGGCCAGCCACATCAAGAACGGCACACAAGGCAACTGGGGCCCGATGCCCATGCCGGCCAACCCGGTCACTGAAGAAGAAGCAAAAATTCTCGCAACCTGGGTACTGACACTCAAATAACCGCCTGGAGGGCGTCATGATGATTTACCCACACGCTGTGATTCTGGCGGCCCTCCTCCTCATTTGCGCAACCGCGGTTGCGGCGCCGGACGCCCAGCGTCAGGCGCAACTCGAACACCTGCTGACCCAGGACTGCGGCGCCTGCCATGGGCTGCACCTGACTGGCGGGCTAGGCCCCGAACTGACGCGCGCGGCGCTGGCCGGAAAGTCCAGGGACAGCCTGATTACCACCGTCACCCAAGGCCGCCCCGGCACCGCGATGCCCGGTTGGGCCCCGTTGCTCAGCTCCGACGACATCCGTTGGCTGGTCGATCTTCTTCTCCAGGGATACCCCGCACGATGATCCGTTCAATCCTGCTGTCAGCGGCGACCGGGCTGTTGTTGTCCGCTTGCGTTCAGCCACCGTTGCGTGGCACCGGCGACTTGGGCGTGGTCGTGGAGCGCGCCACCGGTAGCGTACAAATCATTGAAAGCGACACCCGCACGGCGCTGGCTCGACTCGAGGGTTTCGGCGACCTGTCCCATGCCTCGGTGGTGTTCTCGCGGGACCAGCGCTTTGCCTATGTGTTCGGGCGCGACGGCGGGTTGAGCAAAATCGATTTGCTGACCCGGCGTATCGATCATCGCGTCATCCAGGGCGGCAACAGCATTGGCGGCGCCATCAGTCAGGACGGCAAGTTGATCGCGGTGTCCAACTACGTGCCCGGCGGCGTCAAGGTGTTCGATGCCGACACCCTGCAACAAGTGGCCGATATTCCGGCCACGCCCCTGGCCGATGGCACCAAGCGCTCGCGGGTGGTCGGGCTGGTCGACGCGCCGGGGCAACGTTTTGTCTTCAGCCTGTTCGATACCGGCGAGATCTGGACCGCCGATTTCAGTCAGGGCAGCACCCCGCAGATCAGCCGTTTCACCGGCATCGGTGAGCAACCGTACGACGCCCTGATTACCCCCGATGGGCGCTATTACATGGCCGGCCTGTTCGGTGAAGACGGCATGGCCCAACTCGACCTCTGGCATCCAGAACGCGGTGTGCACCGGGTACTCGGCGACTACGGACGCGGCCAGGCGAAACTCCCGGTCTACAAGATGCCGCACCTGGAAGGCTGGGCTGTCGCCGACAATCAGGCCTTCGTGCCAGCCGTCGGCCGGCATCAAGTGTTGGTGATGGATTCACGCACCTGGCAGCAGACCGCCGTGATTCCGGTCGCCGGTCAACCGGTGTTCGTCACGTCGCGCCCGGACGGTCGGCAGCTGTGGGTCAACTTCGCCTACCCGGACAACGATCGGGTTCAGGTCATCGACACCGAAACCCACGCCGTGGTTGCCGATCTGCGTCCCGGGCCAGCGGTGCTGCACATGGAATTCACCGCACGCGGCGACCAGTTGTGGCTGTCGTTACGCGACGGCGATCAGGTTCAGATCTGGGATCCGTACCGCCTGACGCTGCTGAGTACCCTGCCCGCCAGCGCGCCGAGCGGCATCTTCTTCAGCAGTCGCGCGCAGAAAATGGGGTATTGAAATGAACCTTGAGCTGCTCAGCCGCCAACTCATCGACCGCTTCCAGCACGGCATGCCGCTGTGCCCGTCACCGTATAAGGAGATGGCGCGGATTCTCGGCTGCCGCGAATCCCAGGTGATGGCCTGCCTGGAAGAAATGGATCAGGCCGGCACCCTCTCACGGATCGGCCCGGTGTTCGAACACAGTCGCGCCGGGGCCAGCACCCTCGCCGCCCTTGCCGTGCCCGCCGAACGCCTGCAACAGGTGGCCGATCGCGTCAGTCAGTACCCGGAGGTCAATCACAACTACGCACGGGAGCATTTCTACAACCTGTGGTTTGTGCTGACCGCCCCTGATCGCCAACACATCGACCGTGTGCTCAAAGAACTTGAGCACGACACCGGCCTCATGCCGCTCGACCTGCCGATGTTGACCGCCTACCGCATCGACCTCGGTTTTGCCTTGGGAGAACAATCATGAAGCCCGGATTGAGCCCCCAACAAGCGCTTGCGCTGCGCCGGCACCTCGAAGGCGGATTGCCGCTGGTGTCGCGCCCGTATCAGGCCCTCGCCGAACGGATAAACACAGACGAAAACCAGGTGCTCGAACAAATGCGCCAGTGGAGCGAGCAAGGGCTGTTTCGCCGTATCGGCCTGGTGCTGCACCATCGCGCGCTGGGTTTTACCGCCAACGCCATGCTGGTGCTGGATGTTCCCGATGCGCTGATTGACGAAGTCGGCCAGCGCCTGGGGCGAGCGCCCGGCATTAACCTCTGCTACCAACGGCCCCGGCGTTTGCCGCAGTGGCGGTACAACCTGTTTTGCATGGTGCACGGGCGGCAACGTGATCAGGTGGAGGCGCAAATCCAGGCGCTGCTGGAAGAACATTTGCTCAGCGACTTGCCCCATCAATTGCTGTTCAGCACCCAGGTCTTCAAACAGTGCGGCGGCCGCTTTGCGCCCTCGCGCACAGGAGCACCGACCCATGGATGACCTTGACCGTCGCCTGATCAACCGCTTGCAACTGGGCCTGCCGCTGGTGCGCCACCCTTGGCGGGTATTGGCTGCCGAACTGGAGAGCAGCAGCACTGAACTGCTCGACCGGTTGCATACCCTGCTCGATGACGGCGTGCTCACCCGATTCGGCCCGATGTTTGACATTGAACGACTGGGCGGCGCCTTCACCCTCGCCGCACTGGCGGTGCCGGAAGAGCGTTTCGACGACGTTGCCGAGCAACTGCATGACCTGCCTGAAGTGGCGCACAACTACCGACGCGAACACGCCTGGAACATGTGGTTCGTGCTCGGCTGCGCGACCGAGCACGCCATCACCGAGACGCTGCAGCGCATCGAAACCCTGACCGGCCTGCCGCTGCTCAACCTGCCCAAAGAGGAGACCTACCATGTCGGTCTGTATTTCCCGGTCTGAAGACACCCTCGTCCAGCGTCTGATCGTGTTGACCCAGGCGGGTCTGCCGTTGCTGGAAGACCCGTGGGCGTGGCTCGCCGAACAGCTGGGGCTGAACATCGAAGCCACCCTGGATCTGCTCAAGCGCTTGCAAGCCGAGGGCGCGATTCGGCGGATCGCCGCCGTGCCCAATCACTACCGACTGGGCTATCGCCACAACGGCATGACGGTCTGGGATGTGCGCGACACCGACATGCCGCGCCTCGGCGCGCTGATCGGCGCGCAACCCTTCGTCAGCCACTGCTATCGCCGTCCGCGCCGAACCGACTGGCGCTACAACCTGTTCGCCATGGTGCATGGCCGCAGCAGCGATGAAATCAACAGCTACCGCGAGCACCTGCGCTACTTGCTCGGCGACGCCTGTGGGGCCGACGAGATGCTGGTGAGCAGCCGCATCCTGAAGAAAACCGGCTTGCGCTTAATGCCAGTCAGTTCAACGCAGACCTTGTAGCAGCTGTCGAGCTTGCGAGGCTGCGTTCGGCTGCGTAGCAGTCGTAAAACCTGTGTGCGAGGTTTATCTGAAACACCGCACTGCCTGATTTCACGACTGCTCCGCAGCCGAACGCAGCCTCGCAAGCTCGACAGCTGCTACGGGCATCAGGCTTGCGCTTGCCTATTGCTTCGCGCTGAACACGTTCCCGACTCAAGGAGAGTTGCATGTTGAGGATCAGCCAATACCTGCGTGCACTGGCCAGCCAGGCGCCAGCACCGAGAACCAGCCCACCGGGCAGTAACCGGGCGCCGGTGGTGATCTGGAACCTGCTCAGGCGCTGCAACCTGACCTGCAAACATTGCTACGCGACCTCGGCCGACAGTGTCTTTCGCGACGAACTGGATACGGCCGCCGCGCTGACCGTGATCGACGACCTGCACGATGCCGGCGTCAAGGTGTTGATTCTTTCCGGTGGCGAACCGCTGTTGCGCGAGGATTTGTTTGTGCTCAGCGCCTACGCCCGGGCCAAGGGTTTCTTTGTGGCCTTGTCCACCAACGGCACGCTGATCGATGAGCAGAACATCGCGCAGGTCAGCGCGGCGAATTTCGACTACGTCGGGATCAGCATCGATGGACTGGAAGCCACCCATGACGCTTTCCGCCAACTCAAGGGCAGCTTCGCCCGCTCCATGCAGGCGATCAGGCTCTGTCGCGAACAGGGTATTCGCGTCGGGCTGCGCACCACCCTGACTCAGGAGAACCATCAACAGTTGCCCCAGTTACTGGCGCTGATGCGCGAGTACGACGTACAGAAGTTTTATCTGTCGCACCTCAACTACAGCGGTCGCGGTAAACGCAGTCGCAAACTCGACGCGCACCAGCAGATGAGCCGCGAGGCCATGACGTTGATCTTTGAGCGCGCGTGGGAAGACATCCAACAGGGCCGCGACAGCGATTTTGTCAGCGGCAACAACGATGCCGACGCCATTCTGCTGCTGCAATGGGCAGCCCTTCGTATTCCCGAGCATTACCCACGCCTGGAAAACATGCTCCGCGCCTGGGGTGGCAACGCCTCCGGCAGCGGCATTGCCAACATCGACAACACCGGCGAAGTGCACCCGGACACCTACTGGTGGCAGCACTCGGTGGGCAATGTCCGCCGCACGCCGTTCCGCACGTTGTGGCTGGATCAGCCGGATGCCCTGCTGCTGCGCCTGCGTGAGCATCCCCGCGCGGTCGGTGGCCGTTGCGCGCAATGCCGCTGGTTGCCCATCTGCAACGGCAACACCCGCACACGCGCCTGGGCCGAGGGAGATCTGTGGGGCCAGGACCCCGGCTGCCACCTCAGCGATGACGAAATCGGTGTTACGCCGTCAACGACCATCCCTTGCATCACCCACTGAATAGCCCGTCCGGCCAACTACCTGACAAAGGCTGGGGCCGGCCAACCTGATGAAGCACCAAGGACGTCCCATGCCTCCATCAATTGCGATACCGGCCACACTTGAGTCGCCGTTCCGGCCGGGCGAAGTTGCCCTGGTCGGCGCCGGCCCCGGCGATCCACGCCTGCTGACCCTGCGCGCCTGGAGCCTGTTGATGCAGGCCGACGCTGTGGTGTACGACCGGCTGATCAGCCCCGAACTGCTGACGTTGATTCCCCTGACCTGCGCCCGGCATTACGTCGGCAAGGCCAGCGGCTGCCACAGCCTGCCCCAGGAACAGATCAACGAACTGCTCGCGGACCTCGCCGATCAAGGGCAGCGGGTGGTCCGGCTCAAGGGCGGCGACCCGTTCATTTTCGGTCGCGGTGCCGAAGAGCTGGAATACCTGCTGCGACGCGGCATTGATTGCCAGGTGGTGCCGGGCATTACCGCCGCTTCCGGCTGCAGCGCCTACGCAGGCATACCGTTGACCCACCGCGATCTGGTCAATTCCTGCCGGTTCATCACCGGCCATTTGCAACGCGACGGCGAGTTGTCGCTGCCCTGGAGCAGCCTCGCGGACAGTAGCCAGACGTTGGTGTTTTACATGGGCTTGTCGAATCTGGGGATCATCGCTCAGCGCTTGATCGAAGCCGGGTTGTCAGCCGATACACCGGCGGCACTGATCAGCAACGGCACGCGTCCCGACCAGCACGTCGCCCGGGGCAAGCTGCACCAATTACCGACCCTGGCGCTGGATTGTCCACCGGGCATTCCGACACTGACGGTGATCGGCACCGTGGTCGATCTGTTTGGCGCAGAACAACTGGAATACCCGGCGCGGCTTTACCCGGCTCAAGCGCTGCAACGCCACGCCAAGGTGGCGATATGAGGCGCATGGTCCTTGCCCACCTGTTATGGGTCAGTGCGGCGCAGGCCGGCGCAGCGGTTCCGGCACTTGAACAAGCGGCGCAAAACTATCAGCAGCATTGCCAGAGCTGTCACGGCATTAACCGTCTCGGCGGTGCAGGGCCGGCGTTGTTGCCGGAGAGTCTCAGCCGGATCAAACCCGATGAAATCCGCAGCGTGATCCAGAACGGCCGCCCCGCGAGCCAAATGGCCGGCTATGCCACTGTGTTCAGCCCCGCGCAGATCGACGCGCTGGTGGATTACCTTCAGCAACCGCCCGCCACCCCACCCACCTGGAGCAATGACGACATTCTCGGCAGTCACTCGATGCTCGCGGACCTCAGCAAACTGCCCACCACGCCCCAGCATGGCGCCGACCCACTGAACCTGTTCGTGGTGGTGGAAGCCGGCGACCATCACATCGACATCCTCGACGGCGACCGCTTTGAGGTGCTGGCGCGGTTTGCTTCGCACTTTGCCGTGCATGGCGGGCCGAAGTTTTCGCCCGATGGGCGCTTCGTCTACTTCGCCTCCCGTGACGGCTGGATCAGCCTGTATGACTTGCACAACCTGAAACTGATCGCCGAGGTCCGCGCCGGGCTCAATACCCGCAACCTGGCGGTGAGCAAGGATGGACGCTGGGTGCTGGTGGGCAACTATTTGCCCGGCAACGTGGTGGTGCTCGATGCTCGCGATCTGTCGCTGGTCAAAACTATTCCCACAATCGGTCAGGACGGTACCGCGTCACGGGTCAGCGCGGTCTACTCCGCCCCGCCGCGCGACAGTTTCATCGTGGCGCTCAAGGACGTGAAGGAAGTCTGGGAATTGTCCTGGGCTGACACACCCAATTTCGAACCACGACGGATTTCTGCCGGGGATTTTCTCGACGATTTTTCTTTTTCACCGGACTACAAACAGCTGCTGGCCACGTCGCGCAAGGCCCAGGGCGGTCAAGTGATCGACCTCGACAGCGGCAAGGTGATCACCGACATCCCACTGCCGGGCATGCCGCATTTGGGCTCGGGGACTTATTGGAAACGCAACGGTGAGTGGGTGTTCGCCACACCGAATATCAGCAAGGGGCTGATCTCGGTCATCGACTTCAAGACCTGGAAACTGATCAAGGAAATTCCGACCCTGGGGCCGGGATTCTTCATGCGCAGTCACGTCAATTCACGGTATGCCTGGAGTGACGTGTTCTTCGGGCCGGACAACGATGCGATCCATCTGATCGACAAGCAGACGCTGGAGATTGCCCACACCTTGCGCCCGATGCCCGGGAAAACCGCTGCTCATGTTGAGTTCACCCGGGA
Source organism: Pseudomonas sp. TH39(2020) (assembly GCF_016650715.1). NCBI lineage: Bacteria > Pseudomonadati > Pseudomonadota > Gammaproteobacteria > Pseudomonadales > Pseudomonadaceae > Pseudomonas > Pseudomonas sp. TH39(2020). The sequence goes on along the minus strand of NZ_JAEKFF010000002.1, from coordinate 241,519 downwards.
TGGCCGCTACTTGCTGCTGAGCATCTGGGCCACCGACGGTGCGCTGATCGTTTATGACAGCAACACTCTCAAGGAGATCAAACGTATTCCGATGAATAAGCCTTCGGGTAAGTACAACGTGGGGAACAAGATTGAGTTTGCTGAGGGGACTTCGCATTAGGCCTTGGGTGTATATCCATTTTTTCGGTAACGGCGGCTTAGGGTTCCGCCCTTACGGCGGGTCACTTGGAAAAGCGCCAAGTAACCAAACGCTGTTGCCCCTGACGTACGGTGCCTCGCCTAGGCTCGGCATGCCCTCGCTCCGGTCCTGCTCCGTGGGCCCGCCGCCATCGGCCATCCATGGCCGGGGGCGGCTACCGCGGCATCCTTGCCGCGGTGCCCACTGCGCAGAACCTGCGCTCGGCCTTCCGACGGGGCAGATCAAGATCAGAAGCAAGATCAAAAGCAAGATCAAAAGCAAGATCAAAATCCCGGTGTTGTACCTGTGGGAGCGAGCCTGCTCGCGAAAAACGTCCGGACACCGCGATCATTCAGACAGCACGCGTTATCGTTCACGTCTTTCGCGAGCAGGCTCGCTCCCACAGGGGAATGCGTACGCTTGAAAAGGCAGGCCGGCCGGTAGGCCGCCTCGCGGTGCTTTTGCGGTACTCGCCCCCTCGAGAGGCCGAGTAGAGGTTCTGCGTAGTGGGCAACCCGGCATGGATGCCGGGTTAGCCGCCCCCGGCCATGGATGGCCGATGGCGGCGGGCCCACGGAGCAGGACCGGAGCGAGGGCATGGCGAGCCTAGGCGAGCCACCGAACGACAGGGGCAAGAGCGCTTTGGTTACTTTCCGCCGGGCCGCGCAGGCTTTTCGAAAGTGACCCGCCGTAAGGGCGGAACCCTAAGTCGCCGTGACCGCAGCAACGGATATGTACCCCGAACGGATTTCAGCCCAAGGTGTAACCGTTATCAACCTTCCAGTCCTGCCCATAAACCCCCCGAGCACCCTGCGACAACTGAAAAACAATCACATTGGCCACCGCCGCCGCATCAAGAAAATGCCCCGGCAACAGACGTTTACCAAGCGTGTCGGCAACATCGCCAAGCTCCCCATCGCTCAACCCCAAGTGATCCCACATCGAGGTAGCCGTCGGCCCCGGAGAGACCAGATTAATGCGCACCTCATACCGCGCAAACTCCACCGCCAGCGTGCGGACCTGAGCCGCCAGCGCAGCCTTGCTGGCAATGCACGCAGCCAACCCCGGAAAGCTCGAACCGGTCAGGAAACTCCCGACAAACACCACCGAAGCCGGGCTCGCCAATTCACCGCGCAACGCCGCCAGGGTATTCAACGCCCCGGCACCATTAACCGCCCACTGACGCTGGAAGGCCGCCATATCCAGGCTGTCAGCCATCTCGGCAATACCCGCGTTAGGCACCAGATAGTCCACGGGACCCAACGCCGCAGCGCACTCGGCCAGCTCGCGCAGGTCTTGCTGACTCGTGACATCCCCGGCAAACCACTGCAACCGCTCACCGTAGATCTGCTGCAAAGCCGGCAGTTCACCCAGAGTCCGTGACATCGCCAGCACCTTGACCCCGCGCGGTAACAGCGCGGCGCACAGTGCCAGGCCAATCCCGGAGCTGGCACCCGTGACCACCGCCAAACGGTCCTGAAACTCGGTTTTCATCATCTACTCCTGGGCATCACGGATGCCAAGCACTGGGGACATTGCCAGTCCCTATCTTTGAGCAGGAGAAGAAAAAACGACTTGACGGCGATCAGGATTTTTCGACGGCGTTAGTGTTGCTGCAACAGCGCCGGAGTGATCTCGCTGAAGCGCAGCAAGCGACCGCCCTGCTCCGCGGCAAGCTTTTCAGCGGCCTCGCGGCTGGAGAACGACGCCAGCACCACGCCCATGGCGCCTTTGAGTTGGGTGCCGACCACGTAGAACGCGTCTTTGGCATCGATCAGATGGGCGTCATCCGGCGCGTTCCACGGGCTGCGGCCCATGTCGTGGACATACAGTTTTGCATCGCCATGATGATTTTCCGGCTGCAACCACCAACCGATCATTTCCGCCGTGGAGCAGAACTTCTTGACCCCGGCCCGCTCGACCACTTCGCCCTTGGGCCCGGGGAATCCGTCGATAATCATCCCGCAGACATGGCATTCATCACTGGGATGAAAGGCTGTGGCGGCGTCGCTGTAAGTGGCTTGCGCCGAGTTGTCGCAGGCCGTCAGAAACAGGCACATCATCAGGCCCGCCACCGCGCGCACCGTCGTCAGATAAAACGTACTCATCGTCAACTTCTCCAAAACCATCAAAGTGGAAATTCATGTCGCCCGGCGACGAAACAACAGCCAGGCCGAGCCCAATGGCACCGCCACCCACAGCGACAGGCACAGCCAGAGCATCGACCCCGGCATCGGCAAATCACTGCCCAGCGTCAGCACACCCGTGGTGCCGGCGCCGGGCTCAAAACCGGAGAGGTTGATCAGGCGATAGATGTCAGCGGGGTTGAGCAGCAGCAACCAGGGCAGCACTTTCGGGTTGAACTGCCCTTCGCTGAGCACCAACAGCGCCAGCAGTGCCAGGTCGAACACCAGCACAAAGAAGAACCAGACGCCCAGCGCCAGCCCGGCCGCCGTGGATTTCTCGGCAGACACACTGCTCAGCACATAGGCCAGCCCCAGAAACCCCCAACCCAACAACGTCGACGACGCCATGAACCGGCCAAAGGCCCAAAGCAGCAGGCTCAGTTCAACATCGTCCACCAGCACGGCGATGGCCAGCATGGCGCAGCCGAAACCGATCAGTGTCGCCAGCGCCAGGATCAACCCGTGGCCGACAAACTTGCCGAGCAGGATCTGCCCGCGACCCAGCGGATAGGTCAGCAACAGCAGCAACGTGCCGCTCTCGTCCTCGCCGACGATGGCGTCATAGGCCAATAGCAACGCAATCAACGGCATCAAAAACGTTGCCAGACTGGCGAGGCTGGCGATGGTGGCCGGCACCGAGGTGAAACCCAATTGCCCGGAAGCCGCGGCGCCCAGCCAGGCGATGCCGATGGCCAACACTGCGAACAACACACTGATCGCCAACAACCAGCGATTGCGCAAACCGTCGCTGAATTCCTTGCGGGCCATGTTCCAGACAGCGTTCATACGGCCTCCCCGATCGACGCCGCACCGGCCCGGCTCATGTAGTAGCGGTAAATGTCTTCCAGCGACGGCTGATGGATTTCCACGTCGGCCGGTTCGTCTTCATCGAGGAGTTGGCGCAACAGCCCGAGCTTGCTGCCATTGAGCGCGGCCACTTCAAGACCTTCGACGCCCCAGCGTTCGGTGATATGCCCGGCGTTGTTCCAGCGTTGCTGCAACGGCCCGGCGTGCTTGAGGCCATTGGCGCGAATCAGCGTCGGCAACCCGGCCTCCTCGCGCAAACTGTGGAGACTGCCGAGGGCCAGCAGGCGGCCCTGGGTCAGAATCGCTGCGCGGTTGATGTGCGCCTCAACACCCGGCAACACGTGGGAACAGAGAATGATGCTGGTGCCCTGGTTGCGCAGGCGATCGAGCAACCGATAAAGGTCCTGGGTAGCGATGGGATCGAGGCCGACGGTAGGTTCATCAAGCAGCAACAAACGCGGCTCGCCGAGCAGCGCCTGCGCCAGCCCCAAGCGTTGACGCATGCCCTTGGAGTAAGTCTTGACCCGCCGATACGCCGCACCGGCCAGGCCGACTTCCTCCAACAGTGCGTCCACCTGAGCTGAGGCGGCACCTTTGAGTCGCGCGAAATGACGCAAGGTCTCAACACCGCTCAGCTGCGGGTAAAACGTCACGTTCTCCGGCAGATAACCGAGCAGGCGCCGCACGTGGGGATCACTGGGCAAACGGCCAAACACCCTGACCTGGCCTTCGCTGGGCTGGAGCAGGCCAAGCACCAGTTTCATGCTGGTGGTCTTGCCCGCGCCGTTGTGCCCGAACAAACCCAGCACTTCACCTTCCGCGAGGCTGAGGTTCAACCGATGCAACACGGTGGCGTGCCCATAACGCTGGCTCACGCCTTCTATGTCGATGACGTTCATGCGGCAGGCTCCTGGGTCAGGGTTTGAGTGGATGACTTCATCAGCGGATGGCTGTCGAGCACCCCAGGCGATTTCATCACCGGAAAGGCCCGTTGCACCCAGCGCAGCAACTCGATACCGGGGCTGTTCATCAACAGCCGCACCTGCGGATACAGCCACAGCAGACGGTCGACGTTGTCATTGGGTTCGTAGGCGATATCGCCGAGGCCGTCGTTGTTGCGGTCCCAGCCCAAGTAATCGCTCCAGTAATTACCCCGGCCATCCACCGACCATTCCTGCAAGCGGGTGGCGACGTATTTGACCTGCCGTTGATTGCCGACAAACGCGTTGTCGGCGATGCGGTTGTCTTCCGAGCCGGCGGTGAGATGAATACCCACGGCGCTGTGCTCGAAGTGGTTGTGTTCGATGCTGTTGAACAGCGAGTTATAGATGAACAACGCCTTGCCCTCGGCACCGCTGATCATGCTGTCGCCGGTGGAGCCGTCGCGCACGTCAGTGACGAAGTTGTCACGCAAGGTTGAATAGGTGATGTAGTTCATCAGGATCCCGTAGTTCTGATCCTGTTCGGAGCGATTGCCGATCACCGTGAGCTTGCGGCTTTGCATCAAGGCGTAACCGGTGCGGGTGCGGCGGGTGGTGTTGCCGATCAGCTGGTTGTCGTTGGCGAACATGTAATGCACGCCGTAGCGCAGGTCCTCCAGGGTATTGCCTTGCAGCAGGTTGCCGTTGGAAGTGTCGATGTAGATTCCATCGCGGGTGTCGCGCACCTGGTTGCCAATGACCTTGGCGCCATGTACCGCATACAGATGAATACCGTTGCCGCGATCCTGGGAGCGCATCGTCGGATCACCCTGAATACGATTGTCGATCAGGCTCACATCCTGAGTGCCGTCGACCCAGATACCGAAGCCCTTACCCTGCAGGCGATTGCCTTTGATCACCGCACCACGAGCTTTGGGCTGGATGAACAGCCCCGCATTCATGGCGGTGAGGTCGTGCCCCCAGTCCAGAAAGGTGCAGCCCTCGATGCCGACATCCGGCGCACTGATAATCAAGCCGTTGCCCTGCCCCTCCCCCTGAAATACCGCGCCCGGCTCGCAGACAATCTGCATCGGTTGATCGACGCTGAACGAGCCACGGTATTCCCCTGCAGGCAGGTGCCAGCGTTGATCGGCGTCCACCGTCAACGGCAGCGTGGTGATGGGTTGCACCGCCAGCGCGCTGCCGGACATCAGCAGGAGCGCCAGCGCAATGACCTTCACCGGGTTTCCCTTGCTATCAGTCATTGCCTGGCTCCTGTCGATGGGCAACGGTCAGGCCTTCTCGACCTTCATGCGGCCGACCATTTCCATGTGCAGCGCATGGCAGAACCAGCTGCAGTAGTACCAGTGCAGGCCGGCCTTGTCGGCGATGAAGGTGATCGATGAGGTCTGCTGCGGGCTGATCTCCATGCTCACGCCATGGTTGGTCATCACGAAGCCGTGGGTCACGTCTTCAATCTGGTCGATGTTGGTGATGGTCACCGTGACCTCGTTGCCCTGTTTGACGGTGAACTCCGGCAGGCCGTAGGCCGGGGCCATCGAGGTCATGTAGACGCGGACTTTGTTACCGTCTCGGATGACCTTGTTGTCGGTCTCCAGCTTGATCCCGTCCTTGGCGGCGATCGCCACGGTCTCGGCGAAAAACGGGTCGTTGCGGTCCCAGATCTTTTTGGTCTTGATCTGGTCGCGGCGGGCCATGACGCAGTCATGGGGTTCGGCAAAGGCCGGGCCGTCGTGCACCAGTTTCATTTCCTCGCCGGAGATATCGATCAACTGATCGTTTTCCGGGTGCAGCGGGCCGGTCGGCAGGAAGCGGTCCTTGGAAAACTTGCTGAGCACCATCAGCCATTGGCCGTCGGCGTCTCTGGTTTCGGTCAGCGAGGCATGGTTGTGGCCCGGCTGGTATTGCACGTCGAGTTTCTGCTTGATGTAGTTGACCTTCTCGCCGGTGTACGCGCGAATCGCCTCCTCGACGTTCCACTTCACCACCTGACTGTCGATAAACAGCGTGGTGTAGGCATTGCCGCGGCCGTCGTAGGTGGTGTGAAGCGGGCCCAGACCCAGTTCCGGTTCGCCGACCACCACGTCGCGCGGGTCCTTGAATTTGTCGTCGAACAGATCGTCCAGCTTCGCGGTGGCGATGATCGTGCAAGTGGGCGAGAGTTTGCCGGCGGCAATGAAGTACTTGCCATCGGGCGTCATATTGATGCCGTGGGGGTTCTTCGGCACCGGGATGTAACGGGTGAACGCGCTGTCCTTGCCTTCGTCTTTACGACCGTCGACCACCGGCACTTTCGAGCCGTCCAGGGTGATGAACTTGCCAGCCTTGATCGCCGCTTCGATGCGCGGGATGTTGAACACCACCACCCAGTCGCGTTCGTTGCGCATCATGCCGCCCAGGTCGTAGGCCTTCTCCGAGTTGTAGCAGGTCGAAGCAGCATACTTGCCGGTGTAATCGGCGTCGGTGTTATCCAGGTTGCCGTCGACGATGACCTGGAACGCCATCTCCATTTTCTCGGCATCGATGGCGTTAAACATCGTGTAGCTGTTCTTGTCCTGCAGGTCGAAGGTGCTGCCGTCATTGGGGTGCGGAATCACGAACTCGGCATTGGCGAACACGTATTTTGTGTGCGGCACTTTTTGCAGGCGCAACCCGTGAACGGCCTGCACATTGGGCACGGTGAGCATCTTGTCGCACTTCATGATGTCCAGACGGATACGCGCAACGCGGCTGTTGGCCTTGTCATTGATGAACAGGTATTTGCCGTCGTACTTGCCGTCGGTCATCGACAAATGCGGGTGGTGACAGTCGCCATTCTGGAAATGCGCGCTGTCACCCATGATCCGTTTGCTTTCATTGGTCAGCCCCCAACCGGTGGCGGAGTCAACGTTGAACACCGGAACACGCAACAACTCGCGCATCGACGGAATGCCCATGATCCGCACTTCACCCTGATGGCCGCCACTCCAGAAACCGTAGTACTGATCCAGTTCGCCCGGCCCGACGTGGGTTTTCGATTGCGCGTCCTTGGCCGCAGCCGCCCAGGTCTCACGGGTGAAGACCGCGCCACCGATGGCCGTGGCACCGGCCAGTACCGCGCCGGTCACCGCACTGGTGCCGAGGAAACCGCGGCGGCTGAGGCCTGTCGGTTCCGGCACTTCAGCTACTTTTTTGGATTCTGTGTCGTTCATCAGGTGTTTTCCTTGAAGGGATAAAAACGGTCACTGCGGACAGGCGCTCGCGGGGTTCATTCCAGAGCGGTCACTTCCACGACAGGTATCAGTTGCACAGTGGCGGGTGCCGCTTTGCCGCGCTTCTTGCGCTTGTTGATCAGCGGCGGGCATTTGTTGTCGTTCTGGTAAGTCATCTGGCAATCGAGGCAGTAGTGGCACTCGTTGGCATTGATCCGGCCATCGGGATGAATCGCCTGGATCTCGCATTCCTTGGCGCACAGTTGGCAAGGCGTACCGCAGTCCTTGCGGCGTTTGAGCCAGTCGAACAGGCGAAATTTGCTCGGAATTGCCAGCGCCGCACCCAACGGGCAGATGTAGCGGCAATAGACTTTGCGCGTGAAGAGGTTGATGACCAGCAGCGCCACGGCGTAGAGCACGAACCACCACTGGCGGTCGAACCGGAGGGTGATGGCGGTCTTGAACGGCTCCACCTCGGCGAACAGCTCGGCGGTGGACATCGACTCCAGGGAGATGCCGAACAGCAGCAGCAAAATGATGTATTTGATCGCCCACAGCCGCTCATGGACTGCGAAGGGCAATTCGTATTGGGGGATCTTCAGCTTGCGCGCGGCTTCGTTGATCAACTCTTGCAACGCGCCAAACGGGCACAGCCAGCCGCAGAACACACCGCGGCCCCAGAGCAAAATGCTGGCGGCGGCGAAGACCCAGAGCATGAAGATCAGCGGATCGGTGAGAAACAGCTCCCAGCGAAAATGGTCGAACAACGCATGGGTAAAGGTCAGGACGTTGACCACCGACAACTGCCCTAGCGAATACCAGCCGAGAAACACCACGGTAAAGACCAGGTAACCCCGACGCAGCCAGTGCAGAAAATGTGGGCGGCGGGTGAACTTGTCCTGCAGGAACAGGATGGCCGTCAGTAGCAGCAACGCTGCCCCGAGGACGCCGATCTGAAAGGATTTTTGGTACCAGATGTTCAACCACATCGGCCGGCTGGCTTCCTCGAGGGCGGCCAGTTCTTCGGCGCTGGGCAGTGGTCGTTCAAGGTAGGGCTCGGGCAATTGATAGGCCAGTTCGAAGCTGCTGAACGTGCCGCTGACCGGGCCGGTCTGGCGACGTACCAATAGCTCCAGGGACCAGGGCGATCCCGGATCAAACTTCGCCGGTTCGCGCACAATGAAAATCGACATCTCGGTGAACTCGGGCATGCCTTTGGCAAACACATCCGAGAGCCGCTGATGGTCCATGTCGCGAAAGCTGATGACGTTGCCGAACTGACGCAATTGCACCCGATCGAAAATTCCGCCGCGCACATAGCCCGAGCCTTTATAGGAAAACAGCCCACGCCCCAGCACCGCGATGGCCTGCTCGCCGGGCTTGAGGTCTTGCATGAGGAGGCGATATTGATTGTCGCCCAGCAGCGCGCGGCCGATGGTCGGCGGGTTCAGGTCGGCGGTATAGAGCTCGATAAAAGTCTCATCAACCTGATCGGCACTGGCGTTGTCGATGCCTTCGGCTTCGGTGCCTTTGAAGGCGACGTCGACTTGGCCACGGGTCAGGTTCAAGCGGCGGATGGCGCCGTTGCCGGTCAGTTGTTCCCAGGTGGCGGGCTCGAAAAAGTCCAGCCGTACGATGGCGGGCTTGCGTGCCACACCGGCCGTGTCCTCGATCAGCTTGAGCGATACGGCCACTTCATGGGCGGCGCGCATGATGACTTCGTTGACCACCATGGCGGTGACGGTTGCGCCGGCGATGGCATCGACGGTGACTGCGTTCGGATCACTGGAATGGCCGACGACGACCCGCTGACTGACCTTGACGCCTTTGTACTTGGCGGTGAAACCGTGGAGTTTTGCCTCAGGAATGCCAATCAGCAGAATCGGCTCGTGGTGTTCCAGCACATAGGCATCCTGAATCATGCCGGTCGTGTCGAGAATCACTTGGGTGTTGATCGGTTTGCCTGAATAGGCCGGAATATCCACCACGTCCAGGCTCTGGAACACATAACCGATGACCTTGCCGGCGGCAGACAGCGTACGCACCTTGAACCGGCCTTCGGGCGCGGAAACGGAATCGGTCTGAGGGAAGGTTTTCTCAATGCGCTTCTGCTCGATGTCGCCGTACTGCTTGGCTTGCACCGCCTCGAAGGTGGCGAGCATCAACGTCAGCATGACCACCAGCCCGACGCCCCAGGCGCGCAGGTTGCCGTGTATCGAAGGCTGATGGATTGTCATGGGCTCGCTGATTTCGAAAGGGCTTTCGGTCATGTTAGGGAGCGTTGCGCCCCCTGCCCTTGATTGAAATCAACTTGAGAAATTAGCCCCGAAAGACAGGCTCCCGGGTCTCAAACCGTGCGTGAAAACTGGCCTTTTTGTTCACCACCCAGATAGGCGTCAAACGCCATCGCGGCACTGCGCATCATCAAATGCCCTTGTGGCAACAGCACCAATTCGTCGCGGTGAATCTGCAGCAATCCATCGCGCACATGCTCGCCCAGCTGCGCCAGCGCCTCGGCAAAATACTCGGTGAAGCGAATGCCATGCGGCGCCTCATACTTGTCGAACGCGATACGGCCATGGCACATCAGGTCGCTGATCACCTCGCGGCGCAGCAGGTCGTCGGCGTTCAAGCGGTAACCCCGATGCACCGGCAACAACCCTTGATCGATACGGGCGTAGTACTGCGAAAGCTCCTTGACGCTTTGGCTGTAGCTGTCGCCGACCTTGCCGATCGACGACACCCCAAGGCCGATCAAATCGCAGTCGGCATGGGTGGAATAGCCCTGAAAATTACGCTGCAGGGTGCCATTGGCCCGGGCCAGCGCCAGCTCGTCATCCGGCAAGGCGAAATGATCCATGCCGATGTAGACGTAACCGGCCTCGGTCAGACGGCGAATGGTCAGCTCGAGCAGTTCCAGCTTGCGCTCCGGCGGCGGCATGTCGGCGGGACGAATCAACCGTTGTGCGCGAACCATCTCCGGCAAATGTGCGTAGCTGTAGGCGGCAATCCGGTCCGGACGCAGCGCGATGATCTTGCTCAGCGTGACATCGAAACTCTGCACGGTTTGCAGGGGCAGACCATAGATAAGGTCGACGCTGATCGACTTGAATTGCGCCTCGCGTGCCGCAGCAACCAGCGCATAAATCTGCTCTTCACTTTGCTGGCGATTGACCGCGGCCTGCACGTCAGGGTCGAAATCCTGCACGCCGAAGCTCAGGCGATTGAAGCCCAACTGGCGCAGCGACTGAATCTGCTCGGTGCTGATGGTGCGCGGGTCGACCTCGATGGAGAACTCATGGTCATCGCTGTCATCCATGTTGAACGCCTGGTGCAGGCAGTCCATCAGGTCCGCCAGCTGCTCGCTGGTCAAATAGGTCGGCGTGCCGCCACCCAGGTGCAACTGGGTGAGTTTGCGGGTGTTGTCGAACAAGGCCGCCTGCATCGCGATTTCACGCTTGAGGTAGGTCAGGTACTCGACGGCGCGATGGGTTTTCTGGGTAATGATTTTGTTGCAGGCGCAGTAGTAACAAAGGCTTTTGCAAAACGGGATGTGGATATACACCGACAACGGTTTCGGCGCGGCCACCAGATTGCTGTCGCGGGCGGCACGCTGATAGTCGTCAACGGCAAACGCCTGATGAAACTGCGGCGCCGTGGGGTAAGAGGTATAGCGCGGCCCCGGGCGGTCGTACTTTTCGACCAGGGCGCGATTGAAATCAAATGTCGTGTTCATGATCGATCAACTCGCAATGGGCCCGCCCAAATCCTTTTCAAACAGGTTGCAGATGGCATCCACTTCCGGCCGACCGGCGGGAAGGATGCTGATGAAGCGGTCTGACAATTCAATCAACCCGTCCCGACTCAATTGCTCCAGCAACGGCCAGACGGCGGAGAAGTACTTGGAAAAAACCAGCCCGTAGCGCCGCTCGATGGCGCGGATATCCAGTTCCTGATCACAGGCCAGACGCTCCATGACCATGTGCCTGATCTGATCCCCTGCCTCGAAACGCCAGCCTCGACAGGTCGGCAATTGCTTCATGTCCAGTTGCTGCTGATAGCGTCCAATCTCGTCAGTGTTTTGGGTGTACAAATCGTCGATCTGGCTGATGGCGCCCAAACCGAATCCAACATGATCGCAATAGCCATGACGGGAGAAACCCTCACAGGTACGGCGTAACCGGCCGCGCTCCTGGGCGACCGCCAAATCATCATCAGGCCGGACAAACTGCCCCAGACCGATGTAGTGATAACCCGCGTCAAGCAGTTGATCAAAGCAGATCTGGCGCATCGCGCCTTTATCGTCCTGGCTGCACAGCGCTCTGACTTTGTCACCGAGCACTGGCCGATAGCGCCGTGGTGGCCGGGCATAATCGAACACCATGAGCCGGTCCGGTTCCAGCTCGATAATGCTCGCCAGCTTCAGCGCAAAACTGTCTGGCGTCTGCCAGGCATGGCCAAAGCCCAGATCGACGTTGATGGAGCGAAAGCCAAAGGTGCGTGCGGCATCCATGAGCGATTGGATCGGCGCCGGGTTCTGGTAGCAGGCCACCGACCTGTCACAGTCGGCGTCGATATCCGGAACGCCGATGCTGACGTGATTGAAACCCTGGTTGCGCAACAACCCCATGGTCGACCAGTCGGTATGGTGAAGGTCCACCTCGACGCTGTAGTCGCCGCCTTCATGTTCGAGAAAGTTGAACCGGCCACGCAGATGACTCATCAGCCGTTCCAGATGGGCAGGCGCGGGTGTTCCGCCCCCCAGATGAAACTGTTCGACCCGTTGCTCTGCACTGAGGTGACAACCGACGAGGTCAATTTCCTGCTCCAGATGCTGAAGGTACTGCTCGATGCCGCTGTGTTCGCCGGCGATATCGCGCGGGGCACAGGAAGACGGCTTGAGGCTGGAAGGCAGTTGCACGTTCAGGGACAGCGGACGGCACTTCTGGCGGCTGACGCGCAATGCACGAAGCAAATCCAGAGAGCCAATACCTTCATGAAATTTTTGTGTGTCGGCATGACAGTTAGGGTCAAGCACGCCTTGATCGCACCGGGCGATCTCGCCTGGGTTGTGAAATAAATCGAGCATGACGGTCTCCGAGACTGGCTGCGGATTGTCAGTCTCCGGGTTTAACCCTCAATGCTCCTTGATTTGCATCAAGCGCAAGCCAAGTGTCTGCACAACGGACCACCGGTCAGTCCCGATTACCACGTCAGGTAAAACATGCCCTTGGCCAGCAGCACGATAACGACCATGTGGCAGAACAGGCTGCCATGGATGAAGTGCAGGTATCGCGGGCTCATTCGGCCGCTTTTGAAGAGAAACATGGCACCCAGGAAATGCAGCAGCACACTCACGGCCACCGCGATTTTCAATGCCAGCAAGGTGCCGAACGATGAGGCCAGTGGTGAGGCCAGGGCTGGCAAGTAACGCAACCAGACCATGCCCAGCCCCGCACCGAACAACACCAGCAGCACCCACGGCATCAGCGAGCGGGCCCGGCGGCCGATACCCTGCTCCACCAGCAGCATCACCCTGGCGGGTAGCTGTTTGCGGATGCTTTCCAGAAACAGGACTTCGAAGAACACCGTGCCGATGAAGATCAGCGCGGCAAACAGGTGCAAGGTCAGAATCAGCGGATAGATCATGGTGTTTTCGCCTTGGGTCAAGGCAACCCGCGCTACGGCGAACATTGGGGTGAGCGCACTGGCTGTCGGTCTCTGGAGATTACAGAGCGCGCCTGGTTATGCGGTTGACACTGATCAAGAAAGCCGTAAAACCGCCAGGCTCGTGTGCATATCCGTTTCTTCGGTAACGGCTGCTTATGATTCCGCTCTTACAGCGGGTCACTTGGAAAAGCCCCAAGTAACCAAGGGCTCTTGCCCCTGACGTTCGGTGCCTCGCCCAGGCTCGGCATGCCCTCGCTCCGGTCCTGCTCCGTGGGCCCGCCGCCATCGGCCATCCATGGCCGGGGGCGGCTAACCCGGCATCCATGCCGGGTTGCCCACTGCGCAGAACCTCCTCTCGGCCTTTCGAGGGGGCGAGTACCGCAAAAGCACCGCGAGGCGGCCTACCGGCCGGCCTGTCTCTTCAAGCGTACGCATTCCCCCTGTGGGAGCGAGCCTGCTCGCGAAGGACGTCAACGATGACGCGTGCTGTCTGAATGAACGCGGTGTCCGGACGTTTTTCGCGAGCAGGCTCGCTCCCACAGGTACAACGCCAGGCTTTTGATCTTGCTTCTGATCTTGATCTGCCCCGTCGGAAGGCCGAGTGGAGGTTCTGCGTAGTGGGCACCGCGGCAAGGATGCCGCGGTAGCCGCCCCCGGCCATGGATGGCCGATGGCGGCGGGCCCACGGAGCAGGACCGGAGCGAGGGTATGCCGAGCCTAGGCGAGGCACCGTACGTCAGGGGCGAAAGCGTTTGGTTACTTGGCGCTCTTCCAAGTGACCCGCCGTAAGGGCGGAACCAATAGCCGCCGTGACCGCAGAAACGGATATGTACCCCAACCTAACCATTCACCGTGACAACAACCCATTCAGTGCCCACGAATGTAATGCTCCAGCTGCCGAATCAGATCAGCCTGTTCAACGATAGCCTCCTTGACCAGATCCCCAATCGATAACAGCCCCATCAGTTCGCCGCCCTCCATCACCGGCAGATGACGCAGATGGCTGTCAGTCATGACCGCCATGCAACGCTCAATACTCTGCTGACTGTCAGCCGTCACCACAGGCGCGCTCATGATGTCGCGCACCGGCGTACCGACCGAAGAGCGCCCCTGCAGCACGACCTTGCGCGCATAGTCGCGCTCGCTGATCACGCCGACCACCCGCCCGGCCTCGATCACCGGAAGCGCGCCCACGTTCTTTTCGGCCATGATCCTCAGGGCTTCAAGCACCATTTCATCAGGCGCGATGCTATGCACCTGGCGGTTTTGCACGACCTTGAGTTTCAGCAATTGTGCGGCTGTTTTCATAAATGCCTCCGATGCGCATACGTGATGCTGTTGAACAGGCTCAAGCCACCCCGACTTCCACCACGCCGCTGTTCAACCGCACGGGCCAGACACGCAGACGCTGTTGCGGGTACTCCAGGCAGCTACCGTCCTCAAGGCGGAAATGTTGTTTGTAGATCGGCGATGCAACCACCAGATCACCCTTGATGCTGCCGACCAACCCGCGACCGATCACATTCGCCCCGGATTGCGGGTCATGGTTGTCGATGGCGTAGAGGGTCCGACCCTCGGCACCCGGCAGGTAGAACAACGCCACCTGTGCGCCGTCGAGCCAGACGACGACGCCGGAGTTGCTGACCAGGTCCTGTTGCTCGCACACCGTTTGCCAAGCCTCGGCGCTTTCCAGGGAATCGATGCGTTGGGTATTGGACTGGCTCATCAGGCAATCTCCTCGGTAACAGGGATAAGGTTGAGTTCGGCCGCCATGATCGGGCGCCGCTGGCCGCGTTCCTGGACAAAGTGGATGTCCGGGTCCGGGCGTTTGTCGTTGACGAAGGTACGGAAGCGCTTGAGTTTTTCCGGGTCTTTGAGGGCGTTGGCCCACTCGCATTCATAGCGATTGACCACCAGTTGCATCTGCGATTCGAGCTCTTCACCCAACCCGAGGCTGTCGTTGATGATCACATCCTTGAGGTAATCGAGGCCGCCCTCCAGGCTTTCGCGCCACACCGAGGTACGCTGCAATTTGTCGGCGGTGCGGATGTAGAACATCAGGAAGCGGTCGATGTAGCGGATCAGGGTCGCATCGTCGAGGTCGGTGGCGAACAGCTCGGCGTGACGTGGACGCATGCCGCCGTTGCCGGCGATGTAAAGGTTCCAGCCTTTCTCGGTGGCGATCACGCCAACGTCTTTGCTCTGGGCCTCGGCGCATTCGCGGGTGCAACCGGACACCGCGAATTTGAGCTTGTGCGGCGAGCGCAGGCCCTTGTAGCGGTCCTCGATGGTCAGGGCCATTTGCACGCTGTCTTGCACGCCGTAACGGCACCAGGTGCTGCCGACACAAGACTTCACGGTGCGGGTCGACTTGCCATAGGCGTGCCCGGTTTCGAAACCGGCTTCGATCAGCTCGGCCCAGATGTCCGGCAATTCATGCAACTGCGCGCCAAACAGGTCGATCCGCTGGCCGCCGGTGATTTTGGTGTAGAGGTCGTATTTCTTCGCCACCACACCAATCGCGATCAGTTTGTCGGCGGTGATTTCGCCACCGGGGATGCGCGGCACCACCGAATAGGTGCCGTTTTTCTGCATGTTGGCCATGAAGGTGTCGTTGGTGTCCTGCAGCGGCACCAGTGAGGCGTCCATGATCGGCTGGTTCCAGCACGACGCGAGGATCGAGCCCACCGCCGGTTTGCACACGTCGCAACCGGTGTGGCCACGGCCATGCTTGGCCAGCAGTTCTTCGAAGGTGATCACCCCTTCTACCCGCACCAGCGCATAAAGCTCCTGACGGGTATAGGCAAAGTGTTCGCACAGACTCTTGTCGACGCTGACGCCACGGGCGATCAACTCATGCTCGAAAACCTGCCTGAGCAGCCCGGCACAACCACCGCAACCGGTGCACGCCTTGGTCTGCGACTTGAGCAGGCCGAGGTCGGTGCAGCCACCGTCGATGGCCGAGCAAATGGAACCCTTGGTGACGTTGTGGCACGAGCACACCGTGGCCGCTTCGGGCAACGCGCCCGGACCGAGGGTCGGCGCGCCTTCGGACGATGGCAGAATCAGGCTGGCAGGTTCCGCCGGCAGCGTAATCGCGTTCTGCATGTATTGCAGCAGCGTGTCGTAATAGCTGTTGTCACCGACCAGCACCGCGCCGAGCACGTGTTTGCCGGTCGCATCCACCACCAGGCGACGATAGCTGGCCGTGGTTTCGTCGATGAACTGATAACTGCGCGCGCCCGGCGTGCTGCCGTGGGCGTCGCCGATGGAACCGACATCGACGCCCAGCAGTTTGAGCTTGGTCGACATGTCCGCGCCCATGAACGGCTCGGCGGTTTCGTTGCACAACAGTGCGGCGACGCCGCGCGCCATCTGGTAACCGGGTGCAACCAGACCAAAGATGCTGCCATTCCAGGCGGCACACTCGCCGATGGCGTAGATGTTCGGATCGCTGCTCTGGCATTGGTCGTCAATCACCACACCGCCGCGCGGACCGACTTCCAGCGAGCATTGCCGGGCCAGTGCGTCTTGCGCACGAATACCGGCGGAGAACACGATCAGGTCGGTTTCAAGAAATTCGTCATTGGCGAAGTTCATCCGGTAGCGGTATTCCTCGCCTGCGCTGATCGATTGCGTGCCGCGCGACAGGTGCACACCGACGCCGAGCCGTTCGATCTGCGCCTTGAGCGCCAGGCCACCGTATTCGTCCAGCTGCACCGGCATCAGGCGCGGGGCGAATTCCACCACATGGGCTTCCAGGCCCAGGGTTTTCAGGGCATTGGCCGCTTCCAGGCCCAACAAGCCACCGCCGACCACCACACCGCGTCGGGCGTTGCTGGCCGCGGCACGAATGGCGTCGAGGTCTTCAAGGGTGCGATACACCAGGCGCGAATCGCCCTCGGCGCCTTCGATGGGCGGTACAAACGGATAGGAGCCGGTGGCCAGCACCAATTTGTCGTAGGAGACACAGCCTTGCGCGGTGATCACCTGGCGGCGGGCGCGGTCGATTTCCAGGACCGGCACCCCCAGATGCAGGGTTACGCCCGGGGTCTGGTACAGCGAGGCTTCACCAAGGGCCAACGACTCGGCATCACGGCCGGAGAAATACTCGGAAAGGTGCACGCGGTCGTAGGCACGCATCGGCTCCTCGCTGAACACGTGCAGCCGATAGTGATCAAGGGCACCGCGTTCGATCAGCTGTTCGACACAATGATGTCCGACCATGCCATTGCCGATCACGATCAGCGTTTGCAGCTTGTTCAAAGTGGCAACATTGGAATTCATAAGAGACACCCGTCGATAGCTGTTCAAAAAGCAAAAAAAAACGCCTGAAACCTTGCGGTTCCAGGCGTCTTTGCCTGTTCGTTTACGGTGCTAAGTCAGGCATCTATGCCGGATCCACCGATGTTGCCCGCGACCTGTTCGGCCAATCGATCGTCGTTGACCGAGGGGGCTGCCCACTCGACTGCATTCACAGTGGGCCTGAACAGTGTCTTGCAGACTTTGTGCCAGTCGGCCATTGGCCGTCCTTGCGCCAGTAAACGTTGACCACGGGAACCCATCAAAGCCCGATGTTTGCCTTCGCATAGTGCAGAGGCGTGTTGCGCGGCCTTATAAAAGTGCACAAAGGCGATCCCGTTCTGGATCAGAATTTGCCACCCAGCGGGTATTCGATCGCCAGGCGGATCTGATTGGCGTCCAGCTCTGCTTGCGCCGCATTCCCGCGATGAACCGCATGGCGCAGGCTGAACGCGAGGTTTTTCGCAACGCCCGACTGCACCACGTATTTGGCTTGTAGATCACGCTCCCAGTGCTTGCCGCCCTGCCCGTAACCCAGCCATTTGTAGCCGCCGTTCGGGTCCATATCAGTACCGTCGATGCCGCTGCCGCGCACGTACAGTGCGCCGAAGGTCAGGCCGGGAATCCCGTAACCGGCCATGTTCAGGTCATAACGCGCTTGCCAGGAAGCCTCCCGGGGCGCGTTGAAATCGGACAGTGCCACGGCGTTGCTCAGGTAGATCGCGCCACGGGTCACGTAATCGAAAGGCGTGTCGCCATCGACCTTTTGATAGCCCAGGCCGAAGCTGTGGGCCCCGAGCTTGTAGGTCGACAGCAAACTCCAGGTGGTGTTGTCGATGCGGCCGGACAAGGCTTTGCCAGTGTCCTGGGTTCGGTACAGATTGAGATCAAAGATCAGGTCCTGACGTTCCGCCAACGGCTGGGTGTAGACCGCGCCCAGGTAGTGCTGTCGCCAGGTGTCGGCGTAGTCCGCGCTGAACAGGCTGGCGTTGAGCCCTTTGACAGCCGTGTTGCGCACCCCCACCAGGTCGAAGCTGTCGCCCTGTTTGCCGTTGGAGTAATTGACCACAAAACCTTGGTCATGACTGGTGGCGTTGCGGTCGGTGCTTTCGTTGAAATGCCCGCCATACAGGGTGGTGGCGGGCAGTTCGCGACTGGTCAGCAGCCAGCCGGTGGCAGTCTCTGGCAGCAAGCGGCTGTCGGATGAACCGAACACCGGGGTTTTTACCCGCTGCTCGCCGTAACGCAATTCCGTCGAGGAAAACCGCAGCTTGGCCACGGCGCCGCCTCGGCTGAACTCATCCTTGGGGTGCCCGTCATTGTCCACCCCCAACACCCGCGCCTTGCCGGCCCGGCCGCCGCCGCTGTCCAGTTCCCAGCCGGAATAGACATGGGCATCCAGGCCCAGCCCTACGGTGCCGGTGGTGTAGCCGGACATGAAATCGGCCATCAGGCCATAGGCCCATTCCTCGGCCAGGTCGCTGCGTTCGGCTCGGGGCTTAAAGGCATTGCGCGCGCCATTGCTCAGTGAGCCGTGTTCATAGTCGCGACGGTCGTAGAGGCTGCGGTTGAGCAGGCTCCATTGGCTGTCTTCGATAAATCCTTTTGCGGTGTCTTGCTCTGAAGCCAGGGCGAGCAGGGACTGCCCGCCCAATGCCAATAGCAGGGTGTGCGTCGATAGGGTTTTCACAGTGCAACTCCACAGAATTCGGGGTCTGCAAGGTGTCCCGCCGAACGGGGGACACCCTTGGGCACGTCAGAGGTATTTGAGGATCGCGATATCGCGGCGGCGCTGTTTGAGGTTGGCGAACCAGCGCGTCGGGAAGAACAGCAACACCCCGAGGATCACACTCCACAGCCACACCGTGGGCAGGTTGTCGAAGCCATAGTAGGCACCCTGATTGGCGCCCCAGATCGCCACTGCCACCAAGTACATGGCCTTGAGCACGTACAAGTGCAGCAAATAGAAGAACATCGGCGCCCCGCCGTAAATCGCCAGGGTCGCGGTGGACCAGCGATCCTGCAGCTTCTCGAACAGCGCCAGCAAGATCAGCGAAAGGCCAATCGTCGGCATCAGGAACATCAGCGAGGGCGGGTACTTCTTGGCGCTCATGAAACTCATGAAGGTGCGCAACGAGTCACCGGTCTGCACCCAGGGTTTCTCACCGTAGACGTTCAGGTAGCGAATGAACACGAACGCCACCAGCAGGCCGGCGCCCAGTTTGAGCAGACGGAAAATCCGCTCGGCCGGGTCCATGTCCTTGCCGAACCACGGCCCGATTCCCCACCCCAGCAGGATCACGCCAATCCAGGGCAATACCGGGTAAGTGGTGCGGGCCCGGGTGAATTCGGTGATGTCGATGAACACCCGCTGATGCAGGATCGACCACGGCACGAAGAACGGCGACTCCGGCCCCACGGTTACGCCATCGAGCAGGTTGTGCCCGGCGACAATGGCCACCCCGAGCACGATCAGCCAACCGCGTTTGAAGTGCAGCAACCCGGCAAGCACGATCATGCAGATGCCGATACACCAGATCACCTGCAGCCACAGGGTCTTGGGCGGGAACTCGGCGTTCCAGGCAAAGCACACAAAGGTGACTTCGAGAAACACCAGGAACAACCCGCGCTTGAGCAGGAACACCGAGGTTTCTTTCGCCGTGTGTTTCTGGCTGTAGAGCCAGGCTGACAAACCGGTGAGGAAGATGAATGCCGGGGCGCAGATCTCGCTGAGCATGCGGGTGAAGTACAGGTCCGGCGTGACGCTCAACGCATCGATCGGGTCGGTGACCTGACGGTGCAGCAGAAAGGTTTCCCGCACATGATCGATCAGCATCAACAGCATGACGAAACCGCGCAGGGCGTCGATCGCCAGCATTCGGGTGTTGGCCTTGACGGCACTGGTTGCAAACGCAGGGGAAGCGGTTGTCGCCTGCCCTGCCAATCCTGAAGATTGGGTCATATCAGTCACTCATGTAGTGGTCGAGGGATCAGGCCTGTTTCTTCAGCCTGGCGACTTCCGATGCCGGCAGCTGCGACGGCGCGCGCGGCAACGGCGTCTGGCCCTGTGATCGATAGAACGACAGTGTCGAACTGAAGCTCTTTATATCGAACGGTTCGGTCTTGCCTTGAGGACTGATGCGTTCGCCGGGCGTGCGGTCCTTGTATTCCACGGCCACCACGTAAGTGCCCTGCCACGGCAGCTCGAAGCTGACTTTGCCCGCGGCATCGGTGCGCTGGGTAAACACTTCGCCGGAGCCGGTTTCCAGCACCACGTCCTGGTCGGCCAACGGTTTGGACGCATAGAACACCTGGAACTGCGCCTTGCCTGCATCGGCGACGCCGGTCGGCACGATGTCCAGGGTCAGTTCCGGGGTGCGCGCGCGCAAGTCACCGACCCAACGGGTCGCTGGCGTCCAGTGCGTCTTCAGCGCCTTGTCGGCCTCATGAAGGTCGAAGATCGGATAGTGCGGGTCCTGGGCCAGCAGCGAGTCCTCTGCCCGGGTTTGATGCGCCACCGCAAACGCCTGACGCTGCAAGGTCAGCGTTAATGGCTGGGACCGGTTGCTGATCGACCAGCCCTTGAGTTGCTGAAACCGGTCCATCCCGCCCGGCGTGACTTCCAGCATGTTCTTGTCATATTCCCCGTAGTACAACGCCAGTGGTTGGCCGGGTGGTTGTTCGTACCAGATTTGATGCGCCTCGCTGCTG
The DNA here is from genome assembly GCF_016650715.1 of Pseudomonas sp. TH39(2020). Classification (NCBI taxonomy): domain Bacteria; kingdom Pseudomonadati; phylum Pseudomonadota; class Gammaproteobacteria; order Pseudomonadales; family Pseudomonadaceae; genus Pseudomonas; species Pseudomonas sp. TH39(2020). Next base: position 220,533 of record NZ_JAEKFF010000002.1, on the reverse strand, counting down.
CTCGCCAGCAGGATGGCGCCGTAACCCAATAGTGCTTTTGCGTTGCTCATTCGCATTTTTTTACGCTCCGATTGGTGTTATTCAACGGGTTGTTGCCGCCGCCTCGTTTTATCGAAACCAGCCAGACAACAAACCGCTCCCCTCTCTCTGAACGCATTACAGCGCAGAGACTTTTGCGCTTTGCTCTGAAATCAGCGCATACGGGGCAATCGGCAACTGTTTTTGTGGGTTGAAACAGCCGTTTATGCGGCTTGCGCCATGATGAAGCGCCTAGGCCGGTTGTGCCGGCCTGATGTCCAAACGCAGTGCATTGCGAATGCAACTGTGGGAGCAGCCTGCTCGCGAAGAGGCCGTTACATTCAACATTTCTGTTGACTGTGACGCCGCCTTCGCGAGCAGGCTCGCTCCCACAGGGGGGCTCATGTCGGGATTGGGAAAGGGGGTTGGTTCAGTGGCGCAGCAATTTGCGCAGCGGCACGCCGTCCTTGAGCACCGGAGATTTGATGACGATGTAACTGAAGTACTTGGAGATGCCGATGTTCTTGTCCAGCAGGCTTTCGATCACTTCCTGATAATGCTGGATGCTGCGGGTCATGAAGCGCACCAGGTAATCGTAGCCACCGCTGATCAAATGGCACTCGAGCACTTCGTCCACCAAGCGGATGTTGGACTCGAACTTGGCGAAGTCTTCGCGCTTGTGGTCGCTCAAGGTGATTTCGGTAAACACCGTCACCGAATCGGTGATCTTGGCCAGGTTCAGGTGCGCCTTGTAGCTGGAAATATACCCGGCCGACTCAAGCCGTTTGACCCTTTGCAGGCAGGGACTGGCCGACAACCCTACCGCATCGGCCAGGCTGACGTTGGTCATGCGCCCGTCCTTTTGCAGCTCCACCAGGATGCTGATGTCGATTCGGTCCAGTTTGACTAACCCTTCCATTGCGTACCTCTTGACTGCCGTTTGTAAGACAATCTTCTAGCAAAATCAGCGCCGTAAAGACAGCTGATGCTGAGCCACCAGATCCGCCATGCTGTTAATACAGTAATCCGCCGCGCACGGCGTAGGGTGTTTTGACCGGCCGCGACAGATCAGGCACACGTCTTTGGCCGTCTGTCGATCGACCGAAGGTCGGGTCACTTGCAGGATGCTGCCGGGTTCAAGTTCGTTGGCCTTCAACCACTCTGAATCGAGTAATGGGTCGCTGGCCAGTGAAATGAAATCGTCGGGCATGATCCCCAATCGTTCACACAACAGCCCTCGATCCTCGGCATCCCGGTCGCCGTGCACCAGCAAGCGGTAGAACTTGCGCAGGTACAACATCGCGCCGGGCGCGTCCTCGAACAGCGACCAGCCGGCCACCGAACGGGCAAAGCTCATGCCCTCCTCCCAACTGGCTTTCAGGCTCCAGCGCTCGGCCAACTGACGATGGGCGAAACACAGCACGCCACTAAAGCCCAGTTCAGCGAAACGCGGATACAGCGCTCGCACCACCTCGCTGTATTCGGCCAGCACCTGTTCCTTGTCCGGGTGACCGCCTCGGCTGTCCAGCAGCGGTTGCAGTGCCGTCCAGACACCCGAGTCCCGATCGACCAGGACCTCATCGCAATCGATGAGCAGTGCTCGATATTCAGTCAGCCCCATGGTGCGCAAAGCCTCCGATGATGCATTCCATCAATCCATGCTCCATAAACGCTCACGGACGATGCCTTGTGGCACCGCCCCGAGCGGCCATGAGCTCAGTTCAAGACCCGTGCCAATGCCGCTTCAAGAATCTGCAGCGCTTCGTCGACTTGTGCTTCGGTGGTCACCAGCGGTGCGAGGAAGCGCAGCACGTTGCGGTACACACCGCATTTGATCACCAGCAAACCGCCAGCCCGGGCTTCATCGATCAGTCGCTGATTCAGGTCCGCGTCCGGCGTGCGGGCCGAGTCATCCTTGATCAGCTCGATCGCCAGCATGAACCCGGTGCCGCGCACGTCGCCGATTTGCCCGTGACGGGCCTGCAGACGCAGCAATCCCTGACGCAAACGCTCGCCCAGTACGTCGCCGCGGGCCAGCAAATGTTCTTCTTCATAGGCCGCGATCACCGCCAGCGCAGCGGCGCAGGACAAGGCATTGCCACCGTAGGTGCCGCCCAGGCCACCGGGCAGCGGCGCGTCCATGATCTCGGCTTTGCCGACCACCCCGGACAACGGCAAGCCACCGGCCAGGCTCTTGGCGACGGTCACCAGGTCCGGCTGAATGCCGGCGTGCTGGAAACCGAACCACTTGCCGGTACGGCCGAAACCGGTCTGGATTTCATCGAGAATCAGCACGATGCCGTGCTTTTCAGTCAGTGCGCGCAGGGCCTGGAGAAACTCCGCCGGTGCTGACAGGAACCCGCCGTCGCCCTGCACCGGTTCGATGATGATCGCGGCGACACGCTCAGGGGCAACCTGGGTGGCCAGCAGCTCGTCGAGGGCTTTGAGCGCCATCTCGCTGGTGACGCCGCGATAGGCATTGGGATACGGGGTGTGGAAGACCTCCGGCGCGAACGGCCCGAAGTTCTGTTTGTACGGCTGGCTCATGCCGGTCAGCGTGGTGCCGAGCAAGGTACGGCCGTGGAAGCCGCCGCGGAAGGCGATCACCGCCGAACGGTTGGTGTGAGCGCGGGCGATCTTCACCGCGTTTTCCACCGCTTCGGCACCGGAGGTAAAGAACGCCGCTTTATACGCTTCCTGGCCACCGATCATTTCGCACAGGCGCTGGGCCAGGTCCAGATAAGGCTTATAGGCCACCACCTGGAAACAGGCGTGAGAGACCTTTTGCAATTGCGCCTGTACCGCAGCGACCACCTTCGGGTGGTTGTGACCGATGTTCAGCACACCGATGCCGCCGACAAAATCCAGGTAGCGCTTGCCGTCCACGTCCCATAACTCGGCACCTTGGGCGCGATCGATCACCAACGGGTGAGCGGTAACCAGGCCACGCGGCACGAATTGATCGCGCTGACGGAGCAAATGAGGGGTTTCGTCGACTTTGCTATTCATGGCATTTCCCATCGTGAGTCCGGCAACCGGGAGGTGGTTGCGATGGTGTTCAGGTTAAGCCTTGCGCGAAACGATCTACGCCGAACTTGGCCCCTGAGAAATTCGGATCGACTGTTTTCACCCTGCCAAACGGCAGATTCCTTTCGCCCGCCGAATCTGCCGGGCCGTCGCCGATCGAACATCACGAAACCCGTTTAACCCGGCCCTTTCGACAGATCCTGCGCCGACGTTGCGCGATGATGGACAGCACCTTCTTCCTTCAGGACATGCCCATGGCCCTGCTTTATAAAGCTGACCCTGTGCGCGGCGAACAGTGGAAAGCGCTGTTCGCCAAACACGCCCCGGATATCGAATGGCGCGCCTGGCCGGACATCGGCGACCCCAAGGACATTCAGTACCTGGCCGCTTGGCAAGCACCGGATGATCTCGAGGTTCTGCTGCCCAATCTGCGCGTGCTGTTTGCGCTGTCCGCCGGGGTCGATCAACTGGACCTCAGTCGCTTGCCCGCGAGCTTGCCGGTGGTACGCCTGCTGGATCCGGGCATCACACGTGGCATGTGCGAATACGCCAGTTTTGCGGTGTTGAGCCTGCACCGGGACATGCTTCGCTATCGCCAGCAGCAAATGGCGCGGTGCTGGCAGGCGCACTTGCTGCAACCGGCGGCTACGCGGCGGATCGGGGTCATGGGCCTGGGCACCCAGGCTCAGCAGATTCTGGCGACGTTGCAGCCCTTGGGCTTTGCCTTGTCGGGCTGGGCGCGCAGTGCGCATCAGGTCGCTGGCGTGGAATGCTATGCCGGGCGCGAGCAACTGCCGGCGTTTCTCAGCCAGTGCGACATTCTGCTGTGCGTGCTGCCGTTGACGGAGCAGACCCAAGGCATTCTTGATCGTGAATTGTTCCGGCAATTGCCCCGTGGCGCGGCGTTGATCAACATGGGCCGTGGCGGGCATCTGGTGGAAAGTGATTTGCTTGAAGCGCTGAACAGCGGGCAACTGAGCGGCGCCGTACTCGATGTGCTACAGGAAGAACCGGCGCCGGCGGATCATCCGTTTTGGGATCATCCGCAGATTCTGCTGACCCCGCACATTGCGGCGATGACACAGCCGGAAAGTGCGTTCGGGGTGTTGCTGGAGAATATTCGGCGGCATCAACGTAGCGAGCCTATGGTCGGTGAGATCGATCGCACCCAGGGTTATTGAATACATAAAAATTCAAAATGTGGGAGCTTGCTCCGGGCGGCGTTCCGACGATAGCGGACTGTCGGTCAACGGTTGAATATCAGGCCCTCATCGCGAGCAGGCTCCCACAGTAGTCCGGTGGTTGATTCAGAGTCTGTCGGCAATCACCCGTTCGACGCTGATCATGCTTTCAATGCATCTTCCAGAAAGGCCACCAACGCCTGTACGCGCGCACTGCGAAGTTTGCGTGAGGGGACCAACAGGTTGATCGGCGCGCTGTCGAATTGCCAATCCGCCAACACCCTTGTCAGGCTGCCGTTGGCGATCGCTTCACTGATATCCCATTGCGAACGTAGCACCAGCCCCAGGCCTTGCTCGGCCCACCGCCGGGCCACGCTTCCATCGTTGCTCAACAGCGCCGGCTCGATGCGCAGCGTTTTTCGCCCCTTCCCCTTACGCATATGCCACAACGTGACGTCTTCATCATTCTCGCGAATGCAAATGCAACGATGCTCGGCCAGTTGCTCGGGCGACGACGGCACGCCGTACTGCTCCAGATACGCCGGACTGGCGCACAGCCATCGGTTGTTTTGCGTGAGGGGTTTGGCGATCCACAGGCTGTCGTTGAGGTGACCAATGTGAATCACCGCATCGCTGTCGTGACGATCAGGCCACGGTGTTTCGCGCAAATCCAGGTGCAGGCACAGCTGTGGATGCAATCTGGCAAAACGGGCCAGCAGCGGCGCAATGCGCTGGCGCCCATAGCCGAACGGCGCCGCCAGCCGGAGTGTGCCAGCCAGCCGCTCATCATGCTGCCTGAAGGACTCTGGAAGTGCCTCCAACTGTTCCAGCAAAAGCGCGCTTTCACGAGAGAAACGTTCGCCATCGGCAGTGAGACTCAGGCGCCGGGCATCGCGATTGGCCAAGGTCAGACCAAGCAGCGTCTCCAGTTTGCGCAAACGCATGGACAGCGCCGGTGGTGAGACATTCAGGACTCTGGCGGCAGCGCTTAAAGACTCGGAGCGCGCCAGCGTTACGGCCAGACGTAAGTCTTCGACAGAGATCATTCAATTTTACTTAATGATTGATGACTATCCATTGAACCACACCTTCATGACGACTGAGTAGAGTGGACCTCGTACCCAGCCACCCGAGTTCTGTCATGTCACCCCCTGTTGCCTCCCTAGATACGCCCGCCGCGATAGTCGATGTCCCGCGAATGCAGCGCAATATCCTGCGCATGCAGCACCGCATGGACACCTTGGGTGTGCGTTTGCGCCCGCACATCAAAACCAGCAAATGCCTCCCCGTGATCAAGGCACAGGTAGCCGCTGGCGCAAGCGGTGTCACGGTTTCCACCTTGAAAGAAGCTGAGCATTGTTTTGCTGAAGGCATCAGCGACATTTTCTACGCCGTTGCCATGGCGCCTGCCAAATTGGTCCAGGCGCTGACACTCAGGCGCAAGGGCTGCCAGCTAAGCGTGCTCACCGACAGTGTTGCCGGGGCGCAAGCCATTGTCTCCTTCGGACAGAAACACGACGAACGATTTGAGGTCTGGATCGAGATAGATTGCGATGGCCACCGCTCAGGTCTGACTGTTGAAGATCATGCACTCGTAGAGGTCGCACGTGTCCTTTCTGCGGGGGGCATGCAACTGCGAGGCGTAATGACCCACGCCGGATCCAGCTACGAACTCGACAGCCTTGAAGCACTGCAAATCCTCGCCGAACAAGAACGCGCCCTCTGCGTCGAGGCCGCCGAGAAAATCCGCGAAGCCGGACTGGCGTGCCCAGAGGTCAGCATCGGCTCCACTCCCACGGCACTGTCGGCACTGAGTCTGGAAGGCGTCACTGAAGTACGCGCAGGTGTCTATGTGTTCTTCGACCTGGTCATGCACAACATCGGCGTCTGCCAGGCAGACGAGTTGGCGCTGAGCGTGCTGACCACCGTCATCGGTCACCAGCAAGATAAAGGCTGGATCATCACCGATGCCGGCTGGATGGCCATGAGTCGTGATCGCGGCACGCAGCGCCAGCGACAGGACTTCGGTTACGGACAGGTGTGTACCGAGGCCGGTGACTGGATCGAGGGCGCGCTGCTCACGGACGCGAATCAGGAGCATGGCATCATCACCCTTGGAGCGGCCGAGAGCGCCAACCTCGTCGCGCGCTTCCCTATCGGTAGCCGTCTGCGCATTCTCCCCAACCATGCGTGTGCCACGGGCGCGCAGTTCCCGGATTATCACGCCTGTGACGCCGAGGGCGTCGTGCACACCTGGAGTCGTCTACATGGCTGGTGATCAAGCAGGTTCGATCGACTTGATCCACACGACTCACGCAGCAACGCCGGGAGGACACTACTCCCAGGCGGTATTGCACGAGGGCGTTTTATATGTGTCCGGACAACTGCCGGTACGCGCGAATGGCGACCACAGTGCCGACCAGCCGTTCGAGATTCAAGCATCCATCGTGCTCGATAACCTGGTGGAGATCCTCCGCGAAGCAGGCCGAAGCACGAGTGACCTCCTGAAGGTCACTGTCTATGTCGTAGGAATAGAACACTGGCCCGTCTTCGATCGGATTTATGCCCAATATCTGGGAGAACATCGGCCAGCTCGCGCCGTGGTGCCCGTTCCGGTATTGCATCATGGTTACTTGATCGAAATCGAAGCACTGGCCCGCGGCGAACAAAAGGAAACCTACCGATGACGAGGCGCTTTGCACGACTGGCCGAGCAGGGTCGGCCGACCGTCAACAAACCCTAATCGACGATGATCATCGAGGAACTCTCATGACGCAAAAAAGTGATGTCCTGATTATCGGCGGCGGCATCATGGGCTCGACGTCAGCATTTTTCCTGCGCCAGCGTGGACGCTCAGTCACCCTGCTGGAGCGTGACCAGATCGGTCAGTACGCCAGCGGCGTGAACTTCGGCAACGTCCGGCGCCAGGGGCGATTCCTTGGGCAGCTTGAGCTGGCGAATCGTTCCTGGGCGTTGTGGAAACGCTTGCCGGAGCTGATCGACGACGACCTCGAATTCATCGCCAACGGCCACATGCGGGTGTGTTATCGCGAGGACGAAATCGCCGAACTTGAGGCCTACGCTGCCGCCCCCGAGGCGGCGCAACTGGACTTGAAAATCTTTCGCGGCGCAGAGTTGCACCAGCGTTTTCCGTTTCTTGGGCCGGAAGTCAAGGGCGGCTCCTATGCGCCTCACGATGGCCACGCCAACCCGCGTCTGGCAGCGCCGGCGTTTGCCCGGGCGGCCCGGCGCCTCGGTGCGCGGATCGAAGAGCGCACCGAAGTCGCCGAGGTGCAGAAGGTCAATGACCAATTCCACGTCACGACCACCGATGGCCAACTGTTCGTCGCCCAGCAACTGCTGATCACCGCCGGCGCCTGGGCCGCCAAGCTGTCCGAACAATTCGGCGAACCCGTGCCGCTGGAACCCAATGGTCCGCAGATGTCGGTGACCGAGCCGGTGCCCTACGCCTTGCCAACGGTGATCGGCGTGTTTACCAAAATCAAGGAAGAGGTGATTTACTTCCGGCAGATCCCCCGCGGCAACATCATTATCGGCGGCGGCAACCGCTGCAAACCGGACATGGTCAACCGGCGCGCTTACTTCAAGCCGGAAAGCCTGCTCAACCAGATGCGGCAAATGCGTCGCCTGCTACCGGGGGCCGAGAAGCTGAACATTATCCGGGTCTGGAGCGGCATCGAGAGCTATACGCCGGATTCCCTGCCGGTCATCGGCCCCAGCGGCACCGTCGATGGATTGTTTTATGCTTTCGGCTTCTGCGGTCATGGCTTCCAGCTTGGCCCGGGCGTCGGCGATGTGATGGCTGAACTGATCAGCACCGGTCGTACCAGCACCTTGATCAGTCCATTCGATATCCGTCGGTTTACTAATCCATCCGCGATTGCGATGCCGTTATCTACAAGCCTCCTCAGCACAGGCAAACTTATATGAGCCGCGCATCGCAACGCCTTGATCGCCCCACTCAAGATTGCCCTCTTCAAGGAGGCTCCATGCCTGCAACGCCAGATTCTGCCTATCTGTACCGCACGGTGACCGCGGCGGATATACCTGCGGCACACGCTCTTTCCGTGCACCTGAAATGGCCTCACCGAGAAGAGGACTGGGCCATGGTACAGCGCACGTCCGAAGGCTTTGTCACGGAACATAACGGTCAACTGGTCGGCGTAGCATTTGCCTGCCATCAAGGTGCTTACTCCTCCATCGGCCTGGTGATCGTGAGTGATGAGCACCAGGGAAAGGGGATCGGACGTCGGCTGATGAACCTGTGCCTGAACGCCACTGCACCCCGCACGCCGATCCTCAATGCCACCGAGCCGGGCGCACCGCTCTATGCCAGCCTGGGATTCGTCGATTTCGCGCGTATCCAGCAGCATCAAGGCGTGCCACAGACACCTGCGCTGATCCCTTTGATCAAGGGCTCGCATTGTCGCGCATTAGGCCCGGCCGATTACCCGAGGCTGATTGAATTGGCCAATGCGGGTAGCGGCCTGGACCGCACAGCGGTACTCAACGATTTGCTTGCGATGGCCGAGCACGCAGTCGGCATTGAGGTGGATGGACAGCTACAAGGCACTGCCCTGCTCCGTCGTTTTGGCCGTGGCCATATCATTGGTCCGGTTGTCGCACAGAACCAGGAACAGGCCCAACACTTGATTACCCACCTTCTGCGTTTGATACCGGGAACCTTTGTTCGCTTCGACATTCTGGCTGATTGCGGGTTAGCAAGCTGGCTGGAGAGCCTGGGGTTGCAGTGCGTCGACAGAGCGCCGCGCATGGTGCGTGGCCTTCCCCCGCAGTCAAGCGGTGGAATCAAGCAGTTCGCGCTGGTGACCCAAGCTATCGGCTAGTGATCACAACCGCCAGCGAGGGTTTTATCGGACGCACTACCCACATAAACGGCTCAGTTGCATGGGTGCAACGTTAACCTGGCAGATACAGCAGATTGTCCCTCGCCGACTTGAATAACGGCATATTTTGCCGGGGTCATTTTGTTAGCGTATCGAGGTAACAGGGCTTAGGGATGTATGGGTCGCCATGGCGATGCTCTGGTGACTCGCTCCCTCCCCGGCCCTTCTGTTCGCGGTGTATTACCGCTCCAAGGAGTTCGTTGGATGACAACACAATCTTCGAATAGCTACAGCGTTGATCCGGAAACGTCTCACAAGTTTTATATCAACGGCCGTTGGTGTTCTCCCGCCATCCCGGCCAGTTTGCCGGTGGTTAATCCGGCAAGTGAAGCCGTTGTTGCGCAGGTCGCGCGCGGGTCTGCCGAGGATGTTGATCGGGCAGTCGCTGCGGCGCGTGCAGCATTTGCGAGTTGGTCTGCTTCCTCGGCAGAGTCGCGCGGGCTTGTCCTTGGAAAGATCTACGATCTCATCCTTGAGCGAAAAGAGGTTCTCGCGCAGGCACTCTCCCTCGAAATGGGGGCAGCGATCAGTTTCGCTCGGGCAATGCAAGTGCCTCTCGCGGCCGAACACGTTCGGGTCGCACGCGATCTCCTCTGCAGCTATCGTTTCCAAACGGTTGAAGGCGGCACCGCGATTGAACGCGAAGCAATAGGTGTCTGCGCGCTCATCACGCCGTGGAACTGGCCGCTGTATCAAATCACCGCGAAAGTTGCCCCGGCTATTGCTGCCGGGTGCACGGTGGTTTTGAAACCCAGCGAACTGTCGCCTCTGAGCGCCCTTCTTTTTGCACAACTGGTCCATGACGCAGGCCTCCCGCCTGGCGTCTTCAATCTGGTGAACGGAAGTGGTCCCGAGGTCGGCGCCGCCATGGCGGCGCATCCCGACATCGATATGATCTCAATTACCGGCTCAAACCGCGCAGGCGCGCTGGTCGCACAGGCAGCCGCTCATACCGTGAAGCGCGTCACGCAAGAGCTGGGAGGCAAGTCCCCGAATCTTCTGCTTCCCGACGCCGACTTCGCCAAAGCCGTCCCGCAGGGAGTGATGTCTGCGTTTCGCAACGTCGGACAATCCTGCAGCGCCCCGACACGAATGATCGTTCCAAAGGACCGGCTGGCCGAGGTCGAATCCCTGGCTGCCGCAACCGCCAATGCGATTATCGTGGGTGACCCGCAATCGGAAGATACAGTGCTCGGCCCCATTGCCAACGAGGCCCAGTTCAATCGCGTGCAAGCCATGATCGACGCTGGCCTTAGTGAGGGCGCCAAACTCATTTGCGGAGGACCAGGACGTGTGCAGGGTTTTGAAAAGGGCTTTTACACCCGACCCACTGTTTTCTCCGAGGTAGATTCCACAATGCGGATCGCCCAAGAGGAAATTTTTGGTCCCGTGTTGTGCATCATTGCGTATGAGACGGTCGATGAGGCGGTCGCTATCGCAAACGACACGGTATATGGGCTGGGCGCCCATATTCAGGGTCAGGACCTTGATCTTGCACGTGCCGTTGCCTCTCGTATTCGCGCGGGACAAGTGCATCTGAACTACCCCGCCTGGAATCCAATGGCTCCGTTTGGCGGTTACAAGCGGTCGGGTAATGGTCGGGAATACGGTGTCTACGGCTTTGAAGAGTACCTGGAAACCAAAGCAATCATCGGATTTGGCGCAGCGCCCGATCTCCCTTCGCGCACATAGAACACGCATCATCGGACCAATAGGGCAACTGCTCGCAGCCGCCCTATTGTTACCTCAGTTCAAAGCATAGCGACGATTGCCCTACCGACATCCTGAGTCGAGCCTTTCCCACCCAGGTCCGGCGTGATCGGCCCCTCGGCAATCACTCGTTCAATCGCCTGCAGAATCCCGTCATGCGCTGCGCGATAGCGCTCATCACCGTTACCGAGGAAATCGAGCATCAATGCCCCGGACCAGATCATCGCGATCGGGTTGGCGATGTTCTTGCCGTAGATGTCCGGCGCCGAACCATGCACCGGCTCGAACAGCGACGGAAACCGCCGCTCGGGATCAAGGTTGGCCGACGGCGCAATGCCGATGGTTCCGGCGCAGGCCGGCCCGAGGTCGGAGAGAATGTCGCCGAACAGGTTCGACGCCACCACCACATCAAAGCGGTCCGGTTGCAGGACGAAACGCGCACACAGAATGTCGATGTGCTGTTTGTCCCAGGTGATATCCGGGTACTGCGCCGCCATCAATGCCGTGCGCTCGTCCCAGTACGGCATGCTGATGGAAATCCCGTTGGACTTGGTCGCCGCCGTCAGGCGTTTGCGCGGCCGGGTCTGAGCCAGCTCGAAGGCGAACTTGAGAATCCGGTCGACGCCGCGCCGGGTGAACACCGACTCTTGCAGCACGAACTCATGCTCGGTGCCCTCGAACATCTTGCCGCCGACCGAGGAATACTCGCCCTCAGTGTTCTCGCGAATCACCACGAAATCGATGTCCCCCGGCTTGCGCCCGGCCAACGGACACGGCACGCCGGGAAACAGCCGCACCGGGCGAATGTTCACGTACTGATCGAAGTCCCGACGGAACTTGAGCAGCGAGCCCCACAGGGAAATGTGGTCTGGCACCTTGTCCGGCCAGCCGACGGCGCCGAAGTAGATCGCATCGAAACCCTTGAGCTGTTCAAACCAGTCGTCGGGCATCATCTGCCCATGCTCAAGGTAGTAATCGCAGTGGGCCCAGTCGAGCACCTCGATGCTCAAATCCAGCTGCCATTTCTTCGCGGCCTGCTCCAGTACCCGCAGCCCTTCGGGCAGGACTTCCTTGCCGATGCCGTCGCCGGCAATCGCAGCGATTCTGAATGTCTTACTCATCAATCGTGGCTCCCCGTGTCTGTGCATTACAGCCCGCCGATGTGGAAGGCTTTGACTTCAAGGTATTCATCCAGGCCGTACTTGCTGCCTTCACGGCCCAGGCCCGACTGCTTGATGCCGCCGAACGGGGCTATTTCCATGGAAATAATTCCGGTGTTGAGACCGACCATGCCGAACTCCAGTGCCTCGCCGAAACGCCATGAACGGCGCAGGTCCTGAGTGAAATAGTAGGCGCCCAGGCCATAAGGCGTGGCATTGGCCAGCGCGAGGGCTTCGGCTTCATCGGTAAAGCGCATCAGCGGCGCCACCGGGCCGAAGGTTTCTTCGTTGGCCAGCAGCATGCCGGCGTGGGCCTCGCCGAGTACCGTGGGCTGCACGAATTGGCTGTCGCCCTCGGGTATGCCGCCGCAGAGCAAACGCGCGCCCTGGCTCAGGGCATCGTCGATGTGCCGGGCGACTTTGCTCACCGCCGCCGGGTTGATCAGCGGGCCGATGGTGACGTCGGCGTCCAGGCCATTGCCGACTTTGAGCTTGCCCACCTCCTCCACCAGGCGCTGGGCGAAGCGTTCGTAGATACCGTCTTGCACCAGAATGCGGTTGGCGCAGACGCAGGTTTGCCCGGCGTTGCGAAACTTGCTGAGCATGATGCCGGCCACTGCCTGCTCCAGATCGGCATCGTCGAACACAATGAACGGCGCGTTGCCGCCCAGTTCCAGGCTCAAGCGCTTGATGTGCTCGGCGCTCTGGCGCATCAGCAAGCGGCCGACGGCGGTCGAGCCGGTGAAGGAAATCTTGCGCACGCTCGGGTTGCCGGTCAGCTCTTCGCCGATGCCGGCGGGCATGCCGGTCAACACGTTGAACACCCCGGCCGGGATGCCAACCCGCTCGGCCAACACCGCCAGGGCGAGGGCTGACAACGGCGTCAGGTCCGAGGGTTTGACAATGATCGGGCACCCGGCCGCCAGGGCTGGCGCGCATTTGCGGGTGATCATCGCGTTGGGGAAATTCCACGGGGTGATCGCGGCGCACACACCCACCGGTTGCTTGAGCGTCAGCAGTCGGCGGTCACCACTGGGGGCCGGCATGGTTTCGCCGTAGACCCGTCGGGCCTCCTCGGCGAACCATTTGACGAAACCGGCACCGTAACGAATTTCGCCTTTGGCTTCGTTCAGCGGCTTGCCCTGTTCGCAGGTCATGATCAGCGCCAGGTCGTCGAGGTTGTCGATCATGGCCTGATACCAGCGCTCAAGAAGCGCCGCACGTTCTGCCGCCGGGCGTGCGCGCCAGGCCGGCCAGGCTTTTTCGGCCGCTTCGATGGCGCGACGGGTTTCCGCGCCTTGCATCGCCGGTACACGACCAATCAACTGGCCGCTGGCCGGGTCGAGGACGCCCAGGGTGGCGGTGTTGTCAGCGCCGATCCACTGCCCGTCCACATAAGCGAGTTCTGCCAGAAGGCTGGGGTCTTTCAAACGATTCTTGAGCATGGTCGAGTCCTGATCCGAGACACGTTCCAGTCTAGGGAGGTGCGGCGGATGAGGATGCTGAAAGTACCTTTGGTGCGGTGTTGGATGCTGAAATTCGGGGTGGGACGGCAGGCTCTACCGAGGGGAGAAACGGTCTGTCCAGGTAAACACAGAACCCTGTGGGAGCGAGCCTGCTCGCGAAGGCGTCGTATCAGGCGACATCAATATCGACTGGAAGGACGCCTTCGCGAGCAGGCTCGCTCCCACATTTGATCTGTGTTTGCCATGGAACCTGATTACAGTTTCAGGGAACCGAGCAACCCATCAAGAAACCGCTCCCCGGCCTCCATCTGGCTGATCTCGATGAACTCGTCCGGTTTGTGCGCCTGTTCGATGGAGCCCGGTCCGCAGACTACCACCGGCACATCCAGGCGCTGCTTGAACAACCCGCCTTCGGTGCCGAATGAGACTTTGGCGGTGCCGGTATCCGGCGCGGCGAAGTTCTTCAGGAAACGCACCGCTTCGACACTCGGATGGGTGTCGAGCCCCGGATAGACGTTGAGGGTTTCAATCTCGATGTCCGCCACGTTGGACAGCTTTTTGGCTTCGCGCACGATGACTTCGGCACGCTCTTGCATCTGCGCCAGGAACTGATCCAGATCGTCCGCCGGCAAGTTGCGCACTTCGAAGTCCAGGGTGCACAGGTTCGGCACAATGTTCAGCGCCTTGCCGCCAACAATCTGCCCGACATGCACGGTGCTGTAGGGCACATCGTAGTCCGTATCCTGCGCGCCCTGCTCTTGCAATTGCTGCTGGCTTTGACGCAGTACCGCGATGAAATCACAGGCCACGTGAATCGCATTGACCGAGCGCGGTGCCAGCGATGAGTGCGCCTCCAGCCCCCGACAGTACGTGCGATAAGAACCTTTGCCCTTGTGCCCGAGCACAAACTGCATGTTGGTCGGCTCGCCAATCAGGCACAGGAATGGCCGCACTGGCGCCAGGTGCAATACGTCCAGCAAACGCCGCACACCGACGCAACCGATCTCTTCGTCATGGGACAGGGCCAGTTGCAGCGGTCGGCTCAACGAATGGTCGGCGGCGTCGAGCATGGCGTCGATGGCCAACGCGATAAACCCCTTCATGTCGCAGCTGCCGCGACCGTAAATACGACCCTTCTGCACCGTCGCCTGAAACGCCGGAACGGTCCAGGCCTGGCCCGCTGCCGGGACCACGTCGGTGTGCCCGGACAGCAGAATCCCCGGCAACCCTTCAGGGCCAGTGCTGGCGAACAGGTTGGCCTTTTTGCCGGTTTCATCCTTGACGATCAACGACTCGATGCCCTTGCTCAGCAACAGCTCGCGCACGTACTCGATCAGGGCCATGTTCGACTCCGAAGACACGGTATCGAAAGCCATCAGGCGTTTGAGAATATCCAGTACACGGGGTTTCATGAGGCCTTGCTCCGTTGCTCGGCTGGGAGGGCGAACCGGTTGATGGAGAACGGCTCAATCGAGGTGCTGGTGCTACCGGTGCTGATCAATTCGGCCATCACGTCGCCGACGCCGGGACCGAGCTGGAAGCCGTGACCGCAGAAGCCGAAGGCGTAGAACAACCCATCAACGGTGCCGCTGGGGCCCATCACCGGCAGGGAGTCGGGCAGATAACCTTCTATGCCGCTCCAGACCCGGATGATATTGAGGTTACCGACACCCGGCAGCAGACGGCGCATCTGCTCCATCTGGTTGAGGATGCTACGTGGCTCGACATAGGCCCGTCGATTGAGCATGTCCGGTTTGCTGCGGTAGCCGCCGCCGATGACGATGTTGCCGCGCGGAATCTGGCGGAAATAGATCACTTCCTCAGGAATTTTGGTGTACACGCCGATCACCGTCGGCAAGGCGTAAGGCACCGGTTCGGTCACGGCCATTTGCGGGCCATGGGTGTCCAGCGGCACCGGTTCGCCGAACTGCGCCGACAGCTTCTGGCCCCAGGCGCCGGCGGTGATCAACAGCTGGGCAGCGCTGAACTGGCGGCCGTCGGTGGTGGTAATGCTGAACTCGCCACCGACCTTCTGCACTTCGGCGACTTCGGTCTGTTCTTCGATCCGCGCGCCAAGGCGTCGGGCAGCACGGGCAAACGCCGGAGCGGCCAAACGCGGATTGGCGTGGCCATCGTGGGGCGCGTAGGAACCGCCCTTCACGTCTGCCCCGAGAAACGGGAAGCGCGCGTGCAGCTCGGCGCCGCGATAGATTTTCAGATCCAGTTGCGCCGCTTCGGGCGCTGCCGCGTAGGCTTCCAGTTCAGGGATTTCGTCTTCGCGGTAGCACACACGCATGTGCCCGCTGGCGATGAATTCGAGGTCGTCGTCGATCAACTCCGGCAAGCGCTTCCACAGCGCCCACGAACGGTTGGCCAACGCCAGTTGCCCAAGGAATCGGCCCTGACGGCGCACGTTGCCGAAGTTTACGCCGCTGGCGTACTGACCAATCTGGTCGCGTTCCAGCAAGATCACCGACTGCCCGCGCTGGCGCAGGAAAAACGCCGCCGCCGAGCCCATCAGGCCACCCCCGACAATCACCACGTCGGCTTTTTCTACCGTCATGGCGACACCTCCTCGGTGAGCATCGAAAGGGGTTTGACCGGCGCCTGACCGCGCTGGCGGCCGACCTGTTGCACGTCGACGCCTGCCGCAGCGGCAATCACCTCGGCACCTGCCTGGGAGCAATAACGGCCCTGACAACGGCCCATGCCGACCCGGCTGAACGCCTTGGCCCGGTTGACCTCACAAGCACCTTTCTCCCGGACCACGGCCCGCAACTCGCCGGCGCTGATCATCTCGCAGCGGCAGACAATGGCGGCGTCAGGCAAGGCTTTGGCTTGCGCCGCCGGCCAGGGAAACGCCTGGGCCAGCCCCAGGCGAAACTGATCCATGACAGCCAGCGCGTGGCGCTGTTCGTCGCGCAACCCGGCATTCACCGATTGGTGCAGGTCCTCCAGCAGCGCCACCGCGACCAGCCTTCCGGCGTGCTCAGCGGCATCAGCGCCGCGAATCTTCGAGCCGTCCCCGGCCGCGTACACACCACTGACCGAGGTCCTGCCGTCCTCATCAACCGCCAGCAACCATTGGCTGGACGCCTCATCGAAACGCAGGCGACAACCGGCCAGGTCCGCCAATTGCGTTTCCGGGCGCAGGTGATAACCCAAGGCCACGGCATCGCAATTGATCGTCAGGCTTTCCCCGCGCGCCGTGCTGATCCGCACGCCACTGACCCCGCTCGCCGCGTCACCCAGCACTTGCTGAGGTTTGATCCCAAGATGTACCGGGATTTTCGCCTGATACAGCTGCGCCAACAGTTTCATCCCGGTGAACAGCAATCCGGGACGGGCCAGCAGTTTGGGCATAGCAAGGATGCGTTTGCTCAGCGGCGAAGTATCGAGCACTGCCGCCACATTGGCGCCGGCTTTGACATATTGGCTGGCCACCAGATACAGCAAAGGCCCGCTGCCCATGAACACCACCGTGTGACCGATGGAAACCGCCTGGGATTTGAGCGCGATCTGCGCCCCGCCGAGGCTGTAGGTGCCCGCCAGTTGCCAGCCTTCGATCGGCATCAAGCGATCGGTGGCGCCGGTGCAGAGGATCAGCGCGTCGTAATCCACCGTCGAGTGCTTGCCCTGGCTGACGCAACACAGTTGCCCCGGCGTGAGGTTCCACACCAGCGTGTCCGGGCGGTAGTCGATCGACCCGCGCAAGCGATCGAAGCTTTGGTGCAGGTCCCGGGCCTTGGCCGCTTCGGTGCCGTACAGCGTGGCGTAATCGCGGGTAAAACCTTCCGGTTGGCGACGGTAGATCTGCCCGCCATCCCGGCGATTTTCATCGATAAGGATCGGCTTGAGACCCGCGGCCACCAAGGTTTCGGCACAGCGAATACCGGCCGGCCCGGCGCCGACGATAACGACTTTATTAGAGCTCAGCCGTGCAGTGGCCATGTCGCCTCCGGTTGTGTGGTGACGATGTCCAACCCTTCACGGACTTCGTTGGAACAGGCACGCAAGCGTTCACCGCTGCGGGTCCAGACCCAGCAATCCTGGCACGCGCCCATCAAACAAAAACCGGCGCGGCGACCCGAATCGAATTCCGACTGGCGCAATGCCGAGCCCTGGGTCAGCAACGCGACCATCAGGGTATCGCCCTGCAACGCCTCGATAGGTGCACCGTCCACCTTCAAACTGACGGTCGGCCGGCCCTGCTCGGCCAGCCTCACAAAACGCCCGTTCATGCATAGGCTCCCTGGGTCATGGTGTTCAAATCCTGTTGGGTTTTCAGCAACTCGGCACTGTCGTGGTGGCAGAGGATTTCACTGCCGCCGACAAGCGTTCGGCGGTTCGGCGCAGTGCGATTACACAAACCGTCGACCCGCACCGGGCACCGATTGAGAAAGGTGCACAGCTCCGGCACATTGGCCGTGGCGCCGATCGGCGGCAGTTCGCCGCAGGTGGTGCCGCAGTTCTCCAGCCAACCCTGACGCAGCTCCGGCACCGAATGGATCAACAGATCGGTATAAGGATGAAACGGTGCCTGGGCGAACGATTGCCGAGAGCCGGCCTGAACCTTGTGGCCGCTGTACATCACCACAATGTCATCACACAGGGCGCGTACGGTGGAGATGTCGTGGCTGATAAACAGGTACGACACCCCCAGTTCCTGACGCAGGTCGCGCAGCAGTTCGAGAATCGCCGCGCCGACCACGGTGTCCAGCGCCGAGGTCACTTCATCGCAAAGAATCAGGTCCGGCTTGGCTGCCAGCGCCCGGGCCAGGTTGACCCGCTGCTTTTGCCCGCCAGAGAGCTCGTTCGGACGCCGCTCGGCCATGGCTCGTGGTAGCCGCACCAGGTCCAGCAGCTCGCCGATGCGCTCGCGCAAGGCCGCCCCTTTGAGACCGAAATACATCTTCAGCGGCCGGCTTAGAATGGTGCTGACACTGTGCATCGGGTTGAGTGCTGTGTCGGCATTCTGGAACACCATTTGAATGCGTCGGAATTGTTCGGCAGTGCGCTCGGACAGGCTGCCGCCCAGCGGTTGACCATCGAAGGTCAGCCCGCCCAGCGCCGGGGTCAGCAGCCCCGCCACCACCCGCGCCAGGGTCGATTTACCCGAGCCCGACTCACCAATCACGCCGATGGCCTGGCCCCGGCGCACGGTCAAATCGATGTCTTCCAGCACCCGAATCGACGGCATGCCGTGCATGTTCTTGTTGCCGTAACCGGCGGTCAGGCCCTGGATCGTCAGCAAAGGCGTGTCTTGCGCCACATCGCAGGGCGGACGAATCGTCATGTCCGGCCGCGCCGCCGCCAGCAGGCTGCGGGTGTATTCGTGGGCTGGACCTTTGAGCAATGGCGCGGTGGCGCTTTGTTCGAAAATCTCGCCGCCGTTGAGCACCACAATCTGATCGGCCATCTGCGCGACCACCGCGAGGTCGTGGGACACGTAAACCGCCGTGGCCCCGCGTTCGCGCACCACCCTTTTGAAGGCGCGCAGCACGTCGATCTGGGTCGTCACGTCGAGGGCCGTGGTCGGTTCGTCGAGCACCACCAGCAGCGGATCGCTGATCAGCGCCATGGCTGCCATGACCCGCTGCAGTTGCCCGCCGGAGACTTGATGGGGGTAGCGTTGGCCGATGCGATCGGGGTCCGGCAGCGCCAGGTCGCGGAACAATTCGATGGCCTTGGCTTCGAGCACGGCCCGGTTGCCCAGGCCATGAATCAATGCGCCCTCCACCACTTGATCGATGAGTTTTTTCGCCGGGTTGAACGCCGCAGCAGCACTTTGGGCGATATAGGACACGCGGTTGCCACGCAGGCCTTGCAGCTCGCTTTCGCTCAAGGCGAGCATGTCGTGCTCGCCGATCTGCACCACACCGGACGCCAGGCGACAACCGCGCCGGGCGTAACCGAGCAGCGCCAGAGCAATGGTGGTCTTGCCGGAACCGGACTCGCCGATCAACGCCAGCACTTCACCTTTGGCCAGGGAGAAACTCACGCCCTTGACGATTTCGACTTCGCCACGCTCACCGCAGGCGACCACGCGCAGGTTTTCGACTCGAATCAATTCACTCATTTCAATGGCCTCCCGTACGTCGACTACGTCGCGAAGACAGGCGGTCGATAAACAGATTCACACCGATGGTCAGGGTGCCAATGGCCAGGGCCGGAATCACGATGGCCGGCGCGCCCTGGTTGAGACCACCGATGTTTTCCCGCACCAGGGATCCCAGGTCTGCATCGGGCGGTTGCACGCCCAGTCCCAGGAAGCTCATGCCACTGAGCAACAGCACGATGTAACCGAAACGCAGGCCCAGATCGGTCAACACCGGGTTGAGCATATTCGGCAGGATTTCCATGCAAGCGACGTACAAACGGCGTTCGCCACGGGTACGCGCCACTTGCACATACTCCAGTGCTTCGATGTTCACCGCCATGCTGCGGGCAACGCGGAACGCGCCCGGCGTGAAACTAAGCACTGCGGTGCAGATCAGCAAGGTCACCGAGGAGCCGAAAGCCGAGACCATGATCAGCGCCAGCATCTTGCTCGGGATCGAGATGAAGGCGTCCATCAAGCGACTGATCACCTCATCCAGCCACTTCGGCGACACCACCGACAGCAGCGCACAACTGGTACCCAGACCGCTGGCCAACACGGCCGCCACCAACGCCAGGCCAACAGTGAAACGTGCGCCGACGAGGATTCGGCTGAGCATGTCGCGGCCCAGGTAATCGGTACCAAACGGGTAAACGGCGCTGATGCTGTCAAAGACATTGTCAGAGACCACTTCACCCACCGGGTGCGGCGCCAGCCAGGGGCCGAAGATCGCCACCAGCAACCAGATAACGCACATCGCAGCCCCGATCAGACCCAGCCAGGCCGGACCATGAGACACCTTGCCAACCGACAGATCGGGGGTCGCGGGCGTCGATTTCACAATGAGATTGTTCATTGGTTTCTCAGCCTCGGATTGGACAGAATCGCGCACAGGTCGGCAATCAGCACCAACCCCAGGTACGCCGTGCAAAACAGCATGGTGCAGGCCTGGACCAGCGCCATGTCGCGGTTGGTCACCGCATCGACCATCAGGCTGGCGATGCCGGGGTAGTTGAAGATCGTCTCGACAATGACCACACCGCCCAACAGGTAGGAAAGACTCAGGGCGATGGCATTGGCGATCGGCCCGATGGCATTGGGCAAGGCATGGCGCAGGACGATGCGCATCGGGCTAACGCCCTTGAGCCGGGCCATTTCCACGTAGGGGCTGTCGAGCTGATCGATCACCGCCGCTCGGGTCATGCGCGCCATTTGCGCAACGATGACGCAGCACAGCGTCAGCACCGGCAAAGCGTAAGTGCGCATGAATTGCCAAGGCGAGGTGATGTCGCTGGCGTAGGACAGCGCCGACAACCAGCCCAGGTTCACCGCAAAAATCAGCACCGCCAGGGTCGCCACCAGAAATTCCGGCACGGCGACCATGGCCAGGGTAAAAAAGCTCAGGAAGCTGTCGATGCGCCCACCGCGGCCCATCGCCGAGCCGATCCCCAGAATCAACGCCACCGGCACTGACACCAACGCCGTGGCGGCCGCCAGCATCAAGGTGTTGGGCACCCGCCCGGCCATCAACTCGCTGACCGGCATGGCGTTGGAGACCGACTGGCCCATATCGCCGCTCAGCAGGTTCATCAGCCAGTGCAGGTAACGCAACACACCGGGCTGATCCAGCCCCAGTTTCAGGCGCAACGCCGCCACCTGTTCCGGCGTGGCGAACTGTCCGAGCGATTGTTGCGCCGCGTCCCCCGGCAGTACCGCCGTGATCGCAAACACAACCATGGACACGATCAACAAGGTCACGATCGCGGCGCCCAGGCGCCGGCCGATCAACCACAGTGTGTTGCTATTCATCGCCCTACCCTCATGCAATGTCCCCGTCGCTTCAATCACCGCTCATCAAGCGTCCAGCCAGACCTGCTCGGCGAACATGTAGCCCATGAAACCACCCAACGGATTGCTGCCGTAGCCTTTGATGCGCTGGTCGACACCGTCGATGTTGCTGATGAACACCGGCACGCCGATACCGCTGTGATCATGCACCAGGGTTTGCATGTCGGCGTACATCTTGCTGCGCTTGGCATCGTCGGTTTCACCCCGGGCGAGCATCAGCAACTGATCGAACTGATCGTTCTGCCAGCCCGATTCGTTCCAGGGTGCTTTCGACTGGAAGAACTGCGAGAACATCACGTCGGCATTCGGCCGCGGGTTGATGTTGCCGAAGCTCAACGGGTGCTTCATCCAGTGGTTGGACCAGTAGCCATCGCTCGGCAGGCGGTTGACGTCGAGCTTGAGCCCGGCCTGTTTCGCCGATTGTTGCAACAGCACCGCGATGTCCACCGAACCTGTGGCGGCCGGCGATGCGACCAGCGGCATGGTGATGCTTTCCATGCCGGCCTTCTTCAGCAGGAACTTGGCTTTTTCCGGGTCGTAGACCCTTTGCGGCAGGTCGGCGTTGTAATAGCGCGAACCGGGGGAAATCGGATGGTCGTTACCGACCACGGCAAAACCACGGAACACTGCGGATTTGACCTGTTCACGGTCCAGCAGGTACTTCATGGCCTGGGTGAATTCGGCGCTTTTGCCCGGCATCTGGTCCTGACGGATGATCAGGTCGGTGTAGTTGCCCGAGGGTGCATCGACAACCCGGTGCTTGGGGCTGGCCTTGATGCGCGTGGTTGAGCGCGGGTTGACCTCGTTGATCAGGTGAACGTCGCCCGACAGCAGCGCGTTGATCCGCGACGGTTCGTCGGCAATGGCGATGAATTCGATCTCGTCCAGGTACGGCAGGCCCGGTTTCCAGTAGCCGGTATTGCGCGCGGCAATCGAGCGCACGCCCGGTTTGAATTCCTTGACCTTGAATGGCCCGGTGCCGATGCCCTGATTGAAATCGGTGGTGCCCTCGGGAACGATCATCAGGTGCGACACGGCGAGGATCGACGGCAGCTCAGCGTTCGGCGCGCTCAGGCGGATTTGTACTTCGTTGGGGCCGGTGGCTTTGATTTCTTCGAACTGCGCCATCAGCGGCATGACCTTGGAACCGGTCAGCGGATCCTTGTGGCGCGACAGCGAGTACACCACGTCCGCGGCGCTCAGGGTCTTGCCGTTGTGGAAGGTCACGTCCTTGCGCAGGGTGATGGTCCACAGCGTGGCATCGGTGTTGTCGATGCGCTCGGCCAGTTCCAGTTGCGGCACCAAGTGGGCGTCGAAACGGGTCAGGCCGTTGTAGAACATGAAGTGGCGCACGTAGTCGGTCGACAACGCGCCTTTGGCCGGGTCCAGCGTATCGGCGGTGGAACTGGACATGCCGGCGACGCGAATCCGCCCGCCCGGCTTGCCTTTGCCTGGGGTGGCGGCTTCTTCGGCGAACAGTTTACCGGCGGCGCCGAACAGGCTGCCGGCGCCCGCTGCGGCAACACCGGCCACACCGAGCATCTGCAAGGCGTTGCGGCGCGACATGCCACGATTGAGACCTTCGAAAACCCGCAGGCTTTCCTGGCCGGAAATCAGTTGGGAGTCGATCTTGTTGTCAGTCATATCAGTTGTACCTGTCGAAGATGAGAAGGCTCGAGTGCTCCTGGTTATCCGGAGCGTCTGGAAACGCAAACGACGGTGACGCCACAACATCAACTCAATGCAAATAATCCTGGAAGCGGTAATAGGCACCTACGAACGGCAGGAACCACGGTTTGCCGAAATGCCCGGGGATCGCCGGCCATTCGAGTTCACGCCAAGGGTTGGCTTCGACGTTGCCGGCCATGACATCGGCCATGACCTGGCCCATATGCACCGACATCTGCACGCCATGGCCGCTGTAGCCCATGGAGTGATAAACACCGCCGTGCTGACCGGCCCGAGGCAAGCGGTCGGAGGTCATGTCCACCAGCCCGCCCCAGCAGTAGTCGATCTTGACGTTGGCCAACTGCGGGAACATCTGCACCATCGCCGCTTGCAGCACTTTGCCGCTTTTGGCGTCGTTGACGCTGTCCGACATGGCGAACCGCGCACGGCCGCCAAACAGCAGGCGATTGTCCGGGGTGAGGCGAAAGTAGTTACCGATCATGCGGCTGGTGACATAGGCGCGGCGGCCCGGCAACAACTGCTCGATCAGCGATGGCGGAAGGACTTCGGTGGCAATCACGAAACTGCCCACCGGCACGATCCGCCGCCGATACCAGCCCAAACCACCGTGCTGACAGGCGCCCGTGGCCAGCAACACCTGACCGGCGTGCAGCGATCCTTTGCTGGTGTTGACCTGATAACCGCCGGCCTGGGCTTTCCAGTCCACAACCGAGGTGCCTTGATGGATCAACGCACCCTGACGGGCGGCGGCCTCGGCCAAACCGACACCGAAGCGTCCGACATGCATCTGCACGCCGTTGCGCTGCAGCAAACCACCGTGGAACTGCGCTGAATTGACTTCCGCGCGGGTCTGCTCGGCGGTCAGCAATTCGACGTCGGCATCGACTTCCTTGCGAATCAGTTCGCACGTCCGTGCCAGCCCCTCGTAGTGCATGGGCTTGGCCGCCAGTTTCAGCTTGCCATTGCGAATCAGGTCGCAGGCGATCTGCTCCTGCTCCACCAATGAAACGACACTCTGCACCGCGCTTTCGTAGGCCTGGTAATAAGCCCGTGCCTTGTCAGCACCGAGGCTGGCGCTGAGCCCGGCGTAGTCCTGGGCAACACCGGTGTTGCACTGGCCGCCATTGCGCCCCGACGCTTCACCGATGACCCTTCCGGCCTCGAGCACCACCACACTGGCGCCCTTCAAAGCCAACGCCCGGGCCGCCGCCAGGCCGGTGAAACCACCACCGACGATGGCCACGTCGACCTGCCCGGGCAAGGCGCCGAGCTGTGCACCGCTGAATGCCGGTGCGGTGTCGAGCCAGTAGGATTCACTGCCCATGTCTAACCCGCCTATGCCAAATGAAGAATGCCGTTACCGTTCGACTCAGAGACCTACCAGAGCCGCCAGCCCACCAATATCGGTGATCTGCTGGTAGCCGTAGAAAGCATTGGCCGGGACTTCATGGCCACGGGCGACGAAGGCCTTGTTCTTGATCTTCATGTCGTGGGCCGGCATCAGGTCGTAACGGAAGCTGGAAGAGACATGCAAGATGTCTTCCGGGCCGCAGTTGAGGTTGTCGAGCATGTACTCGAACGCGGCTAGACGCGGCTTGTAGGCCTGAGCCTGCTCGGCGGTAAAAACCTTGTGGAACGGCGCGCCGAGCTTGTCGACGTTGGACATGATCTGGCTGTCGCTGGCGTTGGAGAAAATCACCAACGGGATCTTGTCGGCGATTTTCGACAGGCCGGCCGGCACATCAGGGTGCGGGCCCCAGGTCGGCACTGCGTCGTAATACAGCTGACCTTCGTCACGGTATTCGATGCCCCAGCGCTTGCAGGTCCGCGCCAGTGCGGTTTTGAGAATTTCGTCATACGGCATCCAGTCACCCATGACCTGGTCCAGGCGGTAGGCCGAGAAGTCCTTGACGAACTGATCCATCTGCTCGGGCTTCACGCGATCGGCGAACAGTTCGCGAGTCATCGTGCCCATGTGGAAGTTGGTCAGCGTACCGTAGCAGTCGAACGTAATGAATTTGGGGCGAAGAAAGCTCATTGAGTGCGGTCCTGAAGTTCGTTGAGGTCATGGCGTGACAAGCATTCGCTCCGTTACCGAAGCTGTGATGCAGCGCTGCAGCACACCGTCATTACAACACTGTGAAATCAGCAGATGGCGTTAAAAGCGACCTTCGCTTGATACAAACCACCGTTTTAACGCCCGCCCTCAGCAGACTTTGCGGTGCGCACAAGCCTTGGGCAAACCCCGTATTTATGCGCTCTTATGGGCCTTTATAGCCCTGCAAGGCCCGATCACGCACCGATCTGCCGCAGAACCTGCGCCGGGCTGAACGAAAACGGGCGCTTACCGAAGTAAGCGCCCGTTTGGGTGCGGTTTGAAACTTTACTCTTGGAGCAGCTGCCGAGCCTGCGAGGCTGCGTTCGGCTGCGCACCAGTCGTGAAATCATGCGCCTCGGTGTGTCAGGTAAACCACGTCATCCCGGTTGACGACTGCTTCGCAGCCGAACGCAGCCTCGCAGGCTCGGCAGCTGCTACAGATGACGTGCTGTGTGTTATTGCACGATATCGATCAGCACACTCTTGAAGCGTAAATTGGCTTCGAACGCTTCGCGCCCCAGGTCCTTGCCAATGCCGGAGCGTTTGTAGCCGCCGGACCAGACGCAGGGTGCGATTGATATCGGCGGTGTGTACGCCCGCCGCCAAGCCATAGGTGGCGTGCGCAGCCTGGCTCAGCGCCTGCTCTTCATCATCGAATGCCTGCACCGTCAGCACCGGGCCGAAGATTTCTTCGCAGACGGCCGGGTTGTCATTGTCCAGACCCGCGAGCAAGGTTGGTTGGTAATAAGCCCCGCCCAGACCTTCAAACAACCTACCGCCGGTCAGCACTTCAGCGCCGGCCTGACGCGAGCGATGGACGATGCCATCGATGCGGCTGGCTTGCAGTCGGGAAATGATCGGCGACAACGTGCTCTCGGATGACCAGGTCGGCCCCGGACGCAGCGCCTCGAAATACGCCTGCAAATGCGCAATAAACGGTTCCATGATCGAACGCTGGATCAACAACCGCGAACCGGATACGCACACCTGCCCGGCGTTGCCGGTGATGGCCAGCGCTACGGTGCGCGCGGTTTTGGCGATGTCCGGTACGTCGGCGAATACCAGTTGCGGGCTCTTGCAACCAAGTTCGAGTGTCACCGGTTTCGGCCCCACCAGCGCGCAGGTCGACATGATGCTCGACCCGGTCGCCGTGGACCCGGTGAACGTCACCTTGGCCACGCGCGGATGGCGACACAAGGCATCCCCCGTGATGCGGCCATCGCCCTGCATAACGTTGAAAATCCCCGCCGGAATGCCGGCCTGCAATGCCAGTTCGGCAAAGCGCAGGCTGGAGAACGGCGTCAGTTCCGAAGGTTTGAGCACCACGGCATTACCGGCAGCCAACGCCGGAGCCACTTTCCAGGAGGCCATGCTCAAGTGCGATGGCGGCAATGACGCCGTAGGGTTCGGCGATCTGCATGCCCAGCCGATCGGTCTGGGTTGCCGCCACTTGGCCGCCATGCTTGTCCGCCAGTTCGGCGAAGAAGCGAATGCCTTCGGCGACATAAGGAATGTCCCAGGCGATCACATCTTTATGAGGACGTGTCGAGCCCACGGCTTCCAGCGGTGCCAGAATGGCGGCGTCCGCCTCGATCAGATCGGCCCAGCGGCGCATCACCCGTGCCCGCTCCCGGGGTGGACGACTGGCCCAGTCACTGCGGTTGAACGCCTGCCAGGCATCAGTGACCGCCTCATCCACCAGGTCGGCATCGGCGATTGGCAACTGGGCATAGACCTGGCCGTCAGAGGGGCGCACCACCTCAAGCCCGGGTTGTGCGTCGCGGTATTTTCCAGCAATGAAGTGAGCGCTGCGCACAGCGATAAGGCGGGGATCGAAGCTATCCATGGAGCACTCCAAATATGGGACGACGCGTCGTGAACTCTGGCCTCCATCGTAGAAAAAAAGCCCTGGCATTTGCTGCCGACCTTGCGGTGCATTTAAGTAGTAAGTGTGGTCTGCCGGCCTCGGGCTTGCGGAATCTGCCGAATGCTCCAGCCCCTCTTGTCAGGCCTTCACACAGATGGGATACAGGCACCATCGCGCTGGAAATCCGGTCGCTCGCGCACATTGTCCAACGGAGACTCGCCATGTCCGCCTTGCAACAACCTGCTTATGTCTATCGGCCAATGACGGCCGCCGACCTTTCCTCGGCCCATGCCTTGTCCGTGCAGTTGAAGTGGCCCCATCGCCTGGACGACTGGGCCATGTTGCAACGGGTCAGCGAAGGCTTTGTCGTGCTCGATGGCGAGCGTCTGATCGGCACGGCATTCGCCTGCCCCCAGGGTGGCTTCACCACCATTGGCCTGGTGATCGTCAGCAATGACTATCAGGGCAAGGGCATCGGCCGCAAGCTCATGGAGCAGGCCCTGGACGCCTGCCAGTCACGCACCCCGATGCTCAACGCCACACTGGCCGGCGCACCGCTTTACGCCAGCCAGGGCTTTGTCGAATTCGGCCGGATTCAGCAGCATCAGGGCAACGCCAATCCACCTGAACCCGCCGCACTGGCGGACGGCGAACATTGCCGTGCGCTGAACGCGGCGGATCAGGCTCGCGTGCTGGCTTTGGCCAACGCCAGCAGCGGGCTGGATCGCAAAGCGGTGCTCGCCGAGCTGTTTGAGGTGGTCGAACAGTCGGTGGGGATCGAATGCGACGGCCAGTTACGCGCCTTCGCCTTGCTGCGCCCCTTCGGCCGTGGTCGTTGCATCGGCCCGGTCGTCGCCGAAAACCTCGGGCAGGCTAAACACCTGATCGCGGTGTTGCTGGCGCAAGTACCGGACGCTTTCGTGCGCATCGATATTCCAGCTGACAGCGGCCTGGCCCAATGGCTGGAGTCGGCGGGTTTGAAGCAGATCGATACCGTGGCGCAAATGGCCAAGGGCACGCCGCCGCAAACAGCCAATGGCGTCCAGCAGTTCGCTGTGGTGACGCAAGCCATTGGCTGATCGCTATCCCTCACAGTCTTTTTATGGAGCGTCACCCGTATGTCTGAACCTACCGTTCTGCTGTTGGCTCGCGCCGACGGTAGCCGCGTTGCCACGCCTTTTACAGCAGCGTCTTTGGGCGCTTTCGATCCGTTCAAGGACGGTCGTCAGGTGGCCTACAACGGCCCGGATGGCGTGTCAGCGGGCATCGTACACATCAGCGGAACGCTCGACAGCGATGACTTTCCGCACACCGAAGTGATCGTGGTTCATACCGGCCACGTGGTGCTGCAATCCGAGGAGCAAACGCTGGCACTGGGTGTCGGCGCCAGCGCCGTGATCGGTCGCGGTACAGCGCTGCGACTCCAGGCCAACGCTGATACGTACTGGGCCTTTTGTGCAGTCACCAGCCCCAGCGCCCCGCCGGCACCCGGCCTCACTGCGCTCGACCCGCTGGACCTGCTCTCGCCTTCGGCTGCACCGGAACCGCAGATGTTGATCGGACCGACGCCGCAGTGCCGCTCACACAATGCCTTCGAAGACGACGCCACCCAGCTACGCGTCGGCGTTTGGGATTCGACACCGTATGAGCGTCACGGCCGGCCCCACAAACTCCATGAGCTGATGAACCTGATCGAAGGCAGTGTCACCCTGCTGACGCCTGATGGAACGAGTGTGGAGGTCAATACCGGCGACACTGTGTTTGTGCCGCTCGGGGCACCGTGCGCGTGGAAAAGTACGCGGTATGTGCGCAAGTTCTATGCGGTGAAGTAGTGGCGTAGTGTCTTCCTGAGTACGCGGCAGTTTGGGTAGGGGACGCTCCACTGCTGCGGCGATGAACGCGTGCCCATTTTTTCTATCCTTTTACGCACACCACCTGACGCAAGGTGTGCAGCACTTCCACCAACTCGCGCTGGGCGTGCATGACGTGGTCGATGTCCTTGTAGGCCATCGGAATTTCATCGATGACGGCAGCATCCTGCAGCACTCCACGTGGGCGGTGGCACGGATCTGATCTTCGACGGTAAACAGGCTTTTCGCTTTGGTACGACTCATGGTGCGGCGGGCGCCGTGGCACAAATTTGCTGCTATCTGCGTGATCATAACGGCGCTCGCGCTCGGCACACGCGTCATGAAGAGAGCCTGCAAACAGTCATGGAGTGAGATCTATCACGGTCTCATGCCCGTTGAGATTGATGACTGCCATCTCACGTTTTTCAACGACCGCGACACTCTGGACTACTGCGACTACTGCACGTCGCCTGACGGTCGTGTTGGGTCTCTTGGAACCTGGCAGCGCTATGACACTGATCCAGTCGAGCTTTTGAGTGGTTGGGAGCGCGAGCGGCTTGAGCACTTGCTGAATGAGCTTTAATGCGGCAGCGGAATCCAGTATCGATCAAACCCACCTTTAATCGAACCCCTCCCGATTCGACAGGTCTGCTCCTGTACTGCTTCTCTGGAATTAGATCCTATGTCCACGCGACAGAGCCTTGTTGTACTCGCAAGGGGTGGTTATGCCGCTCGGGGAGTGATTTATCTGATCATTGGCATCTTTGCGTTGCTGGCGGCTCAAGACTCGACAAAACCGAAAGATAGCCACAGAAGCCTGGAGACATTGTTAAGCCAGCCATTCGGCCATGCTTTAGTGGGGCTAATGGTGGCTGGTCTGCTCGCTTTCGCCTGTTGGCGCGTGTTGCAAGCGACGCGCGACGTTGATCATCACGGTAAAAAGTTCAAAGGCTTGGTGATTCGTGCAGGTTTGTTGGCGGGAGGTGTAGTCAACGGCGCGCTGGCGTTTTTTGCGTTGGGCCTTCTCATCAGCGGACTCAAGAGCTCGGGCAGCTCAGGTGGGGAACAAACCAAGGATTTACTGGCGCATATCTTGTCTTGGGAACACTCAAACTTATTGGTTTACCTCGTCGCACTTGTACCATTAGGCGTAGGCATTGCGCACATCATCAAGGGCTGGAAGGCGTCGTTCGAGAAATATTTTGAGGCTGACGAAGACGTTATGCGATATGTACGTCCGGTGTCTCGGTTCGGTCTTATAGCTCGTGGAGTCGCCTTTATTGAGATCGCAATGCTGCTGACAATCAGTGGTTCGAGTTATCAAGCCATGGATCCACCGGGCATGAAGGACGCCCTCAATGCTCTCCAGAACCTACCGGCCGGAGCTGTGATTTTGATGGTGATGGCCTTGGGGCTGATCGCCTTTTCGGTTTACAGCTTTGCCGAAGCCGCTTGGCGCAAGATAAACATGGACGTGCCGGGAGTGTCGGAAGCATAGCGCCTGTTCTCCTATGAAAGCAGTTGGAACTTTCGCGCGATGCTGACCCCATACAAGCAGCCCCAACAATTTCGGGTAGTAAATTTTGCGCATTGCGGCACAGCTTCGCAGTGGCAATTATCAGGAGATCCAAATGCTTGTACTCACGGACATGCAGCGCGCATACCACCGGAAACTACGCGCCCTCAGCACTGACCTTCAGGGCAACGAAATATTTGCTGGCCTGACTATCGAGGAGTCAATGCGGTTCAATTTCTTGAGTGAGTCGCTTTTGGGGCAGGAGCATCGCACACAGGAAGACGTGAACGAGTATCTCACCCTCCACGAAAAACACGAGCATGACCGGCTTCAAGTGTTAGGCGCAGAAACAGAGGCGCGGCAGCACGGATCGGCACGTCATTAAAAGTCATCTGACGTTGATTGATCCTGGCTTCCACATGGTCGGCACACTTGTCCAAGCGAATAGATCCAACCTACCTTAGCTACCAATATCAGCGTAACAGTGACTGAAGTCACCATGAGCAGATGTTGTGGACAGAAGCGTTGAATCGCCCCGGGTTTCGTAGACACCTCTATGCCTTAAAATGAGGCCAATTAGGAGGTGCGCTTTGCTGGTCGCTGCACCTGGCATCAACTGGATTGATCGACGACCTTAATCTGCGTCAGCCCCACCAGCTCAGCCTGCTCTAAAATCTCCTCCGGCGTCGCGTCCGCAGTGGGCATGATCAGGCTGTTCTCCCCATCCCCAAAATGCAGCTGTAGCAGGTGCATCGCCGCCTCATGTAAGGGCAGCTGAGGCTGCTTGAGTTCAAATATGTGTGTGCGGGGTTCGCCGTTGAACAGGTATTCCAGGATGTATTTACGCATGATGGGATCCTTGTATTGGGACAAATGCAGCTGACCATCCTGACTTATTGATCAGCTTATAGTTCAACTGCAGACCCCAAGATTGGTTATCGAAGAGCTATATATGCGCCTCGGTAAGTCGGCCTGCACTTGCACTTCTGGGAGCTGCCGCTAAAACTGTTGATTGCGACGTACTCATCGCGCCCATTACGCCCGGTGCCTTGCTGGTGCAGGTGCTTTCGCCAGTGCCAGATGATCTACCCAAGGCTCATTCCTTGACCATTACTCTTTCTTCAGGAGAGCGCTTGAATGGCACGGTGGCTCACGCCCGCAAATTGGAAAACGCTGATTTGGAGTTGCAGATCGATGTATGAAAATCCATTGCCGTAGCCAGGTTTCGGAGATCCTTTAATGAACAAATCGCATGCTGTTACAGCTACCGTTCAAATCCTTATGTTTGAACGCAACGAATGGGTTCCCAACAACCCGCGCCTGCCAGTGCTCGTTTACCCCAACGCGATTGCCGTTCAAGGCAGCGACCCAGCTGCGCTGTTCGAAAAAACCTTCAGCGCCAATGGCTGGCCGCCGCAATGGCGATACGGGGTTTATAGCTACCATCACTACCATACCGAAGGTCATGAAGTGCTTGGCATCGCCAGCGGCCAGGCCCGGTTGATGCTGGGCGGGCCGGATGGCCATGTACTTGAAGTCAGTTCAGGCGATGTATTGCTACTGCCTGCTGGTACCGGCCACTGCAATTTAGACTCCAGCGAAGACTTTCTGGTCGTCGGTGCTTATCCACCGGGTCAGCATGCAGATATCTGCCGCGAGGCACCAACCAAGGCCCAACAGGCAAGCATCGACACGATGCCGTTTCCCGAGCAAGACCCGGTGCAAGGCTTGCAGGGCGCCGTACAGCAGTATTGGGTTGGCCAGCGTTGAAAGGCTGCGGTCAATCACGAGCGACACGAACCTTTCCGCTGAAAACTCTGAAGCCATAGGTGTTGTAAATGAGCGTCACCGGTATCAGCACGGCGAAACCTACCAACATGAAAACCTGACTGTTCGGACTGGAGGCGGCAGCTTGCAAGGTCAGGTGCGGCGGGACAATCAACGGATATAGCGCTGCGATCATCAATGCGAACGCCAAAACGAAGATCCCCAATACTGCGAATAGCGGCAGATACTGCCGGCGGCTTCGTAAACCCAAAATGAAGCCGATCAGCAGTGCAATGAGCAGTGTTGCGGCCGGCAGCCAGACAAGACGATTGGAAAGCCGATGCGCATATTGAGTGTCCAGTGTCGCTGTCCAGACAACCAACACGGCCAGAAGCACTAGGGTTACGATGGCCAGCGCCCTCGCCTGTCGACCTGATCGCCGTTGCAGATCTTCGACAGTGCGCCAATACAGCCAGCAGGCGCCCAACCACGTGTAGCCCGCCACGAGCACCGCGCCACAATACAGCGGAAACAGACCTGACCACTCCCAGCCGTCCCCGCTGTACTGCCCGCCCTGATTAGGCACGCCTTGTACAAGCGTACCCAACACAATCCCCTGAGTTGCCCCGGCTAGCAGCGAACCGACCAGCAGCAAGCCATCGACCATGCGCTTGATACGATAGCAGGGCGAATAGTCTCGAAATTCCAGCGCTACCGCGCGAAGAATCAACGCCAAAAACATCGCGATAAACGGCAGATAAAGCGCCGGCAGCAAGGTGGCGTAAGCCAGCGGAAACAAGGCCAGCAACCCCCCGCCTCCCAGCACCAGCCAGGTTTCATTGGCGTCCCAGATCGGCAAGATGGTCACGGCCATGGCACGACGGTGCTGACTACACCGGGTAAGGCCGAGCAGTACGCCAACCCCAAGATCAGTGCCGTCCAACAGCACGTAGTTCAATACCGAGAACGCCAGGGCCGCAGCGGACAGCAGGATTATCCAGTCATTCTCTAACATGGATGTATGCCCTCAAGGTTTACCCGTCTCGTCAGCCAGAGTAGGTTGCGGCCCGGGCTCGCCCTCGTGAGGAGGCTCACGCAGTAGTCGCAGCAACACCCAGAGACCCACGCCGAAGATCACCACATAAAACGAAAGGATTGTCCACGTCGCCCCTACTACCTGCTGTCGAGACACCGAAGACAGGCTGTCAGCCGTGCGCAGCAATCCATAGACGGTGAAGGGTTGGCGTCCGACCTCGGTCACCACCCAGCCGCTCAACATCGCCAGAAATCCGGCCGGGGCCATCAGCACGCACCCTCGGAGCATCCAACGCGCTGCGTACAGCCGTTGTCGCCAGCGCAACACCAGGCTGGCCAGGCCCTGCCCCACCATCAACAGGCCCAAGCCGACCATGAAACGGAAGGCGAAGAACACCGCTGGTACAGGCGGGATGTCCTCAGGCGGAAATTCATCAAGGGCGGCGATAGTGCCACTCAGGTCATGCCGCAAGTAGAGCGACCCTATGCGCGGAATCGCCACTTCCCAATGATTGCGTCGCTCAGCCATGTCCGGAAGTGCGAACAAGCGTAATGGTTCGCCCGCGCCATCAGGCGGGCGAGTCCAGGAGCCTTCGATGGCAGCGACCTTTTGCGGCTGTACTTTAAGGCTGTGCTCACCATGAAGATCCCCCACCAGGATTTGCACTGGGGTGAGCAACACAATCACCCACAGCGCCATGGAGTATGCAAGCCGAGCGCGCGGGTTCTCGGGCCCCCGTAACAGCTGCCAGGCGCTGACACCGGCCACCAGCGTGGCGCTGCCGATCAGCGCGGCCAACGTCATATGCACAAGCCGGTAAGGGAACGACGGATTGAAGATGATCGCCCACCAGTTTTCGGCAATGAAGCGGCCATCGGCGCCAATGGAGTAACCGGCGGGTGTCTGCATCCAGGAATTGGCCGACAAAATCCAGAACGCGCTGATCAGCGATCCGACCGCCACCGCACAAGTGGCGAAGAAATGAATCCGAGGGCCGACCTTCTTCAATCCGAAGAGCATGATGCCAAGAAAACCGGCCTCTAGAAAAAAGGCGGCCAGCACTTCGTAGAACATCAAGGGGCCGAGGATGTCTCCCGCCTGAGTCGAAAGCCGCGACCAATTGAGTCCGAACTGATACTCCAGAATCAGTCCCGAGGCAGTGCCCACCGCTACATTGAGGGCAAACACTTTTAGCCAGTAAAGGTAGACGTCCAGGTAGATCCTTCGCCCGCGCCACAGCCACAGTGCTTCGAGCACGACCAGAAAGTTGGCCACGCCGATGGTGAAGGCCGCCAGCACGATATGAAAACTTATGCTGATCGCGAACTGGGCACGCGCCGCCATCAGCGCAGAATCAACCGCGTCCATGGTGTACACGCACCGTTAGCCGACAAGCGCAGAAATCAGCTATTAGCAGCAGCGAACGATGGCTAGGAAGATAGGCAAAGGTGTTGGCGGGAAGAGGCATGGCACATGTCCAATGTATTGGTCGGTTGACGCTCTTGGGTGGCAATGATTCCGAAAATCAAAGTTCAAAATCTTCCCCTCTGAACAGGCAGAATCAAGCGGGAGGGCATCGGTCGACTTGGTTCCAATGCTTCCCTCACGATAGGTGCTCATGTTTTTAGATCATATGATGCAAAACGATAAATAGAGCGTCCTCCCCGCAAGCCGCTTCAGGGACGAGCTGATTGGGCTGCGACTGGCGAGGCGAACACATTAAACATTAGCTCCTCCCCGCGAATTAACCTCACTACACTTATCCGATTTCCACGAGACAATGCTCTCGTCGAGATTCTTGCCATCGGCCCAGTCCTTGCTTTGGCACGTTTTACAGCCCCTATCTTTTGAGGCTGTGTTCATGCCGAGGTGGGCATAAACGACCGACAGCGGAGTCAACAACGGAGGTGTTCATGGTAGTGGAAGCGACGGTGACTCTATTCATGGCGGCTCTGTCTGCCACCGTGATGGTCGTAACGGCGGCAGTTGCATCAACCGTAGTCACAACGGCAACGTTCACGCCGATGGCGAATTGTACCAACTGCACCTCTGGACTCTTGCCTACTGGCGACTCTGGAGTCCACGCCGCTTCCTGTGGTGATAATGGTGCTCATGCAGACCGGAAGTCTGATGACAATCACCGAATTCATGCATGACGTGAATCTGATAGCTTGGTAAAAACTCTCTGAAAATCGTTTCGGAACTCCCGTTGAAGAGCCTCAGTCAAAACTTGGTGTGGCATCCTGTGCCCCTGAGAAATCAAAAATGAATAAGAAAGAGCTCATAGGCAAGCCTCCGGCTGTTCCCCATCGTTCGTGGATAAAAAAACTAGGGCCCGGCCTTATCACAGGCGCGGCAGATGATGATCCAAGCGGTATAGCGACCTACTCGCAAGCAGGCGCGCAATTTGGCTTTAATACGCTGTGGACGTTGTTTTTCACCTTCCCCCTGATGGTCGGCATTCAGATCATCAGCGCAAAAATAGGCCGAGTCAGCGGGCACGGGCTCGCTACCAATATCCGCAGCAATTACCCTTGGCCTTTTTTATATGGCATCGTCGCCCTACTGATGTTTGCCAATACCATCAATATTGCAGCGGACATCGCTGCGATGGGCACGGCGTTGAAGCTATTGATAGGCGGATCGTCTCAATTCTATGCAGTCGGCTTTGGTCTGGTTTCTCTGCTTCTGCAAGTGTTCATCCCGTATAAACGTTATGTGCGAGTACTCAAGTGGCTGACACTCGTGTTACTGGCTTATGTGGGCATTGTGTTTGCCGTGCACATTCCATGGGGGCAGGTCGTTCGCCAGACTGTATGGCCTAACATGTCCTGGAAGCCGGAGTATATAACAATGGTGGTTGCCATTTTTGGCACAACGATCAGCCCCTATCTCTTCTTCTGGCAAGCATCACAGGAAGTTGAAGACATGGAAGCTGACCCCAAGTCTCAGACGCTGCTTGATGCGCCTGACCAAGCGCGAGCCAACTTTACTCGCATCAAAATTGACACAATAGTGGGTATGGGAATTTCGAACCTCATTGCGTTTTTTATTATGTTGACCACAGCTGTCACACTAAATATGCATGGCACCACAGATATTCAATCGTCCGCACAGGCGGCGGGTGCTTTACGACCGATTGCGGGGGAGTTTGCATTTTGGTTGTTCAGCGCAGGCATTATTGGCACGGGTATGTTAGCGATTCCCGTACTGGCAGGCTCTGCTGCTTATGCAGTGGCCGGTACATTTAAATGGAGAAATAGCTTGGCGGCTAAGCCTGAAGCAAACAAAGCGTTTTATAGCATTATCTCTGCAGCAACATTATTAGGTGTATTGATTGGCTTTGCTCCGATCGACCCCATTAAAGCATTGTTTTGGAGCGCAGTCGTCAATGGGGTGATTGCGGTGCCTGTCATGTTCATCATGATGTTGATGGCATCGCACAAAGAAATAATGGGCTCTTTCGTCATTCACCCCGGGCTGAGGGTATTGGGCTGGAGCTGTACCATAGCAATGGTTTTTGTCGTGATCGGTATGCTCTGGGGCATGTTTTCAGTGTAGAACCTTTTTCTGAGATTTAGCCAGTCGCCTCAGTCATGGCCAGTGGGTGGTTCCCCAGGAGAATCGTGACTTGGGCCGTCATCCATAGCATTCAAGGCTTGGCCCGGTTAATCGCACGACCGCTCTCATTTCGCTCAGTGGCCCAGATGTGATTTCTCCGACTTAAAGGATATGAGAGTTCTGTAGCGATGACTCATTAAGATGAGAACTCCAAGCTGCACACGCCTCCGAATGTTGGGTTACAGCCGCACACCATCTTTCACCGGAAAGCTCGCGAGTTGCGACCAACATCATCATTCGGTTAATAGCCGCATCCAGATCTAAAAGCAGCTCATGAGATTTAAATCTAAAGTCGTCCGCTGCGTTCATGTCGGATCCTGTGCTCAGCGGGCCTGACTCGAAGCTGTGTCGCAGTGCCCACCAAGAATCTTGATTGCGGTTTTTTATGGATCAGCCAGAGCTGATGGACGGCAATAATCTTGTCTGGTGAGAGCTGACCTATGCCCTTGGACTTAGATCAATCACTGTCCACGCCTTTTTATCCGTTTGAATGGATCACCATCGGTAACGTGACCACGAATTCGCTACCCATGCCATCACCCTCGCTCATACCGGTAACTTCGCCGCCGTGTGCCTCAACTAGCTCGCGGACTACTGTCAGTCCGATGCCCAAGCCTGACCCATTGAATCCGACGGCATGCACGTCTTGAACATAGGGGTCGAAAATAAACGGGAGCGCTTTAGCGGAAATGCCGATTCCATTGTCGGAAATCTTTATCTTCAAAACGTCGGACGCTACTGTTAAAGACAGTTCGATTCTACCGTGGGTCGGTGTGTATTTAGCCGCATTCGCTAGAAGGTTTTGGAGAATCTGCGCGAGGCGCCCCGGGTCACCATTGACCATCAAGATGCCATTGGGAAGATGGACGTTGAAATGCTGCTCTTGTGCGCTCATCAAAGGGCGGCACGCATCAATGGCTTCACGCAGAACTTGAATTATGTCGACATCGCGGCGATTGAGTCGCAACTTGCCAGTGCTGGCACGGGAGACATCCAGCAGATCATCGACCAGCTGTGACATATGTTGCACTTGGCCTTCGATCAACTCCCGCATCCGAGGCAGCTGATCGCTAGGCAAACGCACCATACGTTCTGCAATCATACTGATAGGCGTTAATGGGTTACGTAGCTCATGGGCCACAGTCGCCAGTATGCTTTTTTGCTGACTCAGTGCGCGCTCGGCTACAGCCTGAAGGTCTTGAGCACTGAGCGCCGCTATGACCAGCTGTGCATTAGCTTCACGCAGTTCCTGGTACAAACGTTGCTCTTCCAAGCGAGGGGCAACTATAGCGTCAGACTGCACCATGAGTTTCGCCGGTACTGGCTGCTGATTGGTCTCAATCACTTGCTCGACCTGCTGGCTATCCACCAGCCGGCTGCTGGCGTCGCTCAACTCTTTTTGCAGTGCGGCTAATACGGCGCGTGCTTCAACGGTTTTCTGGCCAAGCAGGAAGAGTTCGTGAGCGGCATTAGCGATCTCACGCTCATTCGTGCCATCGACATTACTCATGAGTCGAGCTCAAGCATTTTTATCTCCTGGATGTGATACACCTGAAATCCGCTTTGTGGGTCGGCCTCCGAGCAGACCTTCTTGGTCATGAAGCATTTCGCCAATCTGTAAGCCGTTTTCATCGACGCGGTACAAGCGCAGCTCATCGGAGTGGGCACTGGCCCGCACCTTGACCACGGCCATGATGCGCAGTAAGCGGCTCTGCACTTCAATGTAGCGCTGAACGATGATTGCGTCGGTGAGAAATGCCGTGCCGTAAGGGCTGAAACGCAGGTCGGTATAGCGGTCTTCCAGCTCTGAGGTCATCAACACGCTGACCCCGGTGCTCGTCAAAGCAGTGACCATGCGCGACAGCGACTCGCGAAAGTCTTCGCGGAAGGTCGGCGCGAGCGCCAGTTCGAAGCCAGACAGCGAATCGATCACCACGCGGGTGGCTTTCAGTCGGCTGATCTCGCTGAGCAGTAAATGCACGATTTCGTCGATGGACAGGTCCGGGGCGCGGCTGTCCACCAGACTGACCTGTCCGCTCTGGATCAGGCCCGAAAGGGTGGCGTTCTGGGAGTGATTAGGCCGCTGTTCAAACACCGCGATCACACCGGTTTCACCATTGCGCGCGCCCTCGGCGAGGAAGGTCCC
Source organism: Pseudomonas sp. TH39(2020) (assembly GCF_016650715.1). Classification (NCBI taxonomy): domain Bacteria; kingdom Pseudomonadati; phylum Pseudomonadota; class Gammaproteobacteria; order Pseudomonadales; family Pseudomonadaceae; genus Pseudomonas; species Pseudomonas sp. TH39(2020). The sequence continues at coordinate 181,505 of NZ_JAEKFF010000002.1, read as the reverse complement.
GGCCAGAATGCTTTTGCCCGAGCCCGACGGCCCGGCCACTAGCAAGGAATAACCACGGGGCAGGCCGCCGCCAAGCATCTCGTCGAGTTGTGGCACGCCCATTTTCAGGCGTTTGATCGGGAACTCCAGCGGAGCTTCAACCGGGTTGAAAGTCGCAGGCGCAAAGACCTTGATGCCCGATGTGGCGATACGGAAGGTGTGCAGCCCCGGCAATGTCGGCTGGCCGCGCATCTTCATGATTTCTATCTTGCGCACCATCGAGTTGCGCTCAACGCTCTGGCGCAGCCAGATCAGGCCGTCGGCCACGGTGAAAATCGGGTTGGTATCGGTTTCGGTGAAGTATTCGCCAATCAGGAAGGTCGTCGCCTGCCAGGTGGTCATCAACATGCCCAGTTGCTGAACGAACTGCGGCAGATTGTTGTTCGGGTTGTCCTGGGTCTGGCTGGCCAGCACCACCGAACGGAACGAGTCGACGAACACCAGTGACGGGGAGTGCGCCTCCACCTCGCTGACGATGCGCCGCAACACTTCATCCAGATTCCCGGCCAGGGTGTCGTCAGTCAGGTTGACGTAGCGGATCGAGTGGTTGATCGCTTCGCTGTCGAAAAAGTCGAATTGCTGCTGATAACGCAACATCTTCAGCGGCGGCTCGCCGAGGACCGTAAAAAACAGCGCCGGGCGCTCGGGCGTCGCCAGAGCGAACATCATCTGATGCGCCAGGGTGGTTTTGCCACAGCCAGGCGGGCCTGCGATCAGGTTGAACGAAAACTCCGGCAAACCTCCGCCCAGCACCTCGTCCAGTCCTGGCACGCCGGTGGCCAGGCGGTTGATAGTCACTTTGGTGCTCATGGCGAATTTTCCTGCGAAGGGGTGTCGCTCAAAGAAGGTTCCCACACGCCACGAAGCAAACGTGCGGTGAGCGAGGGCCCGATCAGCGTGGTCAGCAGCTCGTAAAACGTGGTCAGCAACAGGTCACCGAAAAACAGCGCATCGGCGTCGCTTTGCTCGATGAGCACGGATTTGAGGGCAATCAGATCCATGCCTGCCTGCACTCTGTCACAGGTGCCGGCCAGTCGCGGATGATTGGAAACGCACAGATTGAGGCTGCGGCGATAAAGCGCGACAACCCCTTGTTGACCGATGATGGGCCTGAGGGCTGCGTCCATATCCTGCAAGGTTGAAATAATTGCGTGGGCGGTCTTTGCAAGATCAGCAATGTCCCCAACCCGGCGCGCCAGAGAAGCTACGATCTGGCGGCCCTCTTCGCTTTCCCTGGACATGGCTCACTAATTTTTGATGGGCACCTATCGATGGTACACCCTATAACCTGTGATCGAGTTTTCATTTGGACGCAGAGCTGATGATGTTCGGATACCCGCTAGGTGGCTGCCGAGAAGTATTCCCAACCAGCAAGGACTTGCCTCTCTGTCTACGTCTCAAACACCTGGATTTGCGATTTGGATATAAACCGACCAAATGCCAAGCAATATCCAGAACGTCGCAAAGATCCAAGGTGTGCGCACCGAAAACAGCAACGCCTTTCGGTACCCCTTGTGCGTGGACTCTCGCTCACAAAACAAAGGCGATTCGTCATACGCCAACCCCACCACAGGCTCGCTACGCAATAGCTCGCTCTGCTTGAAATGCCAGTGGTCGATAATATCGTATGCCGCGCGAATGCCAGGCCAAGCATTCAGCAAACTTAACACCCCAAGTAACGCAAGAAACGGTGGTACCACTAGCGTGAACAACTTGCCCCACTCTGGGTTGAGATTGCCCATACAAGAGGCAAATGCGATGACTAAAAAGGACTGGGATGCCAGATAGGCGTCAGTTCGATTGGACAAGATGCTGGTCTCGTAGTGAATCTCTCTACGATAAAAATCCAAGCGCTCCTTTGGCGACCCGAACATCCTGGCATTGTGCTCGTTTAGTGCGGTGTCACTTATCTGGGAAGTCAAAATTCTCGGCAAAACGGATTCTCCTCAACAGGTAATAAACGCTCTAGCATCAACCTGCGCCGTGCTCAGCTGACGCCGGCCCTTTTGTAATACCTCTGGGTCCAGCGGCTCTTCCCTTAGATCCAACAACAGCACCATCACTGCTTCGCTGATCCAGAAATATTCTGTTTGCATGATGCACCTCCACATTCATAGTGAATCGCAACGGGACATTGGTGCGATGGCGCCGTCTCTGAAACAGGTTTGCGGAACGGAACTGGGAGCCAAGGTGTCACTTGTATTAGACACCTTGGTGTCGCACATCCTGTGGAGATAGAGAGGTCGTTTTTATGAACAATATCATCTACATCGTTGGGGCAGTTGTAATCGTCCTTGTTATCCTGTCATTTGTCGGTCTTGTATAGACTGCCAGCTGAGAATCGCTTTGGTAACCGGATGCGGTTTAGTACGAGCCAAGCCACGGCACTTGGAATAACAACGAATTTCCGACATGTACCCAACAACCCCTGACAGTCGCTACTTCGTAATCAAAGGACAGCCGTGGCGCTGCGCCAATCCATCGCTGTCTGCGGATGCACGGCAGCTCCTCGTCGACGAACTCATGGCAGCACGCCGTGAGGTAAAGGCAGCGAAAGCTTCTGGTGGGGCGACGGGAGCCCTGACTTCAATAGACGTCAGGTTACCCATACGCCCTATGCTGAATGGTACCGATCATTGCGCGCAGAAATCGCAACACCGTCAGAGTCGAACTGAACTGTGGAAAGCGACCAGCAGTAACGTTGCGCCCTCAGATCTACCACCGGAACGCTACGCTAACTCTCAAAGAAAATCCCTCGAGCTGATATCTCAGCACATCAAGGTTATGACCCAGCCATAATTATTGCTGAGCCATAATTTCAAATAATTTCGTCAGCGCCATCATGTGATGCGGTCAGGAGATTGGTATGTGTCCGGGCATCCCGTCTTGCGTCACTAAACCGGTTGCCACCTGTGCGGCAGCAGCTCCGCAATATCACTCGCTCGCTGCGTCGGCAGGCGCGTGAGGACGTCCTTTAAATAAGCAATAGCCCGACAGCGCCGTCCAGCGTTTTAGGCTGTAATCCGGAGTTTTGCTTATCGCCGAACCGTCGTGCACGATCTGGCGCTGGGCGATCATCCAGGCATGCAGAGTATCCATCACCGGCACGGCTTTTTCTTGCCGTATTCGGCGGCGTAAATCCGGTTCAAGGTCGCGGGCTTCGCTCTCGATTTCATAACGCAGCTGGATGTAGCGCAAGGCCTGTTCGGCGAGCTGGCTCTTGTTGGTGGCGTGCAATTCGCGATGCATGGCGGCGCCTGTTTGGCGTATCACGCCAGACTAAAGCACAGCCCAATGATGCTGACCGACTGCGCAAATACCTGGCGCGCTTAGCCCTCGACTGGAAGCAGGTGTCAGGTTGAACTGCACCCGCAGATACATCCGCACGGATGTGCCGCCCCCTGAAAACCATCTACCACAACGCCACGGTATAGCTGACGATCACGCGATTCTCATCCAGGTCATTACCGAAGTTCGAACGCACTGACGCGTTGCGCCATTTGAGGCCGAGCCCTTTCAACGAACCGTCCTGCACCACGTAAGCGATATCGGTATTGCGCTCCCATTCCTTGCCTTCACCCGGCGCCGTGCGTTGCACATTGTCGCCAGAGATGTAGCGCGTCATGAAGGTCAACCCCGGCACACCGAGTGCGGCAAAGTTGTAGTCGTAGCGCGCTTGCCAGGAATGCTCGTCGATGTTGGCGAAGTCACCGATCTGCACGAAGTTGACCAGGTACGGATCGCTGCGCCCGATATACGGAAACGGATCGTCGCCGCTCATGCGTTGATAGCCAAAGCCCAGCGCATGACCGCCCAGGCTATAGGTGAACAACGCACCGAAGGCCTGGTTGTCGATATCTCGAAAGTTGCCGTCTTCGGTGCTGCGCGCATAGCGTACGTCGCTCTTGAGCGACTGGCCGGAGCCCAGGTCCAGCACGTGCACAAGCCCGAGGTAATTTTGCTGGTAGATGTTTTCCAGCTTGCCGTAGCGGTACTGCGCGGTCAGGTTCGGCAGGAACTGATAGTCCGCCCCGGCAAATTGAAACCTGTCACTCTGCCCGCCAATGCGGTTGGCGGTCATGTCCTGATAGTCGGTGGAGTCGACAAAATTGATCTGCGTGAGCTGACCGGCCGTGAGCTTCAAACGATCGATTTCCTGCACATTCACCAGGCCGCCTTTGAACGTGCCCGGCAACAGGCGGGTATCGTTGGAATTCACCACCGGGTCCTTGATCTGCAATGTCCCGAATTTCAAGGTGCTGTTGGACACGCGCATTTTGCCCGTCAGGCCTAACTCGCCATAGCGATCCTGTGAGCCGCCGGACAAATCCGGTGGCAACAGATTAGTCCCCGCCGTCCCGCCACCGGAGTCCAGTTTGAAACCGGCCATGCCCAAAACATCCAGGCCGAAACCGAACGTGCCCGCGGTGTAACCCGACTCCATCCGCAACAGAAAACCCTGAGCCCATTCCTCGGCCTTGTCGCGCGAACCGTCCTGGCGAAAATCACGGTTGAAGTAGAAGTTGCGCGCTTCCAGGCTGCCTTTGCTGTCCGCGACGAAATCCGCCTGAGCGGCCGTTGCACAGAGCAGACTCAGGACGAGCAACGAGCCCGCCTGGGCGTACCCACCGAACGAGCCGGTGCGGCCCACATTTGAAGGCATGTGATAAGTCATGGTTTTTTCCATGGAGGAAGTTCCTGCGACAGCAAGCGAAGATGACGGACACGCCTCATTGTTTTTTTGTGAAGGCGTTGTCGTGGGGGCGGACGCAGTGACCTGCGTCGTGGAGCGGATTCTTCGTGTCGGGGCAGAACGGCGTCAAACGGGAAAAAGACGAGGTTATGCATAAGAAAATTTGATGCCCGCGAAGGCGGACTCTGGAGTAACAATTGCAACCCGCCCCCTCATTACAAGAGCCACAAGCGCCAAGGGAACCGCCATGAACCTCAAATTCCTCGAAACCTTCGTCTGGGTCGCCCGCCTGCAAAGCTTCAGCCTGACCGCCGAGAAAATGTTCAGCACTCAGGCAGCGATCTCCAGCCGGATCGCCGCGCTGGAAGATGAGTTGGGCCTGCGCCTGTTCGTGCGCGATTCACGCGGGGTGTCGCTGACGCCCGAAGGCCTCAAGGTGCTCGACTACGCCGAGCAGATGCTCGAGGTCCAGCGCGCGTTGAAACGCTCGCTGGACAACACCAGCCCGCAGCAGGGCCTGGTGCGCATCGGCGTGATGGATACGGTGATTCACACCTGGCTCAGCCCGTTGATGTCGACCCTGATGCAGACCTTCCCTGCCGTGGAAATCGAGATCACTGCCGACGCCGCGCGCAATCTCTGCGAGCAATTGCAAAAGGGCTATCTGGACATCGTTTTCCAGACAGACCTGATCCGCCACGAAAGCGTGCGCAACCTCGAACTGGCGCACTACCCCATGCACTGGATCGCCGCCAGCAACTCGATCTATGCCCGGCCTTATGCCTCGCTCACCGAGATGGCCGGTGAGCGCATCATCACCTTCGTCAAACACTCCCGACCGCATCAGGATGTGCTCAACCTGTTGCACGCCCATGGCATCGGCGCTCCGCGCGTCAGTTGCGTCAACTCGGTGTCGGCCATGACCCGGTTGATTCGTGACGGCTTCGGTATTGGCGCCTTGCCGGCGGCACTGGTGGCCAAACCCCTGGCCAGCGGCGAGTTGATCCAGCTGGATCCCGGTAGCCGTTTGCCGCAACTGGATGTCGTGGCCTCTTGGCGCGCGGGGGTCGGATTGGAACTGATCGAGAACATCGTCGAGATGAGCCGCCAGGTAGTCTGCCAATACGCTGCGGATGTCGGTCCGTTACTCATGGTGGCGGCGCCGGGCCTCGATAGCCGACTGCCCCCTGAATAACTTTTAGTTGTCTGGGGGCAACAACATTCCTTGTTGGACGGCATCACCGTGGTTTTCTAAAAAGGGTCAACGAACCTGCCGAGATGCCATGATGAATCAACCCGCCCTGTCCTTCGAACAACTGCAGCGCAGCACCCCTCTCGCCCTGCGCCAAAGCATCGCCGCCGGGCACTATCAGGGGCACACCAGCGGCCTGGGCCAAGGCCGGGTGCAAGCCAATATCGTGATTCTGCCCAGTGATTGGGCCAATGAGTTCCTCAGGTATTGCACCCTCAATCGTCAAGCCTGCCCGCTGCTCGACATTACCGAACCGGGCGATCCGTATTTCCGCAATCTCGGAGCAGCCATTGATATTCGCCATGATGTGCCCCGATACAGGGTTTATCGCCATGGCGAACTGAGCGAAGAACCGCTGGATATCGAGCACCTTTGGCAGGATGACCTGGTGGCGTTCGCCATCGGCTGCTCGTTCTCCTTCGAACAACCGTTGCTGGATGCCGGCATCCCCCTCAAGCACATCGATCTGGGGCGCAATGTCGCCATGTACCAGACCAACATCGACACGCGCCCCACCGCTCGCCTCGGTGGCAAGCTGGTGGTGAGCATGCGGCCGATGAAAGCCGCTGCCGCCATCCAGGCCATTCAAATCACCGCACGCATGCCCAATGTCCACGGCGCTCCCGTGCACATCGGCGATCCGTCGCTGATCGGCATCCACGCGCTCAACACCCCGGACTACGGCGATGCCGTCCCCATTGAGGCTGACGAAATACCGGTGTTCTGGGCGTGCGGCGTGACGCCTCAATCGGTGGTGCAGGCCTCACGCCCGCCACTGTGCATCACCCATGCGCCCGGCTGCATGTTGGTGACGGATTTGTACAACAGCGCTTTGTAAAGGCGTGGGTGTGCCGTAATGCCAATCAGTTAAGGAACGACACAATCCGTAGCAGCTGTCGAGCTTGCGAGGCTGCGTTCGGCTGCGCAGCAGTCGTGAAATCAGGCAGTGCGGTGTTTCAGGAAGACCGCAAACTCAGGTTTTACGACTGCTTCGCAGCCGAACGCAGCCTCGCAAGCTCGACAGCTGCTACAGATCGCGATTTGGCTGCCTATGCAAAGTCGAAGCCTTGTAAAACCACTCAATGTAGTCAACGATGCAATTGGCCTTCGTCCCTTGTTTTGTGCCATGGACCCTGCCCCATTTCCTGAATGTTCAGGACTAAAGTTCCCGCGCATTACCCACAAAAGACCTGATGACAGCAGAACCGACTATCCTTTCGGACAGTGAACGCTGCACTCTTGGCAAAAAGGGACGCCATGCCAGACTATGATCGCGCCATCGGCTCCAGACCCGGCATCACAGGCGGTGATCGAACCTGTCTGATCAGGCCCGGGCTACGCTGGATGGCTTCAATTACGGTTTTCTGTCTTTTCACGGCAACTCCCGGATTCGGCCAGAACCTGCCAACCGCAGCGGGTGTCGAAAACCCCACGGTTACGGTGATTCAAGCGCAGGAAATCGTTTCCAGGGCCACCCTCGAAGCCGTTCGCTGGAGCGGCCCTGAATCCGGCCCGCAAGCCCTGCGGGGCAAGAGCATCGCCTTTGTCGCAGAAGATTTGCGTAACGGAGGAATTGTCGGTGTCGCCCAGGGCGCTCGCGAGGCTGCCAAGGCGATGGGCTGGACGCTGAAGATATTCGATGGCGCTGGATCATCGGCCGGGCGCGCGAAGGCCTTTTCCGATGCCCTGGCAGCGAAACCCGACGGCCTCATTCTGTGCGGCTCTGATGCCCTTGAGAACAAGGCGGCGCTGACGCTCTTCGCCAAAAGGGATGTGCCGGTGGTTGGCTGGCACGCCGGGGCACGACCCGGGCCGATTGACGGCACGCCGGTGGCCATGAACGTTACGACCGACCCGCTCGAAGTGGCTCGCCTCACGGCCATGGCGGCAGTGGCACAGTCGAACGGACACGCCGGCGTAGTCATCCTGACCGACTCCAAGTACAGCATCGCCATGGCGAAAGCCAAGGCCATGGAAAACGTCATTCGGGCCTGTCAGGAATGTACGTTGCTGGAAGTGCGCGATGTCGCGATCTCCGAAAGTGGCGAGAAGATGCCGGCGATCACCAAGGAGCTGCTTCAGCGCTATGGCAAGCGCTGGACCCACACGCTGGCCATCAACGATATCTATTTCGACTACTCGATTGCCTCGTTGACCAACGCCGCAATACCCAGCGACGGCATCAGTCTGTTGTCTGCCGGTGACGGCAGCGCTTCGGCTTTCTTGCGCATACAGGCAAAAACCTACCAGACCGTCACCGTGGCCGAGCCGCTCAACCTGCATGGCTGGCAAGTGATGGATGAATTGAACCGGCTGTTTGCAGGTCAGCCGGTGAGCGGCTTCGTAGCGCCGATCCACCTGGTCAATGCCGACAATATCGCCTTCGACGGCGGAAAGAAATTCCAGTACGACCCTGACAATGGCTATCGAGATATCTATCGCCACCAATGGAACCCCTGAATTTGGACGTTATTTCCCGGCTCGGACGCCAGCTATTGCCGCAATCGCTACGCGCACAGTTCACTCTGGCGTTTCTGACGCTGGCGCTGCTGATCCTGGCGAGTGGTACAACGGCGGTCTACGCCTTGCGCACGTCAAACAACGCCACCCGCCAGCTGACGGATGAACGACTGGTCCGCATGCAAAATGGGCAAGACATGCTGCAGCGTACCTTGCTGATCGAACGCCAGACCGATCAGCTTCTGACAACCCGCTCCCCCGACACCTTGCGTTCAAGCTATGCGGCGACCGTCGAACAGCTTGAAGCCCTTGATCAACTGGTGCAGCAGCTGACTGCCGCGAACAGTGGCGTGGCGATACTCGACATGCATCAGTCGAGTCAGATGTTCCGCAATACCGCCAACATCGTTGCGCAGCTGCGAGAAAGCCTGCTGCAAACCGAGGTCACCTTCGAGCAAACCATGGAGGATCACACCGCCCGGTTAACCGCGACTCAGGCCCGGGCCAGCCTGGAACTGGCGGTGTTACTTTTCGATCTGCCGCAGGCTGTTGACAGTGATGCCGTGCAACGGCTGCGGGTCCGATATGAGCGCCTGTCACGCACCGCAGGCAAGTTACCCGACGCTGATGTGGAGACGCCCGATCTCTTCTCCCTGCGCCTGAAGCTCATCAATCAGCACAACGTCATACAGCGCTTCAATGAGGAACTGAAGAATGAGGCCGGGGTTCTGGTTGCGGTGGCCCGCGAGCAATCCAGTGCTTACACCGAAGACTATCGCGAAGCCCTGCAGCGCCTGGTCGATGCCTCAAATCGTAGCCAGCAATGGGTGCTGATCATGTTGGGCGCCAGCCTGGTGTTCGCCTGGTTCGTGACCCGGGTCTTCATGGGCCGTCATGTGCTCGTGCGTCTGAATGAAATAAGCCGGCAATTGCGTCAGGAACACACTGACAAAACGCATTTGATGATGGCGGAACATGGGAAGGACGAGATCGGCAACATGGCTCGCGCGGTGAATCAATTCCTCAAAGACCGACTTCAGCTGGAAAAAAGAACGGTCCAATTGAGTATCGCCACAGAGCGGCTCGCCCTGCAAAACAGCCGATTAGAGCAAGAAGCCGTCATCCGTGCCGAACAACGTCATGTCCTGGAGCTGATCGCCAGAAGCACCGAGCTTGCAGAAGTCCTCGACAGCCTGGCTCACCTGGTGGAGTCCCAGCTGGAGGGGATGATGGTGTCCATCCTGCTGCTGGATGAGGATGGCAAGCACCTGCTGCACGGGGCTGCCCCCAGTTTGCCGAAAGAATATAACCAGCTCATTGACGGGATTGCGATCGGTCCGAACGTCGGTTCATGTGGCACCGCGGTGTATCGACGAGAACCGGTCATCGTCACGGATATCGAGCTGGATCCACTGTGGGAGGAGTACCGTGCAGCCGCTGCGCCCTATGGATTTCGCGCCTGCTGGTCGACGCCGATTCTGTCCCATGAGCGAAAGGTATTGGGTACGTTTGCCTTGTATTCCAACACCGTACGCCGCCCCAGCTCGACCGAGACGCGACTGATCGACATGGCGACACCGCTTGCCGGCATCGCGATAGAACGCCAACTTACCGAAAAGCGCATTCGCTATATGGGCGACCATGACGCACTGACCGGGCTGCCGAATCGCACACTGCTCGAAGACCGTCTCAAGCAGGCAATACTTTATGCTCAGCGCTACGACCGCCTGGTGACGGTGGTGTTTCTCGATCTGGACAAATTCAAACTGGTGAATGACAGCCTTGGGCACAGTGCTGGAGACGAACTGCTGAAAACCGTCGCCCAGCGCATGCTGGAGTGTGTACGCCGCACCGACACCGTCGTGCGACTGGGTGGCGACGAGTTTGTGATCATCCTGTTCGACCAGCCCTCAGACCTCGACGGCGTTACGCCAGCCCTGCACAAAATCCAGGAAGCCATCCTGCGGCCGATTCAGCTCAGCGGACATACACTCCACGTCACCTGCAGCATGGGGTTGGCCACCTACCCTGCCGACGGCAGCGATACCGACACGTTGCTCAGCAACGCGGACGCCGCCATGTACCGGGCCAAGGAGCTGGGTCGCAACAGTTACCAGTTCTATACGAGCGAGATGAATAACAAGGTTCAGGGCAAGCTCGCCATGCAAGACGGGCTTCGAAACGCACTCAACCATGACGAGTTCCTGCTGCTGTACCAGCCACAGGTGGATTTGCAGTCAGGTCAGATTATCGGCGTAGAAGCGCTGATCCGCTGGCAGCACCCCGAGCTCGGCATGGTGTCTCCAATCAAATTCATTCCGCAGGCCGAAGAGACCGGGTTGATCGTGCCCATCGGCGACTGGGTGATTCATGCCGCGTGCAGACAGAACAAGGACTGGCAGGATGCGGGCTGGCCGCCGATTACCATGTCGGTGAATATTTCAGCACGCCAGTTCATTGAAAGGGACCTGATCGACCGGGTGAGGCATGCCTTGCAAGAAACCGGACTGGACCCGATGTACCTTGAGCTGGAACTGACCGAAAGTCTGATCATGCAAGACCTTCAGCAAGCCATCAGCAAAATGAAGGAACTGCAATCCATGGGGATCAGTCTCTCGATCGACGACTTCGGCACCGGCTACTCCAGCCTCGCAGCATTGAAAAGCTTCCCGATCGCGAGACTCAAGATCGACCAGTCTTTCGTGCGCGATCTGCCCGACAACGAGAACGACAAAGCCATCGCCACCGCGGTGATTTCGTTGGGGCACAAACTGAACCTCAAGGTGATTGCCGAAGGTGTCGAAACCGAAGAGCAGCAAACCTTCCTGCGTGAAAACGGCTGCGATGAAATTCAGGGGCACTTTTTCAGCAAAGCGGTCAGCGCAGAGGAAATCAGTCTGTTACTGCGTACGCCCCGGTTGCCTCAACCGAGCCGCATTGCGAGCCCTGACTCGGTAAGGCGAAAACGCGATGAAAAACGCCCAAGCAGTCCAATGCCCGGGCATTAATGACTCAGCGCACGGTAAAACGCTGCTGTGTCAGAAGCCGATCGCCCTGGAACACCTTGAAAGCCCGGCCGTGTTGATGTCGGGCCTGCGCTTACGCTCGCCTGACAAAATCGACCGAGATCTCCACCGCCGCAATCGTGCCTCTGTTCTCAAGCCAGTGCGTGGTGTTCCTGTCCTCGGGCCAGCCCACTCCCGGAAGTAGAGAGCCTAAAAGGAGTGATCAGTCGAGAGGCGACAAAGGGTTGTGGATTCAACCGGTTGAATCCACAGTCAAAAGCTGCCATTCACTTAAGTAAATCGTAGCGATTTAGCACCACAAAACTTCCAGGCTTTGATTTGCGTAATTCGGTGGCGCCGTCCCGAACTCGCGGAGCGCGAGTTCGGGGTCTTCCAAATCGCCACGGATAGCGACGACCTTCAGACAGGCGCAGAGATAAAGCAGAGCCCCTCTTGTGGAGAGTGCACCGACAGCAAGGAGCTTGGTAAAGCGCCTCGATTAGGCATGGCTACTAACGCCGTGGAACGCGTAGCGTCCGCCCGCTGTAAAGAGCCCCCATGACAGGTTCAGCAATGGGCGCTGGAAAAACTACTGAATCAATTCTTAGTGGAAATGCTCTGGGTCAGGTCGATTAGTACCGATAGGTTGCCTGCACTGAAACTCCATTCGCACTATTGTCGTAATTAGCACTGTATTCCGGTTGAACACCGGAATTGTTCGATTGCTTTATCGAGACTTTGGAATCCCAGAGATAACCGTAAGCAAAGTCTATCGTCAGATCGGAATTCGGCGAATAAGCACCGCCCAAGGTCACGGCTTGGCGATTCCCAACCGGAATGCGCACGCTGCGATCGGCATTTCTAATGGGCGAAGGATCATAGGCGTAGCCTGCGCGCAGCAGCCATTCTTGGTTCAATTGATAGGAGGCGCCAACTGCGGTGCTCCAGGTGTCACGCCAGTTCATTTCTTCGATCACATCTCCTAGGCCAGCCGCCTGGCCCACGGGGGAAAGACCGCTGTTGACTGCCTCGACCTTCTGGATCCGGCTCCAACGTTTCCAGGTAGTTCCCAGGTAACCTGTCCAGCGACTGTTGAAATGATGTGTGATGGACGTGTCCACGGATTCGGGCATCGTGAGGTCTATCTTGTTGTCATACTTTCCGTCCAGCGGAATAACGCTCGGGGAGCCGGAAACTTCAGTATGCCCTTCGAGTTCATAGTCCACCTTCGAGTGATAGTTAACCCCCCAACTGGTAGCCTCAGTAAAGTCAACCAGGATGCCGACGTTGTAGCCAAGTGCGGTGTCATCGCCTTTGATGGTGACCAGTGTGTCCTCGCCGTTGTTAAGGGCGCCGGTGGCCAGGTAATTCTGAAGTTTTGCATTAAAACGGTTTATGGTCGGTCCGCCACCAATGGACACGTAATCATTGATCCGATAGGCAATGGTGGGCTGCAGGGTTATTTCCTTGGTCGTGCTATAGGAGCCATGGTAGCGACCCTGAAATGAGCTCTCGTAATCATTGATCAGACCACTCGGAGCATAGAGACCCAGGCCAATCGAAAAACGATCATCAAGTGGCGTCGACATATAAGCGAAGGGCACAACCCCCAGCGGTACCGAGTCCCCTTTATTCGTTCCTGAGGCACTGCTCTGCGCATCACTGATGTCATCGCTCACCGAGACGACCGCAGCTCCGCCGGAAATCTCAGTACGTTTCAGTTTGGTCAAACCTGCAGGATTTCCAAAGATAGTGCTGGCGTCCAGCGCAGAAGACGACCTCCCCGCATAAGCAGTTCCCGCACTGCTTGCACTTTGCTCGTTCAAGGCAATGCCATTGGCGCCCGCGCTTGTGGAAGCGCTGAGTATTGCCGCGGCACCAGCAAATTTGATCCAGGAAGACACTTCTCGCACAGCTGAGTGACACGGGGTTGCACGGTTGCTCAGTTTCATTTCCCACCCTCGTATTGTTGTTATTGATTGGTTCGCAGGCAAGGCTTCGCCTTCCGGTGCACTTGGCAGTGCCGGTTGGAATTGATCGAGTTGTAAACAGGCCCTGGCTGACGACAACCAGGGCCGAGGTGCCGAACTTACGAAGTCAGGATCATTTGAACCACTCCACTTGAAAGCTATAGCGACCAAGAAGGAGGGCCAGGGCCTCTTGATCTCGTCCGGCCCGGATGCACGCGACTAACCCACGTTGTTCGTGTTGAATCACCTCGACCGCAATGTCCTTCAGACACATGCGTTCCACTTCCTGCCAAACTACTCGGGTCACCTCGCGCTGCTGCAAGGCGGGCTTGAAGATTTTGCCAACCGCCGTCAATGGCAGTGCTTCGAGGATTTCGATCCGCTTGGGAATGGCCGCCCGCTCACTGATGTGTCGCTGAGCAAACTGCTCAAGTTCTTCGACGGTACAGTCGTGATCTGGTCGCAGTTGCACGTAGGCGACCGGCACTTCACCCGAATAGGCGTCCGGGCTGCCGATGGCAGCCGCCAACGCCACCGCTGGGTGGGCCTGTAAAGCCTCCTCGATTTGTTTTGGATCGATATTGTGACCGCCGCGGATGATCAGTTCCTTTTTGCGCCCGGTCAGCCAGAAATAGCCATTTTCATCCTGGCGCCCCAGATCGCCCGTATTCAGCCAACGCTGACCATTGATCTCAATCCACAGGCCCCGGTTATGGCTATCTTCAACGTAACCCTCGAACAGGTTCGGACCCGTGATGGCCATCAGGCCAATTTCATCGATGTCGGCGTCGCGCAGATAAACTCCAGCGTCATCGAGCATGACTGCGCGCATGTCCTGGTAAGCAATTCGTATACCGATAGAGCCGATATAGCGCTCGCCATGGGGCGGATTAACCGAGGAGACGCACGCGCCTTCCGTGAGTCCATAGCCTTCGAGGATCTTTACCCCGGTCCGGCCTTCGAACTCCCGGAAAAGCTCGACCGGCATCGGCGCGGCACCACACATGGCATAACGAAGACTGGACAGGTCGCGGCCTTCCAGCTCGTTTTGCAACAGTGCGGAATAGACGGTTGGAACGCCGGAAAAGAAGTTGATGCCGAAGTGCTCAACCATCTCCCAGAAGCGTGTGATCACACCCTCACCGCGATAACCGTGCGGTGTGCCGAGGATGACATGATCCCCTTGGGTCCAAGGCATCAGGCCTGTCACCAGCTGTGCATTTACGTGGAACAGCGGTAATCCACAAAAAATGACCTGGCGACTCCCCTGTGGTTGCATGTGCGTAGCCATGGCCCATGCATTGAAGACCTCCGCCCCATGGGTTCGCATTGCTATCTTGGGTAGCCCGGTGGTACCGCCGGTGCAGAAGTAAGAGGAACGATCCTCAGGGCGGAATTGCCGGTCGCTTTTCAGGTGCGTGCCTGGTTGAGCATCCATCAGCGTCCGTAATTCGTGAATCGTGGCCCCCCTGTGCAACTCATGTTCTTTCTCTGCCAGGGATTCAAGCGATTCACGCTGAGCTACATCAACATAGGGGCCCATGCCAACCCAAATGACGTGCTTGATCTCGGGAAGTTGATCCAGCTGCGAGGCCAGCTTAGGCCAAATGTCACTGCCCGGCGTCGGTGCGAGCGTTACCACCACGCTGGCCTTGGCGGCCCGTAGCAAGGCAGCCATCTGTTTGGCCTCTTGCAGCGGATTGATCGCCATGACGACACCGGCCGCTTCCCCCCCCCAGATGGTGAAGTGGGTTTCCGGCAGGTTGGGCAGGATGAAGGCCAGCACTTCACCCGGGGTAATGCCCAGGTCGTGGAAGGCATTCGCCGCGCGAGTGATATCGTCGACGAGTTCGGCATAGCTCCAGTGGTGGGTGTTCCTGAAGCTGGCAGCGTCGGCGAAGAAACTCAGTGCCGGCGCGTTGGGGCTGAGCTTGGCTGTCCGTGTCAGCGCTTCATAGGTACTGGAAGCCAAGCCACGCTCCGCCAACGGTACCTGCTCGATATTTTCAATGTCGTTCAGAGATCGCACCATCATTGTCAGGCTTCCTCTACGACTCGGTTGCGTTGCACGCCCAGGTCGATCACACCATCGGCGCTACGAATGCGCGCTTCGACCACGTCACCGGCCTTGAGGTACTGCGTCCGGCCCTCTTGCGCCTTGAGGAAAAGCTTCCACTTGGTGGCTTCTGGCATCAGGGCCGCAATGCGCTGTTTTGCGGGCGAAGGGATCGTTAGAGCGCAGCCGGCAGGCGTACCGGTGGCGATCAGGTCTCCAGCGTCGAGATCTTGCAAGGCGCAGAGTTCGATAAGGGTTTCAGCGGGGCCGTAAACCAGGTTGGCCGTGCTGTCCTCCTGTCGCACCTGACCGTTGACCGTCAGCTTCAGCTGCAGTGCCTTGAGGTAATGCATGTCCTTGGCATCCAGAAGGCAGAGGTACGGGCCAACAGGGCCGAACGTGCGGTAGCTCTTGCCCTTGTAGAACTGCATCTGGGGAATCTGAATGTCACGAGCCGAGTAGTCGTTGACAATGACGACGCCTGCAATGAACTCGTGCAGATTGGCGTCAGTGACAGCAATAGCGCCGGTGATCGAGCGCTTCATCACAAGCCCCAGTTCGATCTCGTAGTCAAGGAAGCACACGTGGCGCGGCTTGATCAAGTCGCTGTCAGCCGCCACCAGGCAACTGGTCGCCTTGGTGAAGATCATGTTGAATTTCTTCGCATCCGGGTCCATGCCTGACTCGATCATGTGCTGACGGTAGTTGGCACCTTGGCAGACGAACTGCTGGTTACGGGTCACCGGCGACAGCAGTTTTACTTCGCCCTCCGCAAGCTCAGAGCCTTTCATTTGAGCGAGGTCGTCGATTCTGTTCTGGCGAATGAAGTCACCGGTGGTTTCAAAAACACCGGGGATGACCGTGATACGGCCTTGGCGAAGCACGCCCCAGTGGATACCGTTCTCAAATTCAAAGCGGACTACGTGTACAGCAGACATTGAAGGTACTCCTGGAGCGGCGTTTGTCCCGCGTTCGGTGGCGCGAGAACTGTGGTGTTGTTCTGAAACGGGGCTGGCAACGTTGTAGACCCACGCGCCGCCAGCAATCAAAGCGGCGGCTTCAAGCACGTCTCGCCGGCCAAACAGGGTTGAGTTGTCCGACATGGCGGCAGCTCTACCCGAACATCCGCATAAGTGTTATCAGCTTGCGAATCGTCAGGTCCGGGCTGCGTCGCAGGTTGCGGATCAGCAGAAGCACATTGGTCAGGTTCATCTTGGGTTTGGTAAAACTCTTGGGCATTCGCTGCCCCCACTGCGCCATTGCCTCGGGACTCACCGGATGAATGCCTGTAGGCCGAGTGGCGGTGAAAATATCCCCGTCGCAGTAATGCTCGTGCTTGTCGCCCCATGGGTCTTGCCAGTAATCGAAAATCTGACTGCCCAGAATGTGCCGGCCGATGCCCCATGAGTGCTCCCAACCGCGCTCGCGCAAGACGCGCTGCCCCATACCGACGGCGTCTGCATCGACGACTTCATAGGCGCTATGGCTGTAGGTGGCCATGAACCCTTGCGCAATCGCGAGCGTATGGTGATCTGCCGGCCTGTCACCGAGATCAAGGCGCATGAAAGCGACGATGGGGGTGCCGTCGGGGAGTACCTGCACATCGCTGGGAATAAACCCGAAATGCTGGGTGTACCAGGCACAGGTCGCCTGATAGTCAGCCACTTCAATGACGATGTGGCCAAGCTTGAGGACCTCAGGGGGAGCGATCGGCGGGCGCTGCGTGGCGTTGATTCGGGGTTGCTCGTGCGCCAGATTCCAGTTGAGAGGAGCTCTATGTGCCAGCGCCTTGCCTGGTGTCTGGTCGCAGACGGCTTCCACAATGAAACCGGAAGGATCCGTCAGTCTGACGTAATACCCTTTACCAGGATGTTCCGATTTCTCGACCGATGAGGCACCCGGGATTCGAGTGAGCTTTTCCAGATCTTCCAGGGACTGCACGGCAAGTCCGAACCCGATAAAACGTGCATGTTCGGCCCGTTGGACACGGTAACAATATGCAGTGGCGTCGGTGGCCCGCATATAGAGCGTATCGGCCTCCTGCCGATTTACCGTCAGACCGAAGTCAGTCAGGAAACGCGCCGCCTCATTCAAGTCCGGCCGTTGGAAAATCAGGTGAGTCAGATCCTGGGCCTTTACCGTCGGCTGCGGATGCCGCGCGGGGTGTGGTGTCGCCAACCGGTGCAATTCGTTTTTGTTGTTCATTGTTCTTGTTTTCCGGGTTTTTAGAGCAAAGCTGTCCCGAACCCCTGAAAACTCAGGGGTTTATTCAGTCAAATCAATTACGAGCTCAGTCGAGAGATGGAAGTGCCGGCAACTCTTGGGTCGCCAACGCACGAGCCTCCTCTGACGGCACACCCAATGCCCGCAGTACCAGTTCGGCGGTATCAGAGCCCGACTCGCGCCAAGTTCGGTGCCCCTCCAGTACCAGGAAAATCGAGCCAAGCACGCTGCTCGATATCAACGTCAGTACCGAGAGCAATTGCTCCTGCGCAAACGTGTAGCGCCCAGTGGTAAGCCCGCTCAGAAGATCCTGCGTCGCTTGGCTGCTGAACATTTCGCGCAACGCCGAATTGCTCATGGCGAATTTATGGATGAACGCGCCCCACTGGGAGTCTTCGTGCGCTCGGCGAATGAAGAATCGAATGCCATTGGCCAAGCGATGAGCGGGATCCGAGAGGGAATTGAAGCTCTTGTTGACGCGCTCATGCATCTCCCTCGCGAGATGGCTGGCGACCGCCTCGAACAGGCTTTCCATGCTGTCGATGTTGCTATAGACCGTTCCGCGCGCCACGCCTGCCTCTTGTGCGAGGTCCAGGATGTTCACTTGTGAGGTGCCTCTCTCGGCAAACAGGCGAAAGGCAGCTTGATGGATGCGGCGCTGTGTTGGATTCAGGGATTCCACGGTTCTCTCTCCAGGATTACCTTATGGAGCGATTGAACACTCGTGTTCATTCTGCGTCAACCATATTTTTAAGCATGTTGGATTTTTTGTCTGAAAAACCGGCGCACAACCTAATAATTTGGATGCCATAATCGATGTCGCCGGATCAATAACAGCCCTGCACATTGACATAATTGAACACGAGTGTTCAATTATGTCATGACTCAGGTTCGTCTTCTCGGCAAGCACCTGGCTCTGCCCATCGATGAAAACCAGGACACAACATGACCGGCTCAAATCTCTTCAAACCGCTTCGATTACCCAACGGTACGGTGATTCCGAACCGAATCGCCAAGGCTGCCATGGAGGAGAACCTTGCCAATGAGGAACACGCTCCTGGCGAAGCGCTGGTTAAGCTCTACCAGCGTTGGGCGGAGGGTGGTGCCGGTCTGATCATCACTGGCAACGTCATGGTCGACCGTCACGCCTTGACCGGACCCGCTGGCGTAGTGCTTGAGGATGATCGGAATCTGCGCAATTTCCGGTTATGGGCCGAAGCTTGCCGCAGTCGCGGGGCCCAAGCCTGGATGCAGATTAATCATCCCGGACGTCAGCTACTGGCTTCAATGGGACAGCCGGCAAGAGGCCCCTCCGCCATTGCGGTCGATATCCCCGGACTTTCAAAAGCTTTTGTGCCGCCCAGAGCTTTGGATGAACAGGAGATCGAGGAACTGATTGAGCGCTATACCCACGCGGCGGTGCTGGCTGAGCGCGCCGGATTTACGGGTGTGGAGATTCATGCGGCGCATGGCTATCTGTTCAGCCAATTCCTGTCGCCCTTGACCAATCGGCGTGACGACCGCTGGGGCGGCAGCCTGGAAAATCGTGCGCAAATTCTCCTGCAAACCATCGACGCAATACGTCAGCGAGTGGCACCGATCTTTTGCGTCGCCGTAAAGCTCAACTCCGCGGACTTTCAGCGTGGCGGGTTCGATGCCGCGGATGCGGCTCGCGTAGTGGAAATGCTTAACGCCAAGGCGGTCGACCTGGTCGAGTTGTCGGGTGGCAGCTATGAAAGCCCAGCCATGCAGGGACAGACCCGCGATGGCAGCAGCCTGGCTCGAGAAGCCTACTTTCTCGAGTTCGCAGAAAAAATAGGAGGAATAGCACGCATGCCGCTGATGGTCACCGGCGGCGTGCGTAGAAAGGAGGTCGCGGAGCGAGTGGTGAGCGGCTCGGTGTCGATGGTCGGACTTGCCACTGCTTTAGCAATCGAGCCAACTCTGCCGAAACAGTGGATGGCAGGTCGGGACATCAAAGTGGAGCCCATCGTCGTCCGCTGGAAGAACAAAGCGCTGGCGTCGCTTGCAGTGGCATCGGTGGTCAAGAAGCAGCTCGGCTTGTTGAGTCAAGGGAAACGGACAAAACCCGGGACGTCGCCACTCATGGCATTGATCGGCAATCAACTGAAGGCTCGTCGCCAGGCGAAGAGCTATCGGCAATGGATTGATCAAGCCAGGTAGAGGATCAGGCCGGTAGCGGCTTGCCCGCGATTTTCCTGGCTCTGGCAGGTGTGACGCCCAGAGCCAGGAGAATCATTTCGGCGACCCGCAGATCGTGCTCCGCTATTGCACGCCCTTCGACGACGGAGCGCATTGCTCCCGTTGTGCACGACAGGACGATGTCCAGGGCGACCCCTTCGTCCCCATAAGCAAAAGTGCCCGCACGCAGCCCCTCACGCAGATCGCCCAGTACATGGTCAGCCAGACGCGAGCGCATTGCCTGGTCGAAATGGATAATGCGCAGCAGCGCATTCGCCCACTGGTGATCGGCCGCGGCCCGGCACACAAACATGCGCACGCCGATCGAAAGCCGCTGTGCGCCGCAGTGCACGTCCCTGCTCATGGCGGAAATGGCATCGGAGAACTCGGCGGCCATGGCGATGCCAACCGCCTCCAGCACTTCGTCGCGAGTTCGAAAATAGTTGTAGATGGTGCCATTGGATACTGCGGCTTCCGCAGCCACCTCAAGCAGTGCAATCTCCCCCACTTCCTTGCGTGCGATAAGGCGCAATGCCGCGTCCACCAGGCCGCGACGGGTGCGCTCACGCTTCTTGTGACCTCTCGTGAGAGGTTCTGGCGCATCAGCTTCTAAAGGAAGTGTGGGGGAATGCATGATCAAGCTCGTAATCTAATGGGCTCGTTGATGGTAATGGAAACGCTGTCCAGAGTGGCGCCTTCGCTAGCCAGCAGGTTCCTGCAGTCTCGAAGAAGGCTGCCGGCCTCTGAGCCAGGGGCGTGATGCATGATGATACGGTCGGGGCGAACCGCGACGAGCGTTCCCTTGGCAGCCAGCGGCAGGATCTCATGGTTCATGTCTTCGATGAAGTCACAGCTGCCACCGGAACGTTGACCGCGTGCTCTGATCTCTAAAAAGTGGCCGCCCATTTTTTCCCAGGAAACGATCTGATCAGGGGTTAGCAGTGACAACGGGTCCACACCGAATCCAACCAGGGTCAGGCTATCTCCAAGCGCATCGTCGCTCAGTTTGATCTGCTTTTGCAGGTTGCGGGTCCAGGCCTGGGGAAACAGGCTGCCACGTACCAGTTTGTCGCCCCGCCGATGCTGCACGAACAGGCCGTGTTTGAAGGTGTTCTTCGGCTTGATGTCCAACTGTTCGAAGTACCTCCTGGTCGTGGGTGTCAACGCCAGCGTGCGCATCAGACCGTGGACAAAGAAAGCGGCGATCTTGTTCTTGGGCATCACCAGGCGGCCCATGAGTTTCGCCAGATTGATCATTGCCCGGGCATGGGGGCGGCGCTCTACGTCATAGGTATCGAGTATCGCAGGCGTGGCATGGCCGCGAAGGACCCAGGCCAGTTTCCAGGCAAGGTTGGAGCCATCTCGAAGTCCCGCAACGAGGCCTTGCCCGACAAAAGGAGGTGTAATGTGCGCTGCGTCGCCGGCGAGAAAGACACGCCCCTTGCTGAATCTGTTGCAGCACCGCGCGTGGAATCGATACACCGCCTTGCGCTCGATTTCCAGCTCCTGCGGGTTGATCCATGGCGCGATCAGCCGGGCTATGCTTTCCGGGCTTTCCAGCTCTTCCCGGGACTCGCCGGGTTGCAGCATGAACTCCCAACGTTCCCTGCCGCCGGGTGCCGGCATGTGCGGCGTCGGGCGGCGCGGATTACAGAGAAACTCAACGTGATCAATCGCTGACTTATGCCGGTTCTTGACATCGACAATCAGCCAATCCTCCGCGTAGGTCTGCCCTTCGAATTCCTGGCCAATCAGCCCTCTGACCCTGGAGCTAGCGCCATCCGCTCCAATCAGGTACTGGGCGCGAACGGAATGCGACTGCCCATTCTCATCCCGTACGGTAGCGAAGACGCAATCTGACACTTCAACCAGGCTCTCCAGCTCGAAGCCACCCAGGCTGGTGACGGTTTTTAGCCGGGAAACCTGGCCGCGCATCGCGTGCTCGAGGTCGGGTTGATAGAACGTCACGAGTTTCGGATGGCCGTCGACGCACCCCTCGGTATTGGCTCGACCGAACTGCCCGAGTACCGGGGAGTGCATCTTCACTTCAGGGATAACGATCTTCTCGAAAGCGTCTTCCGACAAACCGGCCTGTTGCAGGATGCGCAGCGCCTCGTTGTCCAGAGCAATGGCACGCGGCATCAGTACGACGTCATGGACCTTGTCCAGTACCAGGGTCGTGACCCCATAGCGGCCCAGAAGCGCAGCGATGGTCGCACCTACCGGACCATAACCGATAACCAGCACGTCGACGGCGGCGGGAGGCAATTCGCAAACTTTCTTGTTGTTGTTCATCTCGGGCCCTTGTTGTGATTGAAGTCGTGAGACGCGAGGTCTCATCGTCAGGCAAGGTCAAGGTATTCAATATTGAGAGATATTTCAATATTGATGTTTTTGTCATTAATTTTTGGGATCATGCTCAAGCCGCGATAGGGCCAAGGGGCGAGCCGAATTGCGCGGCGTGAACCGAGTTTGCGCGTGTGCCAGTTTCCGACCGGCGACGCTTGGCTTCAGCGCCGATCAGCGTTGTCATTGGAGTAATGGCTCAAGACTGCCGAGGCTGGAGAGCCGTTGATTCAAATGGCTGGTCGACTGGGAAGTCGGGCACACCGGTTTTCAGCATCGAACCCCCTGTGAAGCTTCGCGGCGCACAACCCTGTTTTAGTCTTTAGGAATCAACCGTGGCACGTCCGCAGCCCCACCCAGATCCAGTCTTGCTCTGCTTCTTCGAATTCGAGCTCGACGAGTCCAACGCCTGCTTGTTGCGTAATGGGGAAACCGTTGCAGTGGCACCAACGCCTTTCACGTTGTTATGCGTGCTGGCACGCCAGCCAGGGTCGCTGGTGACCAAGGATGCCTTGCTTGATGCCGTGTGGGGGCATCGGTTCGTCAGCGATTCGGTCCTGAAAACGGCCATCAGCGATCTGCGCAAGGTGCTGGGCGACGACCCCAGGCATCCTCGTTTCATTGAGACGGTGTCGCGGCGCGGCTATCGCTTCATCGCCCCACCCTCCTCCGCACTTTTGCCGCCGCCTGCATCCGCGACGGTTACAGCGGCCGGCACACCTTCGTCACCGTCATTCATCGGTCGCACTGACGAGGTCGCGAGGTTGCAAAGGGCCTGGGAGCGGGCGAATGGCGGCCAGCGCGCCTTGGTTTGGCTCGCCGGCGAGCCGGGGATCGGCAAGACCACGTTGATCGAACATTTCCTCACTGGCCTTGGCGACATCGCCTGCGCACGCGGCCATTGCGTGGAGCACTACGGCGCCGGCGAGCCGTATCTACCGGTGCTGGAGGCCTTAGCCGATCTGTGCCGCAACGACCCTACCCTGCCGGCCCTGATGCGCGCCGTGGCACCGACCTGGCTGCTGCAACTCCCGTGGCTGAGTACCACGCAGGAGAAAGACGCATTGAGGCGCGAGCTTGCCGGTGTCGGCCCGGACCGCATGCTCCGGGAAATGGGCGAATTGCTGGACCGCTACACGGAGCAGCGCCCGCTGATGCTGGTGACCGAAGACCTGCACTGGAGCGATCGGGCGACGGTCCAGCTCATCAACTATGTGGCACGGCGACGTGGCCGTACGCGGCTGATGTGGCTGTCGAGCTTCCGCCTCGCCGAGGTGGTTGCGCTCGATCATCCCCTCAGCTCCTTGCGCCACGAACTGCGCCTGCAACGTCTGTGCGAGGAAGTGGTGCTCGACCCGTTCTCGGAAACCGAGGTCGCTGCCTATATTGCGTTGCGTTCGACCTCGCTGGCACGCGATGAAACCTTCGTGCGCGCCCTGCACGAGCGCACTGACGGTGTGCCGTTGTTCGTGTCGTCAATCACCAGTGAAGTGATGGACCCAAAGGACGACAAAGCCACCATCGAAGCAAGGCTTGCGGATCTGGCGGTTCCCGAAAACCTCGCAGCCATCATTGATCACTACATCGCCAGGCTGGGTCCGGAGCAACGTACCCTCCTCTCGGCCGCAGCGGTATGCGGAGTTGAATTCCGAATCGAGACGGTTTCACTGGCCCTCGAGCGAGACCTCGCTTCGGTGGCCCACGCCTGTGAAGACCTGATACGCGAGCAGGTATGGCTCATACGATCGCGGGCCACAGAAGTTGAGGAGACGCTAGAGCCACCCCACTCCTTCCGACATGCTCTCTTCCGCCAAGTGCTGTACGACCGCACGCCGCGCTCATTGCGCACCCAACTCCATCGCCAGGTCGGCGCTGCCCTCGAACGCGAGCGCACGACCGGCGTGCCGGTTGCTGCCTCGGAGCTGGCAATGCACTTCGACCGGGCTCGGCAGCCGATGATTGCGCTGCGTTATTACGCCGAGGCCGCGGAAGCCGCACTACTGCACTTCAGCCCGGACTTGTGCATCGGCCTCACTGAGCGTGCCTTGGTCCTGTTGATGCAGGCTCCCGAAGGGACGGAGCGCAATGCGCTCGAAATCACCCTGGCCACGCTGCAAGGAGTTTCGGCTTTCCACATGTTCGGTGTCGGCAGCGAAGCAAAAAGCGCCTTCGAACGTGCATACAGGCTGTTGGCGGATGTCCCCGAACACCCCATGCGCGGTCGTCTGCTGCACGGGTTCGGCTATCTGCTTGGTCTGCGCGGCGACTATGCGTTGGCGCTCGAAGTGGCTGAGCGTGCCGAAGCCCTCTCCTGCGAGGCAAATGATCAAGAGCTCATGCTGGCGGCGTGCATCGTCCAGGGCGAGGTGCATCACCTCCAGGGACGCACGAAAACGACTCGCCGCTGGCTGGAACGCGCCCTCGCGATCGCCGAACCGCTGGACATCGGGACGAACGAGGTTTTTGCGGCTGATCCTCAGGTCATGCTGCACGGCATGCTGGCTATAGAACTCGTGCGTTCTGGTCTGGTTGAGCAAGCCCGAGTCCACAGGCAGCAGGCGCGGGTACGCGCGCAGGCGTTGCGCCAACCCATGACCTGGCTGGTCGCCGCCTGGCAGGAGGTGTTGATCGAGGTGCGGATGGGAAACCACGTGCGTGTAGCCGCGCTGGCTGACGACATGCAGAAGTTGGTCGATGAGTATTCGCTCGCACTGGGGCGAACGGCTTGTCGCTGGTGGCGTGGCTGGGCCGACGCGCGCAACGGTGCACCGCGCGACGGCTACCGTCGCATCCGCGAGGCCTATGAAGAACACACCGGGCTTGGAATGCGCTCCGGTGCCAGCGAGGTGCTCGGCTACGCCACCGAAGCGCTGCTGCTCGCAGGTGATTGCAACGCAGCGCAAGTCGAGCTGCAGGAAGCATTTCGGGTGGGCGCGGAACTGGGCGAGCGCGTCTACCTGCCGCAGCTATTGCTGCTGGAGGCAGCGATCTCGCGAGCACAGGGTCAGCCCGACGCCGGCATCGCTGCGGTGCGGCGCGCGGTTGAAGAGGCTCGCGCCCAGGAAGCACCGTGGCTGGAGCTGCAAGCGCTGGTCGAACTGTGCGAGCACCCTGACGCTACGGCCGAGGACCAACAGGCATTGGCCACGCTGGTTGACCAGTCGCCGGAAACTGACGGAACCGAGCTGGCGAAACGTGCGCGCTCGCTGATTCTCGCTGCCAAGCCGGCGTGAAGCGGCGCGATTTCTCTGCGGTAAGGATTACTGTCCCGACCGAAGTCTGACCTTTCGCTTACGACTCGCCCCAGGGGGACGCTTACGCTGTCGTCGAACTCTCTTGCCCCCTGGTCCGCGATGATCCTGAACCCTGAATCCAAATACCCGAGCCGCCGCTCGTACGTAGTGAAGCTGCGTAGCGACGCCGCGCCGGGGGCCCTGATGGGCCGCCTCGAAAACCTGGTCACCGGACGACAACGCGAGTTTTCCTCCGCCGAAGAACTGCTGGAGTCGATTGCCTCGGACCTCGCGCTGGCAGCCGGCGGGCACATGGCCGATGCCGGCGACGAGTGACGCCTCCACCACGAACGAGCGCTCGATATGGCGACCGAACGGCGACCCTTCGCTGACGACTTCGCGCACACCGAGCCCTACGCTGATGCCACCTCGAATCTTCACGAGTCCAATCCGATGTCGCGACTTCCAACTTCCCATCTGTTGACCCGCAACGGGCAGACGCCCCTGCAATATGCCGAACGCGTGGTCAGCGTCGTCATGGGGGCAGCGCTCGCCGCGTCTGTTGCCCTGGTCTTGAACGGTTGCTCCACGGAGGTGCTCACGCCGTCGGTAGAACTGCCGAGCAACTTCTCCACGAGCACGGCCTCCGAAATGGAACCCGAGGCGGCATGGTGGGAGGTCTACCACGACCCCGTGCTGACGGATCTGGTGCGCCGGGCAGCGCGCGAGAATCGCGACGTCAAGATTGCCGCCGAGCGCCTGCGCGCCGCGCGTGCCGGCGAAACGGTCAGCCGTTCATGGCTGTTCCCGAGTGTCGGCGCATCCGCCTCCGGCAGTGATCGCAGCAGCGGCTACAGCTCGGCCACGAAACAGGGTTATCCGGATACCAAGACCACCAGTGCGGGCCTGGACGTCTCGTGGGAGCTCGACCTGAGCGGCCGCCTGCGCGCCGGCGCAGCGGCGGCCGACGCCGATGCGCTGGCCGCGGAGCACAGCATGCGCGGCGTACGCCTGCTGGTGATGAGCGACGTCGTCAGCAACTACTTCACACTGGTCGGCGCGCAACGCCAGGTCGCGACGCTGCGCGCCATCTCAGCGATGCAGGACGAGACACTGCGTCTGGTTTCCGCTCGCCAGCAGGTGGGGCTGGCATCCGCCTTCGACGTCGAACGTGCGCAGACCGACGCCTTGTCGGCGCGGGCGCAGATTCCGCCGCTGGAAACGCAGGTGGCTGTGTCGCGCCATCGTATCGCGGTGCTGATTGCCGACCAGTCCTTCAATACCGCGAACATCCAGACTTCGATTAGCGATGTGACAGTGGTGCCCGAGGCCAAGCCGGGCCAGCCCGCCGAGCTGCTGCAACGCCGACCTGACGTGCTGGCGATGATGGCGCAGCTCGATGCAGCCAATGCACGCCGCCAGCAAGCGAAAGCTGAGTGGTTCCCGCAACTCTTCCTCGGCGCGTCCTTCGGCCGCCAGGGCCTCAACCTGAACGGTGCCGATCTCGGCGCTGCGCGCTTCACCAACGTCGCAGGCCTGCTGGCTATGCCGCTCTTCAATGCCGGGCGCACGCAAGCGATCAACGAAGCGGCCGAAAGTGCTCAACAAGAGGCGCTGCTACGCGCCGAGGACGGGATCGTACGGGCGCTCGAGGATGTGGAAAACGCCCTTGTCACGCTTGCGCAGGAACGCCGCCGCTCGGGGTCGCTGCAATTGGCCGCCGCTTCCGCAGAGTTGGCTCAAAGTCGCGCCCAGTCGCTCTATAACCGCGGGCAGATTGACCTGTTGCCTCTGCTGGATTCGCAGCGGGCGCGCCTGGCGGCACGCCTGAATTCCAACGAAAGCAACACCCGCTTGCTGCTCGATAGCGTGCAGCTCTACAAGGCACTGGGCGGGG
Organism: Pseudomonas sp. TH39(2020); assembly: GCF_016650715.1. NCBI lineage: Bacteria > Pseudomonadati > Pseudomonadota > Gammaproteobacteria > Pseudomonadales > Pseudomonadaceae > Pseudomonas > Pseudomonas sp. TH39(2020). Next base: position 154,129 of record NZ_JAEKFF010000002.1, on the reverse strand, counting down.
GCTGGCAGGTGTTCGAACAACCCTCCAACCCAACCGCATCCGCCAAAGCCGACCGGCCACCACTTTCCTAAGAATCTCTCGTTTTCCAAAGAGGAACCGTCTTGAAGAATTCCCTTACTGCGGCCGGCGCCTTGGCCGTTGCCGTCATGCTGTCCGCGTGTAGCCCCGACCAGCCCACCGTGCAGGCACCACGACCGGTGCGCACCGCTGCAATCAGCTACGACAATGCCCGCGACATCAGTCGCTATGTGGGCACCGTACAGTCGCGCCATGAAGTCGAGCAGGCCTTCCGCGTGGGCGGCAAGATAGCCCAGCGCAAGGTCGATGTAGGCCAGTTTGTGCGTGAAGGCGACATCCTGGCTGTGCTGGATGACAGTGACTACCGCCTCGCTGAGGAAGCATCGCGACAACAGTGGTCGGTTGCCGTCGAGCAGACGCGCCAAGCCGACTCGGACCACCAGCGCCTGACCGCGCTGAAGGCTGACGGCTCGGTCAGTGCGGCCGACGCCGAGCGCGCGCATACCAATGCCCAAACCGCGCATGCGACCGCCGAGGCCGAGGCGCGAAAGCTCGAACTCGCACGCAACCGTCTCAAGTACACCGTGTTGCGCGCCTCGCGTAGCGGCGTCGTCACGGCTGTGCGCTTTGAGGCCGGGCAGGTCGTGCCCGAGGGTCAACCGGTTGTCTCGATCGCGAATCCGGATGAATCCGAGATCGTCATCGACGTGCCCGAGGATCAACTGGCCGTCTTCAAGGACGCGCGTTTCAAGGCGTCGCTGGCCAGTGCGCCGAGCGAGGTCTTCGATGTCACGCTGCGCGAGCTATCGCCGCAGGCTGCAGCGCAGACGCGCACCTATCGCGCGCGGCTCAAGCCGATCCAGGCATTGCCGCTGGGCGCCACCGCCACGGTGATGGCCGAGCGAGTCATGACAAGTGTCTCTGTGGCGGCAGTGCCAGCCACTGCATTGACGCAGAGCGGCGGTCAGCCGGCGCTGTGGGTGGTCACGCCCACGGGCAAGGATCCGGTAGGTATCGTCGATCTGGAGCCTGTGGCGGTGTGGGGCTATCGCAACGACGAGGTGCTCGTCTCCGGGCCGCAGGCTGGCGTATTGGTCGTCACCGCCGGCGTCCAGAAGATGACGTCCGGACTGAAGGTCGCGCTCCCCGGTGCGGCGATCGTTGACGCCAATATCACGCAGCAGGCCGCCCGATGAACAACTTCAACCTCACCGACTGGGCGCTGCGCCATCGCGCCATCGTTCTGTTCATGCTCCTCATTGTCGCGGTGGCTGGCGCCTTCAGCTTCACCCGGCTCGGCCAGCTCGAGGATCCGAACTTTTCCGTGCCATCCATGACCGCCATGGTCATCTGGCCGGGCGCCACTGCCCAGCAGTTGCAGGACCAGGTCCTCAACCGCATGGAGAAGAAATTCGAGCAGATCGACAACTTCGAGAAGGTGGTCACCTACGCGCGGCAAGGCTATGCAGGCATGACGCTCACCGTGCGCGGCGGCACTTCCAAGGCTGACCAGCGCGAAGCCTGGTACCAGGCGCGCAAGAAACTCAACGACCTGAGCCTCGAGATGCCTGACGGCGTGATCGGCCCGATCCTGAACGACGAGTACGGCGACGTGTATGGCCTGATGTACGCCATCAAGGGCGACGGCGTCGGTCACGCCGACCTGTCGCACGCGGCCGAGGACATCAAGCGCCAGATGCTGAAGGTGCCGATGGTCAAGAAGATCGATCTCATCGGCAAGCAGGCCGAGCGTGTCTACGTCGAGTTCTCGCACGAGCGCCTGGCCGCGCTGGGCATCACACCACTGGCCATTGCCGAAAGCCTCAAGAGCCAGAACGCCATGGTGCCCGCAGGCCAGATCGACACCCGCGGCGACCGCGTCATGGTGCGCGTGAGCGGCCAGTTCGCCAGCGAAGCGGCTATCCGCAACGTGCCCATCGCCGCGGGCGGCCGGCAGATCAAACTCGGCGACATTGCGACCGTTACACGGGGCTTCGAGGATCCGCCCACCTACACGGTCCGCCACAACGGCGAGCCCGTGCTGATGCTCGGCATCACGATGACCAGCGACGGCAACATCGTGGACCTTGGCAAGGCGATGGACACGGCCGTCGCCAAGATCCAGTCGGAGCTCCCACATGGCGTGGAACTTGAACTCGTGGCCGACCAGCCCACCACGGTGAGGGATGCAATCCTGGACTTCGGGCGCGCACTGGCCGAGGCGTTGATCATCGTGATCGCGGTGAGCCTGGCCAGCCTGGGCTGGCGGGCAGGCCTCGTGGTCGCGGCCACGGTGCCGCTGGTGCTGGGCGGCGTGGCGCTGGTGATGTTGGCGATGGGCTGGAACCTCGAACGAATCTCGCTCGGCTCACTGATCATCGCGTTGGGACTGCTGGTGGATGACGCCATCATCGCCATCGAGATGATGGTGGCGAAAATGGAAACCGGCATGGACCGCGTGAAGGCGGCCGCCTTCTCCTATCAGTCCACCGCCATGCCGCGCCTGACCGGCGCACTCATCACGGTCGTGGGCTTCCTGCCGATCGGCCTCTCAAAGTCCACCACCGGCGAGTACGCGGGTGGCATTTTCTGGATCGTCGGCGCCGCAGTGCTGTTCTCGTGGATCTGTTCCGGCATCTTCACGCCGTACCTGGCGGTCAAGATGCTGCCCAACGACTTGGGCACGCACCAGCACGCTGATCCGCACGACACCAAGTTCTACCGCAGCCTCCGCCGCCTGATAGACGCCGCCATCGAGCGCCGCTGGGTGGTCATCGGTGCGACGGTTGGCGCTCTGGCGCTTGCTCTGGCCTGTATCAAGCTGGTGCCGCAGCAATTCTTCCCCAACAGTTCGCGCCCTGAACTGGTCATTGACCTGCGCGTCAAGGAAGGCTCCTCGTTCGCCGCGACGACCGAGCAGGTCAAGCACATGGAGGAGATCCTGGCGAAGGACGAGGACGTGCGTTTCTATACCGCCTACACCGGCGCCGGCGCACCGCGTTTCTATCTCTCGCTCAACCCCGAGCTGCCCAATCCGGGATTTGCACAGTTCGTTGTCATGACCAAGGACCTGGAAGCACGCGAGCGGGTACGTGCGCGGCTGGTGGCCTCGGCTGACCAACAATTCCCGCAGGCGTGGGTGCGCGTGACCCGGCTCGAGTTGGGGCCACCTGTCGGCTACCCGGTGCAGTTCCGCGTCGTCGGGCCTGATACCCAGAAGGTGCGCCAGATCGCTCGCGAGGTGGAGAACGTGATTGCGTCCAACCCGAAGGTGCGCGACCTCCAGCTCGACTGGAACGACCCGGTGCGCACGTTAAAGGTGGAACTTGATCAGGACAAGGCGAGCGCGCTTGGCCTCACGCCGGCCGACGTGTCGCTGGCGACCCAGACTGTGATGAACGGCGCAACCTTGTCGCAGCTGCGTGAGCACGAGGACCTGATCGACATCGTCGCCCGTGCCGTGCCCGCTGAGCGCCTGAGCCTCGACACACTGAAAGACATCAACCTCTACACGCGCCAGGGCACGGTGGTGCCGCTGTCGCAAGTCGCCCAAGTGCGCTCTGAACTGGAAGAGCCAGTGCTTTGGCGCCGCAACCGCGATATGGCAATCACGGTGCGTGCCGACGTGAAGGATGGCGAACAAGGTGTATCGGTGACTCAGGAGATCCAGCCGTTGCTCAAGGACATCGAAGCGAAGCTGCCATCGGGCTACCGCATCGACACGGGTGGAGCCGTTGAGGAAAGTGACAAGGCCAACAAGGCGCTGATCGCGGTGGCCCCGCTGATGCTGATCACCATCCTGCTGCTGCTCATGCTGCAACTGCAGAACTTCTCCCGCATGTGGATGGTCGTGCTGACCGCACCGCTGGGGCTGATCGGTGTGGTGCCGGCGCTGCTGGTGTTCCAGTCGCCGCTGGGCTTCGTTGCGATCCTGGGCATCATCGCTCTGGGTGGCATGATCATGCGCAACGCAGTGATCCTGATCGATCAAGTGCAGATCGAAATCGCCGAAGGGCGCGACCCGTGGAATGCTGTGCTGGACGCGGCCATTCACCGGGCCCGTCCGGTGATGCTGACGGCGCTGGCCACCGTGCTTGCAATGATCCCGCTGACGCGCAGTGTGTTCTGGGGGCCAATGGCGATCGCGATCATGGGCGGTCTCACCGTGGCGACACTGCTGACGATTTTCTTCGTCCCTGCGTTGTACGCCGCATGGTTCAAGGTGGGTCGGCAGACGGCCACTGACACCCAACAACTACGGGATGACGCCACGCTCGTTTCTGACTGATGAATGCCGGTGCACTGTGCCCCCGACCTCATTGCTGTTAGAGAAGCTTATTCAGCGCCGTTTCTGAAACAACCGAGGTCAGCCGTGAGGTCCTGCGAAGGTTACTTTTCTTTCGCACCTCGCGGCTCACAGGAAAGGCTGATGGCCATAAATAACTGCTGACGACAGAGTGCTATCGGCCAGGAGCGGACAGTCACTTTGATTCGCCTCCAGCGATGGACAGTCCCTCGGCTACCTCAGTTTGAACGCTGGTTTATCGCCGGATTGGCGCACTTCTACATCAACAATATAGCTTCATGAAATCCATCGAATTCTGAGCGTGTCGGGCTTAACATGGATGTCAGTTCAACAGGAAGGCTGCAATGGATCTGAAGTTCAGTCACGTAGATGTACTGGTCAATAATCTCGACGAAGCCTGTGCTTACTACGCACAGATACTTAATGCCAGGATCTCCAAAACGCTCGTCTGGGAACGAGGTGGTCTGCACGTGCGCTACGCGATTGCGCTGATCGGTCAAGAGCGCTTCATGTTGGTACAGCCATTGGCGGGGAACCTGAGGGAGCTATTAGACTCCTCGGGAGAAGGGATGATTTATCGCCACTGCTATTCGACGCCGGACATCGAGAAGGCCTACGACGAACTGATGGACACCGGTGTTCAGCCAGAAGACGAAAACGGAAAGCCATTGGCCCGCGCGAACCTGCAATCCCCGTCCGGGACACGCATTATCTGGTTGCCCAAGCGCTTCGGGCACTTCTCTATCGAAATCCTGGAAGACAAGGCGTTAGAGGCATTTGTAGAAGCTGCATTTTCCTGAGTGATGCGGCGATGAACGTCTGCTTGCGGCCATTTATTGCCTGGCGCCACCGACCGCTATGGGTCGACAGTGGCCTGTTCTTGGAAGCTCCGTTCGATGTGACAGGCCCGACATATGCTTTGGCGAAGCTGTGCGTTGCCAGGACGGTTCAAAGTCTTGGCGCGAGCTAAGTGAAATTGCTGTTACATCGACTTGACCGATATCACTTCCACATACCTGAACTTTTTCCTCGCAGCCTTGGTAGCCTGTTGCTCTGCCAGGAGGGTGCTCAGCGTATCGGCGTCATGGATTATCTCGTAAGTTTCACCTTCGAATTCATTTCCTACCCGGAGGGTGACCCTTAGCCTCGGCGTGAAGGCTTTCGAACCCCCCTTTTTTGTCGCAGCCTTTGCTGGCGGCACGGTCATGCCGGCCGGATGGACTTCTTGCACACCGGGCATGTTAACCGGCGTAGGTACCTCTGCGTAACCGAACAGCGCTCGGCGCATCTCTTCTTCCGTCAATTCTTTAATCATGCTCTGTCCCAGAGGGGCGCTTTGTGAAATCTGCCCAATTCTATCAGCATGGCTGGTGCTCCCAGTATCCGGGCGCTGGATGGGCTCAGAGCAACCTTGGCTCGCAAGGCCGAAGACTGGTCGATTAGCATCTGTCACACCTGCGAGTCGCTTGCCTTGGAACACATGACGCGACCAAGGCATTCTTCGACAAGGGTTTGGAACCGAGCTATTCACAGAAGCAGAATTAAAGATATTCATCGCTAAAGGATGAACAGACCCTGGCCCTGCCAGTTTTTTTCGCCTCGTAAAGTTGCTTGTCTGCTGCTTCTATCAACGCCTGGAATTCATGGTTGTCAGTGGGCGTCAATGTTGCAACGCCTAGAGAAAGAGTCACCACACGAGCTACATCGGAAGCAGAATGCTCGATACCCAGCGCCCGGATATTCCGTTGCATTTTTTCTGCAAGTTCGACTGCTCCGCAAAGACCTGTATTGGGCAGAACGCAGGCAAACTCTTCGCCACCATACCGAGCGACCAGGTCATAGGGCCGTCTAACCGTTTCAGATAACGCCTGAGCAACGGATTTCAGACAGCCATCACCAGCCAGATGCCCGTATCGGTCGTTGTAGCGCTTGAAATAGTCGACATCCACTAAAATGAGCGACAGCGGCTTTTGCTCTCGAAAGCACTGGCGCCAATCCGCCAATATGTCCTCATCGAATTTGCGTCGATTGGCCACTCCCGTAAGGCCATCCATCAACGCCATGGAGCGCAGCAGATCGTTCTGTAGCTTCAGGGTCAGATGTGTTCGCACACGTGCTCTGACAATGGTGGGATTGATCGGTTTACTGATGAAGTCCACCGCGCCTAGCTCCAGACCTAGCACCTCATCTGATTCCTGCTGCTGTGCGGTAATGAAGATGATAGGGATGCCTTGAGTCGCGGGATCAGCCTTGAGCCGACGGCATACTTCATGCCCGTCCATGCCCTCCATGACCACGTCCAGCAGAATCAGATCGGGTAGCAGGGTCCGACATAGGGTGATCGCCTGCTCACCGCGTGTAGCCATGAACACATCACAGTCCTCGCGGAACAGCTCATGGAGTACCCGGATATTAGTCGGTTGGTCGTCGACGATGAGGAGTCTTGGACGGTTATGGGAATGCGGCAACCAGGTTTCCATCGATTGTTCCATCAGGCAGATCTCAAAAGGTCACGACCAACCGGCATCGCAGCGGAAAAGTCGAGCGACTGCACCAGGACAACCAGTTCGTCGAACTGTGGGCGCAGGGATGGCGGCGTTTTTGACGCCAATGCGTCTGCCAGCTCTATGGCTTGAAGGTTACCCGCCTCCAGCAATAGCAAAATCTCTTTAAGGGACTCTTTCCATTGCGTCGGCTCCATTGCTTCCTTGCCTGCACTGATCTTTGCTCGTGGGCTCTGACCAAAGTCGACATTCATCTGCTCAAGGCTTTGTTGCAGTAGCCTGCTCAATTCGTCAAACCATGTTGCGTCAGCAAAGATGCTCGCTACAGACTCTGCATCTGCGGATTTCAGCTTTTGCTCCAGGTCGCCAGCCAGCAGCGACATCGCCTTGGCACCCATGGTCCCGCTACTGCCTTTAATTGTATGAAGCACGAAAGTTGCCCCCGATGCGTCTTGCCGCTGGATCTGATCGTGCAACCGGACAAGCTGTTTTTCTAGCTCGGGACCAAAGTTACGCAGCACGTTGCGGATCAAATCGAGGTCACCACCAAAGCGGCTAATGATCGATTCACGAGGCTCGATGACGCCTTCTCCTGTATTGGCTTGGCCCAGGGCTGGAGATGCCTGGCGATCCTCACGGCCCGCTTGAAAAAGCAATGTTGCGACGAGTTGTTCCAGATCTATGGGCTTGCCGACATGCTCATTCATCCCCGCAGCAAGACAGGCCTCACGGTCGGTATTGGAGGCATTTGCGGTCATCGCCACTATTGGCAGCGCTGCAAAACGTGGATCCGATCGAATGCGACGGGTCGCCTCCAAGCCATCAATATCCGGCATCTGGATATCCATCAACACCGCGTCGAAGGGCACCATCTCAGCCATCACCCTGCTCACACCTTCCAGACCGCCTTCAGCCAACGTCACTTGAGCACCTTCTCCTGTCAGTAACTCATCGGCAACCTGCCGATTAAGCATGTTGTCTTCCACGACCAATAGCCGCAGCCCGGCCAGGCGCTGCGGCCTGTCAACAGTTGACTTGGACGGGAGTGACTGCGCAAGGTCCTTGCCGTTGAGTGCTCGCTGAACAGCGTCGGCTAACTGCTTAGGCGTGACAGGCTTGGTGAGAAACCCCACGAAGGGAGCGTCTCCCATCTCGTTTGCGTCGGCCAGCACTTCACGGCCGTAAGCGGTAATCATAATAACCATTGGAGGAGGTACGCCGTTGCCCTGCTGACGGATCAATTGCGCAGCACTCAGCCCATCCATATCGGACATCCGCCAGTCCATCAGTACCACGTCGTAGGTTTCGCCTCTCGCCTGGGCGTTCTTCACCCATTCCACTGCTTTCGTGCCGCCACTCACGTGGTCGGCCTTCCACCCCAATGCATGAACCGTTCGCAACAGCAATTCACCCGCCATGGCGTTGTCGTCGACGATCAGTATCCGTATGAACGCATCGACTCCAAAGCTGTCAGATTTCAGCAGCGAATTCGGCGCTACATCCAGCGTGATATCGAACCAGAAGCGACTTCCCACACCCTGCTGGCTCTCCACCTGAAGTTCACCGCCCATCAAGCTGACCAACCGCTTACAGATCACCAAGCCCAGACCGGTACCGCCAAAGCGGCGGGTGGTTGAAGCCTCGGCCTGAGTGAATCCTTCAAAAATGCGTTGAAGTTGCTCCGGGCTGATACCGATACCGGTATCAGCAACGGCGATGCGCAAGCTCACAGTGTTCTCCGTGCGCATCAGTTGCTCGACGCTGACCACGATCTGGCCTTCCATGGTGAACTTGAGGGCATTACCCGCCAGGTTGATCAGCACCTGTTGCAGCCGCAGGCTATCGCCGATCAGGTCGTTGGGTAGATTGGAGTCCAGGTCGAACATGACCTCGACCTCTTTCTGGCCCTGATTACCTGCCAGCACAACGGAGAGATCACGCATGAGCGGTTCGAGTTCGAACGGGTGCACATCCAGCTGTAGCTTGCCGGCCTCAATTTTGGAGTAATCAAGGATGTCATTGAGCAACCCCAGCAGTGATTTCGCAGCGGTCTGCGCTTTGGTCACATAGTCGAGTTGACGACCATTCAGGTCAGTGTTCTGCACCAACTGCAACATGCCCAGCACGGCGTTCATCGGCGTGCGTATTTCGTGGCTCATGTTGGCCAGGAACGACGATTTTGCCGCACTCGCGGTATCGGCCTGTTCCTTGGCGTACAGTAGATGTGATTCCAGCTCGCGCTGGGCAGTGATGTCCCGATTGATACCCGTCACGCGCAGGGGCGTACCGTTGGGACTGCGTTCGACCTGCGCGCCTGCCTGTATGAAGCGGATCTGGCCGCCTGGGTGAACGACACGGAAAACTGTGTCGTACACACCATTCCCCTCAACGGCGGCATTCAGCTTTGCAGCCGCCGCCACAGCATCCTCACGGTGAATGCGAGAGTACCAGTGCTTATAACTCAGACCAGTATTGCGCAACGTCAGTGGCTGACCGTAGAACTCGAACATGCGGTCATTCCACTGCAAGTTATTGTCCGCCAACGTCCATGACCAGATGCCCAGTTCGGCTACCTCAGCAGCCATCACTAACTGATCGTGCACCGCCATCAGTTCACTACGTTGATTCTGCGTCGTCTCCAGGCTCGCAGCCAGCTCCTTTTCTGCCGCTTTCCGTTCGGTGATGTCTACCGCGATGCCCAGGTAGCCGCTCAATTTCCCATCGTCATCGCGCATGGAGGTGACCACCAGCGTGACAGGAAACCGCGAGCCGTCCTTACGTATGTAAGTCCACTCACGTGTTTCTGCGCCTTCAAGTTCAGGTTTATGGGTAAACACATGGAAACCGTCGATCGTCTGAGCGTACTCCTCGCTCAGTTCTGCGCCACGAGCAGTGACTTCCTCGGGCACATGGATCAGCGCTGGAGTGTTTATTCCCAGTAACTCATCGGCGTCATAACCCAACAAATGCTCGGCACCTTTGTTGAACACACGGATAACGCCATCTAGATCCGTCGCAATGATCGAAACCTCGGTGGCCGAGCGCAGCACCGTGCCCAACAGCAGATTGAGATGCCGCAACTCAGAAGTTCGCTGCGCAACCTGCTGCTCCAGGCCGGAGTTGAGTTCGAGAATTCGGGCTTCCGCAGCTTTTTTCGCTGAGATATCCCTTAATGTCTTGGAAGCTCCAACGACGCGACCACCCTCGCCATAAATGGGTGAGACAGTGGCAGAGACATCAATCAGCCGACCGTCCTTGCAATGGCGTTGGGTATCAAAGCTGGAGATACGCTCCCCCGCCCTGATACGCACAAGGATCCCGGCCTCCTCAGCGACAAGCGCCTCAGGAACAACCAGGTGGGCCAGTGTCTGGCCCACTGCCTCTTCGGCCGTATAGCCAAACAGGTGCTCGGCCCCCTTGTTCCAGTTGGTAACTACGCCATCGAGTGTTTTTCCAATGATGCCATCGGCCGAGCTTTCGACGATGGCGGCCAGCCTTGCCTGCTCGGAGAATATCTGTCGCCGGCGTTGACGGCTGACACTCACGACACTAGCCAGAGTCGCCAGAAGAAGAGTGAGCAGACCACCCATCAACAGGACGACCTTTGGTGAAACCTGATGCAGGCGCTGGATGAACAACGGATGCGCGCCGAGTTCGATTTGCCATCGCCTTCCGTATACCTCGCGCTCCGACTGGTGGGTCATCAGCGTTTCACGGCTGGCCGAGTTGTCGGTGCTTTCATAAAACAGGTTCTCTTGCCCTGGGACAGTGATATCCCTCAACCGCAGATGCACCGTCTCATTTTCTATGCGCAGGCCCCTAAGTACCTGCTCTGTCTGCAACACGACATAGCTCCAGCCAAAAGCTGCTGTCTCTCGTTCAGCAGCGGTCGCCGGAGTCTCTCCGCCGCGAAAGATGGGCATCAACACCAAGAAAGATTGCTGCGGTTTTGCTGTGTTCTGTATCAAAGTGATGGGCCCGGTTATCCGTGCCACACCGCTCTGTATCGAGGATTGGGCAGCCTCTCGCCGCGCCGGCTCCGAAGCTATGTCCAAGCCAATTGCAGCCTGGTTACCCTCAACCGGTTCGACATACTGGACAACGTAACGCTCGCCTGAATGGGGTGAGAGTTGACGAATGGAGAAATCAGCTTTGCCGTCGGCCCGAGCGTATTTGAGAAACTCGCGTTCATCGCTCTCCGGTACTCGCCTGATAAAGCCCAAAGCACTTGCGCCGGGGAACTCGGCAGCGAGGTCGCGCGTTTGGTGATATTGGCCAAAAACTTCGCGACTGATGCCATGCTCACCCGCTGTCAGCACAGCTCCACGAGCGCCACGCAATCCGAATTGGTAAAGTTCGAGGCGAGTTAAAACCAATTCTGCGGCTTCCTCGGTAGCCGCGGCGATCGCGTCTTGAGCCTGCTGTTCGTTGATGCGTTCGAGGATCCAGCCACCCAGAATGCTTGCCCCTAACCCCACCACCAGAGTGATAGCTACTCCCCAGCTCAATGCAAAAAACTTATGTTTTCTCACCCGCATTGTCCCATTGCAGAAGACCTTCAAGCCTTCAATATTAAGTTCGAACCCTGTTGATAGCGTCAATAACTTAGTTCGTATGCATCACGTTAACCATGAACCCCGTGGATAAAGATGTGCATATTTGAGCCAAGGGAATAAGACGGATATATAGATAAACGACTTGTTACGCATTTCCTTTGAGCCTCGCAAATCCCTTTTTTAATAACAAAAAATCCTCGCCCAGCTTTTCGGTGGTGAGATGCCCTGTCTGTGTCCTCGAGTGCGCTCAGGCCAGGCCCGCCAATCGTTGAAGTCTTTCGAGGTCCGCTTCAGGCTCTCTATTATTCATAGCAGCCCCAAGGCGCATGACCACTTGTTCGCGGCGTACCTGCATGGGAGGCAACGCATAGATCGCGCCTATCAACTCACGTAGTGCTTGAGGGAGTCCCCAGGAGGCTTTCAACTTGATGGCAAAGGGGGCGGCGAAATCACGCAGGGCATGGGTGAGCACTTCTTCATCCACCCTATGGCCCTGGCCCTCCCACTTCTGGATTTGGTAAAGCACACAAAGCTCGCCTATCCGGTGCAGCAACGCAGCACTCTGTAGTGGCGTCGGATCTAGCTGGCATCGTCGAGCCAGGAAAACAACCTGCTCAGCCAGGCCCTCGGCATCATCCAGATAAGACTGCATGCAGGTCATCAGCAGCCCATTGGTTTGGGTATTGGCCTGTCGCAGGGCTTGGCTCAACGCCAGATTCACACTGGTAAGCTCACCCAATCGTTTAATAGCATCGATCAAACTGGTGCAGGGTTGGCCCACTCCGTGATAAGCCGCGCTGTTGGCTGCCCCAATCAGATGAGCGCACAGCGCCGGATCATGCTGCCAATCCTGGACCAATTCGCGAATATCCAGCTGCTCTCCCCCAAATCCACGCTGGAGATTTTCCTTCACCTGAGCGAGTAACGGCAGGTCCAGTTCATGGGTGGATAATCCGCTGAGATAGTTGATCAGGTTTTCATCAATATCAGCGGGCACCTGCACAAACGTATCGGCAGGAAGGAGCGCTTTGAGGCATTCAACGACACGCGACACTTGAAACGGCTTGGTAAAAAAAGCGCTGATCCTCAGCGATTTGACTGCCAAGACGCTTTCTCGATCGGAACGCCCGGTGATCATAATCAGCGGTATTTTCAGATCCTGTGCACGAATCGTTTGCAACAGGCTTACTCCGCTGGCATCCGGTAGATTCCAGTCGGCCATGACCATCTGGTAGGCACTCTGCTGCCAGGCATACAAGGCACTGGCAACATCGCCAAAGCAATCGACTTGCGCCAGCGGACGGATGCTCAAAACCAGCTGTTTCAGAAGGTCTGCTATCCAGGGATCGTCATCCAGAATCATCACGCGCATTCGGTCACCGCACTGGATTGATGCACCATTTCGCAAGGCTTTGCGGCCCGGGTTTGTTCGACGACGAAGTTGAGGTCGCTGACGTCAGGAAGTGCGGTTGTGAGCGAGGAATCGAGATTGAGTCACGGCGATATCCATTTCAATTTTGGTGTAAAAAGGTTCACAACGAATCTATTCCTCAGCGGCGAACTATACAAGCAAGCAAATAGCTCACAGGTAAATAGGCAGGCGGGGCTAATGCATGAATGCTGCGATAGCGCTATTGCTCGAGTGATTCCATTCTGCTGCTCACTGCTCCCGGCCCCCAAAATGAGCTGGACTCAAATGGTATTGGCTACCGGTCCGCACGACACTCAACCCATTTTTCCGAATGGTTTTATTTCAACTCCCTTGGGAATGATCTGACCTCTACTGAGGGGACCCGTGTCGAATGACCGCAAAATGTTAGTTGTGGTCAGGCGTGACAGGCAGAAATCGGCCAGAAGCTGCCATTCGCTGAAAGCAAGTTTCGACTGAATTTGCCTTTCATGCAGGCGGATGGAGACATCGACCAAGCACGCGGCCATATGAAGCCGCCGATTGCCATCCCCCACCAAAGATCCATAGTGCGCAGATGACCACGCTGCTTGCGCTTACTTGGCGAAGCCCTTCAACGTGTTGATGACGGTGGCGACATAGGTGAGGAAGAGCTTGATGCAGTCCCCAGCGCCGCTCATCAGCTGCTGGCAAGGCCAAGTTGCTGCTGCATTACGGAAGCCGCGTTGTAGCAATTAAAGGATATGACCTTGCCACTCTCCAGGTGAAAAACGTCACGGCATGGAACATCTATTGCCTTGCCCGTTGGAGCGACAGTCCCTGAGGCAAGTGTCAGCTCACCTTTATGCGTCCCCCGAATTGCGAGCTCGACGACTACGACATTCTCCGCAAGATAGATGTTGAATAGCTCGCGGTGAACATCAGGAAATGCACTTGCGAATGCGTCGATAGCGTCGCCAATAGCCTGCCCATGCAATTTCAATCCGGTAGGAATGTCGCACATATATCCTTCTTCGGAGAAGAAGGAGACAAACTTCGCGATGTCTTTTCCGCTTCCCTCCCCGGCGGCGTACAGTTTTCTGACGATTTCTTTATTGTTAAGCATCAACAATCCTCCGCGTAGTTGCTTACCGACTAACTTTGCGCCGTTGCCGCTGTTCAACGTATTCGCTGACTTTGCGAATTGTTTCGGGTGAGCTCGATGGATCAGGGCAAGGGGCTCGCGTTCAACTCGGAGGCCCGGGCCAGGGCTTGCGTATCGATATACTCCCGGATGTGCGTCAGTTTTCCATTTCGCACAGTAATGGCGAAGACCCAATCGTCCTCCCACGTCCTGTTCGTAGCTTTAATTCTCCCCCTGGCGAAGCCGACGACCAGAACCCGGTCTCCCTGCGCTACGAATTCGCGGGGTTCCATGAGTGAAGTTTCCATCGTTTCGGATTGCGTCTGAAACAAATCCGCCAATCCTGCGTGTCCGCGGCGCGTGCCGGCCAGCGGCCAGTCCTCGCCTGGAATGATCCACTCGATATCTTCGGCAGACAACGCCAGCAGACCTTGCATATCACCGCGGCCGATTGCTGCAAAAGCATCCTTCACAATCTGGACATTCTCTTGCACGTTCATCGAAATCTCTCCGTTTCTCTTACTTCTGATCGCGACGCTATGGACCTGACGGGTATCGGCGATTCAGCCGATATCGACGTTCAGGGCGATGTCCCAAGTGCCGGCGCCGTTTTTCGCCAGGCCGATCATCATCAGGCCGAGCGCCTCGAGCGTCTGGGCCATGTGCAGGCCGCCGACATCCAACGGGCGCAGCCCGAGACTCTCGATGAACGTCGAGACGCGCGCCTTGGCCTCCGGATCGTCGGCGGCGATGAACGCGTCGTGGCGCCCACCCTTGGCAAGGACGTGGCCGAAGAGGGTGTTGAACGCCTTCACGATATGCGCGCTGGCGGGGGCGATCTTGGCGATCTCCTGCGCGCCAGAACTTCCGGCGGGAGAGACGAGGCCCGTGAGGTCCGGAGAGGCCGTATTGGTGATGTCGATGATCACCTTGCCGTCAAGCGCGTCCCCGTAATCGGCCACCACCGACGCCGCACCGGTGTACGGCACGGCGAGGATGACGATGTCGCCGGCCGGCGCGGCCCCGTACGTCCCTGTGGTCGCTCCGGATGCGAGCTTGTCGGCCAACGCCTGCGCCTTGGCGGGGTCGCGGCTGATCACCTCAACGGTATGTCCAGCTTTGGCGGTACGACCGGCGATCGCTGCGGCCATGCCTCCTGAACCGATGATGCTGATAGTACTCATGTGCAGTTTCCTCGTGAATTAGGGTATTTTTCGTTGCTTCAACGGGCATCCCACGGTCATATCGCGTGAGTGCCGGGCCGCGTGCGTCATCCCTCATGCCATCTCTGAATCGGCAGAATCTTTACCCGAACGGATCACGCATCGCGACATTGCTGTCCGCCGGGCTCGTTGCGCCCCGGCGCCCTCCTCAACTCAACTCAGCCGGCAGGGAAGTAATGGCCGTTGTCCAGGTCCTCGAGCAGGCCGGGCTGAGCAGGCTCCCAGCCGAGGGTCTGGCGGGTGATCAGGTTGGACGCCGGGAGGTCCAGCGTGACCAGATTCGCGAGGAACCCAAAGTATCCCGGCAGCATCAGTACGTCCGCTGGAATGCTCACGGCCGGCAGGCCCAGACGGCTGCCAATGGCCTCGGCGATCTTGCGGACCGAAATAGCCTCGTCGGCAACCGCGTGCCAATTTTTGCCGGCAGGGCCCTTCTCCAGTGCCAGACGGAACACGGCGGCGAGGTCGCGGGCGTGCACGGCCGACCAGTTGTTCTTGCCGTCACCGGGATAGCCTACGACGCCCTTCTCCTTCGCAAGTCCGATCAGGATCGGGAGGAAGCCGGCGTTGTCGGTCGTGCTGTGCATGATGGTAGGAATCCGCACGACCGAGGACCGCACGCCTTGCTTGGCGAGACCGAGTACGGTCGTTTCCACGATGTTACGAACTCGCAAGGTGCCCTTGAACTTCTCGCCGCCAGAGAGGGTGGGATCCTCCTCGGTTGCTGGACGGCCGAGATGTTCCCAGCCCGGCGAGCCGATGCTCCCAGACGTGACCAGCGGCTTTCCGGTCCCCTTCAGTGCCTCGCCGTATGCGAGCATGATCGCCTGCTCCGCGGCAGCCACCGCGTCGAGGCCTCCGGTGGGAAGCAGGTCTTGCCTGTGCGCGACGTGAATGACACCGTCGGAATCCGCTGCCGCCGCTTTTAACCCGTCGAGATCATCGAGGTCGCCGCGACGCACCTTGGCGCCAAGCGCAGACACCGCCTCTGCGGACTTGTCCGACCGGGCAAGCGCAGTGACCTCGTGACCGGCTGCAATGAGGTCGGAAATGATATACGGACCGGAATGGCCGGTCCCTCCAGTGACAAAAACGCGCATGTTAATGCTCCTTGTGAGTGATGTGATGCGAGAAGTGGTACTACGGGAACGCTCAGCCGAGATGGCTGACGCCGATTGAGAAGTTGGTGTGCTTGACGGAGTGGGCGATCAGGCCCAGCGACAGCAGGCAGACGTGCTCCAGCGTCCGGGCCATGAGCAGCGGCCCCGAGTCCATCGGGCGCAGGCCGAGGCTCTCGATGAACGCCGAGACGCGTTCTTTCGCCAGCGCGCCGTCTTCGGCGATGAACACGTCCAACGGGTGCCCCTCGACTGAACCGGCAGCCAGGACGTGGGAGAAGTGGGTGTTGAACGCCTTGACGACTTCGGCGTCGGCAGGGGCGGCTTTGGCGATCTCCTTCGCGCCGAAACTGTCCTCAGGGGTCACAAAGCTTGTGAAGTCGGGGGCGACGGGGTTGGTGATGTCGACAAGAAGCTTGCCGGCCAGTGCTTCGCCGTATTGCTTCACCACGTCGAGAACGGCGGAGTAGGAAACCGCCAGGATGACAATATCCCCAGCCGGGGCGGCGCCGAACGTTCCTGTCGTCGCGCCGGCTCCGACCTGCTCGGCCAGCGTCTGCGCCTTGGCGGCGTCACGACTCATCAACTCGACGGTGTGTCCGGCTTTGGCGGCAAGGCCGCCGATCGCTGCGGCCATGTCACCTGAGCCGATAATGCTGATAGTGCTCATGCGCAGTGTCCTTGCAGATATGGGGGTTGATCATTCCAAGGCTGCTGGTGCGATCCGGAGAACTCATTCAACGTGCGATCCATGCTGGGCGCCTTACTTGCAAAAAGCAAGTGATCTATAGGGTTTTACTTGCGTCATGCAAGCGATGCTAAGATCCAGCCATGAAGACAACTTTTAAAGAAGACTTTCGGTCCCATTGCGCGGTGAACTACGGCGTGGAGATTTTCGGCGACCGGTGGTCGCTCTTGATCATTCGCGACATCGTTT
Source organism: Pseudomonas sp. TH39(2020) (assembly GCF_016650715.1). Lineage (NCBI taxonomy): Bacteria > Pseudomonadati > Pseudomonadota > Gammaproteobacteria > Pseudomonadales > Pseudomonadaceae > Pseudomonas > Pseudomonas sp. TH39(2020). The sequence goes on along the minus strand of NZ_JAEKFF010000002.1, from coordinate 136,936 downwards.
TTGTTGGAAAGAAGACGTATGGCGATTTCCTGAAATCGGAAGAGGGAATCGCGACCAATGTCCTTGCTTCCCGACTGGCCTTTCTTGAGAAGCAAGGCGTTCTCTCGAAGGCGCCCAGCCCCGACGACAGGCGCAAGGACTTCTACACCTTGACCGAGAAGGGTCTGGACCTCATTCCTATTGTGATCAACATTGTGCTCTGGAGCGCGAAGCATGATTCGGAGTCGTACGTGCGGCGCCACGAGGATTTGGTTGCTCGATTCAGTCAAAACCCCATGCAGGCGAGCGAGGAAGTGAGGGCGCTGGTCCGCAATGGCGGTTGCCTCTTTCCTGAGAGTGGGAGATGAACAAGGCGGCGAACGCGCCTTTTCACGGCGCGCAAATGAGTTGGTATCGGTCCTGATGACTCAGGACCTTGGGCTCGCGACCCTTTCTGAGGCCCGCGCCAATGCTTGAGTGTCGACATACTCGCGGATGTTCGTCAGCTTGCCATTGCGAACAGTGATGGCGAAGACAAAATAGTCCTCAAACGTCCGGTTCGTGGCTTTTACTTTCCCCGTCGCAAAGCCAACGACCAGAACCCGGTCGCCCTGCGCTACAAACTCGGGGGGCTCCATGGATGTTTCCAGTTCTGCGGAAGCCTTCTGAAGCACGTCCGCCAATCCCGCGTGCCCGCGGTGCTTGCCAGCCAGCGGCCAATCCTCCCCCGGAATGATCCACTCGAAATCTTCGGCACACAACGCCAGCAGACCTTGCCTATCGCCGCCGCCCATTGCTGCAAAAAAGTCCTTCACAACCTGGATATTCTCTTGAATGCTCATAAAGACATCTCCATTGCGCTTGCATCGGATCGCGTGGTGTCGGCCATTCAGCCGGGGACGAGGCCAAGTTGTTGCTGCATCGCGGAAGCCTCGTTGTAGCAATGGAAAGAGATGACCTTCCCGCCTTCGAGGTGGAAAACATCGCATGACGGAACATCTATCTTCTTGCCCGTGGGAGCCAGCGTCCCTGAAGGAAGAGGCAGATCACCTTTGTGCGTGCCGCGAATCGCGAGTTCGACAACGACGACGTCTCCCGCGACATGGATGTTAAATATCTCACGGTGGACGTCGGGGAACGCACTGACCATACCCGCGATAGACTCACCAATGGCATTCCCGCGAAACTTCATGCCGGATGCCATATCCCACATGTACCCTTCCTCAGAGAACATGGAAACAAACTTCTCGATATCCGTTCCTTGCCCCTCCGCGGCGGCGCAGAGCTCTCTGACTATTTTTTCATTATCAAGCATCATCATTCCTCTCCTTCATTATTGAGCACTTACCTGGTCACATAAGTTGTGGCCAGGACCGCCCTCAAAATTTGCGATCGAGATTTATCAGTCGAACTTGACCAAGTCCTTGAAGATCAGTTGACCCCAACTATTTCCGCGCGCCTGCACCAGCAGTCCACCTTCCGAAAGCCCACCCAGTTTGATCGGCGAGAAACCGAGATTTTCCGCAAGCGCACCGATCTCCGCTGCGGCGCCGTCATCATCGCTCGCCAGGAAAACGACTCTCCTGCCACCCTTTACGGCCGGGTCCTGGCCAAGGACGGCAGCGCCCAAATGGTTGAAGCCCTTGACCAGTCGTCCACCAGTAAAGGCCTGCGCAACGACTCTGGAAGAAGGCTCTCCTCCCAGTTCCTCAGGGGACACGCCGTAGGCATTGGTCACATCGATGATGGTCTTCCCCTTCCAGGTCGGCAACGCCTTAGCGACATCCGGGTGCGACTCAAAACGGACAGCCAAAAACACGATGTCCGCCTTGACCGCGTCCGCCAGGTTTTTGGGAATGATCTGAGGTCCGATCGCTGCTGCGGCGGATGCAAAGCTTTCCGGGTCGCGCGTGGTTGCAACGGATACTTCGATGCCGTTGCGGGCAAACGCCTTGGCCAAGGCCTGACCGATATTGCCGAAGCCGATAATTGCGTAGCTCATATATTCTCCTGAGGTTTACCGAGTTCTACGGCGCTCCTAACGATCGAATGGAGCGCCGTAGGGCGTAGCGCGTCAGATTTGCGCTAGGCCGCCGTCGACGGCGACCTCGCTGGCGGTCATGAAGCTGCTGTCCTGCGACGCGAGAAAGGCAGCCACCGCTCCGATCTCCGCCGGATCGGCCATGCGCTGGAGCGGATTCATCGAGGCGAAGACCTTCATGCCCTCCTCGCCTAGCGCTGCCTTCGCGAGTTCGGTCGCCGTCGGCCCGGGCGACAGCACGTTTACCCGGATGCCGGTGCCCTTCAGGTCCTCCGCCCAGGTCCGCGCGAGGTTGCGCACTGCCGCCTTGCTCGCGCTGTAGACGCTGAATGCCGGGGCGCCCGTGGTGCCGGCGCTCGATCCGGTCAGGATGATCGAACCGCCCTGACCCATCAGCGGCAGCGCCTTCTGGACAGTGAAGATCGTACCCTTCACATTGGTGTCGAAGGTTTCGTCAATGTGCTCGGCGGTGATCTTGCCGAGCGCAAGCGGGCCTCCCGCCCCGGCATTGGCGAAAACGATGTCGAGGGTTCCGCGCTCGGCCTTCACCGCCGCGTAGAGTCGGTCGAGGTCGGCCTCATCCGAGACCGAGCCCTTCACTGCGCGAGCATTGGGCCCGAGGTCGGCCACAGCTGCGTCGAGCGCTACCTGCCGGCGGCCGAAGATGAAGACGAAGGCGCCCTCCTCGATGAAGCGCTTTGCAGCGGCGAGGCCGATGCCCGTAGCGCCGCCGGTGATCACGGCGGTTTTTCCATTCAGTCTGGTCATGGCGTTCATTTTTCCTTGGAGTGCACGGAAGCAGGGAACTGCTTGCTTGAGACCAAGGATGCGAGCCTAATAACCTAAGGACAAGTATGCACTTTTAGGTAAGTATCAAAAAATGACGACGACTTCTGAAATCTGCGGCACCGGCTGCGGGCTCAACGCCACGCTGCGCATCATCTCGGGCAAGTGGAAACCGCTGGTCCTGTTTTTCCTGCGCGACGGCCCAAAGCGCTATGGCGAACTAAAGCGCTTGGTCCAGGGCGTCAGTGACAAGGTGCTGATCCAGCAATTGAAGGATCTGGAGGCCGATCACGTGCTAGCGCGGACCGACTACAAGGAAGTGCCGCCGCGCGTGGACTACGCGCTGACCCCGCTCGGTCGCAGCTTGGCTGACGCGATCATCCCGCTGTGCACCTGGGGAACCGAGAACGCGGCGGAAATGGCAAGCATCTTCGCCAAGCGCGACACGTTGCCCTAGCGGGATGCTGAAGAACCGATGCGTCGGACGACCCTACGCATTGGTGGGAGGGCGGCAGGTCGAATTCCTCCGATCAGACCGTCAGGATGCGCGGTTTGGGCGCTCTGGCCCATGTTTGTGGTGAAACGAGAACGGCGGTTGTGCGAGGAGGCCCATTTGAACCTGGCGTATCGCTGGTTCTGCCGGTTGAGCCTTGAAGATGAAGTCCCCAACCACTCGACCTTTTCCAAAAATCGACACGGCCGTTTTCGGGACAGCGATCTGTTTCGCTGGTTGTTTAATGAAGTGCTGCGTCGCTACATGGACGCAGGCCTGGTCAAGGGCGAAGGATTTGCCGTGGACGCCAGCATCATCAAAGCGGATGCGAGTCGGCAGCGCGGCGTACCGGGTGATGACCCGGTCAACTGGAGCGATCCGTCCCTGAGCACCCGCGCCGTGCGTGAGTACCTTGAGGCACTCGATGAAGAGGCTCTGGCCGAAACGCTACCGAAGCGCCTGTCGCTGACGGATCCTCAAGCCCGCTGGACGGCTGCTCCAGGCGGCCGAGCTTTCTACGCTTACTCCACGGATTATCTGATCGATACCGAGCACAGCGTGATCATGGATGTGGAACCCACCCAGGCTCATCGAACCGCAGAAGTCGAGAGCACCAAGACGATGATCAATCGGGTCGAAGCGCAGTTCGACATCAAGCCAGAGCTCCTCATTGGCGACACCGCTTACGGCACAGCGCCGATGCTGGCCTGGATGGTGGAGGAAAAAGACATCGAACCGCATGTGCCGGTGCGGGACAAAACTGAGCGCAAGAACGACAGCTTTTCGAGTAACGATTTCCACTGGAATGAAGAGGCTGAGGAATACCGCTGCCCAGCCGGCAACGTATTACGCAGCGAATGGCGAGCGTTCGCACGTCACAAAAGCCAACACCATCATCTTCCGATCCAGACAGACCGACTGCGCGACATGTCCGATGAAAGCCAAGTGCTGCCCGAACACTTCGATTCGCAAGATCGTCCGCAGTCCATGAAGCCGCTCGTGATGTGGCTCGACGTATCGCGGCGACGCCGAAGTACGTGCGCTCTCGCCACGAGCGTAAGAAGGTCGAAATGTTGTTTGCCCACCTCAAGCGCATCCTGAAACTGGATCGCTTGCGACTACGTGGCCTGAGTGGCGCGTCCGATGAGTTCACGCTGGCGGCCGCGGTACAGAACCTGCGACGTCTGGCCAAACTTGCATTTCAAGGGCCACCTTCTACGGGATAGGTGCGCCTGCACGAAGCAAAAAACCTCAAATTAACCCAATAACAGAGCAGCAACGGTCAACGAAGGGCCGAGAAACCACTCAATGTGGTGAGTAGGTTCTCCGGTGGTGGTCGCGCCTGAGTTCAGGCGAGCTGAAAATCCGACTTTTTCAACAGAATCGGCCAGAAGCAAGCCATCAACGCCCCTGTGTCGCTTGGGACTCTTCAAAATGATGCCGTAACAATGGCACTCCTCGCTAATAGCCAGCGTAGACACCTACTCGCCCATAAAACCCCTCTTGAAAAACGCGATAAATAGCTAGCTATTTGTTGACAAAAGTCTGAAGTATTCATTTGAACTTTCAGATTCTTTCACCCGCCGCCTATGCCTAACATCGGCCCCACAGCGAACTAGCCTCGGCAGCGCTTAGTGGGACCATCAGGCAGAGCCCCGGCTCAAAAATCCTCTGTCGTTGCTGGCCCTTGATCGCCGACTGGCTTTGTCGAAGAGCTTTTGCAGTAGGCCTAAGGATTTTTGAGGATCACCGATGAAGCTGGAAATTTTCCGTACGCTGTGGGGTTACACCGCCAGCAAGGCCCAGGCGCTTGAAGAGCTGCTGCAGGCGGGCTTTGATGGAATGGAAGCACGTCTGCCGCTGGACGCCCGTGAACGGGCTGAGTTTGCCGCTTTTCTCCAGGCCAATCGCCTGGGTTACATCAGCACAGTCTTCACGGCGTACGATGTGCTGCCGGAGCAGTCGGCGACCCCTGCCGTTCACCTCAATGACCTCAATCAGAAACTTGCGTGGGCCGGCGAACTCGGCCCACGTTTCGTCAACGTGCTGGCGGGCAATGATCGCTGGTCCTTGCAACAACAAGTGGAGTTCTTCGGTCAGGCACTGGAGCTGGCGCGCAAGCACGGCCAGGTTTGCAGTTTCGAAACTCACCGCTCGCGTTCGCTGTTCAACCCCTGGGTGACCCTGGAGTTGATCCGTCAACTGCCCGATCTGTTGTTCACCAGTGACATCAGCCATTGGGTCGTAACCTGCGAGCGTCTGTTGAATGATCCGGCCGATGATCTGAGCGCTTTCATCGAGCGGGTTCACCATATCCAGGCACGGATCGGTTACGACCAGGGCCCGCAGGTTCCGCACCCGGCGGCTCCCGAATATGCAAAAGAACTGGCTTTCCATCAGCAGCACTGGGAAAGCATCTGGCGCTCGCAGCAAGCCCGCGGTTACCAGGTCAGCACCCTGACCCCGGAATTCGGCGCCGACGGCTACCTGCATCATTTGCCCTTCACTAACGTCCCGGTCGCCGACCTATGGTCATTGAACGTGTGGATGGGCCAGACCGAGCGCGAACACTTCGAGCGTTTCCACCACTCAAGCAATCCTTAGGGAGCCGATGCGTCATGCCTGACAATAAAAACAACAGCGCCAGCTCGGACACACACAAAGCCAACTTCAATAGCATCCCGGTGGTCAACATCGCCGGTCTGTTCAGCATTGAACTGGAACACCGCCTGGCCGTGGCCGAACAATTGGGGCGCGCCGCCAGCGATGTCGGGTTCCTCTACATCACCGATCACGGTATCGACCCGCAACTGATCGTCAACCTGCGCAAGGCTGCCAAGGACTTTTTCGACCAGCCCCTCGACACCAAGATGCGGCACTACATCGGCACCTCGCAAACCCACAAGGGCTTTGTACCCGAAGGCGAAGAGGTCTATTCCAAAGGCAAGCCGGACCACAAGGAAGCCTTCGACGTCGGCTTCGAAGTCCCGGCCGATGACCCGCTGGTGCTGGCCAATACCCCGTTGCTGGGGCCCAACGACTGGCCGCAGCTGCAGGGTTTCAAGGCGTCGGTGCAGGCCTACTATGAAGCGATCTTCGCCTTGGGCCGGCGCCTGTTCGGCGGCTTTGCCCTGACCCTGGGCCTGGAAGAAAACTATTTCGACAGCCTGGTCACCCGCCCGCCGTCAAAGCTGCGCCTGATCCACTACCCCTTCGACGGTGCCGCCCATGACGCACCGGGTCTTGGCGCCCATACTGATTATGAGTGCTTCACCATCCTCCTGGCCGACAAACCAGGCCTTGAGGTGATGAACAGCCTTGGACAATGGATCGATGCACCACCGATTGCCGATGCCTTTGTGGTCAACATCGGCGACATGCTGGAAGTGATGACGGCAGGCGCATTCGTTGCCACTGCGCACCGGGTGCGGAGCGTGAAGGAAGAGCGTTATTCCTTTCCACTGTTTTATGCCTGCGACTATCACACCCAGATCAAACCACTGCCCGGGTTCGCCCAGGGAGGCAACGACTACGAAGAAATCACGATCGGCGAACACATGTATGGCCAGGCGCTGCAGACCTATCAGTATCTGCGCCAGAGGGTGGCCAATGGGGACGTTCAACTGCCAGGCAAGGCACGTAAGCCCGCCAGTTTCGGACATTTGAAAAATCAGGCTCAACCGTCCTGATTGAAGTTTTCAGTTACCCCTTACCTACGCCGGAGTCAGTAAAAAATGAAAAACAATAAAAAACACCTGTTGAGCTTGGCTGTATTGGCAGCCGGTATGCTCGGTGCCTCGTTGAGCATGGCCGCATCAGACACGTTCAAGGTCGGCATGGAAGTCACCTACCCGCCCTTCGAGTCCTATGACAAGGACAAAAACGTGGTGGGCTCGGACCCGGAACTGGCAACAGCCCTGGCCAAGCACATGAACGCCAAGGTGGAGTTCGTCGACACCAAGTTCCCGAGCCTGATCCTGGGCCTGAACTCCGCCAAATACGACGCGGTCATTTCCGGCATGTACATCACACCGGAGCGCCAGACTCAGGCCCAAACCATCGCCTACGCCAACACCGGTGCCGCCGTCATGGTGCCCAAGGGCAGCGAGATCAATGCGAAAAAACCTGAAGACCTGTGCGGCTTGAAACTGGGCCTGGAACAGGGCACCACCTGGGTCAAGGAATTCAAGAAGCTCTCCGATGACTACTGCGTGCCGAACAACAAAGGCGCCATCACCGTCAGCGAGTACCCCTCTGCACCCGAAGTGACCCAGGCCCTGTTGTCCAAAAACATTCAGGCCCAGGTTGAAATCGCTGGCGCTGCAAAAATGATCGCGGAAAAGACTAATGGCCGGGTAGTGATCACCACCGAACACCCGATCTATCAGCAAACCCTGGGTATCTTCGTCAAGAAAGGTAACGACGAAACATTCCAGGCGGTGCAAAAAGCCTTCGAAGAGACCAAAAAGAGCGGTGAATACGCCGCTATTCTTAAGAAATATGGCTTGGAAGAACCGACTGCCCACTAAGAACGTGTCCTTGTAGTCTGGTCATCTGCCGCCCCTGCACCGGGGGCGGCAGATCGAGGTGCCCTATGCAATTCGATTGGTCGTATTTCTTCTCCCTGTTCTCCCTGCCGGACTTCTGGAAGGCCTGCGTCACCGTGGTCCAGCTCAGTGCCCTGGCCTGGTTCCTCGGCATGCTGCTGGGTTTTGGCCTGGCCACGGCCAAGCTGTCCCAGTCGCCCTTACTGCGAATTCCCGCGGCGGTCTACATCTGGTTCTTCCGCAGCATCCCGTTGCTGGTGCTGGTGGTCTTCGTCTACAACTTGCCCCAATTGTTTCCCGGTAGCGGACCCATTCTGTCAAACCCCTTCTACTCCGGCTTGCTGGCCCTGGTGGTCACGGAAGCGGCTTACATGGCAGAGATCCACCGTGGTGGTCTGATCTCCGTGGCCAAGGGCCAGAAGGAAGCAGGCCGCGCGCTGGGTGTCGGCCTGTTCGGCATGCAGCGCTTGATCGTGATCCCCCAGGCTTTCCGTATCTCGCTGCCTACGTTGATCAATGAATACATCACGGTGGTCAAGCTGACGTCGCTGGTCTCGGTCATCTCCCTGACCGAAATCCTCACGGTCGGCCAACGCCTCTATGCCACCAACTTCCTGGTCATGGAAACCCTGGCGGCGGTGGGCGTGTACTACGTGCTGATCGTCACCGTGTTCGGCTATTTCCTGCAGCGTCTGGAGCGCTACCTGGACCTGAACTTCCGCAAGCCGCATACACTCGATGCCGCCGCCGTGGTCAAGCTCAAGGCCTGCGCCGAAGCCTTGCCCGACAATGCGCGTAAAGCCGCGGGCAGCAACACGACGCCAATCCTGCAACTGAAGAACATCCAGAAGAGCTATGGCACGCACCAAGTGCTGATGGGTATCGATCTGAATGTCGAATACGGCCAGGTGATCTCGATCATTGGCCCCTCCGGTTCCGGCAAAACGTCGCTGATCCGCACGGTCAACGGTCTGGAAAGCATCGATACAGGCGACATTCTGTTGTTCGGTGAAAAATTCATCGAAGCGTCGGACAAACCCAACAGCGCCCGTCTGCGCAAAGGCGTGCGACACATTGGCATGGTGTTCCAGAACTTCAACCTGTTCCCGCACCGCACCATTCTCGACAACGTCACGCTGGCGCCGCGTTACCACGGTATCGCGGGCGAGCTGAGTGAACATCGTGCTTATGCGCTGCTGGACAAGGTCGGCCTGCTCGCCCACGCCCACAAGTACCCGCACCAGCTCTCCGGCGGGCAGCAACAACGCGTGGCGATCGCGCGTGCTTTGGCCATGGAGCCGGACATCATGCTGTTCGACGAGCCTACGTCAGCGCTCGATCCAGAGCTGGTGGGCGATGTGCTGAACGTCATACGCGACCTTGCCAGTGAAGGCATGACGATGATTATCGTCACCCACGAAATGGACTTTGCCATGTCGATATCCGACAGGGTCGTCTTCATGGAGAACGGTAATATCCAACTGGATGCTGCGCCTGAAACCATACGATGCGATGCCGAAGGAGAGAGAGTGCGGCGCTTTATGGGTATCAGTACTCGATCGCCAAACCTGCCTATAACTGCGAATCATGCATGAGCATGGGTGCTGCAGTAGGCAACCACTTTCTTTGAACTTACTTCTTTCAGGAAAACACGCATGAATCTTGGAATAGCAGGACGCTGGGCGCTGGTGTGCGCGGCCAGCAAAGGCCTGGGTAAAGCCTGCGCACAGGCACTCGTCAGCGAAGGTGTGAACGTGGTGATCACCGCCCGAGGCGAACAGACGCTGAATGAAACAGCCCGTCAGCTCAGAGCGATAAATCCTGAAGTGACTGTCATCGCCGTCGCCGGAGACATTTCGACGCCCGAGGGTCGCGCGGCAGCCCTCATGGCCCATGAGCATTTCGATATTTTGATCAACAACGCTGGAGGCCCTCCTCCCGGGGACTTCCGCGAATGGAACCGCGACGCCTGGCTCAAGGCGCTGGATACCAACATGCTCACCCCTATCGAGTTGATCAAGGCAACGGTAGACGGTATGGCGACCCGCGGATTTGGCCGAATCATCAACATCACGTCGAGTGCTGTGAAGTCCCCGATCGAAAGCCTGGGTCTGTCCAATGGCGCGCGCAGTGGTCTGACTGGATTTATCGCAGGGCTTGCCCGGCAAGAAAACATTGCCAGCCGGAATGTGACGATCAACAACCTGCAACCGGGCTCATTCGACACCGATCGACTGCGTGACAACCTGGTCGCTGCCGCCGAAGAGTCAGGGCAAGACAGTGAGGCATTCCTCGGCGAATGCCGTAGCGAAATTCCGGCTAAACGCTTCGGCTCACCCGAGGAGTTCGGCGCTCTGTGCGCTTTCGTTTGCAGCAGTCATGCGGGCTACCTGACGGGGCAGAACCTGTTGATTGATGGAGGGGCCATTCGCTCCAGCCAATAAAGACGGCAGGCGCAAGTGGAGCGGATGGCATGGCAGACTCAACGCATTACAAGCCGCGCTGATCAGACGATAGCCATTCGCCAACCTGGCTTGGACACCCGACTGCAACACGAAGAGCCACAACACGCCCCGACCAGGAGATACGGGAGCACTCGTCTTACACCCAGTCGATTCATTGCGATAAGAATGACCAAGATTGCAAGCGAGGCCTGCAACTTCCGCATGGATGTGCGCGTAGCTCATGCTTGTATCGAATTGACATGCCGAGGTAAAGCGATAGAAATCAGGGCGGCCAGCAACACGAATGCGCTCGCAATCCACAAACACGCGCCCAGCCCATACACCTGATAAACCCAGCCGGAGAGTACCGTTCCTATCAGTCGTCCCATAGCATTCGACATGTAATAAAAACCCACATCCAGTGACACGCCGTCTTCCTTGGCGTAGGAGACGATCAGGTAGCTGTGCAACGAAGAGTTCACCGCGAACAGCACACCAAAAACCATCAATCCGCCGAGCAGCACAACTTGTTGTGACAATCCGGTGTTCAGACCGAGAGCGATTGCCGCAGGCAAACCCGCCAATGCAAGGGCCCACAGAAATGCCGCACGACCATCCGGTACGTGCCCCCGTTTCTTTCCGGTGATGTTAGGCGCAAAGGACTGCACGATGCCGTAGCCAATCACCCATGTTGCAAGGAAGCCGCCAACCTTCCAGAAATCCCAGCCGAACACGCTGCTCAGGTACACCGGCAGGGCCACCACAAACCAGACATCGCGGGCACCGAACAGGAACAACCGTGCAGCCGAGAGGATATTGATCGCCCGGCTCTTGGACAGGATCTCGCGAAACTTTGGTTTGGCTTTGGCTTTGCCCAAGTCCTTCTTCAACAGGATCAAGCTGCTGATCCAGATCAGCGCCAGGATACCCGCCATGCTCAGCAACGCACCTTTGAAGCCGATCAATGCCAGCAAGGCTCCGCCAAGAAAGAAGCCGACACCCTTGAGTGCGTTCTTCGAGCCGGTGAGGATCGCCACCCACTTGTAGAGCTTGCCCTGCTGCCCATCAGGAACCAAAAGCTTGATGGAGCTTTTGGCACTCATCTTGTTCAGGTCTTTGGCAATTCCTGACAGAGCCTGGGCCCCCATTACCCAAGGGATGGTCAGCCAGGCTACCGGAACCGTCAGCATCAGCAGCGCCGCGACCTGGATACCCAGCCCGATGTTCATGGTTCGGTTCAGCCCCAGCCGGGCGCCGAGGTAGCCACCCACCAGGTTTGTGATCACGCCAAAAAGCTCGTAGAACAGAAACAACGCGGCGATTTGAAGTGGGCTGTAGCCTAACGCGTGAAAGTGAAGCACCACCAACATGCGCAACGCGCCATCGGTAAGTGTGAAGGCCCAGTAGTTACCCGTGACGAGCAGGTACTGCCGCACTTGCGGAGCGAGGGCTGACAACGCTTTCATGACCGCTCCTTAGACTGCCAGACCGACCATTCTGGCCAGTTCGACGGTACGGTTGGCGTAGCCCCATTCGTTGTCGTACCAGGCATAGAGTTTGACTTGGGTGCCGTTGATGACCATGGTCGACAGCGCATCGATGATCGATGAACGAGGGTCGGTACGGTAGTCGATGGACACCAGCGGGCGCTCCTCGAAGCCGAGGATGTCTTTCAGCTCATGCTCGGAAGCGTCCTTAAGGAGTTGATTCACCTCTTCGACAGTGGTGGCCCGCTCGACCTCGAAGACACAGTCTGTCAGCGAAGCGTTCGCGAGCGGTACGCGTACGGCGTGACCATTCAGGCGCCCACGCAGCTCTGGGAAGATTTCGGCAATGGCGGTGGCCGAGCCGGTGCTCGTCGGAATCAAACTCATCCCGGATGCACGCGCACGACGCAGATCCTTGTGCGGCTGATCGAGGATGCTTTGGGTGTTGGTCAGGTCGTGGATGGTGGTGATCGAGCCGTGACGAATGCCCAGCTTTTCGTGGATCACTTTGACTACTGGAGCGAGGCAATTGGTGGTGCATGATGCCGCCGTGACGATGCGATGTTCAGCCGGTTTGAACAGCTGATGATTGACGCCCATGACGATATTGAGCGCGCCTTTTTCCTTCACCGGGGCGCTGACCACCACTCGCTTCACACCTTGGTTGAGGTAAGCCTGAAGTACCGCGACGGTCTTCATCTTACCGCTGGCTTCAATCACCAGATCGCAGCCCGACCAATCGGTATCAGCAATCGCCTTGTTGGCCGTCACCTTGATTCGTTTGCCATCGATGACGATGCTGTCGCCCTCGGAGTCGGCCTGGTAATTCCAACGACCATGCACCGAGTCAAAGTTCAGCAGGTGTGCATGAGTCGCCGCATCCCCTGCTGGATCATTGATCTGCACGAATTCGAACGCTGGCCAGCTCCAGGCTGCTCGCAGAGCGAGGCGACCGATCCGACCAAAACCATTGATGCCAACTTTGATTGTCATGTTGTTGTGCTCTGTATCTGTTGTCAGTGGGAGTTCGACGGGGTGTCGAACTGGCCAATGTACTCGATATGGGCAGGATGCTGAATGCCACACCGCTTTCGATCAACAGCTGAGCGGCAACCAAACCCATTTGGCGATTGAACTGTGCCAGGGGCAGTACGTGCTTTCACCGACCTCACTTGTGGATTCCGAGGGGCGCAAGCCGATGAGGGAACTCTCATCAGCGTAGTGAAGTTCAAGTCTGATCAACGCGGGTTAGTTCAACGCTATCGCGATACTCCGGCACCGACACCGACCAGCCTAATTCCAGGCTGATACGTCGACGCAGCACATCCGACGCATTGGGTTCTCCGTGTACCACATAGGTGTGTTTCGGCGGCCGCTTGAACCCGCGCAACCACTGAATGATTTCATCGGCATCAGCGTGTGCGGACAAGGTTTCCATCGGCACCACTTCGGCCCGAATCGGCACGTCTTTACCGTGGATACGCACCGATGGGGCACCGGCGATAATCTGCGCACCACGAGTGCCTCCTGCCTGGAAGCCCGGTACCAGCAGTGTATTCAAAGGATTGGGCGCCAGCGCTTTGAGGTGATGAAGCACCCGTCCGCCAGTCGCCATCCCGCTGGCGGCGATGATCACCGCCGGGGTACGTTGCTGATCCAGCTCGATTGAGTCTCGGGTCGAACGCACAAAGTGCGTGCCCTGGCACATGCCTTCGCATTCCTCCAGCGACAACCGGTGTTCACTGCGAAAGCGCTGGTACAGGCGCGTGACATCTGTCGCCATGGGGCTGTTGAGGTAGATCGGCAAGTCGGGAATGGCCCCTTTTTGTTTCAGCCGATACAAGTGATACATCAACAACTGCGCGCGCCCTACCGCGAATGAAGGCACCAGGATAATGCCATGGCGTAGCGCGGTGCGGGTGATGACCTCGGCCAGCTGTTCCTCCGGGGACTCGTCAGGATGCCGACGGTCGCCATAGGTCGACTCCACCAACAAGTAGTCGGTCTGCTCGATGGTTTCCGGGGCGAACATCAACGGATCGTTCGGCCGCCCCAAGTCACCTGAACACACCAGCGTGATCCCGTCGGCGACGACTTCCACTGTGGCGGCACCCAGAATATGCCCGGCACAGCGAAACATAATGCGCAGGTCCGGGACAATCTCGATCTGATGATGCAACTCCACCGGCCGCAACAACTTCAGCGCCCTCTGCGCATCTTGCTCGGTGTAGAGCGGCAGCGCCGGAGCGTGTTTGGAGAAGCCATGCCGGTTAGCAAATTCGGCTTCTTCTTCCTGCAAACGACCACTGTCGAGCAGCAGGATTTTCACCAGTTCACAGGTGGCAGGCGTGGCATACACCGGCCCGCGATAACCATTGCGCACCAGCACCGGCAGGTAGCCGCTGTGATCCAGATGGGCATGGGTCAGCACGATGGCGTGGAGGTCGCGAACGGGTAGCTGGAACGTATCCCAGTTGTGCAAGCGCAGTTGCTTATAGCCCTGGAACAGGCCGCAATCGATCAGCACATGGTGGTCGTGATGGTCCAGCAGGTACTTGCTGCCCGTGACCGTGCCCGCCGCACCGAGAAATGTCATTCGCATGGCCGTCTCCTTGAACATTCATGGGAGCGCTATTGATCGCTCCTTTTGGCGCAAGCGCCGTTGATTTTTATCAACAGCGGGTGCGACCGGGTCGTCGTTTCAGTCAAGCCAAGGCAATGGCTTGACGATCGTCAAGCTGCACGGGGCCCTGTTCAGTACGCTCTCGGCAGTACTGCCGATCAACCTGTCGATGCCGTGGTGATAGACCGTGCCCAGCACCACCATGTCGAATGCATTCTGTTGGGCGAAAAGTTCGATCACTTTGTGGGGAATGCCGGTCAGTAGATGTTGGCATTTCTTTTCGATGCCATAGCGTTCGACAAGTACCTCAAAGGCCTCCTCCTGGGCATCGTTGACCGCGTCTCTCAAACTGTTATCCAGACTCGGTGTCGGCACACTTCTCGTAGCGTCACCCATCACCGACCAGTTGTTGACGTTCAACACGTGCAAGGCGGCGCCACAGGAGGTCGCCAACGTTGAGGCCAGATCGAGAATCCGGTCATTGAGCCCCTGGGTCAGCTCCTCCAGATGGGACAGATCGATGGTCGCGAGAATCTTCAACGGTTTGGGATTTTTAGCTTCAGTCACCAGATGCAAGGGGGCCGGACAGTTGCGCAGCAACAGCCAGTCCAGAGGACGATGGAATGCGCGATCGAGTGCCGGTACGTGCTGGGTGTCCTTGATCACCAGATCCGCATGGAAGTCATTGACGTACTCAAGGATATTCGCCGGGGTGGACTTGGCCCAGACAACCTCGGTGGTTACCGGCGACCCGATGCATCGTTGAAACCGGGCTTGTTGCTCCAGCCAGTGTCGATGCACCTGCAAGTAGCCCTCCCGTGCCTGGGCCATCGCATCGTGATCAAACAGCCCGGCCACCGCCAGCGCCGGCACATAGTCGAACGCGACAATGTGCAATAAGGCTCCGGTGGCACAGGCCAGCGCATGCGCCCGGTCAAACGCCGGGGTGCGGGTCATTTCGGTGGGGGCAATCAATAGGATACGTTTAAGTTTCAACATCATAGACCTCGTCCTTGGAACGCGTTACCTGCCGGACTGCAAACCCGACTTCCTGTCAGGAGTTCGTACAATCGCTCATTACTTGCGAGTCGCCTTATTGGTCATCCGACTGGCGCGCACCTTCTCTTCATCGGCCGTGCGTAGCGCCTGACTGGCCGTTGCCTGCGCCTGTTCCGCCTTCATGTAGGCCTCATCGGCCCTGAGCCTCGCCGTTGCGGCATTGTTTTCGGCGGCCTCCAATCGGGCGTCAAATTCCTGAGTTTGCTTATGACTGCAACCGGCAGTCGCTGCCAACAAGACGCTCAGCAATACAAAGGACAGGCGCTTATTCATGACTTTTTCCCCTCGGTGTATCGCAACTGGAAAAGCTTCAGATAGTTGACCCAAGTATCTGACGCCCTCGCCTGCACACTCTGATATTTATCAACTAATGGCCCGCTGGCGATTAATGAGGAACTCACTGAAGCCTTGTTGATTTAGCTCAATGTCTTGGCGCCGTTCGGGCGTAAAAAAAACCAACCGGGCGCGTGCGACCCATCAATACCGCATCAAACAGAGGACACCGTCATGAGCGACTTGAGTCTACGTAAGACCATTTTGGAAGAGCTTGAATTCAAGCCTGAAATCGACGCTGCCCACATTGGCGTTGCCGTGGACAATGGCGTTGTCACCCTCTCTGGTCACGTCAACAGCTATGCACAGAAAGTCTGTGCAGAGCGCGCGGTAAAAGGCATCAAAGGGGTGCGCGCGGTGGCCGAAGAAATCCAGGTCAGGCTGGAGAAAGGCGCCGGCACAGCGGACGACACCATCGCGACCCGCGCCTTGAACATCATCAAATGGAGTGCCGACGTTCCCGACGGTGACATTAAAGTCATCGTGCAGAACGGGCGGATCACCCTTGAAGGCGAAGTGGACTGGCAGTACCAGAAAGAAGCCGCCGAGCGCGCCGTGCGCAAGTTGTCCGGCGTGGTCGGCGTGGACAATCGGCTCAGCCTCGTCCCTCGGGTGGACGTGGTCGATATCCAGCATCGCATTGAAGAAGCCCTCAAGCGCAACGCCGAAGTCGACGCCAAGGAGATTCACGTCAGGGTCGATGGGGATGTGGTGAGGCTGGAAGGCAAAGTTCATTTGTGGCGCGAGCGCCGTATAGCCGAACGGGCAGCCTGGTCGGTGCCAGGGGTGAGGGAGGTGGAGGATCGTTTGCTGCTTGCTTGAACCGATCACCCCCGGGAGCCTGCGATCTCCCCGGGTGACTCAAGGGCTGCCGGTTCGGCCCATGTTTCCTTTCTGAGCGAAGGCCATGAAAAAAAACCACCAATGGAACCTGTCCTACTTCGCGATCGCGTTTATCGTGCTCACCCTCGCTCAATTTCTGTTTATTGATCGTCGTGTCGTGCAGAGCATTCCATACAGTCAGTTTCTGCAACTGCTGAACGAGCAAAAGGTCAGCGATTTACGGGTCGAGAAGGATCAGATCAGCGGCAAACTGCAGGAGCCCATTGACGGGCACAACCTGTTCTCCACCGTGCGGGTCGATCCGGCGCTGGCGACGGATCTCGCTCAATCGGGTGTCGGCTTTACCGGGGTCAACGAAAACACCTTTTTGAATGGACTGCTGGGCTGGCTGCTGCCGTTTTTCCTGATCATGATGATCTGGCATTTTCTGTTTCGCACCATGGCGGAAAAACAAGGCATTGGCGGCTTGATGAACATCGGCAAGTCCCGGGCCAAGGTGTTCGTCCAGCGCGATACCGGGGTGACCTTCGCCGATGTCGCGGGTATCGATGAAGCCAAGACCGAACTGGTAGAAATCGTCTCTTTTCTCAAGGACAAGGCCAAATACGCACGCTTGGGGGCGCACATTCCCAAGGGCACGTTGTTGGTCGGACCGCCGGGAACCGGCAAAACCCTGGTGGCCAAAGCCATTGCGGGTGAAGCCGGTGTGCCGTTTTTCTCGATCTCGGGATCGGAATTTGTCGAAATGTTCGTTGGCGTGGGTGCCGCCCGTGTGCACGATTTGTTCGAGCAAGCGCGGCAGGCGGCGCCCTGCATCATCTTCATCGACGAACTGGATGCGCTGGGCAAAATGCGAGGCGTTGGCGCATTTGGCGGCAATGACGAAAAGGAGCAAACCCTCAACCAGTTACTGGCAGAGCTGGACGGATTCGATCCCCGTGAGGGCGTTGTATTACTGGCCGCGACCAATCGGCCAGAGATCCTCGACCCGGCGCTGCTGCGAGCCGGCCGGATCGACCGCCAGGTGCTGATTGATCGACCGGACCGTAAAGGCCGGCAAGCGATCCTCAAGGTTCATCTTCAAAAAATCACTGTGGAGCCGGATCTGGATGGCGAGCGTATTGCCGACATCACCACGGGCTTCACGGGCGCTGATCTGGCAAACCTGGTCAACGAAGCGGCGATCGTGGCCACTCGT
Organism: Pseudomonas sp. TH39(2020); assembly: GCF_016650715.1. Classification (NCBI taxonomy): domain Bacteria; kingdom Pseudomonadati; phylum Pseudomonadota; class Gammaproteobacteria; order Pseudomonadales; family Pseudomonadaceae; genus Pseudomonas; species Pseudomonas sp. TH39(2020). The sequence continues at coordinate 119,103 of NZ_JAEKFF010000002.1, read as the reverse complement.
CGTGGCGCCGAAGCGGTCAGCCTGAATGACTTCACGGCGGCAGTGGAACGTATCGTCGCGGGGGTTGAACGCAAGAGCAGCGTGCTACGCCCCGACGAGCGCCAGGTGGTGGCGTATCACGAAATGGGGCATGCCCTGGCCGCCAGTAGCCTGCCCGCCATGGACCCCGTCCACAAAGTCTCAATTGTGCCCCGCGCCATCGGCTCTCTGGGCTATACGCTGCAGCGACCGACCGAAGATCACTTCCTCATCAGTTGCCAAATGCTCAAGGACCGGATCGTGGTCCTGATGGCCGGACGCGCCGCCGAATACCTTGCTTATGGCCAGATTTCTACCGGGGCTGCCGATGACCTGGCCCGCGCCACTGATATCGCCCGACAATTGATCACCCGGTTTGGCATGAGTACCGAACTCGGACAGTCGGTGCTGGAGCGGCAAAGCGCGACCTATCTGGGCGAGCGTATGCAGGGCGTTGGCGAGAAAGACTATTCGGAACAAACGGCCAGGGAGGTTGACCTGGGTATTCGTGCCCTGCTCGATGAAGCCTATGGGCGGGCAAAGGCCCTGCTCGCCAGTCGCCGGGGAGATCTGGACGCTGGTGCACACCTGTTGGTGGAAAAAGAAACCCTGACGCCCGAAGAGTTTCCACCGCTCATGCCGATCAAACCCGCCCCGCCATCCACCCCACTGACCGTGACGCCACCCTGAGGAGCGTGTCTTGTTGTCACCCCTTAGTGCGGAACGCCGCGCATCCGCTACCGCCGGAGGTTCGCCATGCTGGCAGTCACCTTGATCAATACACTGGTGGTCATCATCGCCGTGGTGATCCACTACGAATGCCTGTTACGTCTGAACGATTGGCTGCCCCGGCTCAAGCTTTGGAGCCGGTTCAGGATTGTCGTCGGGGTGTTCGGCGCCCTGCTGGCCCACGCGTTAGAAGTCTGGTGCTTCGCGCTGGTCTATTACCTGATGGTGCGCGCCGGGGAATGGGGCAGCCTGACAGGCAACTTCGATGGTTCGCTGCTGGACTGCGTCTATTTTTCCTTCACGACCTACACGACGATCGGTTTCGGCGATATTACTCCCGTGGGCAATCTCAAGTACCTGACCGGCCTGCAAGCGCTGACTGGTCTGGTACTCATAACCTGGACGGCCTCGTTTCTATTTCTCGAAATGCAGAAATACTGGAAGAGCAAATAGCACGCGCAGGCATCGGACGCTCTCTGCCAGACCCGCCTGGCGGTCTGGCATAAACGGCCTGAGTCTCTTCAGACTCAGACCGCCAGGACGCTGCAAGGCACCTGATACAAAATATGCTCGGTTGTGCTGCCCAGAAGCTTGTCCACCCCATGGGATTGGACTTTGCCCATCACAATCACATCCACTTGATGATCGTGGGCGAACTCGCTCAGCGCCGTGACGGGGTTTCCTAAAATGAAATGTCGATGATCAGAGGCCACACCATACCGGCCGGCCAACTTGAGGAAAGACTTCTCCAGGTCTCGGCGCAGCGCTTTGGTGAGGTCAGCCAGCGTCAGACCGCCCATGTCCGCCAGAAAGGCGGCAGAAATATTGCAGGCGTACAGCAAATGCAACTCGGCATCACACTGCAGGGCGAGGCCGCTTGCTTGCTGGATGATTCGGTCATTCAGTTCGTCGTCGGGAGACTCGGCATCCGAGACTTCGACCGCCGCCACCACCTTGCGTGGCAAGACGAAGCCGCTCCCGCCCACCAGGTAAACCGGTATCGGGCAGTGACGCAGCAAATGCCAATCCAGAGGCGTGAAAAAGGCGCGCTTGAGCGCTGATTCATGCTGAACTTCCTTGATCAACAGGTCGGGCTGCATTTCCGAGACGTGATCAAGGATGTCTTGCTTCATGTCATCGGCCCAGGCCACCTCGGTGGTCACATCGAGCCCCCTGCCCCGCAGATTTTTTGCCTGGTCCTTCAGCCAGTCGTGATGGTCCTGCAGGTAAAGCTCCCGAGCCTTTTCCCGGTCGCCTTTTTCGAGCAGCGACAACATTTTCAACGAAGGAATCAAGGCGGCAATATGCAAACTCGCGCTGCTCGCCTTGGCCAGCGCTGCAGCATGATTGATTGCCTGGGAATGGCGCAGGGCCGGGTTGATGATCAGTAACAACCGTTGATACTGGCTCATGATCTGCCTCCAGTCAGGTGGGTCTTCGACGCCGGTTGCTGCCTGTTGCCGAGGCCAGCGGTGGCGCGCTCGCTGAATCAAGCACCAGCGTGGCTCCAGAGTCCTCCTCCGGCGCCTGCGTGCCCTTGATTTAAATCAGATCCCCCGCACACACCGGACCTCAGCCATCGGCCACGGGCGTCCACTGCCAGTTCAGCACCTCGGGCATGTCTTGCCCGTGTTCGATGAGGTAGAGCTTGTGTTTTTCCATCGTCGACCAGTATCGCGACCGCGCGTTTTGCAATTGATCATGCAGGCGGGGGACTCGCTCGATGACGTCCAGCGCCAGTTGATAACGGTCCAGGTTATTGATCACGGCCATGTCGAACGGCGTCGTGGTCGCGCCCTCCTCATTGAAGCCACGGACGTGGAAATTGTCATGATTGGTGCGTTTGTACAGCAGGCGGTGGATCAGCGCGGGGTACCCGTGGAAGGCGAAAATCACCGGTTTATCAACCGTGAACAGCTCATCAAACGCCGTGTCCGGTAAACCATGAGGATGCTGCAAGGACGGCTGCAGCACCATCAGGTCGACCACATTGATTACCCTGACGCGCAAATCCGGAACGTACTCGCGCAACAAGGTTACCGCCGCCAGGGTTTCCAGGGTCGGCACGTCACCGGCGCAGGCCATCACCACGTCCGGATCCTGATCATCCCGGCATGCCCAGTCCCAACGGCCGATCCCCGTCTGGCAATGCCGGACGGCCGCATCCATATCCAGCCACTGCCACTCCGGCTGTTTGCCGGCGACGATGACGTTGATGTAATCGCGGCTTCTCAGGCAGTGGTCAGCCACCGACAACAGGCAATTGGCATCGGGCGGCAGGTAGATCCGCACCACGTCCGACTTTTTATTCGCCACCAGATCGATGAACCCCGGGTCCTGATGGGAGAAACCGTTATGGTCCTGGCGCCAGACATGGGACGTCAGCAAATAATTGAGCGAAGCAACGGGCTTGCGCCACGGCACCTCGGCGGCGGTTTTCAGCCATTTGGCATGCTGATTGACCATCGAATCGACGATATGAATGAACGCCTCGTAACAGGACAACAAACCATGGCGACCCGTCAGCAAATAGCCTTCGAGCCAACCCTCGCACACCTGCTCGCTGAGGATCTCCATGACCCGGCCATCGACCGACAGGTTCACATCGTCTGGCTCCAGCGGCTCCATCCATACTTTGGCGCTAACCTCGTAGACCGCATCCAGTCGGTTCGAGGCCGTTTCATCCGGGCCGAACAGACGAAAGTTTTTCGCTAGCAGATTGTTTTTCATTACATCGCGCAAAAACGTACCCAGTACCCGCGTGGCCTCTGCGCGAAGGCTGCCAGGCACCTCGAGTTTCACCGCATAGTCGCTGAACCGCGGCAGGTCCAGCGCCCGCAACAACACGCCACCGTTGGCGTGGGGATTGGCGCTCATGCGCCGGTGGCCGGTCGGTGCCAGTGCAGCGATTTCGGGCAGCAAGGCGCCATTGGCATCAAACAGTTCACCGGGGCGGTAGCTGTTGAGCCACTCCTCCAGTTGCCGCAGATGAATCGGCTGCTGGAAATCGGCCAAGGGCACCTGATGCGCGCGCCAGGTGCCTTCGACGCGATGGTCATCGACGAATTTCGGGCCGGTCCAGCCTTTGGGTGTGCGCAACACCAACATGGGCCAAAGCGGCCGTTCTGGCGCTCCGGACTGCCGAGGCTGGCGCGCTTCGCGCTGAATCTCGCGGATTTTCAGCACTATCGTATCCAGCGTCCGGGCCAGGGCCTGGTGCACCTGCGCCGGATCATCGCCTTCAACAAAATACGGATCGTAGCCATAGCCATACATCAGCGCTGACAGTTCATCCTCACTGATTCTGGACAGCACCGTGGGGTTGGCGATTTTGTAGCCGTTGAGGTGCAGGATCGGCAACACAGCCCCGTCACGCGCAGGGTTGAGGAACTTGTTGGAGTGCCAACTGGCCGCCAGCGTACCGGTTTCGGCCTCGCCATCACCGATCACGCAGGCGACGATCAGGTCAGGGTTATCAAACGCGGCCCCATAGGCATGGGCCAGGCAATAGCCCAGTTCGCCACCTTCATGGATCGAGCCCGGAATCTGCGCCGACACATGGCTGGAGATCCCATATGGCCAGGAAAATTGTCGAAACAGGCGAACCAGACCGTTGGTGTTGCGTTCCACCGAGGGATAAAACTCGGTATACGTCCCTTCCAGATAAGTCTGTGCCACAACCGCTGGCCCACCATGACCGGGGCCGGCGACGAAGAGCATGTTCAAGTCGTACTGGTTGATCAGTCGATTGAGGTGCGTGTAGATCAGGTTAAGCCCCGGCGTCGTGCCCCAATGGCCCAGTAACCGCGGTTTGATGTGGGCCAGGGTCAGGGGCACCTTCAGCAAAGGGTTGTCTTTGAGGTAGATCTGCCCGACAGCCAGATAATTGGAAGCCCGCCAATAGGCATCCAGCCCTTCCAGTTGCTCATCACTCAGAAAATCGCTCATGAAGTTCTCCCCAACGGCCCGACCTACCGATAGTCATTCGTGGATTCTGGGAGTCTGAAACGCTCAAGACTTGATTTACATCAAGTCTCACCGCCGGCGATCAAGTTGAATGGCGTGGGACGCTATGAACATTGACCCGCAGGATGCGGGTTTTCCCCGTTCGTCGATTACCCCGGCAAACGCCCGAATGAGGTGCGTGCCCCAAAACCCACCATCTATGCTTAGAGCACCCCCCAGATGGCGTCCCCTCTCATGCCTGAAACTCGCCCCCTTCAAGTTCATTACCTCAAGGCCGCGTGCTCCAGCTGCAGTGTGTTGGAATTGTGCTTGCCGATTGGCCTGAGCGGCGCGGAAGTCGAGCGACTGGATACGCTGATCGTGCAACGCTTCAAGGTCAAGAAGGGTGCAGCGTTGTACCGCACGGGTGATCCATTGCGTTCGCTTTACGCGGTCCGTATCGGCTCATTCAAGACCAGCGTGCTGTCAGTCGATGGTCGTGAACAGGTCACGGGTTTTCACATACCCGGCGAGATGCTCGGTCTGGACGCCATCAGCGCCGATGAGCACGCCTGCAATGCGTTTGCCCTTGAGGACAGCGAAGTCTGCCCCATCCACTTTGCGCAACTGGAGAAACTCGCGCAAAGCCTGCCGTCGCTGCAACACAACCTTAACAGGCTCCTGAGCCGTGAAATCGTGCGTGATCACAGCATGTTGATGCTCATGGGCAATATGAACTCGGATGAGCGGCTGGCGGCTTTTCTGCTGAACCTGTCGCAACGTTTTAGTATCCGTGGCTATTCCTCCAGGGACTTCGTGCTGAAAATGCGTCGTGAAGAAATCGGCTCCTACCTGGGGCTGCGACTGGAAACCATCTGCCGGGGTATTGCGCACCTGCGGGATCAGGGACTGGTAGAAATATCGGGCCGAGACGTCAAAATCCAGAACATGGAAGGGCTCAAGCAGCTGGTCGCGGGCTGTCATCGCTCCCCACGCTGACACCCGCACGTCTGGAGAATCCTCATGCGTGCCATGGTTCTGCATATTCCCGGCCAGCCGTTGCAACGGGAAGAACGCCCCATCCCGACACCCGGCCCACACCAACTGCTAATCAAAGTCCTGGCTTGCGGCGTGTGCCGCACCGACCTGCACCTGGTGGACGGTGAGTTACCACAAGCGGTACTGCCGCGGGTGCCGGGGCATGAAATCGTCGGTGAAGTCACCGCAGTGGGCGCCGAAGTTACACCCGACTGGATCGGCCAGCGGGTGGGCGTTCCCTGGCTTGGCTGGACCTGCGGCCAGTGCGAGTTCTGCCGCTCGGGCCGGGAGAATCTGTGTGATCAAGCGCAGTTCACCGGTTGTCATCTGGACGGTGGTTACGCCGAGTACACCGTTGCCGACAGGCGTTTCTGTTTCCCTATTCCCGAGGTGCTCTCGGACATTCAAGCGGCACCGCTGCTATGTGCCGGGCTGATCGGCTTTCGGGCCCTGCAAATGGCCAAAGGCGCACGCCACCTGGGCCTTTATGGTTTTGGGGCCGCGGCACATTTGGCCATTCAGGTGGCGCGGGGCCGGGGGCAGCAGGTGTATGCCTTCACCCGACCGGATGACAACGAAGGCCAGGCCTATGCCCGATCACTGGGCGCCGAATGGGCCGGCCCTTCGGATCAGCCTCCGCCACACCTGCTCGATGCCAGCCTGATTTTCGCCCCCGTCGGCGCGCTGGTGCCGGCGGCGCTGGCCGTCACAGTCAAGGGCGGCTGTGTGATTTGCGCCGGTATTCACATGAGCGACATCCCCGCTTTTCCTTATCACCTGCTGTGGGGCGAGCGCAGCGTCCGTTCGGTGGCCAACCTGACCCGCGAAGACGGCACGAGGTTTTTTGAAGAGTTGCAGCACACTCCCGTGCACTGCGACATCACCCGTTTTGCTCTGGACGACGCCAATCAGGCACTGGCGTACTTGAGGGCCGGTCGGTTCAATGGCGCGATCGTGCTCACCCCCTGATACGCGACCTGACCGCCAGAATACTGCCCGGCACCGAATACAGCGCCCGTTCTGTGTTGCTGCCGATCAATCGGTCGATCCCCACCCGGTGCACGGTGCCCATCACCACCACATCGGCCAGGTATTGCTCGACAAACTCGCTGATCACCGGCACCGGCAGGCCCATGACAAAATGCCGACGCTCCGGTGGAACGCCGTAACGATCGGCCAGGGTGACGAAGGCCAGATGCAGGGATTCACGCAGCTCCTCAACGTAGTCCACGCTCCAGCCACCGCCGACCAGCGGCGCATCGCCATTGAAGGCTGGCGACAAGTCATAGGCGTAAAGCAGGTGCAGCGGCGCGTCGCATTGCAAGGCCAGTGCGTTGGCGTTCTGAATGATGGTGTCGTTCAGGCCACTGATTTGTGTCGACGGATCAAACGGGTCCACCGCGGCGACGACCCGGTGCGGCAAACCGTAACGGGCCTGATTGACCAGGTGCACGGGGATCTGGCATTCGCGTAGCAAGTGACAATCGAGCGGAGTGATGAACACCCGCTTGAGCACAGGCTCAAGGGTGACATCCTTGATCAGCAGGTCGGGCTTGAGATCTTCGACCGCGTTCAAAATGTCCAGCAGCGGATGGGTCGTGAAAACGACTTTGACCGTCACCTCCAGCCCCAGGCCGCTAAGCCGCTCGACCTCTTCGACCTCCCAGCGGCGATAGCGGCGCAGATAGCGCTGATACCCTGCGTCGTCGACTTTCTCTTCCCACATATGCACGATCGGCGCCGGTTCGACAAAGGCTCGCACATCCAGCACGGCCCCGCTCGCCTTGGCCAGCGCGACGGCACGCAGCAAGGCTGGGGACTGATGCAGGGTTTGGTCGGCGATCAGCAACAAACGTTGATATTGACCCATCACACACCTCGACTCGACACCGGTCGCTAAACGCCGGAAGTTTCAAGATGCGCTTGTTGCCCACTCCCCCAGGTTGATTTACATCAAACACGCGCAAATGAATGCCCACATTACGTCTCTCTGATCCAGATCAGATTCTGGCGGTGCCGGCGGCGTAAAAAGGAATGAACCGCGGGGCTCATCACCCTGTGCCAACTTTTCAAACCGGATGGAGGATCACCCCATGCTCACTGTCAAAGACCACAATGATCGTGCCGCTGCCGCCTACGCCGCGGTCACCGGACAACACTGGATTGAAGCGCTCAAGGATGGTCGTCACGTGCTGATCCGGCCGCTGGCGGAAAAAGACCGCGAGCGTGAATACGCTTTTATCAAACGCCTGTCACCCGAGTCCCGGCACATGCGTTTTCTTGCACAGATCAACGAGCCCGGCGCCGCCATGCTCAATCAGTTGATGGACACTGATAACAAACAGCGCATGGCCTATATCGCGCTGGTCCACGAAAACGGCCAGTTGATCGAGATCGGCGTCAGCCGCTATGCGGCCACGGGCGAGCATGAATGTGAATGCGCCGTGACAGTCGCCGATGAATGGGCGCATCTGGGGCTGGGTACATTACTGATGGAGCATTTGATCAAGGCCGCTCGCAAAAACAACTTTCGACAGATGTATTCGGTGGACGCCTCCAGCAATGCACCGATGCGCGACCTGGCCAAATCCCTGGGTTTCGAGACGCACAATGATCCCGATGACAGCCGTCAGGTCATTCATCGTCTTTCCCTGTAAAAAATCGCCCCGCGATGTGCCGGCCAACGGTTCATTGCGGGGCGATTCAAGTTCTCAGGATTGCAGAATCTTGCCTGGTTTTATCGCCAGCACACTGCACGGCGCCCGATGCAGGAGTTGTTCGGCGGTGGTCCCCAGTAGCTTGTTCAACCCCTTGTGCTGCACCGTTCCCATTACGATGACATCGGTGCGATGGTCTGCGGCAAATTCACAAATACTCGACACCGATGCGCCCTCGATGAAGTGCCGACATTCCGGTGGCACGCCGTGACGCTCTGCCAGGGCCGCAAATGCGTCGCGCTGAGCCACGCCCAACGCTTCATAAATCCCGGTGGCCAGCGGCAGCGCACCAAATCCGATGTCCTGCGCATACACGGCCGTCCAGTCAAAGGCATGCAACAGCTCAAGCCGAGCGTCACACTGTTCAGCCAGTTTCGTCGCGGCGTCGATAATCTGGTCGTTGAACACGTGGTCCTGATCTTCACTGCGCAGCACATCGATGATGGCCAGCACATTGCGTGGTCGTGGGTTGAGGGCATTGGTCACCAGATGCACTGGCACCGGGCAATCGCGCAGCAACTGCCAGTCCAGCGGCGTAAAAAACACCCGTTTCAATGCCGATTCTTCCTGGGCATCCTTGATGATCAGCGTCAGCGGCATCTCATTGACGAAGTGCAGAATCTCCTCGTAGGGGTGCTGTACCCACACCACCTCGCTGGTGACCTCGACCCCGTGTTTGCTCATCAGCCCGGCTTGCTCCGCGAGCCACTGCCGATGGGTTTGCAAATACCCGTCCCGGGCCAGGCTGATTTGTTCAGGGGCGAACAGGCCGGCTACCGCCAGGGCCTGCAAATAATCGAACGCCACGATGTGCAACGGCAATTGCATGGCGAGCGCCAGCGCGGCAGCGCGGTCGAACGCGGGCGTGCGGGTCATGGCTGGGGGGGCTATTAACAGTAAACGCTGAGTCTGCGACATGGGACACCTCGGCACGCAGCCATCTGGATGAAGTGAACAGGCATCCAGATTGAGGCGTTCCTGCCGGAGGCGACTTGATCTTTATCAGAAACGACGTCCCGTTTGACCCTGATTACGGCAGATAAGGTTGATCTTGATCAACAGATTCCCTCCTCCATCGCCCTAGCCTGAATCAAGGCTTAACGCGTCAATGGCAATGTCGGAGGGGCAATGATCGAATATGACCAGCAGTTGTTGGTAAGAGCATTGGATGCTGCGACAAATCCGGTATTGATCACAGAGCGGACGGGGTGCATCGTCTGGATCAATAAAGCGTTCTGCCTCTTGAGTGGCTATACCAAACCGGAACTGGTGGGGAAAACCCCGCACCTGCTCTCCTCGGGAAGACAAAGTACTACTTTCTATCGGGACCTATGGCTGACGCTCCTGGCGGGCCTGACCTGGCAGGGAGAAATGGTCGAGCGACGCAAGGATGGCGGTAGCTGTATCGTCAATCAGGTCATCACCCCCGTGCTCGATCATCAAGGCGTGGTGACGCACTTCATCGCCATCTTGCACAATTTCAAATTGATGGATGACGAGCGCGCCAACATGCAGCAGCTGGCGTTCCATGACACCCTGACCGGGTTACCTAACCGCAGGTTGTTTCTGAATCTGCTCGATCAGGCGATTGACCACGCCACGAAACATCAACAGTCGTTGGCGTTGATGTTTATCGATCTGGATCGCTTCAAGTCGGTCAACGACACGTTGGGGCACGCCTGTGGAGACAAGCTGCTGGTAGCGGTGGCCGAACGCTTGGGCCGGTCCGTGCGCAGATCCGACGTTGTCTCTCGTTTAAGCGGGGACGAGTTCGCGATTCTGATCACGTGCATGGATCAAGTCGGCCAGCTTGAGGCCTTGGCCCATAAACTCATCGTCGCCATCAATCAGCCCTTCATGATCGAGGCACAGAGTATCGAAATGCGCATAAGCGTCGGTATCAGCCTGTTTCCCGCTGATGGAGTCAGCGCCGAAGACTTGCTCGGGCAAGCTGACGGCGCGATGTACCAGGCAAAAAAAGCCGGTGGCAATACCTGCCGTTTCAGCCTGCTGACGCCACCCTCTGATTGAGAACTCAATGCACGACCTCAGTGCAACAAGGTGCCCGCCCACATCGCCAGCGTCAGCAATGTCACGGTACTGGAAGCAAACCCGGAAGCGATGGCGCTGATCGCATAGCCGTAACGGCTCCCCGCAATGACGGACCGGAGGCTGATAATGGTCAACCATTTCATGATGGGCTCGGCGCGACTAACCGCACGTCGGACAGTATTTTCCCATCCCCCGCCTGTTTGACAAAAATCAATCTCGCCTCCCCGGCCAGCGACAGGATCAGCCTAAGGCTTCACTGCCCACACGCACCGTTGCCATTGAGCACAAGCGTTTCTGGATTACCCACGGGAGATTTGTCATGTCTGAGCAATCACGTTTGATGCTGGTCGTCTCACCCTTGATGGAAAACAGCCCCGCGTTCGACCGGGCCGCGGCGTTGGCGAAGGCTTCGGGGGCGGCACTGCATATCGTGGCGTTCGATTACCTCGAAGGGTTGGCGACCGCCAGCATGGTCAACGAACAGGCGCTGGAGCAGATGCGCCTCGGGTATGTCGAGCGCCATCGCCAGTGGCTGGAAGAACAGGCCCGTCCCTTACGCAAAATCGGAGTGCAGGTCACCACTGAAGTGGTTTGGGTGGAAAGACCCTTGCAGGAAATCCTCATTCACCTCAAAGAACAGCCGATGGCCGCACTGATCAAGGCACTTGAGTACGAATCGCCGCTGTCACGCCTGATGTTCACACCCCTTGATATTCATTTACTGCGCGAATGCCCCGTGCCTTTGCATTTTGTCAGTCATGTGCAGCACGCCCTCCCGCGCAAGATCGTTGCAGCGGTTGATCCGTTCCATTGTGCTGGTCAGTACAAAAGTTTCAACGACCGGATTCTGCACGAGGCCGCAAAACTGGCGAGCACCTGTAATGCGACGCTGGATGTGATCTATGCCCATGACCTGTCCTCGATCAGCGCCGACGAGTTCGGCTTCGACAACGCCTCTGCATTCTTTTCCTCAGGTACCGCCAAGACGCTGTTCGATGCACAGGGCGATGCCTTCCGCGAACTGGCAGAGCGCAACGGGATCCCGCCAGAGCGCCAGCACATGATCATGGGCAATCCGACCAAGGTTCTTTCCAGCTACGCTGACGCCTATGACATCGACGTAATCGTCATGGGCCGGGTCGGCCATCGTGATATTGGTCGACTGATCGGCAGTACGGTGGAACATCTGCTGTACAAAATGCCGTGCAGCGTGTGGGTGGTTTCACCGGAAGAACTGGCTGAGTGAAATGTACTGCTCGGGTGAGATCGAGCAGGCATACGACAAGCACCTGGGAGGCGTCAGCGACACGAACAGGAAGCGGTTCAAGCTCTATGCGCTGCCTTAACGGCGAAGGAGAAAGCGCCAGTCGCCAACCTCTTGGCAGAAGGACTTTACGATGCGTATCGTCATTGCTCTGGGCGGTAACGCCCTGCTCCGCCGTGGTGAACCCATGACCGCGGACAACCAGCGCGCCAACATCGTATGCGTAGCAGCATCCCAAGCAGCGCGGCAGCGAACAGGCACGCGAAAACGATGGCGCCGATGATGATGGAGCTCAATGTGTGATCTCCCTGGTCATTGCCTGCCCGACCAGAGACGGGACAAACAGCAGCCCCACGCCAGTGGCTGCCTCGATGATCGCGGCGAAAACAAGCAGTCCGTTCATCACGTGGACGCTCCGTCTCGGGCTGTGCGGCCACGTACCTGCACTACCCGGGGAATGGGTTAATCCGATTGCGACTAATACTTAGTGCTTATCGTGATTAACCTCGGTGGAAAGTTCCGGTCCAGCAGCAATACTCCACTCTGCTTCGAAAACTATTCGAGTATAGCGTGGGGCAATAAGTCATGAACTTAACCGTCTCCGAACTTAAAGCATCTCGATTCTCGTTAATAAAGCGATGCCTTCGCCAGCCGTTACTGCATTTTTTAATCGCCGGTTTTGCACTCTTTTTGCTGTACGGAGGTTTGCACCGTTCCACTGTCAATCAAGATCCGCAACGCATCGAAATCACCCCTGAAGTTGTTCAGCGGATCGCGATTTCCTGGCTGGCACGATGGCAACGGCCTGCATCGGAGCAACAGTTGCAGGGCCTGATTGATGAATATGTGAAAGAGGAAATCCTCTATCGCGAAGCACTGAAACTTGGCCTGGATAAAGACGACACCATTATTCGCCGCCGACTGGCGCAGAAAATGGATTTCCTCGCCGAAGATGTCGCATCACTTCGCGAACCGGCACTTGGTGTACTGGAGGCCTGGTACAACCAGCATCAGGACCAATATGCCCCGCCACCACTGGCGACCTTCCATCATCTGTTCTTCGCGCTGGACAAACGCGGTACGGATGCGCAGGCCCAGGCTCAGACCGCGTTAAGTGGGCTGAGTGACAAGAACAGTGGTGAAGGCGATGCCTTCATGTTTAAAAGCGCCTACACAGAGCAATCACAGGATCAAGTGGCGCGAGTCTTTGGCTCAAAGTTCGCCCTTTCATTGTTCAAGCAAACACCGGGTAGTTGGGTGGGGCCTGTGGAGTCAGGTTTTGGCTGGCATCTGGTGTGGGTTGATGCGCTGGCCAAGCCACCGGCACCGCCCTTCGAAACCGTGGCCCAGCAGGTCAAGTCCGACTGGTTGTCCGAGCAACGCAGCGAGTCGAAACGCACGAGTTTCGATGCGCTGAAAGCACGCTATGAGGTCGTGGTGATGATGCCGGCGTCCACCAGCGGAATCGCCGCCACGCAAACGGAGCCGCCGTGATGAGGTGCAGAGTCTGGCTGCTGTTGCTGCTCTGGTTCATGGGGCTGACGGCCATGGCCCATGAGTCCCGTCCTGCTTACCTGGAGCTCAACGAAACGGCCGCCGGGCGCTATGACGTACTGTGGCGCACGCCGGTGCTTTCCGGCATGCGCTTGCCGATTGCGCTGAGGTTTGCCGACGGTGTGCGCACTGTCGTTGAGCCGGTTGAAAGTGAACTGAACGATTCACTGATCGAGCGCCGGACCATTGATGCGGGCGCCACAGGACTGGTCGGACAACGCATCGAATTCATCGGTCTGCAAGCGAGCATCACCGATGTGCTGGTGCGTGTCTCGCGCCTGGACGGCAGCCTGACGACCACCCTCGTCCACCCCGCGCAACCCTGGATAGACATTGCTGCCACGTCGGGAGCGTTCTCGGTGGCCGGTGCATTTTTGGCCCACGGCATCCAACACATCCTGGGCGGGTTCGATCACCTGCTGTTCGTCTTTGGCCTTCTGCTGCTGGTGGGTAATGGCTGGATGCTGGTGAAAACCATCACCGCGTTTACCCTCGCCCACTCCATCACCCTGGCGCTCGCGACATTGGGTGCGGTGCGGCTTCCCGGCCCGCCTGTAGAAGCGACGATTGCGCTGAGCATTCTGTTGCTGGCGGTGGAAATCGCCCGCAAGAACCGTGGTGAAACCAGTTTCACCATCCAGTGGCCCTGGGTGGTGGCGTTCTGTTTTGGCTTGTTGCATGGCTTCGGTTTTGCCGGCGCGCTGGCGCAAATCGGTTTGCCGCAGCGTGACCTACCGCTGGCGCTGTTCACCTTCAATGTCGGCGTCGAGATCGGCCAGTTGATGTTCGTCGCCGTCGTGTTGAGCCTGCGCGCACTGTTGCTGCGTTGTCGACTGCCACGGCCCGCGCTTCTGTATGCCCGACCGATCGCTTCTTATGGGCTGGGTACGTTGGCGGCCTTTTGGTTTTTTGAACGAGTCTCGAGTTTCTGGTCCTGAGTTTCACCCTGTCACTGCCGTTTTCCGGAGGCGTGGAATATGAAAACCCCTGCACACTTCACCGCGTCAGCACTGATCGGTTGCGCCGCACTTACTGTCAGCACGCTGGCATTGGCAGAGGGCAACCTGGATCGAGAGGTTTACTTTGGCCAGACGCACTCCCACACCTCCTGGTCGATTGATGCCTACCTGATCGGCAACCATCAGGTCGATCCCGAGCAGGCTTACCAATACTCACTTGGGATGCCGGTCAAGCATCCGATGGGGTTTGAAGTGCAGCTCAAGGGCCGACCGCTGGATTTCCATGGTGTGACCGACCATTCGGAATACGTCGGCGTGATCGCCCTGGCCAACGATCCGAAGTCAGACTTCAGCAAGCTGCCCATTGCGCAAAAGCTGATTGTCAAAACCCCGGAGGATTTCAACCGGGTGTTCAAATGGATCGCCAGCAGCTTGAACAATCCCATCAAGGAGCTGATTGATCCGAAGGTTGCCGGCAACATTTGGCAGCAGAACATCGCCATCGCCGACAAGTATTACAAGCCCGGCAAGTTCACCACCTTCGTCGCCTATGAATGGACCTCGGCACCCAATAATCAAAACATGCACCGCAACGTGTTTTTCCGCGATTCGAAGAAGGTGCCGGACCTGCCCTTCACCGCACTCGACTCGAACAAACCGGACGACCTGTGGGGCTGGATGGACGATCAACGCAAAAAGGGCAACGAGGTGCTGGCGATTTCCCACAATGCCAACCTCAGCAACGGCCTGATGTTCCCGGTGGACGTCGATGAGCGTGGCCGCCCCATCGATGCCGCCTGGGCGGAAGCGCGGATGCGCAATGAATCCCTCACCGAAATTCATCAGGTCAAGGGCACCTCCGAAACCCACCCCGAACTGTCGCCGACCGACGAATTTGCCAATTACGAAATCATGAGTTTCCTGCTTGGCATCGACAACAGCACGTCGAAACTCAATGGCAGTTACATCAGGCAAGCCTGGCAAAACGGCATGGCCCTGCAGGAAGCCCGCGGATACAACCCCTACAAAATGGGCGTGGTCGGCGCCAGCGACTCGCACAACGGAGTCATCCCCTATTCGCAGAACAACAACTTCGGCTCCCACGGGTTTACCGACAGCACCCCGGCAGCGCGCATTTCCGGCAAACAGAACTCGGGCATGGTGGCCTTGCAAACCAGCACGTCGGGTTTGGCTGGCGTGTGGGCTGAGGAAAACACCCGTGAATCAATCTTCGATGCCATGAAGCGTAAAGAAGTCTACGGCACCAGCGGCGTGCGCATTCCCGTGCGCCTGTTTGGTGGCTGGGGCTTCGACAGCAATGTGTGGAACGAGAAAGACTGGGTGCATGCCGCTTACGCCAAGGGCGTTCCCATGGGCAGCGACTTGCCGACAAAAACGGGTAAACAGGCGCCGTCCTTCGTGGTGTGGGCGGTCAAGGATGCCGACGATGGCAACCTTGACCGAATCCAGATCATCAAGGGCTGGACCAAAAACGGCCAGACCTTCGAGAAGATCTACGACATCGCCTGGTCCGGTGATCGCCAACCGGACCAGGCCACCGGCAAGATCCCGCCAGTGGGGTCGACGGTCGATGTGTCCAAGGCGACTTACACCAATACCATTGGTGCCACCGAGCTGAAAAAAGTCTGGGTCGATCCGGATTTCGATCCGGCGCAGCACGCGTTCTACTACGCCCGCGTGCTACAGATCCCGACACCGCGCTGGAGTACCTACGACGCGGCCAAGCTACAAATACCACCGCCGGCCGGCGTCTCGGCCACCGTCCAGGAACGCGCGTGGACCTCGCCGATCTGGTACACACCGAATGCCGAGGACAGCAAGTCTATCGCAGGCGGTAAAACCATCGATCAACTGAAATCCGAAGGGGCCAAAGCGCTCACCAACGAGCAGTTGCAAACCTACGTGGTGGGCAAAACCATCAAGGTGCGCAATACCGTCACCGGCCAGACCTTCGAGATCATCTATGGCACCGACGGCCAACGCCTGGTCACCAGCGTCGATGGTAAGCCGCCCGCACAAGGGGAATACCTGAACATGCTGCATGACGGCCAGTTTGGCGTGCCGGCCAAATATGAAATCAAGGACGGACATCTGGTGACGACACTCGGCGGCACGCCCTTCGAGGCCACGGTATTCGAGCAAAACGGCAAATACATGACGGCCCGCAGCAACGAGTTTGGCTACGTGAATTATGAGGTCGAGGAGGTCAAGTAGTGCGATGGGGGTTCCATCGACGGTGTAGGTGCTACTGCCCTCGGCGATGGGAAAGATCCAAACCATTGGATTTAGAAACCCAAAACCACTCAGCTTTCGTGGACTGAGCAGTCTTGGGGCTGTCTTGCGACAACTCGTTCAGGGCTGTGCTTCTAACTCACGGGCATACCCCTTGTGCAATTCGGCCGCTAGCTTCTCTTCGTCCAGCGCCCCTTCCCACTTGGCAATGAACAGGGTGGCGACACCATTGCCGATGACATTGATCAACGCCCCGCCCTCGGAAATAAACCGGTAGACCCCAAGCACCAGCACCAGCCCCCATGCCGCCAAAGGCCCCCAGCGGCGAGACATACATTACGAAAAAAAGACTGTTTAAGACGCGAGTAGCGTTTGCAAATCCGATGTCACGCAGCAACTTTTAAACCGCCGCTATCTATCCGTGAATGAAGCACCCCATCGGTTGCATCCAGCCTTTGAGGTGCAATTCATCAAACCATCAAGAGCGCCCTACGGAACCTGTGACCGGTAGATTCCCCAGCAAGTGGAGCCCGGTACTCTTCACGAAAGCGTCATAGTCCATCGGTCTCTCGATACGGGTTTCAGCGTTGGGTAGTACGTAAGCCCAGGCACGCTTGGACGATGCGTCGTAAACCAGCTTGAATAGGCGGCTCGGCACCCAGACCTTGTTGTCGCCGATGGTGGTGTGGCCTGAGTCAAAGAGCGGGCCGGTAAAGACAAAAACATTGCCATCGGCTCGCTTGGCAAATTTTCTGACATCCGCCTCGACCTTGCTCCAGATCTTCCGGTTGTTGGTGGGGTCTTGCGGCACCATGTTCGACAGCGCAAAGGATTGGGCCATTGCATTAGGGTTCGGTGCATCGGCTGCCGGGGATTGATGGCCACGGTCCACGGCCGGATGTTGGCTACGGTAGTCGCTCAACTCTGCCCGCCCACTCTTGGGGATGCGTGGGTCCGGGTAGAACTGGTTGGTGCGCTCCTCCCCTTTGGCATCTTGCAGCTGGGCGGCATTAAGGCGTTCGACCACTACCAACGGCGTCTTGCTGGTTTGCGAGTACAGCACCGCGAAGTTGTCGGAACACAGGGCCAGGGGTTTCATGGTTGCGGGCACAGTGGCCATGTTGATCGGTTTGGCTGCCGGGAACAGATCTGCACAGCCGTCGAACGATGCCTGCTTCTGCTTGTTTGAATAGAGGTCCAGCGCCGCGTTCTGGCTGATCGAGCCCGAGTGGGACGCTTGTTCCTGATGCTGGGTGGGCGGCTTGAGGAGATCCAGCAGACTGCGGGCTTCTGCCCCGGTCGAGAGCAAAACAAGGGCCGACAGCCCAACTGCAATTTTGCGTAGGTGCATGCTTTTAATCTTCGAATTGGATTGAGGGGTAAACGTACGGCGAGTCCCGATTCACGGAACCAGGTGGCGGCGGTTGCTGATTATCTTGCGGCGAGCATGCGTTCACTGTCCTTGATCAAAATGCCGATGCGGATCCGGTCGGCTCCGAGCAGTACGACCGCTGACGGTCGTGCGGGATTAATTGACCATGACAAGTCACATAAGTGCTGAGCAGCGTTTAGATTCTATTGGCCAATGTCTAAGCGGGCTCCTTAACTGGCGCGAAGCGTTGCGCGTACTCCTTTGGACTCACCCCCATGCGTCGCACGAAGGCTTTTCTTAGCCCGTCGACACTGTGGTAGACGCATCGGCGCGCAACCTCTTCCATCGACCGCCTTCCCAGCTCTATTTGCCGACTGGCCGCTTCGACCCGTACGTCCTCGACGTACTTTGCAGGCGTTGCACGCCTTCATGCGGTGCACAAATTTCATCACCAAATCATCCCTGAAAATAGCCTGATCGCCGCTCGGCGAGCTAATCGAAGAACGGATCAACCGACGCCCGACTGCCGACAAAAAAGCTGTCGGCGACCAGTCGCAGCGGCTGGAGGTCCAGGTCACTGGCCTTGTCGCCAATCAGCTGTTGAAAATGCCGATACACCGCCGCGTACTCGCCCTCCTCCGATACGGCTTGGCGCACGCCGTCAATACTCAACAGTGCGCCACCGTTGTCCAGTCGCAGGATGCCTTCAGTGCAACGAATCTCGATGCTCCAGAGTTCCTCATGACCGTGATCAAAATCGAACTCCGCGCGGACATCGAGGTGGCGCGCGTCAGACATCTTGATGGACGCGGCAATCGGCGACTGGCAGTTGCTGGGGACTCGCAGTTCGGCAGACTCGACAAACAGCGGCAGCGCCAGCAGATGGGTGGCTATCGACAAGGCATTGATGCCGGGATCGAAGACGCCCAGGCCTCCGGGTTGCCAGATCCATGCCTGGCCGGGGTGCCACTTGCGCACGTCTTCCTTCCAGTCGATCTGTACGCTTTGCAAGGTGCGGCGGGCCAGCCAGTCACGAGCCGCTTCGATGCCGGGCGCGTAGCGTGAATGCCAAGCGAACAAACCGCTGACGCCTTGCTCCCCAACCTGAATCACCAACGCCATCGCTTCACCCAACGTGGCGCACGGCGGTTTTTCTACCAGCACGTGTTTGCCAGCGGCCAGCGCTTGTTGCACCAGAGCGAATCGTCCTTGCGGTGGTGTGCAAAACGCAATCGCATCGACGTACGGGCCGTTTTCGAGCAGCTCGCTCAAGGACTGAAAGTTCTCTACCCCGGCGCAGGGCTGCCCTTGCGTGGCGACAGACATCAACTGGAACGCGGGATTGGCATTAATAGCGGGGACGTGTTGATCCTGAGCAATCTTGCCGTAGCCCACCAGACCGAGACGGATCGGTTGCATCAATGACTCCTGATTATTTTTCTTATCTGGGTAAGCGAGCGGGCAAGGTTACACCGCCCGGATCATTGATCGCAGCCCCCACCGAACCTTTACCCCGCAAACGCCGTCCGAACTAGGGCATCAATGCTCACCCTTCACCGCGAGGTCGCCGTTTGAAAGCCGCCATCATCAAAAAATACCGCCTGATCATCAAGACCATGGGCTATGTGGGCTGGGCGCTGTTCTGGTTGCTGCTCTGGGATATAGCCGTCACCGTGGACTTCATGCTGTTTCTCAACAGCAAGATCAATCTGCCGCTGATGCCTCTGACCTTGCTCGGTTCGGCGTTGGTGGTGCTGATCAGTTTTCGCAACAGCAGTGCCTATAATCGCTGGTGGGAAGCGCGCACGTTGTGGGGGGCGATGGTCAATAACTCCCGTAGCTTTGCGCGGCAAGTACTGACGCTGCTGGATGATCCGGGTAATGAGGTCAATCCGATGAAGTCAACCCTGCTGCGCCGTCACGTGGCGTACGTAAATTGCCTGGCGGCGCATCTCAGGGGCCAGCCGTGCCCGCTCGAAGTACAGGCGTTTATTCCCGCCGGGGAGTTCGCACGCAGCGGCACCACCAATAATTTTGCCAACGATATCCTCAACGGTTCCGCGGCTCTGCTGGCCCAGGAATACAAGGCCGGGCGCCTGGACAGCATTCGCCTGGCGCGGCTGGAGTCGACTCTGGTTGATCTGTCCAACAGCCAGGGCGGCATGGAGCGGATCGCCAATACGCCGCTGCCCTACCCTTATGTCTATTTTCCACGGCTGTTTATTTCGCTGTTTTGCCTGATTGTGCCGGTGGGGCTAGTAGAGTCCCTGGGCTGGTTTACCCCGCTGGCCTCGACAGTGGTGGGCTTCATGCTGCTGGCCATCGAACGCATCGGCACTGACCTGCAAAGCCCGTTTCGCGACAGCGAACACCAGATCCAGATGGAAACCCTCTGCGAAACCATCGAAAAAAACCTGCACTCAATGCAACGCGATTCACTGAGTAGCGATCAACTCAGCGACCCCAGTGCAGCGGTGATTTAACAAAAAAAACGGAGGGTGGTGAATTATTCAGTGTCCTCATGTATCTGAACCAAACAGCGCGCGCCATTAAATCAATGGCATCGAGAGGGTTCAGGGACAGAGTAATTCTCATGAAATCAAGCAAGAAAACCG
The DNA here is from genome assembly GCF_016650715.1 of Pseudomonas sp. TH39(2020). Classification (NCBI taxonomy): domain Bacteria; kingdom Pseudomonadati; phylum Pseudomonadota; class Gammaproteobacteria; order Pseudomonadales; family Pseudomonadaceae; genus Pseudomonas; species Pseudomonas sp. TH39(2020). The sequence goes on along the minus strand of NZ_JAEKFF010000002.1, from coordinate 98,587 downwards.
TCAATCCCATCGGATTGGACGACATCACCATTGTCGACGACGCCAAGATGCGCAAGGCGATCACGGCCGCCGCACTGGGCAATGCCATGGAATGGTTCGACTTCGGCGTCTATGGCTTTGTCGCCTATGTGCTCGGCAAGGTGTTCTTTCCCGACGCGTCCCCCAGCGTGCAGATGATCGCCGCGCTGGCGACCTTTTCGGTGCCCTTCCTGATCCGCCCTCTGGGCGGTTTGTTCTTCGGCGCATTGGGCGACAAATATGGCCGGCAGAAAGTCCTGGCGGCCACCATCGTGATCATGTCCCTGAGCACCTTCGCCATCGGACTGATTCCGTCCTATGACTCAATCGGCATCTGGGCCCCTATCCTGCTGTTGCTGGCCAAGATGGCCCAGGGCTTTTCGGTAGGCGGCGAATACACCGGCGCCTCGATCTTCGTCGCCGAGTATGCCCCGGACCGCAAGCGCGGCTTTCTCGGGAGCTGGCTGGACTTCGGCTCAATCGCAGGGTTTGTACTCGGCGCAGGCCTGGTGGTGCTTATTTCCGCCGTGATCGGCGAAGAGCAGTTCCAGGCGTGGGGCTGGCGCCTGCCGTTCTTCCTCGCCCTGCCCCTGGGCATGATCGGCCTCTATTTGCGTAACGCGCTTGAAGAGACCCCGGCCTTCCAGCAACATGTCGAAAAACTCGAACAAGGCGACCGCGAAGGCCTGGCGCGCGGCCCGAAAGTGTCGTTCAAGGAAGTGGCGACCAAGCATTGGCGCAGCCTGATGACCTGCATTGGCGTAGTCGCGGTCACCAACGTCACCTACTACATGCTGCTCACCTACATGCCGAGCTACCTCTCGCACAACCTGCATTACAGCGAAAACCATGGTGTGTTGATCATCATCGCGATCATGGTCGGCATGTTGTTCGTACAGCCACTGATCGGCTTTATCAGCGACAAAATTGGCCGCCGGCCCTTTATCCTCTTCGGCAGCATCGCGCTGTTCTGCCTGGCCATTCCTGCCTTCATGCTGATCAACAGCGGTAAGCTCGGGCTGATATTTTCGGGCCTGCTGATCATTGCCGTGGTGCTCAACTTCTTCATCGGCGTGATGGCCTCAACCCTTCCGGCCATGTTCCCCACCCACATCCGCTACAGCGCCCTGGCCAGTGCCTTCAACGTCTCGGTGCTGATCGCGGGCCTGACTCCAACCTTGGTGGCCTGGCTGGTGGAAAGCACCAACAACCTGTACATGCCGGCGTACTACCTGATGGTGATTGCCGTGGTGGGCCTGGTGACCGGCATTACCATGAAAGAAACCGCCAACAAGCCCTTGCATGGTGCAGCCCCGGCGGCGTCCGACCTTGAGGAAGCGCGGGAACTGCTGCAGGAGCATGAAGACAATATTGAACAGAAGATCGAAGACATCGACGCGCAGATCGCCGCGCTGGAGGCCAAGCGCGAAACTCTGGTGCAACAGCACCCGCGCATCGACTGACGGGGCGATCCGTCATCAACCCTGGCAACCAACCAGCGAGCTCGCCAATAACGCCTCCAACCCCATCGGCTTGGCAAAATAATAACCCTGGGCCTGCCCTGCGCCGATTTCGCGCAGCAGGTCCAGGGTCGCTGCATCCTCGACACCTTCGGCCACCACACTCAGGTCCAGCGATTCGGCCATCCGCACAATCGCCCGGACGATCGCGCGACTGCGGGGGCTGGTGGTCAGTTCGAGGATGAACGACTTGTCGATCTTCAAGCCGCTGAACCGGTATTGATGCACATAGCTCAGGGATGAAAACCCGGCGCCGAAGTCATCGAGCACCACCGACATGCCGTTGTCGGCCAATTGCTGCATGGTCAGTCGGGCAATGGCCGGCTCAGCCACCAGCGCACCTTCGGTCAACTCCAGGCAGATCCGCGACGGCGCGACCCCGTGCCGCGCCAACAGTGCGAGCACATCACTGGCGAAGTCCGGGCGCGTCATGCTGTAGCTGGAGCAATTGACGTGCACCGGCGGCCAATTGGCGTGCCGGGGTTGTGCGAGGATCACTGCAATGCTGGTGAGCATGTACAGATCCAGTCGACCGATCAGGCGCAAGCCCTCGACATCCGGCAAAAACTCCCCGGCGCGATCACCCGCCCGCCCGGCTGATGCCAGCGGATCAGCGCTTCAAGGGCCAACAATTCGCCGGTTTCGACGCTGACAATCGGCTGGAAATACGGCAGCAGTTCGTCAGTGCGTTTGAGCGCATTGCGCAAGGCACCTTCACGCTCGACCTGGTCCGAGACTTCACGGCGCACTTCCTGGTTGAACACCGCGTAGCTGTCGCGCCCGGCACTCTTGACCCGGTACATCGCCGCATCGGCATCGCGCAACAAGTCGGCTGGCTCGTGATGGAACTGACTGTCGGCGCTGACAATGCCGATACTGCAGGACGAAAAAACCTGATGGCCATTGATGACAAACGGCAGGTCAAACGCCACCAGGATCCGTTCGGCGATGTCGATCACCACGTCCAGCGGTGCCTCGGGAGCGAGCACCGAAAACTCATCGCCCCCCAGGCGCGCCAGCATGTCGGTGTCGCGCAGACAACCGCGTAAACGGTGGGCGGCCTGCCTCAACAGCAGGTCACCAAAATGGTGGCCAAGGCTGTCGTTGACCATCTTGAAACGGTCGAGGTCGATGAACATCACCGCCAGGTGCCCGCCTGCGCTGCCGAACTGCGACCAAGCCAAATTGAGGCGCTGTTGCAGGTAGGTGCGATTCGGTAGCCCGGTCAGCGCATCATGGGAGTTTTCGTGTTGCAACTTGGCATTGGCGTGATCGAGCTCGCGAGTGCGGTTCTGCACCCGGGCTTCCAGCATGAGGTTGGCAGCATGGATCGCTTCGGCGGCGGTGCGTCGCGACAACGCGGTGTCGATGTGCCGCGACACGAACGTCAGCAATTCCTGGTCACGCAGGGTATAGCGCACCTGCGAGGTATAGCTTTGCACCGCCAGCACGCCACGCACTACATCGCCATCGAACAATGGAATGCCCAGCCAGGAATAGGCTTTGACAGACTCATGGGCCATTGCGATTTCACCGTGCGCAGACAATCGGTCAGCTTCGCCTGCATCAATCAGGCAAGGTCGACGCTGACGGATAACGTACTCGGTCAAGCCCCGGCGTCCACGCCGTGCCACCGGGCGGGTCGTCTGCCGCTCATCGATGTAATACGGAAAAGTCACTTCACCGGTCGCGTCGTCGAACAGCGCAATATAGAAGTTCTGCGCGAACAGCAGATCACCGACGATGCCATGCAAGGTTTGAAACAACTCAGCCATGTCGCCAGGCTGGCTCGACAGTTCAGCAATCTGGAACAGCGCACTCTGCAGATGTTCGGCGCGTTCCCGGTCTGCCACTTCCTGCCTCAATGCGTCGTTGAGTGCTGAAAGCTCCAGGGTGCGACGCATCACCGTCTCTTCCAGGTCCGCTCGGTGCAGAATCCGGTCCAGCGCCATGGCCACGTGGCGGGCCACCACCAGAAACAGCGCGCGGTCTTCAGCGCTGTAGGTACGAGACACGTCGTAGACCTGCATCGCCAGCATGCCGAACACCTCATCCGAGGCGTTTTTCAACGGTGCGCCCATCCAGAACTCGGGACGATCACCCACGCAGTAGAAACGCCCCTCAGCCTGGGCCGCGAGAATGCCGGCGGCGTCGATCAGCAACGGCTGGCCAGTGGTCAACACCTGCCCGGTCAACGACAGGTGCGAACGGTCCAGGTATTCGTAGTTCTCGGACTCCAGGGCATCAACGTCGATGATGTCAACGTAATACGGGTAGTCAATCTTGCCACTGTGCGGGTCATACAGCGCGAGGTAGAAGTTCTCGGCGTCGATCAGGCTGGCCAGCAGCCGGTGGACCCCCACCAGAAACACTGAGCGGTCGCGGGTCGAACTGGCCAGGTAGGTAATTTCATACAGCACACGCTGAGTAATCTGCGCACGGGCCAAGGTATTGGTCTGAACCTCAATGCCCAGGCGCTGGGCAAACTCGGCGAGCGTCGGGTCCGCGGCATCATCGACTGGCGCGAGTAACCAACCCAGCACACATTCGCCTCGACCGGTCGGCCAGCGGTGCAAGCGCCGGGTCAGGCAAAAGGCTTCAAACTCATCATTGGCAACGATTGACGGCCACTGCTCCAGGGCGTCGCCCTGTCCGACCAAATGCAGTTGTTCACCGGCGCGGTAAACCACCCACGCGGTGGTATGGGCCCAGTTGCGCGCCGAGTCCAGCAAATGCTCAATCGTGTCCTGGGTGCCGGCGCAGGCCATGCCGACAGTATCCGAGATCCCTTTAAGTTGAGGGACGACCCCGTCGCAATCGTTCGATTGCCACGGGGAGTCAGTCAATGGACGAACACTCATCAGCGCTCCCTGAGCCAAAAACCGGCGATACTCACTTACTGATTGCTAGCAATTTGCCGGCGAGCTTTCCGTTTAAAGCTTATGGGAGTTTTTATCAATAGTTTTATTCGCATAGTGCCAACTAAGGGGCAAACAACGAGTTATTCGCTACTTGTTACCTTCGCCGACGAAAAAAAGCCCCACCACCGAATGCGGTGCGGGGCGAAAATTGGTTGGTTGCGGCCAACCAAAGGAGCGCTGTGAGAAGCGTTTACGGGCCGGGGTCAGATGCAATCCTGCGCGGCGCGTTCAAAACTCGAAGGCAGGAAGTTCGAGGCCAGCAAATGTCGCTCGTAGATGAACACTTTGCCGCCGTTCCCGGCCTTGTAGGCTTCCAGCACGTTGTCCGCCGAAACTTTGCTCGGCACCACGATCCGGTAGCTGCGCTGGGTTTGCGAGACAGTCGGGTTCAACGCACTGCCCTGCAATTTAGGTATGACGCAGTCGGCGTATTGGGCCGGGGTCTTGCTGGTCTGCAAGGTCAGGGTCGGATCGTTCGGCGCGGAGGCACAACCGGCGAGCAGCAAAGAGGCAAACGCCATGGCAGGCACGAATAAAGGGCGCATCGGTCTCATCCTGAAAATAAAAGGTTCGGTTCAACAAGCAACGGAACTGCGTCGAACGTCGTCATTGCCATCGGGTCAATGTCTTCATCACGCAAATTTTTTGAGCCGCGTGTTCGATGGAGGTGATTTTCCGCCTACTGCCGACAAAGCAGAACTTGCGTTTCGTAATGGTCACTATTACTTCTAGCGATAGTTGCGCGCCGTGCAGACGCATGCACACTCAATCACAACCAGAAAAGATTGATGAGGATCTATCCTTGAGAACATTTGACCTGATCCGTGACGCCGTTTTGCCCGATTTCCGAGACCGGGTGGCCGAGTACCTGACCCAATACGAAACCGTACTGTTGAGCGAAAACGCGCCCGACCCGGAGCTTGTACGGGCCACCGCCAATCAGTTGCGTGGCTATTTGCGTGGGTTGAACACCACACGGGTGTTGGGCATGGCGGATTGGGAGGAGCTGGATAGACGAGTGGTGAATACGTGGCTTTAGCCTCTGCGCGCACCTCAATCCAAATGGCCACCGCTCGATCACACAAAAAACTACTTACCGATATGCATAAGCGCAGTCCGCGACGGGACATCCGAAACATGGATGACACCAATGTAAGGATGAGCCATATCGACCACCAGAATCACCGCAGCAGCAATCGACAAGGCGCAGACAAGCATGCCCCCTATGACCGTAGGATTTGCCGGCGCCTGAAGACCGAACGTCGCGAATAGCCAGGCCAGCCAGCAGGTCAGGATGACAAGAAACGCCGTAGGCAGACCCTCCGTATTGCTCTCGACCAGAATCCAATGGGCTTCCGCCAACTGAGTGCTGACTTCCAGTGCGCGGGGTACGTGACTGCACTGCCAGGGGAGTGGGTTAATCCGATTGCGACTAATACTTAGTGCCTATCGTGATTGACCTCGATGGAAACTTCCGGTCCAGCAGCAATACTCCACTCTGCTTCGAAAACTATTCGAGATAGCGTGGGGCAATAAGTCATGAACTTAACCGTCTCCGAACTTAAAGCATCTCGATTGTCGTCAATCAAACGATGCCTTCGCCAGCCGTTACTGCATTTTTTTAATCGCCGGTTTTGCGCTCTTTGTGCTGTCAAGATGTGGAGCGCCATATCGTGGCCACTCCGCATTCACACAGTGCGACAAGGGGACGGGCGACGATTGCTTCATCGCCCTCCTCCAGTCCGTTCGAGGGGCAGTTAGATCACGCTGCTCGACTGCCTCAACGGATACGTTGAACCACCGCGACCGTCAGCCCCTCTTGGGCAGGTGCCGCCGGCCGCCGATGGCTTAAGGCTCTTACTCGGTCACACCAACGATGTGCTCAGGTGCAGGCTCGGCATTGCCGATCGGTGCGTTGAGCAGCAGGAAGTACGCCAGAGCCGAACACAGCGCCACCACCGCACTGATCATGAACGCGGTATTGAACGAACCCGAGTACTGGATGCTGAAGCCGGTGACGATCGGCGCGACGGAACCGGCGATGTAGCCGCCGAAGTTCTGGATCGAACCAAACGAGGCGACCCGGCGGCTGTCGACGATGGTATTGACGATCATCCAGGCCGTGGCGCTGGCCATGTTGATGCTGAACAGCGCCAGGCACAGCAGGATGATGCAACCGGTAAGACCCGTGACATACGACAGCGGCAGGGTGAAGAGCGCAGCCAGCACCAGGCCCGTGATCACGCCGAATTTTCGGCTGGCCAGGATGCTCATGCCACGGCGCACCAGCAGGTCGCAGAAGCGTCCGGCGACGATGGTGCCCACCGCGCCGAAACCATAGGCCAGCGACACCAGCCACGCGGTCTTGTACAGGTTCAAGCCATGCTCACGCTCGAAGTAACCGGGCAGCCAGGTCAGGTGCAGCCACAGCATGTAGATCACGCCCATAAAGCCCAGGACCGCACCCCAGGTGCTGCGGTGCTTGAACAGGTCGAGCCAGCCGGCAAAGTAGGAGACCTTCGGTGCCTGCGAGGTGGCCGCTTGCACTTGGCGCTTTTTCTCGGTTGGCAAGGGCTTGCCTTCAGCCGCGAGCTCGGCCAGGTACCGCGCCTTGCTCTTGTAGAAGGTCAACCAGCACAAGGCCAGAACGATACCGATCGCGCCGGTAATGACGAACATTCCGCGCCAGCCGAAGTTGACCATGAACAGCGTCAGCAAGGGAGGCGCCAAGCATGGGCCCAGGCACGTCGACGACCAGACGATCCCGGTCGGAGTGCCGCGCTCGTTGGCATCGAACCATTCGGACAGGGCTTTGGCCGCCGAAGGAAACATCGGTGCCTCGCCAATCCCTAGCAGCACGCGTAGGCCCATGAAACCGGAAAAGCTGTTGACCATGCCGCACATGGACTGAGCCACCGACCAGGCCAGCAACGAGGCGCCCAGAGCGATCTTGCTGCCCAGGCGGTCGATGATCAGGCCCATTGGCAACTGCGCAAAGGCATAGGCGATGGAGAAGGCCGACAACAGAATGCCCATCTGCGAGGGGCTGATCATCATGTCCTTCTGGATCGAGGTATTGGCGATCGACAGCGCACTACGGTCCAGGTAGTTGACGATGCCGATCAACAGCAGGAAGACAACGGTGATGCTTTGATACTTCTTCAGTGTGTTCATCTGATGGCCTTTATTATTGTTATTGCAGCGGTTTCAATGCCCGGTGCTCCTTCAACCGGTGACACACTCATCCTTGGGGTATGACGAAAAAAATCAGGGCTGACGCGCCGTCACTGCCGCCTCGAGCAGGCCACGCCGACTCAGGCTCTCGATCAGCGAGCGCAGGCCGAAATTCCACTGCGGCGCCTGGTCGCTGGTGGTCACGCGGTTGCTCAAGGTGCCCAGTTGCGCGTTGCTGATGGCCACCATGTCGCCCAGCTTGTGGGTGAAACCGTTGCCCGGCTGGTCGCGGTCCTGCTTGGGGGCGAACAGGGTACCGAGAAACAGCACCAGGCCATCGGGATATTGGTGATTTTCGTTCAGGGTTTGCTGGACCAGGTCGAGCGGGTCGCGACTGATCTGGCGCATCGAACTGTGGCCTTCAAGAATGAAACCGTCCTGGCCTTCGACGCGCAAATCCACTTGCGCGTTACGCACGTCATCCATGGTGAAAGTCTCGTCGAACAGGCGCAACAAGGGACCCAGGGAGGTGGATGCGTTGTTGTCCTTGGCCTTGCCCAACAGCAAGGCGCTGCGCCCTTCGAAGTCGCGCAGGTTGACGTCGTTGCCAAGCATGGCGCCCTGTACGGTACCGTTGCTCGACACCGCCAACACCACTTCCGGCTCCGGGTTGTTCCAGCTCGACTTGGGGTGAATGCCGATGTCGGCACCGTGGCCGACCGCCGACATTGGCTGGGCCTTGGTGAAGATTTCGGCGTCCGGGCCGATGCCCACTTCCAGATACTGGGACCACAAGCCCTGCTCCACCAGTACCTTGCGCAAGGCTTCGGCCTGGGCCGAGCCTGGGACGATTTGCGAAAGGTCGGCGCCAATGCGGCTGGCCAGGGTGTCGCGGATCGCATCGGCCTTGGCCGGATCACCCTTGGCCTGCTCTTCGACCACACGCTCAAGCAGGCTGGCGGCGAAAGTCACGCCAGCAGCCTTAACGGCTTGCAGGTCGATCGGCGCCAGCAGCCACGGCAAGTTTTCGTCGCGCAGGCTCGGGTCGCTGTTGCCCAGCAACGCAGGCAACTCGATCAGGGCCTGGGTCAAGGGTAATGCACGCAGATACGCCACAGGGTCAGCCACTTCAAGCAAGGCCGAGACGGTTGCCACATGGGCGCTGATATCGTGCACGGCGCCGGCCTTGACCAGCACCACTGCCGGCCCCTGGCTGGGCAGCCAAACGCGCCCGACCCAACTGCCGGTATTGAATACGGCGGCGTTGTTGCTCAACTGCAGCGGTGCTTGGGCTCTTGATTCGTTTGTCATGTCTGCACTCTTGTTGTCGTTGTCAGTCATTGAGAAAGCGCTGGAAGCTGCAACTGCCCGGCGCATTGGTTGAGATCATCGATCACCTTCTGCGACAGGCTCACGCCTTCGCGCAGGGCTTGCTCGCGCAGCTTCAGGCCGGCCTGGCCAGGCAAGCGCACCGGGCGCTCGGGGTCGGCCGGACGGCTGGCCAGGATCAGCTTGCTCAGGAACGAACTTTCGTCGGTGAAGGCTTCCAGCCCGCCGAAGAAGCGCGGGTCAATCACCACAGCCGTGGCCGAAGCGCCCCACTGGTCCGGGGCATCCTTGCGCCCGTGGCCAGCTAATCCCGAGGTCAGGGCCTCGACCAGAATCGCCAGGGCAAAACCTTTGTGGCCAAAGGCCTGACCGCCCAGGGGCAGGATGCTGCCCGGCGGGGTGGTGAAGAAGTCGGTCGGGTCGTCGCTCAGACGGCCATCATTGCTCATCAACACCGGGTGAGGCAGTGCGCTGCCGGCATCGCGGCACTGGCCGATCAGGCCCAGGGTTACGGTGGACATGCTCACATCCAGCAGGATCGGCTCGCCTCGGGTCGGGATGCCAGCGGCAATCGGGTTGGGCGTGTAGATCGGATCGATCCCGCCATGAGCACACACCAGCCCCACCGACGGGTCCGAGGAATACACCATCGCCACCAGGCCACGGTCAGTGAACGGTTTCAGGTAAGCGGCCAGGCAACCGATGTGCGAGGCACGACGCACCACCGCGATACCTATGCCCTGCTCCGTGGCGCCTTTGGCCGCGCAGTCCAGGGCGCGGCTGACACAATAAGGGCCGAGCAGATAGTGGCCATCGAACAGAGCCGAAATGCCGCTATCCGAGACCTGCTCGAGCAACTGGGCACTGGCCTTGACCTGCCCTGTCAGCATGCCGCCGATATAGCGGCTCACCAGGTTGAGGCCGTGAGTGCGATGGCCCAGCAATTCACCTTCGAGCAGTACCCGGGTCACCACCTGGGCGACTTCGGCATCAGCCCCGGCTTTTTCGAACAGTTGCTCGACGAACGTGGTCAGCGTTTGTGCGTCGTAGTGTTTGGCTTCAGTCATGCTGGCTGTTCCGTCATCAATTCAAGGCGGCAGTGCTGTTCTCGCCATCGACCAGGCGCTGTATGCCCAGTGGATTGGCGTTCTTCAAGGCATCGGGCAGCAACGCATCGGGCACGTTCTGGTAGCACACCGGACGCAGAAAGCGATCGATCGCCAGCGTGCCGACCGAAGTGCCGCGGGCATCGGAAGTGGCCGGGTACGGGCCGCCATGGACCATCGCATCGCACACCTCGACACCGGTCGGGTAGCCGTTGAGCAGCACTCGGCCGACCTTCACTTCCAACGCACCGAACAGGTGACCAAAAGCGGCCAAATCATCGTTGTCGGCCAGCAGCGTGGCCGTGAGCTGGCCACGCAAGGCCTCGACCGCGCGCAACAGTTGTGCTTCATCCGCTGCCTGAACCACCACCGTGCAAGGGCCGAAGACCTCTTCCTGCAGCAGTTCATCCTGTTCCAGCAACAGGCTGATATCGGCCTCGAACAGCTGCGGCTGCGCCTGGTTGCCCGTTTGCGCGAGGCCGCTCAAGTGTTTGATGCCCGGGTGAGCAAGCAACGCCTGCAAGCCTTTGCCGTAGCTATTCAAGGTGCCGGCATTGAGCATGGTCTGCGGCGCCTGCTCGGCCATGTGCCCGGTCAAACGCTCAATGAAAGTACTAAACGCCGGTGAGCGAATCCCCAGCACCAGACCAGGATTGGTGCAGAACTGGCCACAGCCCTGCACCACCGAGGCAGTCAGTTCCTTTGCCATCTGCCCGCCGCGGTTGGCCAGGGCCTGTGGCAAGACCACCACCGGATTGATGCTCGACATCTCGGCAAACACCGGGATCGGTTGCGGCCTTGCCGCCGCCATGTCGCACAGGGCACGGCCGCCTTTTAGCGAGCCAGTAAAGCCCACCGCCTGGATGCCCGGATGCTTGACCAGGGCCTCACCGACGCCGGCACCAAAGATCATGTTGAACACGCCGGCCGGCATACCGGTGCGCTCGGCGGCACGGATCAGCGCTTCGGCGACCCGCTCGGCTGTCGCCATGTGACCGCTATGGGCCTTGAATACCACCGGACAACCGGCCGCCAGGGCTGCGGCGGTATCACCTCCGGCCGTGGAGAACGCCAGGGGAAAGTTGCTGGCGCCGAATACCGCCACCGGGCCAACACCGATGCGGTACTGACGCAAGTCAGGACGCGCAATGGGGGTGCGTGTCGGCAGAGCCTGGTCGATGCGTGCACCATAGAAATCGCCACGGCGCAGCACTTGGGCAAACAGGCGCATCTGGCCACTGGTACGACCGCGCTCACCCTGAATACGGGCGCTCGGCAGCGCTGTTTCCTGGCAGGTCAATGCGATGAAATCCTCGCCCAAGCCGTCGAGCTCGTCGGCGATGGCTTCAAGAAATTCCGCCCGGCGTACCGCGGGCAGATTGCGAAACAGCGGAAATGCCGCGCTCGCAGCTGCCACCGCCGTATCGACCTCCGCCAGAGTTGCCTGATGGAAAGCGCCTGGCAGTCGTTCGCCAGTGTGGGCGTCGACGCTGTAGACCAGGGTGTCGCCCAGCGCACTGCGCTGGCCGGCAATAAAGTTGTATCCGGAAACTTGCATGTACTTTTCGCCTCGTGAAGGTTGCAGGGCTGTCAATCAGGTCACAGCACCGATCTGCCAGGGCACGAACTCGTTCTGCCCATAACCGTGTTGTTCGCTCTTGCTGCGCTCGCCCGAAGCGATGCGCAGCATCTGTTCGAAGATGAAGGCACCGCGCTCTTCAATGCTGGTGGAACCGTCGGCGATGCCGCCGCAGTTCACGTCCATGTCTTCTTCCTGGTGCTCGAATACCCGGTTGTTGGTCGCCAGCTTGATCGAAGGTGTCGGCGCGCAGCCGTAGGCCGAACCCCGGCCCGTGGTGAAGGCAATCAGGTTGGCGCCGCCGGCGACTTGCCCTGTGGCCGAGACCGGGTCGTAGCCTGGGGTGTCCATGAACACCAGGCCCTTGGCCCGGACCGCTTCGGCGTACAGATACACATCCACCAGGTTGCTGGAACCGGCCTTGGCCACCGCACCGAGGGATTTCTCCAGGATGGTGGTCAGGCCACCGGCCTTGTTACCGGCCGAGGGGTTGTTGTTCAGTTCGGCGTTCATGCGCTGGCAGTAGTCTTCCCACCAGTGGATGCGCGCGATGAGTTTTTCCCCCACCTCGCGGCTCACGGCGCGGCGCGTCAGCAGGTGCTCGGCGCCATAGATTTCCGGGGTTTCCGAGAGAATTGCGGTGCCACCCGCCGCCACCAGGCGGTCAACGGCATTGCCCAGCGCAGGGTTTGCGGTGATGCCCGAGTACCCGTCCGAGCCACCGCATTGCAGGCCGACGATCAAGTGGCGAGCGCTGACCGGTTCGCGCTGCACCTGGTTAGCCTTTGGCAGCAATGCCTTTATCTGCTCGATGCCACTGGCGATGGTTTTCGAAGTGCCGCCTATGCCTTGGATGGTGAAGGCGCGCAACTGGTCGCTGGCCTTCAGGCCCTGAGTCTCGAGCAGGCTCTCGATCTGGTTGGTTTCACACCCCAGGCCGATGATCAGCACTGCCGCAAAGTTAGGGTGAACGGCGTAGCCACCGAGCGTGCGGCGCAACAAACCTAAAGCCTCACCGCTGGGGTCCACTGCGCACCCGGCGCCGTGGGTCAGCGCCACGACGCCGTCGATGTTCGGGAAATCAGCCAGCGCCTCGGGGTGGATATCCCGGCGAAAGTAATCGGCCACGGCCCGGGCCACGGTCGCCGAGCAGTTCACCGAGGTGAGAATGCCGACGTAGTTGCGAGTCGCGACGCGGCCATCGGCACGCACGATGCCCTGGAAAACGGCTTCGGTGCCTGGCGTGGCGTGGGCATCGACGCCGAAGGCGTAGTCACGGGCAAAGTCGCCCATCTCCACGTTGTGCACATGCACGTGGTCGCCGGCTTCGATGGGTTGCGAAGCAAAACCGATGATTTGCCCATAACGGCGCAGCGGCTGGCCCTGCTCCACGCGTTGGCTAGCGACTTTGTGCCCGGAGGGAATCGGCTGGCGCACGGTGATTGCTTCGGCTTCCAGGCTCAAGCCTTGAGGCAGGGCCTGGCGTGCAATCAGAACGTTATCCAGGGGGTTGAGGCGGATCACGGCAGCGTCGCTGGTCCGGGTTCTGGCAATCAGTTGCATGGGACCTCTCAGGGCAGTACGGCAGTCTTCTTGTTATGGCGTCGCCCTTTCTGTGAAGGGCGAATCTGCGATAACTGTATGGACCCTGCCTGAACATTCCCAATGAGATGATCCGATCAATCGATAACCTGGCGTTATCGAACTGTCTTATTGACCGTCGTTAATCAATCAGTCGCCCCCTCCTCCTCCCGTCGTTGGCGCGCGAAATCGAGCAGGATGTCGGCGAACTCCCGGGCAGAACCGGTAAGCGGCTCGTCCTTGCGGGTGATGATGCCGTACTCCAGTGGCGCCAGGCGCAGCGGGGTCTGCAGCTCTTTGAACTGGCCGCTGTCCAGCTGCGCCGCCACCATGGATCTGGGCAGCATGGCGATCAACGGCCCCGAGTGCAGCAATTGCAGGAACATCTGCATGGAGATGGTTTCGACGCTGTCAGCCGGAGAGGCGATGCCCGCGGCCTTGAAGGCCAGTTCCAGGCGATCGCGAATCGGCGTACCGACCGGGTACAGCACCCACGGCCACTGGCCCAGCGCTTCAAGCGGTGTGCAGTCCAGCTCGTTCAGCGGATGGCTGCGGTTGACCACCAGGCTGAAGGGCTCAGGTTCCAAGGGCTCGAAGTCGAAAACCTGGCTGTAACGCTCTTCGGTAAAGCGGCCAATCATCAGGTCGAGCTTGTTTTGCTCAAGCATGGCGAGCAAATGATCACTGGATTGCTCCACCACTTCGATCGACAGCAAAGGGCTGCGCGCCTTGATCGCGACGATGGCTTCGGGCAGCACCACAGAGGTTGCCGCGAAAATCCCGCCCACCTTGAGAAAGCCATGGCCGCCTTTGCGCAGGCGATTGACCTGGTCGACGAACTTGTGTGAATCGGCCAGTGCACCCTGTGCATAGCGCACCACGTACTCGCCAAGCTCCGTGGGCGGCATGCTGCGAGGCAGGCGCTGGAACAGGGCAAAGCCGAACTGCTCCTCCAGGTCGCGCAGCATCTTGCTCAAGGCTGGTTGGCTAAGGTTCATCCGTATCGCGGTGGCGTGCATGTTGCGCGTGCGCGCCAAGGTGTCGATCAGTACCAGGTGCTTGAAACGCACCCAATTGCAGAAGCTGGAATGGGTAATGTCCGACGGCATCGGGTCAGCGCCTCGTTAAAGATGGAATGCAGTGTCTGTCAGTTCATCCGCCCGAACAGACGACGTCAAAGCTATTGCCCCCGCAAATACTGCAGCAGCGTATTCAACGCCATCGACCTTGGCCGCGAGCGCAAGGTCAGCAGGCCAATGTTGGCCATGGAGATCGGCAGCTCGACCGGCAGGATAGCGACCATGCCATAGCGCGCATAATGCTCGGCCACGTCATTGGGCACCACCGCGATCATGTCCGAAGCCTCCAGCATTGCGGTGGTCGCCAGGATCGAAGCGGTCTCAACAATGTCCAGCGACTGCACCAAACCGCCGGCCTGCAGGGCCGTTTCCACTCGGCGGCGCATGGGGCTGCCGATGGGGTGCAGAATCCAGGTCAAGGTGATCAGGTCGGCCAACTGCAAGGGCGAAGAACCCGCCAACGGGTGACCCGCCCGGGCAATCACGCGCATCTGCTCGCCGTTTTCGAACAGTTCGATGTCCAGGTCTTGACTGTCGCTCTGGTCCGGCAAGCGCCCCAACACCACATCGAAATCGCCGCGCAGCAACGCAGGCAGCAAGGTATCGCTGGTACCGACTTCTATGGAAATCCGCACCTTGGGGTGATCGCGTTTGTACGCCAGCACAGCGTTGGTCAGCAGACTGGGCACCGGCCCCATCACGCTGCCGACGCGCACCAGTCCCGTGGCCCCGCGCGCCAGTTCCGCAATCTGCGCCTGGGCATGCTCGAACTCATGCACCGCGCCTTGGGCGTAGCGGATCATCACCTCGCCATAAAGGGTCGGCTGCATACCGCGCGGCAAGCGTTCGAAAAGGCGCACGCCGAGGCGCTCTTCGAGTTGCTGCAACAGCAAGCTGGCGGCCGGTTGCGTGGTGTGCATCGCCGTGGCCGCCCGGCGCAGGTTGCCGAATTCACCCAGGGCATTGAGCAAGGTGATCTGCCGGCTGGAAATTTTCAGGGTGCCGAGGTTACGTGGCGTGAGCGTGGGGACTTCTGGATTTTCATACATATCAAATCCGGTATACATACTTAGGAAACCGTGATTATGCATGTATCGCTCAGCGACCTACAGTCGAGTCTTCCTAAGGTCACCAAGAACAAAAATCCATCATGAGCATTCGAATTACTCACCTGAGCGTTCGCGACATCCGGTTCCCCACTTCCCTGTCGCTGGACGGATCCGATGCGATGAATAGCGCACCGGATTACTCCGCATCCTACGTCGTGCTGCACACCGATGCCCCTACCGGCGTTGAAGGCCACGGCCTGACGTTCACCATCGGCCGTGGCAACGAAATCTGTGTGGCGGCCGTGCAGTCCCTGGCACCGATGGTGGTCGGCTGGACCCTGGAAGAGATCATTGCCGACATGGGTGCCTTCTGGCACAACATCACAATGGGCGACAGCCAACTGCGCTGGCTGGGCCCGGAAAAGGGCGTTATCCACCTGGCCACTGCTGCCATCGTCAACGCCGTCTGGGACCTATGGGCCAAACACGAAGGCAAGCCCGTGTGGAAGCTGTTGGCCGACATGACGCCGGAACAACTGGTGCGCTGCCTGGACTTCAGCTACGTCACCGACGTGCTCACACCCGAAGAAGCCATCGCCCTGCTGCGTCGCCAGGCGTCGGGCAAAGCCCAGCGCGAGGCGCAGATGCTGCGCGAAGGCTACCCCGGCTACACCACCGCACCGGGCTGGCTTGGCTACAGTGAAGAAAAAATGCGCCAACTGGCCCGAGCAGCGGTCGAGGATGGCTGGACCCACATCAAGCAAAAAATCGGCGCCGATTTGGAAGAGGACATCCGCCGCGCCACTATTCTGCGCGAAGAAATCGGCTGGGAACGCAGCCTGATGATGGACGCCAACCAGGTCTGGGGCGTCGATGAGTCGGTCGCCAATATGCGCCGCCTGGCGGCTTTCGAACCCCTGTGGATCGAAGAGCCGACCAGCCCCGACGACATACTCGGCCATGCAAGCATCCGCCAGCGCATCGCACCGATCGGCGTCGCGACCGGTGAGCACTGCCACAACCGGGTGATGTTCAAGCAGATGTTCCAGGCCGGCGCACTGGACTTCTGCCAGCTGGACGCGGCCCGCTTGGGTGGTCTCAATGAGGTGTTGATCGTGCTGCTGATGGCCGCCAAGTTCGACGTGCCGGTCTGCCCCCATGGTGGTGGTGTCGGTTTATGCGAGTATGTGCAGAACATCGCCCTGTTCGACTACATCGCCGTCTCGGCCTCGCTGCACAACCGTGTACTCGAATACGTCGACCACTTGCACGAGCATTTCCTTGATCCCGTTGTGATCCGCCGCGGCCGCTACATCCCTCCCCTGCGCCCGGGCTATAGCATCGAAATGACCGCTGAAACCCTGGAGCGTTATCAGTACCCCAACGGACAAGTGTGGATCGATATTGCCCATACCTGATCGCCACGCACCTTGCTGGCGATCATGACCTCGATGTCCGGTTCGTCGCGCACCCTGTATCAGGCGTCGGTCGATGGCTGGCTGCCGAAATACCACGCTGATCGCGGGTGTACTGGTGGTGTACGGCTGCCATCAACTGGTAGCCTGAGCGCCCTTGCCTGCAGGTCTATGATGGATCATCGGGGCGCAACGACGCCTCGATGATCACTTCGCCCCCTATCAATCAAGACGACGGTGACTCTTTTGATCAGCACCACCCCTGCACTTGCCCGCGTTATCGACGGCAAAGCTATCTCTGCCCAGGTTCTCGACGAAGTTCGAGAAGAGGTTCTGGTCCTGGCCGGGCAGCAGATTTACCCCGCCCTGGCCGTGCTGCTCGTCGGTGAAGACCCGGCCAGCGAGGTCTATGTGCGCAACAAACTGCTGCGGGCCCAGGAAGTCGGGATTCGCTCCCTTGAATACCGTCTGCCGGACGACGCCAGCCAGGCGCAAGTACTGGAACTGATTGCCCAACTGAATGCCGATGCCACGGTGAACGGCATTTTGGTGCAGTTGCCCCTGCCGGGACATATCAACGAGGCGGCAGTGATTCACGCCATCGACCCGATCAAAGACGTGGACGGTTTTCATCGGGAAAACGTCGGCGGCCTGGTGCAAGGCATAGAAGTCCTGACACCCTGCACACCCAGCGGCTGCATGCGTCTGCTGCACGAAACCTGCGGTGACTTGAGCGGCTTGCACGCGGTGGTCATCGGTCGTTCGAACATTGTCGGCAAACCCATGGCGACCCTGTTGTTGCAGGCCAACTGTTCGGTCAGCGTGGTGCACTCGCGCAGTGTCGATGCACCGGCGTTGTGCAGAATGGCGGACATTGTGGTCGCGGCGGTGGGTCGACCTGAGCTGATCGACGCCAGCTGGCTCAAACCCGGGGCGGTGGTGATCGATGTCGGCATCAATCGCATTACCGACGAGTCGGGAAATCGTATGGTCGGCGATGTCGATTACGCCAGTGCGCGCACCGTCGCCCGTGCGATCACGCCGGTTCCGGGAGGCGTGGGGCCGATGACCATTGCGTATCTGCTAAAGAACACCCTGATCGCCAGTCAATTGCAGCGTGCCGCCCAAGCGCGAGCGAAAGTCGATCAGTGATGCAGCGTTGAGCTGAGCACCACGAAAACGGCCCACGCGAAGGTGGGCCGTGTCAGTCAACATTAAAGATCAGTGGTTGTACGCACTCTCATTGTGCTCCGCCAGATCCAGCCCCATCTCCTCCTCCGACTCGTCGGCACGCAAGCCGATCACCGCGTTGATCACCTTGAGAATGATCCAGCTGATGACGAAGCAGTACACCGTCGTCAGCAACACGCCCTTGATCTGCGCCACGACCTGAGCGCCCATGCTCACGCCTTCCACCAACCCGCCCAGGGACGGCACGCAGAACACGCCGGTCAACACCGCGCCGATCATTCCGCCGATGCCGTGCAAGCCAAACACGTCGAGGCTGTCGTCATACCCGAAGCGGCGTTTCAGCACAGTGACGCTCAAGTAGCAGAACACTCCGCACAGCAGACCGATGGCCAACGCTCCGCCTACGCCCACATACGCACACGCCGGAGTAATGCCGACCAAACCGGCCAAAGCACCGCTGGCCAGGCCCAAGGCACTCGGCTTGCCGACCTTGAACCACTCGGTGAACATCCAGCCGAGAATCCCGGCGCAGGCACCCAGTTGCGTATTGAGCATGACAATGCCCGAAGTGCCATTGAGTCCGCCGCCGGAACCGATATTGAAGCCGAACCAGCCAACCCAGAGCATCGCCGCGCCGGCCATGGTCAGGCTCAGGTTGTGGGCCGGCATCGGCGTATTCTGGTAACCCTTGCGCTTGCCGAGAATCAGGCACGCGGCCAACGCGGCAACGCCAGCATTGATATGCACCGCAGTGCCGCCGGCAAAATCGAGGACACCCCAGTTATGCATCAAAGCGCCAGAACCACCCCAGACCATATGGGCGACGGGCGCATAAACCAGGGTAAACCACAGCGCCATGAACCACAGCGCCGCCGAGAACTTCATGCGCTCGGCGAATGCGCCGGCAATCAGCGCCGGGGTAATGATCGCGAAGGTCATCTGGAAGGTTACAAACACGCCTTCCGGGATGTCACCGACCAGGCTCTGCGGGGTCATGCCAGCCAGAAAGGCCCGGCTCAAACCACCGACGAAACTGTTGAACGTCACCTGTCCCTCGACCATGCCGGTGCTGTCGACCACCATGCTGTAGCCATAGATCACCCACAGCACGCCGACCAGGCCGGCGATGCCGAAGCACTGGGTAAACAGCGAGAGCATGTTTTTCGCCCGCACCAGACCGCCGTAAAACAAGGCGAGGCCCGGCAGACACATGAACAGCACCAGCACCGCGGCGGTCACCATCCAGGCGGTGCTGCCGGTGTTCAAGGTGGGTGCGTCGGCCGCTTGGGCTAGCGGCGCGAGCGCGCCGGCCGCCAATAAGACCAGAAGGGATTTGCCGAGAAGACGATTGACCATTTTCAAAGCTCCTGCAAAAGAATGGAAAGTGTCTGGCAGCGAGCAATAAAGAATGAGATACGGGCCTTTTCGGCCTCTCGAATATAAATGCCATGAACAGGACTTGTGGGAGCGAGCCTGCTCGCGATGGGGTTGGTTCAGCAGCCTTTATCTGACTGATACACCGCTATCGCGAGCAGGCTCGCTCCCACAGGTTTCGTCTCAGTACCCAGAACCCGGAATCCAGTTAGTTCCCGCCAGCGGCACCCGCGCCATGGCAGCCGACTCCACCGTCAGCGCTACCAAATCCTCAGGATCGAGGTTGTGCAGGTGCGACTTGCCGCAAGCCCGGGCCATAGTCTGGGCTTCCAGCACCAACACGCGCAGGTAGTTGGCCAGACGCCGACCACCTTCCACCGGGTCCAGACGCTTGGACAGCTCCGGGTCCTGCGTGGTGATCCCGGCCGGGTCGCGGCCGTTCTGCCAGTCATCGTAGAAACCGGCGGCCGAGCCGATTTTCTTCAGTTCCTCGTCCAGGCGTGGATGGTTATCGCCCAAGGCAATCAGGGCCGCCGTCCCGATGGCCACCGCATCCGCACCCAGCGCCATCGCCTTGGCGACGTCGGCACCGTTGCGAATCCCTCCGGAAACGATCAGTTGAACCTTGCGATGCATGCCCATCTCTTGCAAAGCCTGTACCGCTTGGGGAATGGCCGACAAAATCGGAATCCCGACGTGTTCGATGAACACTTCCTGAGTCGCTGCGGTGCCGCCTTGCATGCCGTCGAGCACAATCACGTCAGCCCCGGCTTTTACCGCCAACTTGACGTCGTAGTACGGTCGGCTCGCGCCGATCTTCACGTAGATCGGTTTTTCCCAATCGGTGATTTCCCGCAGCTCGGCAATCTTGATCGCCAGGTCATCCGGGCCGGTCCAGTCCGGATGACGGCAGGCGCTGCGCTGGTCGACACCGATCGGCAAGGTGCGCATACCAGCCACGCGCTCAGTGACTTTCATGCCCAGCAACATACCGCCGCCACCGGGTTTGGCGCCCTGCCCCAGGACGATTTCAATGGCGTCGGCCTTGCGCAGATCGTCCGGGTTCATGCCGTAACGGGACGGCAAATACTGATAAACCAAATGCTCCGACTGGCCGCGTTCTTCCGGGGTCATGCCGCCGTCACCGGTGGTGGTGCTGGTGCCGGCGATGGTCGCGCCACGGCCCAGGGCTTCCTTGGCATTGGCCGACAAAGCACCGAAACTCATGCCGGCGATGGTCACCGGAATCTTCAGGTGGATCGGCTTCTTGGCGAAGCGGTTGCCGAGGATCACATCGGTGCCGCACTTCTCCCGATAGCCTTCCAGCGGGTAACGTGAAACGCTGGCGCCGAGCAGCAGCAAGTCATCAAAATGCGGCAGTTTGCGCTTGGTGCCGCCGCCGCGAATGTCATAGATCCCGGTTTCCGCGGCACGCTGGATTTCCTGGATGGTCAGGCGGTCGAAGGTGGCCGACTCACGCAGTACCGGAGCCGCTTTTTGGCTGATTGGGTCGCTCATATCTGTTCTCCTCGCGCGGATCAGTACGCGGACGCGTTATCGACTTTGAAGTTGTACAACTGACGGGCCGAACCGTAGCGCTTGAAATCAGCCGCCTTGTGCTCGAAACCAGCGCGGTTGAGCAGCCCTTGCAGCTCTTCCAGGTGCTCGGCGCGCATCTCTTTTTCGATGCAATCCGAGCCCAGGGACTCAACGGTCCCTTTCACGTAGATGTGGGTTTCATACAACGAATCGCCCAGCGCATCGCCGGCATCGCCGCAGACCACCAGACGACCGGCCTGTCCCATGAAGCAGCTCATGTGGCCGATACTGCCGCCGACAACGATGTCGATGCCCTTCATGGAAATCCCGCAACGCGCCCCGGCGTCGCCTTCAATCACCAGCAAGCCGCCATGTGCCGTGGCACCGGCCGCCTGGGAGGCGCTGCCTTTGACCCGGACGTAGCCGGACATCATGTTTTCGGCGCAACCGACACCGACGTTGCCGTGGACAGTGATCGAGGCCTTTTGATTCATGCCGGCGCAGTAGTAACCGGCGTGCCCCTGGATATCGATGGACACGGCTTCATTCACCCCGACCGCGAGGTTGTGCTTGCCATCGGAGTGAGTCACCACCCACTCGTGATCGGTCACGTTGTTGACCTGATCGTGCAGCGCCTGATTGAGGTCACGCACGGTAGCAGTAGAAAGATCGATGGTTTTCATGTGTGCGCTCCTTAAGCTGACTCGCGTTCCCAGATGTACAGGGTGGCCGGTGCGGGCTCCCAGATTCTGGCGTTTTCGATTCCCGGCAGGCTCGACAAGGCCTGATACTCGGAAGCCATGGCGACGTAGTCGTCCGTCTCGGCGAGGATCGCCGGCTTGCAGGCGATCGGGTCGCGGATCACCGCAAAACCGTTGCGGGTGCCGATGGCGAAGGTGAAGAAACCGTCGAGATCCTCCAGCGAGTGATCCAGCGCTTCTTTCAGCGAGTCGCCTTGCTGCAGGCGCCAGGTCAGGTAGCCGGCGGCCACTTCGGTGTCGTTGTCGGTTTCGAAGTGAATGCCTTCGCGCTTGAGTTCCTGACGCAGGCGGAAGTGATTCGACAGCGAGCCGTTGTGCACCAGGCACAGGTCGGCGCCGGTGGAAAATGGGTGACTGCCTTCCATGGTCACCGCGCTTTCGGTGGCCATGCGGGTGTGACCAATGATGTGGCTGCCCTTCATGCCGGCCAGGCCGAAGCGTTGGGAAATCTCCTGGGGCAAGCCCATACCCTTGAGGATTTCGATGCTTTGCCCGGCGCTCATGATGCGCAGGCTCGGTGCCAGTTCGGCGAGGGCCAGACGTACCGGCGCCTCTTCGGCATGAATCTTCAGCACCGCGGCACTGGCGTTCTGGAACCAGTCCAGCGAACAGCCAAGGCGCCCTTCCAGTTCGCCCATCAGAGTTTTCCAGTCGAAGCCTTCGGTGGTCGCCTGCAAGGTCAGCTTGACCCAGCCGTCCGCCACTTCATCGCCGTAAATGGCGAAGCCGGCACTGTCCGGGCCACGATCGGTCATGGCCTGCAACATCGGTTCGAAGAGCTTGCCGAGCTGGGATTCCAGCTGCGGATTTTTCAGGTAAAGACCTACGATTCCACACATATCAAGTCTCCTTCGGAGGCAGTGAACGCCCGACGCCGTGCCGGGTGCCCGAATGGTTGTCGATGCAACAAATCAGAAAAATTCGGTGTAGCGCTGGATCTCCCAGTCAGAGACGTGGCGGCTGTATTCCACCCATTCCATGCGCTTGAGCTTGATGAACTCGCCAACGATTTGCGGGCCGAGCACCTCGGCGAACAACGGGTCGGCTTCGAGCGCGTCGCAGGCTTCCTTGAGCGATTGCGGCAGGGTCTTGATGCCCCGCGCGGCGATCTGCTCGAGGCTCAGGCTGTAGAGGTTTTCGTTGCAGACATGGTCGATTTCCAGCTGGCGGTCGATGCCGTCCAGGCCGGCAGCGATGATCGCGGCGCTGACCAGATAGGGATTGCACCCCGCGTCCGGCAGACGGAATTCAAGACGGCCGTAAGGCACCCGCACCATGGCTGAACGGTTGTTGGCGCCGAAGGCAATGAAGGCTGGCGCCCAGGTCGCTCCGGACAACGAATTGCCCACCACCAGACGCTTGTAGGAGTTGACCGTCGGTGCGGCGAAAGCACACAGCGCCGGGCCGTGGGCAAGCAAGCCGGCGGCGAAGTGATAGGCCATTTTCGATAGCCCCATGCCGCTCGGATCGCTGGCGTCATGGAACAGGTTCTTGTTGTCGGCGCTGCTGATCGACAGATGAAAGTGCATGCCATTTCCCGCGCGCCTCGGGTCCGGCTTGGGCATGAACGAGCAGATCATCCCCAGGTCATTGGCGATCTCGCCAGCGGCCATGCGAAAGAAGGTGAAGCGGTCCGCCGAGGTCATGGCGTCGCTGTAGGTGTAGTTGATCTCGAACTGGCCGTTGGCGTCCTCGTGGTCGATTTGATAGACCTCGAAATCTACCGCCTGCAAGGCTTCGGTCAGGCGTTCAAGAAACACCCGGGAGCGCGACAGACCTTTGTAGTCGTAGCAAGGCTTGTCCAGGTTGTCGCTGAGGTCGACCAGTTGCAGTTTGCCCAGCTCGTCGCGACGCATCAGGTTGAACTCGGGCTCCAGACCGGTGTTGAGGGTCCAGCCCTTTTCTTCCAGGCGTTGCACTTGTTGCTGCAGCACATAACGGCTGTCATACGGATGCGGCTTACCATCGACGTGGCCGACGCACACCACCCGTCCGTAACCCGGCTGCCACGGCACTGGAGTCAGGGTGGACAAGTCGCCGCGAGCCATGAAGTCCGGACCGTGGGGCTCCATGCCCATGCCACTGATCGCGAACCCGGCAAAACCCGCCCCCTCTTCGGCGACGGTCTTGAGCCCACAAATCGGCACCGACTTGGTCTTGGCCGCACCGTGAATATCCACAAATTGCGCAAGCACGTACTTGATCCCGTGCTTGTCGATGATGCGCTGGGTTTCTGCTGGCAACATTGCTCGTCACTCCTCGCGAAAGGCAAAACATTCTGGATGGGCCTTGACCGTCTTTTTATTCCTAAAAAGAAAGTTATTTTCCCAATAGGAATGCAAAGCCCTTGCCAGATTCGCGAGTGAAACGTCGAAACGCCGTGACAGGCGCTTTTGTGCTGTATATATGGGAATATTCTTTTCCCTGTGGGAATACTGCCCGCAGGGCATGCGTCAAGCGTCGCCATTTGCACTTTCTCAGTGCGAAACTAATATTACTGAACGGAAAGTGTGCAGGATCTGATGACTATGTCGACCGAAACCGCCCCGCGCCTCAAGCTTGAGCAATACCTGGGAATGCAGATCAAGCGCCAGCGCCAGGCTCAGGATCTGAAATTGTCTGACGTGGCCAAGATTGCCGATATCAGTCAGGGCATGTTGAGCAAGATCGAAAACGCCCAGGTGTCCACCAGCCTCGATACCCTGAGCCGTCTGTGCGACGTGCTCGGCCTGCCCCTGTCCAAGTTGTTCAGCGAATACGACCAGCAGGACGGCAGCGCGCTGTTGGTCAAGGCCGATCAGGGCATGGAAGTGGTGCGCCGCGGCACCGAGAAAGGCCATACGTACCATCTGCTCAACCACACCCGCGGGCCGAAGAAGAGCTTCGAGGCTTACATGGTGAGCATGGATGACGCGAGTGAGGAGTTTCCGACCTTCTCCCACCCCGGCACCGAATTCCTCCACCTGCTGGAAGGTGAACTGATCTATCGCCACGGCAATCAGCTGTACCGCATGGAGGCTGGCGACAGCTTGACCTTCGAAGGCGAAATTCCCCATGGGCCTGAGGAGTTGGTGCAGGTGCCGATTCGGATGTTGTCGATTATGAATTATGGGAGTGATAAGGAGTGAGCTCGGAGGTTTGGGGCTGACCCTTCGATTTTGATGGTGTACATATCCGTTTCTGCTGTAGCGGCTGATTACGGTTTCGCTTTTACAGCGAGTCACTTGGAAATACGGAATTCCGCCCAACCCCAAGTAACCAAGGGCTCTTGCCCCGCCATTCGATGCCTCGCTTAGGCTCGGCACCGAATGGAGGGGTGAAGCTTTTTGGTTCCTTTTTGGCGTTTGAAAAAGGGACTCGCTGTAAGAGCGAAACCGCCAGCAGCCGTTACCGCAGAAACGGATATGCACCCCAACCTTAAGTGAACAGCATTACGGCAAGTGGGCCGGCCTTTCTCGTTTCGGGGGGTAGGCTCAATGGAGCTGGCGTTGTCTCTGTAGCTCCGTCTTCAGCCAGGTACTCGTCGGCTGGACGCCTGTTGAGCAACGCACTTCATAGGCTTTGCCACTCATGCTGCTTTTAGTGGCAGCGAGGTCGATGAAGTCCTCTGCGCTGCTCACCAGGCTCTTGCCTTCAAGATAATTCAGCTTCTTTTCGAGATGTGCCCGAGCCTGGGGCCCAGGGTATTCACTGCCGTTGCGCACGAACTTGCACTCACTGCGCTCCACAAAATCCAGCAAGCCTTTTATCTCCTGGTTTGCCTGTGGCGTGGTTTGAGCCTGCGCACCGCCCACCACTGCAAAAAAGCCGATAGAAGCAGTGATCAGCCATTGGCGGAAAACGGGTCGAGTCACTGCTGCTTTCAAAATCCACATGATACTTCCTTGTCCTGAAAGGGCTGACTGTAGCGCGGCATCGCCCGAGCAGCCATCGCTGGGCCAGTTCGCATGCACTCCCCTGCGCGATGTTCTTCGTTCGAAAGGATCAACCTGTGGAAAGGAAAGGGGATCAATGAGCCCAATGTCTGTGCGCGAGCAGTTGGCCAAAGTCGCAGTTACTTATCCCTGTATCGGCATCAGACCCATTGATCGTTGCCCAGCTCAATGTTGGGCGATTTCCATCTAACCGAATGGAGATGCATTGGCGCGTCAATAGCAGCCATGCACTATTTTTTTAACAAAACAACTTCTGCACGTCTAATCACCTTTTCCCCGGCCTTATAGGTTCCTTATAGGCTCAGGAAATATCCCCTTAAAAGCCAACCACCACCATTCGTCGCATCAGAAACGTAGCGCGATTTTTTTGACAACGTCTGGCTCAAGGTTTGCAGAAGACGCTCGTAGCAGCCCCAGAACGACGTAATTCTGACGCGGCAGCACTTTAATTAACGCTTAGGACGCCAGCGATGCGCTTGGTCAGTCACCGGGAGATGTAACGTGTCAACTCTCAACGAAATCGCAGCGAACCACGCGAGAATGGCCAAGGCTCTTGTCGAAGAGTCGACCGGGCTGAGTGAGCGCCACACCCAGATTGTGGATAGTTTCGAAGTTCCCTCCATGGATGCGCAACACATGCCTCTGCACCTTATCGCCGGAGTGCAGGACAACCATTTCGGGCAAGCAACGGCCTACTTGCTCTGACGGTGTTTGATCCGGGCAGCCTGTCGGGCAGGCGGTAAAGTCGAGTACCACTTCTTGGCCTAAACTCAACTGACTAGCCCGTTGGGGAGCTGCCGGAGTGGCATTCCCATGCTCGAAATTTCAGAGATGTCGCGTGTTAAGCGTTTCGCCGCAAACGTTGCCGGCCGAGATTTCGCGGTCGGTGACATTCATGGCCATTTCACTCGGTTGCAGGATGCTCTGGATGCCGCCGGGTTCAACTGCTTGGTAGATCGCCTGTTCAGTGTTGGCGATCTGATTGACCGTGGGCCCGAGTGCCATGATGCGCTCGATTGGCTGGACAAGGCATGGTTCCACCCGGTGCGAGGCAACCATGACGACTACGTGGTGTACTTCGATACCTGCGACCTCGACAGCTGGCTCGACAACGGCGGCTCATGGTTCGTGGGCCTGTCGCTGTTCGAGAAGCAAGCATTCGCGGCGCAGTTCGCCAAGCTCCCTATCGCGATCGAAGTCGAAACAGCCTATGGCCTGATCGGCATCGTGCACGCCGATTGTCCATTTCCAGCATGGCATCAACTGCGAAAGGAACTGGAGTCGCCGGAAAGCAACAGGCGCCTGCAGGAGTTGCAGCACTACTGCATGTGGTCACGAAGGCGGATCGATCAGCAGGAGACGCATGGCGTTGAAGGCCTGCGCGCACTGGTCGTAGGGCATACGCCGCTTTATATGCCCGTCAGCCTTGGCAACGTCATTCACATCGATACGGGTGGCTGGAGGCCGGACCGTGGTTATTTCACCCTGCTGGATCTCGAAACGCTCGAAACCATCCCGGCAAGCTGACTCAACACGGGTCGGCCAATGCCATTCACTCAAAAAAAACCCGGCCTCATCAGCCGGGTTCTTTATTTAGCTATTCAGGTGGCATCACTGCCACCGTCCATCAACAGCACTTCGGCCCAGCCTTGCTTCCGTAACGAGCTTCCTGACGTTCCCGAAAGAACACCTCATAACTCATCACCGGTTTGTCCGGGTGCTTGGTTTGCATGTGCTCGACGTAGGTGTCGTAGTCGGGCATGCCGACCATCAGGCGCGCAGCCTGACCGAGGTATTTACCGAGGCGACTCAGGTCATTGAACATGCTGAAATCCTCGATTACGCATCCGGCAGAGCCTGGAATGGCGCTTCTTTATCCGTACGTTCTTTAGTACCCCAGGCGGCGATACCGACCTTGAGAGCAAAGAACAGGATGCTGAACACCACCAGCAAGAACAGCGCGGTCAGCGTTGCGTTGGTGTACGCGTTGTAGATCACGTGCTGCATCTGGTCGATGCTCTTCGCCGGGGCGAGGATCTGACCGTTGGCCAGGGCATCGCTGTACTTCTTGGCCAGGGCCAGGAAACCGATCGCCGGGTTGGCATCGAACAGCTTGATGAAGCCGGCGGTGGTGGTGCAGATCAACAGCCACACAGCGGGCAACATGGTGACCCAGACGTAGCGCTGGCGTTTCATTTTGATCAGCACAACAGTCGCCAACATCAGCGCGATACCGGCCAGCATCTGGTTGGAGATACCGAACAACGGCCACAAGGTGTTGATGCCGCCTAGCGGATCGATCACGCCCTGATACAGCAGATAACCCCACATCGCCACACAACCGGCGGTTGCGATCAGGTTGGCGGTCCAGGATTCAGTGCGTTTCAGCGCCGGCACGAAGGAACCGAGCAAGTCCTGCAGCATGAAACGGCCGGCACGGGTACCGGCATCCACCGCCGTCAGGATGAACAGCGCCTCAAACAGGATCGCGAAGTGGTACCAGAACGCCATGGTGTTTTCACCCGGCAGAAGGTGGTGCAGGATCTGCGCGATACCGACTGCCAGGGTCGGTGCACCGCCGGCACGGGCCAGGATAGTGGTTTCACCGATGTCCTTGGCCACCGCTTGCAGCGCTTCCGGGGTAATTGCAAAACCCCAGCTGCTGACGGTCTGAGCCACCGAAACAGCGTCAGAGCCGACAAGCGCCGCCGGGCTGTTCATGGCGAAGTACACGCCGGGCTCGATCACCGACGCAGCGACCATTGCCATGATGGCCACGAAGGATTCCATCAACATGCCGCCGTAACCGATGTAACGGGCATGGCCTTCGCTGGCCAACAACTTCGGCGTGGTGCCGGAAGCAATCAGCGCATGGAAACCGGAGACTGCGCCACAGGCGATGGTGATGAACAGGAACGGAAACAGACCGCCCTTCCATACCGGCCCGGTACCGTCGACGAACTGGGTCAGCGCCGGCATTTTCAGCTCGGGCATGGTGATCAGGATGCCGATCGCCAAGGCCACGATGGTGCCGATTTTGAGGAAGGTCGACAGGTAGTCCCGCGGGGCCAGAATCAGCCAGACCGGTAACGAGGCGGCCACGAAACCGTAGCCGATCAGCATCCAGGTGATCTGGATCCCGGTGAAGGTAAAGGCCTTGGCCCAGACCGGATCAGCGGCAATCTGCCCGCCCAGCCAGATCGAACCGAGCAGTAGAAGTACCCCGACAACGGAGATTTCACCGATGCGGCCCGGACGGATGTAGCGCATGTAAATGCCCATGAACATCGCGATCGGGATGGTCGCCATCACCGTGAAAATCCCCCACGGGCTCTCGGCCAGGGCCTTGACCACGATCAGCGCCAGCACCGCGAGGATGATGATCATGATCAGGAAGCAGCCAAACAGCGCGATGGTCCCGGGGATGCGGCCCATTTCTTCACGGACCATGTCGCCCAGGGAACGGCCGTTGCGGCGGGTGGACATGAACAGGACCATGAAGTCCTGAACGGCACCGGCCAGCACCACGCCGGCAATCAGCCACAGCGTACCGGGCAGGTAGCCCATCTGCGCCGCCAGGACCGGACCGACCAGCGGCCCCGCACCAGCAATGGCGGCGAAGTGGTGACCGAAGAGTACGTGTTTGTTGGTCGGCACGTAGTCCAGACCGTCATTGTTAACGACAGCGGGCGTGGCACGATTGGGGTCGAGTTGCATCACTTTGGTAGCGATGAACAGGCTGTAGTAGCGGTATGCGACGAGATAGATAGCGACTGCTGCGACTACGATCCAGAGGGCATTGATCGCTTCGCCGCGGCGCAGGGCCACGACACTTAGCGCAAACGCTCCCAGGACAGCCACGGCAAACCAGGCGAGGTGTTTAGCCAGACGGGGCATAGCGTGTCTCCTGCCGACAGCCAGTGGACTGCGGCGGTAATTTTTATAATTGTGTCCGCTGTGCGGAGCTGGCCCAATATCCCCGCATGCCGTCTACAAATAAATCCGCGTTACTACGTACGCGGCGCCTACGTAGTTCTACGTAGATGAGAGGGAATGGTGTACACCTGCGAGTAATTGGTCGGCTGTCAGGCCGCCTTCGCGAGCAGGCTCGCTCCCACAATAAATCGGCATACACCGCACCGCCCCTCACCACTCAACAGGCCGAGCGTTAGCTCGCCTGCAGCTTGTGATCTTGATCCACCCGCCCCTTCGGGAGGCTGAGTGGAGGTGTGCATCCGGGGAGTGGCGCGCAGCGCCGTTCGACGCAGTCGAACACGCTGCATGTAGGTCGTCGCGAAGCAGACCGGAGGGCAGTGTCCCCGGATGGATACCGGAGCGAAGGAACGCCGAGCCCTGGCGAGGGGCCGGACGCTCGGGGCGAGCGTTTTTTTGCTTACTTTTTTTAGGCGTTTGTAAAAAAAGTGAGTCGCCGTAAGGGCGAAACCCTAAGTGGCCGTTACCGCAGAAATGGATATGTACTCAGTCAACAACAGCATGGTCGGCCCTAAGGCCGCCATCGCAGCGATGCAGCGACCCGACAAACCAGCCACAGGTCATTCCGTCCAGCACCGCTACTGGACGCGCGTATCTTTGGCATATGATGCCGGGCCTTCGCCTTCCCTCGGTCCGGACAGGAGCAGAGATGCAGCTCAAACACAAAATCGTCGCGCTCGGGATTCTGCCGCTGGTACTGGCCATCGCCGTCATCTGCGCGCTGGTGATTTCCATGAACCGGCAACTGGGTGAACAACAGGCGCAACTGATCGAAGACAGCATTCTGGCGAGCAAGCGCGCAGAACTTAAGAACTACGTCGAAATGGCGCAAAGCCTGATCGAACCGCTGTACGACGACGGCCACGGTGACGAACACGCACAGCAACAAGTGCTGGAAGAACTGCGCAAGCTCAGCTTTGGCATCAATGGCTACTTCTTCGTCTACGACCACGAAGGCCGCAGCCTGATGCACGCGCGCCAGTCAGAGCTAGTGGGCAAATACCTGTGGGACATGAAGGACCCTCACGGTTTGCCCGTGATCCAGGCGCTGCTCAAAAGTGCGCAATCGGGCGAAGGCTTTCAGCGCTACGCCTGGAACAAACCCTCTTCCGGCAAAGTGACGGACAAGCTCGCCTATGTGGTGATGCTCGATCGTTGGGGCTGGATGCTCGGCACCGGCATCTACCTTGAAGACGTTGAGCGCGCGACCCAGCAGGCGCGTGACGAAGTGGCCCAGGGCATTCGTAAAACCATGCTGGCGATTGCCGCGGTGGCCCTCGTGGCGGTGCTGTTTGTCTTCGCCAGCGGCATGACGCTGAACGTCAGCGAGCATCGTCTGGCCGACAAAAAACTTCAGCGCCTGACTCAGCGTATCGTCAGCTTGCAAGAGGAAGAGCGCTCTCGGGTTTCCCGTGAACTGCACGACGGCATCAGCCAGCTACTGGTCTCCATCAAGTTTCAGTTCGAACTGGCCAGCCATCTGCTCGAGAATGGGCAAGCACACGACAAGGGTTTGAGTACGCTGAGAGACGCCACGGAACGCCTGGGGGAAGCGATTGGCGAGGTTCGCAGCCTCTCCCACGACCTGCGTTCCTCGCTGCTCGACACCCTGGGCCTGCCGGCGGCGATCGGTCAACTCGCCGCAGAATTCGAGCAACGCAGCGGCCTGGTGGTGACCTATAACGACAACGAATTCGACTGTCACCTGGTCGATGGGGCAGCGGTCTCGCTGTTTCGCATCGTGCAAGAAGGCCTGACTAATATTGAACGACACGCCCAGGCTAAAAACGTCTCCATTACCCTGCACGGGTCCGACGATTCCATACGGTTGACGGTGGTCGATGACGGTATCGGTTTCAACGTCGCCCAGGTCGAACGTCGTCATGCGGGCATTGGCCTGCGTAATATCCGTGAGCGTGTCGAACATTTTGGTGGACGATTCGACCTGATCTCGATGCCGGGAAGAAGCGAGCTAGACGTTTGGCTGCCTATGAAAATGCCCGGTACAACACGCTGACTCGCCCCCTGACAACAAGAGTGAATACCCGCGATGAACCTGCCCTACCCGATCCGCGTCGCCCTGGTCGACGATCACGCCCTGGTCCGCGACGGGATCAAAGCGCTGCTGGCGGTCATGGCCCCCCTGGAAGTGGTGGGCGAAGCCGAGAGTGGCGCGGAGGCCATTGAAATGGTCGGGCGCTGCCAGCCGGACCTGTTGCTGGTCGACATCAGCCTGCGGGACATGAACGGGCTCGAGCTGACCCGGGTGTTACGCAGCCAGTACCCGTCGCTCAAGGTGCTGGTGCTCAGCATGTACGACAATAACGAATACGTGAGTGAGTCCGTTCGCGCGGGGGCCAGCGGCTATGTGCTGAAGAACTCACCGTCGCGGGAAATCATCGCGGCGATCGAAGCCATCGCCAGTGGCGGCACGTTCTACAGCGCCGAGATCGCCCAGCGGCTCATCGCCGATAAAAATACCGACAACGAGCTGACACCGCGCGAGAGCCAAGTGTTGTACAAGATGGCTCAAGGGCTGAACAACAAGGAGATGGCCCGCGAACTGGACATCAGCGTTCGCACGGTAGAAACCCATCGCCTGAGCATCCGTCGCAAACTCAACATCGACAAACCGGCGGCCCTGGTCAAATACGCGATCGATCACGGGATCATCTCGCGGTAGCAGGCATTAATACTCAATGGAAAACCCGGCCTCATCAGCCGGGTTTTTTTTTGGTTTTTTATTGGCAACAGCCATTCCCTCCTCCCTTTTCACCACCGTCCGACCAGAAACCCGTTTCAGGGACTTGCGCTACCGGTATTATGGTATACCATCAGACGCACAGACACTCTCACCCTAAACGGAGCAGCTCATGAGTTTCGAAATCCGCAAGATCGTCAGCTATGTCGAAGAAACCTTTATCGAAGGCGGCAAGGCCACCGATAAGCCAGTGACCATGGTCGGCCTGGCCGTCGTGATGAAAAACCCTTGGCTGGGTCGCGGCTTTGTCGAAGACCTGAAACCGGAGATTCGTGCCAACTGCTCCGACCTCGGTGCACTGATGGTCGAGCGTCTGGTGGGCATCATCGGCGGCGCCGAGAAAATCGAAGCCTACGGCAAGGCCGCGGTGGTCGGCGCCGACGGTGAAATCGAACACGCTTCCGCCGTCATCCACACCCTGCGCTTTGGTAACCACTACCGTGAAGCGGTGAAAGCCAAGAGTTACCTGAGCTTCACCAACAAGCGCGGCGGCCCGGGCACCTCGATCCAGATCCCGATGATGCACAAGGACGACGAAGGCCTGCGTTCGCACTACATCACCCTGGAAATGCAAATCGAAGATGCACCGCGTGCCGACGAAATCGTGGTGGTACTGGGTTGCGCCGATGGCGGCCGCCTGCACCCACGCATCGGCAACCGTTACATCGATCTGGAAGAACTGGCTGCCGAGAACGCCCAGTAATCAAGGTCGGTAACAACAACAAAAAGGCATGCAGGAGCGCTCCATGATTCGGCTCACCGCTGAACTCACCCCGGCTGGCACCAGTTACCTGGCGACCGGCCAAGGCCAGCCCGTGGTTTTGATCCACGGCGTGGGCCTGAACAAAGAAATGTGGGGCGGCCAGGTCGTTGGCCTGGCCACGAAGTACCGCGTGATTGCCTACGACATGCTGGGCCACGGCGCCAGCCCGCGCCCGGAAAGCGGCACCCCCCTGCTCGGCTATGCCGACCAGTTGCTGGAGCTGCTCGATCACCTGCAAGTGCCTCAGGCGACGGTGATCGGCTTTTCCATGGGCGGGCTGGTCGCGCGGGCATTTGCCTTGCATTACCCGCAACGCCTGCAAGGTCTGGTGGTGCTCAACAGCGTGTTCAATCGCAGCCCCGAACAGCGTGCCGGCGTTATCGCCCGCACCGCTCAAGCGGCCGAGCACGGACCGGATGCCAACGCCGAAGCTGCCCTGTCGCGCTGGTTCAGCCGTGAATATCAGGCGGCCAACCCGGCGCAGATTGCGGCCTTGCGCCAAACCCTGGCAGACAATGACCCGCAGGGTTACCTGACCACCTATGAGCTGTTCGCAACCCAGGACATGTACCGCGCTGACGACTTGGGCAGCATCCAGGTGCCGACACTGATCGCCACCGGTGAACTGGACCCGGGTTCCACACCGGAAATGGCCGAGCAATTGGCCGCACGCATTCCCGGCGCGACAGTTGCCGTGCTCGCCGAGCAGCGGCATATGATGCCCGTAGAATCACCGCGCCTGGTCAACCAGCTGCTGCTGGAGTTTCTCGACACGGCGTACTCCCGACAAAACCAAATAAAGGGGATCGTTGCATGACACTCGCACGCTTCCAGATGTGCATCGGCGGTGAATGGGTCGATGCCCTGTCCGGCAAGACCTTTGAAAGCCTGAACCCGGCCCTGGCCCAAGCCTGGGCCGAACTGCCCGATGCCGACGAAGCCGACGTCGAACGCGCCGTACAGGCTGCGCAGACGGCTTTCGACAGCCCGGCCTGGCGCGGTCTGACCGCCACCGCCCGGGGCAAACTGCTGCGGCGTCTGGGCGATCTGATCGCTGAAAACAAGGAGCACCTGGCGCAGCTGGAAAGCCGTGACAACGGCAAGCTGATCCGCGAAACCCGTGGCCAGGTCAGCTACTTGCCGGAGTTCTTCCACTACACCGCGGGCCTGGCGGACAAACTCGAAGGCGGCACCCTGCCCCTCGACAAGCCGGACCTGTTTGCCTACACGGTGCACGAAGCCATGGGCGTGGTCGCCGCGATCATTCCCTGGAACAGCCCGCTGTACCTGACCGCGATCAAACTCGCCCCGGCCCTGGCGGCGGGCAATACCATCGTGATCAAACCGTCGGAGCACGCCTCCGCCACCATTCTCGAACTGGCCCGTCTGGCGCTGGAAGCCGGCATTCCGCCGGGCGTGGTCAACGTCGTTACCGGCTACGGCCCAAGCACTGGCGCGGCCCTGACCCGCCATCCGCTGATCCGCAAAATCGCCTTCACCGGCGGCGCCGCGACGGCACGGCACGTGGTGCGCAGCAGCGCCGAGAACTTCGCCAAGCTGTCGCTGGAACTGGGCGGCAAATCGCCGAACATTATCTTCGCCGATGCCGACCTCGACAGCGCAATCAACGGCGCGATTGCCGGGATCTACGCGGCCTCCGGTCAGAGTTGCGTTTCCGGTTCTCGATTGTTGGTGCAGGACGAAATCTACGATGAGTTCGTCGATCGTTTGGTCGAACGCGCCAAACGCATCCGCATCGGCAACCCGCAGGAAGACAGCAGCGAAATGGGCCCGATGGCCACCGCGCAGCAACTGGCCGTGGTCGAAGGCCTGGTCGCCGACGCCATCGCCGAAGGTGCGCGCCTGCGCCTGGGCGGCAAGCGTCCGCAGAATCTGGGCGATGGCTGGTTCTACGAGCCGACCTTGTTCGAATGCGACCGCAACTCGATGAAGATCATGCAGGAAGAAGTCTTCGGTCCGGTGGCCTCGGTGATTCGCTTCAAGGATGAAGCCGAAGCGTTGGCGATTGCCAACGACTCGCAGTTCGGCCTCGCCGCCGGCATCTGGACTCGCGATCTGGGCCGCGCTCATCGACTGGCCCGGGACGTGCGCTCCGGGATCATCTGGGTCAACACCTACCGCGCCGTGTCGGCCATGGCACCAATCGGCGGCTTCAAGAACAGCGGCTATGGACGCGAGAGCGGCATCGATTCGGTGCTGGCCTACACCGAGCTGAAAACGGTGTGGATCAACCTTTCCCAGGCGCCCATGCCTGATCCGTTTGTGATGCGCTAGGAGATTGACGAAATGATCGAACCCGGCATTTACAAAGACGTCATGAGCTCGTTCCCCTCCGGGGTCACAGTGGTCACCACCCTGGACCCGGACGGCGGCATCGTCGGCATTACCGCCAGCGCATTCAGTGCGCTGTCGATCGATCCGGCACTGGTGCTGTTCTGCCCCAACTATGCCTCTGACACGTACCCGATCCTGCGCGACAGCAAGCAGTTCGCGATTCACTTGCTGTCCGCCGACCAGACCGCCGAAGCCTATGCGTTTGCCGGTAAAGGCAAAGACAAGGCCAATGGCATCGACTGGCACTTGAGCGCGCTGGGCAATCCGCTGCTGGGCAACGCTACGGCGATCATTGAGTGCGAACTGTGGCGCGAATACGACGGCGGTGACCACGCGATCATCGTCGGCGCGGTGAAGAACCTGATTCTGCCCGAGCAACCGGTGACGCCGATGATCTATCACAAAGGCAAGCTGGGCCCCCTGCCCACCCTGGCCTGATATTTTTCTTTTGGGCGCAGGTCCATGTGGGAGCGAGCCTGCTCGCGATGACGGCGGCACATTCAACATCAATGTGACTGACACACCGCTATGGCGAGCAGGCTCGCTCCCACATAGAGCGCCCCCACTTTCTTGGGAGCCGGTATGAACCCAGCAGCTTCGCAACTGTTCCGTCAGCAGGCCTATATCGACGGCCAATGGCTGGATGCCCCGGGCGGCGCTTGTCAGGACATCTTCAACCCGGCCACCGGCGAGCTGATCGGCCGGGTGCCGAACCTGGGCGCCGAGCACGCTCGTAAGGCCATCGCCGCCGCCAACAAGGCCTGGCCGGCCTGGCGTGCGCTGACCGCCAAAGAACGCAGCCAGACGCTGAAACGCTGGCACGCGCTGATGATTGAGAATGCCGATGCGCTGGCAGAAATCCTCACCCTCGAACAAGGCAAGCCACTGGCCGAAGCCAAAGGTGAAATCCTCTACGCCGCAAGCTTTATCGAGTGGTTCGCCGAAGAAGCCAAGCGCATCTACGGCGACACCATTCCCAGCCACAAAGGCGATGCGCGCATCGTCGTTAGTAAAGAACCGATCGGTGTCGTCGCGGCCATCACGCCGTGGAATTTTCCCGCCGCGATGATCACCCGCAAGGCCGGCCCTGCGCTCGCTGCCGGTTGTCCGTGCATTGTTAAACCGGCACCGGAAACGCCGTTTTCGGCATTGGCCATGGCCGCGTTGGCTGAACAGGCCGGCATTCCGCCGGGCATTTTCAATGTGATCACCGGCGACGCGGTGGCCATCGGTGGCGAACTGACCGCCAGTCCGCTGGTGCGCAAACTGTCGTTTACCGGCTCGACCGCTATTGGCAAATTGCTGATGGCGCAGTGCGCGCCGACGCTGAAAAAAGTCTCGCTGGAACTGGGGGGCAATGCGCCCTTCATCGTGTTCGACGACGCCAACCTGGAGCGTGCCGTAGAGGGTGCGCTGATTGCCAAATTCCGCAACGCCGGGCAGACCTGCGTGTGCGTCAATCGCTTCCTGGTGCAGGACGGCATTCACGACGCCTTCGTCGCTCGCCTGGCCGAGCGGGTCAAGCAACTGCACGTCGGCAGCGGCTTCGACACCGGCGTGAATCAAGGCCCGCTGATCAACGATCGCGCCGTGGCCAAAGTCGAAGACCATGTTCAGGACGCGCTCGCTCAGGGTGCGCAACTGCTCTGCGGCGGTGAACGTCATGCGCTGGGGCACGGGTTCTTCCAGCCGACGGTGCTGGCCGGCGTGACCGCTTCGATGAAAGTCGCCCAAGACGAAACCTTTGGTCCTCTGGCAGCCGTGTTCCGCTTCGAGACTGAAGCCGAGGCGATCCACATGGCCAACGACACTGAATTCGGCCTCGCCGCCTATTGCTTCACCCGCGATCTCGGTCGCGCGTGGCGCATGAGTGAAGCGCTGGAGTATGGCATGGTCGGGATCAACGAAGGGCTGATTTCCACCGAAGTCGCGCCCTTTGGCGGCATCAAATCCTCGGGCCTGGGCCGTGAAGGCTCCAAGTACGGCATCGAGGATTATCTGGAACTCAAATACACCCTGATGGGCGGGCTGGACGACTTCGGGAGCACACCGCGATGAGCAACGAGAAATATAAAGAGGGGCTGAAAATCCGCACCCAGGTGCTGGGCGAAGCCTACGTGAAACGCTCCATCGAGAACGCCGACGACTTCACCCGGCCACTGCAGGAAATGGTCACCGAGTACTGCTGGGGCCATGTCTGGGGCCGTGAGGGTTTGTCGCTTAAAGAGCGCAGCATGATAAACTTGGCCATGATTTCGGCCCTCAATCGGCCTCACGAACTCAAGCTGCATGTACGCGGCGCCTTGCGTAACGGACTGACTCGTGAACAAATACGCGAAATTCTGCTTCAGGTCGGTATTTATTGCGGTGTCCCCGCTGCCGTAGACAGTTTCCGGCTCGCCCGTGAAGCGTTCGCCGAAGCCGATGCCGAGGCCTCCAGTTAACCCTTGGCTGTTTGACCTGACCGAGCACAGAGATTCTTGCGATCGAAGTGCTCTTTTTGCATGGACAGCCACATTCAGAGCGGACCCCATGAAACGCCTGCCACTCGACGACAGCTTCAAGGTCAATCGCAACCCCGTTACCCTGCGCGAAATCGTGCTGGATAAACTGCGAAGCGCCATCATGAACTTCCAGCTCATGCCGGGAGACCGCTTGGTCGAACGCGATTTGTGTGATCGCCTGGGCGTCAGCCGCACGTCCGTACGCGAGGCCTTGCGTCACCTGGAATCCGAAGGCCTGGTGGAATTCGCCGATGCCAAAGGGCCCAGTGTCGCCATCATTACCCTGGCCGATGCCGTCGATATCTACGAACTGCGTTGCGTGCTCGAGGGTTTGATCGTCCAACTGTTTACCCTGCGTGCCAAGGCCAAGGACATCAAGGC
Organism: Pseudomonas sp. TH39(2020); assembly: GCF_016650715.1. NCBI lineage: Bacteria > Pseudomonadati > Pseudomonadota > Gammaproteobacteria > Pseudomonadales > Pseudomonadaceae > Pseudomonas > Pseudomonas sp. TH39(2020). The sequence continues at coordinate 60,259 of NZ_JAEKFF010000002.1, read as the reverse complement.
CCTGGAAAAAGCCCTGGAGGAAAACCGCAAGGCCCTCAAGGAAGGTGAACTGCAACAGGTCATCGACTCGGTTCAGGGTTTCTACGATGTCCTGCTCGAAGGCTCCGGCAACCATGTGGCGGCCACTCAGCTGCGCCAGTTGCAGGCACGAATCAGCTACTTGCGGGCGACATCGGTGTCCCAGGAAAACCGTCGTGGCGCCAGCAATCAGGAAATGGAACGCATGGTCGCGGCCATCAAGAGCGGCGATCCGCTGGCCGCCCATCAGGCGTGTGTCGACCACGTCCGCGCCGCCGCAGCCGTCGCTCTGGATTACCTCAAGCGCAAACAGGAGGAGACCGGAAAAATCCCCGACATCACCCTGCCGATCGCGCTTAAAGAACCGCGCATAGGTCGCTAAAGATGTTCAGCCCGAGCTTTTGTCCAAAGTGCGGCGGCAATGACCTCAGGTCTCAGCTGCCGCCGGGCGATACGCACGAGCGCCTGATGTGCCGCGGCTGCGGCTACATCCATTACGTCAATCCGAAAATCATTGCCGGCTGCATCATCGAGCAGGACGGCAAGTATTTGCTGTGTCAGCGCGCCATCCCGCCGCGTCCTGGCACCTGGACGCTGCCGGCCGGCTTCATGGAAGGCGGCGAGACCACCGAGCAGGCGGCGCTGCGCGAGGTCTGGGAAGAGAGCGGCGTGCGCGCGGAAATTCTCTCGCCCTACTCGATCTTCAGCGTGCCGAAGATCAGCGAGGTGTACATCATCTTCCGCGCCATCGCCCTGGAGATCACCGGCCAGTACGGGCCGGAAACCCTCGACTACAAATTCTTCGCACCCGAGGACATCCCTTGGGACAGCATCTACTACCCGGCGATCCGGCAGATCCTCGAACGCTATATCGAGGAACGCCAGGCCGGTGTGTATGGCATCTACATCGGCAACGACGACACCGGCAAGATCCACTTTATTCGCTGAGTCTGGCTCAGGGCGCCACGCCCTCGACAATGATGATCTGGGCCCGGGCCACGCCCTCGCGGTGCCGTTTCGCTTCTTGATATTCCTCCGACTGGTAGCAGGCCAGCGCCTGTTCGTACGAGTCGAATTCAATCACCACGTTGCGCTGCGGCGTGGGCCCGCCTTCCAGCGCTTCGCTGCGCCCGCCACGGGCCAACATCCGCCCGCCATACAACGCGAAGGCCGCTGGCGCCCGCTGGGTGTATTGGCTGTATTGATCGGGGTCGGTGACATCTACATGAGCAATCCAGTACGCCTTCATAGTGACCTCTCGGTTTATTTTGTATTATGGTATACCACAAAATAATTCAACCAAACACTGAGAATCCCAGCATGGCCTTCAACAGCATCGAAGAAATTATCGAAGACTATCGACAAGGCAAGATGGTGCTCCTGGTCGATGACGAGGATCGGGAAAACGAAGGCGACCTGCTGCTGGCCGCCGATTGCTGCACGGCCGAGGCGATCAGCTTCATGGCCCGGGAAGCTCGCGGCCTGATCTGCCTGACCTTGACCGACGACCACTGTCAGCGCCTCGGGCTGGAACAGATGGTGCCGAGCAATGGCAGCGTGTTCAGCACAGCGTTTACCGTGTCCATCGAGGCCGCCGTCGGCGTGACCACCGGCATTTCCGCCGCCGACCGGGCGCGTACCGTGGCAGCCGCGGTCGCCGTTAATGCCGGGCCCACCGATCTCGTGCAACCCGGTCATATTTTTCCACTGCGTGCCAAGGAAGGCGGCGTGCTGACCCGCGCCGGTCATACCGAGGCCGGTTGCGACCTGGCACGCCTGGCCGGCTTTACCCCGGCCTCGGTGATCGTCGAAGTGATGAACGATGACGGCACCATGGCCCGCCGCCCGGACCTGGAAGTGTTCGCGCGCAAGCATGGGATCAAGATCGGCACCATCGCCGACCTGATCCACTATCGCCTCAGCACCGAACACACGGTGGTGCGGATCGGTGAACGTGAACTGCCTACGGTGCATGGCACCTTCCGGCTGATCACCTTTGAAGACCGCATCGAAGGCGGCGTCCACATGGCAATGGTCATGGGCAAGTTGCACCGCGACGAGCCGACGCTGGTGCGCGTGCATGTGATCGATCCGCTGCGCGATCTGGTCGGCGCCGAATACAGCGGGCCGTCAAACTGGACGTTGTGGGCGGCGTTGCAGCGAGTCGCCGAGGAAGGTCGCGGCGTGGTGGTGGTGCTCGCCAATCATGAGTCATCGCAAGCGCTGCTGGAGCGTGTGCCGCAGCTGACCCAGCCGCCACGGCAATTCAGCCGTTCGCAATCGCGCATCTATTCTGAAGTGGGTACCGGTGCGCAGATTCTGCAGGATCTGGGCGTGGGCAAGCTGCGCCATCTTGGTCCTCCGCTGAAATACGCGGGTTTGACCGGTTACAACCTGGAAGTCGTGGAAAGTATCCCTTTCACCGAATGATTCCTGGCTTCTTTCTATAAACGTGAAGGCCACTACCCGTGGCCTGACGGTAAAAAAAACCTTTTTTGGCTGATAGCCGGTAAGGCAAAGTGCTTGCACAAAGTTTGGAATACCATAATATGATATTCCATAGACCGGATGCTTCAGCCAAGTGCGCCCGACAGGGAAAGCACCAATAACAGCCCTTGGCACGGTCGCCTTTAGAGGCCAGATAGACCTACTGCTCCCGATAGGCGGGCATTACCAAGCCCGCTCAAAAACACAACAAATGAGGGCGTGAAAATGGTGTTGAACAAACGTGCAACCGCAGTACTGTTCGCCGGCTTACTGGCCACGGCCAGTCACGTGGCAATGGCGGCTGAAAGCGTCAACTTCGTCAGTTGGGGCGGCAGCACCCAGGATGCACAAAAGCAGGCCTGGGCCGATCCGTTCAGCAAAGCCAGCGGCATCACCGTGGTTCAGGATGGCCCGACCGACTACGGCAAACTCAAAGCCATGGTCGAAAGCGGCAACGTGCAGTGGGACGTCGTCGATGTCGAAGCCGACTTCGCCCTGCGCGCCGCCTCCGAAGGCCTCCTTGAACCCCTCGACTTCACGGTCATTCAGCGCGATAAAATCGACCCGCGGTTTGTCTCTGATCACGGCGTAGGCTCGTTCTTCTTCTCCTTCGTCCTCGGCTACAACGAGAGCAAGCTCGGCGCCAGCAAACCTCAGGACTGGTCCGCGCTGTTCGACACCAAGACCTACCCCGGTAAACGCGCCCTCTACAAATGGCCAAGCCCAGGCGTGCTTGAACTGGCCCTGCTGGCCGATGGCGTAGCCGCCGACAAGCTCTACCCGCTGGACCTGGATCGCGCCTTCAAGAAACTCGACACCATCAAGAAAGACATCGTCTGGTGGGGCGGCGGCGCCCAGTCGCAACAGTTGCTGGCCTCTGGCGAAGCCAGCATGGGGCAATTCTGGAACGGCCGGATCCACGCCCTGCAAGAAGACGGCGCACCCGTGGGCGTGAGCTGGAAACAGAACCTGGTCATGGCTGACATTCTGGTCGTGCCTAAAGGGACAAAAAACAAGGCTGCGGCCATGAAGTTCCTGGCCAACGCCAGCAGCGCCAAAGGACAAGCTGACTTCTCCAACCTGACCGCCTATGCGCCGGTCAACGTCGACAGCGTGGCCCGCCTGGATTCGGTACTGGCCCCTAACCTGCCGACTGCCTACGCTAAGGATCAGATCACTCTTGATTTCGCGTACTGGGCCAAAAACGGTCCGGCCATCGCGACACGGTGGAACGAATGGCTGGTCAAATGAAAATGACGGTAACCGCGTCCCGTCAACCCACGCAGGTCGGGAGCGCCACGGGCGCTGCCGGCTCGGCACTCGGCAAGGCGGCTACGATGAACCAATCCCCTTCCCTGGCACAGCGCTGGCGCGGCGCAAGCAACCTGATCCCCGCCCTGCTGTTCCTCGGCCTGTTTTTTCTGGCACCGCTGATCGGGCTTCTGCTGCGTGGTGTGCTGGAGCCGGTACCGGGACTGGGCAACTACGAGCAGCTGTTCGCCAACTCGGCGTATGCGCGGGTATTGCTCAACACCTTCTCGGTGGCGGGACTGGTGACATTGTTCAGCCTGCTGCTCGGCTTTCCACTGGCCTGGGCCATCACCCTGGTGCCCCGTGGCTGGGGGCGCTGGATCCTCAACATCGTGCTGCTGTCGATGTGGACCAGCCTCCTCGCCCGCACCTATTCCTGGCTGGTGTTGCTGCAAGCGTCCGGGGTGATCAACAAGGCGTTGATGGCGATGGGCATCATCGATCAGCCGCTGGAGATGGTGCATAACCTCACCGGCGTGGTGATCGGCATGAGCTACATCATGATCCCGTTCATCGTGCTGCCACTGCAGGCGACCATGCAGGCCATCGACCCGATGATCCTGCAGGCCGGTTCCATTTGCGGCGCGAGCCCCTGGACCAACTTCTTCCGGGTGTTCCTGCCGCTGTGCCGGCCGGGGTTGTTCTCCGGTGGCCTGATGGTGTTCGTGATGTCGCTCGGTTACTACGTCACCCCGGCACTGCTGGGTGGTGCGCAGAACATGATGCTGCCCGAGTTCATCATTCAGCAGGTGCAGTCGTTCCTCAATTGGGGCCTGGCCAGCGCCGGCGCCGCGTTGTTGATCGTCATTACGCTGGTGTTGTTCTACTTCTACCTGAAGCTCCAGCCGGAATCCCCGGTTGGCGCCAGCAACGCGAGGTAAGCCGTCATGCTCCTGACCCCCAATGCCATGAGCCGGCGCATGCGCTTCGGCCTGTACTTCACGACCGGATTGATCGCGCTGTTTCTGTTGCTGCCGATCGTATTCATCGTGCTGCTGTCCTTCGGTTCCTCCCAGTGGCTGGTGTTCCCGCCGCCGGGCTGGACGCTGAAATGGTACGGCCAGTTCTTCTCCAACGCCGACTGGATGAACGCGGCGCTGGCCAGCCTCAAGGTTGCGGTGCTGACCACCTTCTTCGCCGTGGCGCTGGGTTTGCCCACCGCTTTTGCACTGGTGCGTGGGCGCTTCCCGGGACGGGAGATGCTTTACGGTCTGTTCACCCTGCCGATGATCGTGCCGCTGGTGATTATCGCGGTGGCGGTGTACGCGCTGTTTCTGAAACTGGGCTACACCGGGACGATGTTCGCCTTCGTCGTGAGCCACGTCATTGTTGCGTTGCCGTTCACCATCATCTCGATCATCAACTCGCTGAAGCTGTTCGATCAGTCGATTGAAGATGCCGCGGTGATCTGCGGCGCCTCACGCTTGCAAGCGGTGTTCAAGGTGACCTTTCCGGCGATTCGTCCGGGCATGGTGGCCGGCGCGCTGTTTGCGTTCCTGGTTTCCTGGGATGAAGTGGTGCTGAGCGTGATGATGGCCAGCCCGACCCTGCAAACCCTTCCCGTGAAAATGTGGACCACCCTGCGCCAGGACCTGACGCCCGTGATCGCCGTCGCCTCGACGCTGCTGATCGGCCTCTCGGTACTGGTCATGGTGATCGCCGCCGCCCTTCGCCGGCGCAATGAAATCAGCGCCTGAGCGCCCAGGAGTACGACATGAGTGCAGTGATCAAAGATTCCGCGCATCAGAACGACCAACCGTTGGTTAGTCTGCGCAACCTGAACAAGTACTACGGTGACTTTGCCGCCGTGGACGACATCTCGCTGGACATCAAGGACGGCGAATTCCTAACGTTCCTTGGCTCCAGCGGCTCAGGTAAAAGTACAACGCTGTCGATGCTGGCCGGCTTCGAAACCCCGAGCAGCGGCGAGATCCTGGTCAATGGCCAATCGCTGGTCAACGTGCCGCCGCACAAGCGTGACATCGGCATGGTGTTTCAGCGTTACTCGTTGTTCCCGCACCTGTCGGTACGCGACAACATCGCGTTCCCATTGGCCATTCGCAAACTGGCCACCGCCGAGCGCGAGCGCCGGGTCGATGCGATGCTCAAACTGGTGCAGCTTGAGCAATTTGCGCATCGCCGCCCTTCGCAACTGTCCGGCGGCCAGCAGCAACGTGTAGCGATTGCTCGGGCGTTGGTATATGAACCACGCATTCTGCTGATGGACGAACCGCTCGGTGCTCTGGACAAGAAACTGCGTGAAGACTTGCAGGATGAACTGCGTCAACTGCATCGGCGTCTGGGCATCACCATCGTCTATGTGACCCACGACCAGGAAGAAGCCATGCGCCTGTCCCAGCGCATCGCGATTTTCAGCCACGGCAAGATCGTCGGCCTGGGCAGCGGTTTTGACCTGTACCAGAATCCGCCGAATGCCTTTGTTGCTTCATTCCTGGGTAACTCGAACTTCCTCAAGCTCAAGGCTCAGGGCAATGCAGTGGCTTCGTTTGAAGGGCAATCGTTGTCGATTCGCCTGACTGCAGGTTTGCAAACTGATCAGGATGTGCTGCTGATGGTGCGTCCGGAAAAAGCGCTAGCCTTGAGTGTTGAACAATCCGCTCAAGAACCCTTGGCGGCGGGCTGGAATGAAGTCTCGGCGATAGTGGGTGAGGTGCTGTTCCTCGGTGAAAGCCAGACCTGCACGGTGAAAACCCTGGGCGGCACTTCGATGACCGTCAAGGCGCTCTCCGCCGCCGGCATGCCGCTGAAGACTGGCGATCCTGTGCGTGTGCGTTGGGCTACTGCGGATGCATGTGTGTATACCGAATGGGCTGAGAGTGATTTGAACAAGGCTGCTGGGGCTCATTGATTTGGCGCCGGTCCATGCCAGTGGGCCGTGATTCATCTGTCACCCTCGGGTCGCTGCAACGTCGGGTTGTGGCGGCCTTTTTTTTGCTTTTTGGTTGGGGGTACACGATTAAATCACCCAGGCCGACTATCAGGCCGCCCTCTCATAATTTCCTCCCAGTTAAAAAACTTTCACAAAACCCCTAGACGCCACGCACCCATTTCCCCTATAAAGCCATCAACAGGAATAATTTATTCCCCACAAGAAAACGCGCTCATGGATGAGCCTGCTGTCCGCTGACACTTTTTTCGCTATGCGATGAGCTGCCGCCATCATCCCGAGGACGTGTCATGCAACACGAAAAAAACCATTTCATCATCAAGATCACCTGTCCCGCAGTGTCCGGCATCGTCGCTGCCGTCACCACCTACCTGGCGGACAACAGTTGCTACATCGGGGAGATGGCGCAATTCGACGACGACTTCAGCGGCCGGTTTTTCATGCGTGCGGTGTTCCGCTTCAACGACGGCCATCAGGGCGACATTCAACAGATCAAGGACGGCTTCGCCGACGTCGCCAAGGCGTTCGAGATGACCTGGGAATTGCACGACACCCGCGAGCCGATGCGTGTGCTGCTGATGGTCAGCAAGTTCGACCACTGCCTGACCGACCTGCTCTATCGCTACCACAAGGGCGAGATGGACATGACCATCACCGCCATCGTCTCCAACCACCTCGACTTGCGGCCCATGGCCGAACGCGAGGGCATTCGCTTCATCTACTTGCCGGTGACGAAGGAAACCAAGGCCCGACAGGAAGCCGAACTGATGAAGATCGTCGACGACACCGGCACCGAACTGGTGGTGTTGGCGCGCTACATGCAGATCCTCTCCGATGACCTGTGCAAGCAACTCTCGGGGCGGGCGATCAACATTCACCATTCGTTCTTGCCCGGCTTCAAAGGAGCCAAGCCTTATCACCAGGCCTACCAGCGCGGCGTGAAACTGATCGGCGCCACCGCCCATTACGTCACCAGCGACCTCGACGAGGGACCGATCATTGAGCAGGAAGTACAGCGGGTCGATCACGTCTACCTGCCCGACGACCTGGTCGCCACCGGCCGTGACACCGAAACCGTGGCCCTGTCCAAGGCGGTCAAGTACCACCTGGAACACCGGGTTTTCCTCAACCAGGACAGAACGGTGATCTTCCGGTGAACGCACACAAACTGATCGACGGAAAGGCTACCGCCGCCCGCGTCCTGGTGCAGGTCCGCAAGGACGTGGAGCGCCTGCGCGAGCAAGACATTCAACCGGCACTGGCGGTGATTCTGGTGGGCAGCGACCCTGCCAGCCAGGTCTACGTGCGAAACAAGATCCTGCGCGCCGAAGAGGTGGGTATCCGCTCGCTGGAACATCGGCTGTCCACGGACACCAGCACTGAACAGTTACTCATCTTGATCGCCCGACTGAATGCCGATCGCTCGATCCACGGCATTCTTCTGCAGCTGCCGCTGCCTTCGCATATCGACGAATTACGCGCACTGGAGGCTATCGCTCCGGACAAGGATGTAGACGGGTTCCACAGTCAGAACGTCGGCGGTCTCAGCCAGGGTCGCACGGTACTCGCGCCCTGCACCCCCAGTGGTTGTTTGTATTTGCTGGAACAAACCTGCGGCGATCTGCGCGGCAAGCACGCAGTGGTGATCGGTCGCTCGAACATCGTCGGCAAACCCATGGCCGCGTTGTTGCTGCAAGCCGACTGCTCAGTGACCGTCCTGCATTCGCGCAGCCCGGATCCGCAGGCTCTGTGCCGGCAGGCAGACATCGTCATCGCCGCCGTGGGGCGCCCAAGGCTGATCGACGCCAGTTGGCTGAAGTCAGGCGCAGTGGTGATCGACGTCGGCATCAACCGCATCGAAGACGATGGCCGCAGCCGTCTGGTGGGCGATGTCGACTTCGACAGCGCCCTGCCCCACGTCGCGGCGATCACCCCGGTACCTGGTGGTGTCGGGCCGATGACCATCGCCTTTCTGATGAAAAACACTGTCACCGCAGCCCTTGCGCAACACCAGGCTCAACGCAGCCAATCGGAGGCCCTATGCCATTCAATCTATTGAAATACGGGCTGAGTTCGGAGTACCCGGTGGAAGTGGATTTGCCGCCACCGAAGGAACTCAAGTCGAGTTATGACGTGGTGATCATCGGTGCCGGCGGCCACGGTCTGGCCACCGCTTACTACCTGGCCAAGTACCACGGCATCACCAACATCGCGGTGCTGGAAAAGTCCTATCTGGGCGGCGGCAATACCGCGCGCAACACCGCAGTGATCCGCTCCAATTACCTGACCAGCGAAGGCGTGCGCTTTTATGCCGAGTCGGTGCGGATGTTCCAGTCGCTGTCCAACGAATTCGATTTCAACATCATGTACTCCGAGCGCGGCCAACTGACCCTGGCTCACACCGATGCCACGGTGCGTTCGTTCCGTCAGCGCGCCGAGGTCAACAAACACTTCGGCGGCCGTACAGAGATGATCGACCGCCAGCAGATCCGCGAACTGGTGCCCAGCCTTAACCTCGATCCCGGCCACTTGCCAGTGATCGCCGGTCTGTGGCACATCGACGGCGCCACCGCGCGCCACGACGCCGTGGCCTGGGGTTACGCCAAGCAGGCGGCCAAGCGTGGCGTGGAAATCCATCAGCTGACCGAAGTCCAGGACCTGATCATCGAGAACGGCGCCATCACCGCCGTGAAAACCAATCGCGGCACCATCAAGTGCGGTTGTGCAGTGCAGGCGATTGCCGGACACAGTTCCTTGTTGATGGCCAAGGCCGGGATCCGTTCGCCGATCCAGACCTTTCCGCTGCAAGCGATGGTCACCCAGCCGTTCAAACCGTTTCTCGATCCGCTGGTGAGCTCCTCCGCCCTGCACTGCTATGTGCAGCAGACCGGCCGCGGTGAAGTGGTGTTCGGTGGCGGCTCCGATCCCTATCCACTGTTCAATACACGCTCGACGCTGGACCTCAAGGAAAGCTTGCTGGCCCATGCCATCGAGATGTTCCCGTTCCTGGCCAACGCCAAGCTGATGCGCCAATGGGCCGGTATCACCGACATGACCCCGGATTACAGCCCGATCATGGGCCTGTCGCCGGTGAAGAATTACTACCTCGACGCCGGCTGGGGCACCTGGGGCTTCAAGGCCACGCCGATCTGCGGCAAGACCATGGCAGAGTTGGTGGCCAGCGGCGGCAAGGTGCCGGATCTGATCAAACCTTTCGGCCTCGAACGTTTCTCGACCTTCCAGCAAGTCAACGAAATGGGCGCCACGGCGGCCAGTCACTGACGGAGAGCGGACTATGAAAATCATGAATTGCCCGCTCAACGGGCCGCGCAATATCAGCGAGTTCACCTATGGCGGTGAATTCAAGCCGATGCCTGACCCGGTCAGTTGCAGCGACGCCGAATGGGCCGACTACGTGTTCAACACCGACAACCTCGCCGGTGTGGTGCGCGAATGGTGGATGCACACGCCATCCAGCTACTGGTTTCTGGCGGAGCGGCACACCGTAACCGATGAAATCCTGCGCACCTTCGACCCCAAAGAACTGTTCACCGCCCGCGTCGACTTCAGCGTCGCCAAGGAGATCGCAGGATGAATCGCCTACCCGCCCCCATGGGCTTGCTGATCGACCGTGATCAGCCGCTGGATTTCAGCTTCGACGGCCACCGCTACCAAGGCTTGCAAGGCGACAGCATCGCCAGCGCCCTATTGGCCAATGGGCGTTTCCTGATCTCCCGTTCGTTCAAATACCATCGTCCGCGTGGCCCGCTGACCATGGCCGGCCAGGACGCCAACAGCCTGGTGCAGTTGCCCGAAGAGCCCAACGTACTGGCCGACGCACATGCGTTGTCCGCTGGGTTGCAGGTGACGGCGCAGAACGTCAACGGCTCGCTGGATAACGACAAGGACGCCTACCTCGGCAAGTTCTCGAAATTCATGCCGGTGGGTTTCTACTACCGTTCTTTCTACAAGCCCAAAGGCATGTGGAAAGTCTGGGAACCGATCATTCGCAAGAAGGCCGGCCTCGGTGTGCTCGACCTGACCTTCCGGCCCGAGTACTACGACAAGGCTTACCTTTTCACCGACCTGGCAGTCATCGGCGCAGGCCCCGCCGGGCTCCATGCGGCGCTGACGGCAGCCAACGCGGGGGCCAAGGTGTTGCTCATCGAGCAACAACCGGTGCTCGGCGGTTCGCTAACCTATGCCCGCTTCGATATCGAAGGCACCAGGGCTGAAAACCTGCGCCGCGAACTGCTCGCTGCGGTAGAGCAACACGCCAATATCCAGATCCTGACCGAAGCCACTTGCAACGCCTGGTTCACCGACAACTACCTGCCGGTGATTCAGGGCAAACGCATGTACAAGGTCCGCGCCCGCCAGTGCCTGGTGTGCAGCGGGGCCTTCGATCAACCGGTGATCTTTCGCAACAACGACCTGCCGGGCGTCATGCTGACCAGCGCCGCGCAACGACTGATGAAACTGTATGCGGTCAAACCCGGTAAACGCGCCGTGGTGCTGACAGGCAACGATGACGGTTACCTCGCCGCGCTGGATCTGCATGACCAGGGCGTGGAGGTCGTCGCGGTGGTGGACCTGCGCCATGGTCCTTCGGACGAATCCTTGCTGGGTGCACTGGCGCAACGCAAGATCTACCGTCAGAGCAACAGCACCGTCTATGAAGCCCAGCACGAGAAAGGCATGCGCCATATCAACGGCGTCGACGTGCGCAAGATCACCGCACAAGGCCAGGTCGCCGAGAGCGGGCAACATCTGGAGTGCGATTTACTGTGCATGTCCGCCGGTTACATGCCGGTCTATCAACTGCTGTGCCAGGCCGGCGGCAAACTGGCCTACGACGATCAGCGTGCCGAGTTCACTCTCAGCGGCCTGCCAAAGAATCTGAATGTCGCCGGCTCGGTCAACGGTCGTCACCAGCTGGATAACGTGATTGCCGATGGTGTGAATGCCGGTACCGAAGCCGCCCTCGCGCTGGGTCTGACAGTCGGTACGCAACGCGCGCCATTCAGCGGCGAGGCTCGGGTCAACTTTAATTGGCCAATCTTCCCGCATCCCAAAGGCAAGGACTTCGTCGACTTCGACGAGGATCTGCAAGTAGCCGACATCGTCAACGCCACCCGGATCGGTTATCGCGACGTGCAACTGGTCAAGCGCTACTCCACCGTCGGCATGGGCCCGTCTCAAGGTCGTCACTCGGCGCTGCCGACCGCGCGATTGGTGGCCTGGGCCACCCAACGCAACATCAGTGAAACCGGCGTGACCACCGCACGACCACCGTTTGTGGCTGAAAAGCTGGCGCATGTCGCCGGTCGCGCGTTCGACCCGTACCGGCAAACGCCGATGCACGCACGTCACCTGCAAGCCGGGGCGAAGATGATGCCTGCGGGCATCTGGCAACGCCCGGCCTACTACGGCAACGCGAAGGATCGCGAGGCGTGCATGCAGGCTGAAGCCCTGCACGTGCGCAACAAGGTCGGCATCATCGATGTCTCGACCCTCGGTGGCCTTGATGTGCGCGGCCCGGATGCGGCCGAACTGCTCAATCGGATGTACACGTTCGCCTTTCTCAAGCAGCCGATCGGCCGCTCCCGTTATGCGCTGATGACCAATGAGCACGGCGTGGTGATCGACGACGGTGTCTGCGCGCGGTTTGCCGAGAACCATTTCTACGTCACCGCCACCACCAGCGGTGTCGACCGGATCTATCAGCAAATGCTTAAGTGGAACGCGCAATGGCGCCTCGACGTGGATGTCGCCAACGTCACTGCGGCCATTTGTGCAGTCAACGTCGCCGGGCCGGACTCGCGCAAGGTGCTGGAACAGGTCTGCACCGACCTCGACCTGAGCGCCGATGCCTTCCCTTATCTGGGCGTTCGCCAGGGCACCGTGGCCGGCATCAAGGCCCGGTTGTTGCGAGTCGGTTTTGTCGGCGAACTGGGCTATGAAATCCACGTACCCGCGCGTCATGGGCTCAAGCTCTGGGACGCACTGATTGAGGCCGGCAAAGCACATGACATCCGCCCCTTCGGCGTCGAAACCCAGCGCCTGCTGCGTCTGGAAAAAGGCCACGTGATCATCAGTCAGGACACTGACGGCATGACCCACCCGGCGGAAATCGACATGGGCTGGGCGATCAGCCGCACCAAGCCGTTCTTCGTCGGCCGCCGCTCGGTAGACATCCTCGAAGCCCAGCCACTGAAACGCAAACTGGTGGGTTTCAGCCTGCCCAAAGGCAGCCTGCAACCGCTGGAAGGCCATCTGGTGCTGAACGGCCCCGACATCAGCGGCAACGTCACCTCCTGCGAATATTCCGCCTCCCTGGGCAAGATCATTGGCCTGGCCTACGCCGGCATCGATCAGAGCACGCCAGGGCAACGGATTCCGATCCGCGTCGAAGGCGGCATCGTGGTCCAGGCCGAGGTGGTGCAGTTGCCCTTCTTCGATCCCGATAACCAACGCCAGGAGCTTTGACTCATGACCAGTCTGAGAGAACAACACAGCATCCCTCGGCAAGCCCTGGCACCGATGCCAGGGTGCCGCCTGGCGGACCTGACTGACCTGCCGCGAGTCGGTTTCCGCGGCGCCCACAGTGCCGCGTACCTGCGCAGCCGCGGCTTCGTCCTGCCGGATGCGCCCAACCGTGCGGTGATTCAAGCCGACGGCAGTCAGGTGGCGCGGCTGTCGCAGACCGAATACCTGCTGCTCGGCAGCCCAGAGGATCAAGGCCAACGAATGGCGGATGAAGAGGCACGCTGGGAACTTGATCATCAAGCCAACTATCTGCTGCCTCGGCAGGACAGCCATGCCTGTTTTCAGCTGACGGGGGATCATCTGAGCGAAGTGTTGGCCAAGCTCTGCGGGGTTGACCTGAGCCCTCAGGCGTTCGGCCCGGGAGCGGTGGCCCAGACGTCGGCGGCACGCATCAACGTGATCGTGATCAATTCCGGCACCGTGCAGCAGGCGAGCTTGCACATCCTTTGTGACCGGGCGTCGCGGGAGTATTTTCGGGGGGCGTTGGAGGATGCAATGCAGGAGTATTCAGGTCTGGCTACCGCTGTGAAAACGCGCTGACTCTGCCGTCCTACTGGTCATGACTGCTGAGACGAAATTCCGTTCCAAGCATGCATGGGCAGATGCCGACAGTGATGGCAATGCCGCTTGTAAATGTCACGCACAAAAAAACGCCACTCATTGAGTGGCGTTTTTTTGTGGATCCTGGAGCAGGAACGGACTCAATTCTGAGGGGGTCTATAACAGTCAGCGGCAAGTACTTTCGCAAGTGTGTGATTTCCCCGGCCTTAATGACAAACAGGAAATTACAGATGGAGCGGTTGTTCGGTCAGAGCGCCGGAGCCGTAGAGCTTAGCTATTTGGGATGTCTAGGTTCGCTCTAAACCGGATAGACCAAAACACGTTACCATTGCCGACTCAGAAGCATTGGAGACTACACGTGAGAAAGCCCCCTATGAAAATCATCATCGAAGAATGGGATGGTGACGGTGCTATTCGAATTCCCGATGAAGCGTTGCAGGAGTTGGAGCTGGATGTCGGCGACTCTGTGTATCTGATAGAAGAATTTGTCGGCAACACGCGCTGCCTGGTCCTATCAAAAAAGCCTCAAATCACAGATCGGATAGACGAGCTCACTGAAGCCTGGAATAGCGAACCGCGCGGCAGCCTCGAAGACTAATGAGGAAGGCATAAAATGCTTCGCTGAACCGGTACATCAGGCTGAACTTCAGAGTCCTCCGCCAAGCCGCAAACGCATACCTGGACACATCACCTGAAGGCGCAAGATCGAGCCGGGCTTAAGCCCGAAGGAGCGACCTCTCCATTGACGTTACTTCACACCACAGCTTAGCTATGGCTGCCATGCGAAAGGAACGCGAATCGAATCACCATATCCTGTGGGGCTATGTGATTGCAGATTGAATCCGAATGCCAGTTTCAATTCACTCGGTTGCGCCCGCTGCGCTTGGCTTGATAGAGGGCATCATCGGCACGAGTCAGAAGGCTTTCCACATCGTCACCCGCTATGGCGAGGGCGACACCAAGGGACGCAGTTACAGTGTCCAGCACCTCATCCGTGCCACGAACCTTGATCCGCAGCGCCTGAATTTTCAGGCGCAGCTGCTCAGCAAAAGTATGAGCACTGGTGAGATCAAAACACTCTTGCAGGACTACACAGAACTCTTCACCACCATAGCGTGCCGCCAGGGCCTGAGACGGGATTGAGTTCCGTAACACCTGACCGACATGTTCAAGTACGCGGTCGCCCAAAGGATGGCCATACCGGTCATTGAACTGCTTGAAATGATCAATATCCAACATGACCAATGCCACCCCATGAGGAGCGTTGATCAATGCATGCTCCAGCAAGCGAGTGAAGGTAGCCCGGTTCAACACCTTAGTCAGACCATCCAAAGATGCAGCCAGTTGGGCTCGCTCGAGCTTGTCTCTCAGACTCATAATTTCATTTTGCGCTGAGTGCAGCTGGGAGAGGAAAAGCGCTTGCTGATCCTGCATGACCTGGGTGCTCTGTTGCAGCTCGCTCAGAATGGCGGGCAATCTCTGATCGACCGGCTCCGCGAGCATTTCCATGCAATGGCCAAGACTGGCTTGAAAGTTGACACTGCCATTCACACTACGCGAGACATTACGCTCCATGTCGTCAACCAGATTGATCGCTTGTTGTTGCCCTGCGCGTGCCTCTTCCAATTCGTCACGAATGATGTAGTCACGAAAAAGCTTCGTAGCAGATTCTGGAGGGAAACAGTCGAAGTCTTTGACCACCCTGTCCAGATGGCGATTAAGCTCTGGCTCCTGACCTTTGCTGTAGGTGTACCAGAGAGCATAGTGCACGGGGTTTGGTGGAATGTTGTGACGCACCATCAGTGGTACGGCCTGCTTCAGCAGAGCCGCCGCCTCGCGGGAGTCCTCTGGATACAGCGTTAGGGCAGTCGCACGCGTCTCTGATTGGCTCATAACGTCACTGTGGTTGGTTTTTATTGGCATATATGAAGTCGGGAGGCAGCATATCCTTACGTACACCAAGCAGCCATACATAAAGTATGCCTACTCCCTGTTGGACTAGCTATAGACCGAACTCTCGCGTTCAAGTCGATCCAGCCATAGATATCCACGTAGAGGTCAACACCAATGATCAGCACGCCGGAAATCAAAAAGGGATCGTAGCTTTGTATTCTCTCACTGCCTGCGTTTCTGTCGATTACGGAATCATCCCAGGCATGTACCCAATTTGACACGATCGCCGCGTTGGAAGAAATTGATGATTCGCCTCTTCTCCTCGACCTGAAATCCTGTGGCTGTATCTGCAGCCCAAATTTTCAACACGATCGATTGGATGTTCCCCCCGACCTAGGGCCCAGTCGATTACTGGGTGCCTGGTTTCCTAATAGGAGTGACAAATTGCTGACTCGGCCCGACAAAGATGCGCTACGTGCGATGCTGGAATCGCAAGTACAAGAAAAGCTACAGCACGACCCTGACGTGGTAACGACTTATGCAGCACAGCCTGAACCCGAACGAAAGCCATACACCAGTAAGCCCACGGTTCAGGACAAGGCATTTCACAAGGAGCTCGAGCAGATGCGCGCGGACGCTGAAGCTGGAGTGATTCATAAGCCGAAGCGCGAACCTGAGGACGGAGGCGTGTCTAGCCTTGCGCTGGATGATTATCCGAATTTGTAAAACGTACCGCCGAGAGGCTATCAGGTGTGGGACGGCTTGGTGCCAGCTCTAGATCATTGGTGACCCCGCATCCATGGTGGGCCTATTCAATCAAGCGAGCACTTTTATTGCTTCACGCATAAAAATCTCAACGGTCTTAGGGCCCATCCCATCGAATTCTTTTAATCGTTTTTCGACATCACGGTGATCGCCACTCACCTTGAAGATATTTCCTACCTTTCCAGACTATTCGTCGTCGATCCTGCACAAGCAGCGTCGAACTCTTTCAACTGATCAGGTAAGAGCATTAGGTCGATAACTGTCCTTCTTGACGAGCAGCAATCGGCCGTGGCGGCTAACTTCATCTCAGCCCGCAAAGTTCGCGGATCTGTCGCTTCGTCCTGGCCATCGCCCATGACACACGCTAAAGCGGTGTGGCCATGAGTTTCATAATTTTTAAGGCTTGCTTAAGGACTTTAAAGGTCGCCGGCGGACAGACTTTCCCTAACGATCAGGAGAGCCGCACAAGGGCAGAAAATTTCCAGTGATTTGCATGTCGGCACACTGGGATGAAGCCACACTGGCCGAATCCAGCCGCTATGAGCCCATCGAATGCTTGCGTAAACCCTTCAGCGGCGATGCCTTGCTGAGCGCCGTCGAGTTTGCGCTGCGATGTGAGCGATGAACAATCACGTATTGGACGGCGATTGCGGCGTATCAGGATTGAGTTGCTGACGCCTGAATTGCCCAGGTGGCTGGCCATGAATCTGGCGAAAGCGTCGGGAGAAATAAGCCTCGTCAGCGAAACCGCACAACCTCGCCACCTCCCCCACCGGTCGTGTCCCATTGAGCAGGTAATTGCGTGCCGCGTGCATCCTGCGCTCGAGCACCAGCTCTGTGAAGGTCTTGCCGATTTCCTTGCGCAACCAGTGCGTCAGATACGTCGGTGACAGGTAAGTCGCAGCAGCCACCTTGATCAGGTTCAGATCGGGGTCGGCAATATTCTTGCGCAAGTATTCGGACATCCTGCTCAGCGCATCGCGTCGGCTGACTTCGGCGGCATTCTCTTCGGCCAACCGTTTGAGCGGCTCGGCATACAAGGCACAAACGCTCCCCACCAGTTGCAGCAGCAACCCCTTGAGCATCTCGCGGGTGCCGAACTGACGGTTCTCATCCAGGACTCGCATCTGTTCGATCAAGGCACAGACTTTGCGGAAGTCCTCATCGCCCAGAATGAAATCCAGATGCTCCTGAAAGCGGAACGGCGACAACTCCGGCGCCAGGAGAATCGAGACTTCCTCCAGGTCCATCGGGTCGCACTGCAAATGTGGCAGCAGGAAGGTCTGGGAAAAATTGATCACCATGAAATTGCTGTCGGCCGGATGCGGAATCACGTGCACGCGATGCGGCAGGATGAAGGCCAGCGTATTGCGCGGAAATGGACGTTCGACATTGCCGATGTGCTGCACGGTATCGCCACCGAGGTTGACCTGGATCTGGAAATACTCGTGGCGATGCGGGCTGGTTTCGGCGCGCCGTCCCTTTTTGTCGCGGATGTAAAAGTCCGTCAATTCGCTGCGTTGCTGCATGACGTAAGTGGGCACTCGATCGGGTGACGACATCGCCTGGGATTCCTCGACAGGTACATGGGCAGGTTGTCGTCGCGCCGGGATGCAAGCGGCGACTGCGGTGATTGTGAAGGCAGACACCGCCGGCTTCAACACGTCATAGGATGACAACGAAATACAGATAATTAATTGTATCCGTGTGTGATGTGTCCTCCGTCCAAAAAACCATGAGCACACTTAAATATTTAATCCTTTAAAAACAATAACTTATTAAACAAATAAAGCATAACGAAGGAAATGAGCTGATTTGATTTTTCTTGGACACCTGCATTAATCGCCTTTTCCAGAAGAAAAAACGATCTAACGCCTCCGTTGATTTTGAGAGGTTGTACGACCACTGTGACAACCAATGCAGCCCGACCCTTCCAAAAACAATCAAAAGGTGCGCACGTGATGAACCTGTTTTTCCCCCTCGCCAACCCTCCCCCGATCAAGCCAGTCCGAAGGCGTATCTGAGCGCCTGACAGCGGCTGTCCGCGCCTCTCATTCCAGCAGCGATTGCTCTGCCCCGGCACTGCGGGCACGGCTTCGGCTGCGCGCGAACATCTCGATTCTTCTAACAATAAAAAGGTCTACTCATGTCGAACTCGCAAACCTCCCCGTCCACCGCGCCGTCGGTGAGCGCCGGCGCCCGGGACGCCCTGTTGCCTCAGCGACTGCCGACGCGTCGGCGCTGGTTCATGCTGTCATTGCTGCTGATTGCGACCATCATCAACTACATCGACCGCGTAAACATCTCGATTGCCGCACCGTTCATGGCCAAGGATCTGGGCCTGGACAAGATCGAAATGGGCCTGATTTTTTCCGCGTTTGCCTGGACCTACGCACTCGCCTTGGTGCCTGCCGGGTTCATCGCCGATCGCTTCGGTTCCCGGTTCACTTACGGGGTGTCGCTGATCAGTTGGTCGACGGTCACCGTGTGCCAAGGCCTTGCCACAGGATTCGCGTCGCTGTTCGGACTGCGCCTGGCCGTCGGTGCCATGGAAGCTCCAGCGTTTCCGGCCAACAGCCGAGCGGTCACGGTGTGGTTCCCGGCCCGCGAACGGGGCCTGGCCAGCAGCATTTACGTGTGCGGCCAATATCTGGGCACGGCACTGTTTACCGGCGTGCTGTTATGGCTGGCCACGACCTACGACTGGCGCCATGTGTTCTACAGCACCGGGATACTCGGCATTGTGTTCGGTGTGATCTGGCTCTACTTGTACCGCGATCCGCTGAGCTGCAAGAACGTCAGCCAGGAAGAACTGAAGTACATCGAAGCCGGGGGTGGACTGGTCAAGAGCAGTCAGGAGCGCACCCGGTTCAACTGGAGGCAGATCACCGAGCTGTTCAGCTATCGGCAAATCTGGGCGATTTGCATCGGCAAGTTCGCCAGCACCTCGGCGTTGTACTTCTTCCTGACCTGGTTTCCGACGTACCTGATCGAAGAACGCAAGCTGACCATGATCAAGGCCGGGATCTTCGCGGTACTGCCGTTCGTGGGTGCAACGGTCGGCATTCTGCTGGCCGGCATCGTCTCCGACTTGCTGATACGCCGTGGTTACTCAATGTCCTTCGCTCGCAAGTTGCCATTGGTGGTCGGATCGATGCTGGGTATGTCGATTGTGCTGGTGAATTTCACCGACTCGAATGTGATCTGCATTGCCGTGCTGACCATTGCCTTCTTCGCTCAGGGAATCGCTTCGTCGTCGTGGGCGGCCGTATCGGAAGTCGCGCCCAAGGAACTGATCGGCCTGACCGGCGGGGTCACCAGCCTGGCCGCCAACATCGGCGGGATCGTCACCCCGATCGTGATTGGCGGCATCGTCCACGCGACAGGCTCGTTTGCCTACGCCTTCTGGTTCATTGGTGGCGTGGCATTGATGGGGACCTTGTCCTATTCGTTGCTGCTCGGTCGCTTGTATCGCATCGAACTCAAGGCGCGCTGAGCCAAGAAACCGTTTTTCTCCAACACGAGACGGCATTCGTCCAACTTCGCAAAAGATTGCCGCCGTACGCTGACGCTTCTAACAGGACTACTACAAAAATGACGATGACCGAATATGTGTTTACCCCGGATCTGCCCGTGACCTTGCCGGTGTCTGGCAGCCAGCAGCGCTTTCCTGTTGGCCGGGTATTTTGCGTCGGCCGCAACTACCCTTGGCCAGACACCCAAGGCCAGTCCCGCCAGCCGCCAGTGTTCTTCATGAAACCGGCGAGCAACGTGGTGGATGCGGCGGGTGAAGTGACTTTCCCGCCGTTGACCGAAGAGTTTGTCCACGAAATCGAATTGGTCGTGGCCATCGGTGAAGGCGGCGCCAACATTCCGGTGAGTCAGGCGCTGGCCTATGTCTGGGGCTATGCCGTCGGTCTTGATCTGACCCGTCGTGATGTCCAGCGCACGGCCAAAAGCAATGGTTTGCCGTGGGAAGGTGCCAAGGTGTTCGACGGCGCCGCGCCGATGACCGCCATCGTGCCGGTGACTCGCGCCGGACACCCGGACGGCGATTTGTGGCTGAACGTCAACGGCGAAGAGCGCCAGCGCGACAGCCTCGACAGCCAGATCTGGTCGGTCAGTGAAATCATCAGCCGCATCTCGCAATCGGTAGCGTTTCGGGCCGGTGACTTGATCATGACCGGCAGCCCGGCAGGCGTCGATGTGCTGCAACCAGGCGACATCATCAACGCCGGGATCGACGGCATCGGCCAACTGGAAATGCGCGTCGGTCAGCGACCTTGAACCCGGCACACGCTCTCGTGAATTGAAAAAAGGAGATAACAACATGAACAGTCCTTTGAAAGTCGCCCTGGTCACCGGAGCCGGTAGCGGAATCGGCCGCGCCGTGGCCCTGGCTCTGATGGCCGACGGATTCACCCTGGTATTGGCCGGACGTAGGCCGGAGCCGTTGCAGGCCTTGGTCGAATTGGCGCTCAGCGAAGGACACGAAGCGCTGGCGGTGCCCACTGATGTGCGCGACCCGGCCAGTGTCGATGCGCTGTTTGCCACCATCACCGAGGTATACGGACGCCTGGACGTGGTGTTCAACAACGCCGGGGTCAACGCCCCTGCCGTGCCGCTCGATGAGCTGACGTTCGAGCAGTGGCGAAACGTGATCGACACCAACCTCAACGGCGTTTTCCTCTGCGCCCGTGGTGCCTTCGCACTGATGCGCCGGCAACAGCCACAGGGCGGACGCATCATCAATAACGGCTCGATCTCGGCGCATACCCCACGCCCCTTCAGCAGCGCCTACACCGCCAGCAAACACGCGGTGCTGGGGCTGACCAAATCCCTGGCCCTGGACGGGCGTGAATTCAACATCGCCTGCAGCCAGATCGACATCGGCAACGCCCTGACCGAAATGTCGGTGCGCATGACCAAAGGCGTGCGCCAGGCCAACGGCACCATCGCCGTGGAGCCGATGGTGGACGTCAAGCATGTGGCCGATGCCGTGCGCTACATCGCCGGTCTGCCGCTAGAGGCGAACGTCCTGAACATGACCGTCATGGCCAGTGCCATGCCGTTTGCCGGTCGCGGTTGAACCGGCCTTTTTATTCCGTTACGCGAGGTTTACATGAAGCCAGAAGTCTTGCAGCTCAGCCCGATCCTGATCCCCGAAATCAATGCGCGGCTCGATGAGTTGTTTACCGTCAGACGTTACTTCCATCAGGCCGACAAGCAGGCTTATTTGCAGGTACACGGCGCGAACATTCGCGGGGTGATCACCGGCGGGCATACCGGTATCAGCCAGGCGCTGATGGCGCAGCTACCGAAACTGGAAGTGGTGGCGGTCAACGGCGTGGGCACCGATGCGGTGGATCTGGCTTACGCCCGGGATCGCGGGATCCGCGTGACCGCAACCATCGGCGCGCTGACCGAAGACGTCGCCGACCTGGCCATCGGATTGTTGATTGCCGTGTGCCGGGGTCTGTGCACCAGTGATCGTTATGTGCGTTCGGGGCAATGGCCCCATAGCCCGACACCGTTGGCCCCGTTGCCGTTGGCGCGTCAGGTGTCGGGCATGCGCATCGGCATCGTCGGCATGGGCCGGGTCGGCCGTGCAGTGGCGACCCGGGCCGCAGCGTTCGGCTGCCCGATCAGTTACACCGATCTGCAGCCGATGAGCGATGTGAACCACACTTTCATCGCCGATTTGAAGCAACTGGCCAGCAACAGTGATGCGCTGATTCTCGCGGCCGCTGCCGACAAGGCTGAAGCCATCATCAATGCCGAGGTACTGCAGGCGCTGGGCAAGGACGGGTATCTGATCAACGTGGCGCGCGGCAAGCTGGTCAACGAGGTCGATCTGGTGGCGGCGCTTGCCGCTGGTGAGATCGCGGGTGCGGCGCTGGATGTGTTTGTCGATGAACCGAACGTCCCCGAGGCACTGTTCGGCAACGAGAAAGTGGTACTGCAGCCCCATCGCGCCAGTGCGACGCTGCAGACCCGCACGCGAATGGGAGAGATGGTGGTGGCGAGTCTGGTGGACAGTTTCGCCGGGAGAATACCGCAGGGTTCCGTGACTGACTGAACGCTGGCCACCGAGGGGACGTTGCGTTCCCTCGGCGGCTCGGTGTCAGGTAAACAGATCGACGCCCAACTGGAAGGCGACCCACAACGCGAGGCCTGTAGCAAAGAGCAGCGCGATGTTTTCAAACAGGTTGTTGCGATATTTCTTGTCCAGCAGTGACTTCTGGTTGGACATGATCAGCAGGCCCAGGGAAATGACCGGCAAGCCAATGATGTTCAACGCGCTGACACCAATGGTCAGGGTCACGAAATCCGGCATGCCTGGCAGCGACCAGATCAACGGCGTCACGAGGATAAAAAGCATGAACCATTTGTGCATCGGATCATGATGAAACTCTTTGCCGTACTTTTCGCGACGTTCAGGACGAACGTGTTGGAAGGCATCGGTAATCAGCATCGGGAACGCAGTGGTCTTGCCTGAAATACTGGCAAACAGTGTCGCGAACACGCCGATGAAGAACACATACCAACCAATCGGGCCGAAGAAAATTTCCAGCGCTTTGCCCAGGTCGCCCAAGGTCTTCACCTCGATGCCGTTGGGCCGCAGGATTTCCGCGCCAACGATCCAGATGGCCAGGTTAATGACGATCCCGACGAACACTGCAAACAGCAAATCGTTACGTTGAACACGCTTGTGCTGTGGCCCTACCCAGCCCTTTTGGCGCATGACATACGGATGCACGAAGTTGGCAATGGAGCCTGCAACCGCACCGATAACCGATACCGCCACCAGCAGCGCGCCATGCACGCCTTCATCCGGCGGGATGCTGAAGCCGATGGTGCCTTTGACGATGCCGACGACATCGGGACCGGACATTACGGCCAAGGCAATAAAGGCCAGGGTCATGATCGCCAGCAGCACCTTCATCACGCCTTCGATCATCGAATAAATATTACGACCCACCAGCATCCACACAGCGAGTACCACCGCCAGTGAACACAGCAGTGGCTGGTCGATTTTCAACAGCATCGCCAGCGACTCACCCGCCCCCTTGATCATGTAGGCGTTCATCAAGTGCCCCATCAACAGGGCGTAGACGAGCATGAACCAGGCGAAAAAGGGATTCAGTTGCGCATAGCCTTGCAGGATGGTCATGCCCTGGTTATTGCACAACTGGAAGCGAGCGATGATGTTTACGATCAGGTATCTCAAGAGCAGAGAGACCGCCAGCACCCACATCATCGCGTAACCGTAATTGGCCCCAGCCACGGATGACGTGATCAGGTCACCTGCGCCCAGCCAGGACAGTACGGCGATGATTCCGGGGCCCAGCAGTTTGAGTATTCGGGAAAATCGGTTTTGTGCGGGCGCCGCAGCCTGGCCTTCGACGGAACGAATGCTCGTCATAGAGGGTATCTCCATTTATTTTTTTTGTGAGAACAAGCGCAGTCGAACACGGTAGATACGACGTCGTACAACAATTCTTGAGCGAGTATGTTTAGAAATGTTTCAAGATCGCAGGCCGGGAACGTCGGGCTGCGTGGATGGGCATCGAACCAGGCTGGGCTCATGTAACCACTGCGCCTGAGCCACGACGTATTTTTTCCAACTTGAGAAAACAGCGATTGATGTCGCAAAAGGACAGTCATAGGATGACCGACCACAACTACAAAAATAAGGAATCACCTGTGAGAAACCCCCTCCTCTTGGCCGCTGCCGTTGTCTACGGCCTCAGCCTGCAAGCCAATGCCGCCACTTTTGCCTATATCTCGAGCCCGGGAGACGGTCTGATTTCCCAGTATCGCCTTGACCAGAACAACGGCGCGCTGCGCCTGATTGAACAGGTCAACGCCGGTGATCAGGTCAACCCCATGGCCATCACCCCTGACGGCAAAGTGTTGTTTGCCGCCTTGCGGGTCAAGCCGTTTCAGGTGCTGGGCTATAGCATCGATCCCAAGAGCGGACATCTGACGCCGCTGTCCAAAGCGCCACTGGCAGAAAGCATGGCTTACCTGTCTACCGATCGAAAAGGACGCTATCTGCTCGGCGCATCCTATGGTGCCGACACCGTCAGCGTTCAGGCCATCGACAAGGCCTATCAGCCTTCCGTCAACATCCTGAGCTACAAGACTGGCCCGCATGCGCATTCGGTTCGTACCGACCCGAGCAACCGTTTTGCCTACGCGGGCAATCTTGGCGCGGACCAGGTCCTGCAATATCGCCTTGATGCCAAAACCGGCACGCTCACCCCCATCGGCAGCGGCTACATCAGTGTCCCGGACAATACCGGGCCTCGGCACCTGGCCTTTTCCCCGAACGGCAAATACCTGTACGTGGTCGGTGAAATGAGCGGCACGGTCACAGCGTTTTCAATCAATGACAGCACCGGCGCATTGACTCAGGTTGCCGTTGCCAATGGCATTCCCGAGCGTTTGAAACTGGCTCACGGCGAAGTGCGTGATGCACGTAACAACGACTTGAAGGACGACCCCACACCTCGTATCTGGGCGGCGGACCTGCGGATCTCGCCCGATGGCAAGCTACTGTTGATGACCGAGCGCACCAGCAGTTCGGTTTCGGCATTCGCGGTTGACCCTTCAACAGGCGGCTTGAGCTTTCTCGAGAATTATCCGGTGGAAGAGAAGCAGCCACGCAATATCGCTTTTTCACCCAACGGGCGCTGGTTGCTGGTGACGGGCGAGAAAAGCGAAAAAGTCGGCACTTACGCGGTCAGCAACACCGGCGCCTTGAAGCGTGTCGGTGAAGCGGCGTCGGGCAAAGGCGCGTTATGGATTGAGGTACTGCAAACGTCGGCGGAGTAATCTTCGAGCGGAAAAAGACGCGACGTATGGAGGTCGGGAGTTGGCTCATTCCGACCTCCATGGTTTGGCGGTCACCCATAAAACGCAGCGCAGGTGTGTGCCTTGAATCGTCGTAGGTTTCTACGGGCGCATTCGCCTGGTTTTAGCTGTTATTTAGTGGGTCCAGGTGCTGGGCAGATATACGATCCCGTCGTCATTGAGCTCATGCGGATTGAGTACGCGCATCCACATCACTTGCAGACTCAGGTCTGATCTTGAACCAGAGGGAGTACATCGCTGGAAGGAACACCAATGTCAGCACTGTGCCGGCAAACGTACCGCCAATCAGCGTGTACGCCAGCGTGCCCCAGAACACCGAATGGGTCAGCGGAATGAAAGCCAACATCGCTGCCATCGCCGTGAGGATCACCGGCCGCGCCCGCTGTACAGTGGCTTCGACCAATGCGTCATAAGGCGCCAGGCCGGCTTGCTCATTGGAATGAATCTGACCGATAAGGATCAGCGCGTTGCGCATCAGAATCCCTGACAACGCAATCAGTCCCACCAAGGCGTTGATCCCGAACGGCTGTTGGAACAGCAGAAGAATCGGCACCACACCAATCAGCCCAAGGGGCGCGGTGGCGAAAACCATCATCATCGCAGACATCGAGCGCACCTGAATAATGATGGTCAGCAACATCAGCGCGATCATGATCGGGAACAACGGCAGCAATGCCTTGTTCGCTTTACCCGACTCTTCGATCGCGCCTGCCAACTCAATCCGGTAGCCCACAGGCAACTGTTCAATGACCGGTTGCAGTTGCTTCATCACGGCGTTGGAGACATCCGGGGGCTGAAGTCCTTCAGCCACATCACCGCGTACGGTGATGGTCGGCGTACGGTCACGGCGCCGCAGAATGGGCTCTTCCATTCGCGTATCGACCGTCCCGACCTGAGACAGCGAGACCCGTTGACCCTGGGCGCCGGTCAGCGTGAAAGCGTCAATTTTTGAAGGATCCAGACGTGTGTTTCCAGCAGAGCGAGCGACCACCTGGACCGAACGGATATCTTCACGCACCTGGGTGACAGGCGCTCCGGTCAACAGGAACTGCAGTTGCTGAGCAACATCAGTGGAGGTTAAGCCAAATGCCTGCAAGCGATCCTGATCCAGCGTGAGGTGGAGTGCCGGAACGCGCTCGCCCATGTCGGTGTTGACGGTTCTCGTCATGGGACTAGCAGCCATGACCTCGCGCACCTGTGCGGCGATATCGCGCAACACTGTCCGGTCCGCACCCATAACCCGAAAGGCCACCGGGTACGGCGAATAAGGACCGAACACCAACTGTGTTACACGCACCCGTGCTTCAGGCGCCAAACCATCAGCCACGGCTTGCCGCAGCCGGATTTTGAGCGCCTCGCGCTCTTCCTGGCTCGCCGTCAGCACGACGATTTTTGCAAACGAAGGATCGGGCAACTCAGGTGCCATCGCCAGATAGAAGCGTGGCGCGCCCTGACCGATGTAGGCAGTAACTATCCGAGCCTCCGGTTGTTTTGCCAACCACGCCTCGACCTTGGCCGCCGCCGAATCGGTTTGCGCGATCGACGTCCCGTACGGCATCTGCACCTCAACCAGCACCTCGGGCCGGTCGGATGTAGGGAAGAACTGTTTCTTCACCAAGCCCATGCCAAGAATCGCCACAATGAACAAGGTCACGACGGATATCGCAACAAGGCCTTTACGGCGAATAACCGCCCCCAACAGACGCCTGAAACGCAGGTAATTCGGTGTACCGTAAATCGCTGCATGCCCCCCCTCAGGCACCTTGATCTGCGGCAGCAGTTTGACGCCCAGGTAAGGTGTGAACACCACTGCCACCACCCAGGAGGTAATGAGCGCAATGCCGACGATCCAGAACATATTGGCGGTGTACTCACCGGCCGTAGATTTGGCAAAACCGTTGGGCATAAAGCCTATGGCAGTCACCAGCGTGCCCGACAACATGGGGGCTGCAGTATGACTCCAGGCATAGGCGGAGGCTTTGATTCGGTCGTAGCCCTCCTCCATCTTCACCACCATCATTTCAATGGCAATGATTGCATCGTCCACAAGTAGCCCCAGCGCCAGAATCAACGATCCCAGGGTAATCCGGTCAAAGTCTTTACCTGTGGCGGCCATGACAATGAACACCGCAGCCAGAGTCAACGGCACCGCCGCAGCGACGACGATACCGACTCGCCAGCCCATGCTGAGGAAGCACACCAGCAACACCACCCCTAGCGCCGCGAAAAATTTGACCATGAACTCGTTGACGGCCCCGTCAATATTCACCGCCTGATCGGTGACCTTGGTCAGCGTCATGCCTAAAGGCATTTGCTCATTGACAGACGTTGTCTCGGCGTCGAGCGCCTTACCTAAATCAAGGCCGTTCCAGCCATCGCGCATCACTACGCCGAGCAACAATGCCGGCTCTCCGTTGTTGCGCACCGAGAACGTAGAGGGGTCCTCATAACCACGCTTGACCTCAGCCACATCGGACAATTTGAGGGTTCTGCCCTGCACTACCAGCGGCGTATCTCGAATCTTCTGCAAGTCATCAAACGCACCATCCAGTCGGATGAAAACCTGTGGGCCCTTCGCCTCAACCGAACCGGCCGGAGTCATCATGTTCTGCGCGTTCATCGCACTGAAGATATCTCGTGCGGAAACACCCAGTGTCGCGAGACGCTCGTATGAAAATTCGACAAAAATGCGCTCGGACTGCTCACCAATGATATTGACCTTCTTCACTCCCGCCACATGCAGCAGACGCTGGCGCAAGACCTCGGCCTCGCGCACCAGCAAGCGCTGCGGTTCGCCCTTGGCCTTTAGCGCATATAGAGCGAAGGTGACATCGGCATACTCATCATTGACCATCGGGCCGATCACCCCGGACGGCAACCCCTTCTCCTCATCAAGGATTTTCTTGCGTGCCTGGTAAAACTCCTCCGGGACGGCGGAGGGCGGCGTGCCGTCGAGCAGATAAACTGTGGTGAAAGCCAAGCCTGGCCGGGTAAAGGTCTCGGTCCGGTCGTACCAACGCAGTTCCTGCATGCGCTTTTCCAGCTTTTCAACCACCTGGTCCTGCATCTCCTGAGCAGTCGCCCCAGGCCAGGCAGTAACCACCGTCATTTGTTTGATGGTGAAGGCAGGGTCTTCCGCGCGCCCCAGTTTGAAGAAGGCATACAGCCCACCTACGGAAATCAGCAGGATCAAAAACAGCGTGATCGAACGCTCACGCACCGCTAGTGCGGACAGATTGAACCCGATCATCGGCGCACCTCGGCCACCGGTGCTTGGGCGCTGACGGACATTTGAGACCTGACCCGTTCCCCTTCACTTAACAGATGCGCGCCCAGCGCGACGATACGATCGTCGATCTGGAGGTTGCCCGTCACTCGAGCAGTTTCTGCATTGCTTAGGCTGAGGACCGTGACAGGGCGCCACGTCACCTGCTCAGGCTCGCCCCCAATGGACCAGACACCAGGACCTTTACCCGCGTCATAGAGGGCAGCGATAGGCACTTGTAATTCATTGGCATTGGCGACTGGCGTACCGTCTATGGCAACTGAGATGGTCGAACCCAGGATGGCATCAGCAAGCGCGCCCTCCAACACATAGCGCGCCTCAAAGGTACGGGTTTGCCGGTCAGCCGAATCGGACAACTGGCGTAAACGCGCGCTGCCTGCACGTTGGTTTTGCCCATAAAGTTCAACCGTCGCCGACGACCCTATCGCAGGACGTAGCGTTTCAGGCAACTGGATCACCGCCTCGCGCTGCCCGGAATGCGCAACACGTACCACTACCTGACCTGCGCTTATCACTTGCCCCGGCTCCGCCAAGGTGTCGACAACAACCCCGTCAGCATCAGCCAGCAACGTCGAATAGCCGGTAGAGTTTCTCGCCACATCAGCCTGGGCTTTGGCCGCGTTAAGCTGCGCTTTCGCCGAGTCGGCAGCCGCTTTGAACCCTGCATAAGCTGAAGCAGATACAGCACCAACAGACACCAAATCCCGGTAGCGAAGCTCATCATCGGAGGCCTGCCGGGATCGGGCCATGGCGGCCAGCACCGCTTCCTGCTGCGCCCGCGCGGTCAGCGCCAGATCATTAGCATCGATTCGCATGAGTGGCTGCCCGCGCTTGACGCTCTGCCCGGTGTCCACCAAACGTTCCAGCACTTTCCCAGGAACTCGAAATCCGAGATCGCTCTGAACTCGAGCTGCGACGATACCGGTGAATACCCGATCTGCAGGCGCGGAGGGTTGAACCACCGCGATGCGCACCAAGGGCATTTGGAGGCGAGGATCTGGAGGTATGGCCTCGTTGCATGCGGCTAAGGCAAACGGCAACAAGCCAATGAAAATGAATGACATGTGGCGACGCTGGATCATAGAGACCTCTTGGAAGCGGATATGCCATGCTTATTCAAGTGACCAATTAAGTCAATAGTCACTATTCAGACAAATGAAAGCTGCCCTGATGATCAGAGCAACGCAGAGGGGTTTGAGATCTGATTTTTTAGATACGCATGCTGCCGCGGATGCGCAACGGATCCATCAGCCAAGCCTTTTAAGGCATCAGACCGCGTAGAATCAGGTTGGAAATGAGCCCAGGAGCCTCTTCAACAACATCAAGGTTGTACTGCAACAGCAAAGGATTGATGAAGGGCCGTAGAGCGAGATGAATCGATTCCACTGTCTCGTCCAACGGGGTCTTGCGCTCAAACTCACCGAGTTCCCGCCCCTCTCGCACGATCTGCAGCACGAAGCTCTTGATGCGCGCGTCATAAACTCGTGAGCTGGGCCAGCTTTCCGAAGCGGCGAACGCCGCGATGTCATAAAGTTTTCGGTCATTAAAAAACAGGTCTACACCCTTGGTGATCAAGGTTTTGACCAAACGTCGAAAGCGCTCAGTCGGGGAGATACCCTCAACATTGGTAGCCTGCTCAACAGCCGCAACGATTTCCGACAGACAATTTCTACAAATAGCCTCACCAATCGCCTGCTTGGAATCGAAGAACTTGTAGATGTAAGCCTTGGAAAAACCGATGGCTTTCGCCAGGTCGGAGACTGTTGTCTTGCTGTAACCGTATTGACTGAAATGTTCATTGGCCGCCGCGACAATCTGGTCTCGGATGTCGTGATCGGCTGGGCCGCGGGCGCTGGGCGAAGAAACTGAAGGTTGGTTCATGCGAGCAGCTTACGCACCCTGAAGGTAGTTGACAACTTGTGACCAAATTGTAATATCGTCACAAATCGATCATTTCGAAGGTATCACATGTACCGTCCTCGTTTTGCCGTCTTGCTGTGGTTCGGTATGGTTGCGGGTTGCGCAGTGGGCCCTGACT
Source organism: Pseudomonas sp. TH39(2020) (assembly GCF_016650715.1). Lineage (NCBI taxonomy): Bacteria > Pseudomonadati > Pseudomonadota > Gammaproteobacteria > Pseudomonadales > Pseudomonadaceae > Pseudomonas > Pseudomonas sp. TH39(2020). The sequence continues at coordinate 29,563 of NZ_JAEKFF010000002.1, read as the reverse complement.
ATTCAGAGCCCGATGTGCAATTGCCTGAGCATTTTTTGGCGCAAACACCTAAAGCACACCAAGTTGATGCAGCACCAACTGATCTCGCCGCTTGGTGGAACGCGTTCAATGACCCCGTACTCAGTCAACTGATCAATCGAGCACTTGAACAAAATCTCGATTTAGCTCAAGCAACAGCAAGGATCGAGCAGGCTCACGCGGGTTTGGGGGCAGCTAACGCAGCGCTTTTGCCATCGGCTACAGTCAATGGCCAAGCGGCCAGAGCCCGGCAATCCGTGGAGACGCCGTTGGGCCAAGTACTGAATTCAGACCCATCCTATAATCGCTACGGTAGCGCCTATGAGGCGAATCTGAATGCAGGCTGGGAACTGGACGTATTTGGCGGACTACGCCGAGGCCAAGAGGCAGCCTTCGCCGATTATCAGGCCTCCCAAGCCGGAGCGGTTGCCACACGCCTCGCGGTGGTAGCGCAGACTGCAGACCTTTACATCAGCATCCGTGGCCTGCAAGCACGCCTGGAAATTGCCCGAAAGCAGGTAGACACGCGGCAACAACTGCTCACCACCATCGAGCATCTGTATGCAAAAGGATTAGCTGCTGAACTACAGTTGAACCAGACCCAAGGGTCGCTGAATCAAGCACAGGCAACCGTGCCGGTACTGCAGGCTGGCCTTGCAGCTGCGATGAATGCGCTGGATGTCATGTTAGGCAAACCGCCGGGTACTTACAGCGCGCAATTGATTAAGTCGGCGCGCATCCCTGATGTGCCAAGTCTCGCCGACTTAGGCTCTCCGGCCGATCTGCTGCGTCGGCGTCCAGATTTGATCGTCGCTGAGCGCCGACTGGCGGCGTCGAATGCTCGCATCGGCGAAGCCATCTCCGAGTACTACCCCAAGTTTTCTGTGGGTGCGCTGCTAGGCAGCGCTACATCGGTATCCAGCGGGAATCTTTTCAGCAACGGTGCCAGTCAGGCCTCGGCGGTCCTGGGACTACGCTGGAGGCTATTCGATTTTGGCCGCATCAACGCCCAAATTGACTTGGCAAAGGGTCAGGAAGCCGAAGCGTTAGCCGTTTACCGCCAGTCAGTTCTGCGGGCCTCCGAGGATGTCGAAACCGCTTTTTCGGCACTGATCAACCGCGAGCAGCAATCCGAAAAGCTAGCCCAGGGCGAGTCTGCTTATGCGAAAGCACGAGCGACGTCGTTTACCGCGTATGAAAAAGGCGTTGTCAGTCTGATAGAAGTATTGGACGCCGATGAAAACCTTTTAGCGGCATCTGATGGTAGAGCCCAAGCACAAACTGAATCGGCTCGTGCTGCAGTGGCCACATTCAAAGCATTGGGCGGCGGCTGGCAGCGCGAAGACTCAAATGGCCGTTTGATCTCGAGTGCACAATGAGCACCCCTTCGGGACGCTCAAACAATGGATGGGTCTTCTACGGATGATGGTTTTCGGCCAGAAGCCAAACCTACTGAGCAACAGCGACTTGATTCCGCCCCAGCGCCTTGGCTCGATAGAGTGCTTTATCAGCATTGTTCATCAAGCTGTGCAGATCTTTATTACCGGCATCCGTTGACGCTACGCCGAGGCTGGCTGTTATGCAGTGAACAGGCTCGATCACCAATCCAGCAATAGTCTGGACGAGCTGTTCTGCAATCTTAACGGCAGCCTCAATGGAGGTGTCCGGGAGCAGAACTGCGAATTCTTCTCCACCTAACCGGCCGTGGATATCCGTTGCACGAAAGGACGAACTGATGACCGCACCCATTTGGCGCAAAACCTGATCCCCAACCTGATGGCCGTAGGTGTCGTTGATATGCTTGAAGTGATCCATGTCCAACATTACGGCGCACAACCCTGACCGGTTGGTTTCACATTCGTTGTAGAGCTGCTGGGCATGCTCGAAAAAAGCTCGTCGACTCTTCAGGCCGGTCAGTTCATCAGTTTGTGCTGCACGGGTTGAAATGCTGTTCGCCTGTTCCATTTCACGGGTTAGTCGAAAGGCGGTTTCCAGTGCCTCGGACATTTTCCGTGTAGCGCGGGCAAGAAATGACGCGAACACCAAAACCGAGAGTGCCATGCCGACTTGAATCGTGGACGATTGAAACAGCAGCCAGGCGGTGCATGGCAACAGAACCAGACCAATGGACACTAGTGTCATATCGCGGTAGGCCGAGTAGCAGGACACCGCGCTGACAGACATCCCGACAGTAAAGAGCATGACCAACGCCTGCGACAAAAGATCGTCTGCTGGCATGACAATGAATGCGCCTCCCCCCCAGATACTGGCGGATAACACGAGCGTGCTCCAGTATTTGCGCTCCCAGCGTTGAGGCGTACGTTTACTTTCGTCGCTGCGAAAATAGGCAACAAACATCGAGATGCGCAACAGCGTCGATCCGGTCAGTATGGCCAGCCACCAAAGAATAACGCTGTGCTCAAAACGATCCCAACACAGCCAACACAGCATGATGGCAGCGAGGTAGCTACCAAAAACCGCAGAAACTGATTGGCGAAATAGTTGATGCAATCGGTCAGTTCGCACCCGCCCGGCTATGAAAAATTCTTGGTCACTCCAAGATCCTGGGCCATCCATGTGATCCACCTGATCATGACTCAATTAAAAAACTATTGTGGCACCCTGCCACCAACGCAAACAACCGAATTACGCTCGTGGCCGTCCGCAAAGCTCTTGGAGAATCACCCCGCCTCGTAGCCAAGCCCAAACGCCAACCAATTCAATGAGCTGCGCTCCTGTCGACCCATGAGGAGTGATCGTTATGGGACGATTTCAACTTTCGGCACATCGAGTGTGGCTTGATCAGAAAATTGTCGAGTGGTCTCGCTCCATTGCAGAGTCGGATCCAGATCACACCCTCAATTACACAAGCATGAAGGGAGTACCGGCTGACAGAAGCTTTTATGGTTTGGTGATGTCCATTTCTTCAACCATCAGACGCATCGGCGAAACAGCGCAGCCATCCGGGCTGGTTGTCGATCCCGAGTGACGGCAAATGGCCAGAAGAGCTCTTTATGCCTAGGCGCGCGTTGCTCGTCGCTGCACGTAACATCAACCGGGTTGATCGACGACCTTAATCTGCGTCAGCCCTACCCGCTCAGCCTGCTCTAAAATCTCCTCCGGCGTTGCGTCCGCAGTGGGCATGATCAGGCTGTTCTCTCCATCCCCAAAATGCAGCTGTAGCAGGTGCATCGCCGCCTCATGGACGGGCAGCTGAGGCTGCTTGAATTCGAAGATGTAAGTGCGGGGCTCGCCGTTGAACAGGTATTCCAGGGTGTAGTTGCGCATGGTGGGATCCTCGTAATGGGAGGGAAGTACTTCGCTGATTTGGCTCCCAAGTAAATGGTGCGTTACGTGCGTAACGTGCTCAAGAAAGTCCTCCTCCATGCAGCCGCCGGACAACGAACCACGAACCACGATGCTCCCCTGTCGGAACAGGCGCATCAATCGGCAGATCTGAATAAGGAACTGACCAAGCCCGGTCCACGCAGTACTCATTGGTTGAACGGTTTAACCGATAACCGATCAATCCTCATGGAGAGGCCCGCCTTACACGGGCTTTTGCCCGCGCTTTCGTATCCGCCCTGTCATGCCTTCGTCACACCCACCAAGCACAATGCGGTCAGCCAAAAGGATTTGGCCCCATCGACAGAGAACCCGGCTAAGTGCCAGGTTTTTTCGTTCCTGCGACATGCTTTTCACGAAGTGCTCACAGAACGGAGCGCAGATTGAACGGACAAAAGGATTTGACCCCATACAGAGAGCCCGCCATGCGCGGGCTTTTTGTTGTCAGACATTCCTGCGGCTAAGCTCCCCACTCTCTCGAAATGTAGTCAGGGAGGGTGTAGTCCTTCGCACGAGGTTTGGCGTGTCGGACCGCGGTATCAGTGAGGGTCATCGTACAATCTCCGTCTCGTTTGGATGGAGGAGATTTGTACGGTTTGCCGACTGTCGGAATTCCCAAGCTGTCAGTAGTGACGGCAGCACGGGCCAGGAGGGTCTGCAATCGTTGCCGCACGGCTCCTGGCAGTTGCCATTGCACGCATAGTCAAAGGGTTTTTGCGTAGCGCAAACGCCTCAATAGATCATCGTGAAAGAGGCGTAGTCGTCCGCGATACCAACAACGCTAGTACAGCAGCAACCAGAAGAAATACCCCACTCGCGATGAATGTGGCCTGATAGCCAACTCCGTCATACAGCAACCCACCCAACGTCGCGCCAAGCGTAATCGCCAACTGAATCACCGCCACCATCAGGCCGCCTCCGGTCTCAGCATCTCGTGGAAGCGTGCGTGACAGCCATGTGAACCAGCCTACTGGCGCGCATGTAGCAATCAGACCCCATACCCCCAGCAAGACTGCAGTAGTCCACATCGAACTACCATAGACCAGTAAAGCCACGGCTATCCCCGACATCAACAATGGGATGATCATGAGTACCCGATAAAGGCTTTTGTTCAACACCGAACCGATCACCATCGTACCCGCCAATCCTGCCATCCCAATGATCAGCAATAGCAGGGACAGTTCAGACACATTAACGTGGGTCACCGACTCGAGAAACGGGCGCAGATAGGTAAACAACGCAAACTGCCCCATGAACAGAAAGCCTACTGCCGCCATACCTAACGCGACCTTGGCACTACCTAGCAGCCGAAACACATCAGTTGCAGATCCAGACGCCTTATCGCCAGGCATTTTCGGCAAGGTAAACGCCTGCCAACAGAGCGCGACAGCCGCAAGCGGCACCACACAAAAGAACGCTCCTCGCCAGCCGATCAGTCCGCCCATGAAGCTACCAATGGGTGCGGCTACCGCTGTAGCCAACGCGGTGCCACCCTGAATCAAAGCGATGGCCTTGGGTACAAAGCCTTCTGGAGCAATCCGCATGATGACGGCGGTCGACATTGCCCAGCTGCCTCCAATCGCGATCCCCAAAATCGCTCGACCAACCATCAGCGTTGAATAATTTGGGGCAAAGGCGACGAGAGTACCGGAGGCAATCATCAAGGCTGTCAGGAACAGTAAAACGGGCCTACGGTCGAGTCGGCGAATGGCTGAAGAAATGAAAAGACTGGTGATGACCGCAAAGAGGCCAGAAATTGAAATCGCCTGTCCAGCCTGCCCCTCAGTCAACGCGAGATCGGTCGCAATCGGTGTGAGCAAGCTCACCGGCAGAAACTCCGAAGTCACCAGGGCGAAGGCGCACAGCGACATCGCCAGGACGGCTCCCCATACCTGTCGGCTCGCTGCTTGAATAGGTAAAGCAGTACTGTTCATCTAATCTCCTCCAATACGTAAAGCTCCAACACCTGCGAAGAAAGCATGGCGTCGGCATTGCTATGCGGGTACATCGAGTGATCCCCTAGGCTCAGAACTGCTGAGCTGAAAGGAATCGAAAGGCCCCGCTCAATGCCGGGGCCAGGTATTAGGTTGCGTGGCCGTTTGACGACAACGTCACTTGAGGTTGGTTTGGAAGAACGAGGTCAGCTTGGCAAACGGGATAAGGCCGACCCGATCATAGAGATCCACGTGGCCCGCACCTGGAATGATGACAAGCTCTTTGGGTTGACCAGCCAGTCGATAGGCCTCTTCACTGAACTCACGCGAGTGAGCATTTTCACCGGCAATGAACAGCATTGGGCGCGGCGAGATTGTCTCGATATCGTTGAACGGATAGAAGTTCATGAACTTGGCGTTGCTGGTCAGCGTCGGGTGAGTGGTCAGCAACGGTGACTGACCTTTGGGGGTGAACTCACCACGTGGCGTGCGGTAGAAATCGTAGAACTCACGTTCGATAGGGTTGGATTTATCCGTCAGCTCATGGACAGTTCCGCTGGTGTACTTGGTTTCGCCACCGGTGAACTCGACATAACGCTGCTCGGCAGCAGCGGCGATAGCTTGCTTCCTCTGCTCGACAGTGACGGAATGCTTCAGGCCATTTCGGTTGGCTGCGCCCATGTCGTACATGCTGACCGTGGCAATGGCCTTCATCCGAGGGTCGATCTTGGCGGCGCTAATGACGAAGCTGCCGCTACCGCAAATGCCCAGGACACCAATCCGGTTCCGATCAACAAATGTCTGTGTGCCGAGGTAATCCACAGCGGCACTGAAGTCTTCAGCATAGATTTCTGGCGAAACCGCGTTGCGCGGTTGCCCGCCGCTTTCGCCCCAGAACGACAGATCGATGGCAAGGGTGACGAAACCTTGCTCCGCCAGTTTCTGGGCATACAAGTTCGAACTCTGCTCTTTGACCGCGCCCATGGGATGGCCAACGATGATCGCAGCGCTTTTACTGCCAGGTTTCAAATCTTTAGGAACGAACAGATTCCCTGCAGTTTTCATCTGGTACTGATTTTTGAAGGTCACCCGTTGCATCGTGACCTTCTCACTTTTGTAAAAGTTATCGGCTCCGTTAGACATGTCGGCTCCCAGTGCAGAGAGCGACGACATCAGAAGGCCGAGCAAGATTACAAGTTTTCTCATGAAGCGCTCCCATCAGTGAATAGATGCTGATCGACGTGGTTGCCGGATCTGGATCAGCACATCGTGTGCACCCTGCCTGTGACCACAGGTGAGGCTTGCCCTATTCTCTGGGAATACGTCATGCTTGATAATCTAATCAAAGCTTGTTGAAGTTATAAGCACAGCTAATTAATTGCGACAGGCAGGCTCCGATGCCACGACATAATCTGAACGACCTTCTGGCCTTTGTGACGGTCGCAAGAGAAGGCAGCTTCACCCGAGCGGCCGCCCTCTTGGGTGTCACGCAGTCCGCCCTGAGCCAGACTGTTTCCGGGCTTGAAAAGCGGCTGAAAATTCGCCTGCTTACGCGCACCACTCGTAGCGTTTCGCCGACCAGTGCGGGTGAACGCTTGATGCAAGCCATCGGTCATCGTTTCGACGAGATCGAGGCCGAGCTGGATGCGTTGACCGAACTTCGTGACAAGCCTGCAGGTACGGTGCGCATTACCTGCGGTGATTTTGTTCTAAAGACAATCCTCCTTCCGCGACTCACGCCTTTGCTCCTTGAATACCCCGATATCAAGGTTGAGTTTGATATCAACTATGGCTTCCGAGACATCGTTGCTGACCGCTTCGATGCGGGCATCAGATTTGGCGACACCGTCGATAAAGATATGATCGCCGTTCCAATCGGACCCGAGGTACGGATGGCTACAGTGGCATCGCCATCATATTTCGCACGCAACCGTGTGCCAAAAAAGCCGCAAGATCTGGTGAATCACAGCTGTATCGACATACGCTATCCAACCCTAGGCGGACTTGATGCGTGGGAATTCGAAAAGCGCGGTCGCAAGGTCAACGTGCGTGTCGTTGGCCAGGTCATTGTGAACACAAGTGCACACGTCCCGGCTGCGGCTGTTAACGGCTTAGGCATCGCCTATTTACCGGAAGAAGAGTTTGCCCCGCACATTGAGGATGGTCGCTTGGTGCGGGTACTGGAAGACTGGTGCCCTTTGTTCTCGGGCTATCACTTGTACTACCCAAGCCGTCGTTTGCCGACGCCGGCCTTCTCGCTTGTTCTGAATGCACTTCGAGGTGAGGCTTTGATTTAACGCAGCATGGGTGGAGGGATGCTTTGGATTTGGGACCCTGCTGGCCTACAGCCTCAGCGCTGTCGATGACCTGGCCAACACTTGCCGAATGGCTGGGCATGCCGCAACCAGCATCAATCGAGATCGACTACGTGATGCACGGGATGGCCCATCAGCACTTCGTGCTGGCGGGCCTTTTTTTATCTAACCATGCGCTGCTGCTCCGTCACTCTCGCGCCGAGAGAACGGTTTTCGCCTGAAGTTCTTGACCCAGGAAATAGGAGAACGGCCATGACAATGCAACTGGACTACCTTTCCGACGGTTCGTCGGCATCCATCTGGAGGGGATGGCTGAGTCTAAGAGTCTGGAGATCGAACAAGAGCTGATCGCTAAATGCGACATCCCGGTTTTCTCAGACGAACCACACGGGATGGCAATTGTGTTGGTCCGTTTCTGGTAGGCGTACCGTCGCCATTTTCTGACTATGGTAGTCAAGTTGACTGTCCTAACCGGTGACAAATAAATCCCCTACCATTACAATTTGATTAACATCGACCGTTTTAAGGTACAGACAATTCCATGGAAAATAAGACTGCACGACTAACTGTGCTCATTGATCCCGTCAAGAAAAAAGCGCTTGAGGAGCTTTGCGCATCTCAGGATCTGACGCCTTCTCAGGTCGTTCGTCAGCTCATTCGGGACTATCTGGAGACGCATGGCGTTTCCTACGCTACCAAAAGCAAAACTGCGGCCAATGGTAAGTGATTCAGCTGCACATGAGCGGGTACGACGAATGCCTGCTCATCGCCCCTTCTACTCTCTTGCAACTCATCTCCAACCTTGGGTCTTGTCGATCTCGGCGTAACGGCCCAGTGCGCCACTGAAGTCAGCATGATACGGCTGTGAGCCGAGTGCCTGAAAAATCCCTGCCTTGTCGATCTTGCCAAGGACTCTTTCATTGGCTTCACACAACTTCACGCTGACGCTGCATTTGCGCAACGACTCAATAACTTCGAGCAGCGTTTGTAAGCCCGTGATATCCGAAGCCAGAGGCGCCAAGAAGAAGATCAATAAAATCAACGTGACGGCGTGCGCAAAACCCGCGATGGGGCTGTTGCCGCCATTGCGGATGTTGGTCGCTGTTCGAGTGATCACGAGGCCTAGGGTAGCGCCACGACGCCGACGAAGCCCCCCCCCGGAGACGCTTATTCGAAGTCAATGCTCGCGCCGTAACAAGCCTGCTTTCCAGGCCTCTCGAATCGCAATCATGACTAGCCTCGCATTGGCCGCATGTGCATACTATTCACACGCAGTGATAATCTAAAAGCAATTATCCTCGCTTCGTACGATACCAGCGACACTGTAGATTCGGTGCCGAGAGCGCATAAACATTTGCCCGGAGACCCCGCATGAAACGCGAAGACGTCAAAACCAAACACGGTGAAGGCATGCACTTCGACACGCATGTGATAGCCAATCCGGCCAATACGCACGAGTGGATCATTCTTTTCAAAAAGGAAGCAGGCAGAAGCTATTTTCTGGTCAATGACAACGAGGAAATTGAGTCCTTTGGACGCCTCGATGAACTGATCCATGAGCTTCGAGAGCTTGGTATCAAGTCCGCCGAAGTTCATTTCTGATAGTTCCGTAAAGGTTGAGTATCTGTCCGGTCAGAGCGGAGCGCTTTGGTCTGTTTGTTTCGGCAGCCGCTGCATCCAATTTCGGACTGAGCAGGGGGCAAAGGACTATGCCGCCATACTCAAAGAAAGAATCGACGCACCCCATGCCTTCCCGCCAACTCACGCCGCCGCTCACAGTCAAGACCACTGATCAATGCTGATCCGGACATTTCCCTCCATTGGGCAACCTCGACGCTTGTCGAGTAGAGACAGAACACCAAGCCCCTTGACGATGAAAGCCATCGAAAGACAGCTCAGAACACCCCATGAACTGTTGCCTGTTAATTGACGGTGGGCTGGCCAGGTTATATCGCGCACGGTACTGAAGCCCCAGGCACCACTAGCCCTCGCGCACTCAAACAGGATTGCCGGGCACCTCTCTCATCGCCTTTATCATGGCCAACTCCCCTTCGCTCCCAGCTATTTTGATCCGCTATACCGCCTTCATCTGAGCCTATCGTTCTCGCCCATAACTTCAGCGCCTTGACGCTTGGGACATTCGCGCGCGCAAAAAAATGGCCACACGAGGTGGCCTAAGACGGGTTCAAGCATAGGAGGATCTCTATTGACCACCAGATACAGGCCCGCCCTGAAGTCTTAGGGCCAATAGAGTGGCTCCGCTGGCTGATAAACCCCTTCATCAGCAGCGCTCAGCCGGCAAATTGATCCTGGTCTGTGGGTCAGGAGCTCGTTGCCTTGCATTATAATAGTGTTAACATGCAGTTGTAATCAATGTCTAATTAGGGGATCGCATGACTACCGACTTCAAGAAGGCCGCACTGGATTACCACGAATTCCCAATCCCTGGAAAAATCAGCATCGCGCTGACTAAGCCTGCCGACACAGCCGCCCAACTCGCACTGGCCTACAGCCCAGGCGTAGCCGAGCCCGTACGCGAAATTGCGAAGGACCCAGAGAATGTTTACCGCTTCACCGGTAAAGGAAATCTGGTGGCCGTGATCACCAACGGCACTGCCATTCTGGGCCTCGGCAATCTAGGCCCCTTGGCCAGCAAGCCGGTCATGGAAGGCAAGGCATTGCTGTTCAAGCGCTTTGCCGGAATCGACTCGATCGATATCGAAGTCAATGCTGAGAGTTCCCAGGCCTTTATCGATACAGTCGTGCGCATTGCCGACACCTTTGGTGGTATCAACCTGGAAGACATCAAAGCTCCTGAGTGCTTTGAAATCGAAAAGGCACTGATCGAACAGTGCAGCATCCCAGTCTTCCATGACGATCAACACGGTACTGCCATCGTCACTGCCGCCGGCATGCTCAATGCCTTGGAGATTCAGGGCAAAACCCTGGAAAATGCGAAAATTGTTTGCCTCGGTGCTGGTGCCGCCGCCACTGCCTGTATGCGCCTATTGCTTAGTCTTGGCGCTCAAAAAAGCAACCTGTACATGGTTGATCGCACCGGTGTCATTCACTCCGCACGCAAAGACCTCAATCAATACAAAGCACAGTTCGTTAACGACGGTGGCCCTCGTACGCTGATGGAAGCCATGAACGGCGCTGATGTGTTTGTCGGTCTGTCTGGAGCCAATCTCCTTCCGGCAGAAGCGCTGGCAGCAATGGCTCCCAATCCGATCGTGTTTGCCTGCTCGAACCCGGATCCTGAAATCAGCTACGAGCTGGCCATGGCGACACGTGATGATCTGATCATGGCGACCGGTCGCTCTGATTACCCGAATCAGGTGAATAACGTTCTGGGCTTTCCTTTCATCTTCCGCGGGACGTTGGATGTTCGGGCAACCCGGATTAACGAAGCGATGAAAATTGCGGCGGTGGAAGCACTGCGCCAATTGGCCAAAGAGCCGACGCCCGTGGAAGTGCTGAAAGCGTTCAACGTCGATAAGCTTGAGTTTGGGCGCGATTACATCCTCCCCAAAGCGCTCGATGCTCGCCTGCTCGGAGCAATAGCCGGCGCAGTGGCAAAGGCCGCAATCGACACCGGCGTTGCGAAGCTGCATTACCCGGCGCACTACCCGCTCTAGGCTGACGTCCATCATGCTGACGTGTCGCAGCTGTACGACCTTTTTCACGGCTGGCAGCTGCCGCACTTGGGATTATCGAGTCGCTGCACCTTCTGAAAATCGGCAGTCCGCCATTTGCAAAGTCATCCGCCTTTGGCTGATCACTGAAGCCCCATCTGCTGCTCCAGCAGACGATCCTGTTCACCGATCAGAAGAAACAACAGCGGCTTCAACACTTAATGAGCAGACCCGTCTAAATCGCGAGAACCCGGTGATATCAGATATGCGTAATCGGTTGGCTTTTTTGCTTTTCATACCTTTGAGACAAGGGTGAATAAATGCCGATCAAATATGTCAGGAGCCTCACCGGGCGAAGGCGTACCACAACCGCAAACCGACATCTGGGGTTTGCCTTGGCCTTCGTCGCGGGAGCAATCAACGCTGGCGGTTTCCTGGCAGTGCATCAGTACACCTCACACATGACAGGCATCGTCTCTTCGATGGCAGACAACAGTGTACTGGGAGCCTACGACCTGGTGCTTAGTGGCGCCGGCGCATTGTTGTCCTTTCTGGTTGGGGCTGCGTGCTCTGCAGTCATGGTCAATTACTCCCGACGCAGACGGTTGCACAGTGAATTTGCAGTGCCCCTCCTGTTCGAAGCCTTTCTGCTCATCTGCTTTGGATTTATGGGCGCTCAGCTTTCCACCGTGGATGGTTTGTTCGTGTCCGTCACCGTGATGCTGCTGTGTTTCATCATGGGTCTACAAAATGCGGTGATCACCAAAATTTCCAAAGCAGAAATCCGAACGACTCACATCACCGGCATCATCACGGATATCGGTATCGAGTTTGGAAAACTGTTTTATTGGAATGCCGTCAGCACATCGACCCATCCAAAAGTTCTCGCCAATCGGACCCGGCTCAAAATACTGATACTGCTCGCACTGAATTTCTTCTTCGGCGGCGTGGTGGGTGCATTTGGCTTCAAACACATTGGTTACATCTCAACGGTACCGCTCGCGATGGTTCTGGTGACGCTGGCAATCGTGCCCGCCTTTGATGACGTCAGGCTTTTTGTCCGCCGCGTCATACGAAAGTGAGCCAACGACTTTTGATGAGCGCGAGTCCGCTGGTTTTGGCCTGGCGGTACGACTACCAGAACGATTCGAGCCACAATTCGTGCTCTTTTATTCCTGCCTGAAAGCCACCTCAACATGTAACGCACAGACGTCCAAACACCTTACCGCCTCAAGACGAAAACGCTCCTTGTCACCGCAATGCATTATCATTGTATGTTAACGTAATGCGCATATTCACAGAAGCAATGACGGCACGCTTGACCCGGTAGCTCGCCCCGTAGCAGCAGCATCCTCGAGTAGTTCTGTGCGGCGCGAGATCTGACACCCTCTCAAGACGCCCGTCATTTGATCCGCGATGACCTGCGCAGTCACGGCGCGGAGGATGAAACACAGCACACTGGCGCGGTGAAAGCCGTCAGACCATCAACGCCTATCAGCAGACTCGTGACACCAGTCTCAATGACCCAATCAATACAGCAGGCTGACAAAGCCCTGTTAAGGAAGAGACCATGAGCAGAACAATCGCAATCATCAAGGGCGACGGCATCGGCCCTGAGATCATGCAAGCGACGCTACGCGTACTCGATGCCCTTGACTGCAATCTTCGCTACGACTTCGTAGAGGCCGGCCTGGAGGCGCTGCAGCAACATGGGCAGTTGATGCCACCCGCCTCCATCGACACGATCGCCAAACATGGCGTCGCACTTAAAGGCCCTCTGACGACACCGATTGGACGTGGGTTCTCATCGATCAACGTTCACCTTCGCCGCCATTTCGATCTCTACGCCAATGTCCGACCAGCGATCAGTTTCCCAGGTACCCGTTCGCGCTTCGAAGATATCGACATCATCACGGTGCGCGAAAATACCGAGGGGGCGTACTTACCCGAAGGACAAAGTATTTCAGCAGACGGTGAAGTCGCTTTGGCGAGCATTCGCGTCACACGCACAGCCTCCGAACGCATCGTGCGATACGCGTTCGAGCTGGCTCGTAGCAAAGGCCGTAAGAAAGTTACCGCGGTGCACAAGGCCAATATCATCAAGTCTTGCTCCGGTTTGTTTCTTGAGGTTGCGCGTGAGGTCGCGGCGGAATATCCGGAGATCGAATTTCACGAGATGATCGTCGATAACGCCTGTATGCAGTTGGTGATGAATCCCCATCAATTCGACGTCATTGTCACCACCAACCTGTTTGGTGACATCCTTTCAGACCTGTGCGCAGGCCTTGTGGGCGGATTGGGCTTGGCGCCCGGGTCTAACATCGGCGTCGATGCGGCCATCTTCGAAGCGGTCCACGGTTCGGCACCGGACATCGCGGGCAAGAACATCGCGAACCCCTGTGCATTGTTGTTGGCGGCTGCGGACATGCTTGATCACCTAAACATGGTAGACAAAGGGACACGCATCCGTACCGCTATCCGCGTTGTCCTGCAAACCTCCTGCGATCAAGTGACACCGGATATGGGGGGAACCGGTACGACTGAGTCCTTCGCTGACGCCTTGGTGGCCTACTTGCGTGACTAGGTAGATGTAATCGCCAGCTCAGTCAGAGCTGGCGTTTTTATATCAAGACCTCGAAGCCATCATTAGTGACCAGGACCATCTGCTTCAATCTTTAAAATAAAACAAGGGCTTAACATTTAATTACTGACTGCTATTTCTGTCATCGATTATCGGCGCCGCATAAGGGTATAGATGCGGAGCGTCAATACGTTCTTTCAACTTTGCCGCGTAGTCTTTTGCGCCCTGCTCATTGCGGAACTGAATTCGCCGGGCACCTACACACACGGACCATAGATCTTCACTCTGACTAGACAGATGTTCGACCCTGACAGACATGACGACACTCCAGGGAAAAAGAATTCAAAAATGAATTTCAGCAACCTTGATACCGATTTCACGCAGTTCATGAATCAAATCATCAAGGTGTCGGAAGGGTTCAATCTCTTCGTTGTCATTGACCAGGAAAAAGCTTCGCCCTGCTTCCTTTTTAAAGAAGGCAATCCACTCCTGGGTGTTGGCCGGATTGGCGATTAAATGGGTGTCAAACTGAATACCTTCAGCGTGTTTGATTTTTACGTCCTCACGTTTCATGCAGCTCTCCAAGCGCTCACGTATTTCCGTTCTCATGCGTGATTTTGCCTCCCTGCAATTGAGCAAAAAACTTCGTCCCAGCCTGAGGCAAGGGCGAGCAGATTGCCTTTCTATTATCACTGCATGATAATATTATGCACATATGAGCCCTCGGAGGCTAGTCATGAGCAGAACCACCTAACCCATGAGGCACGCCGGCCGGAGCGGCCCCGCCCGATGCTTTGTCTTTGAACGCACACGACCTTGCGGGTGAACTTCAAGTGATAAAAGGCTCTGACGGCCAGATCGAGAACAAAACCGGGCCAAAAAAAAGCTCTCGCGATCAACAATGAGCTATCAGCGCCATGCTTTGAAGGTAATTCTCTGTACGGGTCCAAAGTGACTTATTTGACCGAGATGATTGCACCTTGAAGTGCACATATGGCGTCATGCTCAAACGCATGAGATGAGTTCCTCGCCGCAACGGATCGCATTTGCTTTTGATTTACCGCCTACGGTTTCTGAATTTTAAGGACGAAAGTCATCATGCGAAAAACAGAAATCAATATGTGTGTTCCGCTCAATGCGCCAACTCTGGAACCCGGGCAGCGATTGCTGGTTTCCTTTGAGCAATGCGTCGTCGTCCAGCAGCGAGAAACGAAAATCTATCAGGTTGTGTTTGACTGCAAAGCACCCAAAACAGCACGAATTCTTTGGACAGAGGACGAGTGGATTTTCATCGGCAGGCACAAGCAAAATGCTGAAAAAGATCCTTCGCTGGTTGCATTTGTATCAACACTTAAAACTGAATAGAGGGCTTCATGTCGGCGCTAATTGAAAACTGACCCACCCTGCCGATTGAAAATTGACCCTTGGGAAAAAGGTAATTTTCTCGGTGGTTGCGGCAGCTCATGTTCGAGCTGTTCTTGGATTAGGGCAGATCACTCTGCCCTCGGGTATCACCTGATTCAGCATTCGATAATGTTCACCGCCAGACCGCCTCGCGCGGTTTCCTTGTACTTGCTTTTCATGTCTGCTCCCGTTTGACGCATGGTGCGGATCACCTTGTCGAGCGAGACGAAATGCTGCCCATCACCACGCAAAGCAAGGCGCGCGGCGTTGATGGCCTTCACCGAGCCCATGGCATTGATCTGACAGTTACCGGGTCTGTGCGGCGCCAGGTGCGAGCGGCTGGGGTATAGCACCGATACGGGTCTTGGATGCGGACGATAGGCACGCAACACCTCAACCAATGTTCCGTCGGCTAGAAAACGGTCCAGAGTAATGCCTGGGGCCTGAAGTATGCCGAAGCCCGCGACGCCACACTCGACATAGGCGTTTGACTCGTTGACGGTGATGCCCTGGCGACTGATGTGGGAATGCTCGCGCCCCTCATCCATAAATTGCCAAGCCAGCGGGCGCTGGTTTTGCCCAGAGAGAAATGTCACGCCGCGGTGCGCGCTTAGATCCTCCAAGGTCTTGGGCTCGCCGTGTTCATCCAGGTATCGCGGCACCGCGCAGGTGATCATGGTAGCCATCCCGATGCGACGGGCTACGAGGCTTGAACTTGGTAACTCGCCGATTCTCAGCGCACAGTCCACACCTTCTGCGACCAGATCGACGGTTCTATCGGTGACCCCCAGGGCCAGTTCGATTGCAGGATAGATGGTGGAAAATGCTCGCAAGCTCTCGATCAGCCCAGGCTGCGAAAACGCGGTGGGGATATCGACGCGTAATCGACCACGCAGGATTGAACGTGGGGACGAAAACATCGCCGTGGCACCGGCAACTTCGCCAAGAATTGTTTTAACGCCTGGTAGGCCCGACACTCAGGTTCTCTCCCTTCAACAGGTTCCGTTTCGAACCGGGCATATTTGCTGCGTGGCGAGAAAGCAACGATGACGGCGTCTATTTGCCAGGCATGACCACAGCCCCCGGAACAACCACCAGCAGCGGAAAACGCTTGGGCACCCTGTATCAGGCCAACGCCAATTGGACGCCGACCGCTAACGTTTCCGTTGACCTCGACTATTTGTTCTACGACATCGGTTCGGCGATCAAAAGCGCCGGCGGCAACAACTCGCAAATACTGGTGCTGCGCTCCACGTTTCGCTTTTAGGCATCAAGAACATCCGGCAGGAACGCCGCTCGGCAATTCATTAAATTTGCCGTCGACAAAGACGTTGACTGCGCGCACCAGATTGATATCGGTGAATCATCGAGGCTTTCCGACAGTAAGGTGCTTTGGCCTCGATGTTCACCTTGAATACAAGCGTTTTAATGGATCACCCTCAAATCCATCTGATACGGTTTTTTTTCGATCACCTGAGTCTTTTTCGTCAACCAACAGTCTATAAAGTGCATGCCCGATGTTCTTTCAAACAACAAAAAGCAGCCAACTAGCTTTGGCTCTTTGGCACACTGACGCGCTCAAGAATTTAGACCATCCCAGGATCAACAATAGAACCCTGTTTATCAGAAACAAATGGGACAAATAACTATTCACTTGATTTGGAGATGGCCGCTGTGCGAAAGCTTGGCTTGAGCTTCCTGGTAACTGGCGTTTTGGGGCAACTATCAGCACTACTATGGACCTACACGTCCACAGGACCCATTTGTCAAAATAACGTCGACAATTCATACCTCCAGCAAAAAGTGACAAAGTTCGAACAACTCATCGATGACACCGCTAATAAAGTTGTGACAGAGCTCAGTACAAAACATTCCGACGGGCTCACGCCCCTTGCGAAAAACGGATCCCACATACCCGATTCAACGGAGGCTGACGCCGTACAGTTTTTGGTCGAAAAGCCAGACGAAACTCCAGCACTTACGCTGCCTTCATTGCCCGCACAGGCACACAAATGGACGATTATTCTCAGCGGTCTGATCACTGTTACCGGCCTGCTCTTGGCCGTATTCGCCCGCAAAAAAACCATTGATCCGCAATGGCACGTCTTTCGCACCGTGCCAGGCGCGCTAATCACGCTGGAACGCCCGTGTTTGACGTGCGGCGGCTTCATTTCCCACACTGCAAAACCCGCTTCAGCCACGCCTTCATCCGGCTTGTGGGTGATCGAAATAGCGTTGAACACACCCAACCGTCATCGCGCCACAAAAGCCATTAAGCAGCTGGAGTTGCCGGTAGCGCGTAAAGAAAACAACTTTGTCGTCATCGGCCCCTATAAACAGAAGCAGGACGCGGCTCGAGTCGTGAAAGAGTTGAGTGAAAGTCATGGCGTTAGAGGATGGATGATGGCGGGAAATTGACATAGCCCGATTTAGCGCTGCACCGACCTCAAACAAACGGCTACTTATTTTATGACACAAGAGAGCATTCATGATTGCAAAAGAACTTAGAGCCGAACTCGCCCTGAAAAAGTTCCTGGCCGCCAACTTATGGATCCAACTTAAGCTCAGCGAGCTGAACTACAGCCTTGCCGAAAACTGCGGGCTGTCGCCGGAAGAATATCGCCTGAAATTTCTGCAAGAAGCATTTGAAGCAGAAGCAGACGCTCACGACTGCGATTGCTGGGACTTCATTCTGCAGTGGGTGGCCGACACTAAGGAAGAGCTTGAGTTGATGCGTGAAGAACGCATGAAAGAGATTTATGACTTTCTGGACGATTAGTAGACCCTACAACTTTCGCAGCCTATACAAGCCGCCAGTTTCAAGATGAAAGACTAACTTCATAGGCGGGAGGGTTGCCCAATCCCCCCGCCCTCCTCTCGGCTCAAACCGTCGCATAACAATCCACTACACGCCGATATTGGCTGGGAGAAGCTCCGATGTGTTGACGGAAAAACCGTGTGAAATGGCCTTGCTCGGAGAACCCGAGGTTCTCCGACAACAGGCCCAACGTCCCACTGCGCTCTCGCTCCAGCCAGGCAAAAGCCCGGCGCATGCGCGCGTCGTTAAGCAACAGGGTCGGCGTCATGCCGGTATCTTTCTTGAACAGCGCAAAGAAGTGCGCCCGAGACAGACCACAAGCCCGCGCGGCATTGTCGATCGGGTTCGGATCATCGAGGTGCTCAAGCAACCAGGCGGTGCCACGGCGCACGCGCGCATCCCGAAACTCACCGGAGCTCGGCGCACCCAGTAGCGACAAATGCCGCCAGCTGGAAAAGTCCTCGATCAGTTCGATCAGGAAGTCGAACAGCATGAATTCCATGCGCTCTTTCGGCACGATCCCGCAGCCATGCGCTTCGGCGACCAGGATGTCGGCCAAGGTGCGATTACGGCTCGACAGTTCGATGCACGACTGGGCAAAAAAGTCCGGCCGACTGCTGAGCGCCAGCGACTGCTGGGCAGTGGCCAGCCAGGCGGGCTCGATGTAGAGCGCCAGGATTACGGTGGCACCGGCACCCGGCTGCGGATCGTAGAAATGCGGCTCCCAGGCGTTGACCAGCACCGCCGTGCGATCGCTGAGCGGAACCCGCCGACCGTTGACGTTGAAGTAAGTGTCTTCGCCAGACACTTTGACCAGCACATGGCATTCGGAATGGGTGTGGGTGACCAGCGAACGATCCATATTCAGCAAGGCGACCCGGCCAAACCTGCCGTGGAAAACCCGTTGGGCAATCGACATCAGATTCCTCCGCTCGCTAGAAGTAATATTGTTTTCGGCCACAATGCAGGATTATCGCGGCGTCTATGTGTTTCTGGACCCCGGCGGTCACTCAATGGTTCAGCAACACGTGGCTGGCTACTATCGCGCGCGAAGGATTGAGGGTCTACCTCGACTTTCGCAGCCCCCACGCTCATCGGATAAACCGCCTTACAAGGCATGGCGTTCTTTCCCGTGATAAACGCGCAGGATATCGGCCACCACCGCCAGAGCGATTTCCGCCGGGGCCTTGCTGCCCAGATCGAGGCCGATGGGCATGTGCAAACGGGCAATCTGTTCATCCGTCAGACCACCGATGCGTTTGAGCCGCTCGGCGCGTTTGGCCGAGGTTGCCTGAGACCCCATGGCGCCGATGTAAAACGCCGGAGTGTGCACCGCTTCCATCAGCGCCAGATCATCGATTCGTGGATCGTGAGTCAGCGCCACCACCGCGGTCGCCGCATGGCAACCACCGGCGGCGATGAACATCGAGGGCAGCACGCGTTGCATCTCCACGCCTTCGAGCTGGATATGCAGCATCTCTTCCCGGGGGTCGCAGGCGATGACTTCGCAGCCGATGGCGCGGGCGAAACTGGCGCAGACTTCCGCGACCGGCGACAGCCCGGCCAGAATCAGTCGTAACGCCGGGCCAACACTGATGCGCACCGTCTCGTCGACGACTTGCACCCGCTCGCTGCCGTGTCCGGTGTCTGCGTCCAGGCGCAAGGCACCGCTACTCAGGTCGACGTGACGCAGCAGACGGCGCTGGCCGAGTAACGCCGCTTGCAGACTCTCCAGGTGCGCAGTCCATTCGAGACTGGCAGCGCGGTGCTCGACCAGCACGATCAGCACGCCGCCACAGGGCAATCGTAGACGGTGGCGTTGCTCGACGCTGTCGCCATAACTGACGATCTGCGCCGGTTCGCGTAATTCACCGCGCGCCAGGCTGTCGAGAAACTCCTCTTCGACGCAGCCACCCGACAGCGAGCCGACGTGTTCGCCCGTGCCATTGGTCACCAGCATCGCACCCGGCGCACGCGGCGCCGAGCCATAGGTGGAGAGCACCGTGCACAGCCACTGGGCCTGCCCGGCGCGAGCCCATTGCAGGGCCTGGTCGATCACCTGAACATCAAGATGACGCATGTTTTCTGTACCTCAAGCAAAGCGTGGTGCTGCATGCGGGGTTACGTTTACGGTAACCTTCGAGCAATCTTGTTCAATCGTTGATTTAACATGTCGCCACAACAGTTTTTGCAACTTGGGCCGCTGCGCCTGGAATATCGCCAACGGCCTCCGGCTGACCCGTCGCGACCGACGCTGGTGCTGTTGCACGAAGGCCTCGGCAGCGCCGACCAATGGAAAGACTTCCCCCTGCGCCTGGCCCAGGCCAGCGGTTGCGGTGTGGTCACTTACAGCCGTCAGGGTTACGGGCAATCGAGCCCGGTAACCCTGCCGCGTCCGCTGAACTACCTGAGCAGCGACGGCCCTCGTGAACTGCGGCAATTGCTCGATGCCTTGCAACTGCCGCAAGTGGTCTTGCTCGGTCACAGTGACGGTGCATCCATCGTCCTCGCCTATGCCGCCGCCAACGATCCACGCGTGTTGGGCAGCATTGCACTGGCGCCTCACGTGATTGTCGAGACTGAGAGCCTCGATGGCATTCGCCATACCACCGAGGTTTGGCATCAGGGCGAATTGCGCGAACGCCTGGCACGCCACCATGGGACGAATGTCGACGGCGCTTTTCACGGCTGGAGCGACAGCTGGTTGCACCCGGACTTTTCCCTGGACGATCTCGAAGCGCAGTTGGCTTATATCGAAAAGCCGCTGCTGGTCATTCAGGGTCGCGAAGACCACTACGCCACGCCCGAGCAACTGGTGGTCATCAAGCGGCAGGTGCCTGGGCCGTGCCGCTGTGTGTTGCTGGATAACTGTCGGCACTTTCCCCAAACGGAAGCGACCGGGCGGACCTTGCAACTGATCTGCGAATTCCTGGAGCGCCTGCCCGCCTTTATTTGAAATTGCCTTGGGTTTCTGGAATCACCACGCTGCCAATCAGGTAGATCACCGACAGCCCGGCAGCGAAAATCGCCAGCACCATGGGGATCTGCGCCGGGCTGCTGCTGACCAGGGACACAAAGGTCGGCATGGTTCCGCCGAGGGCGAAACCGATGTTCCAGGACAACCCGGTGCCGCTGGCGCGCAGCTCGGTGGCAAAGCGCTCGTTGAGGAAGATCAGGATCGGCGCGATGATCGCCCCGCCCATGAAGGCGATGCCCACGCAATACAGCGCAGTGCGGGTCAGCGAGCCTGGCTCGGCGACACCGAGGAACATCATCGGCAAGCTCACAAGGTTGAGCACACCCAGCAGCATAAAGGTCTTCTTGCGACCGATCAGGTCACTCAGGTAGCCGAAGGCCAGTGCTCCGACAATTGTCGCCACCGACCCGTACATGAGCATCTGCGAAGTCTGCGTATGGGGCACTTTGGCGACCACGTTGAGCAATGTCGGCAAATAACCGCAGGCCAGGTAATACGTGGCACCGCCTCCAAACGTAATCAGCAGATTGACCAGCATCACGCCGCGATACTCGCGACCGAACAGACGCGTGAGTGGCGACACGACCACTATTGCCGGCCCCTTGGTTTTGCGGGCTTGTTGCAGTTGCTGCCAGACCGGGGTTTCTTCCAGGTAACGAAACATCACCAGACCGAAAAACGTGCTGAGCAGGCCGCAGAAGAACATGAAGCGCCAGCCCCAGACGTCAAATTCTTCCCCGGTAAAAATCTCCGACAACACCAGATAAGTGACTGACGCCAACAGCGCGCCCATGCCGGCGCCGGCGCCACCGATCAACCCGGACATCAATCCGCGATAGCGCGGCGAGATGGATTCGGTGCCAATGGTGTGAGTGGAGGCGACGATGCCGCCAACGAAAACGCCCTGAATCACCCGCAATACCAAAAACAGTATCGGGGCCAATACCCCGACCTGGTGAATGGTCGGCAACGCGCCAAACAGTGCAGTGGAAATACCGACGCCGACCATCGACACCATCAACGCACGCTTGCGGCCGTGTTTGTCGGCATACGCGCCGAAGATCGCCGAGCCCAGCGGACGCACCAGCAAGGCCACGGCGAACGAGGCATATACCGCAGCCAGCGACAATGTCGGGGTGTCCGAGGGGAAGAACAGGCGGCCGATGATCGGCGCCACATAGAGCAGAATGAACAGGTCAAACAAATCCAGCGCCCAGCCGAATGTCGAGGCAAATGCCGCAAGCAAGGCCTTGCCCGGTGGAATCTGCGGTGTATCGATAGCGGCGCTGGTGGGTGATGCAGTTATTGTTGTTGTCGTGGTCATGGTTGCCTCACACAAACGGTGAATCGAAACGTTCTGCATCCCGGTGCGCGGGTTGCGGGTAATCAGCAGGTCAGCGGTGATACCTTGATGTGCCCTTTCAGTTGCATTGAAGGGGCGGCAGGCCCTGCTCCGTAGGGGCGCACGCCGTTGCCGACGTGCTCCCGGGCCTGCTCGCCGGTACGCATTTACTCGCCGGTGAACACGGCCGTACGCTTGCTGTGAAACGCTTCGACGCCTTCCTTGAAGTCCTTGGAACTACGCAGACGGCTGTAGCAGTGACCTTCCATTTCGATCGCGACGGTCAGCGGCGCATCTTCGTTGTCGTTGATCAGTTTTTTCGCCGTGCGCTGAGCCAGCGGCGAGAAGCGGCGCAGTTCATCGACCAACGCATCGACGGTGCTTTCCAGTTCGGTATCCGGCACGACCTCGGTTGCGATACCCCAGGCATAGGCCTGGTCGCCCGTGATGCGTTTGGCGCGCATCACCATGTGTTTGGTGCGGGTGATGCCGATGATTTTCTGCAGGCGTGCGGAGCCACCCGAGCCCGGGATCTGACCCAGGTTCTGCTCAGGCAAGGCGTAGCGAGTGGTTTGCGAAGCAATGCGGAAATCGCAGGCCAGGGACAGTTCGAAACCGACGCCGAAGGTGTAACCACGGTTGGCAACGATCACCGGTTTTTCGCAACGTGCCGGTGCCGCGACGTTCCAGGCCAGCTTCGAAACGTGCTCCGGCGACGCTTCGAGGAAGCCCTTGATGTCGCCGCCGCTGGAGAAGTGTTCACCTACCGAGCGCAGCACGATGACGCGAACGTCTTTGTGTGCGTCGAGGGCTTCGAAGACCAGGCGCAGTTGATCGCGCTGCCCCATGGAAATGACGTTCAACGGCGCCCGGTTGAGGATGATGTCAGCGCGCTCGCGGGACACATCGACTTCAACCTGGAAGCCATCGAACTGAGTGTCGAGAAATTGCTGGATCGCTTGTTGTTGCATGGGAGTGTCCTCTGAATGATTAGCTGATGGCCTTCAAGGCCTGTTCCTGAAATTGGGCCAGCAGCACGCGCCGCAGGACCTTGCCAACTGGAGATTTGGGAATCTGATCGATGAACTGGTAACGCCGTGGCCGCTTGAATTTGGCCAGGCCCGAAGCGATGCAATGGGCATCGAGGTCGCATTCCGAGACCTCGGCGCGCAGCTTGATAAACGCAGCAATGATCTTGCCCCACTGCTCGTCCGGCAGACCGACCACCACCACTTCTTCCACTGCCGGGTGCAGAGAGAGCATGTTTTCGATTTCCGCCGGGCTGACGTTTTCGCCACCGGTGATGATCAAGTCATCGACGCGTCCCGTGACGAACAGATCGCCCTCCAGATCGAAGTAGCCGATGTCACCGGTGAAATACCATCCGTCACGCAACGCCTTGGCGGTCGCTTCGGGGCGGTTCAGGTAGCCTTCGAACGCCTCGTCACTCGCCAGGTCGGCGATGATCTGGCCCTCCTCCAATGGGTTGACCTGCACGTCCACCGTTTCAGCATCGATCGGCACCACCCGCACTCGCTGGTTCATTGCGCTGCGCCCTGACGAACCGGGTTTGCGGCTGGCTTGCTGGTCGATGGTGAAGGTGTAAATCTCCGAGCTGCCGTAATGATTGACGAACAATTGCGGCTGGAACGCTTGCTCGACGCGACGCATCAAGCCGTCGCTCATCGGTGCACCGGCAAAGCCGATTTTCTCCACACTGGCGACTCGCTCGCGGGCAAAGGCCGGGTGTTCGATGAGCATGTGGTAGAGCGTCGGCACCAGGTATAGGTTGGTGACCTTTTCCCGTTCGATGGCCTGCAGCGTGGCTTCCACGTCGAACTTCGGCACACAGACAAAATGCCCGTCGATCAGCGCCATGGACAGCAACGAGCGCACGCCCATGGTGTGGTAAAGCGGCATGACACCCAGCGTGCATTCACTCTGGCGGTAGAGGTTTTGCGCTACGTGGGCAACCGCCGCGGCGCGTTCGGAACGGTGCCGACGGGGCACCCCCTTGGGCTTGCTGGTGGTGCCGGAGGTGTACAGCAGCAGTGAAAAGTCTTCGGCGTCGGCCTGCAAAATGATTCCGGACGGGGTCTGCGAACACAGTTCCTCGAAACTCAGGTCGGTGTCGGCGGCACGCAGACCGGCGGCAATCCGTGGCAGCCTTGTGGCGGCGCTGCAACCGGCCACCGCGGCCACCGTCGAGTCGTCGTAAGCCAGTGCACGGATTTGTGCATCTTCGATGCAGTAGCCCAGCTCATCGGCAGTCGAGCGCCAGTTCAACGGGGTCATGACGATGCCCGCAAACTGACAGGCCCAATGCAGAGTCGCCATCTGCCAGCGGTTCTGCATCGCTACCAGCAGTCGGTCACCCCGCTGCAGCCCGAGGCGTTGCAAGCCCCGAGCTGCGTTCTGGATATCGACGAACCAGTCTTCATAGGTTTTCTTCAACGCACCGTCACTGACCCCCACGGCGTGTGGTCGGCGTTCAACGGCAGCTAGGAAGCTGCGTCCGAGATCGAACATTATTGTTATTCCCCTTTGTTCGTTTGGCGCTGGGCAGCTACTTCGAGCACGGACTGGACGATGCCGGTGTAGCCCGTGCAGCGACATAAATGCCCCGAAAGCATGTCGCGTACCTGGGTCTCGTCCGGGTTGGGTACCCGTTCGAGGAAATCCACGCAGGACATGAGAATGCCCGCAGTGCAGAAGCCGCACTGCAAGGCGTGATGACGGCGAAAGGCTTGTTGCAGGTCGCTCAGTGTGTCGTCGTCGGCCAGGGACTCGACGGTCTCGATACGCCGCTCGTGCCCCTGTACCGCGAGCATCAGGCAGGAACGCATGGCGACTCCGTCCACCAGCACCGTGCAGGCACCGCAGACACCGTGTTCGCATCCGACATGGACACCGGTGGCACCGAGGTCGTGGCGCAGGAAGTCGCAGAGTTGGGTCCGCGGTTCAGCCAGTGCTTCGCGAGAGCGGCCATTGAGTTCCAGGCGAATCGGAAAGGTTTGGTCGGCAGTTACACGCATGTTCAGACTCCTTCGATCAGCTGATGACCCAGCTCGCGAATCAGTTGGCGGCGATAGGCAGCGCTGGCCTGCACGTCGTCCTGTGCATCGAGCGACCAGGCGGTTTGATTGAGCGCGTCTGGCAGCGCCGCACCCCGAGGCAGGCTGCGACGTTGCGGACGGTCGGCGACCCCGCCGATGCCGAGTTCGACCTGGTCCGTGCCGATGGCCGCGGCCAGGGAGACAATTGCAAAGTCGCCGTGGCGCATGGCGATTTCGCGGAAGCGATAGGTGATGCCTTCGCGCTTGAGCGGAAAACGCACCTCGACGACCAGTTCATCCGCACGCTTGTCGGTGGTGAGAATGCCTTGGAAGAAGTCGGCAGCCTTGACGATGCGCTTGCCTTTTTTCGACTCTAGAACGATCTCGCCGCCCAGCGTCACCAGGCACAGCGGCAACTCGGCGCTCGGGTCGGCATGAGCCACCGAACCGCAGACTGTGCCGCGATTACGCGTCTGGAAGTGACCGATCCAGGGCATCGCCAGTGCCAATAAAGGCACCTCGTCCATCAGGGTCGAACGCGCCAGCAACTGCGCCTGTCGTACCCCGGCACCTACCGCCAGGCAATCCTTGCGCAGTTCGATATAGGCCAGCTCAGCCACATGATTGATATCGATCAGCAACTTGGGTTGGGCCAGGCGCATGTTCAGCACCGCCATCAGCGATTGGCCACCGGCGATGATGCGAGCTTCCTGGCCGTACTCGGCGAGCAACTCAACCACCTGACGACGGGTGTCAGCCCGAACGTAGTCGAAAGCAGCCGGTTTCATTGCGCACCTCCCTTGCCAAACAGCGCGCCAAGCGAAGCACGCAGGCGCGCCCACCAGCCGGTGGAGATGGCTTGGCCACTGACCCGTTGCGACAGGCGAGTAAAGATTTGTCCGATGATCACTTTCGAGGCCCCTTGCAACATACGGCCGCCGACCGCGGCAACTTTGCCGCTGACCGCCACCTGGTATTGGTATTCCAGGCGTGTATGGCCATTTTCCAGTTCGACGAAACGCACCTTGGCCTGGCCCTGGGCCGAGCCCATCGAACTGCTGCCGGATCCGGACAGACGCAACGAATGCGGCGGGTCCAGATCACTCAAGGCAACCTTGGCCTCGAAGCGCGCACGGATCATGCCGACGCCGACGGTGACGTCTGCGCGGTAACGGTTTTCGCCTTCAAGCACGAGGTCGTGGCAACCGGGAATGATCGCCGCCAGCGTCTGCGGGTCGAGCAAGGTATCGAAGACCTGTTGCGGCGACGCAGGGATCACCACCGAGTCGTTGGCCCGCAGTGCCGGTCCACCGGCAGCTGCCGCGTCCAGGCTTTCATCGGGCTCCATGCCGGCGGGCCGTGGCGGCTCGTCGATGCCGATCAGCGTGCGTACTTTCGAGGGTGTCAGTGGCAGACGGATGTCCGAGCGACCGAGGGCGTCGGCCACCGCGTTGGCGATGCACACCGGCGTGCTCATGTTGTTGCCCTCGCCTACACCCTTGGCGCCCAGTGGGGTGAATGGCGATGGCGTTTCCATGTGCAGGATCACCGGTTCGATCACTTCCGGTGCGGTCGGCACCAGATAATCGGCGAAGGTCCCGGAGAGGAAGCTGCCGTCCTCGCCGTAGGCGAATTCTTCCATCAGCGCCGCGCCGAGGCCTTGGGTGAAGCCACCACGAATCTGGCCATCGACCAACGCCGGGTTGAGCAGGCGGCCAGCGTCATGGCAGGTGACGTAGCGATCGATGTGGATCTCGCCGGTCATGCGGTCGATTTCCAGACCACAGATGTCGAAGACAAAGCCGTAGCACAGCGAGCTATTGACCTGATCCTGGTCGTCCGGTGCCACCAATTGCGGCGGGCTCCAGAAGGCGGTTTCGCGCAGACCGCCGCTTTCACCTTCCGGCAGCAGGCCCGGCGACCAGTGGGTCGCACCGGCAATCCGATGGAATGGCGCCACCGCCCCGCCATTGACCACAAAAATCTTGCCGCCCGCGAAACGAATATCCTCGGGACAGGCCTGCAATTGCTCGGCGGCAATCGCGGCGAGGCGATCACGGATCTTCAGCGCTGCCTTGTAGACGGCACCAGCCACAGCACCGGCAAAACGGCTGGAATAGTTGCCCGAGGCAATCGACCAAGCGTCCTTCTGGGTATCCAGTTCGACGTTGACCACGATGGATTCCAGCGCAACCCCGAGCACTTCGGCGACGACCTGAGCGACCGTGGTTTGATGGCCCTGCCCTTGCGGTGCCGAGGACACGTGCACACTGACGTCACCCAGCGGGCCGACGTTGATGGTTGCGGTTGCGACAGCGCCGTTTTTCGGACCGGCCTTGCGTCGCTCTTCGGGCGTCATCGCGGTGGTGATGTAACCCATGTTGGAAATCGAGGGTTCGATGACGGCGGCATAACCGATGCCATAGATTCGGCCTTCGGCACGCGCCTGATCACGACGCTTGAGCAACTCGTCGAGACCGCCATCAGCCGCCGCCAAGGCAATGCCTGCCTGGTAATTGCCGGAGTCGAGCAACGCACCGGCGGCCGCGCGATAAGGGAAGGCATCGGCCGGCACCAGGTTGCGGCGGATCACGTCCAACGGATCAAGCTTCAACTGCACGGCGATGTGTTGCAGCAGCCGCTCCAGGGCAAAATACACCTGCGGGCCACCAAAACCACGGTTCAGGCCTGAAGGGGTTTTGTTGGTCAGCACCACCCGGTTGCGCACTTGCAAATTGCGGATTGCATAGGCCCCCGTCAGGTTGCCGTGCATGCGGTAGAACGTCGCCGGTTCGGGTGCTCTCAGGTAGGCACCACAATCGTCGATCTGGTCATAACGCAAAGCGGTAATGCGGCCATCTGCTTCTACCGCCGCTTCAATTTCGGTCACCCGATTGGTCGCCGAAGAAGCCCCCTGCAAGATGTTCCAGACGGTCCTCGACCCACTTCACCGGTGCGCCGACCTTGCGTGACGCCAGGCCCATCATCACCACGTAAGGGAAAACCCCTTGCTTGATGCCAAAGCTGCCGCCGGAATCTTTCGGTGTGCGCAAACGCAAGCGGTTGCCGGGCACATTCAGCGCCCGGGCCATGACCGTGTGCAACGCATAGGGGCCCTGGAAATTGGCCAGCACGTCATAAATGCCGGTGGCGCGCTCGTACTGAGCCAGCACCACATAGCATTCAATGGGTGTGCAGGAACTGCGCGGAAACTTCACTTTGAGCGAGACCTTGTGCGGCGCCTGTTCAAAGGCCTGCTCCGGTTCGCCATAACGAAAGCGCCGTTCGTTGACCACGTTGCTGCCGACAGCTTCGTGCAGGATCGGCGCCTGTTCGGCGGTGGCCAGTTCAGGATCGATGATCGGGGGCAGCGGCTCGTATTCAACGCGCACACCTTCGATGGCGTCCTCGGCCAGGTAGCGGCTCTCAGCGATCACCACGGCCACCGGCTCTCCGACATAACGCACCTTGTCGACGGCGACGCACCAGTGCTCCATCGGCTGACGCACACCCACCGGAAACGGCAGCGCCCAGCGTTTGACGTCTTCGCCGACCAGCACGCCGTGCACGCCTTTCATCAGCAGCGCTCTGGAAAAGTCCACCGAGGTAATCCGCGCATGAGCGTGGGGTGAACGGATGATCGCCGCATGTAGCGTGCCCGGAGGGATCGCAGCGTCATCGGCATAGCAGCCCAGGCCACGCAACAATGCGGCGTCCTCGACACGGGTCTGACGGGCGCCAATGTGGCCGGTCTGGCTTTCGGTAGCAGGTTCTAAACTAGTCATTTTTTCGCGGCTCTTGTTGTATTGCAGCGCGATAGCGTTAGAGCCGAGTGTGTGAGAAAGGCGCAGGGAGCGCCTTGCCTGGGGAGAGGGAGTTCTGCGCGGGAGTCTGAAAATTTGCCTTTGCGTCTGATTTTCAGGCCTGGGACCCGGCAGAACTGCCGGTCAGGGATGGGATGCGGGTTGGCTCAGGAACGCTTCGATTTCTGCATAGGGCATCGGTTTGGCAAAGTAATACCCCTGAAAAATATCGCAGCGACTGCCCTTCAGGAAATCCACCTGAGACGCCGTTTCCACGCCTTCGGCGACCACCGTCAGGCTGAGGTGATGGGCCATGGAAATAATGCCTGGTGATC
>NZ_JAEKFF010000001.1:0-3885 GCF_016650715.1 Pseudomonas sp. TH39(2020) | reverse complement strand
AATCGGCAGCGTGGTAATTCCGGAAACCCAAGGCAACTTCAAGTAAAGGAAAACGCAATGAGCAGATTGAATGGAAAAGTCGCGATCATTACCGGTGCCGCGCAAGGCATTGGTGCCACTTATGCCCAGGCCTTGGCGGCCGAGGGCGCGAAGGTGGTGCTCTGCGATTTGAAGGCGCCTGCCGAAACCGCTGCCGCGATCCGCAACAAGGGCGGTACGGCCGTGGCAATCGCTTGCGACGTGACCGACGGTGTCGCGGTGCAAACCATGGTCGAGGAAGCCGTGGCGCAGTTCAGCGGTGTGCACGTGCTGATCAACAACGCCGCCTTGTTCGCCACCCTGGAACTCAAACCGTTCGAGCAGACCAGCTCGGCGGAATGGGACCGGATCATGGCGGTCAACGTGCGCGGTTCCTTCGAGTGCGCGAAGGCGGTAATGCCGGTGATGCGCCGTCAGGGCTACGGCAAGATCGTCAACATTGCCTCCGCAACGGCTTTCAAAGGCGCGCCGATGATGGCGGCTTATGTCGCGTCGAAGGGCGCGGTGATTGCCCTGACACGTTCGATCGCGCGCGAAGTAGGCGACGCCGGCATCCGCTGCAACTGCCTGGCGCCCGGCCTGACCATGAGCGCCAACGTTCAGGCCAATGCCGCGTGGGCCGGGGATATCGTGCGCAACAACATTGCCAGCCGTTGCATCAAACGCGAAGCGGTGCCGCAGGATCTGATTGGCGCGCTGCTGTTTCTGTCCGGCACCGACAGTGATTTCATGAGCGGCCAGACCCTTGTGGTCGACGGCGGTTCGGTGACCCATTGATTCAAGGAGGATTCATGCAAAGCCAACACTTCATCGATGGACAATGGACCGCTGCGGATCGTTGGACCGACAGTCTCGACCCGGCAAACGGAGAGCTGATCGGGTGCTTTGCCGACGGCGGCGAGGCCGAAGCTGAAGCAGCGGTGGCAGCGGCCGCCCGAGCCTTCGACGACCCGCAATGGGCGCAGAATCCACGCCTGCGTCAGCAGCTATTACTGGAGTGGGCTGCCGGCCTGAAGGCGCGTCAGGAACAACTCGCGCAGTTGCTGACCCGTGAGAACGGCAAGGCATTGGCGCAGTCCCGAGGGGAGATCGGCGGGGCGATTTCCGAGATTCTTTATTACGCCGGCCTGGCTCGGCACAACCCGGGGCACATGCTCGAAGTGGCGCCCGGTGAGTTCTCCAGCATGCTGCGCGAACCCGCCGGGGTGGCCGGGCTGATCATTCCATGGAATGCCCCGGCGGTGCTGCTGGTGCGTGCTCTGGCGCCGGCGATCGCGGCGGGTTGCACGGTGGTGATCAAACCCGCGCCGCAAACCGCGCTGTTCAACGCAGCGATGCTCGAACCGCTGTTCGCGTTACCAGGCCTACCGCCAGGGGCGGTCAATCTGTTCGCGGAGAGCGGGCATGCCGGGGCAGCACATTTGGTGGCTTCGCCGCGGGTGGATGTGCTCAGCTTCACCGGCTCGACCGCTACCGGCCAGCGCATCATGCGCGACTCTGCGACGACCATGAAAAAGCTCTCTCTGGAACTGGGCGGAAAATCTTGCTGCCTGGTCTTTGAAGATGCCGATATTGCCGCCATCGCGCCGAAACTGGCAGCGGCGGCCACCATTATCTCTGGCCAACAATGCACTGCCGCCCGGCGCGTGCTGGTGCATGCCAGTCGTTTCGCCGAAATGAAAACCGCGCTGAGCGCCGCACTGGGGCAGATCCGCCTGGGTAATGGCCTCGATCCAGTGACGAACATGGGACCGCTGATCGACTGGCAATCCCGGGACAGCGTCGAGCGACGCATTGGTGATGCGCTGGACAGCTGTGACGAAGTGCTGCTGGCCGGTGGTCGCCCGCAAGGTGAACTGAACAAAGGCGCATTTCTCGCGCCGTCGCTGATCGCCCATCGCGACAGCAGCGCATTCTTTTGTCAGGAAGAAATTTTTGGCCCGTTGCTGGTACTGGAGTCCTTCGAAGACGAGACCGAGGCTGTAGCGCGCGCCAACCATACCGAGTTCGGTCTGTCCGCGAGTGTCTGGACCGAGCAGGGCGCTCGCGCCTGGCGTGTCGCTCGGGCACTGCGCAACGGTACGGTGTGGCTCAACGACCACAACAAATTGTTCGCCGAGGCGGAAACCGGTGGCTACCGAAAGAGCGGTCTGGGGCGCTTGCATGGCGTGGATGCACTGCTGGATTTCAGCGAGCTCAAACACATTTATCAGAACGTCGGCACGCTCAGTTGAGCGCGAACGCGAGGGTGATTATGGAGCTGCGCCATCTGAAGTATTTTACCTGCCTCTACGAGGAGGGCTCCGTCACCCGGGCTGCACAGCGCTTGAATATCGTGCAACCGGCGTTGTCGATGCAGATCGCCAGGCTTGAGGAAGAACTTGGGCAGACATTGTTCGAGCGCAGCTCCAAGGGCATGGCGCCGACCGAGGCCGGAGATCAGGCTTATCGCTTGTTCATGCCGATCCTTGGCCAACTGTTGGCGGCGCGTCAGGCCCTGATCGACCGTAGCGGCCAGATCGGTGGACGCATCAG
Organism: Pseudomonas sp. TH39(2020); assembly: GCF_016650715.1. Classification (NCBI taxonomy): domain Bacteria; kingdom Pseudomonadati; phylum Pseudomonadota; class Gammaproteobacteria; order Pseudomonadales; family Pseudomonadaceae; genus Pseudomonas; species Pseudomonas sp. TH39(2020). The sequence goes on along the minus strand of NZ_JAEKFF010000001.1, from coordinate 1,311 downwards.
CGCCGGGTTGATCGCGTCTGCCGCCAACAACGCGTTGGCCAGCACCTTGGCGCATTTCGTCGAGCATCATCCGCAGGTCGAGCTGTGCGTCACCTCGGGCTACAGCCAGGAACTGATCGCGAAGGTTCTGACCGGCGTGCTGGATTTCGCGGTCATCAACCAAAGCTTCCAGCATGAGCACCTGATCGGCCACGACATCTTCGATGAGGAGTTACTGGTCGCCACCGGTGCAGCCAATCGCCTCAACGGAGCGTTGCCATTGCCGTTGGCCAGTTTGGCGGGGTTCAAACTGGTGCTGCCCTCGCGTCGTCACGGGTTGCGCAGGGTGATCGACCAACACCTTGCCGCCCAGGGGATTGAAGTCACCCCGCAGTTGGAGGTTGATGATCTGGCGGTCATCGAGGACTTCTTGCGTCGCAGCGACTGGGTCAGCGTGCTGCCGGCAACCGTCCTGCATCGCGGATTGCACGAAGGCGCGTTGCGCGCCTATCCGCTGGCCGCGCCGGGGATCAGTCGGCGCATGGTCTGTGTGCACGATGCCCGTCGACCACTGACCCCGGCGGCAATGCTGTTCATCGAGATGATCGGCAAAACCATGACCACCGCACTCGACACCATCCATTTCTACAAAGAAGGTCCGATAGAGGAAGGCGACCATGAGCGCTCCCAGTAATACCCGACCGCAGCGTCTGATCGTAGGAATTTCCGGTGCCTCCGGCGCCGTTTATGGCGTGCGTCTGCTGGAGCTGTTGCGCGACACGCCGATTGAAACCCATCTGGTGGTCAGCAAATCTGCGCTGATTACTTTGGCCCATGAAACCGAGATGTCCTGGTCTCAGATCAAAACCCTTGCGGACGTCAGCTACGTCAATCAGGACATCGGCGCGGCAATTGCCAGCGGCTCGTTCAAAACCATGGGCATGATCATCGCGCCGTGTTCGATACGCAGTCTGTCGGAAATTGCCAGCGGCGTGACCTCAACACTGCTGACCCGCGCCGCCGACGTGGTGCTCAAGGAACGCCGGCGCCTGGTGCTGATGGTTCGCGAGACGCCACTGCACCGCAATCACCTGCGCAGCATGACCGAGTTGGCCGAACTCGGTGCAGTGATCGCGCTGCCAGTGCCAGCGTTCTATGCCAAGCCGACCAGCCTGGAAGACATGGTCGATCACACCGTAGGCAGGGTGCTGGATATGTTCGATATCGAACTGGGTGTCGTCCGTCGCTGGCGAGAACAGCCGGAGCGCGTAGCAACGCTGGATGAGGTGGTCGATGGTTGAGTCACGCTCGGTGCATTCAGGCGGGGAGGAG